>NZ_CP011393.1:702500-2061852 GCF_001644665.1 Fervidobacterium pennivorans
GCATATTTATACCTTTATCAGGAATTGCATATGTTATGAATACTTTTGCTTTGGTCGTAACCATTGTTCTTCACTCACCCCACCATTTTATTTCCTGACCTTCTATAAACACTTTTTCAACACGTGCCTGCGGTAAGAACGGGTCGTTATTCCATATGACTATATCTGCATCTTTTCCAACCTCGAGCGACCCTACTCTGTCATCTATACCGAGTATCTTTGCAGGGTTTATAGTTAACATTTTTAGCAAATCTTCCTTCTTTGCACCATATTTCATAGCTAACGCTGCATGAACGTTCGCAAACTCAAGGTGTATCACAGGATGGTCAACCATTATGGCTGTTAAAACACCTTTTTCGTTGAGAATTCTTACATTCTCGTAGGTTAGGTCTTTTAACTCCACCTTAGTTCTGAAGTCGTGCGGACCGACTACAACAGGAACGTTGTTCTCTACAAGGTAATCAACTACCTTATACGCCTCTGTACCGTGTTCGATAACTATTTTAAAACCAAACTCCTTAGCTATGCGGATAGCCGTTACTATATCTTGTGCCCTATGGGCGTGTACTCTTGCTGGAATTTCTCCCTTAAGTACGAGCTCTCCAACCTCGAGTTTTGGGTCTCTATCAAGAAAGACACCATCTTTCTCTAATGCTCTTTTCTTTTTCTCCATATAATCTTGGACTTTCATAAAGTAGTTCCTCATAACTGCAGCTATTCCTAATCTGGTGGAAGGCATCTTCTTCATTTCTCCGTAAACGCGCTTTGGGTTTTCCCCTGTTGCCATTTTTAGACCAGCCGGTGATTTCACGATACAGTAATCGACAATGTGCGATTTGAACTTTATAATTGCACCTTGACCGCCAATGACATTCGCACTTCCGGGAAGAATCATCACAGTTGTGAAGCCACCATTGAGTGCTCGTTTGATTGCAACATCATACGGATTGAAAGCATCTATTGCTCGAACCTCCGGGGTTACAGGGTCAGTCATTTCATTTCCGTCCTGCATGAAACCTATGCCTTCTTCAAAAAGCCCAATGTGTGAGTGCGCATCAATGAAACCTGGTAAGATGTATTTCCCCGCTGCATCGATGATTTCTACGTTTTTATCTTTCAATTTTATGGACTTTGCTATCTTTGCTATCTTTCCGTTTTCTATAAGAATATCACCAATAAAAGTTCCGGATGCTATTGTTACAAGCGTTCCTCCCTTTATTAGCTTTTTCATACCACTTTCACCTCCAAGTTATTCTGGGATACACGGTATTCAGAATGATTATAACACATGTAATTCGTAAAGCGAACTAAGAATTCCAGATTTTTTTCTGAAATTTAACCTTGTTACATGCCCAAAACTCCTGATTTTGTGGTAAAATTCAAAGTAGAATTAAAATAATCTGACACAGAAAGGTTGAGGGGCTGATGAAATGGGAGATAAGAGAAGTTGATGAGGCGCTTGTTAACCAGCTTGTTAGGGAGCTGGAAGTTGATCGTTTAGTAGCAAAACTGCTGGTGCTTAGGGGTATAAAGACCTCTGAAGAGGCTAGAAATTTCTTGTATCCGACAAGAAAGATATTGCGTTCACCATTTCTAATGAAAGACATGGACAAAGCAACGGAGATTTTGCTAAGAGCAAGGGATAACCGTGACAAAGTTGTTGTTCATGGAGATTATGATGTTGACGGTATAACTGGAACCGCAGTATTATACACTTTCCTTTTGGAAAATGGTTGGGACGTGGATTATTTTATCCCTAAGCGCGCAGATGACGGTTACGGCATCCAGTCACAATTTGTAGAAGAGGCCTATAAAAATGGTGCAAGAGTTCTCTTAACTGTAGATTGTGGAATTACAGCATTCGAAGCTGTTGAAAAAGCCAAAGAATTGGGAATGAAAGTTGTGATTACTGACCACCACCAACCTAAAGAAACCCTTCCAAATGCGGATGCTATTGTTAACCCCAAACGTCATGATGAAGAATATCCATTCAGAGAATTCGCTGGTGTTGGAGTCGCTTATAAACTGGTATCTGCATTGGCTGAAAGGCTTAACATTCATCCGGCGGTCGTTGATGAATTGCTTGACCTCGTGGCGTTGGGAACTGTTGCTGACATGGTGGAATTGCTTGATGAAAACCGTTATATAGTAAAGGAAGGGCTTAGAAGATTAAACAATACCGCAAAGCTTGGTATTGTTCGTTTGGTACAAAAGCTTGGAATATCTATGATAAGCTCACGTGATATCGGCTATAGAATAGCTCCAAAACTCAACGCTGCTGGAAGGCTTGATTCACCTGACGATGCGTTCAAGCTAATCATAACGAAGGACGAAGCCAGTGCTACCGAACTTGCTGAATTGTTGTTGGGTTACAACGTAACAAGGCAAAGCATTGAAGCAAAGATATACAATGAAGCAGTTCAAATGGTTGAAGAAAAAGGCCTCAGTTCACTTCCAATTATTGTTGCGTACGGTCGCGGATGGCACTTAGGCGTTATTGGAATAGTCGCTACAAGACTTGTTCATCTGTATAACAAACCAGTTATGGTTATCTCTATTGAAGAAGATGGTGTTGCAAGAGGCTCCGCAAGGAGTGTTCAAGGAGTAAATATTATAGAGCTTCTCGAAAGGTTCAGAGACATTTTTGAAGATTTTGGTGGTCACACAATGGCATTAGGTTTTAGTCTAAAAGAAGAGAAGATACCAGAACTGATAGAGGCAATTAAAACGCATATAACTGAAGGCGATGTAAAAGTTGAGCCTGTTGTTATGATAGATGAGAAAATAACAATTGATGAGATTAATGATGGTATTATAAGAGCTATTGAATTACTTGAGCCATATGGACACGGTAACCCAGAACCAGTGTTTCTAATTCAAAACAGTGCTGTTGAAAGATTTAAAATCTTCGGTGAAACTGGTTACAATGTCCGAGTGACGTTGAAGGGTAACAACAAAAGCATAGAAGGTGTAGGTTTTGGGTTGAAAATTCAACCATCTGAACTATATGGGTTGCAACCACAATTTCTTAGAATGGATGTCGTTGGCAATCTGAGAATGGGAGAAAGCGGTTTACAATTGAACTTAATAGACTTAAAAGTGACACATGTTAACGATGAAGACATAGCTGACAGGACGTTTATACATTCGTTTATATCAAACTGGCGACAGCAAAGAGAAGAGGATTATGACCATCAACGGATAGAAGATGACATATACCAAAGATTGCCGCGCATTGCTGAACTTGCTGAAATTAAGAGGCCGGCATTGATACGTTTCGATATACCGTACAGAAATGCGTTTTTCTTCCATTTGATGAGAAAGGGAAGAACTCTTATTGTTAATCCTTCAAGCACGGAAGCAATGCATGTCTACGAAAGCCTGCAAAGGCACAATATCCCAGGACTGACCCTTGCAAATTCTATCAATCGTGTCATAGGAAGACATTTGGTAACGAACGCCGTTTACGCAGAAAAATTTCTAGACCAAATTTCTGATTTTGATTTTATTGTACTAAATGAAATTCAGTTTTTGAGGAACTTTGACCCGAATCTTTACGAAAAAGTTTTAAGAAGATTTGGGAAAACTGCGTTTTTCACAACGCTTTATAAATTTGAAAGTAATCTCCCGATTTATGAAATTGGCGGGAGGAGTGATTTTTCAATCGAAGATAAGAGAAATCAACCAAAATCTTTGAATAATTCTAATTCTGCCCTGGTTTATCTATTTTCAACACACAATTCAGTAGAAGTGTTTTTCAATAATTACATAAAGCGTATATCAAGCAGAGATACTGTCTTCTACTCATCTCAACTCGAACCATTCCAGAGACTGATAATTTCACATTTAGTTAGGAAAAAAAAGGTTAAAAAGCTCATTTCTTCTACGAATAATGATTCATTACCTTCGCTTTTCGGAAAAGTTGAAGTTAGGCTTTTTGACTTCCCTTATACGTTGAGCGAGATAATAGACACTGTTAGTGGCGAGGGAAATATATTGTTGCAGCTAAATTACTCGACTCAGGATGTATCTAAGAAACGCGATTCTCTTAGGAAACTTTTCCCAGCAAAAGAAGAACTGGAGAAAATAGTCGAAGAACTCAACGTATACCTACCAATGAAACTGGAGGAATTCGAACAATTCCTTACTAATTACAATGTGCCAAAAGGTGTTATCAAGAGTGTTTACAAGGACCTTGCCGGTATCACAGAAAACCTCGTTCGTGCCGTTGATTTTGAGCCTGAAAAAATAACAAGACTTAAGGAACGGGACATAGAATTGGGATATTTTGAACGCTACACCTTGCAAATAGAGTCACTCAACGTCAAAGAAGTATTTAAGCTCATCGATGAAAGGTATCTTTACGATGCAGAATTGATTATCTAAGTCTCGAATATAGGAGCGCTTACAAAATGGCATTGATAGCTATTGATTACGGAAAGAGTAAGTGTGGATATGCGATAGGTAGTGTCTTTGTATCTGAAAGTGGGACGATAAAAACCGCAGATTTGGTAAAGAAAATCGGGAGATTTGACACAGTTTTGTTTGGTTTACCTCTTTCTATGAGTGGGAACTACTCGACACAAACATTTGAAGTAATCAAGTTTGCTCTGAAAATCAAAAAGCTAGGAAAAAAGGTTTTGTTGCTTGACGAAAGAGTAACCACAAAGATGGCGAAGTCTTTCGAGAAAAGAGACGATGATAGATTCAGTGCAGAACAACTGCTCCTTGAGTACATTCAGAATCCAGATAGAGCTGTTGAGTTGAAAGAATATAAAGTGGTAGAGTCACAGCCAGTTTCTTGTAATTTTGCCGTGTTTGTAGAGGTTCCCTACGATGAATCATTTTCTGTAAAAGAAGGTATCGGATTTTCAAAAGACCCATACATTGCTTATACCCTTTTTAAACAGGGAATTTTTGTGTACAGGGTTTGGAGAGACTTTCGAGAAGCTACGAAGAATCTTGAAAAAGTTCCGGAATTCGTTATAATGAACATAGAAAATAGACAGGTTATATCTGAATTAGATATTGAAAATTTGCAAAGGTTAACCCTTTTCTTCAAAGTTGTGGTAAAATAAACTATGTTAGCGCGTGCTCGTAGCTCAATTGGATAGAGCGTCGGACTCCGGATCCGAAGATTGCGGGTTCAAGTCCCGCCGAGCACGCCAAAAATCTTGAATAGCTTTAAATTTCGAAATTGGACACAATGATACTTAAAATGATAGTGTTAACTTGTAGTGATGAAAGAGTGTAATTGTGAAAGAATGCGATTGATATTGCCATTGTGCGTTTTCCAAAGATTCTTCACTACACAAAATCCTTGAATATATTTCGCTAAGTTCTTCGTATTCTTCAGCCCTCGCTTGAGTCGGAAAAAGTCTTTCAACAATGAAAACTTAGATTCACATTGATTGTTTTTACCGAGCGGTACCACTACGTGATTGATATTTCTGAACAACAGCTTTACTGCACTTTCATATGCACCAAGTCCATCAGTAATAAGTTCAATGTTTCTAGGTTTTGAATTACCAAAGAACTTCTCGAGCAATACTTTGACTTGTCCCATATCACGATACTTTGAGACATGCCAACAAAGAATTAAGTTAGTTTCGTGATCAACTAATAGCCAAACATAGTACTTTTGTTCTTTGAACACAAGAACAGTTTCATCAGCATGAACTGAGAAAACATTTTCGATGGTAAATGTTGGAAAAAGTACAGAGAATAAAGTACACAATTTAATAACCCATTTATATATGGTGACATGAGATACTTTGATATTAAGAGAATGAGCAAGAGAGCGATAAGACATATTGTGTTTCATATACAAAACGAAAGCTTTTAAGATGAAAAATAGAGGAAAACGGAAATATTTAAATTTCTCAGGAATAAGGGTGACTGGTTCGGGGAGGTTAAAAGGTACTCTATCTTTGGTACGACAAGCTCTACAACGGAAGACAACGAAAGAGCGACGGACTTTGTAAATTTGCATAGATTTACCACAAGAAGTGCATTTGGGATAAGGGAAAGGGAAGTTTTTGCGTTTGTGAGAATGGGAGAGTTTGAAAGAATGATGGCAGAGTTTGCAAAGGAATTGTTGGTTACCGTATTTGTCATGACCGTTTTTGTATAAGCTGGTGGAACCGCATTTTGGACAAGAGAGCGTTGAGTTGTTCATATCGGGATACCTCCTTTGTCGAGAGTTGGTTGGGGGGTGTCCCCTCTTTATAAGGATAATGCGGTTTTTGGAAAGTTTCAATACTTTTAGTTAACATTATCCTTAAAATCAAAGGGGGCCAATTTATGAGACCTACAAATTCAAAACTCGAGAAGGTAAAAGCACGTGTTTTTGAAAAAGATGTTGATGCCATCCTTGTCATAAACATCGAAAATTCTAACAGTGTTACAACTCGATACTTATCCGGGTTCACGGGAAGTTTTTCTGCACTTTTGATTACACCAAGAAGGCACATAATAATAACAGATTCCAGATATTGGGTACAGGTTAAAGAAGAAAGCACTTTTGAACTTGTTAAGTATGTTCCGCCGAGGAGCTTTTTGGATACCGTTGTCGAGCTAATAAGAAATTTAGACTTGAGAAAATTGGCTTTAGAAAAAGAGCGCATCTCTGCAAGTATTTACGATACACTCAAAGAAAAGCTTCCTGATTGTGAATTTGAGGACATATCTTCGTTAATGGTTGATGTGAGATCTATAAAAGATGAAGATGAGATAGAAAAAATAAAAGTCGCTGTTGAAATCGCACAAGATGCTTTCAAAAAGATGCTAGAAATTGTCAAACCTGGAATAAAAGAGAAAGAACTTGCTGCATATCTTGAGTACCAGATGAAACTGTTAGGAGCCGATGATATAGCATTTGATACTATTGTTGCTTCGGGTTATAGGGGGGCACTCCCACACGGGCGTGCGTCCGATAAAACTATTGAGAAAGGTGAACCTGTGGTCGTTGATTGGGGTGCAAGATACAAGGGATACAACAGTGATTTAACACGTGTGTTTTGTATCGGGGAACCAAATTCAAAAGTTAAAGAAGTGCACAGGATAGTCTTTGAAGCCCAGCAAAAAGCTTTGGAAGCTATAAAGGCTGGCGTTACCGGAAGAGAAATCGATGCTATAGCGAGAAACTATATTCAAGAAGCTGGATACGGAGAATACTTTGGTCATGGCTTAGGTCACGGGTTGGGACTTGAAGTCCACGAAAATCCAGGTCTTAGTTTCAGATGGGACAAACCTCTGCAACCGGGGCAAGTTGTTACCGTGGAACCGGGCATATATCTCGAAGGTGAATTCGGTATTAGAATTGAAGAAGATGTTGTTGTTAGGGAGAACGGCTGCGAGGTATTGACAACTCTTACAAGAGAATTGATAATCATCTAAGGGAATGAAAATTGTGGTTGACCAACATAGCAAAGGTGAGAAAAAAATACAACAAGGTAAAGGGATCGGTAACGAATTATCAAAACTAAATCTTATATCCAGTTTAGGATTCACAATTATAGCAAATATCTTAGTTGGTTTCGTTCTTGGTGCCTTTTTAGATAATTTGTTCTCAACTGCAAGGCTTTTTAAAATAATTTTCATAATTCTTGGAACCTTATCAGGAGTTTATAACGGAATAAAGTACCTGGTTCAAGAGCTGGAAAGATATGATAAAATAGATAATGTTGATAGTAGAGATGGTAAAATACCAAACTTGAAGAACCATGAGCATAAGCACAGGGAAGATGGAAAAGATGAGTAACTCTCCAAGTAATGATGTTGTACGGTTTGTAGTAAAGATAGTAATCTATTCTTTCGCGGTTTCTTTCGTAATCTTTCTTTTAGGCGTGTTATTGAGACATTTTAGCTTTGCTTTAGGTGTATTACTTGGTGAGGCTGGGGTTATGATTGGATTAATATCAAGCGTTACAACAAAGGATCGATTTATCAAATTTGGGAAAGGATACTTTAGGACTGGATACTTTTTAAGATATGTTCTTTACGCATCGTTATTCTTGTTAGCATCGCTTATTTTGAAAAATCCGACAGAAGGCATATTAGGGGTTTTTGCAGGGTTGATGAGTTTAAAAATAGTGGTATTTCTCTTTGCCTGGAGGTGGAAACTTTGAGCAAAAAGAAAATGAGTACAAAAGCAAAAATACAACTAACTGTTTTCCTTATAATTTACACTACAGTTGGGCTTTTGAATGCTAAACTTATGACGGCTCCTCCATCCGAAGCCCTGAAGAACATAGCCAATCGTTGGATTGTTCAGTTTGGTCCAACAAATGTATGGTATTACCGCATCAACCCGATGACAGTAATTATGTCTTTTGTCGTAATTATAGTAATACTTGCTTTTGCAAGGTCTGTTCATAAAGAATTTTCTCTTATACCAAATAGAAAGCAAGCTTTTGCCGAATCTTTGATGGATTTCTTGTACGAGATTGTTGAAAGCAGTGTTCCAAATGAGAAATACGCAAGAACTGTTTTCAAAATCTCTATGACTTTGTTCATATACATTGCAGTCTCGAACCTTATTGGTGGTTTCATTCCCGGAATATCAGCAGATGTTTCGATAGCTGAGAATGGTGCAAGGACTGTTAAATTTGTTCTTTTCAGTGATACGTGGTTCCCACCTACAGGTGATTTGAATACCAACCTTACCTATGCAGTTATGGTATTCATAATAAGCCAGTATTTTGCGATAAAGACAAAAGGCGTGAAAGGATGGTTAAAAGGTTTTCTTGAGCCTGTTGCATTTATGCTTCCCATGAACATTGTTGGTGAACTTGCTAAACCTCTTTCACATGCAATGCGTCTTTTTGGAAATATAACCGGTGGTGGTATACTTGTCTTGGTCATAAGCTATTTAGTCAAGTACATGTTCTTACCACCTTTCCTATGGGGTTACTTCGGTATATTCTCGGGGTTAATACAAGCATTTGTATTCTCAACATTGGCAATTGCTTACATGTCTTCACAAATTGAAGGATGAAGAATTTCAAAAACTTATACTATGAGGAGGGAGTATTTATGGAACAACTCACACCTGAGGTTATTAGGGAACTTGCAAAAGCTATTGCAGTTGCGGGAAAGGCTATAGGTGCAGGGCTTGCTATGGGTATCGGTGCTATCGGTCCTGGTGTTGGTGAAGGTAATGTTGGAGCACATGCTATGGACGCTATCGCAAGACAACCAGAATTAACAAACGTAATAACAACGCGTATGATTCTTGCTGACGCTATTGCAGAAACAACAGGTATTTATTCTCTTGTTATCGCGTTCCTGATACTCTTCGCACTGTGAGGCGGTCCTTATGGATCTTTTTGAAATTAATTTAACAGCTGTTGTTCAGCTCCTCAGCTTTTTATTTTTGCTATGGATGCTGAACAAGCTTCTCTATAAACCTTTCTTCTCGATAATGGATAAGAGAAGAGAAAAGATAGAAAGCGATTTAGCCGAAGCCGAGCAACTTCGTAAAAGTGCTGATGCAATGAAAAAACAAGCTGAAGAGGAGCTCAAGGCTGCGCGGCAAAGGGCAGAGCAAGTCATAGCAGCGGCAGAAAGAGAGGCCGAAAAAATAATTGAGGATGCAAAACAAAGAGCTCAGAAAGAAGCTGAAAAAATAATTATCAATGCTCAATCAGAAATCGAAAGGCAAAGACAAGAGACGATTTCCCAAGTGCAATCTATAGCAACTGAGATTGCCATTAGCCTTGCGATGAAGGTTTTAAAGGATGTTGTAGATGAAAAGGCAAAAAGAGAATACCTTATGAAAATCATAAGGGAGTATGAAAAATGATGTACTCGGCTATAGCTAGTAAATACGCAATGGCTTTGTATAATGTGTCAAAAGTTAATAACAAGACAGAGGAATACAAAGACAGACTCAAAGTGTTGGCACAGATATACGATTATATGTCTATATTTTTGAACAACCAGGCAATAAAGCCTGAAAAGCGTGCTCAGGTTGTTTGTCAATTAATGAACGAGTTAGGGTTTCCTGCAGACCAACCTTTCAGTCGATTTGTTTATTTATTGATAAGTAACAAAAGACTTAAGTACATCAAACAAATACTTGCGTTCTTTGATTTCACTGTTCTTGAAGATAAAGGTCTAATACCTGTTGATATAACTGCAGCCATGGATTTAAGTACCGAGGAAGAAAAACTGTTATCGGAATTTGTTAAGAAACACTCAGGGAGAGAACCTGTGTTCAGCATTACTGTAGATGAGAATTTAATAGCAGGTGTCGTCATGGAATTTGCCGGAAAAAGGTTCGATGCAAGTATCAAAGGTAGACTTGAGAATTTAGCCCGTAACGTGCTGAGAAGAGAGGGGTGATACCTTGAGATTAAACCCTGGAGAGATTGTAAGAGTTTTGGAAAGCAAAATAGCAGAGTATCAAGAAGAGATAAAGCTTGAAGATGTTGGAAAAGTAATTCAAGTAGGAGATGGTATTGCAAGAGTTTACGGTTTGAATAACGTGATGGCAAACGAAATGGTCGAGTTCGTGGAAACCGGAACTAAAGGTTTGGCTTTCAACCTGGAAGAGGATAATGTTGGTATCATAATCCTTGGTGATTACAAAGAGATAA
Source organism: Fervidobacterium pennivorans (assembly GCF_001644665.1). NCBI lineage: Bacteria > Thermotogati > Thermotogota > Thermotogae > Thermotogales > Fervidobacteriaceae > Fervidobacterium > Fervidobacterium ngatamarikiense. Next base: position 713,102 of record NZ_CP011393.1, read on the forward strand.
AAGAAGGTCATACGGTCAGAAGACTAAATAAAATCATGGAAGTTCCTGTCGGAGAGGGGCTTCTAGGGCGTGTTGTGAATCCTCTTGGAGAACCACTTGATGGACTTGGACCGATTCAGTACAGTCAAACACGTCCTGTTGAATTTAAAGCACCAGGTGTTATTTACAGAAAACCTGTTGATACGCCGCTCCAGACAGGACTTAAGGTTATAGACTCTTTGATACCGATTGGAAGAGGACAAAGGGAGCTAATAATCGGAGATAGACAGACTGGAAAGACAGCGATAGCTATAGACACCATTATTAACCAAAAAGGAAAAGGAGTCTACTGTATCTACGTAGCGATTGGCCAGAAAGCATCAGCCGTTGCTCGAATAGTTGAAAAACTCAGGCAGACAGGTGCAATGGAATACACAATTGTTGTCGTTGCATCATCCTCAGATCCCGCAGCACTACAATACCTTGCACCATATGCTGGTTGTGCAATGGGAGAATACTTTATGTTTAACGGCAAGGATGCACTTGTAGTCTACGACGACTTATCCAAACACGCGGTTGCTTACAGGCAAATTTCATTGTTACTTAGAAGACCGCCAGGAAGGGAAGCTTATCCAGGTGATGTGTTCTATCTACATTCAAGATTGTTAGAACGTGCGGCACGCCTTGATGAAAAATACGGAGGAGGTTCTCTCACAGCTCTTCCGATAATTGAAACACAAGCGAACGATATCTCTGCATATATTCCAACAAACGTTATTTCAATTACTGACGGGCAAATATACCTTGAGCCGAACTTATTCTACGCAGGGCAAAGACCCGCTGTCAACATAGGTCTTTCCGTTTCACGTGTTGGTGGAGCGGCACAAATAAAGGCAATGAAGCAAGTCGCTGGCTCACTTAAACTTGATTTAGCCCAATACCGCGAACTTGAAACATTTGCACAGTTTGCTACAGAATTAGACCCAGCGACTCAAGCTCAAATAACAAGAGGGCAGAGATTGATGGAACTCATGAAACAACCTCAATACAGTCCTATGGAAGTTGAAGAGCAAGTAGTTGTACTCTTCGCTGGAGTTAACGGATACCTCGATGATTTACCAGTCTCCGCAGTTCGACCATTTGAAGATGGATTTTTAAAGTTTGTGAAAGAAAAGTACAAAGATGTCCTCGATGAAATAAGAACGAACAAGCAAATATCAAAAGAACTTGAGGAAAGACTGCACAAGATAATCAAGGAGTTCAAGGAAGAGTTTGTAAAAGTTTATGGGAAGTGATATTGAATGAGTCGAGGTAAATTACTCCAGATAAAAAGAAAAATCAACGCGACTCAGTCTTTGAAGAAGATAACAAAAGCGATGGAAATGGTTTCAACTGCGCGTATTAAAAAAGTTGAAAAAAGATTACAAATGGCACGAGAGTTTCTGAACGAGACGAAGAGGATAACAGCTCGTGTTCATTTTGAAGTAAAACACCCATTTGTGACAGGAGAAGGAAAGAAGGCACTTGTTGTTATAGGAACAGACATGGGTTTGTGTGGGTCATTTCCAACTGAAATTGCAAAGAAAGCGATATATCTTGATAAAAAGGAGAACTTTGACCAACTTTACATTGTCGGAGCAAAAATCGCACCTATTTTTAGAAGTAATCCTAAGGTTGTTCGAATATACGAACATGTCTACGAAACTCCTACGTTTGATTTCACAAAAACTTTGATTAATGACTTACTGGCAAACGGTGTTGGGACGGTAAAGGTTGTGTACGGAAAGTTTAAAAACAAGCTAGCACAAATTCCGGATGTTTACGTTTTAACACCAATAAAGGTAGAAGAAGGTTCCAAAGAAGAACCTTTTGAAAAAGGTGACAGATACGAATTTGAGCCAACGGAAGAAAGCTTCCAAAACGCGTTAGTAGAATTCTATGCCTCAAGTGTTTTATATGCATTGGCTTTTGAAACAAAAATAAGCGAACTTTACGCACGTCAGAATGCAATGAGAAACGCCACAGAAAATGCAGAAGAAGTTGTTAGACTATTAACTATCGAATACAACAAAGCACGCCAAGCATCTATAACACAAGAACTCATAGAGATAGTGACCGGTGCAGATGCGTTGAAGGAAGAATAAGCAATAGAAAAGAGTAACTCTTGAGGTGTTAACGAAAAAGGAGCGTGGTAAGCGTGTCCAAAAAGTCTATAGGTAAAATTGTAAGGGTAATAGGACCGGTTGTAGATGTAAAGTTCCAAGAAGGTGAATTGCCAGACATATACGATGCACTTGTGGTAACAAATCCACAAACTGGTAAGAAACTTGTTCTCGAAGTAGAACAGCTCATCGGTGATAACACTGTTAGAACGGTTGCTATGGACAGCACAGATGGTTTGGTCCGAGGTTTAGAGGTAGAAAATACCGGTGAGCCGATTAAAGCGCCCGTTGGACGTGGGGTTTTGGGAAGAATGGTTAATGTAATTGGTGAACCGATAGACGAGCAGGGTGAACTAAAAGATGTAGAATTCTGGCCCATCCACAGACCTGCTCCAAGTATGACAGAGCAAAAGACAGAGATAGAAATCCTTGAAACAGGTTTGAAGGTTATTGACTTGCTTGCACCATTCCCGAAAGGTGGTAAGATAGGGTTCTTCGGTGGTGCAGGTGTTGGAAAAACAGTGCTCGTTATGGAAATGATTCGAAACATAGCGATTGAGCACCATGGTTTCTCCATATTTGCTGGTGTTGGGGAACGAACTAGGGAAGGAAATGACCTATACCTAGAAATGTCGGAGGCAGGAGTTCTGAATAACACGGTTCTCGTTTTTGGTCAGATGAACGAACCGCCGGGAGCAAGGTTTAGAGTTGCTCTTACGGCGTTGACAATAGCTGAATATTTCAGGGATGTTGAAGGTAGAGACGTGTTGCTTTTCATTGACAATATCTTCAGGTTTGTCCAAGCTGGAAGTGAAGTCTCCGCTTTGCTTGGAAGAATGCCATCTGCTGTTGGATATCAACCAACATTATCAACTGATATGGGTGAATTACAAGAAAGAATAACCTCAACAAAGAAAGGTTCAATCACATCCGTACAGGCTATTTATGTTCCTGCTGATGATATTACAGACCCTGCTCCAGCAACAACGTTTACACACTTGGATGCTACGATAGTCCTTTCAAGGCAGCTTGCGGCACTTGGTCTTTATCCGGCTGTCGACCCACTTGACTCTACCTCGAAGATACTTGATCCAAATATCGTTGGTAAAGAGCATTACGAAGTTGCTCGCGGTGTGCAAGAAGTGTTGCAAAGATATAAGGACCTGCAAGATATAATCGCCATACTTGGTATGGAAGAACTCTCCGAAGAAGATAAATTGATAGTCCAAAGAGCAAGAAAAATCCAAAGATTCCTAACTCAACCAACACATGTTGCCGAGAGGTTCTCTGGAATACCCGGAGTTTACGTTCCGATTAAAGAAACTATTAGAGGGTTCAAAGAAATTCTTGAAGGTAGATACGATGATTTACCTGAGGCTGCGTTCTACATGGTTGGGACAATAGATGAAGCCGTTGAAAAAGCCAAGAAACTAATGAAATCAGCGGTTATATGATATATAGAATTTTGAACTACATGTTCGTTCGAGAAAAAAGCTTGATTAGGAGTTGAGCTCAATGAAAATAAAGATAGTTACTCCATATAAAATTGTCGAGTTTAATAATGCAAAGTTGATAGTTTTTAAAACTGTCGAAGGTGAAATGGGTGTTCTCGATAAGAGAGCACCCATTATTACAAAACTAGCAATTTCGGATGTTCGTATCCAAACTGAAGAAGGAGAAGAAAAGCTAAAGGTAATTGACGGTTTTCTACACTGTGATGGTAATAGTAACGTTGTGATACTTACCGAAGAGGTTGGAAAGCCGGAAGAATTTGACCCTCACAAGTTTCGAAAGGAGGAATAAATTCAGCATAGAGTTGTCATTTTGGGTATCCGGTCAGATAGTCCACTCAAAATTTCTAATATCTTTAGCGAAGAGGTGAAGATATCTGAAGATTGCAGTTGTTATAGATAGTACCACGAAGTTAAGGAAAGATTTTCACACAGATATTGAGATATACACCATACCTGTTCGAGTGTTTATAAATGGCGAAGAACTCGATGATTCGGATGATATAACTGACAAGATACTTGGTGCAATTGAGAAAGGAGAAAAAGTGGAAACTTCTTTGCCACGTGTGGATGTAGTTGAAAAGACTTTTCATGAGCTGCACAAAAAATACGACGTTGTTTATGTTTTATCAATCTCTTCACTGCTTAGCGGAACATACAATCTTTTCTATACAATAGCGAACAAATACGAGAATGTTTTCGTTTTCGATTCAAAAAGTGTTAGCATACAGAATACTTACATTTTAGAGAGGATGTTGAAAGACATAGAGCTTGGTAAAAAAATAGGTGAAGATGATATAATATCATATAGAGACGATACGCTTTTTTTAGTAGCGGTCTTCGATGTAACACAGCTTCAAAAGAGTGGCAGAATTGGAAAGATTACTTCGGTATTTGGTAAAATGCTGCAGATAAAACCTATCCTTACTATTGCTCGAGATGGTGAAGTTCAGTTAGTGCAAAAAGCTATTGGTGTCAATAAAGTAAAAGAGGTAATCAAAGAAAAAGCAAAGGAATTCGTTGAAAAAGCAAAGAAAAAAGAAAAAGGAATAAGAATTTACGCAGCAGTTGGAAAAGAAGATTACAAAGATTTTATCTACGAAGTAGCGCAACTGTATGACGTAAAACCTTACTTTGTTGACATTGGACCCGCTGTTACAACGCATGTTGGTAAAGAAGGATTCGGAATACTCTTGGGCTTAGATTTTTGATTCATGCTATTACTGTTGTGCCCTAAGGAAGGGAGAACGTATGAAGAATATATACCTTTTTGACAGTTCTGTAGATTATCAACCTGGTCTTGACTTTGGAGTTCCGACTGATATGTTTCCACTTCGAGTGTATGTAGATAGTACGGAATACATCGATAAAGTAACAATAACAGATGAGCAATTTTATAATTACTGTCTCTCGGGTGCTAAAGTTTCCACATCGCAGCCGAAACCAGAAATGATGAGAGAAAAACTGACAAAATACTCAAAAGAGTACGAAAATGTATACGTAGTTACGATATCTCAGAAGCTAAGCGGAACGTACGATACTATATCATCTATTGTTAACGATGAAAAGCTGAAAAATGTAACAGTCTTAAACTCCAAAAGTGGAAGCGTAAAAACAACGTACGTGTTGTATCGGGTGATTAATGCGGCGGAAAATGGCTTGAAGGTTACACAGGAACTTGTCGATACATTTGTGAAAGATAGTTTGTTAGTTTTCTCAGTCTCATCGCTTGAATATCTTGAACGTGGTGGAAGGATAGGCCATGCGAAGGCACTTCTTGGGAAACTTTTAAAGATTAAGCCAATTCTTACAACAACAGGTGATGGATATACTGCTTCGTTAGGTATGGAAAGGACCTACGATGGACTTATAAGACGTATGAGAGAACTTACTAAAGAATTTATGGCAAAACTTGAAAATCCTGTTGTAATTGGTGGATACGGAGTTTCCTACATGAAAGAACATCTTGACAAACTTCTGGAAGGACTCAATGTTCACTCGATAGCACGAATAGGACCAGCAATCGCTGCACATGTTGGACCAGAGGTATTTGGACTAGTAGTTGGAAGGGGGTTTTAGTTGATGATTAAGGATTATTTAAACAGCGTTATCGAGGAAAAGTCTTCGAAAGATTTCATAGTCTTTTCGTCTGTGATTTTTTCGTTAGGTTTTGTCTTATCGATAATTTCTAACGCGTTCTTTTTCATTAACCATCCGGTAGTAAAAGTTTTCATTGGAATTTCGAATACGGTTTTCTTTATTGGTGTTGTGGGTATCAGTGTTGTTCTTTCAAAATGGTTCAAAAATACCGACGAAAAGCTCTACGCTCTTGCAAATTTATACCTTACCTTCACATTAGTCTTTGCTTTTATGTCCTACTTTGTACCGTTCCTTTTCCTAGTAACTGTTGCACTTATCTTAGCATTGATCACCACTGCAAAAAAATTTATTCTTGGTGAAGAACAATTGTTTGTTGGTAAACTGGTCTCTTATTTCCTTATCACTCTGTCTTTCTACACGATGGAGCTTGTGACCGAGTTGAACGAACAAATCATACGGAGGTGATTTTATGGAAGTCAAGACATTTGCTCGCGGCTTTGAACTATCAGAAGCTATCGAAAGTTACCTCAACAAAAGGTTAGAAAAAGTCAAAAGGGCGTTAGGAACTTTTGTTTCGCGGGATGATGTGAACATCGAAGCACGTTTTGACAAGGATGGACCGTACTACACTCTAAGATTGATGACGCACATCGATGGTAAAGATATCGTTGTTCAGGAAAAAGCAAATGATATTTATGGTGTTATTGACGCTGCAAGTGAAGCTTTTGAAAAATCAGTCAAGCGAGAAAGGGAACTGCACAAATCCTATCACAAATCCAATGTTAAAGGACTAACTGAAGCAATGACTGAAGAACTTGCTCCAAGATATGAAATCGAAGACGAAGAAGACAAAATAGATACGGTTAAAAGGGTTTATCTCATGCAAGCAACGTTGGAAGAGGCAATCGCTCAGATGGAAGTTATGGGACATCAGTTCTTTGTCTTCAGGAATGTCGATACTGGCGAGCTCAACATGATTTATAGAAAGAACGGAAAATACGGGTTGATAGAATTTCAGGAATAATGTAAATAAAATTATAAAGCAAAGTGCCCCAAAACGGGGCACTTTGTTAAGATGTTAGCAATTTCATATAATTCCTATAATCTTTTTAATCTTTTCCATCACCTCTTTCGGGTTTCTTCCAAAGATTCTAATCATTGCCTCTTTTCCCCAGAATCCTTCATCATATATTACATCTGGTATCCTTCCAAATTCTTTGTATGCTTGTTGAATCATCCATTCCATAGATTTTCCATCAACATTTTTAACATCTTCCGGTTCAGAATTTCTATCGTACTTGAACACAGTTAAACCGGACCTGACCGCGTTATCAACATACTCGGGACAATACCTAATATTTGTCACACACCTTACGTGTGGTGAGATAGATTTTGCAACAAGTGCCATTCTTGCAGTGTGCGAATAATCAGCAAATGACGCATCGGAAACGAAAACGGGTTTCCCTTCTTTTAGTCTGATCCTTCCCGGAAATTTAGCAACTTCAAATTCATCTTTTGACCATGGCAACGCATATGAGACGTTTTGTCCAACCTCTGGAACAGTTTTTTCTCCAACTGACAATAGCACTCCCTTTACACCGTTCAACGAATCGAGCACGTCAAATTTCATCCAATCTCTTGCAAGTATTTCTGGTTGCACTTGCTCATGGCTCCTCACAAGGACTTTTTGCAATATCTCTATAGAAGCCCTTATCGCTTCTTCTGGAGAATAACCAAGGGACAAATGGCCTGCAAATAAGCTAGAAAATGCACATCCAGTTCCATGGTATCTTCCTGATAACCGAGGCGTTTCAAAAGTAATGCGACCATACTTTACAATGATTTTGTCAACTTCTTTTCCATGACCTCCCGTTACGATAATTCTGTCTGAGGGTTCTAACCCTAATATACCTGCCTCTTCGTTGTTTAGAAGTATGAAATCAGCGTGTGCTAAATTTTCCATGACAATTTCAGGTGGTTCGAAATCATAGCCAGAGCTTGAACGTAGAATTATGTTCCAAACGATGGTTGCTGACGGGTATTTTTCCCTTATAAGTTTAATCATTTCTGGAAATATTAAGCCTACTTTTATAACTTCAGGCTTAGGCAGAACTGATAATTCCTGATCTATTTCTTCCCATTTTCGAAATCTCGCAAGGAAAACCTTGTGTGTGTTTTGGATAGTATACGCACTAACAACCCCCATGGCACTAATTCCCAAAAGAGACAAGGACTTTATATCTTGTAAAATCCCAGCACCAGCCGATGGGTCAAATCCTGAAATTACCATTACTCTTTTCTCAGCTGCACCATTCATCAAAGCATCACCTCCAAGAATTTTATTAGCCTTGACAACAAGTTAGGACAATCATTAGAAGGTTCTGCAACAAAATCCACATTTTCAAATCCTTTTATTACCTCTAGAACTCTTCTAAAGTTGAGTGAATCCCCCCACGGCGCATGGTGACATTCTTCATATGTTTTTAGGTCAGCATAGTAAATGTGGAATTCAGTTATAAAATCCTGCAATTTTTCAATAAAAGAAACTGGGTCAAAAGCGTAAATCTCTGAGTCAATCAATAAATGTCCTATGTCTAAACACATTGTGCAACCAGTCTCCTTAAGAACAAATAAATAGTCATCTGCGGAATGGAAATAATCATTCATATAAACGTTTTCCAGCCTAGTTTCAATAATTCTGTTTAATTCATAAAAGTGTTCAAGACTTTCTATAACAATATCGTAAACGTCCTTCCACGCTTCTTTTTGTTTTGCATTTGGGAAATGAGCAACAACATACTCTGCACCAAAACTTTTGGCAAATCTTGCGCTTTCGATATTAACTGTGTATGTATCGTTTCTTAAAGTTCTGTCTAAAGAAGTTGGATTTGGATGAACTGATGCATATCTAAAAACAAATGGTAGATGTATACCAAATGGTTTACCACGTTTCTCAAGAAATTCTTTCAATTTATCCAGGTCTTGCTTTTGAAAAAACGTTAATTCATACAGTTCTGCTAAAGGAAGTTCGTCTATCCTTAGTATATTTGCTCGAATGGTGCTTGTGGAAAACCCTTTTCTCCTTTTTCTGTGATAACCCTTCATTTGTCTATTTTTCCTCCGCAAAATCTTTAGTTATTTTTATCGCACAGAAAGGTCCACACATAGAACAGCCGTCCTCTGTATACTTCATCTTCTCAAATTTCTTTTGTGCCCTTTCCGCGTGTATGGCAAGTTTGAACATTTTATCCCAATCAAAATCCCTTCTTGCTCTTGCCATTTCTTCTTCCAATTTCATTGCTCTCTGGTTACCGCGTGCCACATCTGCAACAATTGCCGCTATCCTTGCAGCAATCACTCCTTCTTTTACTTCCTCAGCATCTGGTAACCCAACATGTTCTGCTGGGGTTACGTAACATAGAAAATCACACCCATAATAACCTGCTAATGCCCCCCCAATCGCGCTAACAATGTGGTCATAACCAACACCTCTGTCTGTTGGGAGTGGTCCTAGAAGAAATATAGGTCTCCCCAATCCTATCTTTTTCATAAGCTTTACATTTAGTTCAATTTCATTCAAAGGCACATGCCCAGGACCTTCCAACATAACTTGTATACCAGCATCGTAAGCTTTCAAAACGAGTTCTTGCATAAAAAAGAGTTCTTCGAGTTGCTGAGGATCCGTGGAATCTGCAATAGCACCAGGTCTCATCCCGTCACCTAAGCTTAGTGTAATGTCATACTCTCTAGCAATTTGAAGAATCTCATCAAAATGCTCATAAAATGGATTTTCCTTGTTGTTCTTAATCATCCAACCAGCAATAATAGACCCCCCACGGCTGACAATTTTCAGAATTCTCCGTGAGTTTTTCAGTTTCTCCAATACTCGTTTTGTTATCCCAACATGAATTGTCATAAAATCAATACCATCTTCAGCATGTTGAAGAACCATGTTAATAAAATCCTTTTCAGAAAAATCTACTACATTTCTTTTTTCTGTATAAGCCTTCACAGCGGAATCATAGATAGGAACGGACCCAACCGGGACTGGACTTCTTTTGACAATTTCCTTTCGCATTTCTGATAAATTACCCCAAGTAGATAAGACCATCACAGCATCAGCACCAGTATTCAACGCGGCTTCTAACTTTTCCAATTCCTCTTTCAAGGAGGAATATCCGACGGATGTGCCTATATTGGCGTTCACTTTTACCGTCATCTGTTCTCCTATTGCTGCTGGCCTTTTTAAATTGTGTAATTTATTTCTTGGAATAACGACTTTTCCTTCGGCAACTAATTTTCGGAGTTTTTCGAGCTCAATACCTTCAAATTCAGCACAATACTTCATTTCTTTTGTGATAAGCCCTGCACGTGCTGATTCAAGTTGCGTCATATTTTCATCTCCTTGTCAATTGTTACTACTTCTCTTTCTAAACCATCTTCAATCAGTTCCGCTGCTCTAAGACCTGACAAAATCATACCGCCAAAGATAGGTCCCATTCTGGGACCTCCGCCAACACTGACCGCAGCCATACCCATTACAAACAGTCCAGGATATATTTCTCTTGTCCCTTCTACAACAAACCTTTCACCATTTTCCGCATCCATCGGGAACTCATATTCAACACTTCCGCAACTGCAGAGATTCTCCGTGGAACCAGTAACAGATGCCAGAATTCCACGTTTAGAAAGCAATCTTACAAGGTTAGCAGGATGTCCTGTACCATCGACTGTAAATTTTGCAATAACGCTTATTGGGTCAACGTGCAATCTTTCCCTAATTGTTGGCATCCAATTTATTACAACTCCAGAAACCCTTTTATCGTACATTACAAGGTCTTCAACAAAAACATTGTTAAACACTAATGTTCCTGCTTTTGTGGTGTGATACAATAATGCCGATGCGAAGTGTACAGAGTCAACAACCAAAAACTCCCCAAATTCTTTGTAGTTAACACCAAGTTCTTCCACATAGCCTTTCAATTCTCTTTCAAGTACCAACTCATTGAACATCATTCCTCCACCCCAAATGCCTCCACCTGGTTCGTTCTTCGCTTCAAAAATTGCGACCTTGTACCCTTTCTTAGAAAGTGCAAGAGAAAGTGCAAGAGCGCTAGGACCACATCCTGCGATAGCTACGTCAACTTCCAAACCTTTGTTCAACTTTTCAAAAAAACTTTCGACTATCAGTTTCGAGATAATCAAATCTTTCTTCATCCTTTTACACCTCCATGCTAAAACTTTTTTTAAAAAACAAAGTCCCTCCGAATTTCTCGGAGGGACATTTCAGTTAGAAGCACATTATTAAATCTGTAGTTTTGCGTTGCCCATGTCCCTCCGCCGGTATTACCCGGATCAGGTTCAAAGGGTCGAAGGGTTGCCCCCTTCCTCTCAGCCCCGCAGTATGGAGCTCCCCTCTGGGCTATTGAATTTTTTCACTTAAAATATACCACTTCAAGATAGATACGTCAAGCTTAGAACGAAAAAACAAAACAACGCTTTATGGATTTCATTTAGAAAAATCTTAAATTTTCGCGAAAAAATAAGAATTTGTAAACAAGACAAAATAAAATGTTAGTTGACAAAAAAGAATAGACTTAGTATAATCTAAGTGTATATAAGTGAATTTACTCACAAAAAGGGGTTTAAAAAAACAAAACACAATTTCTTCAATATGAAAGGAGGAAAAGTTAATGAAGGTGGTTGTTATCGGTTGTACGCACGCAGGAACGGCTTTCATCACAACAGCAAAGAGGCTTTATGGTGAGAAAATCCAAATAACAACATATGAAAGAAACGACACTGTTTCATTTCTTTCTTGTGGGATTGCTTTACATGTTGGTGGAGTAGTAAAAGACCCTATGAAGCTCTTTTATTCCTCGCCCAAGTTTCTCTCAGATTTGGGAGCAAAGATGATGATGAGACATGAAGTGATAGATGTTAACCTTGAAGAAAAGTTTGTTCTTGTCAGGAATCTCGAAAATGGAGAAACATTCAAAGATGCCTTTGACAAGCTTGTAATAACTACTGGTTCATGGCCCATAATTCCAAATGTCCCTGGTGTTGATATGAAAGGTATAATGCTTTCAAAGAACTTCTACCATGCGCAGGATATTGTACAGCATTCAAAGAATGCTGATAAAATTACTATAGTCGGAGCTGGTTATATAGGTGTTGAACTTGCAGAAGCTTTTAGACATAACAATAAAGAAGTGGTTCTGATAGATATAGCGGATAGAATCTTGGCCAAGTATTTGGACAAAGAATTTACCGATATACTTGAAAACGAGCTCACTGTAAATGGAATCAAGTTAGCGCTGGGGCAAAAAGTCGTGAAGTTTGAAGGGGAAAACGGTTTTGTGAAGAAAGTTATAACAGATAAGGACACTTTCGATACCGACATGGTTGTGCTAGCTACAGGTTTCAGACCAAACACAGATCTGTTCAAAGGCAAATTGGAAATGTTGACCAATGGCGCATTAATTGTTGATTCTTATCTGCACACGTCTCACCCTGATGTTTTTGCAGCAGGTGATAGTGCAGCGGTTTGGTATACTCCCACTAACAGTTACGAATACATCCCGCTTGCTACAAATGCTGTAAGAATGGGAACTATAGTTGCGTACAATATATTTGAAGACAAACTTAAATATCCTGGGACTCAAGGAACATCAGGTGTAAAGGTATTTTCTTATAACGTTGCCACTTCCGGCCTAAATGAATTGCTTGCTCAAGAAAAAGGTATAAACTATGGAACAATTTACGGTATAGAAAACAACAGACCTGAATTTATGCCAGAGTATGAACCTGTTTATGTTAAGCTCCTTTACAGAAAAGATGACCATACAATAGTTGGTGGACAAGTTATGTCAAAAGCGGATGTTACAGAAAGTGCGAACACGTTATCAATTGTTATAAAAAACAAGATGACAGTCAAAGACTTGGCATTTGCAGATTTCTTCTTCCAGCCATATTTCAACAAGCCTTGGAACTTCTTGAATACTGTTGCATTGAAAGCTCTTGAGGGATTAGTTGAAGTTTCCGAATCTCTCGAAAAGATAAGCTGACTTGTTGTTTAAAGATACATGAAAGGTCAATTTTGCAGACCCGGGGACGTTGTCTTCCGGGTCTTTATTTTGTATTGCTTGGGCAAAAGCTATCCAGGTATTTGAAACTAAATTGCGTGGGTGTATAATTGTATCAGAAAAGTTTGTAATACGAACAAAAGATGTATGCAAACATAGCTCAAATACTAGGAGGTTGGGGGTGACGAAATGGAATTAAAAGATGTCATCTTAAAACGGAGAAGTATAAGAAGGTTCAAAGATAAGGAAGTCTCACCAGAAACTCTTTTAGAAATTGCAAGGTATGCTTTGTTGGCTCCGAGTGGGAGGAACTCAAAACCTGTCGATTTGATTATAGTGACTGAAAAAGACAAAATCGAGCGTATAATGAAAGCAAGAGAAGGAGCGTTTTCGTTCCTAAAAACCGCACCTGCATGTATAGTTGTTACTGCAAGTGAAGCCAGTTCAACCTGGATGTCAGATGCCTCTATAGTGGCAACGTATATACAACTTCTGTGTGTTGATTACGGTCTTGGAAGCTGCTGGGGCCATGCACATGATCGTTTCCAAGATGGAGTGTCAGTTGAAGGGAAGATTAAAGAGCTTGTTGGTATTCCAGATGGTTACAGGGTACTTTGCGTAATAGGAATTGGATATCCGGACGAAGAAAAAAATGCGCATACGTTAAAAGATGTTGATAATAACAAAATTCATATTGAGAAATGGTAGGTTCTTTTATATCATAACAATTGTAATGGAGGGAAAGAACGATGAAAGAAGTTAACAAGAAGAAACAAAACAGTTCTATCAAAACAAACAAAGACCAAGTTGTTCAGCTTTCAATATTGGTAGAAATAGCACACCCGGTTGTCCGTATGCCAGTTGTTGATGGTAATGGCAATTCGTTTTACATTCCCGGTGTTGGAGGTATCACATACAACTTCGGGCTTGGTGACAATGCATTCAAGATGCACGGTGACCATATCGAACCTGATGTTAGCGCCAAAAACAAAGACAAGGACTTAAATCCCACTTGTATGGCTCTTGCATGTATTGGGAACGAAGCAGCAGTAATATCCGGAGATGCGAAAGGCATGAAAGGATACGTAATAGGAAAGCATGGAGGAATAGACCATATATTAATCTGGTTTCCAGAGAAAGAAAAATTAGCAGTTGGAGATAAGATACAGATTAAAGCCTGGGGACAAGGGCTTGAAATTGTTAACTATCCAGAAGTCAAAGTCATGAATATAGATCCAGATTTGTTTGAGAAGATACCGATAAAAATTAAGAATAGTAAATTGCAAGTTCCAGTTACTGCTATCGTTCCTGCACACCTAACGGGTTCTGGAATCGGAGCTGGTAATCCATCAGCTACTGACTATGATATGAATACTTTGGATAAAGAAGAAATTAAGAAGTTCAAACTCGATAAAGTAAGGATAGGAGATTTAGTTGCAATATCAGACCACTACAACGGTTACGGAGCCGGAGGTTACAAAGAAGGTGCCGTTTCGATAGGTGTTGTCGTTCATTCGAATTGCTACAAAACAGGACACGGTCCAGGGATGGTGATAATAATGACCTCAAAAGAAGGAGACATAGTGCCAGTTCTCGATAAAGATAGTAATATAAAAAACTACCTCAATATACGTTGACTAAAAACTTTTTGAAAACTACAACATCCCACCCGGCAACGGGTGGGATTTCTATTCTCAGTTGTAAAAGTCAGAATATTTAAGAAAATATGCAATATTGAGAAAATATTTCAAATATTACTGATTTCCCAGAACAATCGTGGATACATTTCCGAATTTCCATATATCTTTCATAATGTTACAAGTGCTATAATCTGAAAGGTGATTCATATAAAATATAATATATGATTCATCTTTTAACAAGTCGTTATTGAAACCCACTTTGAATATACGAGGAGGTTTACTAAGATGAAGTACGCAAAGATTATTTCCTCTGGGATGTACGTTCCTAAAAAAGTGATGACGAACGCGGAGTTTGAAAAGTTAACGATGTTTACTATTGACCCATATTTCTCAGATGCGATTGGTATCAATCACAGACATATTTCAGAAGATTGGGAAACTCCTACTTATATGGCTGCAGAAGCTGCGAAGAAGGCACTCGCGCGAATTGGTATGAAACCGGAAGAAATTGATTTGATTATCGTTGGTACAGATACTCCGGAAGCGGTATCCCCACCAGATGCTCCAAGGGTTCAGTACCTCATAGGTGCCCACAAAGCAGAACCACTCGCTTTCAATGTAAACGCATCATGTGCAAATGGAGCGTTAATGCTTGATATCGCAGCAAGGTATATAGCCATGGGGGATTACAAAAATGTCCTCGTTATAGGTACATATGCGATGACTAAGTTCCTAAGTTGGAAATATTCATGGGAAGCTCTTTTTAGTGATGGCGCAGGTGCATTGATACTTACAGCATCAGATGAACCAGGGTTTATAGGTAGTGTGGCGCGTGCAGACGGTAGTTGGTGGCAAAACTGGGGAATATACATGGGAGCAGGCACCATGAATTTGGCAGGTTTTGAAAGAGGACTTCACAAATTGGACCTTAGAGCTGCTTATCCATCTACAGTCAATGAGGAAGGATGGCCTATGTTGATTAATAAACTTATGGAAAAATACAACATCACAAAAGACGAAATTGGTATGATATTCTTTACGCAAGTAAGGAAAAAGACTATTGAAAAAGTTATGGAAACACTTGGACTGCCAATAGAAAGAGCACATATGATTATGCATAAGTACGGCTACACTGGTTCTGCATGTGTCTATATGGCTTACGATGACGCATTTGACGAAGGAAAGATAGAGCAACTAGAAGGCAAGGTAGTTATCTTCTTGACATCCGGTGTTGGGTATCAGCAAGTTGCTACTGCTTTTAGAATGTGATGTTTAGACCTTTGTTGATTATTTACCACTTTTTTCGAATTAATTGAAGGTGTGGAGGTAATATAGAGTGAAGAAGAGAGAAATGCCTCAGAAAAATGTAAAAATTACTAGAAATAAAAAAGCAAAAAGGATACCTCAACGTGCTGATGGTATAGAATCTAAGAATAAACTAAAGAAGGCTGCCATAGGACTTCTTAGTAAAAACAGCTTTTCCAACGTGTCCATTTCACAAATTACTAAGCATGCTGGCTTGAGCACTGCTGCCTTTTATCAATACTACATTAACAAGGATGAGTTGTTTCGAGAGATTGTTGACGATTTCATAAGAGACCTCAAACATTCATTGGAAGGAGAGTCTATAACAGATGTCGCACTAAAATACTTTGAATACTGCAAGAGAAATAAGAACTTAATCCAAGCCATACACCTCAACGAATATCATTTCGAATGGTTGAGGAACGAATTTGAAGATGTAATACAATCTATCTCAGAAAAGCATGGCTTAACTGATGTTGGGCTCTTCTACTTCTGGTCACCAATAAGGTTTGTAATTAACTTCGGGGAGTTGTTGGGTGTAAAGGTAGAACCTAATGTTCTTTTATCGCTCATTGTAAACGGTATTCAGAAAGAAAAGAAGGAGTTGCAAAATCTTCCGAAAGAGGTATTTACATTCACACCCGAAAAACATGTTCTCGAAGTTGATGAAAAACGAGAATTAATACTTGCAAATGCAGAAAGCTTGTTTGGAACTTATGGTTACCAAAAAACGCAGATATATGACATCGCAAAGGCATCAGGAATCGGGGTTGGGACTATATATCTATACTTTGAAAATAAAAAGGAAATCTTACGTGAATTAGTACGATGGATAAATAAGGGGCTAAGATACAACGTTAGAAAAGCCATGGAAAATGTTAAACAGTATCCAAGGTTAGTTCAGGAAATAGCCGGGTTGTACGCCTTTGTCCAGTTCTTCAAAAGTCACGCAAACATGTATAAAATCGTCAGAGAAAGCCAGTCATTAGATTTAGAGATTGCGAAAGATTATTACACATCAATATTTATTCCTTACTGCAAAGCTTTAGAAAACTCATTTAATGACGGGAAACTCCAACTAAATTCGGAAAAATTCGGGACTATCGACACAAAAAGCATTTTGCAATATATTGCTATGCTATTAATGGGAATTGGTCATTACTTGGGTGAACGATATATTCTTGCAGGCAAAGTTTCTGATACAGAAAAGTTGGAACGTTTTTTGGAAGATATCTACGTTTACCTCTCCAAAAGCTTGGGGGTGGCAATGTGAATCTAAGAGAGGAATATGAAAAGAAACTTACTGATATTGACAAGGTGTTGTCAATCCTTCAAGATAACTGGACAATCGTTGTTGGGATGACTCCCATGGAGCCGAAAGTTTTCCTGAGAAACTTGCATCGAACGCAAGCTAGTGGCCTTGAAATCTACACATGTTTAAACACAGAGCCTTATGAATTTTGTTCAAACGAAGAATATTTCAATAGATTTTACAACTATTCTTGGTTTTTCGGACCTTACAACCGAAAGCTTTCAAAAAACACATATTATGTTCCAAACAATCTGCACCAAGCTGGTATGAACCTTATACAATCTACTAAGATAAACGTTTTTGTTGGGGTAGCCTCTCCTATGGATGAAAAAGGGTTCTTCACATTGTCGGCAAGTGTTGTCTACGAGAAGGATGTGCTTGAGAATGCAGATATAGTTGTCCTCGAAGTAAATCCAAACGCTCCAAGAACTCATGGTGATACTCACGTCCACATTTCCGAAGTTGATTACATAGTGGAGGTAGACTATCCTTTGCCACAAGCAGAGCTTCTCGAACCAGCCGAAGTTGAGAAAAAGATAGCAGAACATATTGTGGAACTTATAGAAGATGGTGCGACTATTCAACTTGGAATTGGCGGGATACCAAATGCTGTTGCGAAGTTCTTAGTTGACAAAAAAGATTTAGGTATACACACAGAGATGTTCACGGAGAGTATGATAGACCTCTTTGAAGCAGGAGTTATCACGAATAAGAAAAAAACTCTTTGGAACGGAAAGTTCGTATGTACTTTTGCTTATGGCAGCCAGAGAATGTATAAGTTCATCGATGATAATCCATCAGTGCTATTTTTGAGAGGCAGGTATGTGAACGACCCCTACATCATAGCCCAAAACGACAAAATGGTCAGTATAAACACTGCACTCATGGTTGATTTGACAGGAAATGTTTGCTCCGAAGCAATTGGAACAAGTCATTACAGTGGTACAGGCGGTCAACTGGACACTCATAGGGGAGCTGTAAAGAGCAAAGGAGGCAAGGGCATTATAGCAATGAGGTCTACTGCAAAAGATGGTCAGGTCTCCACGATAGTTCCGTTACTTCCACAAGGGTCACCCATCACGGTTCCACGGCAAGAACTGGATTACGTTGTGACAGAGTGGGGTGCGGTAAGACTTAGAGGATTACCAACAAGGAAACGTGCACTTGCGTTAATATCAATAGCGCATCCAGATTTTCGTGATTACTTAACAAAAGAGGCTCAAAAACTGGGATTAATCTGAGTGTGTAGAGCTCATTTTTGCTACCATTTTCATTCCATCATAGGAGGTGGGTTGTATGAAAAAGTTGTTAAGTGTTATTCTTATGCTCGTCTTTTTGGTAAGCTTGTTTGCTGAAGTTGGGGTTTATAACGACAAAGTTGTTATTGGAACATTCCAAGCGTTGTCCGGTCCTTATGCAATCATCGGGCAAGAGATGAGCAAAGGAATGAAAGCGTACTTCAACTGGATTAACAGCAGAGGTGGTATCCATGGGAGAAAAATAGAACTAATAATCGCTGATGACCAACTCAACCCAGCAAAGACTGTTGTTGAGGTCAAGAGGCTAGTTGAGCAAGACAAAGTCTTTGCAATTGTCGGTGGACTCGGAACTTATGGCTGTTTGGCAGTTATGGATTACCTCGAACAGAACAAAGTTCCATTTGTGTATCAGGGTGCGGGAACATCAAAACTCGTTATTCCTCCGAAAAAATACATCTTCGGTGTACAACCAGACTACACTCTTGAAGGAACACTTATCGGTAAGTACGTAGGAGAGATTGCGAAATTCAAAAATCCAGCAATCGTTTACATGAACAACGATATTGGTTTAGAAGGTTATGCTGCTTTTAAAGCTAAGCTTGAAGACTACAAAATGAAACCAGTTGTTGAGATTTCCTACAACCCAGCTGATACAGATTACAGCGGACTTGTTGTAAAGCTTGTTGAGAAGAATCCAGACGTTATTGTTATCTATGGACTTATTACAGACACAATAAGATGGGTTAAAACAATTCGCGACTATGGTCTTGATAGCAAGATAATCACCATCTATCCGAATGCTGACCCATCTTTCATCAAATTAGCTGGTAAATACGCTGAAGGTGTTATTTTTACAGGATGGGTGCCACTCGCGACTCCTGATAGGCCAGAATTTGTTAGAGATTATCAAAGAGCCATATCTATTTATCAACAAACATACCCGAAAGAAATAATGTCCTCATATGCAGTTGCCGGGTTTATTGCAGCAGAGGTATTCACAGAAGGCTTGATTAGGACTGGAAAGAACTTGACAAGGGAAGGTCTTGTGAAGGCTCTTGAAAGTTTCAAAAACTGGAATGGTATACTTGCAAAAGATATTACGTGGGGTCCAAACCTGAGACGCGGTAAGTCCTCAATGTATTTCATGGTTGTTAAGAACGGTCAATTTGTGCCTCTCACCGACTTAATTAGACCATGAGAAATTAAAACGGTTTTTTGAAAAAGAATATTTCAGCGGTAATCGCAAAGTATTTTGTTTGCTGAAAACTTGTGTGCCGCGGGCGATAGTTAAGGTGAATTAAAACTCTCCCGATAAAAGCCCGCGGCTTTTGTAAGTAAGGTAAGAATGAAGTCGAACAACGGCAACATTAAAAAAACGGGAGTTGAGAAGTGATGCTAAAGCTTGAGAATATAACGGTTAGGTTTTCTGGACTTGTGGCAGTTGACAACCTTTCGATGGAAGTCAAGGAAAAAACCATACATTCCCTGATAGGACCCAACGGTGCTGGCAAAACCACTGTTTTTAACGCCATATCTGGATTGGTTAAACACGATGGGAGTATTATCCTTGATGGCAAGGATATCACTCACGTGCCGGTTCACAAAAGAGTTTATCATGGTCTTGGAAGAAGTTTCCAGAACATCATTATCTTCAAATATATGACCGTATTACAGAATTTAATGCTTGGGTATCACTCGAAATTGGATTACAATCATTTCGATGAAGTTATGTATACGAGTAGATTCTCATTGGAGGAACGAAAGGCAAGATTGAAAGCTATAGAAGTAGCTGATTTACTTGGTATAAAGAGCATACTGGGAGTTTACGCTGGAACACTTCCATACGGTTTCCAAAAACTCATCGACGTCGGAAGAGCGCTTATGACTGAGCCAAAAATACTCCTTCTTGACGAACCTGCTGCAGGTTTGACCGAGAAGGAATCAGATATTCTCAAAGAGAGAATCATTAAGATAAAAGATAGGGGGATTACTGTTTTTCTCATTGAACACGATATGCGCATGGTGCTCGATATATCGGACAGAATAACTGTAATTAATTTTGGAAAAAAGATTGCGGAAGGTACAGCTCAAGATGTTATCAATAACGAAGAAGTTATAAAAGCGTACCTTGGTTCAGGTACAGCAACAACCCAATAATGGTTCAGAGAGGTGAAAACAATGAAGTTTTTTCAACGAACAGACACTAAGGACATTTTAGTCAAGGGGCTTAATGTCTGGTATGGACCTGTTCATGCTGTAAAAGGTATAGACCTAAACATTCCAGCTGGAAGCGTAACGGCCATACTTGGTGCCAATGGAGCGGGCAAAAGTTCAACATTAAAAGCTATTGTTGGAAGTGTCAAATACAATGGAACAATAATCCTTGGAAATGAATCTATAGATGCTCTACCTGTTCACGAAAGAGTAAAAAAGGGAGTTGTGTTGTGTCCAGAAGGTAGAGGGATATTTTACCAAATGACTGTAAAAGAAAACCTCTTGGCAGGGGCTTATACAAACAAGACCCCAAACTTCGACTTCGTTTTTGATATCTTTCCATTCTTAAAAGAACGGCTCAACCAAATAGCAGGTACTTTATCAGGTGGAGAACAACAAATGTTAGCAATTGCAAGAGCCCTGATGGCAAATCCTAAATACTTGCTCCTCGATGAGCCTTCGCTTGGATTGGCTCCTATCGTTATTGAGAAGATTGTAGAAGTAATAAAACATGTCAACGAGTCTTTGAAAATTACTGTTGTACTTGTGGAACAAAACACATCCGTAGCTCTCGGCATTGCACATTATGGTTATGTTTTAGAAAACGGAAGAGTGGCACTTTCTGGCAATGCGGAAGAGCTTAAAGATAACCCAGTTGTTCGCGAGAAATATCTTGGGGGTGTTAGAAAGTGATAAACCAAATACTTCTTGGCCTTTCAACAGGTGCTATGTATTCATTAGTCGCTATAGGGCTTGTCATGATGTATAAAGTGAGTGGTGTTATGAACTTCGCTTACGGAAATATGGGGATGTTCATGACTTATGTAATTTGGTGGTTGAGTTCTTCAATTGGGCTCAATATATTTGTTTCCATAGCATTAGGAATAATATTTGCTGCTCTCATAGGTATTTTAGTAGAACGATACGGCTTGAGACCAATAAGACATCTTTCTCACGGTTCGATGCTTATCGTTACGTTTGGAATACTCATGATTTTGGAAGGGTTGGCTGTCCAACTCTGGGGGACTGAATATAAATCATTCCCTGAGCTTATAACGGGTGCTCCATATGTGATAAAGGGAGATTTTGGAATAATGGTTATTCGTAGGCAAGATATATTGGTCTTTTCAATACTTGCAGTGGTTTCAATTGCCATCGCTCTGTTTACTAAGTTTACCAAGTTTGGTATCGCCGTTCGTGCAGTTTCAGAGAATGAGGAAATTGCAAGCTATATGGGTATAAATGTGGGGTCTGTTCTAGCATTTTCTTGGGCTTTTGGAACGGCTATGGCTGCACTGGTAGGAGTAATTGCCGCACCTAAAGTTTTCGTCTCACCAACAATGCTTACATTCTATCAAATACAAGGTTTCACAGCTGCTGTCTTGGGCGGATTTGAAACATTTACTGGAGCAGTTTTCGGTGGCTTGCTGTTAGGTGTCATAGAGAAAATCGTGGGTAATTACATTTCTGAAGGTTTTAAGGCATCGATTTCGTTGGTTATCATAGTGATGGTCTTGGTCTTTTTCCCGAATGGCTTGTTTGGAAGAAGAGTAAGGAGGCGAGCTTGATGCTTTGGATTTGGTTGATACTAGCGTTGTTGCCATTTTTGCTACTAAAAAGTGCTTTCATAATTACCATACTTAGCCTTGTAGGAATTTACGCGCTCGCCACATTAGGTTTAAACTTGATTATGGGATATTCAGGGCAAATATCAATAGGTCACGCAGCCTTTATGAGCATAGGTGCTTACACTTCCACTTTGCTTGTTATGCAGTACAACATTCCTGTTGTGTTTGGAATAATATTGGGTGGAATAACAGCTTTTATCTTTGGTATTTTAATAGGTTTCCCTGCACTGAGATTGTCAGGCTTTTACCTTGCCATCGCAACAATGGGGTTTGTTGTTGCTATTGAACAACTCTTCAGTTACCTTGAACACATTACAGGCGGGCATGCAGGGATAAGGAACATACCTTTTCCCTTCTTATGGAATTCCGACGTAGAAAAGTATCTGTTAGTATTTGCTTTCTTATTCGTCGCTTACGTTGTTGCTGATAGGCTAATAAACTCCAAAACCGGACGTGCTTGGATGGCAGTTAGGGAGAACGAAATTGCAGCATCTGTGATGGGTGTAAATATTGCATGGTACAAAGTCCTTGCTTTTGCAATTGGTTCCATGTTCGCTGGTATAGCTGGTGCACTTTATGCACATGTTATCGGTTACATAGCGCCAAGTGATTTTGGAATAGCAAAATCTCTCGACTTATTGGCTATATCTGTTATAGGTGGTATGGCATCAATAGATGGTCCTTTCTACGGGGCGCTCATTTATGTTGCTATGCCATTTTTGTTTAGTAGGTCAAACTTCTCTCTCTCAATCATTTTTGGAGCTTTGCTTATCTTCGTTGTTCTCTTTATGCCATTAGGGATAAGTTTCTACGTAAAAATATTCAGAATGAACTATTTCAACGCTCTTATAGCGTATCTAAAAAAATCCAGGAGACCATTTGGGATGTTTGTTCAAACTCCCGTTGGGCGAATACACTATATTAAACATGGAAGCGGAAATATCCCGGTTGTATTAGTCCATGGTAACTTCGCTTCTTCCAGATTTTTTGAGCCATTGATAAAAAAAATTCCAGAACACCAATTCACGGTTTATGCACTCGATCTGCCAAATTTTGGTTTCTCGGATGAACTCCCAGGGGATGTAAGTATTGAAAAATACGTTGATGCGTTGGAAAGCTTTGTGAAAACGCTCGGGATAAACAATTTCATATTGCTTGGTCATTCTTTAGGTGGAGCAGTTGCCATGGGATACGCCATAAGACATTCCAAAAACTTAGCTAAATTGGTATTGGTTGACCCTGCACCGATTTTTGGCATGCCACGTTACGATGAATCGGCTTACAAAATTATAGATGTTTATAGGAAAAATCCAGATATGATTAAGCGGGCCTTGATGATGAACGCTCCGAATTACGATGATGAGGAGTTCTTTGACAGAATAACATCAGATGCCCTAAGAATGGCAAAGAAAGCGTTCATAGGTAATGCAAAAGCCCTAGCTGATTATAACTACATAGATAAAGCAGTGTTATTAGAAGTGCCTGTTGTAGTAATTTACGGTGATAAAGATGTTATACTTGATTATGAAAGCATGAAGAAAACAGCGGAAGCCTTTCCAAAAGGTAAGTTGATAGTGCTGAAAGATATCGGGCATAGTCCGGTTATAGAAGCACCAGAAAAGGTTATAAAACATCTCACAGATATAGTAACATAATGTTCATAAAAATTTTTAAACGATTTTGATAATAAAAAGGTCAAAACTATTGGGAACAAGTGATAGGTTTCAAACAGTTGTATTTTTCCAAATCACGAAAGGGAGGGAACCATGATGAGAAAGTTGTTACTGATGGCTGTTTTGGTGATGGGAGCGGTAGGATTCTCGTTCATAGGTGTTCAGGCTGAAAACCTGCAAGATCAGGTCTATGCTTTGTATGGAAGATTTGATGCAGGGATACTCACTCTGATGTATCCAGTCGGCTGGTATGATTTTGAAACTCAAGAATTTAGTATGGTATCGCAATTCGATGTGAATGATCTGATGTTCGGTTTGAATCTGAAGCTGCCACTTGGACTTGTATACTTGCGTGGTGCTGCTTATACGACTGTTGGTGATGTGATGAACTTCTCCGAAAACGGAACACTTGGCATCTACGGTAGGTTTGGCGCAGGTCTCAATGTTTTGTTCTTAACAGCTGAAGCTGGAGTAAGGCTCTTTTATTTGTACGGAGACCCAGAATTCCAATTCAACTTATCACCTCAGTCTTTCTACATCGCTTTGGGTCTTTCTTTCTAATACCTCATTTAACTGAATTTTGAGCCTTGCTTATTACTTGGTAAAACAAAGATATCTTTATAAAAATCAGAAAACGGTTTGCCTGTTTATCCAAAGTTTGGGTTAAGGCAAACCGTTTTTTTGTAGTCAAAGGGAGATTTCTATCAGTTTTTTCAAGATAAATTCCGTAGCCCTTACGTCGTCCTCGTTGTAGGTAAGTATCTCCTGGAGTATCCTCTCGTCTCCAGTTGCCAAGTATTCAGCATAAGAGTGGACCACAAGCTGACCGTTTAACTGCGTGCGCCAATTAAAACCAAAGTACCTTGCTATACTTTTGAGTGAATAAGAGGGAACTGGCAGGGCTACGTGGTCAATATACAGCTTGTATACATCTACAAATCTATTGAAAAAGCTCTTAGATAGTTCAACATTGTATTTTCGAGCCAGCTTTTTAAATCTGTTTATCTCGTAGTTATGAAAATGGTAAACTGGCTTGTTTGTTTTGGAGATATACTTGACAACTTCTTTAAAGACATTGGACTCTGAACTTGGATCTGAAGCCAAAAATGGAATGTAAACACCATCATCCAGAATTCCGAAAAGATAATCAAAGTTTATTGGAGTATAACTTTCAATATCAAGGTATAACCCTTCAGAAATCTTTGGGACAGGTCTAATAAGTATAGGTCTATTTTCTAAGATACTCTGTGCTTGAACAATAAGCCGTTTTGTTTTTTCCTTACCAATCAGTTGCTCAACTATTGGGCTCATATTTATTACATCTTTTAGTGTGTTAATACCATACGAATTCAACTTTTCTAAGGTTTTTCCTTTTACACCGTGTAAAAATGTTAGACTTTCTGAATTGACAATTTCTTTGAAACATTCAGAAGAAAATGGGCACGTTCGGCACAAGTGAGTTTTCATTACCCTGAATTCATCTGTTTCACAGAAGCTGCCTATCATAGAAAGCATTCTACTAACGTAAGGTTTCCAGTTAACAGAAACACTATAATAGGGGCTCTCAATTATTATCGTGTCCAACTTTTTTCCATTGCTCTCAATGACATATCCAACGAACGCACTTTCAAGCATATGGTATTCAGAAAGCTTTTTTCCAGTTTTTAGTATCCTCACGATAAATGGGGTTTCAGAAACGATTTCGTCTACTTCTGCAATAAGTATGCAACCAAAAGCGTCTGTTTGATAGGTAGCAACAGACAATAGAAACTTTTTGTTTTTTTCCCTGTTTCTTATTTCAAACTTTGCCTTTCTTGGACAAAAATATATGGTTTTCACATCTTTACTTGAGATTACCATTTTTCACACCTTTGAGATTCAAGGATTTTTACATTAAAAATACTTAGCCAAGAACTCTGCTATAAACTTATCACCGAAAAACTTTCTGACGAAATAGTAAGTCATCTTGTTACCAAAGCCTGGGATGTATAAGGGCTTACCACTTTCGAATGCCTTTAGTGCACCAGCTACTACCTGCTCAGGGGTCATTAACTTACCCTTAGTTTCCATCTTTGCCCTTTCGAAAAACTTCGTCTCAGTGGGACCTGGTGCAACACACAAAACGTGAACATTTTTCACTTTCAGCTCAGCCCACAAGCTCATTGAAAGGTTGTAAACATAAGCTTTTGTTGCACCATAAACTGCCAGATGAGGAATAGGGAAGAAACCCGCAACAGATGCGACATTTATTATCCCACCGCTTTCTCTTTTTGCCATTTCGGCACCGTAGTAACGAGTTAATTTTGTTAACGCAGAGATATTTAACTCTATCATCTGGATATAATCATCCAGACTATTACTAAAGAAATCACCGTAAAGCCCAAATCCTGCGTTATTTACGAGCAAATCAATGCTAAACCGTGAAGTGTTATCAAGAACCATATCTAAATCTTTTGTAAGGTCTGCTTGTAAAATAACAACACTTGAATCCGAGATTTTGTGAATCTCATCTGCCACTTCTGTTAGTGCTGTCAAATTTCTTCCAATAAGTATCAAGTTAAGTCCTCTTTTGGCAAGTTGAAAAGCGAATTCTCTGCCAATTCCAGAGGAAGCGCCCGTAACAAGTGCCCAACGATATATTCCAAGGTCGTATCTTTTTGTCATTCCCAGCTCACCTCCTCACATTGAATTATACACTCTTTATGGTAGAATAGGAAGTGATAACTTCGGTTTTCGAACAAAATGGGAGAACTCGTGAGGGGAACATTCCAGCATTGCAAAATCTATACATTCAGAGGTGAAACAAAAGTATATGAGTAACATCGTTAAAGACATTCTTAGAATAGCTATTCCGGTATCTGTGGAAAATCTTATTGCAAACACAGGCACTTTTATCCTTACTATCTTCTTATCCCAAATGGGTGAAAACCAAGTTACCATAAACGGAATTGCAAATCAAGGTTCTTTTCTTGTCATACTTTTCCTATTCGGCTTGAACACAGGGGGAGCCATCTTCGTCTCTCAGTACTGGGGTAAAAAGGATAAAGAAGGTATAAGACGTGCTTCAACGCTAATGATTTACTCATCTTTAATAATAGCACTCGCATTCTTCGTTTTTACCTTTTTCTTTCCCGAATTCTTTTCCGCTATTTTCACGAAGGATAAGTTCGTCATACAAAACTCTGTTCCGTTTCTTAGAATTATTTCTCTGTCATATTTTGGTTTAGCTTTAGAAACTGCATTCAGAACACTTCTTCGAGGAATAGAGCTTGCTTTGATACCTATGGAATCTTACATTTTTGGCACAGCGTTACAAATTTTCCTTGCCTATACGCTTATCAATGGTTTACTTGGTTTTCCAAAACTTGGATTACTGGGTATAGCAATTGCAACAACCGTTGCAAGATTTTTTATTCCAACGTATCAGATAATACGTGCCACCTTTTTAAGAGTTCCATATGGCTTTTCATTTTCGCATATTGACAGAAACTTTGTAAAGAAATTTTTCCAGTTTGCAACACCTACAACTTTGAATGAAATATCCTGGTCTCTGGGTATGACCACATATGGGATTATCTTTGGACGTATGGGAGTTCGAGTCTATGCTGCAAGAAACATTCTCTCTTCCTTTGAAAACTACGTCTGGACAATAACGTTTGGTTTGGTTATAGCATCATCCGTGATGGTTGGAAAGATGATTGGAAGGCTGGAATATGATAAGGTTCACAAATTCAGCAGAAGGATGCTAATTATTAACTCGGTAATGGGGTTGGCATCCGCGCTTATAATTATTGGAGTATACTACTTATTACTTCCAACTTTTAAGATAGACCCTGTGACAAGAGAGATGCTTACTACAACCATGTGGGTTATGGTCATCGGTGCACCGATAAAGTCTTTCAATGGTGCTGGTGTTGTTGGTATATTGAGAGCTGGCGGCGATGCGAAATTTGCATTCGTTCTCGAAACACTCACACTGTGGGCTATAGGTATTCCACTTACACTACTTGGTGCGTTTGTATTGAAGCTCTCGCTTCCGTGGGTCTACTTCCTAACTTTGTCTGATGAAATCGTGAAAGCTATTATCGTTCTTTTCAGAATAAAAAGCGAAAAATGGATAAAAAATGTCACAATAGAAAACGTCGAGCTGACGATTCCCGAGATTAATGAAGAACACTTGTGATATGGAAGTTTCAGGAGGCATAATTTATGAAAATCATCAGAAGCCGAACAGTATACGAAGAAGTTCAGGAAAAACTAGAAGAAATCAACACAAATCTCAACTCAAAAATCCAACAGCTTTTTGAAAATTACACCGGACCATTTGCAAATGAAATCAGAGAAAACACAAAAACTGCGAGGGAAAAGAAGCTACCACTCTGTCAAGACACCGGAATTGTTGAGTTCTTTGTCTTTAAGCCGTATGACCTGTCATTCGAAGAACCACTACATAGGACTTTGTATAGAGTTGTTAAAGATACCTATGAAAAGAACGGTTATCGAAAAAGCACCGTTCTGAACCCGCTTTACTCAAGAATCAACAAAATGGATAATCTCCCGGCGATAATCCACGAGTTTGAAATCGAAACTTCTGATGAATTAGAAATTTGGATGATAGCCAAAGGTGGAGGAAGCGAAAACTTATCTGCACTTTACATGATACCACCATCATCTACTGAAGATGATGTAATCAACATCGTGGTCCAGCATATTTTAAAGAACGGACCGAATGCTTGTCCTCCAATCAACGTTGGTATAGGTATCGGTGGGACAGCTGATATGGCAATACTCATTTCAAGACTTGCCTTATTTACGGATGAATATTTTCCAAAATTGCCGTATCTTGAAAGCTACGATGATTTAGCGAAAAAGCTACATTTGCTCATAAACGAACTCCGCATAGGTGTTCAAGCACTTGGCTTTGGACCCACTTGTCAAAGCGTTAAGGTATACGCTTACCCAACTCACATAGCAACACTTCCCATCGCAATCAGTGTCGACTGTTACCTCTCACGCACTGGGAGAGTGATTATAAATGGATAAAATTGCTCTCTGTAATTTAAAGGTGGGAGAATCGTTTTACTATTCCGGAACTCTTTTAGTAATGCGTGATGCTGCACACAAAAGGATTATCGAAAAAGAAAGAGAAACGGGCAGATTGCCGATATCTCTATATGGTAGGATTATCTTCTACGCAGGTCCTACATTCTCTAATGGCAGGATGGTAATAGGTCCAACGACGTCAAAAAGGATGGATAAATTCTTAGAATACACTCTTTCGAAGGGTGTTATTGCAACTATTGGTAAAGGAGAAAGAACACAAGAAGCAATAGAGGCTATAAAAAAATACAAAGTACCATATTTAGTTGCACCAAGTGGTTGCGCTGCATACTTATCGGAAAAAATTTTGGAATGGAAAATCGTTGCATTTCAAGAACTCGGACCAGAAGCAATCTATGAAATCAACGTAAAAGATTTCCCATTAATTGTAGCTATAGATTGTAATGGGAATACGATTAGACAGAATGGTTAACTCAAAACTCTACCCTAAGTTTACATACTGGCCCCACTCTCGTATCTTTTTGAGGATTTCATCTTTGTTCTCTTTTGATGGATTAACAAAGTATAGAGGTTCCAAGAACTCATTTTTTGGCAGTACTTTTTTTATCTGTTTCAGACACCTTTTTATACTTCCACCACCGTTTGTGATAAGTATACCTACCTTTTTTCCTTGAAGCCTCGGTTCATTACACATGATAGATAGCAACGTATTAATTGGAGAAGAGCAATTTCCTGCCCACACAGGTGTGCCGATTACTACCAAGTCATATTCATGTAGATTTGGAATTTTAGTTTTCAGTTCAGGTTTTTCTTTAAAGACCGAGGATTTCCCACACCAAAAGTATTTCTTGAAACCTTTCGTTGGAAAAGGTTTTACCAATTCAAGTTCAACCAAATCCGCCTTTAATTCCTGTGCTAATAACTCGGCAACAAACTTCGTATGACCATCAAGAGAATAGAAGATAACAATGCTCTTCATACCCTACACCCCTTTCAAAAGTTGGAATTTTCTACATCAATAGCTACATCAATCAAGATATCATAGTATTCCTTCCAACGCTGTGCCACCACAGCTCGGGTATAGCCCTGAGAATCACACCTCTCATCAATTTTTGGGATAAGCATCCTGCAACTTTCGGGTCGGTTTTCAAATGAAAGTTTACAGCCAGTTTGTGTCAAAAACGTGCATTCACCTGTATATCTATGATCAAAAACACTACCCTCAAATCCTTTAACGGCAGGCCGGACAAAATATAGTCCCTCTTCTTGCTTTACCCAATCAACAGTCCACCTACCTGAAGATAAGGCTTTAAACAGATTTTTTTTGAGTTTTTCGATGTCCGGTGCCCCAAAATCTTCAGGTGTTGCAAGCCCAGGGTATGTTTTACAACACTTTCCACCACAGACCTTACAAACTTCAGGATTTTCAACCCCGATAGGTCTATTCATAAGATATACCTCCTGATACGGTGTATTAACTTTAGCTAAACTTTGTGATATTATATGAACCAAAGAAACCATACATTTGCTCTGCGTATATTTTACCATCAAACAATTGGAGGTGGTTGAACTGCAAATTTTTATCCCCGAAAAGTACCAATATATGCCTTCCAAAAAAATCTTTCTTGCACGTGCGGGTGTGATTTATGCAAAGGTTATAGATGATGAAAAGTCATTGGAGATTGCCAACAGGATATATCTAAAAGGATTAGAAGTAGTAAGACCGTTTGTTTACTGGAATATATTCAAAAAAGACCAACTCCCAGAAAACGCAATACCTGGGAAATTTAAGCAGTACGATACATTCCTTCTTTTTATTTCCACACTTGGAGAAACACTTGACGAAGAAATCGAAAAACTCTCACAGATTTCAACACTTGAGGCTATGCTACTTGACGCGTGGGGCTCTGAAGCTATCGAAAAGCTCAATGACACTTTTGAACAGGTTTTCAAAAATCAAAACAACTGTGAACTAACAATGAGATTTTCGCCAGGATATGGTGATTTGCACATAATCGTGAATAAGATTTACGCTGAGCTACTTGGTGTTACAGACAAAATCACAGTGCTTGATACAGGACTTATGATTCCAAGAAAAACAACGACTTGTATTGCGGGAATTGTAAAATAGGCTCTTTTTTTTAAAAAACCCATCCCCTGTTGGGATGGTTTTTTCAATAACTTATCATAGATAACATCTCTACCCGCTAATACCACCACTTGAGAAAGGAGGTTTGGCAAGGGGGGCAATATACTCTTCAAGTCTGCGTTTTTCCAACACAAAAGGATACCCATGTCAAGCCAAAAAATCTTTCTCTTTGGGTTCCCGGCGTTCCCCTGTGCCTTAAGTTTATCCTACGTTCCTCCAATCAGAGCAAATCCATTTGTGACACATTAAGAAGGCAGTCCCTAATTAGTACTACAATCTATTAGACCTAAGAAGAGTAAAAAACGTTCAAAAATTTTTGCTAGACTTAACATGAGTTTAAAAACTCATAAATTTACCTGATGTTCTCGTAAACCGCTCTTAAGATCTATTTTATGTCCTTGTGATTAGATGTGAAACCATACCTTCCCGTATCCTGAAGAATAATAAAAAAGCCCTCCGACCAAAACGGAGGGCTTTTGCCCATTAACCTTGTTAATTAAGTTTGATACATAAAATTACCAATACTTTCTCAAATCAATAACTATACCAGGTTTGCCACTTACTTCTGTAGCTTCTGGTAAGTTCTTGTTAACGAGGTCTGCGGTTACATCAGTTTTGTTGTAATATACATATATTTTAGCAAGTCCATCACTAAGATCATTATCCGAGGGGTTCAGCTCATAATCTGATTTGGCAAAATTACTACTAAGATACGAGGTAACGCTATCAATTGAAGTGGGAACTTCCTTCTCTGTGTAAAAATAGGTTTCAACTGCTGTTTTTAACGCCCTCAGGTTCTGTGCCACCTGGCTTGCCTTTGCGTTTTTAACAGCGTTAAGTGCAAGTGGTGTTGCAACTGCCATAAGCGCCGCAATAACCGCAAGCACTATCAAAAGTTCAATCAACGTAAAACCTTTTCTCATACTATCAACCTCCTTTTTTAGGATTTGAATTTGTTTTTTCAAATCTTCTATTAATATTATCGCACAAGCTTTTTGTTTTTGGATAGTTTTGGGTTAAACGGTTAGCATCTCGGGATAAAATGCAAGCAAATCATTATGAAGTGCATTAATTTTAGGATGAAATTTTTACAACAACTACCAAGATTTTTGTATACTAAACGAGTAAACCAACTGTTTTTCTGTTCCTTCAGTTTTTTCTCGAACATCTGGAAGAATTTCTAAAACTTTCTTGAGGTCAATATTCGATTTTGAATAAATTATCTGAACAATGTACTCGCCATTTTCATCGGCATTTTCGAAATTAATTGAAAAGCCATCGGGTGAAAATGAAAGATAATTCTTCTCAACAAGTTCTTCCATGCTCACTGGTTTGTGTTTTTCGATTTTTATGTAACTCTCCACTACCGTTCTTATTGCTCTAAAATTTTGCGCAACCTGATTTGCTTTGATATGTGAATTGTGCTTGCAGGTGTTAGATATATCGTCACTGCTATCAAAATGGCGATAATTATTATAACAATGAGCAGTTCGATTAGAGTGAAACCTGTTTTCATACTGCTCACCACTTTTTGAAAGATGTCGAAAATATTTTACACCGTTCTTTTTGTCGTTTCGTTACAAAAACACAAAAGGCTACTTTTTTGAGATGAATAGCTTTCTCTAACTAATGAACTGCAAAAATACTGGTGTAAAGACAAAAAAACACCGCGGTTTATATTCCGCGGTGTTTTGTTATGGCTTTTCTTTTTTTTGTTTATTATTCTCCAACTTGCATTCTGACAAATCTGGAAACCTGGATGTTTTCTCCTATCTTTGCAATTGCTTGTTGTATCATATCTTTGATTGTAATTGTTTGGTCAAGTGCGTATTTTTGCTCAAGTAAGCAGTTGTCTTGATAGAAACTTTCAAGTTTTCCCTCAATTATCTTTTCGATAACCTGAGCAGGTTTACCAGAATCTTTCAGTTGTTCTCTGTATATTTCTTTTTCCTTTTCGATAACATCCGCTGGGACGTCTTCTCTTTTGACCCATCTTGGAGCCATAGCTGCAATGTGCATTGCAATTTTGTTTCCAAGTTCTTTGAATTCATCTGTTCTTGCAACGAAGTCTGTTTCACAGTTGAGTTCAAGAAGGACACCTATTTTTCCGTTGTGGTGAACGTAAGAGATGATAAGTCCTTCTTTCGTTTCTCTTCCAGCCTTTTTCGCAGCTTTTGCAAGACCCTTCTTTCTGAGTATTTCTATAGCCTTTTCCATATCGCCGTTTGCTTCAGCAAGCGCAGCTTTACAATCCATCATACCAGCACCTGTTCTTTCACGAAGTTCTTTAACCATCTGAGCGCTAATTTCCATAATGTCCAACCTCCTCTACGTATTTTTGTGATGTATCCAATTATTTACTCTATTAAATTCTTTTAAATCCTTACCTCTCGCCATTCAGCATCGAACACTAAGATATAATTGTAACCTAATTCTCTGAGTATTTCAATACCTCTCTCAATTCCTCTTCCTATCTGTTCCAACGAGTGTGCATCAGAACCAATTGTTATGTTCCTGCCTCCAAGAGACTTGTAAAGCCTCAGAAGTTCAATGGAAGGGTTCGGTTCTCCGTAAATTTCAATAGCCGCAGTGTTTACCTCGAGCATTTTGCCATTTTTGATAAGTATCTTCATTATCTCACTGATAATATCGTACAGTTCCACAGAAAATGGTTCCTTATTTTTTTGATATCTTCTTGGAAAATCAAGGTGCGCAAGTGCGTGATACTCATCAAATCTTTTCATTATATCTAACAAACGAAGAAGGTAATTTTTGTAACTTTCCTGAGTAATCGGTTCTTCTACCTGGTGGTGTGAAAGTAAAACGTAGTCAAATTTCTTTGTGTCCACGTTTAATTCTTTTACTCCATCCCAACCGAGCTCAACTCCAACTGGAAGTGAGTATTTTTCCATCTCAGAACGATAAGTATCAACGTCTATGACATTCGCATGTTCATCAGCCAGTTCATAATGGTCAGTGATTATTATGTGATTTATTCCTTTTTCCCGAGAAGTCTCAATGATGTCTTCGATTTCCGACTGTGAGTCCGGCGAGTATCTACTATGAATATGGTAATCTGCAATCAGGGTTTTAATTTTTGCGCTCACCTGTTGACCTCCTCTATTGCTTTTATTAAAGCGGTAAAGAGTGGATGCGGTGCCCCAACTTTTGATTTGTATTCAGGATGATACTGGATACCAACAAAGAATGGGTGGTCATCTAATTCGATAGCTTCAAGAAATTCAGACTTTCCGGATATCGTTAGTTTGTAACCCTCTTCCCCTGGGAGTTTGTACATGAACCCAAAGTTAACGGTATCTGCTTCATATCGATGCCTATGTCTTTCGTAAACCTCTTCTTGTCCATAAACGCTATATAGCTTTGTCCCTTTAAGAACCTGCATCTTTTGGGCACCGAGCCTCATTGTGCCACCGAGGTTCATAATTTTCTTTTGCTCTTCCATCATATTTACAACAGGATAAGGAGTTTCAACATCAAATTCTGTTGAATTCGCACCTTTTAAATTAAAGACATTTCTTGCAAATTCTATAACCATAAGTTGCATTCCAAGGCATATACCAAGGATAGGTTTTTTGTTTTCTCTCGCATATTTTATTGCTTTTATCTTCCCTTCAATTCCACGCCTGCCAAATCCACCAGGGATTATTAGTGCATCGAAATTAGAGAGCTTTTGTGCAACACCTTCATCGTCCAGTTCTTCAAGTTCCTGAGCATCTATAACGATAGGTTTTTGGACGCCGGAAAGGAAAATAGATTCGATGATACTCTTGTAAGCATCGTCTGTTCCAAGATATTTACCAATGAGTGCGATTCTGTATGGCTTAAACGACTTTGGGTATGTCCAACCGAGCGGTTTTTCTTCAATTTGAATGTTGAGTCGATTGGCAACGAGTTTATGAACGCCAGCTTCGTAGAGTGTTTCTGGAATTTGGTAGACATTTCCAACATCTGGTAGATTTATGACCATATCTCTTGGAACTCCACTGAAAAGTGCTATTTTGTAAAGGCTTTGAGAATCTATTGGCATCTCACTTCTAACAACAATAACATCTGGCTGAATTCCTATTTTTCTCAGTAACTGAACAGATTGTTGTGTTGGTTTTGTCTTGAATTCGTTAGTAACTCTTAAGTACGGAACATACGTAACATGTATAAACAGAAAATCGTTTCTGTTCTTTTCAAAAGCGAGCTCTCTAACTGCTTCGAGAAATACTTCGCCTTCTATGTCCCCGACAGTTCCTCCTATTTCGATTGAAAGTACTTTGCCCGGCATCGATGTAATTCGGTCTTTTATCTCAGAAGTAACATGTGGAACGACTTGAACAGTAGAGCCAAGATATTTTCCCTCGCGTTCACGTTGGATTATTGTCGAATATATCTGCCCAGCTGTAATGTTATTCTTTCGCGACATACTAACACCTAAGAATCTTTCGTAATGCCCAAGGTCGAGATCTGCTTCGTAACCATCGTCGGTGACAAAAACTTCTCCATGTTGATTCGGATTCATCGTTCCTGCATCAACATTTAGATACGGGTCTATTTTTAACACATTTATATCAACTCCAACTTCTTTTAGAAGTCTTGCAAGAGAGGCGGAGAATATTCCCTTTCCAATACCGCTCAAAACACCACCAGTCACTACTATGTACTTCTCAGGCATTATTACACCCCCACGAAAAAACGTATAGCCGTTTTGCTAATTCATGTTAAGTTTACTCTCAAATAGTTTTTTCTTCAACGAAAAACTCATTAACTTTAGTTAACTTTTGCGTTGAATGTGAAAACCAGTGCAAAAAGCAGCGTAAGGTAGTATAATATAACCAAAAGACGATTGATTTAAACAGGGGTGCGAAACTGGTCATGGTTAATCCAGATATTCTCAATGACATTCCTCACAAAGCAGGGGTGTATTTATTTAAAAAAGGCACTGATTATATCTACATTGGCAAGGCAAAGGACTTAAAGAAAAGATTAACATCACATTTTAGGGCAACTTCTGGGAAGAGTAAGCTAATAGTAGAAGAAGCGGATGATTTGGAAATTATACTGGTTTCAAACGAAAAGGAAGCACTCATCTTGGAAGCCAATCTAATTTTTGAACACAAACCAAAATACAACGCTATGCTCAAAGACACACAAGTGTATCCTTACATACGTATAAGTGACGACGAAGTCCCATATTTAGAGATTGTCCGTTCACGAAAGGGAACCGGAAGTTTTTACGGTCCCTACACAAATGTTAGTTTTACTCGGAAACTTTTCGAAGTGCTTAGAAAAGTTTACAAATTTCGAACATGTAAGAAAGACTTAACATCGATAAAGAAACCTTGTATGGATTACCACCTTGGACTTTGTTCCGGAGTATGCGTAGGTGAGGAAAGTGTTGAAGAATATAAAAAAAGGTTGAAGAAGCTAGAAACAGTGCTTAGCGGAAACTTCTCTGATGTTGTTGCATATGTCAAAACCAAAATGGAGCAACACGCGAAACTGTTAGATTTTGAAAACGCAGCCAAGTATAGAGATATATTGATGAATTTCAGCAAAGTTATGGAAGCGCAAGGTGTAGTCTTGCCTGACCAAGTTAATTTAGATGTCATAGTTGGTAAGAGCAATACCTATTTGGTCTTGAGAATCCGTTCAGGTTATCTGATTGGTAAGTTACTTTACGAATTTGAAGGCACGCTTGAAGATTTTGTAGAACAGTTTTATGTATCGAGGGGGGCCGAACTGCCAAAGATTGTTTTAGTTGAACAAAAAAGCAGAGGGCTAACAAAACTAGCCAAAGTGCTCGGAATAGAATTCATAGTTCCATCACCTAAAGCCGAACTCTATTCCGAACTACTTGACAAGGCTATTGAAAACCTCAATTACGAAATAGGGTTGATACTTTCCAACAAGGCTATTCTTAGGCAGATGAAGGAATTGTTAGGCTTGAGTAGAGTACCTTATCGGATGGAAGGAATTGACATATCTCACACCTCCGGCAAAAATACGGTCGCTTCGCTTATAGTTTTCGAAAACGGGGAAGTCAAAAGGGAAGAGTATAGAAGATACAAATTGGGTGATATTTTAGATGACTACGCAAGTATAAGGATGCTTATAAAAAGAAGATACACTAAACATGAATTACCTGACCTCATTTTTGTTGATGGGGGCATCGGACAGGTTAATGCAGTGTACGAAGCGTTAGAAGCTATAGGTAAAAAGTGCGATGTTATTGGATTAGCCAAGGAAGAAGAGGTGATTGTAACCAAGCATGGGGCTGTGAGCTTAAGTTATGACCATCCTGTTTTGAGATTGTTAGTAAAACTCAGAGATGAAACACACAGAGTTGCAAATACGTTTGCAAGACAGCTGGCAACTAAGAGGTCCTTGAGAACTTTCTTAGATGAGATAAAATGGATAGGTCCTAAAAGAAAAAGAATATTACTTGAGCGTTACTCCTCGGTTGAAGAATTGAAAAAAGCGTCAAGGGAAGAAATTGAACGATTAATAGGGAAAAAGGCTACAGAAAGTTTATTAAACGAACTATCTTACCTGAAAGACATTTAAATTCTTGTTAAGTAAGTTGATAAAAAGTTCACGGGTGTTATAATTTAAGCATGGGAAGAGTCAAAATTTTTCTGTGAGTTAATAAAGGAAAATCGGCATGTCAATATATTTCTCCAGGAGGTGGATGTAGTTGACAACGTTTATTATCAGAAGGTTACTCCTGTTACCACTCATCGTGTTGGGTGTGTCGCTGATTATCTTCTCGCTCTTCCAGATACTGGGTCCAGATAAGCTTCTTGCTTCATACGTTAACCCAAACGTATTTGATAAGTTGACCCCAGCTGAGCTGGATGCTTTGAAGGAGAAGTACGGTTTGAACAAACCTTTTGTTGAAAGGTACGGTAAATGGTTATTTAATGCACTCAAAGGTGACCTTGGTTGGTCACAGGTTGGAAAAGAACCTGTTTTGAAAGCGATTTGGAGTAGGTTCCCGTACACACTTGAACTTGCTCTGTATGCATTATTCCCAGTTGTTGGCGTAGGTATTTGGCTTGGTGTTACTGCAGCAGTTAAACGCGATAAGTTCTTAGACCACTTCATTAGGATTATCGCAATCATTGGATGGTCTTTCCCGGACTTTGTTTTTGGATTGCTCGTGCTTATGGTCTTTTATTCAGTGCTTGGTTGGTTCCCTCCGGGAAACCTTTCACAATGGGCTGAAGAAATTGTCAAGTCACCCCAGTACTTAAAGGTCACACACCTTCTTACAATTGATGCTCTTATTAACGGAAGACTTGATATTTTCTGGGATGCACTCAGGCACATAATAGGACCAGTCATAACTCTTTCATTCCTTTGGTGGGCGTATTTGTTAAGAATTACAAGGTCAAGTATGCTTGAAGTTCTTTCTAAAGAATATGTGAGGACTGCAAGAGCAAAAGGAGTTCCTGAAAAAGATGTTATACATAAGCACGCAAAGAGAAATGCTATGATTCCGGTTGTAACAGTTGCAGGTGCCATGGTAATAGGCTTGCTCTCGGGTACGGTTATAATCGAGGTTATATTTAACAGAACAGGTATAGGAAGATTAGCTGCTGAAGCTTCTGTTCAACTTGATTACGCTACAGTGTTAGGAACTACTCTGTTCTATTCGATAATCTTAGTGCTCGGTAACCTCATCATTGATATACTATACGCAGTATTCGACCCACGTGTCAGACTTGGTTAAGGAGGTGCCAGAAGATGAGTGAAGGTGTAACAACAACAAAAATGAACACGGAATTCAGACGAGTTTTGAGAAAGATATTTAGAAATCCTTCTGCTATTCTTGGTTTTTCGCTTCTTATATTTTTCATCCTCGTGGCTATATTCGCACCAGTCATCGCAAAACCATTGAATCCGATGATGCTCGATGAGGAAGGTAAACCAATGAAGTTAGATAATCCCTACATAATGCCAATTATTACTTGGAGTTCAGAACCTGTTCCTCCATCACGTGAACATCCGTTTGGTATGATACAGGGAAGAGACATATTTTACGGAGTTGTGTGGGGCACAAGGACTGCGTTTTATATAGGGTTGACCGTTACTATACTTTCTACGATTTTCGGTATTATAATTGGTTCAATTGCTGGTTACTATGGTGGATGGATTGATGAAATACTTATGAGAATCACAGATACCTTTATGTCCATCCCGTTCCTTTTGGCTGCAATGGTTTTAACCACAATCTTAGGTAACGGTCTTGACAAGGTTATGATTGCAATGACTGTCTTTGGTTGGATGGGTGCTGCAAGGCTTATCAGGGCTAATATTCTTCAAGTCAAAGAAGAGCAATTCGTTTTAGCTGCCAAGGCACTTGGAGTTAAGGACTTCTTCATTATAATAAGACATATCCTGCCAAACACTATATTCCCAGTTCTTATTCAAGCATCGATGCGTATGGGGTCTCTTGTCATCACTGCAGCAGGTCTTTCGTTCTTGGGACTTGGTGCGCCTCTGGGATATGCCGACTGGGGTTCAATGCTCAATTTCACAAGGAACTGGATACTTGGGACAAGTGGTTCAGCATTTACGTATTGGTATGCGGTCTTTTATCCAGGTATGGCTATGGTTTTGTTTGTGCTTGCCTGGAACCTCGTCGGTGATGCTTTGAGAGACGTATTTGACCCAAGACTGAAATAACGGTTGAAATGGCTGGAGGTGAATAAATTGGAAAAAAAGCAACCACTTTTGAGTGTAAGAAATTTAAGGACGTATTTCTATACAGAAGACGGAGTCGTCAAAGCAGTTGATGGTGTTGACTTTGACGTTTACGAGGGTGAAACTCTTGGAATCGTTGGTGAATCTGGAAGTGGTAAGAGTGTTACCTCCCTTGCCATAATGAGACTACTCGACCCAAAGGGACGAATAGAAGAAGGCAGCCAGATAATATTTAACGGTAAGAACTTATTAGAACTCAGCGAAGATGAAATGAGAAAAATCAGAGGTAACGATATTGCTATGATATTCCAAGAACCAATGGTAGCATTGAACCCAGTGTTTACAATAGGCGAACAGATTATGGAAGCTATTTTACTTCACCAGGATGTTGATAAGAAAACAGCAAGACAGATGGCAATAGAAATGCTAAGAAAAGTTGGAATTCCCGAACCGGAAAAACGAGTGGATGAATATCCGCATGAATTATCAGGTGGTATGAGGCAGAGGGCAATGATTGCCATGGCTCTTTCTTGTAGGCCAAAGCTCTTGATAGCGGACGAACCAACAACAGCTTTAGACGTTACCATCCAAGCTCAAATACTTGAGCTTATGAAAGAACTTCAAGAAGAATATGGCATGGCAATTATACTCATTACTCACGATGTCGGTGTGATTGCTGAAAATGCTGACAGAGTTGTCGTTATGTACGGTGGAAAAGTCATGGAAACCACCGATGTGAAGACGCTCTTTAAGAAACCCAAGCATCCATACACATGGGGACTTTTGAATTCCATTCCGAGGCTCGATGTTGAGCAGGAAAGACTTTACAGTATACCAGGAATGGTTCCAGACCCATTGCACTTCCCACCGGGTTGCCGATTCAGCAACAGGTGTGACTTTAAGGAAGAAAGATGTACAATTGAAATGCCAGAGCTTGTAGAGGTTGAACCAGGGCATTATTCAAGGTGTTTCTTCTACCATAAGTTAGAAGAAGCACAGAAGATACTTAAGGCTGGTGAAGGCGCATGATGGAAAACAGACAGGCTGTCACTCAAACGAACAATAGTCCTGCTAAATCTGAGCGAGAAGTTCTCCTGCGTATAGACAACCTTGTCAAACACTTCCCAATTCGAGCAGGGGTTTTCAAACGCATCGTAGCGTGGGTCAAGGCCGTAGATGGAGTGAGCTTTGAAGTATACAAGGGTGAAACTGTCGGTCTTGTTGGTGAATCCGGATGTGGAAAAACCACCGTTGGTATGACGCTTTTGAGACTATATGAGCCAACGTCAGGAAGAATAATTGTAGAAGGCGAAGATACTACGCATTACTTCCTTCCAGCATGGAAGGCTAAGAAATACGTTAGGAAGACGTATATAGAAAGATTCAAAGAATCTGGCTTTGTCCCAAAGGACGACATTGATAAAAAATACTACGACATATTCACAAAGAAAGGTGAACAAGGTCTTATCGAATACTTAACTGGAGACTTGCAAGCCAAGCGATTAGCCTTTAGACGAGAGATTCAAATAGTTTTCCAGGACCCGTACAGCTCCTTGAACCCAAGGATGAGGATTAAGAATATACTTGCAGAAGGTCCTCTCGCTCACAAGATGATTACGAAAGAACAGGTAATTGATACCGTCGGAAAGGCTCTACAAGAAGTTGGAATACATCCAACTCACATGTACAGATTCCCACACGAATTTTCCGGTGGGCAAAGGCAGAGAATAGGTATCGCAAGAGCACTTTTGATGAACCCGAAGCTCATAATTGCAGATGAAGCAGTCGCGGCTCTTGATGTTTCTATCAGGTCGCAGGTTATAAACCTCATGATGGACCTGCAAAAAGAACATGATCTGACATACTTATTCATTTCACACGATTTGTCACTTATTAAATACATTTCAAGTAGGGTTGTTGTTATGTATTTAGGTAAAGTTGTTGAAACTGCTCCAAAAAAAGAGTTATTTGATGAGCCACTGCATCCTTACACAAAAGCATTAATGAGTGCGATTCCAGTACCAAATCCAGAGTACAAAAAGCAAAGGATAATTCTCCAAGGTGATGTTCCAAGCCCGGTAAATCCACCAAGTGGTTGTCCGTTCCACCCGAGATGTCCAGTAGCAAAACCAATTTGTTCAAAGGAAAAACCAGAACTAAGAGAGGTTAAGCCTGAACACTTCGTTGCGTGTCACTTCCCTGGAAGCCTATAATAATTAAAAAACCGACCGTCTTTATTTGACGGTCGGTTTTTTTACTTGTTATATTATTTTCCGTTTAAGCATATATATCCTTTCTTTCATAATATAGAACCGAGAAAATAGTGCACGCAAGGTATAAAAGAATAATGAAGACAAAAGCTTTATAGTTGAACGAATTAGTCTTAATTATATCTGCAGGGTCAAATATGCCAAACGGGGTTAGTTTCTTAATATATGAATATTTCTCATACACTCTTGCTATTAATCCAAGAATATAGAAAAAACCAAGTAAGAAGAGTGTTACTGTATCAGCCGTATTCCTTTTTCTGAAAATAGTTGATGTGATTATTCCAATTAAAGCCGTAAATACATGTACAGCAACAAAAGAAAGAACGATATACCAAAATTGCACGATATCAAACGGCTTGATTTTGTATTTGTCAAACATATACAAAAGCGAAAGTGCAATTACTCCATCATAAATAACAAGGTTAATACTCACAAGGAGAATCTTCTCAAAGACATATCTTCTCCTCGAAATTGGTTTACTTAACACAAAATCTACAGTTCTTTCGTTTTCTTCTTTCACGATAATTGAAGAAGATAAACGCATAACATAGAACGTTGCAAACAAGAATATCCAAATCTGTCCTTGCATGGCAAAGAAGTGGAGGATATTGCTGAAATCAATTTCCTGAATACCAAATATCTTTAAAAACCCCTTAGGAAGTAGCTGAATTTTTGTACTAAATAATTCCCCAGCAAAACTTTGAAAGAGGGAAGAATACATGAATTGAATACCAACGATAAAAACGAGCCATATTATTAAGGGCCTCAGGTTCCTTCTGAACTCCCATCTAAAGACCTTCATCTATATCACCCCATCAAAAAGTATCATCAACTACTTTAATAGTTGGTTGATATAACTCTTCAAATATATCTTCAATTGATAAATCTTCTATCGTTATATCCTCGAAATTTATATTTTGAATGAATTTTTTGAATCTTTCCGTATTCCATTTCATATAAAGAATCAATCCATCGTCTATTTGGTGCAAATCTGTGATTTCTGGAAAGTCGTTTAAAAGCCATTTTATCACTTCAACAGCGTTATCGGCAACTTTGAGGATTATCTTTTTCATGTTAGGTTCAAACCTCTTTGGTTCCACAATATGTCCTTCTTTGATAAATATAACTCTATCACAAAGTCTTTGTACCTCGCTAAGAATATGGGAAGAAAGTAAAATACCAACGCCTTTGTCCCTTAACTCTTCCAAAGTAGTGTACAATAATCTTTGTACAAACGGATCGAGTCCGTTGGTCGGTTCATCCATTATTATCAACTTTGGTTTGTGAGCTAATGATTGTATAATAGCTACCTTCTTCTTATTACCACTTGACAGCTCTTCAAATTTTTTCCTTAACGGAAGGTCAAACTTTCGGCATAATTCTTCGCAGTATTCATCATCAAAATTGCTATAGAAACTTTTGTAGAATCTCAAAATTGTTTCCACTCTTTCGTCATCGTAGTAGTTAACTTCTCCAGGTACATATCCAATATTTTTGACAATATCTTTAAAATTCCTTTTGGTTACTCGCTGACCAAATATCTCAATAAGTCCATCATTTGGATTTAAGAATCCCATTATTGTACGTATTGTAGTTGTTTTCCCAGCACCGTTTGGTCCAACAAAACCTACGATCTCACCTTCGGATACTGAAAAACTGATATTCTCTATTGCCAATTTCTTGCCGTAATACTTAGTTAATCCAACAGTTTTCAATAGCAACATAGAAACACAACCACCTCTTTGTTATATTAAAACGAATCCCCCTCTTGCGAGGGGGGATTCGGAATCACCCACAATGCCAGATTATTTGTATTCTTCAGCTAAGTATTTCTTAATCTCCGTGTCGGCCTTCTTTATAGCTGTTTCCATATCGACTTTTCCATTAATGAAGTCGTTAAACATTGTGCTTACAACGTTTCTGATTTCGGTCCAGACAGAAAGTTGTGGATCCATTTTTGCGTTGTCAATCTGCTGCAATGGTATTTCGATGAGTGGGTCGGCTTTTGCCGCTTGTTTCCAAATGGTTGTCTGGAGTGCGGATCTTCTAACTGGCAAGTAACCTGTGTTCACAGCCCAGTAAGCCGTGACTTCTGGAGAAATAAGGTATTTCATGAATTCCCAGGCAGCACGTTTTTCATCTTCTTTAGCAGTGGAGAACATAATTATGTCTGTACCAGCAAATGGAACGTTTCTTGTCTTCCAAACTGGTACTGGCGCCCAGGCCCACTGGAATTTACCTTTGGTTGATTGTTCAACGTAAGTTCTTCCAGCTATTGTGTCTATATACATGAGAACGGTGCCTTGACCAAAGATATCGTTGAGATAACCGCCTTGAGCAAACGCAACTTTGTCGTCAAGCAGTTTTTTGAAGAACGAGAGTACTTCTCTTGTCTCTGGGGAATCAATTGCTGATACGTATTTGCCACTCTTGTCCTTCTTGACGATTTCTCCACCTCGCATCATGAGGAAAATCTGGAATGTATCAACTGTGGTTCTAAATGCAAAACCATAGACATCTGGTTTTCCGTCTTTATTTTTGTCTTTCGTAAGAGCTTTAGCAGCATAGAGAAGTTCGTTAATTGTTTTCGGTACACCTATACCTGCTGCAGAAAGTGCTGTTGCGTTGTAGTACATGATGTAAAGACTCTTGTTGAATGGAACAGCGTATACTGTGTTGCCCCATGTACAGTTGTCCCTGAACGCTTTGAAAACGTCTTCCCATTCTTCT
This sequence comes from Fervidobacterium pennivorans, assembly GCF_001644665.1. NCBI lineage: Bacteria > Thermotogati > Thermotogota > Thermotogae > Thermotogales > Fervidobacteriaceae > Fervidobacterium > Fervidobacterium ngatamarikiense. The sequence goes on from NZ_CP011393.1 coordinate 757,895, forward strand.
TTCGTTATTCCTATCTTTGGATCGTTCATGTATTTGTTAAGCGGTTCTACAATCTTGCTTTGTAGCAACTTTGCTGTCCAGTTTGCGTATGCTTGAGATATTGTTGGGAGTTGACCTGCTTGTGCTCCAGCGAGAAGTTTCTGTTGAAGTGCGTTGTAGTTTCCAATGTAAATAGCCTCAACAACGATATCCGGGTGAGACTCGTTGAAGGCTTTAACAATCTGGTTCAGTGTTTCGCCTTGCGCACCACCCATAGCATGCCAGAAAACAACCTTAGTTGCAGCAAAGAAAGTCACTGAGAGAACTAATAAGAGTGTCAAAAAAATCTTCCTCATACCCTACACCTCCTACTGTGTGATTAGTAAAATCTTAAAAGAATTCATAAACCTCTGCGCCATAGCAGTATATTATACCACTAAAATTTCAAAGATTCATTAACTTTTTTAGATGTCCAATTTGAAAGAGCGAACAGGTCCTCCTTGTTTCCGAGCAATTTCGTTCAATTCACTTAAAATTTCTTCTTTTTTCAAGCCTAATTTCTCTAATTCTTCACCTATTGTTCCCCATTTCACATCACCGCACACAATAACCTTGATACCTTTTTCAAGTAAAGGCTGTATTAAGTATGGAAAATGTTCCGCAATTTCTTCGAAACTTGTATTTTCGGTTATGTATACCTCTTGATTGTTTTGAATGTTATCCATAAACTCTGCCTCCTACTCCATGCAAAACTTTATCAACCTTTGTTTAAAGCTATCACGCAACAACTTATATTATCAGGTTTTGCGCTCTTAAGTATTCTTACAGCCTCTAACATGGTATTACCAGTTGTCAAAACGTCATCGATTAGAATTATTTTCTTACCTTCTAAAAGTTTTGCTTCTTTTCTTAAGACGAACTTCCCTTTAACAGCCTCTGCCCTGTCTTTTGTTAGTAGTTGGTCTGTTTCACGAACGGCTTTCAGTGCATCTACCATTGGTATTCGTAACTTTTTTGAAAGTTCAATAGCAATAAGTCTCATATGGTCGTATCCACGTTTTTTCTTGGCACTTTTTGTCGCTGGAACGTATGTTATGAGTTCAACTGGTATGTTATTTACTACAACCGTTTTGTATAACATTTCACCAAAACTTTTTGCAAGCGAATGATGGTTTTTGAATTTATAAGCTAAGATGAATTCCCTAAGCTTATCTTCGTAAAATCCAAAATAATGGACTTCGTGGGGACCTACTTTTTGTGTTGTTATTGCAGGAGGACCATTGATTACCAAAGCACAATCTTTGCAAAGTCTTTTACCAAAACTTTGCGAACCACACACCACACATTCTGTGTCAGTCGTTAGGTTCAATACATTTTCAAATGTGTCCTCAAAATATCTAAACAGTTTTGATAAGTCGCTGTTAAATTTCAATGATTTCATACTCACGTGTTTCGGGGTTAAGAATCACAGCTGTAGCTTTCCCCGTGAGATAACCGCAAGATTCGCCTGGATTGATTACCAATGTGCGACCTTCTTTCCTAATATCAATTTGATGTGTATGACCGTAAAAGACGAAATCGTAAAGCTGGGATTTTATAGCAGGTATTAGTGCATAAGGTTCGTGCATCAGAAAGATTCTAAAACCGGACTCTTCCATTTCATATGGTTGGTTATGAAGTTTGTTTTGAAATTTCTGCATTAAGAACAATTTTTCGCCATCGTTATTACCAAATATACCTATGAACTTAACCCCTTCCAAAAGAAAATACGGAGCCATAAAAGGTGAAACTATATCCCCTAAATGAAATACATGTGTTATTTCTCTCTGCTTAGCAACTTCTATGAATTTCCTGATTTTAGGTATGTTGTCATGCGAATCACTTATTATCATCCACAGTTGACTGTGCTTGCTCGTTTTCTTGTTCGATTCCGTCGACATGCGAAACCTCCTCTCTGAACCCTGCAAATTTCCACATCAATAATATTCCAAGTAAAACAATAAGATAGTATGTTACAAGCCTAAACACAAATACCCCAGTCATAACAGCTTTTGGTTCATAAATGTGGGAGAAAACTAATTGGTAAAACCCTTCAACACCACCGCTTGAACCTGGAGTAGGGATATAAAAGACAATTGTATTGAGCATATTGACTACACCCCAGACAACATATAATGGAACGTTTCTGGCACTCACAGCTTCAATTGCGTACTTAATCATGAAAGATGGAATTAAAGATGTTAGTATGCCCAGGATGAAATCAACAATCAAGGTCCAGTAGTTCTTGCGGAACAGCTCTCTTGTCGATTTTGTCATCATATCGAGCCATTCTAAAGCCTTTCTTTCCCTTTCTTCAAGTTTTTTTGATTTTGTTACTCTCGAAAAGAATTTAAAGATAGCGAAAAGCAAGTCTCTGTTGGTGAACGTTAAAAGACCAGCTATTGTTATTCCAAATGTAACAAAGAACCCTACCATTATCAATGACAAACCGAGAGTGCCCTTAAGAACCCTGAGTATAATTTTCAGCATCATGATGTCTATCGTAAAGGTTATAAAGACGCTTTCAAACATTCTTGTTAGTGATATATTTGTAGCTTCGTGAGAGGGAATTCCTAACTTTGTAAGATGGTATATCTGAAAAGGCTGACCACCTATCGACATAGGAGTCACAAGAGAAAAGAACACTGTAAGGAAGAAATTTTCGAGTGATTGAAAAAAGGTTATTTTGTAACCTAAACTGCGCACAATAATCATTGTTCGGATAGCTTGAGAGCTGTAATCTGAAGCCATTAGTAAGATTAGAACAACTATAGCTTTGAATGGGTAGTTTTTAAGCGCACTTATAGGGTCTTGTTTTGCAAAGAAGATACCTATAATATTCACTATAGCTAAACCTATTACTAAAGCTATTAGCACGTTTTTTAGAATCTTCTTCACATCCAAGGAAATCTCCTCCTGGGAATAATATTATAATTTACCTCAGTCTAAATGCTCATCATTCAAATGTCGTTTAACAAAAATCACATCTTCTAATGTCGTAACTTTTATATTCATCCTGCTCCCGCTGATATAATAAACATCAATTCCGAATGCTGTAACTATTGATGCTTCGTCGGTGAAAGTGTGAAGAATCTCTATACATGATTCCATAGCACTCTTTATAATATGGTATTTAAAAGTTTGCGGTGTTTGATGAATGAATACCTTACTGCGCGGAATTATTTCATCTACTCTTTCACCGCTTTCGGAATAACTGACCGTATCGGTTGCGTTGATTGCCGTTACTACAGCGCCATAGTGTTTAGCGCACTCTATGTTCTTTTGAACAATTTCTTTACTTACAAGAGGACGTGCACCGTCATGGATAACAACGATGTCTTCTTCACTTGCAAAATTTTCTAAGAAAGCCAGTCCATTCCAAACGGAATGTTCTCTTGTGTCGCCACCAATCACAAAATCAAGCAAATTGATATATTCACGTAGCAATTTTTTGGTTTCATCCAAGTATTTTTCAGGACAGACAACAACTATTTTATCAAAGAGTTTGAAATCTACAAACTTTTGAACAACGAACTGTAACAATGTTTTTCTGCGAATTTCGTCGATAACATAGAATTGTTTAGGTTTATCCCAACCAAATCGAGCCCCAACACCCCCGAACATTAAAAGAGCGTATGCCTTTTGACTCATTTTTGCTGTTCACCCTTTTTCTTTCTTCTTTCTTCAACCAACTGCAAAAACTCATCTTCAGTTAAGGTTTTAACTCCAAATTTCTGTGCCTTTTGAAGTTTACTACCGGGATTCTCACCAACAATAAGGTAATCAGTTTTTCTTGAAACGTTATCGGTGTAATGTCCACCTAAAGATTCTATATATTTCTTTACTTCCTCCCTGGAGAAATTTTTAAGTGTTCCCGTTACACAAAACGTTAATCCAGATAAAACATCTTCCTTAACTTCGATATCGCTTTTCATATTAACACCGGCTTTTTTAAGTTTTTCTATTATCTCCTTTGTCTTAGGTAGCTTGAAGTAATCATATATACTTTTTGCAGTATCTTCGCCAATGCCCTCAACTAAAAGCAAGTCTGCAATCGATGCGTTTGCTAGTTCTTCCAACGAGCGGAATTTTCTTGCTAATATCTTTGCCGTTCTTTCGCCAACTCCGGGGATTCCAAGTCCAACAATCAACCTCTCTAGACTGACAGATTTAGCCCTCTCAATCTCTGACAATATGTTTGATATCATCTTAGGACCCAAACCGCTGATTTGAGCAAGGTCAAAGATGGTGAGGTAGAATATGTCTGCAATATCTTTGACCAACCCAGCGTCGACAAGCTTTGAGATAATCTTTGGTCCTAAGCCTTGAATGTCCAAAGCTTGTCTTGATACAAAGACCTCCAAATGCCTTTTCAATTTCGCCGGGCAATGTGGATTGAGACATTTGTATGCAACATACTCTTTCGATTCCTTTCCTACAGGACCACCACATACAGGACATTCATCGGGAACTGTTACAGGCTGCTCTTGACCAGTTCTTAGATCCTTAACGACATGAACAACTTGTGGTATTATCCCCCCAGCTTTCTCAATTAGCACATAATCTCCAATTCTTATATCCTTCTCCTTTATGTAGTCAAAGTTATGCAAAGAAGCGCGTTTAATCATAGTTCCTTCAAGTTCCACAGGTTCAAATTCGGCAACAGGCGTTATTACGCCGGTTCGACCTACCTGGTATGTTATACCTATGATTTTCGTCCTTGCTTGCTGTGCTGGGAATTTAAAAGCAATTGCCCAACGAGGAGATTTCGCAGTCCAACCTAGTTCGTTTTGTTTGGCAAAGTCGTTGACCTTTACGACAACACCATCAACCCAGTATTCAAGCTTGCTTCTCTCCTTAGACCAACTTCTCCAATACTCTATAACTTCCTCTATAGATTTACATAACTTGCTATGAGGATTCACTTTGAAATGCAGTTTTTTAAGAAACTCTAAAGCTTCCCATTGAGTTTTCAATCCGTATTGTTGCGGTTTAACAATGTAATACATGAAAGAGTCTAAGTTTCTCTTTGACACTTCGGCGGGGTCCAATAACTGTAATGTTCCTGCTGTTGCATTTCTTGGATTTGCAAATGGTGTTAGTCCTTCTTCTTCCCTCTGCTGGTTGTATTCCTCGAAATAACTAACAGGCATGAATATCTCTCCACGAACTTCAATAGTTAACGGTTCAGGCAGTCTGAGGGGTATTGATTTCACGGTCTTTACATTGGCGGTTACATCGTCACCTTTTAAACCATCGCCCCTTGTGATAGCTCTCACCAATAAACCGTTTTCGTATCTAAGTGCAATTGAAACACCGTCTATCTTGAGTTCAGCAACGTATTCTACGTCACCTACAGTTTTTCTAACTCGCTCATGGAAATTCAATATCTCCGCTTCGTTGTAAGTGTTATCCAAACTAAGCATAGGTTCGCTGTGTTCAACAGTTTCAAATCCTTCAATAGGCTGACCTCCAACCCTCTGGGTTGGTGAGTCAGGTGTTCTCAGTTCAGGGTATTTCTCTTCAAGCTCAATAAGTCTCTGCATCAATCTATCATATTCTTCATCAGTGATAATTGGGCTTGCTAAGACATAGTAACGATAGTTATGATACTCAATCTCTCTTCTTAGTCTTTCTACCTCTTCCCTTATTTTTTCCGGAACCATCGCTATCCCCTCTTTTGCCTTTTTTCTTTGCTCCTTTTTCTTTAATCTTAACACCTTCGAGCAGCTTTTCTATTTTGGTGTCAGATTCTGGTTTGACACTTTCACCTGACTTATCTTTTTTCATTTTCTTTAAATCCTCAGCTGAAGCTATTTCAAAATCGATTTCCATCCTCACTTTATCTGCCCTCACTACTTTTGCTTTTAGCATATCACCGATTCTGTAAACAGTTCCTGTGTGCTTGCCAATAAGTAAGCTCTTAATTTCATCGTAGTAGTAATAATCATCAAGAGTTGAAACATGGATGAGACCGGAGATGTATTTGTCTGGTATCTCTACAAACATGCCAAATTTCGTAACCGATGTGACAACAACATCGTATACTTCACCAATATGTCTTGAAATGTAGTCAATTTTCTTCAAAGCTTCGTAATCCCATTCGGCCTCATCAGCAACTCTTTCCCTCTTGCTACAATGCACTGCAGCTTTTGCAAGGTATTTTTCTAACTTCTTAATTTCTTTCTTTGGAATAGCCCCACCAGTTTCAAGGTACATCTTCAATAATCTGTGGACTATCAAATCCGGATACCTTCGTATTGGTGATGTAAAATGTGTGTAAGCTTCCGATGCAAGTCCGAAGTGTCCAACGTTACTCGGTGAATATATTGCACGCTTCATAGAGCGCACCAAAAGCCTTTGTATACTGCTTCTTAACGGATGATCCTTTGTTTTTTCCAAAAGCTCTTGCAAAATCCTGGGGTGTATATTTTGTGGTAATTTCATTTTGATTCCCAATGCGCTTAGATAATTCTTCAACTGAAGCATTGTATCAAAATCCGGCTCTTCATGTATTCTGTAAAGGAATGGAATTCCCGCGTTGTGGAATATTTCGGCAACGGTTTCATTTGCTTTAATCATAAATTCCTCAATGATTACCTCGGATTCGCCTCGTTTTCTTGGAACAATATCAATCGCATGGCCTTTTTCATCAAGGATAATCTTTACTTCATCACCCTCGATATCAAGTATCGCTCCTCTTCGCCTTCTGTTTTCTCTTAGGATATCCTTTAGTTCCTTCATTAAATATATATGTTCTGCCAAATCCTTGAGCTTATTGCCTTCAGGTTTTCCTTCAAGGAAAGCATTAACATCATCGTATACAAGTCTTCTGTAGCTTCTAATTACTCCGTTTCCGACTTTGTAATCGACAACGTCTCCTTGTTTGTTAATTTCCATAATCAAAGACATAACAAGCCTGTCCTCGCCTTGGACAAGACTACATAGACCATTAGAAAGCTTAAAAGGCAGCATAGGAATTACCCTGTCGGCTAAATAAACACTTGTTGCCCTGTTATATGCCTCGTTGTCGAGTGCAGTTCCAGGTTTCACATAATGAGATACATCGGCGATATGAACACCAAGAAGGTAGTTCCCATTTGGAAGTTTCTTCACTTGCACTGCATCGTCGAAGTCTTTTGCATCAGGTCCATCTATCGTGACAATAACTTCATCTCTAAAATCCCACCTGCCTTCCAAATCTTCCTCTTGAACATAATCCGGTAGTTGTGCCGTTTCTTTAAGCACTTCCTCTGGAAACTCAACAGGCAGGTTGTGTTTTATTACAACTGTAGGAAAGTCAGTAGCGGGGTCCTCAACCCTTCCTAAAACTTCTACTACACGTGCTTGAGGAGACTTTGTTGCAGATGGATATCTAATAATCTCAGCAACAACTTTCATACCGGGTTTTGCGCCGTTTATCTCCTCAATAGGAACGTTGAATTCTACTGGCAATTTTGGGTCATCTGGAATCACAAATGCGAATTGACCTCGGGTTTGAAAAACTCCTACGAATTGTTTGATACCCCTCTCAAGTACTTTCACAACACGCCCTTCAGGTAATTCATACCATTTGCCTATGATTTGGACCAAGACCCTATCTTTGTGCATTGCAAAATTCGTTTTCTCAACTGGTACTGCGATTTCTTGACCTTCATCCGTTGTTACAAAAGCCAGATTTCCACTCCTGGTGAATTCAATAATCCCAGTAAGCAAATTACCTTTCGTTAGCGTGTATCTTCCGTCGTCACCTCTGAATATGTAACCCTGATTTACCAAATCCTCCAACATAAACTTTAGTTTTTGCTTTTCTTTAGGGTCACTAATTTCAAAATGTCTGCACAACTCTTTGAAAGTCATAGGGGTGTAATCGGGCGACTTGAAAAATTTCTTCAGTTCTGGTTTTTTTAACACAAAAATTTCCCTCCTTTATTGTCTTCTTCGCTAATCTACTGTCAATTATATCATACCTAAGCGGCGTTGAATCTCATAAAACTTTAAATACCAAACGACGATTAATTACTGAACGACCAGGATTTTTCCTACCAGAACACTTTTGACTATGTTTCTTTTAGATGATAGACTTCCAGTAGAGCTTGGACAAAATTAAAAAAGTCAGGGAGGTATACGTGTGCAAAAGAAACACATCTTTTCACTAGAGAGCTTTGTCTTTTTGACTGTAGTAATTATCTTTTTCTGGGTATTTATATCTGTGATGGGTAGTGCCAACTTTTTTAAAACTCTTATGGCAACCGCTCATGACCTTTTGCTGAATACTGTCTTTTTTATAATGGCTGTGGCAGTATTAACAGGAGCTTTTGCTAGTTTGCTTTACGAGTTTGGAATTGTTCATTGGATTCACTTACTACTTGATAGACTTATGCGTCCATTGTATGGTCTTCCAGGTATCGCGGCAATGGGCATAATTTCTACATACTTTTCGGATAACCCAGCGATAATAGCGCTTGCCAAAGATAAATCCTTCATATCACATTTTGAAAAATGGCAGGAACCTTTACTTTGTAATCTTGGAACATCATTTGGAATGGGAATGATAGTGTCAACTTTCTTTATTGCCCAAGGTGGCAAAGTTGGTGTTAATCTACTACCAGCTGTTATTATAGGAAACGTAGGAACAGTGATTGGAAGCATTGTGAGCGTTAGATTATTTTCGATATCGACCAAAAAACGTTTGGGAAGCGTTCACAAAGAAGTGGAAAAAAGAGTGTCTCATTTCAGAGATATTCGAGAAGGTAATGCATTCGAAAGGTTTTTAGAAGCTATGCTTGACGGTGGCAAGACAGGAGTTGACATAGGTCTTGGCATAATCCCAGGAGTACTAGTGATAAGTACCTTAGTCATGATGCTAACATTTGGACCAAAAGACCCTTCCATGGGCTACCAGGGGCTTGCGTATGAAGGTATCGCTTTGTTTGATAAACTTGGAAAACTCATATACTGGCCCATCAAGTTCCTCTTTGGGTTTGATAATCCTCAACTCATTGCATTTCCAATAACTTGTCTCGGTTCAACAGGAGCGGCACTTGCCTTGGTTCCAAAGTTTCTCGAGCATGGGCTTATCAAGCCAAGTGATATCGCTGTTTTTACAGCAGTTGGTATGACTTGGAGTGGATACCTTAGTACGCATGTTGGCATGATGGATGCTCTGGGTTATCGTTATCTTACAAGCAAAGCTATTCTTTCGCACACAATTGCAGGGTTAGTTGCTGGATTTTCGGCGAACATTCTCTACAGAATGTTCTTTTAAGAAAGTTCTTTCAAAAAAGGGGGGATTCAATGAACCGTGCAAAGCTTAGCGTTTCGCAGATTGAAGTACTTAAGACATCCGGAGAGTTCGAAACTAACACGTATAAATTCAATTTAGATGGCATAACTTACCTTGTAGACCCTGGGTTTGGTGTAGGCGAAAAAGTTAATAAAGATAGACAAGTTGACGTTATCATTACACATGGTCATTATGACCACATTAGTGGGTTACCTGAAATTGATTTTGACAGAATATACATTTCTCCAGAAGACAGCATCGCGCTCACGGATCCAACATCGAACCTATCGGTATTTTTCACAGAACCTTTCGCTTTCGAGGTGGAGTGGTATAATATAGACGAATATTTCCAAACACTTGTTGCGCCTGGTCATACACCTGGCTCAAGGATAATAATCTTCGAAGGAGTCATTTTCACAGGTGATGTTGTGTTTTCCAATTCGATTGGCAGAGTCGACTTGTATGTGGATAAATCAGAACAAGTGCAAATGAGAAAACAAATGACAGCAACGATAAAAAGACTGAGAGAACTTTTCAAAACGCTCCCACAAGATTGGTTTATCTGTCCAGGACACGGAGAGGTAGTGACTATAAAAAGATTGTTCGAAATAAATCCGTTCTTCAAATAAAATCCAGGAAGTGGTAGTTTGTCAAAAGTTTTTCGGAACGTGGATATATATGACCAAGCTTACTTGGAGCGATTACGAAGCCTAGAAATCAAAAGAAAGGTTATTGTGGATATTTTGAAGAATTACAAGAACTTGGACAAAGCAAAGCTTGAAGTGCTTACAAAAAATTTGGAACATCCCGACAAGCAAGGATTGAAAAAAGTCAATCCTATTATTTTTTCATTTTTACTCGATAGTATTTTTACAATCCAGGAAAGTATTGAGATAAAAATATCTGAGTTTGAGAAAAATAAGCTTTCCCGATACATTCTTTTTGAACTTCTCTTTTGGTCAAAGCCTTCCGCGTATCCGTTCCCAGACGAAAAAGTTGAAAACTACAAAGCTTTTCTTGCAAAAAAACGCCAAAAGCTCAAAGAAGCAAACTTGGAAAATTTCCTTCAATTGTATGCACTGGAAAGTATAGAAAAGGACACATTTTTGAGGGATGTAAAGGCAGCAATTTTCAAAGTCAAACCTGAAAACCTTGAAGAATACCTTTGGATAAGTGATTTTGTTGATTACCTCAACCCAATAGAAAAGAGCGAGATAAAAAACAAGGTACATCCATATGTATGGAAAGTGTTGAACTCAAAGTCAAAAACAATTCCAGTGGTTATAGATGGCAGCAACATACTTCTTGCTTTTGAACTCAGAGGTCCAGAAAGAATAGATACACTTTTGGAATTAATCTCAAAATTGGACCAAACGTATTTCCCATTTTACCTGGTTTTCGATGCAAATGCTAAATACAAATTTCATACGAGGTATTTTAACTACAAACGCACTTATTACCATTCACCAGCCGATGAGCTGATATTGGGACTTGCAAGAGAAGTCAAAGGTGTTGTGTGTTCAAAAGATAAGTTTAAAGATTACAATATGAGCATCAGAAATATCTGGTATGATTTGAGATTGTAATCGGGGAGGTATATATTTGATTATACTCGGGAGTTCTTCTCCAAGGCGTATACAGTTGCTCTCCTTATTAGGTTTGCCATTCGAGATTGTAAAACCAGATATCGCTGAAGACGTACCGGATGGAAAAATCTACAATCCCGATGTTGTAGTTACAGAACTTGCCAGACAGAAATGTGCGGCTGTTTTCTATAAACTAACATCCGGTAAAGATGGATATCATTTCAAGCTTAATGAGGTCGATGCCATCATCACAGCTGATACAATTGTATGGTTAGATGGGGAAATCTTTGGAAAACCATCCAATGAAAGTGAAGCTGAAAAAATGCTTAGAAGGCTTTCAGGAAATTGGCATAAAGTTTTTACTGGAGTCTGTGTTAAAATATCAGGTGAAGAGATAACATTTTTCGAAGAAACAGAAGTTAAATTCAGAGAACTTAGCAATTGGGAAATTTCATACTACATTTCAACAGGTGAACCATTAGACAAAGCTGGGGCTTATGGCATACAAGGACTTGGCAGTGTTTTTGTTGAAAGAATTATTGGTGATTATACAAATGTAGTTGGATTACCTATACCAAAGCTTTGGCAGGTTTTGTTGGATAGGGGGGTTATCCAAAAATATGCCACTCGAAAATGGTCCCAGGGAAAAATTACTTAAAGAGGGTCCACAAGCCCTCAGTACAGAAGAACTGCTTGCAATACTTTTGCGCACAGGAACGAAAAACAAGGATGTGCTGACTGTTGCAAAAGAAATATTCGAACAAAACGGGAAAAGCTTATATAAACTATCGCGGGCCACGGTGCAAGATTTGAGAAAAGTAAAAGGTTTGGGAATGGTGAAGATAGTAACACTCATTGCCGCTTTAGAGATAGCAAAACGCTTAGCAAAAGAAGAGGTAAAGAATTCAGAAGGACCTTTAAATTCTCCAGAAAAAGTTTTTCAGTACTGCTTAGATATGCAGAACTTTCCTCAAGAAGTTGTGAGAGTTATATTCTTAGACTCAAAACTTAGAATCATCGGTTCTTCCGATATTTCAAGAGGTACGTTAACGACATCAATTGCCCATCCACGTGATGTATTTCGAGAAGCACTTGCGAGAAATGCACATGGGGTAATTATAGTCCACAACCATCCGTCTGGGGACCCTACTCCGAGCGCAGATGATATAGAAATTACCAAACGTCTGGTAGAGGCCGGTAAAGTCTTGGGTATAACTGTCCATGACCACGTAATTATAGGAAGCACATACTACAGTATTGTGCAACGCCTGAAGTAAGTCTATTCAGAACAAGAGGTGATGATATGACTGGCGGTTTCGAAAACGAAGACGATAAGTTAAGAAACCTTATGAAACTTAAAGAGGAACTCGAAAAAGACTTGAAAAAGAAAGGGTTGCTTAAGGAAAAGAAGACAGATAAGCAAAAGCCATCTACTGTTGACGAAGAAACTATCAAAAAACTTCGAGAAAGCGTAGTTACCACAGCTCATTTGTCCGAAGACAAAAGTCTAACGCTTTATGATATAAACTTTCAGGATTACGATGCAAGCATAGATGATGTACTTAAGACTCTCAAAACTTTCATGACGAGAGTCACAAACATTAATTGGAAGATTATTTACGAAGGTTTAATTCGCTTACTTGAAGGAAATATATCACAGGCTAAAGAATCCTTCCAACAAGCAAGTGGAATCGAAGCGAACTATAACAGGCTTTTATCAGCTATGTACAACGGAGAAGATATATCACAAGAGGCTATTACATTCTTAAAAAACAATCCTGAACAAATCTACCCGTTGTTGCTTTTACTTGAAAGGGAACTATTAAAAGGAACGTGCGATGGCATAGAGAAAATATTAACATTGTTAGCAAGAAAATCATCATTATGGAACCTTATTTACGAAATGTATCTTAACAAGGCAACAGAGGAAAGCTTAAACACTGCTGTGCGTGAAAGAGGATTTGCTACGTTGGTTGTTCTCTTAGGTGTTTACATTGACAGTAGCCGGGATTATCCTATCCAAAACCATACGTGTTTGAATGTTCACAAAGCCTATCTCAGAGGTGAAACTATAACTGCTCCTGAATGGTGTGTATTTGGTCAGTTGGCAATCGAGGCAAGGAAATTTCTAGCTGGGTACCAAGTTGACTTAAGCAAAATAAGAAAATTTGAAAAAAGCCCTGAAGGTAAGTTGTTTTTGGGAATGCTTTATTACAATATGAACAATAGAACAATTGCTGAACAATATTTAAAAGCTTTTGAAGTTCAAGTCGGCGAATACCAAATTTACGCCAAACCATTAAAGCAGTCCAAAATAGGTATGGAACAGTTCATTCACCTGCCAAGGGATTTTCAGCCAGTTAGTGAAAATAAAGGTATTTTAGATTTTATCGAAAAGAATCCAGGATATGATATTTACATAAGCTTCCGTAGTACTGAATTTGTAAGGCTAGTTTTCTCAGAAGAACATTGCAAAATTAACTATTCATCAAAACGATAAGGTCTTATGGAGGTGCTAATATGATTCCACTTTTCGATCTGACAAGACAGTATGGAAAAATAAGAAAAGAAGTCTTGGATGCGATCGACCAGGTTATTTTGGATGGAAGAGTTATACTTGGACCAAGTGTTGAAAAGTTTGAAAAAGAACTTGCAGAATATTTAGATGTTAAACATGCAATTGGGGTAGCTAACGGTAGTGACGCGCTTGTTATTTCGCTCCATGCTATTGGAATAGAAAAGGGTGAAAAGGTTGTAACCACTCCTTACACTTTCTTTGCTACTGCCTCGTGTATTGTTCGCAACGGAGGTATTCCTGTATTTGTCGATGTTGAACCCGATACTTACAACATAGACCTGAACCAGGTAGAACAAGTGTTAAAGAAAGAAGAGATAAAAGTTGTAATCCCAGTACATCTATTCGGTCGCACTGTTGATTTTGAAAAATTGGACTTCCTAAAACAAAAGTTTGGTGTTAAAATATTGGAGGATGCCGCACAATCTATAGGAAGCGAAGGGAAAATCGGCAATATTGTCAAAAAATCAGGAACCTTTGGCGATATTGGCATTTTTTCTTTTTTCCCAACTAAAAACCTTGGAGCTTATGGAGATGCAGGAGCGATAGTGACAAATGACGACCAGCTTGCTGAACGTGCACGAATGCTTAGACAACATGGCTCTAAGAAAAAGTATTATCACGAAATGATAGGCTACAATTCAAGACTTGATTCAATTCATGCTGCAATACTTAGCATCAAACTTAGGCACTTAGAAGAATGGACCCAAAGGAGAATAGAAATAGCGAAAACATATCAACGACTTTTTGAAGAAAAGAAACTCCCAATAAAGTATCCAAAGGTTGAAGAAAAAGGTTACAGAAGCCACGTTTACCATCAATATGTTGTTGAATTCGAAGACGAAAAAACAAGAGACAGAGTCAGAGACCACCTAACGAAGAATGAAATTGGAACAGCACTTTACTATCCATTACCTTTGCATTTACAAAAATGTTTCGCTGAGTATGGGTACAAACAAGGTGATTTTCCTGTCGCAGAAAAATTATCTAAGACAACACTTGCGCTCCCGATATTTCCAGAACTTACAGATGAAGAAATTCAGTTTGTAGTAGAAAAGATAAGCGAGGTGTTATAAGATGGCAGAAATTATTAGTGATGCACAGAAAGAACAATTTTTACAGACATTAGAGAACTTTGTTAGAAGATACCTGCGAGTCAAAGAAACCATAAAAGAACTCAACAAAGAGAGAAAGGACCTTGAAGACGCCATTATTCAAATGGTTGAAGGCACTGACATTGACCATATAATAGTTGATGGCGTTGTTGTAGAGTTTGAAAACAGAACAAAAATTAAGTTGAAATAAGTATAAAAACCAAGCTGGGAAACAGACAAAAAAAAGAAAAAGTTTCCCAGCAAAAATTCCCAAAATCTTAGCGTGGGGGGAAAAGAGTATGGAGAGTATCAACAGGTATTTCGGTATCTCACAAGCAGGTTCTACGGTTCGCAAAGAAGTTGTAGCCGGTATTACCACTTTCCTGACGATGGCATACATCGTCTTTGTCAACCCTTCCATCCTAGTTCAAGCAGTCCCAGGAGTTTTTGACCAAACAGGTAAGATTATTGACCAAGCTCTTTACAACTCATACTATGGTGCATTTATGGTTGCAACCATCGTAGGTGGTGCTATTGCAACACTCATTATGGGACTTTACGCGAATTACCCATTCGCACTTGCACCTGGTATGGGGCTCAATGCGTATTTCACCTACACGGTTTGTTTAAAACTTGGAATTCCTTGGCAGTTAGCTTTAACAGCTGTCTTCATTGAAGGACTTATCTTTGTTTTTCTGACGGTTACAGGCGCGAGAGCATTTGTAGCGAGAGCCGTTCCACAACCGGTTAAGGCAGCAACAGGTGCCGGTATAGGCCTTTTTATAGCACTTATAGGTCTTAAAAACGCAGGAATCGTAATGCCTGACCCTGTGACTGCCGTCACACTTGGACATTTAAATAGACCTCATACATTATTGGCGATTCTTGGCTTCTTTATAACTGTAGTTCTTTTCGCATTAAACGTTCCAGGTTCGATTCTCCTTGGTATCATACTTACAACTATAATTGGAGCTACTCCTCTTTTCAACGTAACTCAATATCAAGGAATAATAGGAAAGATTCCCGACATATCTCCTACATTCTTCAAACTGCAGTTCGATGCTCAAACCCTTCTTTCTGGAACCTTCTGGGTCGTTGTTGCCACATTCTTCTTTGTTGACTTCTTTGATACACTCGGGACACTAACAGGTCTTGCTGAGGGAACAGGATTCACAAAGAAGAACGGAGAATTAGAAAGAGGCACAAGGGCATATCTCGCGGATGCTATAGGAACCGTTGTAGGTGCACTCTTTGGGACATCGACAGTTACGACTTACATTGAAAGTAGCACCGGTATAGCAGTTGGAGGAAGAACAGGTTTAACGGCAGTTGTCGTTGCTTTACTCATGCTTGCAATGTTATTCTTCTCACCACTTGCATTGACAATTCCAGCTGCTGCAACTGCTCCAGCACTTATATTCGTTGGTGTTCTTATGGTCAAAAGTTTGATGAGTATCAAGTGGGATGATATAACGGATGCAGTTCCTGCGTTTGTAACGCTTACGATGATTCCATTTACGTACTCAATTGCGAATGGTATAGCTCTTGGAATAATAACATATCCTATCGTCAAAACGCTTTCTGGAAAACGCAAAGAAGTGCATTGGTTCACATGGATGCTTGCAATTCTCTTTATTGCGTATCTAACGTTCTTCAGAGAATAAAGCAAATGCCCATTTATAAACTTTCCCCCCGACTTTTTGGTCGGGGGTTTCATTTTGTTGAGAATGGTGTGATATACTAAAAAGTGAACGTAAACTAGAAATTTTGTCTTACCATTGTTTCGGGGATAGTGTTAACTTGTAGTGATGAAAGAGTGTAAGTGTGAAAGAATGAGATTGATATTACCATTGTGCGTTTTCCAAAGATTCTTCACTACACAAAAACCTTAGATTTACCACAAGAAGTGCATTTGGGATAAGGGAAAGGGAAGTTTTTGTGTTTGTGAGAATGGGAAAGTTTGAAAGAATGATGGCAGGCTTTGCAAAGGAATTGTTGGTTACCGTATTTGTCATGACCGTTTTTGTACAAGCTGGTGGAACCGCATTTGGGACAAGAGAGTGTTGAGTTGTTCATATCGGGATACCTCCTTTGTCGAGAGTTGGTTGGGGGGTGTCCCCTCTTTATAAGGATAATGCGGTTTTTGGAAAGTTTCAATACTTTTAGTTAACATTATCCGTTTCGGGGATGGGGGAAATTTTCATGAAAAAACGAAAAAATGCTCTATTCCTGAAATCATTAGAAAAATTTAGAAACGGCAGTGTTCTTGTAGCGGTGCTCGTTATTCTTATTATAACTGTCGTAATACTTGGCAAATTATGGTTCCTCCTGGGACTTCGTTTGAAAGGTTATCCATAAGAACCGACAGTTTGAGAAGACTTCTTAAAAATGAAACATCAAACGATATTAAGATGGGCATTTCGGTTTCGATTTTTGATAAGACAATCTCTCAAAAATTTCACACTTGCTCTACCGATGAACCTTCTAAACAAATATGATGACTTGTGACCAGATGGCACAGATATCTTTTTTGCATTTGGTAGTAATCTGTAAAAACCATTAGAGGCTTGAGGCGGAATAACTTTATCAAACACCCCTGTGAACATTAAAACTGGTTGGTCGATAAACTTCGCATACGAAATTGGGTCGTAATGAAAGCACATCGGCGTAAGTGAGAATATCTCATCTATACTTTTCAGTGAGTGAACCTTTTTTCTACTTGCACTCCTTAGTTCAATGCATTTTTGCTCGTCCTTACATCCCCACTCGTTACTATATTTCGCATATCCTTCTCTAACAGGTTCCACATAAGGTGAATACCAGTTTATCCAACGCCAATCTCCACCAGAAAATGCAATAATACCTGCCTCCAATCGCTTATCCAAAGCCATACTCATTGCCGTTATCATACCACCGAAGCTGAATCCCAGAATTCCTGTTGGAAGATTTTTCACATCCTCAAGCGTCTCAAGCAAATCAATAGTTCTTCTCACATCTTTAACCGCCTGATGAAATCTAACGACACAATGTGCTGGCGAATGATGGAAGAACGGTTCGCCACCATTCCAATCCGGTTTTGCACGTTGCATATGATATGGTTGAATCACAAAAAATGTTTCGATACCTTTCGAAGCAAAATACTCGCCAAACCACATCAGGTAAGGTATATGTCCGTTACCTATTCCATGTAAAAATATAACCTTTGCCCAAGGATTTGTTGAACGGAAACGATATGTGTAAATCCTCTTTGATTCGGGAATATCAGGTTCATACACCGTATCATACGACAACAATTCGTACTTTTCTGTTTTTTCTACCTTAAGGTTGAACGGTAATGTCCTATCATACTCGTAAATGAACAACTCTATCACCCCCACAAGAGGTCTCAAAGGTGAAGATTAATCGAAATCAGTCACTTTTCGAATAATACAAAGAATATCCCGTTGTGTATCCAAGAAGAAATCCATAATAAACATCTGAAAACCAGTGGTTTTTTGACCAAAGTCGTTGAAGTGAGAATATTGTCGGAACAACGTACCAAAACTTCCCGAACCTTTCGGCAATAGGTGTAAATATCGCCCAACTTATCGCGGCGTGTCCTGATGGGAACGACTGGTAGGCGTTTTCCATTGAAAAGAATTTAAAAAGAAAAGGATTTCCATTAACAAAAGGTCTTGCACGCCCCACCAGAAATTTTATAGTTCCTGTTATAAGCACACTCACTGCAAAACTTTCGATAACAGTCCACGCTGTGTAGCTATCAAATGGAAATATCAATCCCGATGCTATTATTGAAATTAATGCAAAATCAAAAATATCAATGTCATTCAAGACTTTGAAAAAATCCGAGCTCGGGAGACTCTCGTTAACAGTGCTGTCGAGTGCGAAGCTAAACGCTCCTAATGAGAACAGATAAATTTGCGAATCATTGGTCTTAAATAAAGACGATAAGTCCACTTTCAACTCGTCAAAATAATCCGCACTACCGCAAGTTTGACCAAATGATAGACTGAAACTGAGCAATATTACTAGAGTCATTGCTGCAAAAATAACATTTATGTTTAAAAATTTTAACTTCCCCATCCAATCTCACTCCTGGCAGACCGCGTTCTAAAAAGATTATACTCTCAATCTATTACTTTTCAACCAACCACAGCCCTAACTTCACACACTTGTTTGAAAAAAAGTAGTATAATAAAAACGAAGAAACACGATTTAAAAGTGAGGTGATAGGTAATGAAAGGGATTAATTTTACTATAATCTTCATAATTGCAGTATTCGTAATAGGTGGCATCGCCATTTATGCTTACGAGCACTTTCGTTACTCTCCATATGCTCTCCAAGTCGATTTAGGAGTTGTCATAGAATGGCTTAGAGACAGACATGTTGACCTCGTTGATGCCAAATTAATTTATGAATTAACCAACACAAAACTAACAATCGATAAACGTCAAACACCATACGAGTTTGCCCTCGCGGTTTACCCGTTACTTTCGATTTTTAAAGACAACACAACCCGTTTGGAAATACCACTAAAATCAACGGACAAAGTATTACCCTTAAGGTTTAAGTACGTCGATGGAAAAGTCGTTGTTTCGATGAGCGAATGTGAAATACCCGTTGGTTCGACTATATTGTCGATAAATGGTTATCCTATAGAGGATATCTTAGAAAAGTATAAGAATTTGTATCCCACGTGTGAGAACTTCCAACAGGTCTACTCCTTCGTAGATAAGCTCCTACCACACTATCCTAAGATAATTGATGCAAGTACTTTACAAATAAAGTATCAACTACCCAATTCATCTGCTCAGCGCACATCTTACATCAAAACCATTTCCTTTAAAGATTTTCAAAAAGATATGCATTTAACACCCGTTGAACTATACAACCTGGGACAATACACCATTGTGAAGATTAACACCTTTAATATTTCAAAAAAAGAGGATATGAAAGTCGTAGAAGATGTATTTCAAAAATTGTCAAACAAGAACGGAAGCATAATTTTCGATTTGCGTTACGCCTCTGATGGTGATGCTACCATCCCTTCAGCCATCATCTCAAGACTTATAGATGAACCAACTTATCTTTACCCGAAACTAATAACACGCTATAGATACCGTCAAGTAGAAAAGAAGCAAATTCCCATTGAACCAGACAGCGCCAGAATTTCCAAAGACGTTTATTTCATTGTAGACAGTTCTTGTTTTTACACACCCCACAAAATTCTGCTTTCTTTTGTTGCAACTAATAAGATTGGGAAAGTGCTAACAACAGAGAATGAAACAAGCACACTTTTCTCAGACCTTTCATTCTACACAGACGAGTTTTGGAAGATTCTTCCAAACACAAGAGCTTATATTGTAATGCCGTTATCAAAGGTAATCGTTGAAAACAATTTAGAAGAGGACCAGATTCAAATTGTTAATCTGACCTTTAATGAAAGTCTGCTGTTCGACAAAACGGCATACAAAGACTGGCTTAAAGAATTCATTTCTAGAATAAAATAAAGTCAGCAAAAAATCTTAGGGTGGTGAGAGTATGTTCTCAGAAGGGATATTAGAACATCTTCAAGAAACGAAAGTTGTAGATTTTCTTGATGAGCTAGAAATACCTGCGTACGTTGTAGATAAAAACCGACGTATCGTTTTTTGGAACAAGCAGGCTACAAAGTTAACAGGTTACGAAGCAAATGAAGTAGTTGGTAAATTTTGTGCTGAACAAGTATTGAACCATGTTGACAGAACGGGTATTCCTGTGTGTAATACTGAGCTGTGTCCACTTTATCAATCAATCAAAAATGGTATCCCAGTTCAAGTACCATTTGCGGTGTATGGACTTACCAAATCAGGAAAAAGGCGCCCGTTTTCAGTTGTTGGTTTGCCCATAAAAAAGGATAACGAAGTACTTGGTGCCATTGAATTATTCACTGATGTCGAAAAAATGGATGCAGATATGAGCCTTGCTATAAGAATTCAAGAAAGTTTTGTCCCACAAAACACCGAAAATATCGAATTCTTCTATCGTCCATCTACTGGACTTGGAGGGGATATGATATATTACAATCCACCTTGGGTAGGCATAATAGACATAAGCGGACACGGTATTGCGGCTGCGCTTGTAAGTATGCTTGTTCGTACTACTTTGGATACAATAATTGCGTTCGACCCTCCATTACAAGGTTTACCGTTCCTTCTGGAAAACGAACTCAAAAAATTCAGCTTTCAAAACATATACCTCACAGGCGTTATTGGTCAACTTAGCGAAGGGGTTTATAGATTCGTTAACATGGGACATCCTTCACCAATAAATGTGACCAAAAAAACGTTGATTGAAACGAAAAATGTAATACCTGTCGGATTCGGGTTCTCTGAAGAATACGATGAATCCGTCATCAACACTCACAATCTAAACGATGGGAACTTGCTGTTGTATACCGATGGATTAACGGAAATAAAAACAAAATCGGGAATGCTTACTAGTCAGGGGCTACTTGATATACTTTCACCAAATGATACTACGTCGACGATATATCTCAAAACATTACATTTGCGTGCTCCAGGTTTACAAGAAGACGATATAACTATGATACTTTTCAAAAAATAATTAAGCGTCTGCCAGAAAAATGCAGGCTTTTTTTCGAAAAACATTACTTGGAGTGCGTAAGCAAACTGTAAAACAGTTGGTTAAGCGATAAGTGAATTACTTTGCTCTACCCAGAGTAAAATAGGGGGATATTTTGTTTGCTGTATTTTTTTAATTGTAATAAATTCAATCAGGGGGTGAAGTTATGAGGTTTTCTCTGAAATCGGGGCTTAAAATTTTACCTGTCATCCTAATCTTCTTATCAATCTTGGCATTCGCACTCGACGTAAAAATTATCTCTCCTAAGAATGGGGGCTACGTTTCATCAGAGTTCCTAGTTGGTGTTTCAGCCAGCGACCAAAAGGGTATTAAATTAGTAGAGCTATACGTTAACGGTTTCAAAATTTCGGAAAAATCTAATGAACCTTATGATTTCCAAATTCCAGTTAACGTTGGTCAACTCAAGTGGAAACTTCAAATTGGCAACTACATAGCATCTTCCCCGGCATTGACAGCTGATGGAACAATTTATATCGCGAGTAAAGATACTAATCTCTACGCCATATCCTCTGATGGAAAAATAAAATGGAAGTTTAAAACCGGTGGTGAGGTCTTTTCTTCACCTGCATTAGGACCGGACGGAACTGTATATATCGGTAGTTCAGACACATACCTCTATGCTATAAAACCAGATGGTTCACTGAAATGGAAATTCAAGACGAATGACCGCATCGTTTCTTCTCCATCCATAGGAAAAGATGGCACGATATATGTTGGAAGCTACGATGGGCATCTTTATGCTGTTACGAAGGATGGTAAGCTTGTATGGAAATTTAAAACCGGTGGCTGGATTTCCTCTTCACCGGCTATTACAGAAAATGCAATATACTTTGGAAGTTCTGACGACTACTTTTACGCAGTCACCACCACAGGTAAACTTATTTGGAAGTTCAAGGCGAATAACGATATAACCTCTTCGTCCGCAATTTCAAACGATGGTACAATTTACTTTGGAAGCCTCGACAATTTCCTTTATTCAATCAATTCTGACGGAACACCAAAATGGAAGTTTGAAACTGGTGATGACATCGTCTCTTCACCTGTTATAGGACCTGATGGAACGATTTACGCAACAAGTAAAGATGGCTATCTCTATGCGATTTCTTCGGACGGAACACAAAAGTGGAAATTCAAAACAGAGAAAGAAATAACCTCCTCTCCACTAATAGGTGCTGATGGCAAAATTTACGTATCAAGTTCAGATAACATGCTTTATTGTCTATCTTCCGATGGCCAGTTATCCTGGAGCTTCAAAGCAGCAGCTGCTATTATCTCGTCGCCTGCTATAAATCTTGGTGGAACGATTTACTTCACAACGGCAAATGGAATTATCTATGCAGTTCAAACTTCTTCGTTTGGACTTGCGAACAGTTCGTGGCCCAAGTTCAAAGGAAATGCCTGCAATACAGCACTTTTTGGTGACAAATCGGGAATCAGCTCATATTTGGAGCTTAAAGCAATTGCGTATAGCAAATCTGGTAACAAGGCACAGGAAGTTATAAAAGTCATTCCAGATTACGTGCCACCAGTTCTTTACTTCAAAGCTCCAAAGCATGGAGATTTTGTAAAAAAAGAGTTCACTGTAGAAACTGAAGCAAAAGATGATAATGGTATCAGCAAAGTAGAATTGTATTTGCAAGGTCAGAAGATAGCAGAAAAACTAACTCCGCCATATACATTTGTTATCGACCTGAACACAGTTCAGATTCCAAAAATTGGAAGTCCAAACATAGAAAACGTAGGAAGAGAAATATGGAAGGCAAAGTTGAATACTGAAGTATGGTCAAGTCCTGCGCTGGCAAGAGACGGAACAATGTACATAGGAACTTACGATGGTTTTGTGTACTCGTTAACCCCTTCTGGACAAGTTAAATGGAAATTCCAAACAAACGGAAGAATTCACGCTTCACCATCGATATCGAACGATGGAACCATATATGTTGCAAATCTCAATGGGTATTTATATGCGCTCTACCCGGATGGTTCCTTGAAATGGAATTTTAAAATTGGGGATGCAATATACTCATCACCAGCCATTAGCACAGAAGATAGTACTATTTTCTTTGGAAGTCGAGATGGATTCATATACGCTGTGAATGCTGATGGAAAACTGAAATGGAAGTTCCAAACAAAAGGTGAAATTCTTTCGTCACCAGCTATAGACTATAACGGGACAATTTATATCGGTAGTAAGGACGGGCATCTGTATGCACTAACACCAACAGGTAAATTACTTTGGGAATTTAAAACAGAAGGTGAAATAGACACATCTCCAGCACTAGGCATTGATGGTAGCATATTTATCGCAAGTAGTGATAAATACCTTTACGCAATCACGTCCGAGGGAAAACTCAAATGGAAATTCCTGACACCTGATGGTATAAAGTACTCAGCAATAATAGGTCCAGATGGGACGATTTACATAGGCAGCGACAAACTCTACGCAATTTCACCAGATGGTAAGCTAAAGTGGGAATTTGAAACTGATAATCCTGTTACCTCATCTCCTACACTTGGCTTTGATAATTTAATCTACGTTACAGCTGGTAAGTATCTATATGCGATAACTGTTTCAGGTGAAAAGAAATGGGTTTTAGAACTTGAAGAAGATGCAGGAGTTTTAACGTCTCCAACAATCAGTGATGACGGTAGGTTATACATCTCAGGTTCAAATGGTTATTTGTTTGCAATTCAATCTTCTTCGTTGGGATTAGCAGCAAGTCCTTGGCCCAAGCTTGATAGAAATCTTGGAAATACAGCAAATATCGTCGATGAACTTGATTATTCTGGAAT
The DNA here is from genome assembly GCF_001644665.1 of Fervidobacterium pennivorans. Taxonomy (NCBI): domain Bacteria; kingdom Thermotogati; phylum Thermotogota; class Thermotogae; order Thermotogales; family Fervidobacteriaceae; genus Fervidobacterium; species Fervidobacterium ngatamarikiense. The sequence goes on from NZ_CP011393.1 coordinate 781,893, forward strand.
CATGCTGGAACTAACCGTAGTTGCTTACGATGTTGCGGAAAACAAAAAGAAACAAACACTATTTGTTAAAGTAGACAACAGTGAACCACAGGTTTATATTTCACCGTACAATGACAAAGCCGTAGTCACTGGAAATGTTCAAATCACCATCTACGCATTCGATAAGAGCGGAATAGAAAAACTGGAAACATACTTTGACGAACAAAAAATCCACGAAGGTAAAACAGGATTTGCCGTTTTGAACATCAACACTTCAGAATACAAAGAAAAACCATATACATTAAAAGTAATTGTGCAGGACAAGTATGGAAACACATCAGAAAAATACATAACCCTCATCATCGATAGAACTCCTCCGAAAGTATCATTTGTAGATTTGAGAGATGGTTCAAAAATAACAAAAGAATCGAGTATAGTTGTAACAGCAAGTGATGAAAACGGAGTTTCCAAAGTTGAATTGTACGTTGCCGGTCAGAAAGTAGGTGAGATAACCTCTGAACCTTACGAATTCAATTTAAACCTCCTTGATGGTGTGCTCAAGTGGAAAATAAAAACCAATGGTGATATACTCTCAACACCAGCTGTGGCAGATGATGGAACAATCTACATTGGAAGTCTTGATGGTTACCTATATGCAATATCACCTGATGGAAAAATCAAATGGAAATTCCCGACTGACTACGAGATTTGGTCATCACCTGCAATAGGCAACGATGGCACAATATACATTGGAAGTAGTGATAGTTATCTTTACGCTGTTACACCAGATGGTAAGCTAAAGTGGAAATTTAAAACTGGCTATGAAATCTGGTCTTCACCTGCTGTAGCTCCAGACGGAACAATTTACCTTGCGAGCAAAGACAGTTACGTATATGCACTCACACCACAGGGAAAGTTGAAATGGATATTCCAAACTGGGAACTGGATTTACTCTTCCCCAGCGATTGGTAACGACGGCACTATATATGTAGGTAGCACTGATAAGTACTTATATGCAATTTCTCCCACAGGAAAGCTCAGATGGAAATTCAAGATGGATGGCGAAATCTTGGCTTCACCCGCTATTGGAGCTGATGGCACAATCTACGTGGGATGCAAAGACACATACCTTTATGCAGTCTCACCAGACGGAAAACTGAAATGGAAATTCAAAACAAACGGAGAAATACTTTCATGCCCAGTTATAGGACCTGACGACACTATTTATTTCGGTAGTACAGACAATCATCTCTACGCTATATCACCTGATGGAAAGTTGAGGTGGAAACTCAGAACAGGAGATTCAATAACTTCCTCCGCATTGATTGGCGCTGATGGTATTATATACGTAGGTAGCAACGATAACAACTTGTATGCGATAACTCCTGACGGAAAGTTCAAATGGAGATTCCAAGCCGATGAGGATATAGCTTCCGGTTTGGCAATCAGTAAAGACGGTGTAATATATTTCGGAAGTGATGACAACCACCTTTATGCACTTTACACAACATCATTCGGATTGGCTAACGCACCTTGGCCCAAAGACAGAGCAAATAACTTCAACACAGGAAGGTTTGGAGACAGGTATGGTGTATCGGACGGTGCAGTCACAATTAAGGCTGTTGCTTACGACATTGTCGGAAATGCAACCGAATGTGTAATCCAGGTGTTTGTAAAATGGTAAATCTGAAACTTCACAAAAGCCATCCGTGAAAAGTAATATATCGAATTTCCCATAGTTCATTCCGCACGGCTTCAGTCCTTCCTGAAGCCGTGCTTTTTTATTATACCATCCCAATCTCGAAAATGAATCAAATCAAAGCATTACATAAAGAATCTACGCAAATCAAAAGAATACAAAATACTTGCTTAGTGCGCAGATATAATAGCCAGGTTTTTAATACAATTAAATGGCTACTTTGATTATCGTAATACTCTATACTCAACTTCCAAGCAATTAAAACAAAGGGCACTAATTTTTATATTTCCTTATTGATAATATTCGAATTTTCTTATATACTAAAAATGGAAAACAAAATTCCTTATGGAAGGTGGTCTATATGGAATTGGAAAATGTGGCTGAACTTTTGAAAATTATCGGTCACCCGACAAGATTAAAAATATTACAGCTTCTAAAACAAAATGGTGAATTGTGTGTTTGTGAACTTCTTCCTTTGCTGGAAGTAAGTCAACCTAACCTCTCTCAACACCTTTCAATTTTGAAATTGAGTGGATTGGTCGAAAATAACAAAGTGGGCAACACTATCAGATATCGACTTTCAGATAACAAACTATTGAACGAAATTTTAGAGATTGTAGAAAAACATACTTATTCGGAGGTGAATCCAAGTGGCAAGTGAGATTAAACTGTTTATAGCTATTCTTATTGTATTTTTAATTTTCTACTTCGTTCCATTTGATTTACCGATTGTTAGTGAAAGCATTCTCAACGGTTTCAAGATGCTCAACGAATATGCACGTGAACATGTTCTTCTCTGCCTTGTGCCTGCATTCTTTATTGCAGGAACAATCTCTGTCATGCTGAAGAAAGATGCTATTCTAAAACTCCTTGGTCCTGATGCAAAACGATACATTTCCTATCCGATTGCTGCAATCAGTGGCGCCATTCTTGCTGTGTGTTCCTGTACAATTCTTCCACTCTTTGGTGGTATATACAAAAAAGGTGCTGGAATAGGACCTGCAACGACATTCTTATTTGCTGGACCTGCGATAAATATCGCTGCAATATTCTTGACAGCACGCGTACTCGGTTGGGATTTAGGGATTGCCAGAATGATAGCAACAATTACAGCAGCGATAATAATAGGTCTTATTATGGAACTTTTATTCAAAGAAAAAGGCGTTGGTGGCTTTGTTCAGACAACCTCGGATGGTACAGATAACGTAAAAGCAATTGTTTTCTTCCTAATACAACTACTCTTCATCATTGTCTCAGGACTAAAGATTAACCCAACCGTTAAATATTCAAGTTTGGGTTTTCTTGGACTTAGCATATTAACAATGGCGGTATTTGGATTTGAAAAAGACCAAACAAAGAGCTGGATAGCTGAAACTTGGGACTTTGCAAAAAAAAATACTTCCATATCTATTTGTTGGTGTATTCCTTGCGGGAGTAATTACAAAACTATTGCCACAAGATGTAGTTGTTTACTTGCTTGGAAAGAATAACATATTCTCAACTTTTATAGCTTCCGTTATAGGTGCACTAATGTACTTTGCAACCCTTACAGAAGTTCCTATAGTTCAAGCACTCACACAACTTGGAATGGCAAAAGGTCCTACACTTGCATTGCTCATGGCTGGAAACACTCTTAGCTTGCCAAGCATGATAGTTATAACAAAACTTATCGGCAAAAAGAAAGCATTTACTTACTTCGGACTCGTTGTGCTTTTCTCGACTCTGTTTGGAATGATATATGGGCTGATAGCTTGATACAACCAAATTAATATGAGGAGGTAGTTGTATGGCAAGGAAAATTGAAGTTCTCGGTGCAGGTTGTCCAAAATGCAAACAGACCATCAAAATCATGGAAATGGCAGTTCAGGAACTTGGAATTGACGCAGTTATCGAAAAAGTCCAAGACATCGACGAAATCATTTCCAGAGGAGTAGTTGCAACCCCAGCAGTGGCAATTGATGGAAAAGTAGTATTGAGTGGGAAGATACCAACGTTGGACGAGGCAAAAGCATTGCTAAGTAAATAAGACATTGTATAAAAAAGCTGAGCGGGACAATTTTCCGTTCAGCTTCTTTTATTGTTCCACATATCTTCAAGCTTATTTAAATCTCTCAACCTTTACTCCTCTTCAAAATAGTCCGAATCAATCTTTTTAATCTCAATAACACTATCCACACGCACTCCGAGGTTGTATTTAATCATATAATCAAGCAACTTGTCACCATCGATAAGAACGACTTTTATGTCCTTTATATTTTCAGCATATTGCAGAGCTTCTTTGGTAAACGATGCGGTTGTGATGAATATACCCTTTCTTGCACCCTTGCCATGAAGTGCGCCAACAAAGCTTTGGATTTCCTTTCTACCTATCGATTGTCCAGGATTGTATCTTTTCGCTTGTAAGTATATATTATCTAGCCCGAGAACGTCTTCTTTAATCACCCCATCAATACCTTCATCCCCACTTTTCCCAAGCACTTTGCTTGCTTCTTCGAACGACCCACCATATCCCATCTTCACAATCAATTCCAAAACAAGCTTCTCAAAAAAATGAGGACTCTTTTCAAGAATCCTTCGTCTTAATTCGTCTTTGAGCTTTGCTTTAAGAACCTCGAGTTGTTCAGATATTATTTCTTCGGGTGGTTGTTCAGTTGGATCGCCAGTATTACTATCCTCTGGCTTATCAGCGAGCTTTTCCAAATCTTTGGAATAAATCACTTTAGGATTCTTTTTCAATACATCCAAGCCTCGGTGCGTTATTCTATAGACACCCCTATAGACACCCCTCTCATTCTCTGGATATTCTATAGCTGAGGCTCTCCTTAAATGAAAAATCGCCCATCTAACTCTATTAATGAAGATAAAATCATTACCACTTGCAAGCCTCATCCTTCTTTCTTCTTCTGTAACGTTAAAATACTTGGTTAAATGTTCGATTATATCTTTTATCGTATGTTCTTTTCCATCTGCAAGAAGTTCGAGGATGGGTTTATAACATTCAAAAGTTTTTGGAATCATTTTGGATATTCTTCCTCTAAACGTTAATACTTATAGAATAGTCTCTCACTTACTTCTTAAGTAATCTGTTATAATATTCTCTTCCCTTTTCTGTGATTTCCCAAATACCCCGTGGAGAATTATCTGATAAAAAACCTTGTCTTACCAAATCAAATCTCACCCACTGTGCAGCATTTTCCCAACGTATTTCTCCTGAGCTTGGTAGTTTCTGCATATCGTACCATGTTAGTTTCACTTTCATTTTCTCATAGACTCGTTTGAGAACTTGTCCTATTTCTCCTTTTCCACCAAGTTCTATTAGGGATTCTAGTATTGGAATAACATATTCCTCTTTTGGAGTCCTCATCCCTTTCTTTAGTCTTTCTTTCGCTTTCTTGATGACACGTTGTACTGATTCAGAATTGATAAGTTCATCATCGTTTTTCTGAGTGCTTGTTTCAAAAGTCTCATTTCTAATCTCTTCCCGTTCAAAAATCTCTTGCCATTTTTTCTTAAGTGCTATTACTTTTTCTTTGTATTCTTTTACCTTCTGCCCCACTTCAATAAGTGCTTTTGCTTTTTCAAACTCTTGCTGTTTAGATAGCTCAGCAATTCTTTCGCTAAGATCGTTAATTGCTATGTCAATTTCTTCTTCCAGAATCTCAAACGCAACTTCCACACCCTTGCTCTTATCTTTGCCGTCTGCCACCCTACCGCCTCCTAAAAATACTCAATGTTAAAATTTCAGCACATGGGTTCGCATTATTCTGAAGTTTGTCTCACACTATTATTACTCTTCAACTTTTCAACATGTTGTAGGTAATACTCTCTTCCTTTATCTGTTATTTCCCATATGCCGTTAGGAGAATTGGGTTCTAAGAGTCCCTCTTTAATCATCATTTTCCTTGCCCATCTTGCTGTATTCCTCCAACGAATCTCACCCGCGGGAATCTTTTCCAGGTCGTAGGTTTTTAGTTTGTTTTTCATCCTTTCAAAGACTAATTTTAGCACCTCACTTACTTTTCCTTTACCATCAAGCTCGATTAGTGATTCAAGTATCGGGATAATAAATTCCCGTTCAGGAGTTCTCATACCTGTCTTATTGTTTTGTTTCAATTCTCTAGGAGCTTGCTCTCTTGCTTCGGAACTACCGTTTTGAGAACTGATTTCAATCCGTGTGATGATAGCTTTCTCATTTCCGATAATCTTTCTCCACTCTTCTTTGAAAGCAATTAACCTATTCTTATACTCTTTTATCCTTTGGGCTATGTCAATCAACTTTTTAGTTCTTTCGAAGTCCTGCTTTTTAGAGACCTCAGCAATGCTTTTAGCAAGGTTGTTAACTATTTTACCGATTTCTTCCTCAAGCATCTCAAATGCTATGTTTACACCTTCTCTGACATTAATCTTGTTGTTCATATTGTCACTCCCACAAGGATTTATCAAGATATTTCTAAAAGATATTCTCGTTCGATTCATAACGACGAAAGTTTACTTTTAACGTATTTAAAATCGTTTTATAAATAACTCTACTGGACAATCAAAAATATATCCAAAAGCCGTTTGATGTTCTTTTATTAAATTAGCCATCGCTCCGCTCTAAATTGTTCGAATTTTTTCTTCATTTTCATCTACCATTACTTGGTCATTGACTCACATTTTCTTGTGAATTATTAACACCGAAGAGATCGACATGTTTTATTTTTATTTAGGTGTTAGCCTTTTAAGATAATCCGATGAAATCTTAAATTTTTATCAGCCTTCGTTTGTTCTAGATTCTTCGATAATTTGGATTTCATCTTCTGTTAAGTTATAGAACTTATAAACAATCCTGTCAATTTGTTTCTCCAAATCAGCAGTTTGCCTTTCAGAACTGTTCATCTTCAAATCAATGATTTTTTCCACAAGCTCCAAAATTGTGATAAAATCGGCCTGGTCAAGTTTTTCGATTTCAGGAATCGGAAAACGTCCAATGAACTCACCTTTTATCTCACCTTCAATACCTCCACCCATATAAAACTTGTAGAATGCAAATTCAAAAAGTTCTGAGTTCAAAATTCCTAAGATAAATTTTAAAATTCCTGTGATTTTTGGAGTCCCAGACAGAATATGAGTTATAAAGTGTGTTGTTGCTTCGCAGTACAGGACTTCTGATACTAATGCAAATTTTGGCGATTTAGTCACCCTTTGCCAAACAATTTTTTCCTTCTCGAATTCGGAATAGTAATCGCAATGTCTGAGTTCCCACCAATAGTCTCCACGATCATCCCTTGTGAACAACCCCTTCTGCCTTCCACGAAACTCTACATTTGAGAATTCCATGAAGTAATTGTAAAGTGAAGGGAAAGTTTGCCTGAAGAACTCTTCGGGGTTTAACAATCCACGGTTTTGGTTTGTCCAACCAGCCGGAATAAGAATCAACCACATCCCTGCCCATTGGTAATAATACCTTCCTATATCCCTTCCCCTGAGGACTGGTTTTATGATTTCTTCTGTTTTTCTTCTCTCTTCTTCTGTTTTGCAGTTTTTAAGTATCCTATTACGTGTCTCTGTGTCTATGATGAATGCTTCATTGTAACCGGTCAGCACTCCTCGATAAATCTTAACATCCCAATCTTTCAGAGGTTTACCAATCTTTTCGATTTTTTCCTTTATTGCCAAAATCCTGTCATCAGCAAGAGTCCATGCACTGTCAGAAAGTTTCGACTGGGGCATCTTTTGCCAATTGTTTTGAATGAATTTTATCGAATCTTCGACGTCACTTTTTACCTCAACATACTTAAGTTCGTGATTTAAGCTTGGTTTCTCTTTTTTTAGAAGAATTATGTTCGTATCTACCGTCTGTTCAAATACTCTGTATCCTCCAAAGTCAACAAGTTCTAAAATTTGTGCGTTCTCCTTTAAAAACCTTCGGAGCTTTTCTCCATACTTTGCTCTCATCCACTTGTTACTTGTTATATATGTTAGTATCCCTTTATCCTTAAGAAGGCGGTATCCTTTTTCGTAAAAATAGACGTAAAGATCAGCAGTGGATGTAAAAACTTCGTAATTTTGCTTTTCAAGGATAGGTTTAAGAGGTTTTATTCTTTCTTGCCTTACATAAGGCGGATTCCCAATGACTATATCAAATCCATCTTTGACACCAAACATCCATTCTGAGTCAAACCAATCAGCCGAAGCATTTGGATCGAACGGGTCAAAGGAAGCAATCTTCTCCGCCGATTCACTTGGGAATCCGACGGAGATAAGGTCTTTCTTTATTTTCTCTCTTAGTTTCTTATCTTTCTCTTGCAGTTGCACTTTTTGTCTTCTTGTTTTTGCAGTGAAATATCGGTGCCTTAGCCTTCGAAGTTCCTCAGCATCTTGGTGTATCACGCTTTCTCCAAGACTTATTTGTGTTCCTTTTTCAAGTCCTATTAGTGTATTTGCTGCAACAAATTTTGTTTCAAGGTTTGGTAAGGGTCTGATACCGAAGTTTTCTTTCGTTTTGTCTATTTTCTGGTCTAATATGAGTGATATAAAGAACCTTAATTTAGATATTTGAACAGCTATTGGCTGGATGTCTACACCGTATATTGAGTTCTCGATAATGTATAATTTTCTTGCATAGTCGGGGTAGTTTAACGATTCATCAAAAACCTCCTGAAGTTCCTTTAACGCACGCTTTATTTCTTCATCGGTTATTTCTTGATCCTGAAATACTTGCACTATTTCCTCTCTTATCTTTTTTCTTTGGAGTTCCCTCCAATGTATATTCTCTGGGTCCAGTCTCTCTATAATATGAACAAGTTTGTGTAATATACCCATAGGGAAAGCGCCAGAACCACAAGCAGGATCAAGAATCTTTATTTCATCAATTGCTTGGAGCAACTTTTCCTTTTCGTTTTCAGAAAACTCCGGAAGCTCGTCACTGTAAGAAATCAATAGTCTGATTCGTTCTTCTTCGATTTCTGGAACCTTGTCTTTCAAGTATTCAACTAAGCTTTCTTCAACCATAAAGTCAACAATTTCTCTAGGGGTGTAGTAGCTTCCTGTAGCCTTTCTTGCCGATGCTGATGTTTCTGGGTTATACGAAGCTAAAAGGTTTTCAAATACTTTTCCAAGCAATTCTGGGTCCAGCGCAATTTCTTCATCTATTGGAGATGCTTCATCGGTAGTCCAGTTGTAGTCACGAAAGATGTTAAATAATCCTCGCACCTTTTCATTTCTTGAAAGTCCATAAGCTGATAAATCGGCTATGATTTCCTTGTCATTAAAGAACAAATAGTCTGGTATTATCGCTTGCTTTGAAGGATTTCTTGAGAAGCCGTCTATATATACAACCTTATTGTTGTTCTCTGGGTCTTCTTTGTCGAGGCAATCAAACAAACCACCGTTCAGAAAAGGAATATCCCTAAAAAGTTCAAGAACTTCTTCTTTAGAGATGAGAAACTTGTCAGCATAGCGATAAAGGGTCTTCACTCCATAATGAGGATTGTAAGGTTTTCCACCTTCAGAAGCAAAAGCACGGTCTTTTTGCCTTTGATTCAGTGTTGCAAAGAATAAGTTTTGAAGGATAGCGTTGTAGTAGTTTCTGCTTTCTTCATTCACAAGAAAATCCTTGACAATGTGTTTAAGCTGGGATTCGTCGAACAATTTTTCGGGTATTAGTTCTTTTTCCCTGAGAAACCAAACAAAAATTAGTCTTGTCAGCAACCTGATTAAATTTGTTGCGTTTCGGATTTCTTTATCCTTTTCTGGATCGTCTGAGAATCTGTAATCTTCAGGGAACTTGACCTTGTCCATTGCATAGAAGTACCAGGCCTGAAGTTCCTTGTAGAACTGCTTGGTAAGCGGTTGAACGGAGAATGCTTCTTTAATTTCTTTCAGGTTTTTCCAAGTGACATCTTTGAGTTGCGTAATGAATGTCTTAAACGGACGCTCTTTTGAAAGAAAGAATGTGTATCGTTTATAGTGAGAGTATTTTTCTTTTGTTCCAAAATATTGCTTGTAGACAAAAGAAATTCTAAAATTCCTATTCTCATCATGGAAGAAGAAGATTCCAGCATCTGCGAATTGGTTCGAGAGAATTTTCTTTGCAATCTCGAATTGCCGCTTCTTCGAACTTCTTTCCGTTATTGTCCCATCCATTTTCACCAAATAAAAATGTAGTGTGGCACTGTCGTCAAGTTCCAGAAGTCCAATTCGTATTACCGGCATTTCCAAACCCGGTAGTTCGACATATTCCAGCTCACGTTGGAAATCAGGATTGCGTTCTTCAATGTAGTCAATAACAATATTTTCAATAGGCTCATTCGAATTTAGAAGTTTTTCGACAAAGACCTCCGTTTTCATTTTCTTATTCCTCCTTAATCGTTAAGATATCTAACGGGTATTCTCTATCGATATCATAATCTCTATTTTTGGTTTTGAGAGCTGGACGTTCTCGAGGTAATCTTTACCGCCGAGCTGGTTCACTATTTCGTCAATCCTCTCCTTTAACTTGTTGATTTCGCGAGATGATATTTCAGAGGAATTTTCAAAAACTTTTCCAATTCTTTCTATCTCCTTCAGTGTGGCTTCCGGTAGCCCACCGAATGTTTCAATGTGTTTTATCAACAATTTGATTACTTCGTGGTGACTTTCAAGTTCTGGATGATTAAGTAGTGTTTTAAGAGCATTGTAGGCTTTCCTTTCATTTTTAGATATTTCCTTCGTGTGCTTTTCCAGAGATTTAAGATGTTCCTTTAGTTTATTGTACGCTTCCCAAAATCTGTTGTTTAGCTTATTTGACCTACAGTTTGCATCACAGCGGATGTCAGAAAGTACATCAATTAAATCCAGTGTGTCTTCAATTTCCTGTGTAGCATAGTTGTATCGGATTATAAAGAGACTGTTGTTTTTCTTGACAAAGAGTATTTGATTTTCGTTACCCTCACTCTTTTTCGATACCTTAACTCTAGGTGGCATGTTACTTATTCTTTCTTCTATATCTGGAATGAGTCTTTTCAAGTTATCGAATTCTTTCATAGCTATTGTTAGCGGGCTCTTGTCACCTTCTGCTGTTCTCTCAATCTCATCGTAATTTGTAAGTTTACTGTAGAGTTTAGATGCACTTGGTTCTTCATCTTCTGAGAATATTTTTGCATCCTCACCAAGGGCGTTATGGATAAGGAAAAGCTTTGTCTCAGCAATCTCGCGTTGTTTGATCTGTTCTTCACCTTTTTCAGTAGGGAAGAAATTGACTATATAGAGTTCGTCGTATATCTTTTGACCAATTCTATTAATTCTTCCAACTCTTTGAATGACCCTGACAGGGTTCCAGGGAATATCGTAGTTTATTACAACACCAGCTCTTGCCAGATTGAAACCCTCTGATAACTTATCAGTAGCTACAAGAACATTGTAGTCGTCTCTCCTCTTATCCTTTTTTACAGTCGCATCAAAGTTAGACCTTATCTTTTCAAGTAGTTCATTTGTGAGATCATTGTCAACTGCCAGCAGTTTAAATTCTTGTGATAGGTGATCCCTTATGTACCTTACAGTATCACGATATTCTGTAAATACTATTATCTTTCTTGATGGGTTCTCGTTTATCAGTTCGTAAAGTGTAGATTTGAGTGTTTCTATCTTTGGATCGACCTCTGTCAATTTTAGGTCTTCCATTTCAATAAGAATAGACTGAAGGAGTTCCTGGTCATGCTTTATATGTTCTATGAATTCTTCTTTTTTCTTAAACTCAGATATATCGTATATTGAGTTTCTATCAACCTTGGAAGCTCCATTTAATCCCTCAGCCAATTTTTGTTCAATGAGCTCAAACACTTCATCATCTTCGAGCTCATCCATTTCTTCAAGGATTTTTCTATCAAACGTATAATAACCATATCTTTCTATGAACTCTAAGATTCTCTCACAATTTGTCATTATTGTTTTTACGGAATTTCTGAATGCTCCAAAGCTGCTTTCAAACCGTTTGACTAGTAATCTTCTTATTAAGTCCTTTAAATTTTTCTGACTTAAATACTCAAAGTTGGATTCATCGTTGTCAAAAACACCTTCCCTGTAAAAGTAAGGGGTGTATATTGCACCTATGAATTTGCCAGGTTCTCCGAAGTAATCGTTTATGACTCTGTCGTAGAATTCTGATTGTTCTTTTGTTAGTTCATAGAATTTACCGATTGGATCTTTGACAATTGACATTTGACCAACTTCTTCTTTATATCTTGGGTTTTCTTTCAAATCAATTCTGTTTCTTCTGATTATCACAGGCTCGATAAACCTTCTAATCTCTTTGGATAATTTCTTTATTCGCTCTTCTACCTCGTTAATTTCTTCCTTACCAATAGAACTTATCGTTTTCTTGAAAACCTCTTGATACAGTCGGACTAACTCGTCTTGCTTTTTTTGGAGTTTTGCGTATTTCTTAATTTTTAGGAGCTTTGAATACTCGGATTGAAAACGCGCTATCTTCGATTCAATGTTTGGTGACAAGTCGATAGTGGAGTTCTTAGAGCTTTGGAAAAGCTTAATCAAAGAGAATATATCAGATGGTCTATTGTTAAATGGTGTTGCTGTCAGAAGGATTACTTTTCTTCCGAAGCAAACGTTGTAGAGTTTTTCATAACTCTTTGTTTTTGGATTCCGAAACCTGTGTGCCTCGTCAACAATAACCAATGAAACTTCGGGGTTTTCTCTCACGTATTCGAGCGGTTCATCAAGCTTACCAATGGAAAATACCTCCCAGTCATCCCTCATTCTGAACTGCTTGAGATACTCTTCCCACATATTTACCAAACCAGGAGGTGCAATTACTATACCTTTTTCCCTAAGTATCTTCGCAATCCCGAGAGCTATCACTGTTTTACCAAGACCAACAACATCGGCAAGGATAACTCCAGAATGGTTCTCTAATTTGGAAATAGCATCCTTTATAGCATCTATTTGGTATGTGAAAACTGTGTAATTATTCTTAGAAAGTAATTTTCTAAACTCATCTACTGGATGTTTTGGAATTGCTGAATCTATGTATGTTTTCAATATGTATGCATAGGCTTCAACAGGTGACACACTTTTTCCGGGATGGGTTTCTTGTGAAAGGATTCTAATAAACTTTTCCTTCCATTCTTGTTTCTCAGTAATTGGAATTGAACTATTCCAGAGGTCTGAAAAGAATTTATATGCTTCTTGAAATCCAAAGTCAGAGATTTCAACATTGAACTCCTGCTGTTCATTTAGTCCTGCTTTTGTTAGATTGCTACTTCCAGTAATGAATAGACCAGGTCTAATTGTTTTGTCGGCAAGATGGAATATATAGAGTTTTGAATGGTTTGGTTCCCTTGTTTTCCTCACCTGGATTTTTCCATCACTAATATATTCAATTAGCTTTTGAAAAAGTTTGTAAGAATCAGCATTATCCGTCATTTCATCGTTAAATGCAACTTTTATTGATTCAAAAAACTTTTCCACACTTTCACTTCTTGACTTGGTATCATTATAAGCAAATTCATATAGTAAGTCTTCATTCTTACCGACATCCAGACCTACGAGAATTCTCATGGTCAATTCAGGATTTTCTTCAATTGCTTTATGAATAAGATTGTAACCAGATAGATAAAAAAATCCGACAAGAATATCTACTTGCTTAGATACTCTGATAAGCTCATTAAGACGCTCGTTTAAGGTTTTCCCTTCATTCTCTCTATTGGTAATTATGTACAAACTCATCACCCCAACACGACATTTTAAAATATTCTCCAAAAAGTAATGAAATGACATTTCAACAAAGCACAAAAGTTTTTAGGTTCCTCATTTAATATTATACCTCACTTTCTTATTTACGTAACACATCTTTTCGCAAAAAGAAAAAATTCCACAAGCGTTTTGGTGCTTTGTGGAACTGATTAAGCTATTAGTAGTTTGTCGTTGTTTGGCTATTCTTAATTATTTTTCACATCTCTTTTTCGTCTAATTCTTTCCAACTTTACAAAACTAATATCAAAAAAGTTCAATTATGCCTATTATAACTATTGGCACCAAACACTTACAGCCACACCCTATCAAATCTAAACTTTCTCTATCAAATCATTCGGCAACTTCTCAACAAAATCAGGCAAGTCTTTATGTGGGTTATCTTCCCTTTTGTGCCATTGCGATTGGGAGATATACAAAATTTCTTCCGCCCTCGAGATAGCTGTGTAAAGTATCCTCTCTTCTTCGTCGAGTAAGCTTTCTTGGACTGAGCGAGAGTCAGGAAAATCACCAAGATTAACTCCTAAGATAAAGATGATTTTCCACTCTTTACCTACTGCTTGGTGAACTGTTGAGAGGGTTATCGCATCTGTATTGGATATATCAAGATTATCAGGATTTCCCAGTGACAATATATCTGAAGCCAACGTGATGTCGTCGATAAAGTCTTTGTTGGAAAAGTATCCACTTGCAAAGGTTATTAGCTTTTGTATGTTCCTATCGATTTCGCTGAGCTTGTTTTTGATTTCGTACTTTTGTGATATTGTGCTTTTACAGAAGTTTTCGTAGAAGGTCTTTAGTTGTTCGTAGTGTAATTTATCCATGGAGTCTTTGAACACCTGTTTTAGTAATGCTAAGTCGCAGTTACTTACACTCATTTCAAAGAATGCATCAAGCGGATTTTGAAAGTCTCTAAGCACGTTCATTACCCTAAACGCAACCTCATCGTCTATACCTTCGATATTTACAAGAATCCTATACCAAGCTATCGAATCAAACGGATTTTGGAAGATTTTGAGAAAGGAAATCATGTCTTTTATGTATGCTTGGTCTTTAATTCTTTTATCTGAGTAGTTGACGTATGGAATTTGTCTTTTACGCAATTTTCTTTGCACGTTGTAAAGGTAGTCGCTTTTTCTTGATAGCACAGCAATGTCTTTATATGTATATCCTTGCGCTGAATGTTTTTCTATTATTTGCACTACCTTTTGTGCCTCTTCCTCGTCGTCTTTGGCAATAATAACTACTGGCTTTTGCGTCCCTTGTTGGGTAGCATTCAATTCTTTTGGAATTGCGCTTTTTGGTAGGAAAAAGTTGAGCAGTGTGACTATTTTGTCTGTGCTTCTGTAATTGGTTTTGAGTGTCAAAATCTTTGAGTCTTTCATGACATCTTTTAGGTTATCAAGCCTTGCTCCGGCAAAGGAATAGATGCTCTGTGCATCGTCGGCTGTGATGAAAAAGTGGTTATCTGATAAAAGTTTTTTGAGAAGTTCGTATTGGATGGGAGTTGTGGGCTGAAAATCATCGACAAAGAGCCATTTGTATTGGGATTTGATTTGAGAGCGGATAGTCGGTTTTTCGTTTAATAGTTTGATTGTTTTAAAAAGTAAGTCTTCAAAATCTAGTATGTTGCGCTTTGCCTTTTCTTGTTCGTAAGCGTTGTAAAATTTCTCAACAAGTGATTTGGCATTTGGCCGATTTTGGAATTGCTTTTCGATAAGTTAAGAAAGTGGAGTGCAGGTGTTGATTGAATCTGAGTACAGACTGTAGAGTATGCTTTCGTGGGCAAGGTAGTAATCTGTGTAAAATGCTTCGATATTTTTGTTTAAACTTAGTAGTTTCATGTACTCTTTTGCATCGTGTTGGTCGAAGATGGTATAGTTTGGTGATATATCTATTTCATTTGCGTATGTTCTGAGCCAGGTGTTGCATATGGTATAGAACGTGCCGGAAAGAATTTTATTTTCACATAGGTTAATTTCTGTTATTTTTTCAACAGTAGAGATTATCTGCTTGGCGGATTTGTTTGTAAATGTGAAGAGCAAGATTTCAGAAGGCTTGACATCACTGAGTAATAGATAGGCAATCTTGTTTGCAATTAGTGTAGTTTTACCAGTCCAGGTCCAGCGAGGAGGATTGTTTTTTTATCGGACATTTTAATAATTCTTCGTTGGTATTCATCGAGACTCTTAAATGCCCAAAACACTTTTGAGGTTTCTTTTTCCATAGTGACAATTCATCCTTTCAAAGCACTTCATATGATAATTTCTTTTTGACCAACTCCCCACTGCAGTGTAGCGGTATTATCTGTTCAATTGGCAAGCTCTTAAGAATAGAGATAGTTTTATCAACCTTTTCCTCGGATGATTTGTAGAGATGAAATCCACCAATGAGGAGTTTGATTTTCTTATCAAACAATTCAAGCGCATCTTGGGCTATGTTTATTATCCCTCTGTGTGCACATCCGGTTATGAGTACAATTCCATCTCCTTCGTCAATGACAAGGTTTAATTCTTCTTCAAAAAAGTCTCTAACCTTTTCGTTGTTCTTTATAATTTGGAAATTAGGGTCTGGTTCTTCAAATTTGTTCCTCATCCATGCAGGTCCAAAGGCATAAATAGAATTGGTTATTTTGATGAGTTTGTCTTTGGCAATAAGAAATTCAAATTGCGTCTTCTGCGCCTTTATTGCGTCTTCACTGCGCCTTTTGCTCCTTTAATAGTGTAGAAAGTGCCCTTCCCTGTTTTTCCAATTCTTTCCAAAATGTTTAATTTTACTAGCTCGTTCAACTCGTACCCAGCCATTCTTTCTTTCACACCAGTTAATTCCTGGTATTCTTTGTTCGTTATTTTTCCAGTTCTTTGTACGTAAATAACTGCCATTATTTGTCTCTCATTTAGACCCATTTTTCTAAGTTTATCTTCAGTATACATGTCTTTGTATAGGTAAACAGAAAAACCTCCATTCTCTTCCTTAAATTCTGGTTCAGGTAAGCCTTGGTTTAGACAAGAGTCGATAATTCTGCTTGTTCCAGTTCCCCATTGTTCTATCATTCTGGCATAGTAAAATACTCTGGCGATAATTCTGTTCCTTGGTTTAGAAATGTGTACAGAGTTTTTCAGATCCTCAACTCTTATTCCTTCAGGTAGTGTTCCGGGGTTCCAAAACCATATTGCATTGTCGAAGATTTTAATTTGCGTATCTTGTTGCACCGCGTAATCTCTGTGGACAAGCGCGTTTATTATTGCTTCTCGTATCGCAATAAGAGGATAGTCCCAAATTTCTTTTCGTTCAGTGGCATTTTCAAAGGAAAATCTGACATTTATATTCTTTTTAATAGCCTCGTAAACTATTTCGAGCTGTCTAAAAAGGTTACCAACAGCATCAACTGTATCAAGTATCGAATTACTCTTGCCAAATCTCCCTATACGCACCCAGGGAGCGTCTATTTGTCTTGATGGGTCTTTTCCGAATAATAAAACTCCGGCATTGTTCAAATACCCATCTTCTGACATTAGTTCAAGATTGTAGAGTACTTTCTCAATCGAATCGTCCTCTGAAATAGCTGATAATCTTTCTTTTGCAAGTTTTTTGAAAAGTTCCACAGTTGAAAGGTCAAGTTGATCGATGGTTACTGAAGTAGGAGATTTCTCCCAAGATTTTCCAAATTTCTTAAATATGAACCTTGTTAATTCTTGACCTGTGAGTTCTACTGTATTGCTTCCTGAACGTACATATATTTTTTCATCATAATAAACGGGAGTATCATATTGTTGGACAGAGATTACGAGTATGTTTTTACCATCAACCACCTTAATCTCTAAAGATGGAATTATCCCAAGGGAGTTTTTTACTTTGTTTGGAATATATTCCAGCAATTTCTGAAAATTTTGAACACCGACAACTTCATGGTTGTCTTTTATGCCGATTATCAGTTGTCCGCCTTTTGTATTTGCGAAAGCACACAAGGTTTTAAGGTATTCATCCTTCCAACTTGTTTTGTATTCAATTTCTTCATTTTCAAACCTCAGGTCTTTCAAGTTTATCCCTCCTGCAGATTCACTGATAATGTTAACTAAAAGTATTGAAACTTTCCAAAAACCGCATTATCCTTATAAAGAGGGGACACCCCCCAACCAACTCTCGACAAAGGAGGTATCCCGATATGAACAACTCAACACTCTCTTGTCCAAAATGCGGTTCCACCAGCTTATACAAAAACGGTCACGACAAATACGGTAACCAACAATTCCTTTGCAAACTCTGCCATCATTCCTTCAAACTTTCCCATTCTCAAAAACGCAAAAACTTTCCTTTCCCATATCCCAAATGCTCTTCTTGTGGTAAAGCTATGGAAATTTACAAAGTCCGTCGCTCTTTCGTTGTCTTCCGTTGTAGAGCTTGTCGTACCAAAGATAGAGTACCTTTTAACCTCCCCGAACCAGTCACCCTTATTCCTGAGAAATTTAAATATTTCCGCTTCCCTATCTTTTTCGTCTTAAAGGCTTTTGTTTTGTATATGAAACACAATATGTCTTATCGCTCTCTTGCTCATTCTCTTAATATCAAAGTATCTCATGTCACCATATACAAATGGGTTATTAAATTGTGTACTTTATTCTCTGTACTTTTCCCAACATTTACCATCGAAAATGTTTTCTCAGTTCATGCTGATGAAACTGTTCTTGTGTTCAAAGAACAAAAGTACTATGTTTGGCTATTAGTTGATCACGAAACTAACTTAATTCTTTGTTGGCATGTCTCAAAGTATCGTGATATGGGACAAGTCAAAGTATTGCTCGAGAAGTTCTTTGGTAATTCAAAACCTAAAAACATTGAACTTATTACTGATGGACTTGGTGCATATGAAAGTGCAGTAAAGCTGTTGTTCAGAAATATCAATCACGTAGTGGTACCGCTCGGTAAAAACAATCAATGTGAATCTAAGTTTTCATTGTTGAAAGACTTTTTCCGACTCAAGCGAGGGCTGAAGAATACGAAGAACTTAGCGAAATATATTCAAGGATTTTGTGTAGTGAAGAATCTTTGGAAAACACACAATGGCAATATCAATTGCATTCTTTCACACTTACACTCTTTCATCACTACAAGTTAACACTATCGATTCACTTACCACCTAAAATGTATACAACATTCCAAATTTCTTCTTGATTAATTCCCCACTGCAGTGTAGCGGTATTATCTGTTCAATTGGCAAGCTCTTAAGGATCGAGATAGCTTTATCAACCTTTTCCTCGGATGATTTGTAAAGATGAAATCCTCCAATAAGGAGTTTGATTTTTTTGTCAAACAATTCAAGCGCATCTTGGGCTATGTTTATTATCCCTCTGTGTGCACATCCGGTTATGAGTACAATTCCATCTCCTTCGTCAATGACAAGGTTTAATTCTTCTTCAAAAAAGTCTCTAATCTTTTCGTTGTTCTTTATAATTTGGAAATTAGAGTCTGGCTCTTCAAATTTGTTCCTCATCCATGCAGGTCCAAAGGCATAAATAGAATTGGTTATTTTGATGAGTTTGTCTTTGACAATAAGAAATTCAAACGAGTCTTTTAGCGCTTCCCAGTCTGTTCCTGTGAATCTGTCATCACTGTATTTGGGTAAGAAAGCGTCTTGTCTAAGATAAACCTTGAACTTCTTGCCAAAAGAAGTCATATATTTCAACCCGCCTGCGTGGTCGTAGTGACCGTGGCTAATGACAATATACTCTACCTTGGTAAGGTTTTTACCAGTGGTACTTGCATTTTTCATGAATACATCAGTTGTACCGGTGTCAAATAGCACGATTGGGTTGCCAGCTTTTTCAACCAGCAAAGAAAAGCCGTGCTCGGAGTGTAGTGGCGGTTGAAGAGTATCATCGCAAAGGATAGTCAAATTAGTAGACCCAATGGTAATTGATGAACTGTTGTTTTGCACTTTTGAGCCTCCTTGTATGTAGTTCACCTCTACAATTATACTACCTTTAAGAATAATCGTGCCCCAGTCGGGGCACGATTTGGTGAATTGAATATTTTGAATATAATGTAACTCAATGTTCCTTTTTGTCACTGGGTATATTACTCCCAAGCAGGTTCAACGTACAGAATAACACTTATTCTTCCGTTGATTATATCTGAGTAGATATCCTTGTCGTAATAGAGTATATCTACAATATTGCTTGGTTCGACATCGTATTGTGCGATATCCATGTGGATAATAACGTAAACCGTTCCATCGTCCATGACAACACTTTTTACATCGAAGTAGTCTGGTATGTAATCGATATAACCGTAATCGTACAAATCTTCCAAAGTAACCTCTTGTGCTCCTTGGTCACGGATGTAATCAGCACATGCATTGAATATTTTGACTATTTCGTCTGCTATCTCGTATTCGAGCTCAGAATAGCTAATTTCTTCTGTTGTTACTTCTTCTGTTGCTGTTTCTTCTGTCGTGTATTCTTCTTCATACTCTTCCTCATATTCTTGTTCGTAGTATTCTTCTTCGTGGTATTCTTCTTCATAGTATTCTTCGTCCCGTTCCTCTTCATATGTTTCTTCAAAATATGGTTCTACTACTTCTTCTAACTTTTCAAGGAACCAGGCTAAGTTATCAAACTCTCCAGTTATTGACAAATTACCATTGTCCAAAATTTCAGTTTTTATACTAAGTGTTGCCGAGCTTTCTTCATCAGAGTAGTTCATGTAGAGTATAAACGAAGCGTTTTCAGTTAGTGACTTTAGCAAGGTTTTGTCTATCTCGATTGGGAATACGTTTATTTTTTGATTTTCGACAACTACTTGATATCCCGTGCTTGAGAGTTGATTTTTTAGTATTGATGCTATAAATTTCGCATCTTGTTCGTTTTCGGGTTTGATTATACCAGAGAACGTGAAGTATCCATCAAAACTTGCAGAAAATGCAACTGATTTAAAGATGTCCAAGAATTCGAATATCTGTTGAAAATCTTCAAAAATATCTAAGTCCCAGTCACCGGTTCCGGTTAGTATGGAAGTGTCACCAATCTGACTTGTGTCTAAAGCGAGAATAAAGTTAGCTCCATCCAGATAGGAAAGTCCTTTCAGGATACCTCTTCTGGTAAGTACTAGTTTTTTCTCGTAGTCAGAAAATGTTTTGTTAATTGTAATTTTGAAGCTATAGTTTTCGCCTTTCTTGGTGATAACAATTTCATCATAGATAGGAATGCCAAAATAATCTCCAAACGTGTATAAGAGTTCGCCTATGAATGACTTTTTGTATGTCTTAAAGTAAGCTATAACGTCATCTTTTGTTAATAGAGATATACTCGAAATCTTGGCATTTAGCATGTCTTTTGTGAACATGGAGATGTCCTTGTTAAAACACAGATAAATATTATCGTTTGAGCGTATGATACAGAGTTTTTTGTTATCAATTGTAACTATCGATGGTTGGTTGACCGTTAGTTTTGGGATTTGAATATTGGCATCAAACATATAATTAATCAAAAACTCTAAACTCTTGTCACCAATCTTTCCTGGGAGCACTATACCTATTGGTGAACCGATCAAGACCTTAGGTGAAAAATCTTCGAGCTCATCAAAAATTGAAAGGCTTAGTGCACTACCTAACGAAAATTTTCCATACACAGAGATTATTGGAGTTATGCCTGCTTCTTGAAGAATGGCTGTAAGTTCTTGGTCACCGATGTTATTGATGTTAAAGTACATAACGAAATCGGAGTTTCCTGGAACGAATATGGTGATAGCGAATAGATAGAATGACGATAACAGCGTGCTCAAAACAACCAACAAAATAAGCTTTCTTGCCATACTGATACCCCCTTTCTATAAAGTTCGGAACTGACTTTTTGACGATTTGAAGCCATCCATCCGTTTATGGTTCAAATTGAAGCAAAACAGTGTAACTTAATTATACCATTAGTTTTTAGGATTTTTTACGACTACCTTTGTAACTAAAATAACTAAAAATCCTGGGAAAAACCCAGGATTTTCGTTTGTTCTTGCTTCAGAACTTTATTTGTCTTCTTTTTCCTCAAACGCTTTAAGCGCTTCTAAAACGAGAGTTATGTAGGCAAGCGCTGGTCCTCCGCCCATTAAGCCCGCAACCTTTGCCGCTTCAAGAATTTCTTCACGAGTTGCTCCTGCATCAAGAGCATTTTTTGTGTGGACAGCAATACAATATGAACATCTCTCAGAAACGGCAATAGCAACCGCTATCAATGCTTTTTGCTTAGCACTCAAAGCACCTGGTTTCTCCGCTTCCTTGAAAAAGTTCATGAAAGCATCAACATACGCCTTATCAGACTTTGCAAGTTCTTTCATGGTGTTCATAAAGTCGTTCACTGATTTTCGTGCATCCATCTTGATACCTCCAGTCTTTCGATTTGTGTTGCAGCCGTACATGTTAATTTTATCACAGATAATAGATTAGGCAAGACTAAGGTGGTTATTGTAGACTTATCGTAATACAGTCTTAAAAGCCTATATATTTGATTCTTTTATGGTAAAATAGTCTTTGCATGTGCCAATCAATAACCATTCTTGCAGGAGTTGATGGTTGTGATAACAACAATTCTCGGAGGTTTACTGTTGTTAGGAAAAACTATTATTCTTTTTGTTGTTACCATGTTTGAGTCGTTGAGGAATGAAGGATTGGGACTCATTTCACTACTGATTTTTCTTCTAACTGGTTTATTGGTATTTGAAGGGTACAGAGAAATTAGAAATAGGATAAGTTCAGATAAGGATAGGAAAAATAATGATACCGAAATGTGGTTACATAAGTTTGCTGATTTCCTGTCAGTAGTGATAGGTGCGGTAGTTACTTTCTATCTAAATAATCATATCGGACTGGGTGCGGTCGCTGCAGCTGGGATTGTTGGAATTCTTGGTTTTGTTGTTGCATCAAAATATGAAGTGCCCATTTATTGTGGTAGCTTTGTAGGAATGAGTTCAGCAAATGTATATGACTTCGAACATCTGTTAATAGCTTCCGTACTTGCCGGGGTAATTTTTGTCATTACTAAGCGTATATTCAAAGGATTTGGAGGTAAGCTTGGGACTATAGCGCTCCTTGGTGCTGTTTTAAGTGCTGTTATCACTGGGCGAGAATTTACGAAAAGTTCGTTGCCTGAATGGGAAGTAGGGCTTTTGATAATGTTTTTTGCTATAATCGGAATTTTGGCAACTTACATATTGAATGTGAGGTTTGGAAAAAGTCCTGTGCTAAGTTCAGCAACAATTGGGCTCATCGGAGGACTTGTCTTACCTGAAATATTTCCAGAGATAGGTCAGATTTTGGCATTGGTTGTTATCTGTGCTTCGTTTGCTGGGATGTCAAGTAAGGAGAGACTACCAAACGAGTTTTATGCGGTTATCGCTGGGATGTTTTGTGGTGTAATCTTCATTTTTAGTGCCCCGTATTTTGGAGGTGCGGGTGGAAAGCTTGGAACGATAGCTTTCGGAGCGGTTATTTCAGTAGCTGCACTCAGAAGGTTCGGAGTGTTGTTTAAAAAGTAAATTACCGATGCCGTTAGTTAACAAAAAAGGTCTGGAAAAAACCCAGACCTTTTGTTTTTTATCTTTCGTTCAGCACTTTGTGCATATTTTTACAAGTGCATCGAGTGCTGCTGCATTTATTGGGTAAGTTACAGGTGAAGCGGTCACGAGTGGATGAGTTGCGACTTGCATAGTGTTAAGTTCGTTTGCTGTTAGACCTTTTTGGATTGCAAGGCTTAGTATATTAATCATTTCCCCAACACTATCGCCTCCAACTACCTGAGCACCTATAAGAACTCCTGATGTTCTTGAGAAGATGAGTTTAACTTCGATTTTCTTTGCACCTGGTAAAGCCCCCGGATGTCTATCCATAGATACGGCTTTTCCAACCACGTAATCAAATCCATCTTCTTTGGCAAATCTTTCGATTATACCAGCAACTCCATAAGTTTTATCAAATATCTTCGTAGAGAATGCACTTACAGTGCCTCTGTTCTCTCTGATGAACTTGATACCATACAGGTTAGCTGCTGCAATTTTTGCTTCCATAGCTGCAGTTGATGCAAGAAGTATTGGAACATGCCTGCTGGTGAAGAAGTCTCTTTTAAGTGCACAGTCACCAACAGCAAAGATATCTGGAGCACTTGTTCTCATGTATTCATCAACTACTATGGCACCTTTTCTTGTGAGGTCAAGTCCAAGCTGTTTTGCAAGCTCTGTATTTGGCGTGACACCCATGGAGAGTATGACTGCTTCTGCTTTAACTCTTTCCCCACTTTCAAATTCCACTTCTTCTACCTTGCCGTTTCCAAGAATTGCTTTGACTTTCGTTCCCAGTTTGAGTGTAACCCCGTGGCTTTCGAGGTCTTGTTCCGCAATCGCTGCAAATTCGTCATCAAATGCTTGCCAAAGTATCTTGTGGGCTATTTCAACAAGTGTTACGTGTTTACCAGCAAGCGCGAGTTGTTCAGCAAATTCTACACCAATAAAACCTCCACCAATTATAACAACTTCATTAATCTCTTTGAGCTTACTGAGCATGTTTGAAAGATATTCTTCATCTTTGATAATTGGGAAGACGTTTTCAAGGTCGTGTCCAGGTAGCCACTTTGGAATAACCGGCAGTGAACCTGTTGCAAGAACAAGTTTGTCCCATTTGATTTCTTCACCACTCTTCAAAATCGCTACTTTTTTGTCTTTGTCAATACTAATGACCTCGTCTATGAGTAGTTCAACGCCAGCACTTTTAACCATTTCATCATGAATTCTGTTCTTTGAGGTGTCATAGAGAGTACCAAATATGTAAGGAATCCCACAAGGAACCATAACTGTTTTATTTTTCCTTACCACGACGACCCTCTTGTCTGGATAGATTCTTTTTGCCGTGGTTGCTGTAAGTATACCTCCTGCACTACCACCGATAACTAAAATGTCTGTTTCAATCACAAATAACTCCTCCTCTTTCTAGTAAGATAATGTAGACTAAAAATATTGAAACTTTCCAAAAACCGCATTATCGTTTAAATAGGTAACACCCCCAACTAACTCTTGACAAAAGCAGGTTTCCCAAGATGAATAACTCATCGTTTCCTTTCTTTATACCTATCCAACTCAGCTCTAATTTGGTTTATTACTAGCGTAAATACAGCTGCATCATCCATCCAACCAAGAACAGGAATAAAATCTGCTATAGCGTCAATGGGAGTAACAAAATAAATTACTGCTCCCAAAATAGCTAAGATTGTTCCTGTTGAAACTTTATATGTTCCACTTAACCAATCGCCTAATAATCCAAACATAAGTTGAATATCATCCCATATTTTGTCTAAAGGCCCTTGTTTTTTAGCCTTTTTCGTAGCTTGTTCTAAAAGATTTCTGGTTTTCTCTCTATCATTTATATATTCTTCAGCTTTATTCCTATATTTTTTATATTCAGATTCGTATTCAGAATTGTTCATAAATAATACCTCCTGCATAAATTGAATTATAGATATCTATAAAAACAGCTATATGATTTGCAGCGGTCAAGCCATTTTGTAACACTTTAACCTAACAGTCTTGCATAGGTATCTCTCCTTTCTTATCGGTTTATTACATCTATTAGGTTGATGTGTTACAACTTTAGTATACACTTTAATTATATCATAATCGTCCTCGTCCGAATATTTCAAATACTTTATTTTTTCTTTCTTTACATTCAACCGACTTTTTAGACCTTTCAACGCTTTTACTTTGCTGTCGAACCACTTCGTTTTTACCTATCTTTCATCCCCTGAAATGCATAGGCTTTAGATGTCATTTTTCAAAGATTCAAAAAGTTGTTTTTTAGCTGCTAAATTGAGTCTCATTCCCATCACCTCCAAGTGAATGCGTACTACGAAACAAAAAAGCCCTGGAATAAACCAGGGCTTCGTACATTATCTACTCAGATGTTTTGTCTTTGGGGGATGATATTGATACAATAAAAGCATTATTATTTTAAGTTGTTAATAGATTAAAGTTTTCTACACATTTCTCATAAATAACATTAGCTAATTTTTTTGCCTGTAGGTTCCCCACTAATCGAAGTTTTCTTAATTCTACTAAAGAGAATAGGTGCTATCTAATAGCTTAGTCTTTGACACCTACTTGACAAAAAACCAGAAGGGTTAGTATTCCTATTGAACACCTTCAAATAGATACAATAAGACTTAAACTAAAAAATAGATTCAAGAATAATACCAAACAGATATTTTAAGCAAATGCCTCTATCATATCTTTCAAAAATCCTTCTATTTCATCTATTTCCCTTTGAGGGTTTTCCCACCAATCTCTACTCCAAATTCTTATTATGTTCCATCCTCTTGACTCTAAAAATCTCTGCCTATGAATGTCCCTTTCTCTTGCAGATTTTGAACTGTGATAAGTTGCACCATCACACTCTATTCCCAATATATATCTTGATGTATTAGGGTCATAAATAGCTAAATCTATCCTATATCCCGCCACACCAACCTGCGTGTCTACATGGTATCCTCTTTCAACTAAAGCGTCATACACCTCCTGTTCAAAATCACTATCAAATGTCTTTTGAGTGTTTGGTGATAAATCGGAATCTAAAATGCTGTTTAAAATAGTCTCAACCATCTCTTTATTTCCATTTGAAACTTCCCTTGCATATTGTAAATATTTTTTTAGAAGTTTTGGCCCGTTATTTTTAGTTGAATCTACATTTAATTCCTCAGGTTCAATTGAGGTAACAACATATATTTTTTTCTTTGCTCTACTTATTGCTACATTTAATCTATTTTCTCCTCCATCCACAGATAAAGAACCAAAATTTGCTAAAATCTTACCATTTTCATTTGGTGCATACCCTATAGAGAATATAATTATATCCCTCTCATCACCTTGTACATTCTCTATATTCTTTACAAATAAACTCTTGTCCTCTCCGTTTTCTAACCTATCCCTTTCCTTTAAAAGAAGCTGTTCAAAATACGGATCATTAGATGCTTCATTATCAAGCATTTCATCTATTAAATCCCTTTGTGTAATATTGAAGGTTATTATACCTATAGTTTCGTTTTCTTTTCTATTCTTTAGTATATCTTTAACCAACTCAACAACCTTTTCTGCTTCTTCTATATTAGTTTTCTTAATCCATCTTCCATTTACCTTTATTCTCTCTATCGGCTTAAACTTAGATATATCTGTTTTTTCTACATTAGGTGAAATTTTTAATCTTCCGCCGTAAAAAGCATAGTTTGAAAAATTAATTAACTCTTGATATTTAGAACGATAATGGTAAATTAAATGAACAGAATCATATTTAACCTTAGCTAAGTCTAACAAACTTTCCTCTTCTAATGCTGCTGCTACCTCTAAATCTTCATATTCTTCGTCATCATCAAATCTTACTTTAAATACAGACGTAGGTCGTAATTGTTTATCATCTCCTGCTATAACAACTCTTTTACCTCTATATATTGCAGGTATTGCATTTTCAACAAATATTTGAGAAGCCTCGTCAAATATTACGATATCAAATAATCCATTTACTAAAGGTAAAACTTCGGATGCAGTTTCTGGGGTTAAAAGCCAACATGGAAATAAATCAAATAACATATCTTTGAATTCGTTTGCATACTGTCTAATAGGCCAAAGCATCTTTTTCTTTTGTGCTTGTCTTTCAAATTCTTTATATCTATTAAAATCTCTGTTTCTAGTGTTTATAAAAATACTGTCCCATTTCTCGACTATATATTGCGCAATCAATTCCCTTTTACGAGCCATATATTTTTTGCTGTCTCCTACTAAGTCATAATATTTTCCATACAATGTGATTTTATCCTTTTCTTGATTCTCTATCTTATTTATATTGTACAAAATAAAGTACTCCTCAATATCGTTCACTATTTTGCGAGCGTGGTTTAAATCATTTGTTATCTCATACACAAAGTCTAAGATGTTTTTCTCTTTATCTGAAAGCCAATTTAGTCTAGCAATTGTTTTCATGAAATCTTCGTATATACTCAAGCCATCTATCAATTTATCGATATATCCACTTAAATCTTTTAAATCATATATGCTTTTTATTAATTCTTCGTATTCATCTTCCACTACTATATCTCTTATAAAGTCAAATTTCTTTTTAAATGCATCTATCTTTTCTTTATCATTTAAGAGCTTTTTATATATTTCTTGTCCCCTTCTTTCGTATTCCTTTTTATTTTCCATTTCTATTTTCTTATTTTTACTATAATTTAACCAGTAAATAAGGCTCCACCATCTACCATTGTTTAATTTAACTAAAAGTTCTCTATTACTCTCTTTATTTATAGCTTCACTTAAAGCAGTTATATCGTCTGGCAGCACATTTTGTTTTTCTTTATAAAGAATTAAAAGCTTATCCTTACAAATTTCATCTAAATCCAATTTAATCTCTGCGTTACTATAATCATTTTTTATACTGGTTAATTTATCGATATAATCATCTATATCGAAACGATCTAAACCTTCTCTTATTTTCAATATCATACTATTATTAGAAACGTATCTTTTGTATTTAAAATAATCTTCCAAAACACCTTCTTTAAGTATGTTTTCAACGCTTGATTTTACATCATCATACTTATATGCTTCAACAAAATTACACGTTTTAAATTTCCTAAATATTTCATATCTAGCATCTTCCTTTGAAACAATCTTTTTAGACATTGAGTACATCTTTTGTAATGATAATCCAAATTCTCTTTCCTTGTGAAGGAAATCTGCAAGTTCCTCTAATTTCGAAATATTGTTATCTACTCTTTCAGAATATTTCTTTATTTCGCTTAATGTATTTATCTTTCTTCCATATGATGTTTGTATATAGTTATCCTCTATATTTTCCAAAGCGTTTTTAACCTTTTCATAAAAATTCTTTTTATCTTTATTAGAATCATGCAGAAGAACTATCTTTGAATTTATTTTCGCTAATCTGTTATATATAACATCAAGAGCAGCCCTTTTTTCTGAAACCATAAGCACCTTTTTTTCTTTAGATAATGCATCAGATATTATACTTGCGATAGTTTGCGATTTACCTGTACCAGGCGGACCATAAATTACAAGCTGTTTTGTTGAATCAGCCATTTTAACAGCCTTTTCCTGACTAAAATCTAATTCTGTCAAACAATAAAAATCCTCTTCTTTTATTTTTTCAGATTCATCACTAAATAAATAACCAGTATCTCCATTATCTCTTACACCTTCATTAGTCAATAGCTTTTTAACCAACTCATTTTCTTCATCAGCTTTTTCTAATCTTAAATAATCAACATATATTGAATTTGCTATTGGAAAGCGTCCTAATATCAAATATGGCTTTATTACCAATTCCCCTATTGCGTAATCAGTTACTCTATCTGTATCTGCCTTTATTTCGATAAATCTTTGAACTTCTGTTCTTTCCGACATTTTTAACTCTATACCCATCTTATTTAAATAACTTACAATATTGTTTAAATCATCAAACCCTAAACTTGATAATTCATCAAATTCATTTTCTATTTCTTCATTTAATTGTACACCATTGAATTTAGAAAATGCCACTAACAATACTTTATTTATCATTACATTCTCATCTAAAATATTTTCAAGAAACCATTCATCTCCCATTTTAAATATCTTTACAGGAAAAAGCAAAAGTGGAGCCCTTACAAATGTTTCGTCCTTTAAACATCCTTCAACAAAAGGGTATCCAATATACATTTCGTATCTACCTGTTTCCTTTTCAGTAGACAATATCTCTTTATTTAGGTAATTTAATGAATTTGAATAAGTTATAAGTGTTTCTGCTTGTGCTTCTATTCTTCGCTTTTCATTTTCGAATTTTTCTTGATATTTAAATTTTATCTTCTGTTTTTCTTCTTCTAACTTCACCTTATCTGCTATTTGTAGTTTTTCTATTGCTTCCTTAATTTGATTATTTATATTTGTTTGAAGAATAGCTATTTGTTGATTTTGCCAAATATATGGGTCTTGTAGAATCTTAATTCTTCCTTTATTTCTAGAGAAAAGAAATCTCAAGATATCTTTATCTATATTATCTTGAAAGTTCTTTAATAGATACAAATCAAATGAATGCTTTTTATATATCTTTTTCATCACCAAACTTCTGTTTCTGCCGCTTAAATTAACCAACCTTTCTTTATATTTTTTTAAATATCTCTTGCACTTTACCACCCGCCACAAATTTGATAATGTTAACTAAAAGTATTGAAACTTTCCAAAAACCGCATTATTCTTATAAAGATGGGACACCCCCCAACCTACTCTTGATAAAGCAGTTTCACCGATATGAACAACTCAACACTCTCTTGTCCCAAATGCGATTCCTCCAGCTTGTACAAAAACGGTCATAAGGTTTTTGTGCAGTGAAGAATCTTTGGAAAACGCACAATGGTAATATCAATCTCATTCTGTTGTTTAAGCATTAGTGCCACTCCTCGATATGGTTTTGCATTCTCATTAAACATTTTTTCTACATAAGCATTATACAATCGCCACAATCGCCAACTAAATGCCAACAAATCGCCAATTTATTTAAGAATGTAATGAGTATTCCTTCCTTTCCCAACAGGCAACAGCAATCCTTTTTCAACTAAAACGTTTATATCCTTTCTTGTACCCTCATCAGAAAGCCCTGTCAGTTCCCGATATTCTCTGTTGGTAATCTTCCCTTTCTCCTTTACATACATAACTGCCTTTATCTGCCTTTCATTTAACCCAAGCTTGGCTAAATGCTCTTCTGTGTATATGTCTTTGTAAAATTCGACCACGAAACCGCCTTCTTCTTTAAACTCAGGTTCTGGCAGTCCTGCTTTCCTGCAAAGTTCAACCATTCTTTTTGTACCGCTTCCCCATTTTTCAATCAATCCTGCGAGGAAAAATACATAAGCAATATGCCTGTTGCGTGGTATTGATCCATGATCTTGTTTTAGCATCTCAATTGTTATTTCTTCTGGAAGCTTACCCGGATTGAAAAACCAAATTTTATTATCATAAATCTTTATTTGAATGTCCGCAAGGCTTAAATAATCCCTATGAATTAATGCATTTATTACTGCCTCTCTTATAGCTTCAAGAGGATAATCCCATATATCTTCTCTTTCTATCCCTTTTATTTCAAATCGAACATTCAAATGTTTTTTAATAGCTTCCATTAATCCATCAAGCTGTTTGAAAAGATTTCCACTAACATCTATGGTATCAAGTATGATGGTTGGAGTTTTAAATCTTCCAACACGGGCACCTGCACCGTGGATATACTTTTGAGGTTTTTTACCAAAAAGCAACAATCCTGCATTTGTAAGTTTATCCTCTTTTACAAGTTCAAGGTTTTTGAGAATCTTTTCGATGGAATCTTCTTCGGATATTTCGGGCAGTCTCTTCTTTGCCATCCTTTTAAACCTTTCTATTGTTTCGATGTCTACTTCGTCAACGCCTGCCTCAGAAGGTAATGAATCCCACGAAATTCGTTGTTTTTTTAGCATAAATCTCACAAGTTCATTTCCGCTAAGTTGCTGAATGGTCGAACCTGTCCGAATGTAAAACTTACCGTCATATGAGATCGGCACTTCTGACTTTTCCACTTTTATTTTTATTACCTCCTGCCCTTTTACGATTTCAACATCAACATCTGCAATAACTCCAAGTTTGCTTAAAATTTTATTTGGTATGTCTTCAAGGAGTTTATCTATATTGGCTATTCCAATAGGATTGCCTTTATCATCTACACCTATGTATATTATTCCACCTTCTGAATTAGCAAATGCACAGATTGTTTTAAGATGTTCGTCGTTCCACTGTGCTTTAAATTCCACTTGTTTAGACTCTCTCATAGTATCCAAGTTCCTCCAAAAATTTATTTAACTTACTGACTTCCTGCTCTCGTTCCTTTAAAAAATGCTCAAGGAACACATGATGCTTATGCCAAAGATTTTCAAAAATCTTTATCAGTTCTTTTTTCTCTTCATTTATTAGGTCAATAAGCTGCTGATCTTTTAGTCGGGTTTTTCCCTTTACTGCGTTAAAATCTATGTGTTTCAAAACTCCATCAAGCTCTGGATTTGCTTCTTCTAAAGCGCTCAGGGCTTTATTTAGTTGATTTCCTACATCCTCTTTTAATTTCAAAATATTTTCCCACCTTGCCCTTTCGGGTATAAAAAAGGCATCGCCATAAGAGGTTGGATCTTCTAAGAGTTCATGTATTTGCTCTTCAGAAAATCCCAAGAGCTTATAGTTATCTTTTAACTCCTGTCTTTTTTCCTCAAAGACATCTGATGCATATTTTAGAAAAAGCATACCAAAAATATATTCTTTATATTCAGAGGCGTCCATCTTACCTCTGAGTATATCAGCTGCTTTGAAAAGATGTGTTTCAAGCTGTCTTAAGGTTATTTTGTCACCAGCCAAATCGATCCCTCCAATTAATAAATTTATTATAATGTTTATTAAAACTATTGAAACTTTCCAAAAAGCACATTATCCTTTAAATATGAGACACTCACAAACAACTCTTGAAAAAGGTAGGTTCGCAAGATGAATAAGTCATCGTTTCCATTCTTTGTATCTATCCAACTCAACTCTAATTTGGTTTATTATGAGCGCAAATACATCCGCATCATTTGTTATGCCAAGAGAAGGAATGCCATCTGGTAGGGCATCTATGGGATTAACAAAATAAAGTACTACTATCACAATAGCTAAGTTTGTTTTAAATGAAACTCCATATTTTCCGCTTAACCAATTAACCTAATATTCTTGCATAGGTAGTTGCCATTTCTTATAGATTTATTCTATCTGTTGATATGTTACAACTTTAGTATTCTATTACAATTATATCATATCGTTACCGCAAAAACATTTCAAATACTTTCTTTTTTCTTTACATTCAATCAACTTTTTAGACCTTTCAACGCTTTTGCTTTGCTGTCGAACCACTTCATTTTTCACCTTATCTTTGTTCATCCTTTAAAACGCATAGGCTTGATTTCTCAAGGCTCATATCCATCGCATCAATATGTTGTTAAATCTGGTGGAGCCGATGGAATTCGAATCCATGGCCTTTATCGTGCGCTGTATAATTAATAATGTATGCGAAGACATACTCCTTCATCTAATGTGGGAGGAAACAGAGGGAAAAACTTTGGTTTTTTAATCACACTTTTGGTAGCATTTATTGTCGTATTGATTATTAGCAGTGTTTTTTGTGAACTCAAAATCAATTTGCAGAAAGATGTTCACTTCGAAGATACCGTTGCGTATGTTGAAAAAGCCTCCCTGTCACAAAGACCATTTACGATAACAAAAGGTGCCTTGCAAATATGCTACCAAGATTACGAGATTGCCCCTTACTTAACTGGTATGCCAATCTTCGAAATTCCATTTTGAAAACTTGAAACCTGTTTGAGATATAAATTTCATTAGTGCTCATATTGTTACTTAGTATATCTATCATGATTACCATGACACAATTTAGTATGCCAATAGCAAGTAACGGCGCTTAACCACACTGTATATATCTTGAC
Source organism: Fervidobacterium pennivorans (assembly GCF_001644665.1). Taxonomy (NCBI): domain Bacteria; kingdom Thermotogati; phylum Thermotogota; class Thermotogae; order Thermotogales; family Fervidobacteriaceae; genus Fervidobacterium; species Fervidobacterium ngatamarikiense. The sequence goes on from NZ_CP011393.1 coordinate 814,851, forward strand.
TACTTTATTATGCCTGACAAATGTACTTTTCTTATATATTATTTTCTTAGTCAGAACTGTGTAATTTCTACCATAGATATAACATAGCTATACCTAAGTTATATGGTCTTCCCTTATTCTTAGGCTCTTAAATTCACATTTCGTCAGTATTTATCTTACAGACAAATAAGAAAACAGAGTACGGTCTTACAGTCGTCTATTATCGTATTAAATACTATCCTTCGCACCGCACTTCTCAATTGTTTGTATGCTAATCACATAACATACCGCGCAACAAATAGTATAAATAAAAGTTTTTGAACGCCACCCTTGTAAAATGCCCTATAACACATTCAAAAACGAGAAGATATATTAAGAATTATCGGCTGTCATGAAATGCTTTATAGGTCAAATAAAAAGGATGGTGTTTTAAATCGGCTTGAAATAATCTCAAATTAATTGTTTATATGAAGATTGACATTGGGAACAAAAACTGCAATATAAGAAACCTTATATTGCATTTTTTGACTTTTCTGAAAAAAGGTATAAGAGAACCTTGTTTCAAAGAGTACTTCAAACGTCTACCATTCCTTCGTTCTTTTTATTTGGCTTATAACACATTCTGTGAGAAGATTACGATACTTTTATTAAACCCGTCGTGCAAACAACTTTGTAAACCGTTTTAAAGGTACATGTTCAAAGTATATTTATTTATTATATTCTCAGAACTCTATATTAAACAACTCGTATTCGTGTTCCTAGTTGAATCCTATAGACGTTAGAGTGTAGTAGATTTTTGTAAAACCATTAAACGAGCTAAGGACGTAGTTGGTCTGGGCTTTTGTGGGTTATCTATCCTTTGAAACAGAATGATAACTCCGGTGCAAGGTATGTCTTTGTAGCGTATAGATGTAGTAAAGACTAAATTTATTCTTATGTCAATGTAGAAGTAGCACATCTGTAGGAAATTAGTAAACTCTAAATCTATCATATTATCCTTACACATATTTATGAAACATAGTATATAAGTAGTGTATGAGTGTAGATAGTCTAACCTGGGTTTGTATGGTATAGGTCTTACAGTTAGGTCATAAGAGTATGTTGTTTAGTCAATTCTAACTCGAAGACAAGGCTTAAGAGGAGATAGTGGGATTTCAAACACTGGTAATCCTGTTGAGTGTGGTGCAATTTCGTAGTCCTCGTAGTAAATCTGAAGAGATTCTTTTGTAATAGTAAACGCTCGTTTGGATATATCGTCATTGTTGATATATTCAACGGCTTCTGGGAAGAATTCTTCTTTTCGACTGATTATCTGCTTAGTGATAAAATCTTTAATCGTTTTTTCGTAATTGCATGTTTCAGAGAAAATGTCCTTCAGCGTAAGGAGTTGTGAATTTTTTAGGTCAATGTTGTACGAATCGAACGTGGTAATTCCATGTGCACCACCTGTAAATGTGTAGTAGTATATTACCAAGCTCACAAAGTCTTTTGATTTAAACTTCATCTCTGTTGAGATATAGACTTCATGTTTGGTTCGCAGTGTTCCATCCTCTGCGGCTTGGTGCGCAGCTGCTTTAACCTCTTCGATTATATTTCTGACTTTTTCTTCTATCTTACTGTTCAAACTGTTTTCAAAGTCAAGATTTTTTGTATTTCGAAACCTAGGAATTTGTATGTGGATTTTTACAAATTCGGTCTCTGTCTTAGTCTCCACAAGTTCGACAACTTCGGCTCTCATTCTGAGTAAATAAACAGTAATTGCCAATAGGAATAAGAGTGCTAAAACTATTAGCCTCGAATCAAACTTGTTTTCCATATACGTTCCCCCCTTTAAGTATTTTGTTCATCTTATCTACTACACATTGTTCCTCGGGTGTTATGACAACTGATGGATGTGAAACCGCGCTTCTGTTTAAGAAAAGTAAAAGAGCAGGCTGAACTCAGCCTGCCTCGTGTTTTAAGATTGTGCCCTCACTTGAATACAAAAATTAGAACTGTCCATACTGCGGTGTTGTTGGCTGTTCTTGAGGTTCTTCTGGTTTCACATTTGCAGGTTGTTCTATCGTTGTTTCTTCTGAAACTGGTTTTGCGTTCTCTCTTTTTGTTTCTATTGGTTTCTGTTGTATTTTCTGTTGCGGTTGTTCTAAGGATGTGAGGCTTCCACCGTTTTCAAGTGTTTTTAACACATCGTAAGACCTTGTTGTCCAGTTTTCGCCGTTGTAGAAAACTTGAACAACTTTTATCTGACCAGCTGGTTCTACCGCAAATATTATTTGCAAGTTGTCACTTGTGTAGAGGACTCTATCATTGTTTCTATCAATTTTCCAACCCTTTGGTCCAAGTATCTCTTCGTATGTCTTCGATATGAAGATGGAATTTTTTACAAGTTCAACTAAGTTGTTACCTAAAGTGTCGACTTTGAAGATTTTGGAGACTATATAGTCTGATACTTCGTCGATAACAGTGATTCCGTCCATATACATATTTTCGAGAACAGGTTCTCGACCAAAATAAAGGTCAAAAACGAATGTAAAGTTCCAGTTCCTCGTTCCGTATTTCCCAACACCTGTCAGTATGACTCTGTCTTTTTCTTTATCATATGACCATGTGGGATTTTTCAGATAACTTCTGAAAGCTTCTTCGTTGTTTGTAAAGCTTGAGTACTTGACTATCGTGCCTGATTTAACTTTTTGCACCTTGTCGACTCCTTCCGCGCTTATACCTTCTTGCACGGGAGTACTTTCCACAACTTTTCCACTTGCAAGTATCTTGGCGGTTAAGACGTCAAATTTCTCTTCCACATCGTTGAGCATAGACTTGGCAAGATAAACTCCATCTTTTTTTAAGATGAACTCCACATAAAATTTATCGTTCTTTGCGGTTTGTGCTGTAACAATTAATTTTATACTGTCGATAGCGTATTCTATATTCCATTGGTCATTCTTAGAATATTCTGTGAACAGTTCTCCAAACGTTTTTGTTGAATTCGGAATCTTTGTTGAGAATATGATTTGTTTGTACTTGTAAATATCTTTGTTCTTATCAAGATTGGAGTATCTGCTATACAAATATGATACTAAGTAAGGTATACTCTCCTTATCCACGTCCTGACCGTTCAGCAAGGCATAAGAAACAATAATTTCTCCGTTTTCGTCTATCTTGAAACCAATGGTTATAACAGTCTCTTTGCCTTCTATAACGTCCATTCCGTTAAATTCTACCATCTTTCTACTTTCGTCTTTTATCGTCCACCTTACGTTGCTTAGTTTTGAAAATACCTCACCGATTGATACTCCGGGATAATCTTTCAAAAAACTATTTTTTACAACCTCGAGAAGGTCATGCTCTATTGATTTCTTGTACACCTTGGCAAGGAAAATCCTCTTTTCAGCATCATTCAGTAACTTGCCATTCACGAAGACTTTTTCAGCAATTATTCTTATTTTGCCGTTGACTTTGCTGATGTTGTACACGATTTGTACCGCGTTCCCAGGCTCGTCCTTTCCAATCAAAACAACATACTCCCGCCCGTTATCTTGGAAATAATCGTAGCTAATATTGTTTAAATAACTCAACACACTCTTCGGATCCGAAGTTTCAAAGTCTGCGATGGGTTGGTTTAAGGCCAGGTTATAGAACGCTTTTGCGTAGATTGTTTTATACATCTCTTCAGGATTTTGGCTAATTTGGTTACCAACAGCGATACTTATCAAACCCTCTTTCGTTACACGGGCAGTGTATACGTTACTCATTTCATCTATAGCTGTTATAGTGACTACCCCAAAACCAGAAGGTTGAATTGACACGTTCTTGAAGGCATTTTCGAAAGCTTCCCTGATTGTAAGTACTTTAAAATCACCGTAGTACCTTTCAACAATCTTTTTAAGTGAATTGTAGTAGACTAAAGCTAAGAGCATAACAACGACGATTCCTATTAAAACTATCGATAAGAACGTATACCTATTTCGCTTTTTAATATTGTACCTTCTCACGTATCATACCCCCTTGCATGGAACTAAAACATTACTGACTCCCAAGTTATATTATACACTTGTTCGTTGAATTTTTAACTAGCACAATTTGAATATACAATTTCCCTTCTGTTGATGACCCTCTTGAAAAAATAAAACTTCTGTGTTAAAATTTCGAAGGTACAAAGATATTATTTGTGGGGCCGTAGCTCAGCTGGGAGAGCGCTACCTTCGCACGGTAGAGGCCGTGGGTTCAAATCCCATCGGCTCCACCAAAATTAAAAGCCCTGGAAATCCCAGGGCTTTTCTCTTTTCTTTTTGATTTCATTTCTTATTTCCGAACCTTCTAACCCACTCTTGCGCAATGAATGCGGCAACATCTTCGGCAAATGTTCCGGGGCCAAACCCGGCATCGAAACCAAGTTCTTTTGCAAGCTCGTGGGTAATTCTTGGCCCACCTACAATAGCTATGACTTTATCTCTGATTCCTTCCGCCTCAAGTAGTTCTATGAGGTGAGTAAGGTTCTTTATATGTATGTTTTTCTGTGTTACGGTTTGTGAAACAAGTAAAGCATCGGCTTTCACTTCTATAGCCTTCGCAACGAATTCTTCGTTTGGTACTTGACTTCCCATGTTGTATACTTCAAACATTCTGTATCTTTCAAGTCCGTAATGACCTGCAAAACCTTTCATGTTAAGGATGGCATCGAGCCCAACTGTGTGTGCGTCTGTTCCTGTTGTTGCACCGACGACTACAAGCTTTCTTCCAATGTTTTTCTCAATAAACTCATCTATTTCTTCCATGGTCATTTTGTGAACCTCTACCTTTGGCACCTTAATAGCGGTGAAATCTACAGTGTGTACACAGTCACCATAACCTATGAAAAACGTGAACCCTGGTGTGAGTTGGTAATGGTAAACAATCATTGGGTTGTCTAATCCCATTTTTTTCATGAGTTGCTTTGCCGCTTCTACAGCTTCATCACCATCTGGAACGGGTAATGTAAAGCTGACTTGGACTTTACCATCGTTCATTGTATCTCCGTATGGTTTTATAGCTTTTAAATTCAATGTTTTATCGAAATCTTTCCTCTTAAGTGAGTAGAGTCCTCCACCCATCTTTTCCACCTCACAGGTCTAATTGTTTTTTGAGCATCTTTTCAACGAACGGGTTGTAGTAATGTTTTCCTTTTTCGAAAACCCCGTCAAGCCCTTTTCCACCTTTTATCGAACGTTTTGTGTTAGCAAAGACACCTTTTTCGAGTGATTTGAATAAACCATCTTCTCTCATCTTTTCCAACAATTCTATCGCTTGTTCGAGCACTTGCTGAGCCCTTCTTTGAATTATTCCACCGGGCTTGAAAATAACTTCATCGCCGATGTTACGCATGTTGTTGAATATGTACTTTGCTGTGTCGATAGCCACGTATCTGTCTGAAAGGAACGGTGTATGTATAGCTTCCGTCATCATTCCAAGTAGTTGGATGCCTTGTTTTGTCCAAATACCAACGACGTTAAACATGGCATCCTGGACAAGACCGCGGAAGATGTTGCCGGTCATGAATCTTGTTGGGGGCATGTATTTAAGAGGCGCTTTCGGGAAAAGCTCTCTTGATAACTGTGCTTGAGCTAATTCGTACAAAAATCCGTTTTCCAAAGATGGGTCCATCTCAAATGCATGTCCAAGTCCCATCTGCTCCTCGGGAATACCTGCAAGTAACGCGAGTTGTTCATTGATGAGTTGTGAGGAGATTACAGTGTAACCTTGTTCGTAGGCATCTGCGGTTGTTAGGTAGTTATCTTCACCTGTGTTGATAATAATCCCAGCATACCCGAGTATGATTCTAGAAAAGTACTGGTCAATCATTGTTCTTATCATATTTATATCTCTAAATAGAATACCATACAGCGCATCGTTCAGCATTACATCAAGTCTCTCCAGTGCACCAAGTGCTGCAATTTCTGGCATACATAGACCTGAACTATAATTCGTTTGTCTGATGTATCTTTTTACCTCTCTCGCCACTTCGTCAAGTGCTTTTCTCATTATCCTGAAATTTTCCTGTGTCGCGTATGTCCCACCGAATCCTTCTGTTGTTGCTCCGTAAGGCACGTAATCCAGCAAACTCTGAGCAGTTGACCTAATAACTGCAATGATATCTGCTCCCTGTCTTACCGCTGCCTGCGCTTGTACAACATCTTCGTATATGTTTCCAGTTGCGACGATAACGTATATGTACGGTTGTGGTGGGTCTCCCAGTTCTTCAAGCATCCTTTGTCGTTCAGCTTTTTTCTCGTCGATAATTTTAATTGCCTTGTCAGCCAACTCATCTGTAACTCCTTTGATATCATCAATGTTGTGCATCGGTAATTTTGTGAGATCAAGTTTATCAGCAGCAATGGCTTCGGCAATTTCTTGAGGTGTCATACCGCTCTCAAGTACAGCATTACCGATGTATAACGCAACACCATTTTCCAAAGCCCCTTTTTCTTTCAGATGGTCAACAACAACATTTGGTAGTGGCACGCCTTCCTCGCTAATTCCATCTATTCCAAAGAACCTACAAATGGTTCTTTCAACACTAACAGTCGAGTATTTTCGAACAAAATTAACAACATCAACAGCAATATCTTTTGCCAGTTGTCGGGCTTTTTCCACCCTTTTCGGATCTATCCCCAGTTTGCTTTCAAAATACTCCATCGATTTTCCCCTCCCTGCCAGTAATTGATAATGTTAACTAAAAGTATTGAAACTTTCCAAAAACCACATTATCCTTTAAAGAGGGGACACCCCCCAACCTACTTTCGACAAAGGAGGTATCCAGATATGAACAACTCAACACTCTCTTGTCCCAAATGCGGTTCCTCCAGCTTATACAAAAACGGTCACGACAAATACGGTAACCAACAATTCCTTTGCAAGCTCTGCCATCATTCTTTCAAACTTTCCCATTCTCACAAATGCAAAAACTTCTGTTTCCCTTATCCCAAATGCCCTTCTTGTGGTAGGTCTAAGGTCTTTGTGTAGTGAAGAATCTTTGGAAAACGCACAATGGTAATATCAATCACATTCTTTCACACTTACACTTTTTCATCACTACAAGTTAACACTATCCAGTAATTTCTAATGTATTCTAAGGCGCATATAATTGTCTTCTGTTATTTGTGCTCTTTGTGGTGTCTGTCTAAGAGTTTTAAAGCTTGAGATACTATATCCTTGCTCACGCCTAATAAATCCATCACTCTTATGGCTTCTTTTGGAACGGTTTTTCCATCATCGGGAATGAGTTGATAATCCATCAATTCTTGTATATCATTTATATCATTGACCGATTGGATATTTTTCAGCGCATCTTCCTTTAACCCCTTTACTCTGAAACGCGTATGGCATTCAACATCGTCGAAATGAGTAACTATGACCACGAAGTTTTTTGTCTTTTCAAAACATTCTACAAGTGCGTTGACTATTGCCGTGCCTTCGTATGGATTTGTTGTTCTTGCTGGCTCGTCTATCAGTATGAGTGCAGAGGTATTCTGAGAATATCTGTAAGCGCTATCTATTAAAGTTATCTCTGAAGCGAACGAAGAAAGTCCACTCAATGGACGCTGAAAATCTTCAGTTACAAGTGCTATGAGCTCCAAAAACGGAAGTTCCGCACGTTTTGCCGGTACAAAAAATCCCAAGAGTGCCATGTATTGGATTAATGCAACAGTCCTTAAAACCACACTTTTACCTGACATATTGGCTCCAACAATCACAGTGACCCCGCGTTTAATCGTTACGTCAACAGGTTGATAGGTTTTGCCACGTTTCGCAAGCTCGTCTTTCAGTTGAGGGTTAAACATTCCAGTTATTTGTATGTTTTGAAGCTCATGGGCTTTACTATACAGAATTGGCTTTGAAAGTTCTAACTCTATTGCCAACTTAGCCTTCGCGAGGATGATATCGAGATATCTAATCTTTTGAATAGCTTCTTCTAGTAATGGTGCAAATTCCCAAAGTTTTTTAGATAGCCTTTCTAATACTTCGTTTTCTACACTTCTTTCCTGCTCTGTTAATTGAAGAACAACATCTTCAATACTTTCTGATTCTTTTAAATTATCATCCTTTGCATTTTTCTTTTGTAATTGTAATATCTCTCTTTTCTTTTTCCTGATTTGAGAAAGACGTTCGTCGTAAACATCGTAAATGTAAAATGTGGGGAGTCTGAGATGTTCAGGGTCAAGAAGGTCTATTACTGCTTCCAAATCGGGTAACGAAACACGTTCATGGTTAGAAAACACCTGCTGGGTTTTATTTCTGATTTCCTGTGCAACAAGGACAAAATTCTTCAATTCAAATAGTTCAATCTCATCAAGGATTTCGTTGTTTGTTATTTTTTCTATCGTTCTCGAAACATCAAGGATGCATTCTAAATCGTGTTCAACATCGGCAATTAGTTTATCTTCACGTTCAATCAAGCGCACAACAAACGCAGTGTCATCAAAGTGCTCAAGTATACGCTCATAATTCAACGGTTGAATGTGTTTAAAATATTTTTGTCCCATATGTGTTTTGGGATTAAGTCTGCTTTTAATATACTCAAACCCCGTTAGTCTTTCAAAATCTTCCCTTTTGGAAGGAATTGTTTTAAGTGACATCAGATAATTCACCCACTTCGACTGGTCAAATATTCTTAACCGTTTCTAATTTCACATCGATTACCGGAACATCAACGTGCTTCTTAAGCTCTTCGATAATTTCAGGTGAATTCAATACATACCCTACCGGTGAAAATGGGTTAACTGTTATACCTATTATACTTGCACGTTTCAATACTCTTATTGTCGGCTTGTACTTTATATAGTTTTCATACGAAACAAAAATCTTTGTGAAATCCCTAACTATAATTTCGTTAACACTCTTGGTGCTTACAAATCTTAAGACGTTATCAGTAAGTGCCCCAGGAATGTATATCTTTTTAACACCCTCATCTAAACTCGTTTCAAAGACTTTACTAAGCTGGAGTGCTGATTCTATACCCAAATCTTTCCAGTTACCGCTTTGGAATATATGAACGGTAGTAGCCAAAACCAATTTTTCTTTGTCTTCCATGCTTACTTCAGGTAACTGACAGAGTGAGTAAATGTATCGGGTATGCTTTACTATCTCCCTTTTATCCAAAGAATAGGCCGCTCCAGTTGCAAGAACTATCCCATCAGCGATAAATGGTGTTGCCTGACTAAAACGAGAGAGAGCGCCATCAATGATAACAATGTCTGAGTATTCTTTCAATAGCCTTACAGTTTCTTCCATCCATGCAGCTGTCGGTGGTCCTGAGAGCACGACTTTTCCAGGTTCTAATGCTTTTGCAATGATGACACGTCCTGTTGGTGTATGTTGATGTGAAACATGGATGATTTCTGAAAGCACTGTCCTTTTTTTGAAAAATAGCTCGGTTGTTGTGTAGACGAAACCATAATCCACATATACAGATGGTTTAAATGTGCCAAAAACTAAGTCCTTCTCCTCTCCATCTGTACCTATCGATGTTAGCGCTAATCTCTTCTGAGGGCTTACATGCTTCACAATAAAGTTCAGCGTTTCTGTTTTGCCTGTGTTTTTTTCAAGCCCAATGATAGCGATGACTTTCCTTTTTAGGATTTCGTTAATTAGCTTTTCAAAATCATTTTCGTGTTCTTCTACTCTTTCTATCCCAAACATATCATCACATATCATCATTAAATCTTTACCAGAGCCTCACCTTCGATAGCATTTTCACCATTTTCTTTTACAACATAGGTTTCCAATAGCACCCTTCGTTTTTCTCTATCAACTTCTTTGACTATCAACTTTACAGTGACTTCTTCTCCAATATAGACAGGTCTCCTAAACTTGGCATTTTGCATCAAGTAAATTGTCCCTGCGCCTGGAAATTCCATGCCGAGTACAGATGAGATAATTCCAAGTGAGAGAATACCGTGCGCTATTCTCCCACCGAAGATGGTATTCTTGGCGTATTCTTCGTCAAGGTGCACAGGGTTTTTATCACCGGTAGCTTCCGCAAAGAGTTTAACCATTTCATCTGTTACAATCCTTTTCACCTCGTAAACCTGACCAATGTAAATATCATCAATGTTCATTCTCTGTTCCTCCTTTTTTCTCTTTCCATTCCTTAATTCTTTCATGTCTTTCAAGATGTGCCGGTTCGATACTTATCTTTTTGTCTGTAAATAGACTTGCAACACCTGAGAATTTGTACTTTGCCCTGTATTCTGAGTCATCAACGTCACTAGTGGTATCTTCAGGTTCGTGGTAAGCAACGATGACACCTTCGTAGTTTCTCAATATGACCGTATGGTCGGACATGGATATGACGTAGTTTGGCATGACTCTTATCTTTCCACCACCCGCTGGTGCATCAACAACAAAGGAAGGAACACAAAAGCCGGATGTGTGACCTATGAGCGCTTCCATTATTTCTAAACCTTTCTTTATTGAGGTTCTGAAATGTGTTAATCCCATAGATAAGTCACATTGGTAAATATAGTATGGCCTGACCCTTATTTTTACAAGCTGGTGGACCAGTTCCATCATGATGTATGGACTGTCATTAATGCCTCTCAAAAGCACAGTCTGGTTACCTAACGGTATACCTGCATCAGCTAACATCTCACATGCCCTTGATGATTCAGGTGTTATTTCTTTCGGATGGTTGAAGTGTGTATTTAACCAAATTGGATGATATTTTTTAAGCATGTTGGTTAGTTCCGGGGTCACGATTTGTGGTAAAACGACCGGTGCTCTTGTCCCTATCCTTATAACTTCAACATGTTTGATTTTTCTGAGTTCTTTAAGAATGTATTCGAGCATTTCTACTCCAACCAGTAGGGCATCTCCACCGGACAAAAGCACATCTCTTACCTGAGGTGTTTCCCTAATGTACTCAATCATGGCATCGATTTCCTGCTTTGTTCTTGCTCGGTCGTGTTGACCTGCGAATCTTCGACGTGTACAGTGTCTACAGTACATTGAGCACATATCGGTAATAAGCATCAAAACTCTGTCAGGATACCTGTGAGTAAGACCAGGCACAGGTGAGTCCTCATCCTCGTGGAGCGGGTCTGTCATATCCCATGGGGATACGTAAAGTTCTTTTGCAGTTGGAACAGCTTGACGTCTTATTGGACATTTTGGATTATCTGGGTCCATTAAACTCGCGTAATAGGGTGTTATCGCCATTCTCAGAGTTTTCAAAGCGTTCCTTACACCTTCTTCTTCCTCGGGTGTAAGGTTTATAACTTGCTTTAGTGTATCGACGTCCATTATCCTGTTTCTTAGCTGCCACTTCCAATCATTCCATTCTTCTTCCGTAACGTTTTTCCAAAGTGGAATTTCTTTAAAATACCTTGCCATCTTTAGGATACCTCCCGTCATATTAGACATACAATTTCTCAAACAGTTCTCTTATCTTCTTTGATTCCCTGAGTATATTCAACGCCACTTCTGCATGACCTTTTGTGTAACCATTTCCTATTATCATCGTCACATCTTTTCCTACACCTTCAGCACCGAGTGCAGCTCTTGTGAAAGATGTTGCCATACTGAAGAAGTAAACAATACCTTCGTCCTTTGTGATAAGAATTGAGGACATCTCGGTAGCTGGTACGTTAACGTTGTTAATTACCACATCACAGTATTGCCCACCAGTAACTTCCATGACTTTCTGATAAACTTCAACTGGCTTCGTGGCATCCGCTATGATAACATGGTGCGCAAGACCGAGCTCTTCTACCCTTTTTGCATTTTCTGGTGAGTATTCAACAACTATAACTTTCCCTTCTTCACCAACAGCTTTCATCGCTTCATATGCGCAAAGTACACCTGATTTTCCTCCACCACCGATAATACAAACTGTCATTCCTGGTTTGACCAACTTACGTGTTTGGGCTGGAGCACCTGCTACGTCTAAAACTGCTAACGCGAGTTTTTCTGGAATATCATCAGGCAACTTAGCGTATATACCACTTTCAAACAGGATCGCTTTACCTTCTATATCCACTTGGTCGGTATCAACATTTACATTAAGTATCTTATCTATCCTCAAAGGGGTAAGCGATAAGGAAACGAGTGTCGCTATCTTGTCTCCAATCTTTAGGTCTGTTGGAAAGTCTGGACCTATTTCTTCAACAACACCTATCAACATACCACCTGAACCCGTCACTGGATTCTGCAATTTTCCACGTTCGGCAACGATTTTTAATATAGTATCCTTGATACACTCTACATTCCCATGGCATGATTCTTTAATCTGCGTGAAACTGGCAGAATCTACGTTTAGGGTTTTGACATCTATCAGTAATTCGTTGGTGTAGATTTCCATAGTGTTATCAATTTTTGTTGCTGCCTGAGGAAGAGTCCCTTTTGGTTCAATAACCCTGTGCGTTCCAAATGGACATCCTTTAATGTTTTTCATACCGATACCTCCTGAAAATCTATTCGGTTATTGTTTCTTAATACCCAATATTCTTCTTGCTTCATCAGGTGTGGCAATTTCCCTATCAACTTCTCTCGCTATCCTCACTATCCTTTCAACAAGCTGTGCATTACTTTTTGCAAGTTCACCTTTTCTGTAATAAATGTTGTCCTCAAAACCTACTCTTACATGTCCACCCATAACTATTGCATGGACAGCTAGTGGAAGTTCGTACCTACCAATTCCCGCCACCGACCATGTGCAACCCTCCGGTATTTTTTTGACTAGAAACAACAAATCTTCAATAGTTCCGGTCATTGCACCAGGAACACCCAAAACGAAATCAAAATGCAGTGGTAGTTCCAACAAGCCTTTTTTAACAAGCCTTAAAGCGTTTTCTATCATACCTGGTTCGAATATTTCTATCTCTGGTTTGATGCCTTTTTCTTTCATAGTCTTGGCAAGTAATTCCATGAATGCTGGGGAGTTCATGAATACATCGTTTCCAAAGTTGCAAGAACCAGCAGAAAGCGTAGCCATTTCTGGCATAGCATCTAAACATTGGATTCGCTCTTCAGGTGTGTGCCATACAGCTCCACCCGTTGAAAACTGTATGATTATGTCACATTTTTCTTGGATTTTTCGTTTAATCTCAGCGTAGACTTCTTTTGATTGAGTAGGAGTTCCATCCGGTAATCTCGCGTGTATATGTGCAATAGATGCCCCGGCTTGCCAGCATCTGTAAACTTCTTCTGCAATTTCGTCTGGCGTTATCGGCAGGTTAGGTTGTTGTTCTTTCGTCACTTCAGCTCCAGTAACTGCAACTGTAATAATTAACTTTTCCACAGGCTTTCACCTCGCATGTTAACTGATTAACTGATTGACTAAATTGAGGAGGTTTTGTTCTTGTTTGCTTTCTCATCATTCATCATGTTTAAATCTCTGTTTATCTTTTGGAACAACACAAGTTCCGCTTGCTTTACAAACAAGAATCGGTTCATCCAAAACCTCAGCCGCACTATCGTTTATATCTGGTCTCGAACGAATGACTTTGTAAGCTTCAAACTTCATCTTTCTTGAAGTGCGACCGACCTCCACAATTTCCCCGTAGGCTTCGATATAGTCACCGGCAAAGACAGGTGCGAGAAACTCTATACTGTCATACGCTCTAAAAAGTCCTTCATCTCCATCGTATCTGATTAAGAGTTCAGTGGCTACATCTCCAAAAAGTTGCAAAATTCTAGCACCGTCAACTAAGTTTCCTCCATAGTGTGCATCCGCTTGGCTCATACGAACTCTAATCATTGCTTTCGGCAACTGTGAGTTTTTTGCATTTTCCATTTTCTCATCCTCCACAGCAAATCTTTGACTAAAACCTCTTTAAGTTTTCGGAGACTATCAATTTCGCTTCCGTCAATTTCAGTACTTCTTCAAGTGTCGTTTCTTCAGCTATTTCTTCAAGTACGAGCCCTTCATCGGTTGGTCTGATAACGGCAAGTTCTGTCACAATGAGGTCAATTCGTCGGATAGAAGTTAATGGCAACGTGCACTTTTTAACTATTTTCGGTTCTCCCTTTGCTGTATGGGTCATAGCAACGATAACTCGTTTTGCACCTGTAACTAAGTCCATTGCACCACCCATGCCCGGTATCATTTTGCCGGGTATCATCCAGTTCGCAAGGTGTCCTTCTTCATCAACCTGTAGGCCTCCAAGAACAGTTACGTCCAAATGACCTCCTCGAATCATTGCGAATGAAAATGCACTATCGAAAGTCATCGCCCCGGGTAGCGCGGTAACAAAACCTGCACCAGCGTTTGTTAAATCTTTATTCTCAAATCCTTTTTCAGGTTCTGGTCCCATTCCAATTATTCCATTCTCACTCTGGAAAAAGACATGCACGCCTTTTGGGATATAATTAGCTACAAGTGTTGGAAGTCCGATACCAAGGTTTACAAGGTCACCTTCTTTTAATTCTTGAGCAACTCTTCTCGCTATCTTTTCTTTTGGATCAACTGCCATATTACTTCACCCCCTGAGAAACTACGACGTAATCTACAAGAACTCCAGGTGTTCTTATCTCATTGGGTGCCAAGGCTCCAACAGGCACTATTTCCTCAACTTCAACGATTACAATTTCAGCAGCCATAGCCATCAGTGGGTTGAAGTTCTCGGCTGTAAAGTTGTAAACAAGGTTACCGTAATAGTCACACTTCTTAGCTTTGATTAAGGCGATATCTGCCTTTAAGGGTAATTCAAGCAAATATTTCTTCCCTTCAATTTCAATAACTTGCTTGCCATTCTCAACAACAGTTCCCACACCGGTAGGCGTAAGTATACCACCAAGACCTGCCCCACCCGCTCTAATACGCTCTGCCAAGGTGCCTTGCGGCACGAGTTCCACTTCCAACTCTCCTGCTATCATCTGCCTCTGCGTTTCTGGGTTTGTTCCTATGTGTGATACTATGACTTTCTTGCACAGTTTGTTTTTAACAAGTTTTCCAACTCCGCGGTCTTCAAAAGCAGTATCGTTGGCTATTATCGTGAGATTCCCAATGCCTTTTTCAACGATTTTGTCTATGATCCCTTCTGGAGTGCCTACTCCTAGGAATCCTCCAATCATAACTGTGCTACCAGGCTTCACAAATTCAACTGCTTCATCAAATGATATTACCTTCAAGTCCATTCCCCCCTTCCAAAACATGAAGTGATAATTTTCTCAATATTCAGTATATCATTCTTAAGAAGCTCTTTCTAACGTTGGAAACTTGAAATTTCTAATGCATACTCAAGGAAGAAAGAGATTTCCAAAGGAAAGAAAGAAAAAGAGTAATCACAAACGCTTAGGAAGAATCGGTTTCGACTTAGCAAAAGTTTAAGGTACTCTTTGTAACAATGGTTATCAAAAAGAGTACGTGTTATAATTAGTACTGAAAGAAAGTAGTACAAAACTTGGACCTACGTGTTTTCAGATGCAAAATGTATGAAATGTATAATTAGAAGGGGTGAGAAAATGAATAAAATAAAGCACATTGGCAACTATATATTGAAAGAAATTGAGGGTGTTTGGGTCTTGCAATCTCCATTACTCAGCCAGTTTCCTGAACTCGTGCATTATATAACTACCAGAAAAATTACGCGGAATGAAGAAAATAACTCCTTTTCAGAACTAAACTTAGCTATCAGCTGCGAGGATTTTCCAAAGCATTTCGAGTTTTTTGCAAAGAAAGTGAAAATCAATCCTGAAAGATGCGTATTTTCACACCAGGTACATAGCAAAAATGTCAAGGTTGTAACAAGTGAAGATATAGGAGAGCCATACTGGAACAGAAAACTTCGAGAAGTCGACGGATTGATAACTAATGAGAAAGGGCTTTTTCTTGTCACTACGTACGCTGATTGTATGCCTATCATTGCATATGACCCGACAAAACAGGTTGTAGGGGTTGCACACTCTGGTTGGAGGGGAACTTTATTAGAAATTGCAAAAGAGATGATATTAAGAATGAATGAGGAATTTGGAAGTGACCCTTCAGAAATTTTCGTTTCAATTGGTCCATCAATTGGTCCAGATAGTTTCGAAGTTGGTCCAGAAGTAGCTACCGAATTTTTAATGAAATTTGGAAAAGAAGTTGTCAAAGAAATGGAAGAAAAAATATACGTGGACCTCTGGAAAGTGGTTCAGTTAACATTAAATTCTGTAGGAGTCTTTAGGGTAGAATTCTCGAACGTGGATACATACAAACACACAGAGCTTTTCTACTCTTACCGAAGAGAAAAGACAAAAAAGCGGTTTGCTGTCGTTGTTGGTTTAGTTGAGTAATTAACTTTTAAGGAGGCTCAAAAATGATGAAGGAGACCACTAGAAGTGTTCGTGAAAAAACTCCGAGGCTACTTTTTGGTGATTCTTTGTCAATTTTAGTTTTTGTGACTCTTGCGGCCCTTTTGCTAAACGATAAAACAAGAACTGCATACGTTAATTTAAACTCATCACATCCCTATATCTTGGGTTTCCTGAAAGTTGGGATTTTAGCTACATTTGGCGAGATTTTATCTTTAAGAATATCGAAAGGAAAGTACTCAATGCCTGTGGGTGTAATTTACAGGTTTATTATTTGGGGATTCTTGGGTGTAGTATTTGTTGCTGTGTTTGAACTTTTCTCATCAGGAACAAGAACGTTATTGGAAAAACAATTGCTTCCTTATGCCAACAATGCAAGAACTTTCTTTCAAGCACTTTATACAAGCGTTCTTATGAATCTTATCTTTGCTCCAACATTCATGGCATTTCACAGAATCACAGATGCATACATAGACCTGGGCAATGGCAATTTAAAGAAGATATTCACCACAAAATTTGATGATGTTCTAAATGCCATTGATTGGAGGTTCTTCGTGAAATTCGTACTTGGAAAAACTATTCCGTTCTTCTGGATACCGGCGCACACAGTAACGTTTTTATTGCCTCCCAACTACAGAGTTTTAGTTGCTGCTTTGCTCTCTGTATTCCTTGGTATTTTGCTTTCCTTTAAAAAACGTTCAGTTAAAATTGCAGAAGTTAAATAGACTGTCCAATTCAGAAATTATCTGACAAATTTAAGCTGTTCAACAATTTCCTGGCTTGTGGAGACTACAGCGAATCCATGAGCCAGGTTTTTCAATGATGCGTAATGGTACCATTCATCCTTGTCCCAAAGACAATCTTCGACCATTACAATTTCGTATCCCCTAACAAATCCTGAACGTGCCGTTGTTTCACAGCAAAGATGGGTCATAACGCCGGAGATTATGAGCTGGTCAACTGATTTTGCCTTGAGAATATCCTCAAGTTCTGTCATGTAAAACGCATCGTAACTGTCTTTGTAAATTACAACGTCTACTAAATCCTCCTCTATTGCAAGTTTAGCCCACACGTCTTCTACAACATTGCCCCACCATTTCTTCATATTTTCGCTTCCGCCTTTATGTATAGTTGCTATAACAGGTATACTTAGAGAAAGCCCTTCAGACAATTGACGAATCCGTTTTAGAAACGTTTGAATATTCTCTCTTACCCGCCAACTACCTTTAAGAAAAGCGGGAGAAGACTCTGAAAAAAAGTATTGTTGCACATCAATAACTAAAATTGCAGGTTTTGAAATTCTAAGAGGATGGCGTGTCCTTTCAAGGTAGAACATAAGAAAATCTGTCACTTCCTTCAAGTTACTTTTATTTTTAATTTTCGCTTTTCATTACCGTTCAACAAATATTTCTATTTTGATACCGTTTTCATCTTCGAGAACTTCAAACTTTTTCATATGAGGGGCAATGGTGAATATATCCTGCAAACTTCCCACATTTGTTGCAAGTGCTGAATAATACCGTAGTTCTGGATGATCTTTTATTTTGGAAATTTTCTTCAATTCAGTTAGTATTTCATCCCTTACATTCATACGAGCTTCTAACATTATGTAAAAATTTCTCTGCAGAGTTACAATTTCCGTGGAGACAACATGGGCACCGTTTTTTAAAAGGTAGTAAGTCATTTCGTTAACAACTGAAACTATCAATTTTTCAAATTCCATATTTACCACTCCTCACCGCTTCTTTTCAACCTCTCCAAAAATTTGTTTTTTATATTTCTAAAAGCCTCTATTATAGGTAAGAGAAACATAGCAACAAACCCTCCAGAAAAACCGTTGTTGTATAGGTTCATTCCGAAATGTAGACTACCAACATTGATAACCAAGGCACTATGCAAGTAACCTGCAACAACTCCCCACAAAAATCCGAACTCACCAGCAATTGGTGCAAGGGTAGTCCCAAATAGAACAGCTAGCACCATAGCAGGGCTATTAAAAGGTTGCGAATTTGTCAAAGCTCCTATGAGAACACCTACCACAACAGGTAAAACGTTTTTTGGATGTTTTCCAAGAGCTCCAAAACCAGCAAGTGTCATGATGCCACCAATCGTAGGACCATTGAGTTTTGAACCAACTCCAAGTACGTAAATAGTACCTACCAAGCCAAGGATTCCTACGTTTATAAAGGTTATCGCCTCGTTTTCCAACAACACAAAATCTGTTAGTAATTTGCCCGAGTACTTAAGTATATTTTTATAACCGCTAAGCTTCCAACCATTCAATCTGAATCCGAAGATAAGAACGATAGAGAAAAATAAAAACATGAAAACAGCTAATAAAAATTGATTTTTCTCGTGCCATATCAGCCTTGGCTCTGGATGCAAGTCATAGGCTCTTAAAAGTGCACCTATGAACATTCCTAAGAAACCTGCTGTGAAACCAACGTTATACAAATTGTATCCCTTGTGGAGTGTTAACGCAAAGCTTGCAAGGGGTGGGAGAAAGAATCCTATGAGCAAAACTATCACAATTCCTAATATGCTAAAGTCATTCCCAAATACCAGATGAGTAGTTATTGGAGCCAGTGCGGTTCCAAAAAATGCCACATACAGATATGTCTTGAGATTTTCGCCCACCACTAACGTATAAAGAAAAACCCCCGCTACGATTGGCCAAACATTGAATAAATTTTTTCCGAATAGTGCAAAACCGCCAATTGTCATAACCGCAGCTATCGAAACACCTGTAGGATTAACCTTTAGTAGTTTAAGTAGAATTGTAAATAAAAGCATAAGTAAACCACTGTTGAAAAATGCTCCGCCTACACCGGCAATTTCCACATAGTCCGTTATCAAATAGTCAGGTGACTTGATAATTGTGGCAATCTGCGAAGGTATATTGACATTGCCAGTAACCAATCCAAATAGTATGAAGAAACTCGATATAAAGAACAGGAATTTGTAAATCACAGGATACCCTCCCTTTCACAAAAGGATAATGTTAACTAAAAGTATTGAAACTTTCCAAAAACCGCATTATCCTTTAAAGAGGGGACCCCCCCAACCAACTCTTGACAAAGGAGGTATCCCAATATGAACAACTCAACGCTCTCTTGTCCCAAATGCGGTTCCACCAGCTTGTACAAAAATGGTCATAACAAATACGGTAACCAACAATTCCTTTGCAAACTCTGCCATCATTCTTTCAAACTTTCCCATTCTCACAAACGCAAAAACTTTCCTTTCCCTTATCCCAAATGCCCTTCTTGTGGTAGGTCTAAGGTTTTTGGGTAGTGAAGAATCTTTGGAAAACGCACAATGGTAATATCAATCGCATTCTTTCACAACTGCATTCTTTCATCACTACAAGTTAACACTATCCACAAAAGACCAATGTGTACCAACATAAATTGTATCATGAGCTGTACAATTTACGAAAAATCATTCTCAAGCATTTGATTGATTAAATCAAAAAAACAAAAAAACAGGGGAATTTTCTCCCCTGTTTGCATAGATCCCAAAATCTTATAAACAGATTTAATCGAAATTTCAATCTCTAGCTTCCGCTATTTTAAAATTTTCATCGCGCTCTTCGTTCTTCAAAAAACCAACTCCAAGATACACAACCCAAGTATCTGCATAATCTAATGCAAATTCAACAATGGTTGTTGTTATAAATATCTGAAGGTATGTCTTAAAGTCTACAAGCCCTAAGAATGCAATAGTTACAAATATCAGGTTATCAACAATCTGTCCTACTTTTGTTGCAACGTTATTTCTGAACCACAACTTCGTTCTTCCTTTAAGTGCGTGATGTATCCATACCGCTGTATAACCAGAAAGTATGAATGCCGTCCAGCTTGCAAATGCTATCCTAGGAGTTACTGCAAAAACTTGTGATAGGTAACTCTGAGCAAAATCGTTTTGCGAAGGGAGATAACTTGTGTAAACTAAGCCAAGCAAAACAAAAGCAAGTTGTGCAAAGAAACCAGTCCAAACAGCTTTTCTTCCTTCTTCTTTCCCATATACTTCTGTCAAAATGGAATAGATAACAAACGCCATACCCATGCTCATGTTTGCAGCCGTCACTTCAATTCCAAACAACTTGAAGAGCTTTGCAACACCGAGGTTGGATGCAATAATAAGAGTAGCAAGTGCTACATAAGCGCCTTCTTTTTTCATAAACCTCAGTGCCAACAAAATTATCATGGCTGAAAGTATGTATTCTAAAAACAACACAAAAAAGTTAAACATAGCCAAACCTCCTTTAAGCTTTTTTCAGATTTTTTAGTAAAAGAACAATTACTCTTCCTCTCTGAGTGCTTCGCTAACGGTGTTGTAAATTTTTATAATTCTCTCCAAATCCGTTATTTTAAACAAGGTACGAACGTTCTTATTAGGCGCAACAACTTTCAAATAGCCGTCTACTGCTACTATTCTTTTATATATACCAACAAGAATACCTAAGCCGAAGCTATCAACGGTTGTTACATGCGTCATGTCCAGAATTATATACTTTTTGTCATTTTCCAAAAATTCAGAAACAATCCAATCCTTAAAAACTTCTGCATTTTGCACATCAACAGGTCCGAGAATCTTTATAATTACGGCTTTCCCGTGCTCCGTATACGTGTACAAGTTAACTCCCTCCTCTTTCTGATACGATAACCATTTCTCATTTAGGTAATACAAAAGCTGCAAGTAACATTATAGCACATACACTATATAAACCGCTATGCTGGTGGTAAATAAAGTCACTAGTGCAACAAAGAGCGTTTCTCTGACAAATATTTTGTTGTTCATTTCTATTCCATACAATTTCAGTATCCTGGACCACATAACACCTGCTAATGCACCTATCAATGTTATATTTCCACCGATGTTCGAACCCACAACTAAACTCATGGCATAGTTTATTGGCTTTTTATAAAACGCTTGAGCAAAGAATATTGTCATAGGTTGGTTTATCATAACATTTGCAGCAAAGGCTGTGACAAAAGTTGTGATAATCGTTCTAATTAATTCGCTTTGAAAGTTAAAGAGCGAACCAACGTACTTTGTTATGCCAAACCTTGTAAAAATATGAACAAATACAAAGAAAATCAACACCATTGGTAACATTTTCCAAGGAACTCTTTTCATCGTATCAAACAAAAACGTTAGATTATAGTCAAACCTTCCAATTTCGACAACGATTTCATCCCTTTCAGAAAGCACATCCGAAAAAGCGGCGTTCAGCATAAGATATATACCAGAAAATATCAAAATCGACTTCCAAAGCTGCAGACCTATCAAATCTCCAATGGCTATGGTGATAAAGAATAATACAAAAAAACCACTCGATAGAAAAGCATATCGCGTGTTTTTAATGAAACTTTGAAGTTCTACTTTACTATTTTTGCTATTGAAGTCAATATTGAGCTTTTCTGGTAACACGTTTCTATACTTGAGATAGAAACCAAAAAATGAAGTAAGTATTGCTACAATTGTTGGAAAGAACATCAACTTTGCGTACTCGATAAAGTTGAGCGAATAAGCTTGTGCTACTACAACATTAGTTGGGTTTCCGATGTAAAAAAACATACTCCAAGTATTCGAAGTAAAGAAAACAGCTATCAAATAAGGTACAGGGTTTATGTTTGCATATTGACTTATGTAAACTATGATAGGTGTCAATGTCAAGGTTACAATATCATTCGAGGTAAATACAGTAAGGATACCTGCAAGAAGAACAAGATTTATAAACAGCTTTTTTCCATTCTTCGAAACGCTCGCAAATTTATAAGCGATGAGCTTAAGCACACCTGAGGCATCAAGTGAACCACATATGTAAGCGGAACCAAAGAAAATAATAAGTATCTGCCACGGGACTATATTCATTTGCGGCATTATAGCAGATTTTATCGTCGTAAGAGACGCTATCCCTGAAGCCAGCAACAATCCAAGCACGCCCAATGAAACCCTTGCGTAATCTAATACAACTTTTTTGTTTTTTATCACAAGCTCCGGTTCCTTAATAACAAGGTAAACTGTAGCAAAGAACAAATGGATTGTAATAATCGTAGCTATCATTCAAACCACCTGTCGTAGAGAAAAAATTACATAAGGAGTCCTTTGATTATCAATTCAGTTGCCTCTTCTTCTGTTAATCCTTTAGCCATGAGAGTTTCTAATTGCTTTTCACTTACACGTCCTATCGAAGCTTCGTGGGTTAACTCTGCAAGGTCGTTTGTGATTTTCAAAATAGGTGTGGTTGCTACTATGACTTTTTCTCCCTTTGTGATTTCCTCACATGAAATATGGGCTCTTGAATAAGGTGCATTACCATACGCTTCGTTCAAAACATTAACCTTACTTTCGTCAAGTCCAACGACGATCGTTTTGGCTAGCCCCCTCGCCTTTTCTCCATTGAGATGAATTATTTCATTTATATCAACCTCATCGTTCTTCGAAGCTTTTACCTTACTAACAAGTTCACCTACGGCATTTTCTCTCAAAGTTAGGTTCATCTTAACTTCCAACTTTCCAACCCTGGTTTTTGTGAGGTGAAAAGTGTTTCTATAAACTCCTCCATTTTCGACTACCGCATTGGTTGTGGTTTTCAAAATTATCGTTCCTGCATCACTATGGTAATGTTCATCATTGTATTCCATAACAGCTCCATCTTCAACAATAACGTTGGACGTTGCTTCGTGTGTAAATTCTTCGGCTTGCGGGAAAACACAGTGTGCGGTGAATTTGACTTTGGCGTTCCTTTTTACCCTGATATTGAATATAACGCGTTGGTATCCTTTCTTCTCCAGATACCCTGTGCACACATGTACAGGAAAAGGAATTTGAGTGTTTTCCTCAATCTCCATATCAACTTGTACGCCATCTTCTAATGTTGTGGGGGCCAACTTCAAACCAGGAACGTTGTTTAAACCTATGACTCTATTGCCACTAATTATGATTGAGGCAATACGCTTATCCATAAAATTAGATGCATCAGTTCCAAGTTTTTCCGCGGTCTTTACAATAGCTTCAAATTCTCTTTTCACATCCATAATTTCATCCCCTTACTTTCTAAGTTCGTTAATCTCAGGAATATTCGGATGAGCACATGTTTCGCAGGTATTACGAAACGCATTCAGGACATCCTCTGTTTTCCCATGCATAAGCACCTTTCCTGCACAAATCAGATATCCATAGTCCGTGTTATAAGCCATTTCCTCCCTATGGGTTATAATTATTGGAGTCCCACCGTACTGAGCAATGTAGTTCACTACATCGTTGATTATGCTCAAACTCATCAAATCAATGCCTGAATCTGGCTCATCAAGAATCGCATACTTTGGTTTCAAAAGAATTATGGAAGCAAGTTCTACACGTTTCCTTTCCCCACCACTGAGAGTTTTATCAACAAACCTCTTCAGATAAAGATTTGGATTAAGGCCTACAAATTCCATAGCTTCAGCTACTTCACTCTTTTGAACCGACAATTTCCCTCCGAGTGTCAAGTAGTTTTCGATAGTCATTCCTTCGAATCTTGCGGGCTCTTGCCACATCAATGTAATTCCCAGTTTTGCTCTGTCTGTTACTGGTAAATCTGTAATGTCCTTTCCATTAAGTAAAATCTTTCCTTTGTAAGGCTTGTAGGAACTCAGCCCCATTATGACGTAACCAATAGTACTCTTACCTGCACCGTTAGTTCCTATTACCGCATATTTGTAGCCAGGTAAAAACTTCATACTCACATCGCTTAATATCTCTTTCTCATTTGTTTTGTATGATACATCAACCAACTCCAACATCTTTTTCACCTCGTTTGAATTTTCTATTATTCTACCTTAATTATTTTACAATCCATTAGTTCGGCTAAAATGGGCATGTAATCCACCTTTTGACACAATTCTAAATCTTTGTCAAAACCTAACTGAGAAAGTTTTTTCGCGTGTTCACCTGAGAAATCGGGTTTTTTAAGAGCATCCCATAGTTTCATCGCTATCTTAGAACTGTCAGACAGATAATGGACACGCTCCTTGATAAGTTTTGAGATAATCGCTCCTGCAACTTGTGTATCTTCGTAAGAAATCTCACCGTTGTTGCCTGCACATACAATAACAATGTTTGTTGAAGAATCATAACCGGCTAATTCACGTACAACAGTAGTTAAATTTAGAAAAGATGCTATTAAAACTCTCTCAGCTAAATTCGAGGCATGGATTATGGCGTTTGTTCCATTACTTGTGGTAAGAACAATGGTTTTGTCCCTAACAACTGCCTCAGTGTACTCTGTAGGTGAGTTTCCAAGTTGAAAGCCCTCTATTTTTTCCCCGCCACGCTCACCAGCAATTATATATTCTGGATGCCGATGTTTCAAATCCAGAGCTTGTTCAACGGTTGAAACCGGTATAATACTTTTTGCACCATTTGACAGTGCTGTAATTACAGTAGATGTTGCACGCAGTACATCAATAACAACGGAAACGTTGAATTGTTTCACAAATAACTCACGCTGCTCAATTATCCATTCTTGAGCTTCTCTGGGACTTAGGAATGTATATATCAAAAAAATCACCTCAGAGATAATTATACTCCTCTGAGGTGAGATTAAGTGAAAAATGTATTGTATCAATTAATCTAAAAAATTAACTTTTCGTAAACTTCGACCTTTCACGTAAAATCTTGGCAAAATCATCAACTGGTATTGGCTTTCCAAAGTAATATCCCTGGAATAGCCTGTAACCAATCATTGATAATATTTCCAGTTGTTTTTCATTCTCCACACCTTCTGGTATTGCATCCAAATTAAATGACCTCGCTATATTATAAATCGCTTCAAGTATCTTTATTGACCGCGAGTCTTCTGGCATTCGTGATACAAAAGACCTGTCTACTTTTATTTTCTTCAACGGTAAAAGCGTTAAGTAGGAAAGTGATGAGTACCCTGTTCCAAAATCATCTATACAAATCTGACAACCGAAATTCAACAGTTTTTCTATGTTGTCCTTAACTACCTGGTTCATTTCTATAAAAATGTTCTCTGTGAACTCAAGTACTATTTTTCTTGGATCAATCTCATGAGCAGAAATAATGTCAATAAAGCGGTCAGCCATATTTGGGTATCTCAGTTGCACAGGACTCACATTCACATCGACAAAACCTATAGAAGTATCGTTATCAACTATGAATTCGCACACTTGTCTGAGCACTTCTTCACCAACGGTTATTATCATCCCATTTTCCTCTATGACCCTTATAAAATCCAGTGGCGGAACCACGGAGCCATCTTTCTTTACCCAACGCAGTAAGGCTTCTGCTCCAACCACTTCTGAATATGAGTTACATATAGGCTGTAAGAAAATCTTTAATTCCCCGTTGTAGACAGCTTCTTTCAGTGCCCTTTCTCTGGCTGCTAATTCTTGCAGTTCGTTATCAATAAGAGCGCTGTAGAAAACCACTCCATCTCTCGATGTTTTCGCACGTGCAAGTGCCAAGTTGAGTTTTCTTAATACGTCCTCTGTAGTGTCCATTGAAGCGAAGATATGTATACCGGTTGAAAATCTTATGTCTAGAATTTCTCCATTGATGTTGTAGAACTTCCTAAGTTCCGATTCAATCTTCCCTACGATGCTTGACACTGTTTCTTTTGCTTGCCTGTAGTCTTTCCCCACTTTTTCAAGCAAAATCCAAAATTCATCCGCGTATGGCCTAGCTATGGTATCACCTTCGCGAAGTACACTCTTTAATCTCTTTGAAATTTCTCTTAGTAATTCATCACCGAAGCTATGTCCCCTGGTACTATTAAACAAAGAGAACTCTCTAATATCAATTGCAATAACAGCGTTGTAGTCATCTATAGAAGAAAACTCAATTGTGGAGCTCAGTTTTCTTATGAAGTACTGCCTTGTGTAAAGTCCTGTAAGTGGGTCTTTTTGTAGAATGTTCCTAACGACGTTCATTGCCTCCCTTTCTGCTGTTACGTCTGTATATATAGCATATATAAGTGCCTCTTCACCGGTATCTATTGTGGATACGTTAATTCTAACCTCAATTAATGAGCCATCTTTTCTTTTTCTGGTAGTTTCAACCTTTAATGTTTTTTGTTCAATAGCTAATTTCCGAAGTTTGTCTGGTTCATATTGCAAATCATTTGGAGCTATCAAGTCGTCTATGTTTTTTCCCAATACCTCTTCTTTCGTATACCCAAACATCGCTAAAAATTGCTTGTTGCACTCAATTACCACTCCTTCTTTATTAAGTATCACAGCCCCATCAGGAATATTCTCGAAAAGAGTTTTGAAAAGGGTTTGCACTTTTTCAATATCTTTTTTAGAAACCATTTCAGCTGTTACGTCTTTCACAACAACAAGTAACGCTCTGTTTTTATCATCTTCAATGGTGGAAATCTTCAGATATTTGTTTGCCTCAAAGAGTATTTCTCCACTTTTTTTAATTAAAGCTTGTATTTTTTCCTCCTTTCTCCCAATGATAGCCTTTCCATCTAAATCCAGGAGCTTAGCCGCTTTATCATTGATATCAAGAACACGTTCACTAAGTTCATCAACCACGATAAATCCGTCATCGGAGTGTTCATATGCATTGTAACGTGCCGAAAGTGATAGCTTCCTCCATACCAAATCTACAGCTATAAGATCCAAGAACATCGTTGTATGTGACAATATGAAAGAAAGAAGAGTATAGTTAAAATTCACAAGATATGCTAAAACCGAGCCAACCATTCCAAAAGCAAATGTAAAACCTGAAAGACGTTTCGTTCTTAAGTCAAGTTTCTTACTTCTGGCTATACAAATAAAGGCTAACGTAAACAAAACGATTGCAAAAATAAAATACGTCCAGGGAATGAACCCGCCATGTGGGCGCACTTTCTGTAAACCGTAAAGTTCAGTCTTCACTTCACCCGACCAAAATAACTTGTGGAATTTGTTGGTAAATGCTAAAATTAGGTAAAGCGTGGGTATAGAGTATGCAAGTAGAGTCATTCGCCTGGATTTTTGAATACCTGACAAATCCAAGCTGAAGAACAAGATAGTGACTGGAATGTAGAGTAAAAGTATGTCTTGAAGCTTTTCTAGAAGGATTATATTAGGCACTTCGTATTTGAAAGATTCAACAGCGCTGAAAAATAAAACATATAAAGCCATCTGAATGACAGCTTTTGAGAGATTGTAAACTCTTCTATCTAATACATATACAAAGTTAACAACGGACACCAGCAACCCAGACAACGCCAAAAGTTTGTTCAAAGCCAAGAGAATAAATATCACCTCTTTTGAAAATTGATGAGACACGTTTTGAAACCATTTCCAAAAATAATTATATCATATCTATTCGTGATTATTGCGAAACGAAACAGGAAAAACTACAAAAATTGAATAAAATTCAAATAATCTATTTCTGTTTTTTCGTAAAATTCCAGGAGGTGCATGATAAATGGGACCTTTAGATATTCACAAGCTTTTACAAGGAAAGTACAGGATAACCACACCATTGGAAGTTACTGAAGATAACTTAAAATATCTCTATACACCTGGAGTTGCGGAGGTTGCACTCGAATGTGCGAAAAACCCAGAAAATTGTTTTATATACGCCAGGCGGAAACATACAATAGCGGTCGTAAGTGATGGAAGTGCGGTCCTTGGTCTTGGCAACGTAGGTCCTTACGGTGCTTTACCAGTTATGGAAGGAAAAGCTATGCTTTTTAAGGAATTCGGAAATTTAGATGCGTTCCCAATATGTCTCGGTACTCAAAATGTGGAGGAAATAGTAAACATTGTAAAAGCTCTTGAACCTTCTTTTGGAGGAATAAATTTAGAAGATATATCTGCTCCAAGATGTTTTGAAATATTGAACCGTCTGGATAATGAAATGACTATTCCCGTGTTTCACGATGACCAACAAGGAACAGCCGTTGTTGTGGTAGCTGGATTGTTAAATGCTTTGAAATTGGCAGGTAAAAGAATATCTGATGTGAAAATTGTGGTAAATGGTATAGGTGCTGCTGGCTACAATATAGTAAAACTTCTTCTCGAATTTGGAGCAAAGAATATTTTTGCTTGTGATATCGACGGTTTGTTGAATGAGAAAACATCACTTCATAAATACCACCTGGAGATTGCAAGACTTACAAATCCAAGCAACATTTCCGCAACTCTTAGAGAATGTTTGAAGGAAGCTGATGTCTTCATCGGGGTTTCAAAGGGCAACATCTTAACAGGTGAAGATATTAAGCAAATGGCTGTGAAGCCTATAATATTTGCTCTTGCCAATCCAACACCTGAAATAGCACCTGAAGTCGCTTATGAAAACGGAGCATTTATAGTTGCGACAGGTCGGTCAGATTATCCAAACCAAGTAAATAACTTACTGGCATTCCCAGGAATCATGCGTGCAGCTGTGGAAAAGCAAAGAAAGATAACGCTTTTAACACTTATGAAAGCTGCTGAGATAATTTCAAAAACTATTGAACCTGAAAGAAATATGATTCTTCCTAAAGCAACAGATAGAAGATTGCATGAGAGTCTATATTACACATTACTTGAAAGTTTTGAATAGACATGAAAATCTAGATCGGAGGTGAATTCGATTTGACGCAAAAGAACCCATTCATCATAGCAATGATTGTTATTTTGGCTTTTTCCTCACTTGCACTCGGAGACACCAGTGTTTCTAAGGTTTTTGTATTCCTGAACACCGAAAATTTCATCGGGGTCGAGTTCAGAACGTGGAATGATTCCTATTCTTATTTTTTCGCCGATATAGGGGTTAGCTACTTATCAATTGGTTTTAGACTGTCTTCTAAGCATACACAAGGGTTGTATCTATCGCCAAGTATTTATTTACCTTACAATTCAAGTTTAAATCTATGTCTATCAGTAGGTTACAATTTCAGAATAGCTGGTATAAATAACATAATTTTTTCACTTGAAGCTGGTGGAAAAGAGTTACTTGATAAACCTAAAAGCTTTGTCAATTTTGCAATTTATCTGCCTTTCTAAGATGAATAAAGATGAATAACCTTTGAAAACTAGGGGGGATTTGAATATGGCGAATGTAACAGGTTTGATACCAGCAGTTGTAAATGCCTTTGCTGTTGTTCTTGGAAGTTCTATTGGTTTCTTCTTTAGGAAAGGCATATCGGAGAGGTACAAAAAAGTCTTGTTTATAGCTGTTGGTTTATC
Source organism: Fervidobacterium pennivorans (assembly GCF_001644665.1). NCBI lineage: Bacteria > Thermotogati > Thermotogota > Thermotogae > Thermotogales > Fervidobacteriaceae > Fervidobacterium > Fervidobacterium ngatamarikiense. Next base: position 844,280 of record NZ_CP011393.1, read on the forward strand.
GACGATTGGAATAGGTTCAAAGATGATTCTAGGGGCAAATAATTTTCTAATAGTATTGTTTTCCATGGTTCTGGGTGGTGTGATTGGCGAATTTTTTAATATAGAAGGCAAGTTGAAAGCAATTGGAGATAGTATCAAAGAAGGCGATTTTTCAACCGGATTTGTGACTTCTTCTCTGTTGTTCCTTGTAGGACCTATGACAATTGTTGGTTCCATAACCGCAGGTCTCAAAGGTGATGGCAGTCTTATTTACACAAAGTCACTACTTGATTTCGTCTCGTCTATTGTTCTTTCGTCAACATATGGACTCGGAGTAATGCTCTCTGCTGTCAGTGTGTTGGTAATTCAAGGTGGAATAACACTCTTTGCAGGATTATTGACCTTTTTGACAAATCCGATATATCTGAATGACCTTGTCGCGGTCGGTGGCTTGATGGTCTTTGGGATAGGTCTGAGGATACTTGAAATAAAAGATACAAAGGTAGGAAATTACTTGCCGGCGCTTTTGGTTTCTCCGATGCTTACGTTTCTAACAACGCTGTTTAAATAATGAGATATAACGAACAGCAAAGCCCCCTGAGAGAGGGGGCTTTAGCTTAACTTGTTTGAGAGCTATTATTCTTCTACAACAACGTCTGCGAAACCTTCCCAAAGACCGTGTAGGTTACAGTAGGATAAGGCGATAAGCTTTGAAGTTTTCTCAAGTTTTATTTTGACTTTGACGATTGGTTCTTCGAGCGTTGGTGAGAATTCGTATCTTCCAATTCTTAATATGTAAGGTGCGCCTTCTGGCATTGCATAAAGTTCTATCCAAGCAATGTGGTGCTCAACTGTGTTTGGATGCGGAATCTCTTTTCCCACAGATACTTCAACTTCGAACCATTCACCTTTCTTGACCTTGTCTGGAGCACAGATTACTGGAACGTGCTTTTCACCTTTAAAATCTCCGGATTTTACAAAATCGCCTATCATTTTCTAACCCCCTTTCATGGATTGCTAAAGTGGTAAAGCTTTAAAATTCAACAAACGCTGACTTTGGAGCACCACATACTGGACACTTTTCTGGTGCTTCTTCTTCGGTTGTGTATCCACATACCGAACAAATGTAGATTTTTTCAGCTTCGTAGTCTTTTCCTGCGTTTACAAGCTCGAGCGCCTTCTTATACATTTCAGCGTGAATCTTTTCCGCTTCCAACGCATAATATGTGCTTATTTGTGCTTCTCTTTCTCCTTGCAATTTCGCCGTTTCGTTGTAAACAGGATACATTTCCTCTACTTCGAATGTTTCACCTGCAATACAGGACTGGATGTTGACAGGATTATCCCCCAACTTTTTGAGCGCCTTAAAGTGGTTCCTTGCATGGACAAATTCTGCATAAGCAATAGCTTTGAAAAGTTTTGCTAATTTCTTAAGTCCGGACTTTTCAGCTTCATCCGCGAAAATGAGATACTTCATGTGTGCCATAGATTCACCCGCAAAAGCATCTTCAAGGAACTTCTTCGTCATATCCCTCATGTTCACACCTCCCCTTGAGTGTTTTACAAAAGCTCATCTTTTCTTAAACCAAGAAAGATGAGCAAAATTTTTTAAGAGAAATCCTACACCCTCAACGACCCAAACAGTTTTTGCATACACCTACCAACGTAAGCTGTACATTTCGAACTTCATGCCCATCGACATTGGTAATACTTGGAAGTTCAACGTTAAGTTCAACATCGTATATCTTCTTACATTGAGTGCAGTAGAAATGATGATGATTCTCCTTTGCAAAATCGTATCTTATAGCATCGGGAGTAATAATCACCTTAACTAATCCAGCATCTGCCAGAGCTCTAAGGGTGTTGTACACAGTTGCCCTCGAAAGCACAGGTAGTCTTTGCTCTTTAACAAAATGCTCATAGATATCATCTGCCGAAGGATGTGAGTAAGTCTTACTAAGGTATTCCAAAATCTCCACTCTATGAACAGTAGGTTTTACACCTTTTTCTTTTAACAACTCGCGTATCACACTTCTCGGGTCTTTCACGTTACTTTTTACCATTTCGCCGCCTCCTTGAACTTTTGTATAACCTTTTACAATGTCCAAGTTTATTATACCATAAATTTATCAAAGATTTCAAGAGTGCCTTTTTGTTATTCTTTAGTGAACTTTTTAAGAATTTAAGAGTTTTACTTTTGTACTTGACAAATCTAGAATGTTATGATACCCTATACTTAGTCTGACCTAAGTGAATAAATTTGCATGAATGGAGAGTGATTGTGATGGGGTGCATCTTTTGGTAGATTTCAGAAAAATCAAAAAGCTCATAGCAGAGCTAATTAACGCGAGTAAGGCTATTAAGATTGACAAAGAATACTTAAGACGTTTAGACCCCTCTTTCGAAAGCTCCTACCAATATCTTTTCCACGCTGGTTTCAGGTCGTTAAGGCTTTACAGAATATCGCATGCGTTCTACGTGTCGGATTTCAAATTCTTAGCCTATCTAATATACCATATCAATCGAATATTGTACACTGTTGATATTCACCCAGCTGCCGTGCTGGAACCAGGGGTTGTAATAGATCATGGTGCGGGTCTTGTTATTGGTTCAACAGCGGTAGTCGGTAGTGGTACAGTACTGTATCACGGTGTTACTCTTGGTGCAAAATACATAACCAAAGGGAAGCGTCACCCAACTGTTGGGAGGAATGTGATTATCGGAGCTGGCGCAAAAGTACTTGGACCAGTATATATAGGTGATAACGCCAAGATAGGCGCGAACAGTGTTGTTATCTCTGATGTTTCAAAAGGAGCAACAGCTGTTGGAATTCCTGCACGTATTGTTTTTAAGAATAACACAGAAAGCCCGAAATCTCATCTATTTCATTCCACAATAGACAAAAACGATGGGGGTGATGAACTTTGTCACAAAAAGGAAAACAACCTAAAGAAGGTTCTGATGTGATGGACCAAGATTTCAACAATCAGCTACCGTCTCAATATGTCCGTATGTTTCGAAATATAATCGTCGGAAAGACTCCTCTTATTTATCTGGAGAAATACTCTATTTACGCTAAGGTTGAGCGAAACAACCTTACAGGTAGCGTTAAGGATAGACCTGTCTACTTTATGATTTTGAAAGCTTTAAAAGACGGATTAATAAATCCCAATACTATCATCGTCGAGCCGACAAGCGGTAACACGGGAATTGCGCTAGCATGGATAGGTGCGAAGCTGGGTCTAAAAACAATCCTTACAATGCCAGAAACCGTTTCTGTCGAACGACGTCAGATATTGACAAGTTTAGGTGCAGACGTAATCCTTACCGAAAACATGTCGAAGGCGGTAGAAAAAGCGCTTGAGATTGTTTCAACAAAATCCGCGTTCATGCCAAATCAATTTGAGAATCCTGAAAATGTAAATGCACATTTTGTGACAACCGGACCAGAGTTGTTGAGCCAAATGGATTATCAGTTGGATGCCTTTGTCGCAGGTATCGGAACTGGAGGAACAATAACCGGGGTTGGGAAGTTTCTAAAAAACTTTTGTTCAGAAATCAAAATAATAGGTGCAGAACCTTTACAATCACCTGTTATAACTGGAGGAATACCAGGTAAACACAGAATCCAAGGCATCGGTGCTGGATTCGTACCCAAAATCTTGGATTTACAGGTGGTAGATGAAGTTATTCAAGTAGATGACGAAGAAGCTATAAGATGGACTTCTAAGCTTTGGAAGGAAGGGATATTCGTAGGAATATCGTCCGCTGCTAACCTAATCGCAAGTATATTAGTTAAAGAAAAGTATGGCTTACAGCGTGTTGCAACCGTTTTTCCAGACGATGGCTCGAAGTATATTTCGGTTCTCTCTAGGTAGAAAGTAATAAAAAAAATAAACGTGTGCACGCCTGTGGCGTGCACACATAACGTATAGAGACAGCTCCCACCTATCCCCAGTACCCCCATTACTGCACATAGTATACCACTTCTTAGGAAGTAATGTCAAATTTCGGGAAAGTTTTTTCAAAAAAAGTTCGCTTGTCCGCATAAATAAATACTTTGGACAACTTTTGGTATCTGTCTACGAAGGTGTATATCAAAGATTGGACTTGTGCAAAAAGAATTTGCTTTTTTAATAATTTTGTGGTAAAATATAACCAAACTTAGTAACATATAAGCCGATTCTAATCTCTGCAGAATAAGGAGGATAGGCATTATGGAGATTTTGAAGGTCAGCTCAAAGTCAAGTCCAAACAAAGTTGCGGGTGCTATTGTGGGTTCTCTCAAGAAGAACGAAAAGGTGGAAATTCAAGCTATTGGTGCTGGTGCAGTTAACCAAGCATCAAAATCTTTGGCCGTTGCTAGGAGGTTTTTGGAACAAGAAGGATTAGACCTCTACGTTGTCCCAGCGTTCATCGAAATTCAAATTGGTAATGAAACAAGAACCGGCATATCTTTCAAAGTTTACCTTCAAAAGAAGTGAGTTTAAGAAAAGAGTTTATGAAACTGAAAGAATTTGATGGAAGATGGAGGAGCGTTTGGAAGAACTGAAAGCTATTGCAAGAGCTTGCATTACAGACGAAAGGATTTATGAGATAGTCTATTCAATATCGCAAATGTCGCAGGAAGATTTGCAACAATTTCGAAGCAAAGTAGTTAGTTATTTTATGACAAAAAACTCACCAGAAGATATGGAAGCTTACAAGTTCTACAAAATCATATTAGAAGACCAAAATGCAAGGAAGGTTATGGAATTTTACCAAGAAATTAAAAAGGAAAGTGAACGATAGTTTTAATTAGGTGCCGTTGTGGCACCTTTTTTAAATGTAAAGCAAACTAGAAAGAGGTGAAGATTTTGAAAGTCGGTGGTCAAGCGGTAATTGACGGTGTTTTAATGATGGGGAAAAAGATAGTTGTAGCTGTTAGAAAGCAGTCAGGAGAGATAGAGGTTCGTGAACTTGGAATTCCAGGTGTCAGTCAAAAATGGATGAGGATACCATTTATACGTGGGTTTATAAGCCTGTACTACTCTCTTTACTTTGGGATGAAAGCATTGAATCTCAGTGCCGAAATCTCCACAGATGAAAAGATGAAGAAAAGCGAATCTTTCTTCTCGATTCTTATTGCTGTTGTTTTGGCTGTAGGCTTGTTTATTGTCTTTCCTGCTTATTTAACAAAATGGTTAGGGTTTAAAGATAACGAATTTCTCTTTTCTTTGGTGGATGGTTTAATAAGGTTGGGTCTTTTCCTATCGTATGTGTTTTTCATATCACTCTTTGAGGATGTTAAAAGCGTATTCAGATACCATGGTGCTGAGCATAAGGCAGTTCATACATACGAACACAACGAGGAATTGACCGTCGAAAACGCAAGAAAATACTCAACGATACATCCAAGATGTGGAACGAATTTTGTTATGATTTTCTTAATAATTGCTATTTTAGTGCACAGTTTATACGGTCTTCTCGGAGTTACAATGTTAGGACGCATCATTTTCAGAATCTTCGCAATACCGGTAGTTGCAGGAATTTCTTACGAGTTGTTGAGACTTTTTGACAAATATCCAAAAATCCGATTTTTGGCACTTCCTGGTATGATACTACAAAAACTTACTACCGCTGAACCAGATGATTCACAATTAGAAGTTGCTCTTGTCTCTCTCCGGCACGCCATTGGAGCCGTTGATACTGCTGTTGTTTTTGATAATAATGAGCTGAAAGAAAAAAATCAACAAACTGAGACCGATATATACGAACAACCCGAATTCCTTGGTTGATAACAAAACAAAACCTATGACCAATGAGTACGCAAGAATCAAAAAGAACGTATTGCCAAAGACTTTGGTTCCTAGGTGATGCAAGTGAAATCTGTCTGGTTTAAATGGATTCTTTTTCAAAAGTAGCCTCCTCAGAAATGAGGAGGCTACTTCATACATAGGATAGCCAAAAAATACCAGAGCCTTGGTAAGTTCCCTGGGGACTTGTTCATCAGAGATGAGTAAATAAGCAATTAAAAATGCACCGGAATCACCCATGAACAATTTGTTGAACACGTTAAAGAGAAACAAAACAAAGAGCACCGGCAAGTACACATAATTCTGCGTGAATGTAAAGTAAATTATTGCCAGTCCTACAAGAAGTCCGTTAATTCCATCCACAAGGTTGAAGGCATTCAGTAGTGTTATGAAAAAAATAAGTGTCAAAACCACGTCGAGCTTCATATTGTTTGTAAATACAAAATTGTATGAGTTGATAAAAAACAAACCCGCGAAGAATTGCAAAAGTAACTTCGTGTAATAACGCAGTTCTACCAAATCATCAATCAGACCTATAATGAATACAATATAAAGCGGCAGTTCTTTTTTTATATCTGTGAACTGCTGGTTAGATTTTAAGTACAATGTGTAAATAAAGAGAACTACACCACCAACGAGAGGAACTGGTTCTCTATGCTCTTTCCTCTCCGATGGATGGTCAAGAAGTATACCAAATTTCTTGCAACATGCGACCAAGAATGAAGAGAGCAAAACACTAAAAATAATTCCCAACGCGTAGTGATTCATATAATGCAAGTGATAAAAACCCCCGTTGTTAAAGGATTTTGATAATTCTACAACCTTAAAAGGAAAGAGAGATAAGTGATTGCAATTGCAAGGTTCCAAGCACTGAAGACACCAACTATCTTTTCTTCTGTCCAGCCGAGCAGTTCAAAGTGGTGATGTATAGGTGCCATTTTAAAAATTCTTTTCCCCCTAAGCTTGAACGAACCAACCTGGAGTATCACGCTTATTGTTTCCAACAAGAATATGGTCGTAAAGAAAATAAGGGGAAGTTCATTGCTTGTCATCAATGCATACGTCGAGATATAAGCTCCCAGCGCTAATGAACCTGTGTCACCCATGAAGACTTTTGCAGGTCTTGTGTTATACACAAGAAACGCAAGCAAGGGCATTACGAGAACTAATATTGAAATCAATTGATTATAATCGTTTGCCAAAAGTAAAAACGGCAATGCACTTGTGACAAATACCCATCCGGCAAGTCCGTCAAGCCCATCTGTAAGATTAGTCGCATTGGAATACCCTGAAATTAAAAACATTGTAAATATGTAAAAAAACCACTTTGGAACAGGAAAACCAAATACAGTGCTTTCACGATATTGGAGGACAGTGTAGGCTACCCATATCGAAAACAGCATCTGTAATGCCAACTTTTGCCAAGCTTTAAGTCCCAAAGAGCGCTTCTTCGCTATGCTAACGAAGTCATCCAAAAATCCGATAAAACCATAGAAAAGAATTGTCAGCAGGAGTTCTTTTTTCACCCCAAGAACGATTCCAGCTATAAGCGCAATTGCTAAAAAGACTATACCTCCTGCCGTTGGGGTGCCTTCTTTATAATTGTGCAAATCAGGGCCCTCTTGTCTTATGTACTGCCCTAATTTTAGTTTTTTCATATAGTTAATGTACTTTGGAAACACCAACAAGCCTATCAGGAATTCTGCCATTAGAACAGTTGCAAAGAAAATATTCGAGGTTTGCATTATTCAGACCTCCTTGGAGTTTTATTCAAGCGTTTGTGTCCTCTAAAAGCTTGTCAACAATTTTATCTAACTCAACTGCTCGAGATGCCTTAAAATAAAGGGTTCCGGAAAATTCAGGTGCCAAGATCTTATCCTTTATGAATTTCACAATTTCATCCTCTTTTTCGCTTCTGAACAAAAGATTGGCTGGAGTTATATCTTTGGATTCCGATTCTTTATCATATACTACGACTCCATCAATTTCCTCAAGCAGTTTTGAAAGCAATTGATGGTAATATGTGGAATACTCTCCAAGCTCTTTCATTGCCCCAACAACTGCATAAACTGGTCTTGGAAAATGTTCTTTGATTTCTTCTATCCCATGTTTAAAAGACTCATAGCTCGCGTTGTATGTATCGTCAATTATGAAAGCTTTTCCCAACCTATGGATGTTAAACCGTCCTTTAAGAGGTTTGAAAGTCAAAAGTTTTATAGGATTGAATAAAATGTCCAACATATCAGTAACAGCGAATGCTACAAGAACAGATATGGCCATCGCTTTTGGCCAAAAACCTGGCAAAGCGTAATAAAATTCACCTTCACTTGTTTCGAATGTTAGTAATGTGTTTTTTCCGTCAAATCTTCTTTCTTTCAAAACGTAGGTTCCACCTTTTGTACCAAAGTATTTGCATTTTTCACATCTCATTCGCTCATCATCGAAATTAACCAAAGCTTCTTTTGAATTCTCAACAATTTGCCATTTGCCTTTGAATATACTGTCGACATTACCAGCTACACCTACATGTGCACTTCCTACATTGAGAAGAACACCTATATCAGGTGGGAAGAGCTTGCAAAGGTATTCAATGTCTCCAACATTTCTTTGAGCCATCTCCAAGACAATGACAGGTTCGCCGCGATAGGAGTTGATAATTGAAAGAGGAAGTCCTATTTCCGAATTAAGATTGCCTTCGTTTTTAAATGTGGGAATTTCCGCACTGAGCACGTTTGCAACAATCTCTTTTGTTGTCGTCTTACCATTAGAACCTGTTATACCAACAATCTTCGGACCGAATTTTTCCAGTATCTTACTAGCGAACATTCCAAGAAATTCAACTGTGTTTGGAACAACTACCTGATTTGGTAGTGACACATCTTTTTCAACAATAACAGCAAATGCTCCTGATTGAACTGCTTGGTTTGCAAAGTCATGTCCATCTACTCGGTTACCCTTTATCGCAACAAACACATCGCCAGGTTTTACTTCTCTGGAATCTGTAACGAAACGATGACCAACCAAGTCTCTCAGTTCCATTTCGTTCACTCACACTCCAATTATCATTTATTATCATTTATCCACATCTCTTGAGTGATTTTTGTTAATTTTCGAAAGAATTATATCCAACGCGACATCTCTATCTTTAAAAGGTATCTTTAACGTTTCTGTGAATATCTGGTATGGTTCGTGTCCCCTTCCCGTAATAAGTACAACGTCTCCTCTTGTTGCAAGTGTTATTGCTGTATCTATAGCCTCGCGTCTATCAAGCACGGTAAGCGAAAGAGAATTAGGTTGGACACCTTTTTCAACTTCTTTTATAATTTCCTCCGGATCTTCTCCACGAGGGTCATCTGTTGTAAGTATCGCTATATCCGCAAGTTTTGTTACCACTTCTGCCATCATCGGTCTTTTGCCTTTATCTGCTTGTCCACCAGCTCCATAGACAACTATAACTCTTCCTTTTGCGAGTTTTCTTGCAGCGAGTATAACCTTTTCTAAGGCGTCAGGTGAGTGGGCAAAATCTACTATTACTTCAATTCCAAGTTTTCTTGCTTCCGGAATTGGTTCAAACCTGCCATCAACACCTCTAAACGTGCTTACGTAACTGATGATTTCGTCAGGTTCATATCCGAGCTCGAATAACCCAGCAATAACCAAGGTAACATTAAAAGCATTGTAATCGCCTATCATCTGTGTGTAGACTTTCTTTGTACCGTAAGGTGAAGTGAGTGTAAAGGTTGTCCCATTCCAAGTGGTTGATATATCTGAAATCCTATAAATTGCGTTTTCACTCGTTCCAAATGTGACAAGCTTCGGCACCTTTTTGCTTGAGACAAGCGATGCGTAATCTTCGTGAACAACCGCTATTCCATCTTTTTTAAGCAAATCAAACAAGTGGAGCTTTGAATTCACGTAATGTTCAAAAGTCGGGTGATAATCAAGGTGGTCTCTTGTTATGTTTGTAAGACCAGCTATGTCAAATCTGATGGTTTCCACTCGCGCTTGATCTAACGAATGGGAAGAAACTTCCATTGAATAATAACTTCCACCACTCTTTACCGTTTTTGCCATGTTTTCCATTATCGTTAGCGCATCAGGGGTGGTGTTATGTATGTAGAATTTGTCCCCCATTATGTCGTTCATGACTGTTCCAGATAAACTTCCTGTGAGCCCCAGTTGCTGCATTATATGGTGGAATAAATGCGCACATGTAGTTTTTCCGTTCGTACCAGTTACTCCGAAAGTTATTAGCTTTTTGTAAGGATGTTCGTAAAACTCGGCTGCAAGGTAAGCTTCTGCAAGTCTGCTGTCATAAACCTGGACATAAGGAAGGTTGTTGTTGATTTCTCTTTCCGTGACAAAGGCGACTACTCCACTTTCTTTGTAAAGTGTGTCAACAATGGTATGTGAATCGAACTTTGTTCCTTTCCTGCAGATGAATAGAGAACCTGGAACAACCTTTTTTGAATTGTTGAAGACGCCAGTTACATCCTTGTCTTTTAATTCTTCTGGTATGTTGTCAAAAACAACAAACCTTTGAATGGATTCCAAAAGATGTCTTAATTTCAAAGTAATCCACCCCTTTTTCTTAACGCAAGATTGGGTCATCGGTTAAATTATACCACCCATACACAATTATTCAACTGAGAAGAAAAGGATATTTGCTCAATACGTTAATTAAAAAGAAAAAAGTCCCTCGGTCTATCTTGAGGGACTTATCAATTTTAAAAAATCAGACATTTTTTCAGAGTGTATTAATTAGGTCATAGAATTTTTTAAGCTTTTGCTCGTCTACAATAACTATGCTATCCTTATTATCTAAGACATGTTTTATATTATCCAAATATGCTAGCGCCGTGTTTTCCCAACTGAATCTTTTTGCAAGTTCTATAGACTTTTTGGAATCAAACTTTTCTATAGCAAACAGTAGTTTTGTTGCAATGTCATTGATATTACTTGGATCTATCAGAAGCCCTTCTCCGTGTGCAAATATTTCCGCTGGTCCGCCGTTTTTTGTCACAACGATTTTCAAACCACAAGCAGCAGCTTCAACAACAGCTAGCCCAAAAGGTTCATAGAGGGCTGGGAGTGCAAACACTGACCCTCTTGCAGCCGCAATACGATACAAGCTTGCCAAATGTCTTTGGTCGGACACATTTGCGAAAAATATGCTCTTTCCTATTTCATCAACAGAACTTTCGACTATTTCTTTAAGAATTATTGCTTCCTCTGTTTTTTCAGTGTTTACATATTCCAGGACGTTGTTAATGCCACGTACAACGATAAGTAAGTTCGCTTTATCTTTGAGATGTTCATTCTGCAAGAAAGCTTTCACTACGGCAATGTGGTTTTTCTTTCTATCGATTCTACTGGACATTATTATGAACGGCAATCTGTGCCTTTTTATAGGTGTTTTTGAGAGTAGTTGCTTGATATACTCTTCCATCTCTTTGTCTTCTGGTTTGGGTTCTTGATTAAAGATTTTGTGATTGATTCCTGGAGGAATAACTTTGAACTTATTGTCGTAAGGGTTTATATCGTAGAGTTTGTGAGAATACTGTTCATATCTTTCCTGATTCGTGCTGCAAACTATGAACGAAGCATAATGCATTGAGAGATTCTCAGCTGTAATACGCACTGTAAACTTGTATTTTCTTTCAGCATCTTCACGTGACATTCCCGATTCTAAGACCTTTTCCATTTTCCATGCACCAAGAGAGTGTGCCGTGAACGAAAATGGTATTCCTGTTTTTTTAAGAAACATTACCCCTGAAATACCACCATCAGCATAATGAGTAGTCACAAAATCAGGAAATCTTCCTTCTGATTTGTATAACTCGTAAATTTTGTCAACATAATCGGGCAAATATTTCCATAAATCTTCCTTGCACAAAAATTTATCTCCACCGAACGGTATTCGAACTATCCTAACTTTAGGAGCGTCTGGATAATAATCGAAAGGTTCTGCAAATTCGGGCCAGTTTTCGTCGATAATTTGCCTCGTAATAATATCAACTTCTATGCCAAGTTCTCCCATGGCTTTTGCAAGCTCTTTTACATAAACTAACTGTCCCCCGAAGTCGGGATGCTCTGTTAAGTGACTGTCATGTTTGTCAAAATTCCCTTGTGGATTAAAGAAAGCTACTTTTTTTATTTCAACCATATTGCCCAAGGTCTCACCTCTATCGTTTTAAATTTTCAAATTCTGTCTTCAGTTTGGTTATATCAACCTCCGCACCAACAAAACCGACAATGTAACCAGCAACCATGGAACCTATGTTACAAGCTTGTAGAAAATCATAACCATTAATTAGTCCATAGTAAATACCAGCCCAAAATCCATCACCGGCACCTGTTGCGTCAACTACTTTTCTTGCAGAAGCTGGGATATGGACCAAAATTTCTCCATCAAAAGCAAATGCTCCATCTTTCCCTGCTGTGAGCACAACGTACTTCACACCATGTTCGTGAAACTTTCTTACATAATATTTGACCAATTCAATGTCTATTTCGTTTGAAAAAAATAATCCTTTACTTCGCTTTTCACAGTTGGAAATCAGATTGTGGGGCATTCCAAATAAAGCAACTGCATCATCAATGGAAGGTTTTGAATATGTTGTGCACTTTAATAATTCGAAAACCCTTGAAAGATTTATCTTCTTGCAACTGAATAATTTATTCCGGCAATTTGGGTCAAATGATATCTGAATTCCCTTTTCTAATGCTTTGCGAACTATTCTCATTGTTGTATCATACAGTTCTTCGTGTGTTAGCATCCAGCAGCTCAGGTGTACAATGCTAACACCATCTAAGATGTTCTCAATCTCGTGCTCCTCTAACTTGAGATACCTATCCGCGCCCCGAATCACGAAAAAATCAGGACTATCGGGAGTTTTCTGAACGAACACAAGTGTTGTCCCATGGTCTTTGTCTATCTGAACCGATGAAATGTCCACTCCTGCTTGCTCCAACTTTTTCAAAATTCTACTACCAATAAGGTCGTCTCCCACACGCGAAACAATCTTGGTTGGAACTCCAAGTTGAGAGGCAAACCGTGCTATATTGCCTGGAGAACCCCCTGTTTTCATAACAAAATCTTCAGCAACATGAAAATCTTGCCAAGTTATAAGATCTGCAAGAAGTTCTCCGACAAATAGTATCATGGCTGTTTTTGACCTACTCATCCTTTTACTGCACCTGCGCTCAAACCAGATATAATTCTATTTTGGAACAGTAAAACCAAGACTACTAATGGGGCAGTTACAATAACAGCAGCAGCCATTAATTGACCCCATGGCTGTTCGTACTGGGTTCTACCGGCAAACATAGCTATAGCAACAGGAACGGTGTAGTACTCGGGTTTTTGCATGAACGTAAATGCAAAAAGGAACTCGTTCCATGCTGTTATGAACGTTAAAAGTCCCGTTGCAACAAGACCTGGTGCAGACATGGGAAAAACTATTTGGAAAAGAGTTCTCAAACGAGAGCAACCATCAATTGCCGCAGCCTCTTCTATCTCTTTTGGAAGGTCCCTGAAAAAGTTTTGCAGTATCCAAGTAGTCAGTGGCAATGTAATAGCCACATATGGCAGAATCAAACCTTGGTAAGTGTTTATCATTCCAAGTTTTCTGAGGATGACGAAGAGGGAACCTAAGATAGAAATCTGTGGAAACATACTAACAGAAAGGATAAGAGCCATTACAAATGCTTTCCCTTTCATTTGTAAGCGTGCTATCGCATATCCCGCAAAGGAACCGAAAATAAGTGTGGTTAATGTTGTTATACCGGAAACAACTATGCTATTCCAGATGTTTACGTGGAATGGTCTTTCCGCAAAAACTTTTACATAATTCGAAAATGTCGGATTTTTAGGTATTAAAGTTGGATTTGGATCAAAAAGTTCTATATTGGGTTTCAAAGATGATACTACCGCCCAGTAGAATGGAAAAATACACCATATTAAAACAAATACAACTGCCAAGGTCAATGTTACCTTGAAAATCAATTTTTTAGTTTTTGTGGACACGGTTATCACCTCTTATATTTTGGTCTCTAATCCAGTTTTAACTTCAAGCTCTTTATATAGATTATTGCAAATATTGAGATTAACAAGAATATAATCACAGAAAGCGCTGAACCGTAGCCAAACCATGCACCAGTAAAAGCCCTATCCATCAGCAACACGCGGTTATAAACAGCCAAAGTTTCCGTGCCTACACTACCTCGAGTCATTATAAATACGACATCAAAAACCCTTAAAGCATCAAGCGTTCTAAATATTAAAGCTACAGCTATCGTTGAACTCAACATAGGAAGAGTAATTTTTGTGAACCTCTGTAACAAATTAGCTCCGTCTATTCTTGCAGCTTCATACAACTCCTCAGGAATTAATTGTAAGCCTGCAAGTATGAGCAAAGCCATAAAAGGTGTTGTTTTCCATACATCTACTGCGATAATCGCCCAAAGCGCGGTGTTTGGTGAGCCAAGGATAGGAAAACCAGGCTCTATTATATTTAGCTTTTCTAAAAATTTTGTCATTATTCCCCCTTGATCATTGAACATCCATTTCCACATCTGCGACGATATTGCCGTTGGTATTGCCCAAGGGATGAGCATGGCCGCTCTAACAACTCCTCTGAATTTGAAAGGCTGATTCACAATGACAGCTATCAAAAGGCCAAACACGGTTTCAAGAGCTACAGAAACAACGGTGAAGATTACCGTTGTTTTTAAAGCAGCAAGAAAACGTTCGTCATGGAATAAATCTATGTAATTCTTAAGCCCGACAAACTTTTTCTCTATATCCGGTCTCAATCCAAATTCAAAGAAGCTATCGTAGAATGTTTTGAATAGAGGGAAGAAAGCAATAACAGAAATTACTAAAACTGCCGGTAAAACCATCCCCCATGCTACAACAGTCTCTTTTGTTTTTGCCTTCAAATGGTCCACCTCCACGTTCTTGAAAAACCGGGGGCTAACCCCCGGTTGTATTTTTCATCGTTTTGGTTACTCGCATTGGTTCTCGATTTACTTCATTTTCCAAGGACTTTGTTCAGTTCTTTTGCCATATCTTCAATTGCTTTTTGTGGAGTTGTTTGTTTTGTCAAAGCAGCGTGTACGTATTTCTGAATAACGTCGGATATTTCACTGTATTTCGCTGTCCTTGGTCTTGGAACAGCGTTGATGAACATTCCATACAATTCAACCATAAATGGAGCTGCCTTTTTGAGTGCTGGGTCTTTGTAAACATCCATCATCGTTGGGTTCTGTCCCGCATTGACTGCTTTGTAGAGTTGTTGCTCATAGCTTGTTAAGAACTTGATGAGCTTCTTAGCGGCTTCTTTCTCTTCAGGGGTAGCATTCTTGTTGATACCAAGCATCCAACCACCAAGTGTTGCAGCGGATTTGCCACCAGGACCTGCTGGAAGTGGCGCAACTCCAACTTTCCCAGCTACTTTAGATTCCTTTGGATCATTCAAGAGAGACCATGCGTATGGCCAATTTCTCATGAACACTGCTTGACCATTCTGGAAAGCTCTTCTTGCTTCTTCTTCCATGTATGTTGTAACAGCTTGCGGAGAAACCTTGTGGGTGTAAATGAGGTCAACCATAAACTGAAGGGCTTTCACAGCAGCAGGACTGTTTATGATAACATTACCTTGCTCATCAAGGACATCTCCACCAAATGAGACGAGGTATTCCATGAAGTCACAAACTAAACCTTCATACCTTGCGCCTTGCCACACAAAACCAACCATGTTCTTTTCCTTCGCTGTTATTGTCTTTGCCATCTGCACAAGTTCATCCCATGTCTTTGGAGGGTTCTTGAATCCATATTTCTCAAGTAAGTCTTTTCTGTAATACAACAAGCCTGCATCGGTGAACCATGGAATCGCTACAATTCTTCCATTCACTGTTGCAGCTTTAACTGTACCAGGAAGAAATTTGTTCAGTTCGAAGTAATCTTTATCAGCTGTTAAATCTTCAAGATACGGTGCAAATTCTGCAGGCCAAATGACATCAAGCATTAAAACGGTGGGTTCTTTTTCTCCAGAAGCCAAGTAGGTAACATAAAGGTCGTGCCTTTCAGTTGATGAGTTCGGCATAGGCATGACGGAAACCTTGATGTTCGGGTTCTGTTTCATGAAAACGTCAAGCTGGGCATAGAGAACTTCAAGTTCTTTACCAACTGCACCCGCCGTCATCGTTATCGTAACTCGAGAACCGGAAAACGCTACCACCGCAAGTGTCAACAACAAAACCGCCAATAAGAACTTTCTCATACTTACACCTCCTATTAAATAGTGTGGGCATTTTCGAATTTCAAATGTAGTATAGCATAAGATACCTAAAATAAAGAAATGTAGAAATAGTAAGAAATGACGTATAAGATATAGCAAAACTTTTGTTAGATTAACTAATTGTCTAATATGAAACAATTTACAGTTTTTTGCTTGGTTTACCATACAAGATATATGTTATAATAATATTGGACTTATATTCGAAATTCGAATTTACCATGGAACAAAATCTATTTTTTCAACTCAAAACCGACAGAAGGAGGCGTTGGTCATGACTGTGGAACTACCGGTTAAGAAGCTTGATGGTTACAGTATATTCTCGAAAGAAGATGTCGAAGCCATATTCGAACTTGGAAAAGAACTGAGAGGGCTCAAGGTTGTGCACGTTAACGCAACCGCATACGGTGGTGGTGTTGCTGAACTGCTCATGACTATTGTTCCTTTGATGAAGGATGCAGGGTTGAATGCGTCTTGGGAAGTACTAGAAGCACCTATGGAATTTTTCAATGTAACCAAAAAACTTCACAATACCCTCCAGGGTGCGGATATTGAAATTTCAGAAGAAGAGTGGGAATTGTTTGAAAAAGTGAACGAAGAAAATGCGAAAAAGTTGAATCTCGATGCTGATGTTGTAATAATACACGACCCTCAACCTGCTTACATCCCATATTTCAAGTCTGATACACACATAAAATACATTTGGAGATGCCACATTGACACAAGTACCCCCAACCTGAAAGTCTGGAACAGATTAACTTCTAAAATGACGAAGTATGAAAAGGCACTATTCCATATAATGGACTATGTAAGAGCGCCATTTGATAAAATTGCAGTTGAATTTCCTCCAAGCATTGACCCTCTCAGTCCAAAGAACAGAGAACTTTCAGAAGCAGAGTTAAAGAGTGTAGTTGAGCGTTACAAAATCGACGTCTCAAGACCTCTTATAACTGTTGTCGCCAGGTTTGACCCATGGAAGGATTTGTTCTCAGCTATCGATGTGTATCGTAAGGTTAAAGAAAGATATGACATACAACTTGCAATAGTCTCAGCTATGGCAAAGGATGATCCGGAGGGTTGGATTTTCTTTGAAGATATCCTGCGCTACGCAGGTGTTGATAATGATATTTTATTCCTTACTGACCTTAAAGGTGTTGGTCACTTAGAAGTTAACGCTATTCAAAGACTTTCTACTTTAGGTTTACACACAGCTACTAGGGAAGGCTTTGGACTTGTAATTAGTGAAATGATGTGGAAAGAACATCCCGTTGTTGCACGACCAGTCGGTGGGGTTAAAATCCAGATTGATGATGGGATTAATGGATATTTGAGGCAAAGTGTTGAAGAACTTGCGGATGCTATTTGTGACCTTTTGGAAAATCAAAGCCGACTCCGCGAGTTTGGAAAAAATGCAAAAGAAAAGGTTAGAAAAACGTATTTATCAACTGCACATGTGAAGAGATATTTGGAAGTTATAAAATCTGTTGTTAAATGAAAGTTATGCTGTATAATAATAAATCAGGGTGGACAGAAAAAAGTTGACTTTTTTGTTTTATTTGAACTGGAGGTAGGGAATTGAAGAACGAAGCCAAAATACTGCTTCATATTTTGAGAGAAAAAAAACTTAGGAGAAAGGAACTTGAGAAGATTATCGGTGTTAATCCTTCAACAATGACATATCTACTTGATAAATTACGAGATTATGTAGAAATTGAGGAGGAATTCCCAGCAACGGGAAAACCTCCTCAATTGATTTCGATTTCCAAGGAAGCCTGGCATATACTTGCAATAAATGTTGGTAGAGAACGTATAAGAGCTGTTGTTTACAATGGAAAAGGTGAAGAATTAGAGAGCTCGGAGTATAAAGTAAAAAGTGAGTTTTTAAACAATGATGGTATAAACGAGCTTCTAAAGAAGACTTTAGAGAAGTTCTATGATTTTGACAGCATTGGAATAGCATTTTCTGGAACTGTTGTTGATGACAAAGTATACTCAAAGATTCTAAAGCTTGAGCGATACGACCCTGTGAAATCGTTGAAACTCAAATCTTTAGGTGTTCCTTACGTTATTTTATCGGATGTTGAAGCAATTGCAGCCTATGAGTCCAAAACTACTGGAAGAGAACGTGTCTTTGTTCTGAACTACGGGACAGGTATCGGAGCATGCTATTACGAATATCATGCTCTTTTCAGTAAAGATGAGTTTAAGAACATAGCTTTAGGACACATATACTTCGGTGGAGATGAAAAGTGCTACTGTGGAGCTTATGGATGCCTTGAAACTGTTGCTTCTGATTTTGTTGTTTTCAGGAAATATACTGGGAGTTCGATATCATTTGTTGAGTTCATAGCCCACGAGGAAAATTATCTAAATGAACTGAAGACAATTAGAAATTTATATAAAACTGACGAAAGTAAAGCAAAAGAGATTTACTCTGAAGTCATAGATAAGCTCGCATACGTTCTTGGAAATCTTTCATTGATTTTAGGTGTTAGTAATGTTGCAATTTACGGAGAAGGGAGCTCCGAATGGTTAGCTCAGCAAATCGAGAAGAAATCAAGAAGTCTGTCTCCAAATTTCAATCTTTCCGTTCGATACGGTCACGTGCATGATGCTGTTGAAAGAGGAGTTTCATTAGAGGCTGCTGTAAATTATGTAAAGAAGACCTTTTCAAAATCTCGGGCATCCAAGCTGTAGAGTTCGATACCACGTTCAGGAGGTAGCGAAGAATGTATATAATACTTATTGGAGGAGGAACAGGCTCAGGGAAAACAACGGTTGCTAAGCGCATTATGGAACGTTTGGGCTCCGAAAAATGTGTCATGCTCCCAATGGATAATTATTACAGAGACATGTCGCATATACCCTTGGAAGAGAGAAAAAAATACAATTATGACCATCCGGATATGATTGAACACACTTTGATTGTGAAACATGTGAAGGAACTCTTGACGGGTAAAGCTATAGAATTACCTGACTACGATTTTACTTTGTATACGCGAACGGGAAATTCTACAAAAATCGAACCAAAGCCAATTCTGTTAATCGAGGGTATCTTTGCTCTTTACTACGACGAATTGAGAGCACTGGCTGACCTGAAAA
Source organism: Fervidobacterium pennivorans (assembly GCF_001644665.1). Lineage (NCBI taxonomy): Bacteria > Thermotogati > Thermotogota > Thermotogae > Thermotogales > Fervidobacteriaceae > Fervidobacterium > Fervidobacterium ngatamarikiense. The sequence continues at coordinate 863,457 of NZ_CP011393.1, forward strand.
TATATGTGGACACAGAAGGAGATGAACGGTTTATAAGAAGGTTACAAAGGGATATTTTCGAACGTGGAAGAACTATAGAGTCAGTTATAGACCAATACTTAAATACTGTAAAGCCAATGCATGATGCTTATGTCGAACCTACGAAAAAGCATGCGGATATAATCATACCGCGTGGGGGATACAACGAAAAGGCTATCGAAGTTGTAGTTGAATATGTGCAGAATTTAATATAGTCCTGTATACAACCTTCGAAAGAATATCTCAAATTCGTCCATCTGTTTTTTAATTAGATGGACGATTTTTTATATTTCTCAGTGTACATAGATTGAATTTTCGACTAGATAAAGTATAATTACTTTACGAAAATATACAACTACAAGATGTGCATCTTAAGGAGGTTCGATATGAAAGTTCATATTTACACATACGGTTGCCAAATGAACGAAAACGACACGGAAATAGCTAAGCAACTGCTTTTAAATGGCGGATTTGAAGTTGTGGATAGCGAGGATGAAGCTGACATAGTAATTCTTAACACATGCGCTGTAAGAAAGAAGTCAGAAGATAAGGTCTATAGTCATATTGGGAAGCTCAGAAAAAAAGGAAAAAAAATAGGAATAATGGGATGTGTTGCCGACAAAGAAAAAGAAAACCTCTTTAGAAGAGGTGTTTTGTTTGTTATTGGTACTCGTGCAATTGCCAAAATCCCAGAAGCTGTTTCAAACGCTAAAGATGGTACTAAACAGATTTACCTTGATGATACTCTCGATGAGATTGATTACCATAAGGTGGAAACCAGAAATTCAAAACACCACGCCTGGATAACCATCATATACGGATGCGACAGGTTTTGCACTTACTGTATCGTGCCGTATACAAGAGGTAGAGAAAAATCAAGACCAATGGAAAGTGTATTACTCGAAGTGGGTTCATTAGTTGAAAAAGGCTACAAGGAATTCACATTTCTTGGGCAAAATGTAGATGCATATGGGAAAGACCTGAATGATGGAACATCATTAGCTAAGTTGCTCATAGAAGCAGCAAAAATCGATGGAGTGAAGCGACTATGGTTCTTGACATCATACCCTACGGACTTTTCTTTAGAGATACCACAAGCTATGGTTGAAAATCCCAAGATTGCTAGATCCATACACCTTCCCGTTCAGCACGGAAGCGATAGGATACTAAGAGCTATGAATAGAAGGTATACTCGTGGCGAATACATTGAGTTGATAAACAACATAAGAAATATTGTTCCGGATGCCTCTATCTCGAGTGATATCATCGTAGGGTTCCCTGGGGAAACTGACGAGGACTTTGAAGCAACTGTTGAACTTGTAAAAGCTATTAAATTCGAAAGACTCAACCTTGCTATCTACTCTCCACGTGAAGGAACCGTTGCATGGAAATATTTTAAAGACGATGTACCATATAAGACAAAGGTGCGTAGAATGTCTTACCTATTGAATCTGCAGAAAATGATAAACAGAGAGTTAAATGAAGCCTATAGAGACAAAAGGGTTGAGGTAATAGTCGAGGCACAAGCAAAAAATGGCCTATTTTACGGAAGGGATATACGTAACAAAATTATCTCTTTTGAAGGTTCTCATGAACTTATTGGAAAAACTGTCATAGTAAAGGTAAACAAAATCACAGCAGGCCCGTTGTATGGAACCGTTGAAGAGGTATTGGGATAAAGAACTCGGATGTATTGACAATGGTGTAAACTGAAGTAAGAATTATTCGAAATTCTAATGATTTTTTAAGGTTTTTCCTGTATGATTATCTCGGAGGTGAATCGTATGAGAAAACATATTGTAAGGTTGATAGAAGTTGTAATATTGTTACTTGCCATTTCTACAACAACGTTAGGTGTTGAATACATCGCGCGTATCGACAACATGGAACTGGGTCGTATTCAAGTTGAATACACGAAAAACGGGTGGATAAGCGTTAGTGAAATACAGTACGGCGAGAAATATACTATTGAAACCCGAACGGCTTATGGTCCTAATGGTTTCTTCCAGGTCTATGAAGCAACGTTTAAGACAAACGGAGAACTGGTCGCGAAAATACTTGGTGTTAATAAAGCAGGTAAAACTACAATAACATTATACGCGTACTATGATCCAAAAGCGCCATCTGTCAAGACTTTCACATTTACAGAGCCAAATATCGTTTTATTAGACAACAATTTTATTATCCCTCATTTTGAGATGATATTGAGAATGCCTCAGCCACGTTTCCAAATTCTCATACCTCAAGCGCTCTTTAATCCATCAAAGACAGATAAAGCATCAGGAATTGCTATGTTGAAACGACTATCGGACCGTTCCTATGTTCTTAGCTACGAGGGAACGGAAATAAAGATAACAACAGACGAGAAAGGTATAGTAAGAATGGAATATAACAACGGAATTGTGGTGGAACGAGTAGCAGAAAAGAAATCTGAAACAACACACCAGCCAATGAATCAAAACCACCAAAATATGAAAAATACCCCGAGGAGTGGCAAATAATTACAGCGAAACAAACTCAAGGATGGTGAGCTTATAACTGAAAACGTCCGATTATTTGAAAAAATACGGTGTCACTCTGAAGAAATCTTTGGGTCAGAATTTTTTGTCCAACGAAGTTTTTGCAAAAAAGATTGTTGAATTATCAGGAGTAAACAAACAGGATACAGTCCTTGAAATAGGTGCTGGAGCAGGAACTTTAACCGTTGCACTGGCAGAAACTGGTGCAACGATTTATGCTATAGAAATTGACGAAAGGCTCAAGCCTATCCTTGAAGAACGGTTATTAACATTTCCGAATGTCCATCTAATTTTCTCCGACTTCCTAGCCCTTGATTTGTCGTTTCTTCCAAGTGGCTACAAATGTGTTTCAAATATTCCCTATTACATCACCGCTCCGATACTTAAAAGACTTATTTTTACACCATTTTCAGCACTCTTTATCATGATGCAAAAGGAAGTCGGGGAAAGATTGTTGGAAGAACCTGGTAGCTCAAATAGAGGATTCCTAACTGTTGTGCTCCAAACAGTTGCGAACATAGAAAAAATTCTGATGGTCCCAAAAAGTGCATTTGTTCCAAATCCGGAAGTGGATAGCGTTGTTCTGAAAATTACAAGGAAAGAACCTTTCCCATTCGTAGATAGCTCACAACTTGAATCTTTTTGGAGATTTGTTTCCGATAGCTTTTCTCAAAAGAGAAAAACGATATACAATAATCTAAAAGCCATAACCAAAGATACAAAGGTTTTAGAACTGGTAATCAAAGAAGCAAATATACCATCAAATGCAAGACCTGAACAACTCAGTGAAGAACAATTTCTGATGTTGTGGAAAGCATGGTCGAAATTTACAAATGAGAAGCAAAGGTAACAAACGAAGGAAGAGAATGGAGGGAAGAAGATTGAGTAATACTAAAAAATTGAAAAATAAAAGAACTTTTGTTTTTGATTTGGACGGAACGGTGCTGAATTCTAAAAATGAGTTTCCTCAGGAAACGAAGAGACTGATACTGAACATCCTTGACAACGGAGATAACGTAATTTTTGCAACTGGACGAATGCATATATCAGCTAAAAAATTATTAGAAAATGTTTTTAACGAAGATATTTTTCCAATAATCTCTTACAATGGAGCCGTTGTCTACGTTCCGAATGTAGGTTTTATTTACGAGAAAACATTAGATATGGAAACAGTACACAAGGTTATAGACTTTCTTAGAGAAAGGAAGATTCACGTTCAAACATATGTCGATGATAAGCTTTACAGCGAAAAAGACAACGAGGAAATAAAGTTGTACGCAAAACATGCGGACGTTCCTTACTACGTAGTTGACGACTTGAAAGCAATCGAACATCCACCGATAAAAATGTTAGCGATTGCTGAGCAAGGTATTCTCGACAACTTAATCGAACCTCTCAAAGAAATTGTGAATCAAAAGGCGAACGTTTTCAAAAGTTTTCCAATCTTTTTAGACATCGTCCCTGCCGACGCTAATAAAGGGAACGCACTTAAGTTTTTAGCAAATTACATGGGCTTCGACCTAAAAAACACTGTTGTTTTTGGGGACAACGAGAATGATATTTATATGTTTGAAGTTGCAGGTAAAAAAATTGCCGTTGAAAACGCCGTAGACAAGTTAAAAGAGGTGGCGGATTTTGTTAGTAAATCCAATGAAGAAAATGGTGTTCTTTATAGCTTTGTTCACCTTTTCCCTGAGTATCTTCGGGGCATTGAATCTTCCAACTAACGTGGAAACATCAACTAATCTAAATAGATTATGGCCGTTGAAAGTTCAAGCTAGTTTGATTTGCACGCAAAGATTGGAAGAAATCATCGAGGACGTCAGTTTGCTGACACTTGGAAGCTTGGGGAATACTTTGCTTGCCGAAGAAGTTGGCAAATACGTTGGTTGGTATGTAAAATCTAAAGGATTTTCTTATTATGTTGTCGGTCCACTTGATACATTAAGTGTAGATGATGAAGACTATTTCTACAGAGTACACAAGTCTCCCTATATAACAGCCGATATATATGAAAAGTTCTCTACTGGACTTTCAATTGCTGGCGTGATTCCTATTTTTGATGGAAGAGGCAAAATCGACGTAAATTTGATTTCATCACTTGTAACCCGGAGACTCACATACCCAGTGTTAGTCGAAGATGAAGGAAAAGCAATTTTACTACGCAATCTCGGATATGCAGCAGTTTTCATAACAAAAGATAAGGATGGTTTTTTATTCTTAAACGGTGTGCCTGCAAAGCTGTATTGGTCTACTAAGCCTCCGGAATTCGAAACTCTGAGAAGAGCTGTCTTGGTTAACTCGGTTATCTACATAAGTCAAGGAGAAATACACGTGAGAAAGCCATTTGTAACCACGGGTGTTGTTGTCTACTCAAATGATGAGTTTGTTATTCCGGAAGCAAAAAAAGCCATCGAAAGGCAGTTTGCTCCCGGTCGAGTTCCTTGGTAATTGGTGATAAGTAGGAAATAAGAAAGAGAGGAAAGGGCATGAAAAAGAAAATTATCAACCAGGAACTAAGCGAATTTGAGAGGTTTGTGCTTTTTGAAAAAGGCACAGAACCCCCATTTTCTGGGGAATACGAAAACCATTTTGAAAAAGGCATTTACGTGTGTAAGAACTGCGGAATACCATTGTATAATTCTTCTGATAAATTCCACTCTGGATGTGGTTGGCCTGCGTTTGACGATGAGATTCCTGGGGCAATATTTAAGCAAATCGATAGAGATGGAATAAGAACAGAAATTGTTTGCGCTTATTGTGGCGTTCATCTGGGGCATGTGTTTTATGGAGAAGGGTTCACAAAAAAGAATGTAAGGCACTGTGTGAATTCAGTCTCTTTGAAGTTTATACCAGAAGGACAGAAACCACCCATTGATAGAATGTTTTGCGCTGGCGGTTGTTTCTGGGGTGTTGAGCATCTTTTCAAACAACTCCATGGAGTTGTGGACACAAGGGTCGGTTACATGGGTGGACGTTGGCCCAACCCAACATACGAACAGGTATGCACCGGATTGACAGGACATTTAGAAACCGTAGAGGTCATATTCAATCCAAACTTAATAGACGAGGAACAATTGATAAAGTATTTCTTTGAAATCCACGATTTTACGCAAGAAGACGGTCAAGGACCAGATATTGGTGAACAATACAAGAGTGCCATATTCTATACAAATGAGAGGCAAAAAGAAATTGCTGAAAAGATAATAGAAGAATTAAAGAAACGATACAAGGTTGCAACTCAACTTAGGAAAGCTTCGACGTTTTGGGTTGCTGAAGATTATCACCAGGACTATTACGAAAAGACAGGGAAAGCCCCTTATTGTCATTACAGGCGAAAGATATTCTGAAATCAGTTCAGAAAAGTGTTGAGGGTTTCAAGAATCTTGTTTGAGAATTCTGTCAAATCGATGTCAAACTTGAAGGTTGCATACCTATCAAGAGGTGTTTCTCCTTTATTCACAATCACAAGTTTAGCCCCATTTCTGAGAGCATAGATAGGCAACTGTGCTGCCGGATAAACTACGAGTGAAGAGCCTAACGTTATGAACAAATCGCTACTTTCTGCCCATTTCTGAGCTTTTGCGAACTCATCCACAGGTAGCATCTCACCAAAGAACGTTATATTTGGTTTTACCAAACCTCCACAAGAGCATCTGAAATTGGTAGATAATAAAAACTCCCTTTGTCCATCATCAAGGATTTCGTAGCGTTTAGTACATTTTAAACAATTCCAAATTCTAACACTCCCATGGATTTCTGCCACATTCTTACTGCCCGCTTTTTGGTGCAATCCATCGATGTTCTGAGTTATAACCCCTTTCAATATACCTGCTTTTTCCAACTTTGCCAACATGTGGTGAACAACATTTGGTTGAGCTGACAACATAGGTATAAGACCTTCCTTTGCAAAATTGTAAAATCTGTCTGGATTTTTGTAAAACTCATCAATTTCAAAGATATCCTGACCGTATTTCGCGTAAAGCCCATTTGGACTTCTAAAGTCCGGTATACCACTGGGAACACTGACACCTGCACCAGTGAGTGCAACAACAAATTTTGAAGTCTTGAGCATTTCGCAAAATTTTTCAATAAGTTTGTCGAATGCCATGGTATTATCACCCTATATATCACACTTTTCTAGCGATGGACAATAAATACTCAACTGTATCATCAAACGTCATTTTCTCACGAATACCTTGTCTAAGAAATTTGTTGATTTCGTCAATAAGTTCTATAGCTTTATCTATCTTGGGATTTGTTCCCTTTTTGTATGCTCCAACGTCTATAAGGTCTTTCGCATCGTTATATGTAGCCATTATATCTCTTAACAAGCGTGCTGCATGGAGATGTTCTGGTTTTACAACATCTGTCATTAAACGACTAACACTCATGAGTACATCTATTGCCGGATAATGGTTTGCCTCAGCAAGGCGACGTGAGAGTATTATATGCCCGTCAACGATACCCCGAACAGTATCAGAGATAGGCTCGTTGAAATCATCTGCTTCAACAAGCACAGTGTAAATGCCCGTTATACTACCTTTGTCTGAGTTACCAGCACGTTCAAGGATTTTGGGAAGCTGTGCAAAAACGCTGGGGGGATAACCTCGCGTCGTAGGTGGTTCGCCAATAGCAAGTCCAACTTCACGTTGAGCCATCGCCCACCTTGTTAGTGAGTCAACCATTAACATAACTGCATAGCCTTTATCTCGAAAATACTCTGCTATAGTTGTCGCAGTGAGCAAAGCTTTGATTCTCAACAAAGCAGGCTGGTCTGATGTTGAGACCACAACAACTGAGCGTTTTAAACCTTCTTCTCCCAAGTCTTTCTCGATGAATTCCCTAACTTCCCTTCCACGTTCTCCTATCAACGCTATTACGTTTATGTCAGCCATCGTATTTCTTGCAATCATTCCTAGAAGTGTGCTCTTACCAACACCACTACCAGCAAAAATGCCTATCCTTTGTCCTTTTCCAAGTGTGATAAATCCATCGATAGCGCGAACACCAACCGGAAGTGGTTCTAAAATTCTTTTTCGAATAAGAGGATTTGGTGCTTCGTTTATTATAGGACGATACTCTCTAAGTACAAGTCTTTTCCCATCTATAGGTCTTCCAAGTGCATCAACAACCCTTCCACGCAACTCTTCGCCAACAGGGATGCTTACGGTTTTGTTAGTTTTGATGACTTCACAACCTTTTTTCAACCCCGTTATATCTTCTAACGGCATTAATACTGTCATATCTTCTTTAAATCCAACAACTTCCGCAAGTGCTTTTTTGTTACCTACGATAATTTTGCAAAGCTCTCCATAGGCAGCATCTGGACCTTTCGATTCTATCGTAAGACCTATGATTTTTTGAACCTCTCCGATATATTCATATGGGTTTATTTCTTTTACCTTTTCTTCAAAAAATTCCAACAACTTAAACAAACTACACTTCTTAAAATTAACATTTTTATCAGCCATCGTGTTCTTATCCCCTCATGGCAATTTTTCATTCCTCTTTCTTAAATACCTCGTCGAAAATCTCTTCTAGCACTGTGAACTGGAACTTCAGTGTTGCATCGATTGTTCCAAGCTCGGTCTCGGCGATAACACCATGTTCTATATTGTCGTTCAATACTATCTCGTAACCGTTTGATTTTGCATACTCTAGTGTTTCTTCATTTATAAGTTTTGCGTCTTTCGGATTAATATGAATTTTGACCTTCGTTGAACCTGCAAGGTGCGTAAGTATCTTTTCTATTTTTCTTTTTGTAACTTCTGGATCTATGTTCTTTTCTAAAAACTTTTCAATAAGCACGAGTGAAATCGATGTTAATTTCTCACAATATTCGTTGTAAAAGGTATCAAGCTGTTGTTCAAAACCTTCAAGCAAATTCTGTATCTGAGTTTGCAAATTTGTGAGCATAATTTGAGCACTCTGTTCTGCCTCTTTGGAAATGACAAAGGCTTTCTGATTAGCTTCTTCGATAATTCTATTGTACTCTTCTTGGGCTTGCAAAAGTATTTGTTGCGCTTGGTTTTGGGCTTCCAAAACAATCTGTTCGGCTTCACGATTAGCCTTAGCCACAATTTCAAGAAGTTGTTTTTCTTTTTCTTTACTTTGTTCTACTTGTTCTTCTGTGGTTGATGTTGCTGCCTTGTCTTCTATCTTCAATGGTGCGTCAAGATAAACGTAGCGCTTCTTTATTATCAATGTATTCACCTTCTTTGCCAAATTTACTTCGTTGTTTCTTAAAAGAATGTTGGGCACTTGAGTAAGTGCCCAACATTTCTAAGTCACCGATATATATTATACCGCAAATTTTAGTTTGGAGAAGTTCGTTTTTTTTTAGTATTCTAACTGCCTTAAGCCTTTTTCTATAATCTCTTTCGTGTCTCTTGCTATCATGAGTTCTTCGTTTGTTGGAACTATTAGAACTTTTACTTTTGAGTCTGGTGTTGTTATAATCCTTTCCTCACCTTTCACATTGTTTTTCTCATCATCTATCTTTATGCCGAGGTAACCAAGGTAGTTTTCACAGATTTCTTTTCTTGTTACTGGAGAATTTTCACCAACGCCAGCCGTAAATGCTATTGCATCAACACCGTTCATCGCTGCTACGTAAGCACCTATGTATTTTGCAATCCTGTATTCGTAAATATCCAGAGCAAGTCTGCAAACTGGGTCACCCTCAAGTGCTTTGTCTTCTATGTCTCTCATATCTGAGCTGAAACCATCTGTTAAGCCAAGTACTCCACTCTTTTTGTTAAGAATTGTGTACACCTCTTCTGCAGTCAAGCCTTCTTTTTCCATAAGGAATGTGACAATGGATGGGTCAATGTCTCCGCTTCTCGTTCCCATTACCAAACCTTCGAGTGGTGTGAAACCCATCGATGTGTCTATACTATGTCCATTCATAACAGCTGCTACAGATGCTCCGTTACCGAGGTGAACTGTTATGATTTTGGATTTGTGGTAATCAAGTCCCAGGATTTCTGCAGTTCTTTTTGACACATACCTATGGCTTGTTCCATGGAAACCATACCTTCTGATTTTGTATTTCTTGTAGTATTCGTAGGGTATCGCGTAAAGATACGCTTTTGCTGGCATCTTTGAATGGAATGCTGTGTCAAAGACTGCAACGTTTGGAACTCCTGGCAGGAGCTTCATCATTGCCCTTATACCCATTATATTTGGTGGATTGTGGAGCGGGGCAAGGTAGGAATATTCTTCAAGCGCTCTCATCACTTCGTCATCAATCAAAACCGAACCAGAGAACTTTTCTCCGCCATGAACAACTCTGTGACCAACCGCATCGATTTCGCTCAAGTCTTTTACTCCTCCGACCTTTTCGTCAACTATCAATTCAAGTACATATTTAAGGGCATCTTCGTGGTCTTTCATTGGTTTTTCAACAACGACTTTTTGTTCATCTTTCTTGTGAACAATTCTGCTTCCTGGGATTCCTATTCTTTCAGCAAGTCCTTTGCACAGCACCTGTTCTGTATCCATATCAAGAAACTGATACTTTATCGATGAACTTCCACAGTTGACAACCAAAACTCGCACTTGGATCCCTCCTCTGTATATGTTTTAAGTTAACCGCAAACCTTTATCCTGAAAACCTAAAATTATGCTTTTCCAGCTGCTCCAAGAAATTCAAGTCTGTTCATAACGACTTCTTTGACTAATTTCTTACCAGCACCTAAATAGTGTCTTGGATCGAATTCTTTTGGATTTTCTTTTAGGAACTTTCTAAGTCCTGCGATAAAGGCAATTCTCAAATCTGTATCCGTATTAACCTTGTTTATACCAAGCTCAACGCACTTTTTGAGTTGGTCCTCAGGTACACCCTTCGCTCCGCCTAAATCTGCTCCGTATTCCTCTGCCATCTTCACGTACTCTGGCAAAACACTCGAGGCACCGTGGAGAACAAGTGGAATTTTTGTCAGTTCTTTAACCTTTTTGAGTCTTTCAAAATCAAGCTTCGCTTCACCTTTGAACTTAAATGCACCATGGCTCGTCCCAATTGCTGGTGCCAAGAAGTCAACACCCGTCTCTTCGACAAATATCTTTGCTTGCTCAGGATCTACCAACACGGACTCAGCGGCAACTACGTTATCTTCAACACCTGCGAGTTGACCAAGCTCGGCTTCGACAGAAACACCTGCTGCGTGCGCTATTTTGACTATCTCTTTAGTTTCCTTAAGATTTTCTTCAAAAGGCTTTTCGGAAGCGTCAATCATAACCGAAGAATATCCTGCCTTTATCGCTGCTATTATATACTCAAAGTGCTTACCGTGGTCAAGGTGGAGTGCTATTGGTATATCAACACTATCGGCAAATAATCTTACCAACTCAACAAAATATCGCGCACCCTTAAATATGTCCCCGTTTCCTGCATATTTTATCGCACCCTCGCTTGTTTCAATGATAAGTGGGGCTCTTTTTTCCAAAGCACCTTCAAGTATTGCATGGAAAAACTCCATGTTGTTGATGTTAAAAGCAGGAACTGCGTAGTACTCTTTGCTAGCCTTTTCCAAAATGTCTTTTGTGTTCACGTACATACGTTCCACTCCTTTCACCTTCGGAATTTTCTCTAAGAACCTTGGATTCTAAACTAAAAAAATTATACCACAAACTGAAGAAAATAATAAGTTAAAAAAGGGGACGCAATAATAAACGTCCCCTATTTGAACTTAATCTTTCTTTTTCGTTTTCTTCTTCTTGTTAAGCTTTTCTATTTCTTCCTCAACTTCTGCATATCCTTCTTTGTAGAACTCAAATTCCTTATCATCAAGCTCCATAAGTAACCTCAAAAACTCTCCAGCATGCACCTTTTCTTCATCCGCTATGTCTAAAAGAACTTCGCGAACCAATTGATTGTCCGTTGACTCGGCAAGTTGGGTATAAAGTTGAATAGCTTCATACTCTGCTGCTATCATAAACCTTATAGCTCTTATCAACTCTTCCTTTGTTAGTTTTCTATCATTTTTCAATCCACTGAATGCATTTGAAAATTCAGGCATTTTCTTTCCCCCTTAAATTAATTCTATCAGTCCTCACTTACTATTCGATAGCTCTTTCGACACTTAAATGCCTCGAACTCCAACTCACGTAATTTTTCCAATTTTGCTTCAATTTCCTTCAATTCATTTATGTTGGACCTTGTCGCAGGATGTTTTGGAGCAAACGCAACGCAACTATCAATGTATGGCTTAATTGATATCTCAAAGGTTCCTATCTCCTTTGCTTTATTAGTTATTTCCACTTTATCAAATCCTACAAGAGGTCTTAACACAATTAGGGAACTTGCCTCTTCTATTGCTGCCATATTTTCTATCGTTTGACTAGCAACTTGTCCTAAGTTTTCACCTGTGATAAGCGCCTTTGCCTTCACTCTCCGTGCAATCATACTTGCAATTCTCATCATAGACCTTCTCTGTAGTATCAGCGAATATTCGTCAGGCGCGTTTTCCTTTATGTAGGTTTGAACCTCTGTTAGCGGGACTATCCACATTCGCAGACCGTTTGGTAGGTATTTGCTAAGAATCCTTCCAACGCTAAGAACTTTTTCCTCCGATTTTTCAGTTGTAAGCGGTGGGCTCAAGAAGGTAACTGTTTGAAGTTCCAGCCCTCTGCGCATTGCGTACCATCCTGCAACAGGACTATCGATTCCTGCACTCAGCAACAATAAAGCCCTACCAGATACACCAACAGGAAGACCTCCAGAAGATTGTATTTTTCCTGAAAAGACGAATATTTCTTTTTCCCTAACATCAATTCCAATCTCAAATTCGGGATTGTGGACATCGACTTTCAAATGAGGAAACGCTTGAAGTACGTACGCTCCAAATTCTCGATTTATCTCAAGACTGGTCATAGGAAAATCTTTGTATCCTCTTTGTGCATTGATTTTGAACGTTTTCAAACCTTCATTCACATGCCTCTTAGCTAAGTCAAGAACAATTTGCTTTAATTCCTCCATGTCGTGCTCGACAGAAAAACCTAAGCTGTAGTTTTGAATACCAAATACATAATGCAACCGTTCCAAAATCAGATCAGGGTTGTTCCTACCGATTCTAACAATGATTCTTCCATACCTTTTGTTCACTGCGGCAGGCTTGACAATTTTCAAAATATTATCAATAAGCTTTTTCTCAAACCATTCCCTGTTCTTTCCTTTTAGTCCTATCTCAGAATACCTCACAACTACGACTGTCTCCACAGAATCCCTCCAGTCTGCTTTTCTACTCAGAAATGAACAATTTCAATTCTAACATGTATTCTAAACGTTGAAAAGATTTTTGACAATCTTTCTAAAAATAACCTAAGGACAATTCACTTTGGAATATAGATTGAACATTTTTGATATCTAAATTGTCTAATTATGTGTAAGCACAACCCAGTAATCTTATATGAAGGGATGTGGTCTCATGTACATAGGTATCGAAATTGTGGTGGCTATCGTGTTCTTCATACCAATAATCGTCCTACTGGGAACTGTAGGGTATGAATTGCAAATAATAAACGACTTTTCGCTCATTATTGAAGGTACCACAAGACTGATACCATTTCCCGATGATTTTTCAGAAACTTACTTTGAGTTAAGGATTTTAGGAGCTTATCAATTTTTAGAAGTTGTACCATTTTCTTTGAAATTCGATATTGGGCAAGTATCTGCAGAACTTGCAGGCAACAATTTTCAGTTCCATTTTGTTCCAAGAATTGGTGGTATTCTAGAATTCCACAATCTAAGGTTGAGCGCTAGTTACGTTAATAAAGCATTTATTGGTGGAATTTACTTAGAATTTTAGATTTTAACTCTACTTTCTTTCATACAATCCCACTATTTCTGCCTGGGCAAGGATTCTACCACTCAACGCTTTTTCCAGTTCCTTTTTTGTAACTTTTCCCTTTAGCTCTATAAGGGTGTTAACGGCGTAAATTTTGAAATGGTAGTGGTGTACACCATGACCTTTTGGTGGACAAGGTCCGTTATATCCAACTTTTCCAAAGTCATTGTATCCTTGCATAGCTCCATTCTGAAGTTTCTCGACTTTTGGAAGGGCTTCTGGAATTTTTACACTTGGACCACTCACCGGATAATTCCAAAGTACCCAGTGAACAAACGTACCTATTGGTGCGTCAGGGTCGTCGCAAATTATAGCTATTGTTTTTGCACCTTTAGGAATATTAGAAATCACCAGTTCTGGATTGACATCTTGTCCTTCACAAGTGTACTTCTTGGGTATGAATTCTTTGTCTTTAAAAACCGAGGAAACTACCATTTGCCTCACCTCCTTTTTTTGCAAACTCGAACATAAAACAATGGACGAAGTAATGACAAAGGTACTCACAAGGAATATCATAGCTACATGTAAGAATATTGGTAGCTTATTGACTGCGGTCCTGAGCATCATGGAAAACACCTTCCCTATATTCCAAAGTATTATTCCTTCTAAGATTATACCACTTTCGGCCATGAATGATATAATAGTTCTGTAAGTCAACCAAAACCGAATCAAAAGTGATTTGAGGTGAGAGTATGTGGAGCAATGACCAAAAAGTGATAGTTGTAACAGGTGGTGCTAAAAACATAGGAAAGGAGATTGCTCTGAAATTTCTTGAGATTGGTTGGAGGGTAGGTATAATAGATTACGATATGCAAGCTCTTGAGAATTTCCCGATTAACGATGAGAAAAAAGTATTTTTATACCACGGTGACACGTCTGATGAATATTCAGTGAGCGAGTTTTACATACAGCTCAAGGAAAGGTTCGGAAGATTGGATGCAATCGTAAATAATGCCGCAATAGGGGGATTTAAAAATTTTCTTGACCTCTCCGTTTCTGAATGGAAGAGAGTTATAGATGTGAACTTGACAGGGTACTTCTTGATGGCACGGTTTGGGGTACCGCTCGTGCTCGAAACAGCAGGCAAAGGAGCTATAGTAAACATTTCATCAACCCGCGCATTGATGTCCGAACCAGGTAACGAGGCTTACAGTGCATCGAAGGCAGGAATATTAGGTCTTACTCACGCACTGGCCAATTCATTAGGACCAAAAATAAGAGTTAACGCAATATGTCCTGGTTGGATTTTGCATGAGGGCGAGATAATTTCTGAGAAAGAACATACCCAGCATTTAACCGGGCGTGCTGGAACAATTTCTGATATTGCTGAAATGGTATGGTTCCTTGTAGATGACGAAAAAAGTGGTTTCATTACCGGACAATTTTTCGTGGTTGATGGCGGAATGACAAAGAAGATGATTTACATCTAAACGCATTTAAAACCTGTTCCTTAAAAAGTTTCGATTGAATATTTAATATTTACTCCACAGAGAGGTGAAGAACAAGGTGAGAAAAAACTTGCTGCTTACTTTTTTGGATTGTATAGCAAAATACAAATTCACCATCATCAGCCTTATGTTTTTAGTACTTTCTGTTATTATTATCCTAAATAACGCAAAAGTTGAAACTAGAATTGAAACATTCCTACCTGGCTACAAACCAGGTAGACCTATAACAGAGATAGATGACCCTTCGGTTCAAAACCTCGTGAGTATGAGTCTTAAATTCGGTGATAGGGCAAGGGTATCAGTAATTTACGAATCGCCAGTGAGACTTGACAAGACCGGAAGTTTGGAGAACTTAAGAAGATTACACAAGAAACTTGAGAATTTTGAAAATGTTCAGACTGTGATATCTATATTAAACTACCCTGGAGCTGACTTATATATCAAAGACGACGCTCTGGATTTAGAAAATCTGCCAAAAGAATATCGAAGTTTTATATCCATGGATGGAAGGTATGCCCTATTTTTAGTAATGATCTCTGTAAACGGACAGGTTGAGCCTGTCGTTAGGAAGATTACAAATGCTCTCAAAAATGAGCCAGTGGTTGTTTTGTCAGAAGCTTCTGTGAACAACAAACTTTTCGATGAGCTAAAGAGGTCAATGTTTTTTTACCCCATTTTGATGTTCGGAGTCATATTAGTTATTTTCTTCTACCAAACACAATCGTTAAGAGCAACTATAGTTTCACTCTTCGTGCCAATAATGGCTTCGATTTACACATATGCTCTTCATTTTGCGTTCGGAGGGGTTCTAAATATACTCACATCAATGATAGCATCGTTCTTGATAATTATCGGTTCAGCTTATCCTCTGCATTATTATAACGCAATTTTTAGAACTGAGGACAATGTTCGTAAGCATATTTCGACTCCTATATTTTTCTCGATGTTTACAACTGCTGTTGGTTTTTTATCGTTTTTGTTCGTCAAAATTCCTGCATTTAGAGAATTTGGTTTTCTCGTTTCCTTGGGTCTTCTCATAGACTTTTTACTTACTGTAACAGTTGGTGATGAATTGTTATTACGTGCGCATAGAAAGGCAGCAAAGAAACCTAAGTCCTTCGGAATAAAGTACATAGGCAACAAACCAGCTATGGGCATATTATTTGTCGTTATTTTTTTAGTTGGCTTATCGTTCTTTTTAATACCTTCTATTAAGGTAGGTTTGACGAGTACAGATTATTTTTCAAAGAAATCAGAGATAACAAAGGCTTATAAGCTTTTAGAAGATAACTTTGGTATGAAAGATGCTATCTACTTGGTATTGGAAAAAGAAGAAGGTATATTCCTACCGTTTGACAACAGAAATATTGATGAAATAATAGCTGAGCTTTCGCAACATTCTGAAATCAGTAGTGTTGATTTCCCCAGAAATGTCCCCGTTACGGCACTCATTTTGGCTTCACGAAACCAACCTTTGTTGAGATACTATATCGCAGATGCTAAGACGATACGTATTTCGATAAACCTTTCACCAGAAGGAGCAGACAATTTGGAAAAGGTTACAAAAATCACGAATGAAGTTATGAAAAAATACAGCTACAATTACTACCTTGCAGGAACTCCATTTATATGGAAGGCGGTTAATGATAACATACTCGCGAGCCAAATTCAAAGTTTAGTCACAGCTCTAATCATTGTATTTGCAACAATTCTTGTTGTATTTAAGGACTTTGCGGAGTCTGTAAAACTGATTTCTCCTGTTGTTTTCGCTACCATTCTAAATTTCTTTTATATGGCTATCTTCAAGATGAAACTTGAAATATCAACTGCGTTGACTTCAAGCATCATTATAGGACTTGCCATTGACTATTCTATACACGTTGGTCACGATTACGGCAAAACTAAAAATATTTTCAGCTCAATAAAAAACGTAGGTCCCGCGATATTAGGGAATGCATTCGGTATCGTCGGTGGTTTTTTGACATTACTGATTGGAGGAGAGTTGGCTATGTTTAAAAGAATAGCGATTCTTGTATCTTTGGGTATATCAACCGCTGCTGTACTGACTCTAACTGTTTTACCATTCCTTTTGTCATTGGGAAGAATCAAAGAAGTTAAAGAAAGTCTCAATGATGAAAAATGAGTATAGAAGGAGGGAACTTTGTGAGAAATGTAAGAATCGCCTTGGCACAGATAAACACGACAGTTGGTGATATAGAAGGAAACAAACAAAAAATCATCGAGTTTATAAAGCAGGCTGTATCATACAATGCGGATGTTTTGCTTTTTCCTGAAATGTCGATAACGGGTTACCCACCTGAAGATTTATTGTTCAAAACCCACTTCATTCAAGATAATATAAAAGCTCTTGAAGAAATTGCACAAATTGTGCCAAAGTCACTCATTGCAGTTGTAGGGTTCGTCGATATAGATGGTGACATTTACAATGCGGCTGCTGTAATAAACAACGGTAAAGTCGTTGCAAAGTACCATAAAAACTACCTGCCTAATTACGGTGTTTTTGACGAAATGCGATACTTTCAGAAAGGTAACAAGGCTTTAGTAATTCAGTTTGGCGATGTTCGAATGGGAATAACCATATGCGAAGATATCTGGTATCCTGGTGGACCAGCACGTGCTGAGGCTCTTTACGGCGATGCACAAATTTTGGCAAACATCTCAGCTTCACCGCATTACCAAAAGAAACTCGAATGGAGAGAGAAAATGCTCTCGACAAGGGCAAACGACAACCTGGCGATAGTGGCATATGTAAACCTTGTCGGAGGTCAAGACGAACTCGTTTTCGACGGAGCAAGCCTTGTATTAGATGAATCAGGCAAGGTTTTGGCTAGGGGAAAACAGTTTGAAGAAGATTTGCTTGTGGTTGATGTAGATGTTGAAATGGTAAACAAGGCACGTTTAAAAGACCCAAGAAGAAGGCAGGATAAACTCGTGGTTACAAAAGAAGATTTAGAAACCTTAGAAATTGTCACAATACCTTTCGAAACAAAAACTCAAAGAAAGGAAATAACTAATCGAATAGAACCTGCACTTTCAGAAGTTGAAGAAGTTTATAACGCATTGGTTGTAAGCCTCCGAGACTATATGAGAAAGAACGGAATGAAAGAGGCAGTTATTGGACTTAGCGGTGGTATAGACAGTTCTTTGGTTGCTTGTATCGCTGTTGATGCGATAGGTAAAGAAAACGTCATTGGCGTTTCTATGCCTGGTCCATTTTCATCAGAACACAGCAAAGAGGATGCAAGATTGTTGGCAGAAAATCTAGGCATAAGATTTTTAACGATTCCTATTGTTGAGGTATACAATACATTTCTCGAAACTTTGAAACCAATCTTTAGAGACCTGCCGTTCGATACTACTGAAGAAAACTTGCAAGCAAGAATCCGCGGAGTTATCCTTATGGCACTTTCAAACAAATTTGGTTGGCTTGTCTTAACAACTGGCAATAAAAGTGAGAGTGCAACGGGTTATTCTACTTTGTATGGCGATACGGCTGGTGGGTATGCTGTAATCAAAGATGTGTACAAGACGATGGTTTACAAACTAAGCGAGTACGTGAATCAAAAAGCCGGAAGAGAAATTATACCTCAAAGGGTATTCATAAAACCACCAAGTGCCGAATTGAGGGAGAATCAAACTGACCAAGACAAGCTCCCACCTTATGAAATATTGGATCAAATATTGGAGCTTTACGTAGAAGAAGACATGAGCGTTGAAGAAATTGTAAATCTTGGCTTTGAGGAAAAAACCGTAAGAGAAGTCGCAAAGATGGTGAACGTAAATGAGTACAAACGTAGACAAACACCTCCAGGACCGAAAGTTACAAGAAGAGCTTTCGGAAAGGATAGAAGATTACCCATAACGAATGGATACAGGGAATACAAGAAAAGGTGAAAAACACAGGTAAACAGCTAGAATAAAAAATCAGGAGGGTAATAAACCCTCCTGATTATATTTAACGAGATTTTGATATTCAAGAACACGATATTAATCCAGTATCTTTGCAGCCATTGAACTCAAACTGAATAGTGACATGATTAATACCAAACTTTTCAAGTTCTGATTTGATTTCGTTGTATATTCTCATTGCGTCACTTAATTTTACATCTTCCTTTAGGTTCACATGTCCCTCAAAAAGGATATTCCTTTCGTCAAGTGCCCAGATATGAATATGATGGATATCTTTTATCACGGGGTTTCGCAACAGTTGAGAACTTATATTTTCAACATCAAAACCTGCTGGGGTGCTTTCCATAAGAATTGACAACGATGCGTTAAAGATTTCAATCGCTTCTTTGACCACATATAGTGCTATTAAAATAGTTACAACGGAGTCTAAAAATTTTAGGCCGTAAATCTTTATAACTACAGCACCTATCAGAACTGCTATAGATGACAGAGAATCCATTAACATGTGCAAATACGCGGACCTTATATTCAAGCTTTCTTTAGACCATTTTTTCAACATTATCATGCTTAAAAGATTTGCAATAAGTCCTATAGTTCCGACAACTAAAACAACGTTAGTATTTATTGATACTGGTTCAAAGAATCTGCGGATAGCTTCCATCGTAAGCAATCCACCTATGACCAAAAGTGTAGATGAGTTGAAAAACGCAGCTATTATATTTGCACGTTTATATCCAAAGGTTTTTCTGTAGTTTTTAGGCTTTTTCGAAACTCTTTCAGCCACGTAAGAAAGTATCAAAGAAAGCGCATCACTAAAATTGTGCGCAGAATCTGAAATTAATGCTAAGCTACCTGCTATAATACCACCAATAAGTTCTGCTAAAGTTATTCCAAGGTTTAGTATCACGACAAATGTAAACCCAGCTAAATCTATTTCAGCTCCTATTTTGGCATGATTATGAGTATGGTCATGGGAATGCTTATGTAAATGAGTATCTCCTAGTTGTGTGTCGTGTTCTGCCCCAGTGTATCCTTGGTTATTATGTTTCCTTGGATTATTATTTTCTACCATACAACCAGCTCCTTCATAATTGCAATATTACAATATTCAGAAACAAGCTTTTGACAAAGTCATACTTTTTTGGCAAAAGCATTGATTAAATTCATGTTGAATTACTGAAAATCAACCGAAGCTTTTAACAAGGCTCACAATAACCGATTCCCATCCATTTGCTAACACAAATATGAGTATTTTAAAAGGAAGCGAAACCAAAACTGGGGGAATCATAATCATACCAAGCGAAAGAAGAATACTTGCCACTACCATGTCTATTATTATGAAAGGTACGTATATTAAAATGCCCATTTTGAAGCCTATTTCTATCTCACCTAATACAAATGCTGATGTTAGCAACGAATCTGGAGCATCCTCAATCTTCTGAACATCTTGCTTGAGAGCGTTTGCAAGAACGAACACGTTGTCTTCGTTATGGTGGTTAACAAGCTCTGTAATCATGAATTTTCTAACAGCTGCCATTGTTCGCGAAAAAAATTCTTCATAGGTTATCTTACCATCCATGTATGGTTGGAGAGCATTTGTATTTATCTCATTCCATGTGGGTTGCATTATGAAAAATGTCAAAACCAGTGCAAGCCCTATAAGTACCTGGTTCGGTGGCACCTGCCTTGTACCCAAAGCATTTCTCACAAAAGAGAAAACAATTATTATCCTCGTAAAGGAGGTAAAAAGCATCAGAATGCTCGGTGCTAAAGTAAGCACCGTCAACACCAAAAGTATTTCCAAAGTTGCTACAAGGTCACGAGGAGATTGATTAGGAGTAACTTGAATACGTATACCTGGAATAGGTACCTCGTCTTGAGGGAAGAAAGAAGTGGTCAGCATCAAAATGAAAAGCAAGGTAACTATCTTTTTCATTTCTTACCACCAACAAATCTTTGAAGGATGGTTTCGAAATTTGAGCCAATTTCAGAATCTATTTCACCCTCTTCAATTGTGTCCAGCTTTTTTACAACTGTCGCTTGGTTCTGACTTATCAGGATAACATAGTATTCTTTCAATATTCTAACAAGCACCAAAGACGTATTTCTGTCCAAGTAAACTCTACTAATTACTTTAGCAAAACGCCCCCCAACTGCGTTGGGGAGCCTTTTTTTTAATATCCAATAAGTACCTAAGAGTATCACTATTATGGAAACCAGACCTATTAAGAAACTAACAAGTCCTCCGATTTTCCTCTCTCCCTACATAAATGTGATTTGGAAAATTGTATTCAAAACTACTTAAGTACCTTTTGAACTGCTTCAATTACCCTTGCCGGTTGGAATGGCTTCACTATGAAATCCTTAGCTCCAGCTTGAATAGCTTCTATAACCATTGCCTGTTGTCCCATTGCACTACAGACAATAACCGTAGCATTTGGATCAATCTTTTTAATCTCCTTGATAGCATCTATACCGTTCATTTCAGGCATCGTGATATCCATGGTAACAACGTCTGGTCTAAGTTCCTTATATTTCTCCACAGCTTCAACTCCGTTGGCAGCTTCCCCGACAACTTCATGACCTGCCTTTGTAAGAATATCCTTCAACATCATGCGCATGAAAGCTGCATCATCAACAACTAAAATACGTGCCATCTTATGCCACCTCCGACCCAATAATTTCTTTAACTATTTCTTCTAAATTGAGATATACTATCAAACGTGCATCTTTCTTTATGAGACCTTTTGCTTTTTTACCGTAAGTATTCATCTTGCCAAGGTTTGTTTCAAGTTCTTCGTTTCTTACTCGCATAACTCCAACAACTTCGTCAACCATGAGTCCGAACTCAACATCCTCAACTTTGGCAATTATTATTTTCCTGTATTCAGTGTTACTCTCATTGGCAAGCAACATCGGGAGACTTATAACTGGAACAATTTTTCCTCTCAGGTTAATCACGCCCTCAATTATCTTCTTTGCTCTTGGGACCGGTGTTATTTCGGTTTTTTCTATAACTATTTCAACCATCTCAACTCCGATTGCCATCTCTTGATTAAGTGCTTTAAAAACAAGAACTTCAAATTCCATATTATCTGCCATAATATTCACCCCCTTAAAACTGGTCAAAAACTCAACCTCAACCTTTATTACGCCATCTCAACGATATTTGCAACATCCAATATCAACGCAATGCTTCCGTCGCCAAGTGTAGCTCCACCACTGAATATCTTAACATCGCTGAAAATCTTTCCAAGAGATTTGATAACTATGTCCTCCTGACCAATAAGCGTATCGACGGTAAGTCCGTATTTTCTATTTCCATGCTTTACAACAACTACGTTCATTTCACTCGGAGTTTCTTCATGTGGGAAGTTAAACACATGCCACAACTTTATCAACGGTATAACCTCTCCCCTGATAACAATGACTTCCTCGTTTTGAACAACTTTTATTTCCTCAGGACTGATGATTAATGTGCTATCAATAATGGAAATAGGGATGGCATAAACGTAATTGTTAACCTTAACGAGCAATGCTTGGATTATCGCTAACGTGAGTGGTAAGCGTATAGTCACTTTTGTTCCCTTTCCGGGATTGCTCTCTATGGAAACTGAACCATTCAAAGATTCTATAGTGTTTTTAACCACATCCATTCCAACGCCTCGACCAGAGAGTTCACTAACCTGGTCTTTCGTTGAAAAACCTGGTAGGAAAATAAAGTCAAAAACCTTTTCATCTGGGAGCGCTGCCGCTTTTTCTTCGGTTATTAAACCTTTCTCAATGGCTTTCCTCAATATTTTCTCACGATTCAAACCTCTTCCATCATCTTCGACTTCAATAACAACGTTGTTTCCCTCGTGCCGTGCTGATAGTTTAACAGTTCCTATCGGAGGTTTTCCTAACGCAATTCTTTCCTCTTTTGTCTCTATTCCATGGTCGATAGCATTTCTGATAAGGTGAACAAGCGGATCGCCTATAACTTCAACAAACGTTCTATCAAGTTCTGTTTCTTCACCCTCCATTATAAAATTGATTTCCTTACCTAAGTTTCGTGCCAAATCCCTGACAACTCTTGGAAATCTGTTAAAAACAAATTCAATAGGAACCATCCTGACCTTCATGACAATGTTTTGTAAGTCCAAGGTTATTCTGCTAAGTTGTGCTAATGATTCGTCCACTTCTTTGATATTGTACTTTTTCAAAATATCTGCTATCCTACTTCTTGCAATAACAAGTTCTCCCATCAGGTTCATCAATGTGTCGAGTTTTTCTGTATCAACCCTCACAGTCTGTGTAATCTTTGTCCTTTTTTGTTCTTTTACACTTTGCTCTTCGGATTCTTTAGCTTCACTACCAACAGCTGTTTCTTTCTTCTTTTCTTCAATCTTGAGTGGTTTAACAATTACACTTTTAATTTCTGAAACTCCCATTATCTTTTCGTATATCTTTTCCTGCGGTACATTACCAATGCCTATCAATTCTACAGTTAGATCGAACTTTTCGTTCTCTATATCCTCGACAGGCGGAATGGAGTGAACTATCTCAACACCTATTTCTTCAAGCGTGTGGAAGACCATGTACATTCTTGCTGATTTAAGCTGCGTGCCTTCTTGAAGATTTACAACGATATGATAAGCAGGTACACCCTTTTTAGCAGCTTCTTCCAACACATCTTTTAAAACCTCTTGTGTGAAGCTTTCTGTAACTAATTTTGCATTCGTTTCCGGTGATGTTTTTTCCTTCACTTCTTTAACCTCTCCAGGCTCGGATTTATCAATTCTTTTACTGCTTTTCTCCACCTTTTCACCTTTCGCAATTCTCTCAAACACTTCTACGAGTCCTTCGCTGCTTTCATCTAATTCATCTGAACCATGTTCAACAATGGCTTTTAACATCTTTTCAATCATATCGAGACCTGCAAACAAATAGTCAAGTTCATCGCTTGTAATTTCAACCTTCCCGCTTCTTACGGCATCCAGGTAGTTTTCCATTCTGTGGCACAATTTTGCAAGTCTCTCAAACCCCATGGTTCCAGCCATACCCTTTAGGGTATGCAATGCACGAAAAGCTCTATTGATCTGTTCAACATCAGTTGTATTTTTCTCTAGTTCTAGTAACGCTTCATTCAAGAGCTGGATGTACTCTTTCGATTCGTCGATAAATACGCCGAGATATTCGTTGTACTCTCCCATGTTCCTCCCTCCTTTTAGGAGATTATAATTTTGTAATAGCTGAAGTAACCCGTAGTATATTTCCAAAACAACATTTTAGAAGACACGTTAAAACCCGTAGTCGATTTAATTATATCACCAATATCCAGTAAAAGTTTGAAATCGTATGTTGTAAGTTTGGAAAAATCGTAATACATTGGTAGTTCTTTCAATCGTCCTCGAGTTTTTTCATACTGCTCGTACTTTGTCTTATCAATTGAGCCAAAAAAAACTCGGTTTGCGATGTAGAAGGTATACAATTTAGAACTTTGAAAGGTAATGTTCCATTCCTGTTTTTGCGCATCGTATTTTGCACCAAGTTTAGCAACACTTGTCTCTAGTGCCTTTGTGTTAGAATTATCGAATATAAATAGGAAATCTCCCGTTTCCAGTCTGCCAACAACATAAACATTTGAAGAAGAGTTCGAAAGTGCTGAAACAAACTCAAAAACTCTCGCTAAATCTGCATTGGAACCTTGTAACCACTGTTTGAGAATCTCAACAACACTTTCCGTGTCACTTGAAGGCACTGATAAGTAGTAATTCCAAGCCATGGAAATGTTTCCGATGTTCTCGCTTATGCGTTTAGTTGTTAACTGCTTTTTATTTTTCTGTTCAAATGTTATACTAAAATTTCCTGCAGAAACAGTTGAGTAAAATAGAACATATTCTGACTCAGAAGAGTCAATCGATGCTCCAGGTAAGTTAAATCGCAAGGCCTCCGGTTTTGAATATCCGCTTATAAAGAAAGTCCCTGCCCTCAATCTTTCAAATACTTTTGATGTCCTTGATAATTGCATATCAGGAGTTGCGTAAGTCTTTAATGCCAACTCTAACGCTGTCTTACTTCCAGCTATTACAAAATACTTTCCTGTATACCCACAGTAAAGGGTATCGCCGAGTAAATACTGATTATTTGGCAACGGTTTGTAATTAACCGAGAGCAAGTACGCTATTCCTTTTACAAACTGAGACGGAGACTTTGTTTGAAAGGCAAAGAAACTGTTTGCAGCAATAGTTTTTACAAAGTCAAAGTAGTAGTTAATATCGAACGACACAACGTTACTCAAGTCAATTTGAATTCCTTTAGAAGCAAATAAAATATCTGTTGAAATCGCATCTTGAATAACAGTAGGCAACACACCTGTTCGATAACGCATGTCTTCAAGTATCCTTAAGAATGATTCTTCGAATCCTAAGCCCTTTCTATTTAAAACAAACGCGAAAAAAGGAACCTTCTTAAGCTCCTCGTACCAACCACCACCGCTCGAAATTCTGATAAAGAAGTCATAATCTTTATGAACCAAATCAATTATATCAGAATCCGCAAGAACGGACGTTAATGCAATGATTACAAAAAAGATTGTGAGGGCTAATTTTAGGTCTACGATTTTCTCCATCACCCGAGCTCCTCCCAAGCGCTGTTAACAACCTCGACTATCTTGCTAACCAGAAAAGTATCAGTAATGTTTTTATCGTAAGAATCATCTAAATTTTTTTGAAATACTGCAAAGAATTCAACGTTTCCGTTTCCCCCAAGCATCCTGGAAAAATCTAAATACACAAACTTAAAACCCTCTTTCATAAAATCTGTCACGACCTCTTTTAAAACCCTCACATGCTCTGATTTGTCTTTAATCACTCCGCAATGAGAATAGCCAACCTCAAATTGTGGCTTTATCAAAATTATACCATATCCTCCAGGTTTCAGTAAATTCAAAATGTTTCTCTTAATTTTTCTGACGGATATAAAAGAAACATCTACGCTAACAATATCAACAAGTTCTCCCAAGTCTTCAAAAATTAATTCTTTCGCATTTTTCTGAATAAGTTTCACTCTTTCATCGCTCCGTAACCTGGGATGTAATTGCTCTGTATTCACATCAACAGCGTAAACTTTTAGAGCACCGTTTTGGATAAAGAAATCAACAAAACCACCTGTTGAACTCCCTATATCACATATCACCTTTCCACGAATTTCTATTTCTGTATCTCCTATCCGAGAAATATTTTTAAACAGCCCTTCGATTTTGTAACCTGCGCGACTAACATATCTAAGAGTTTCTAAAACCTCTATATTATCAGAAGGACTCACTAATTTGGACGGTTCTCTGCATATCTGCCCATTAACTGACACTTTTCCGGACTTTATAATTTGTTGGGCTTTTGCCCTACTCTCAATGAGGCCATTTTTGACCATAGCTACATCTAATCTTTCTTTGTGATTTTCACTTGCCATGTTCCCACATCCGTTACTATATTCAACACACCTTTTGAAATAAACATAAAGAAAATTGAATTTCCGAGGTAAACACCTTCGTAAAAAAAGCCAAAACCAAAATCTTTGACGTTGGTGAATGTCGGATATAGCCTTTTGTTTGGAAAATCATTTTTGAAGAAACTTTCTGTTCTATCCACTTTAATTGAACCATTTACAGACAAAACATAGTTTTCTTTCAAAGCTCTTAATATCACAGTTGCGCTATGTTCGTCGTAATCAAAACAAATAGCATCTTCAAAAGTGCCTGCAAAAATAACTTTTCGAGTTTTGAGATTTACCGCATAAACGTTTTTAGTAACGTCCAATAGGTAAAGCATGTTTTCAACCATCAAAAAATCCAAGGGAGTATTTGAAACCTTTAGTTTCCAGGTAAGCAATAGGTCACCAACAGAACCATCCGCATAAATGATATATTTGTCCCAACCAAATATTGGTACCGAGGAAACTGCTTCTTTCTTACCAGTTCTAAGGTTAAGAATGTAATTTTCCGTCAAAATTGAATAACCTGTGTACAAAAATGGTAAGGAATCGACCTGGTATTGGATTTTTTCAGACATGTAGAGAACTTTATTCTTATAAAAGCTCCCATCCATAGTTACAACAGCGGGAACGAAATTTATGTATTCTGGAACGACTATCAAAGGTATTCCTGTTGGGACAGTAATATATAACTTGTGAGACTTTGAGTCATAAACTAAAGTTTCAGGACCTAAATCAGGGGTGTTTTCACTTAAACCAGTTGTAGTATGATCAAAACTCGTGTTGGTGCTAAAGTATTTGAGAAAACCACTCTTAAAATCTTCTTCGGATTCAAATACAATTTTACCCGCCCTCGTTGTCAAGGAAATTGTATCCCCAGTAGACTCAACACTTATCTTCAAAAGCTCTCCACTCACAACATTAGAAACATCAACCGATGTAGTTGTGGAGATTAACTCAAGCTTCGTCTCATCATCAAACACATTATTTGAGATTATGTTGGTTGCAAAAAAACCAGCTTTTGTCAGCTCTTTAGTAATAAAGAGAGAAAGATGTGGTGCGATGTTTTTTTCAAAAACAACAATTTGAGGTCTCTCCATCCATTTTTTTATTACAGATAAAACTTCTGCGTCTAAACTTTCATCCGGTATTTGAATACCGGCAAAGGTAATGCCTAAAACAACACCTTGTACAAAAACAATCCATGCGCAGGTGCCAACCCAGCTGATTTTGAGCGGTCTTTTGATTCTAACACCTCCAATATCTTGTCTGGTTTCCAACTTCCAACTCCAACCTTTACCAGGTTCGCAACAATACTCCTAACCATTCCTCGTAAATACGATATACCTTCAACCCTCACTAGTATAAGGTTTTTCTTCAATCTTACAATCCTAATAGCGGTAATGGTTCTTTCGGTCCTTATCTCTTCTTCTCCTTTTTTGCTAAAAGCTGTAAAATCATGCGTCCCTATAAGGTATTTAGCACCAGCTCTCATCTTTGTAATATCCAGTTCATATGGAAACCACCAAGCATACCTTCTAAGGAATATATCGTTCATTTTCGAATTTAAAATGTAATAGTGATAGATTCTACGCTTTGCCTCATATCTTGGATTGAAATTTTCACTTGTGAACCATACTTTCTTAACGTATATATCTTTTGGCAGATTTGCGTTTAAAGCGTTTCTGATATCGTTTTCTGAAAGCTTATCGTTTGGACAATCAAATGCTGCAACTTGTCCATTCGCATGAACGCCCGTATCTGTACGTCCTGCTGCATATGTTTGAATGGGCATTTTAAACACTCGCTCAAGCGCTTTCTCCAACTCGCCTTGCACGGTTCTCACATCATTTTGACGTTGATAGCCAAAAAAGTCTGTGCCATCGTATGCAAATTCTATGGCGACTCTTCTCATAAATTGATAATCCTTCCACCTCCGGATTTTTTCCCAGCAACCAAAGCTGTTTTTGCCTTATTCAATATTCCTTCCAAATTGTCTGCATCAACTGGATACTTTACAACCGCCCCACTGATACTGACATAGGGGTACTTTTCTTTAATGTTTTCAATAACTTTTTGAACTAAAATCATCGCGTCCGATTTGCTTTTTGTCCACAGCAAAATCATAAACTCATCACCTATATTGGTATAAAGACCGTAGTTTCTTATTTCGTTTTCTAATGAGTTTTTGATTTCACGTAATATCTCATCTCCAAAAATATAGCCCTTTTCAAGATTAATCTTATCGAAATTATCTACGTCCAAATACACAAAGGAGAAAGTTCTCTTCATCTCTATGGCTTTCGAGATTTCTTCCATTAATTCTGAGACTGTAGCTTCTTCCGGATAGTAACTTAAGAAAAAGCTTCGATATTTACTTTCTTTCACAATTTGTACAAATTGCCAAGCAAAAAACTTTGAAAGTTCGATTTCTCTTTTTGCCGGTCTTAAACCATTGACAGGTTTGTCAAAGCTGATGTATCCAATTGTCTTGTTATCGTATACTAATGGCACAAGGAACAAATCATCCGGGTCCCACGCATTATTAACATCGAGCATGGTATATTCTAGAGGTCTAAAAATATATGTTTGGTCCAAATCAATACTGCCTTTCGGAATAAAATAAACGCCTCCGGAATCGAAACGGCTCTGCATCAGGATTAGTGTATCTTTTATCTGCGGTTGCCTACTCTTCAACATTTCGAAATCTTCGTCTTTAATTCCATATTTTGCAACTCTTACGACTCTACCTGATTTGTAATCAAATAAGTTCAGTAACGCTGCAGAAAAACCTATCATTTTACATGATACCTCAAGTAGGTCACTTAATACTTTGTCTACATCCTCCGTGTCTTGCTCTTCTAAAACGGCTGGTATTTTCGAAAGGTTTTCAATTTCTCTTTTAATTTCATCTTGCTCATACCTCAATTCTTGATACCATACTTGTGCTGTTACTGTATAATACAATTGGACCAAAAAACCCGTGTAGAGTAGAAATGTAAAAATCAAATAAGTCAACTTCACTTCTGGCAAAATGTAAAGCGTAGTTACGATTAGTGAAGCGTAGAGACCTAGCAAAAAAACAAGAAATCCAACACCAATATATTGTTTTAATTTTGTTTTTGTAAAAAAAGTTATGTACACGAAACTGAGTATAATGTTTGTAGCAAAATAACCGACAGCGAAATAAACTACCGAAAGATAGTCATAAACAGCATGTCTGAACAAGAAGATGCCTACTGAAAATTGCAAGAACTCAAAAGCTAATCTTAAAAACCTTATTTGCCAAGAAGTTTTCTTTGTCAAAGGTGTTGTGAGCAATGAGAAAAACATTATTGTTTCTGGTGTGATGAAGGGAATTAAAAACAGGTACAAAAAAGGTTTGGCAGTAAATCTAACTTCACCTATTGGAATCTCAATATACTGAGCTAAAACCATAGCTATCAATGAGGCAATAATCATCCGTATGTCGTAACTAAAAATAAAGGGTTTCGAGAAGAACAAGAAGACAGAACCTATCAAAAACAACGAAAATACAAATATCAACGTTTTTTTGGTCACTTCTTTCCCCCCAATGTTATGTTATATAGATTGTAACATACTATCACTGTATTTTAAACTTTTGTTTATGTATATTCTGGCAAATATATTCTATCATAAGACCGACAATTTACACAAGGAGGTATAAAAAGAGATGGAAAAACTCAGACAAATTGCGGAGATTTATGGAACACCTGTTTTAGTGATGGACTTGAACGTGGTAAAGCAAAATTACATGAACTTAGTTAATAATATTAGAAATTGTAAGGTCTACTACGCCGTCAAAGCAAATTCTCATGTCGAAATTGTAAAGCTTCTGAGAGATTTAGGAAGCCATTTTGATGTGGCATCACGTGGTGAAATCGAAAAATTACTTTCACTTGGTGTGGAACCATACAGAATGAGTTTCGGAAACACAATTAAAAAGTTAGAAGATATAAAATTTGCATACGACCATGGCATCAGGATGTTTGCTGTAGATTCCGAAATGGAACTAGAGAAGATAGCCATGGTTGCTCCTGGCTCAGATATCTACGTTAGAATTAGTACAAACGGCATGGAAGATGATGCTGATTGGCCGCTTACAAGAAAGTTTGGAACAAGCGTAAGCCACGCCATCGAACTCGTAAAGTACTCTAAAACATTGGGGTTGAACCCCATAGGATTGAGTTTCCACGTTGGTTCTCAAAACTACAACCCTGAGAACTGGAGAACGGCCATAAGGGAAGCTTCCGTTGTTTTCGAAGAGGCAAAGCAATTTGGTATCAACATGTCCATGATTAACACAGGTGGCGGGATGCCTGTCAGATACGTCAAGGACATACCAACAGTCGAGCAGATTGCAAAAGTGATTAACGAAGCTGTGGAAGAATACCTGGGTGATAATATAACCGTTATAGTAGAACCTGGCAGGTCAATGGTAGGAAATGCAGGCATCATGATTACAAAAGTTATCTTGAGAAGTAAAAAAAGTGAGGAGAACTGGTTGTACCTTGATGCAGGTGTGTTCCACGGCTTGACAGAAACAATTCAAAACATACGCTACCGAATAACTGTTGATGGTAAAGAAGATGAAGAGCTCGATACTTTTGTCCTCGCTGGACCTACATGCGATAGTGTTGATGTAATGTACTATGATGCTCAATTACCAAAAAGCACAACGCTTGGAGATATTGTATACTTCCACACAGCAGGTGCTTACACTACCGAGTATGGAACAAACTTCAATGGTATTGATTCACCAAAGATAGTGGTTGTAAACGGTATTTTATCAGATGAGGAATTTGAGGCAAAAATTCCTGAAATTGTAGAAGTCGAAAGTGAAACTTCAAAAGAGTAAGAAAATTTGTAAACATTAATAAATAAGGGCTGGGATTTCCCAGCCCTTATTTATTACCACCAACGGCTTATTCTTTTTCTGCCTATAATAACATCCGAACGGTTTCCTTCCTGAATTCTCACAACGTGCCTACCAGACAAAACCGAAAGCACGTTTGTAAACAACGTCGGCAAAGAAACGTATTTTCTGCTCGATATCTTTGCAAATAGCGGGATTACAGAGTATCTCAATACACTTTCTATTATGAAAAATATCTGGAGCCCATATATGTGGAAATCGCCTATATAGAAATCAAACGAATTGAAAAACCTTGCTAAGGGACCACCAATCAAAGAGCCAATCATTCCGCCCAAACCACCGAGAGCAGAAAAAACTGCAAAGTACATTGGTGAGTTTGCAGACGCCGTTTCCATCGGAAGGGTTATGAATGCAAGGTTCACTGCTGCCCAACCTACACCTGATAGAACTGCATCCAAAGCCAAGGCTAAAATCCAATCCCTTTCGTTCATCAAAATCCAAATAGCTGGCGTTATTGACACTATGGATAACCCAGCAATTAAAACACTTTTGTGACCAAATTCATCGGAAAGCCTTCCCCAAATCGTGTAAAATATCATAGATAAAACAGAAGCTGTTATTGAAGCGTAGCTGATGTAGGTCATGGGTAATTTAAGATTGTGAAGTTGGTGGTAAGGAAAAAAAGGAGCTGCCAGAAGTACCACGAAGTTCCAAGCAAAATACGCTTTGGATAATTTCATAAAGTTTTTATCCGCAAGGACAAGTTTCAAATCGTTAATAGTACCTGTTTTTGCTGCTCTTCTTTCCTCAAGAGGTAGCAATGTAAGGAGCGACAGGAAACTTCCAAGCAATGTAGCAGTAATTATCAATAGAAAGTTAAATGGAATTTTGACATTGTCGTTTATAACTGAAAACAAATAAAACACCAATAATGTTGAAAGCGAAACAAAAAAGTTTCTTAAGCCAAGGTACTTACCCCTGCGTTCTTCAGGTATCATGTCTGAAATCATACTGACCCAAATATTACCCGCAAAAGCTGCAAAAATTTGACTTAAAGCGAAGATAACAATAAAAAGCTTTGGGTTTCTTTGCTCGATAAACAGAAATGGAAGTAGTACTACCCATAAGAATCGTCCTGAGTTGAAAAATGCTAAAAGTATTTTCTTACTAGGGAACTTTTCGATAACAGCAGGCGCAAAAAGCTGAAATATCTGGAATGCCATAGGAAATGACGCAGCAAGGCCCAACCATACTTCATTGAGTCCAAAGTAGATAGCTACCGCTGTAAATATTGCTGTTTGAGTTAGAACAAGGTAAAACGAAGAAAAAACTCCCTCAAGTGTTAAAAAGAATTCATTTTTGTTTTTGTGAAACCTGAATTTTCCACTTCCTTGTCTCATCCTTTAACCACTCCAAGTGGAGTACACTTGGCTATTTTCAAAGAGATTCCAATTTCATCGACAATTTGAACCACTTTGTCAACGTTTTTGTAAGCCTCCGGTGCTTCTTCCACTATACCTTTTTTGGACTTCGCCATGATTTTGATGCCCTTTGATTCAAGTTCTTTCAGAACGTGGTTCACCGATAATTCTCTTGTCGCTTCCCTTCTTCCAAGCGCTCTACCTGCACCGTGAGCTGTTGAGCCAAAGGTTATCTCTTCGGCTTTCTTGGTTCCAACAAGTATGTAAGACGCTGTCCCCATACTCCCGGGTATAATGACCGGTTGCCCAGTCTTTTTGAAAACTTCTGGCAAGGCTGGGTTCCCAGGCCCAAATGCTCGTGTTGCACCCTTTCTGTGAACAATCACTTTTCTTTTTCTTCCGTCGATTTCGTATTCCTCCACTTTTGCAATGTTGTGTGCCACGTCATATACAAGTCTGACATTCATTCCAACCACACTTTTGAACGCTTTCCTAATCATGTGAGTTATGATTTGCCTATTTGCAAATGCATAGTTTGCTGCGCAGTTCATCGCGCTGTAATATGCTTGTCCCCACTCGCTTTTAAAGGGCGCATTGATAAGCTGTTTGTCTGGTAGATTCTTGTTGTGGTCTTTGAGATTGTCTCTCATGTATTTTATGTAATCGGTTGCTATCTGGTGTCCAAAGCCTCTGCTACCGGTATGTATAAGTATCGTTATATCTCCCTTTTTAATACCAAACACAGATGCGATTTCCTCATCATATACTTCTTCTACTAGTTGTATCTCAATGAAATGGTTTCCTGCACCAAGTGTTCCTAGTTCATCTTTCCCTCTCTCATACGCTTCTTCACTAACATCAGAAAAGTCGCAGTCTTCTAATGTTCCTCTGTCTTCTATTCGCAACAAATCTTCTTCTGTTCCATAGCCCATTTCAATAACTTTCCTGACTCCTTGCTCTACGATCTTTTTAAAGTCGTTTTTTGAAAACCTTAAATCGCTTGTTTCACCGACTCCAACAGGTACGCTTTCGTAGATGCGTTTGATGAGACTTTCCAAGTTCTTCTTTACAATATCGGAATTGCCATCTACTACCAGCATTCTGACACCGCAATTTATGTCAAAACCAACCCCGCCGGGGCTTATTATTCCATCTTCTAAATCGAATGCTGCAACACCACCAATAGGAAAGCCGTATCCCCAATGTATATCAGGCATAGCGTATGCTGCTTTCACAATTCCCGGTAATGTTGCCACATTTTTAAGTTGTTCAATAGCTTCCTCATCGATAGTTTCGTAATCAGCAAGAACTATTGCATCAACCCTCATATTGCCCGTTTTTTTAATCCTGTAAATATATTTTCCTTCCTTCTCAACACCCGGGATGGACATATTCAAACACCTCCTTTCAATAACGTAAACTCCGGAAGTTGTGCATAAAAGCTTTGAAGAAAGAATTTAAAACAAACCACCCTTCGACATTTTGTCTCGGGTGGTTTGGCTCTAATCAGTTTATGCTCTTTCGTGTGGATTGTATTTCTCTTTCGATTCTTGTAAGAATCGGTAAATTTTTTCAAAATCTGCTTCTATTCTGAACTGATGACCAGTTCTCCACTTAATTTCAACAAAGCCTTCGTTCAAAGCCTTACCAACCGTTATTCTAAATGGTATTCCTATTAAGTCTGCGTCGCTGAATTTGACACCAGGCGATACATTTCTATCGTCGAAGAGCACTTCTTCGTTACGCTCGATTAGGTAATTGTAAAGCTCTGTCGCAAATTTCATCAGATTTTCGTTGTTACTGACAGGGGTAATGATTGTTGTGAATGGAGCAACAGAAATTGGCCATATGATACCTTTGTCGTCATGAAGCTGTTCTACAATCGCGCCCATCGTTCTTGAGATACCCCAGCCGTAGCATCCCATTATGAATGGTTTTAGCTGTCCATCTCTGTCCATATACTTTGTTCCCATCGCCTCTGAGTACTTCGTTCCAAGTTTAAAGATATGTCCTAATTCAATTCCTTTCTTCATGTTTAAAGGTTTTCCACAAACCGGACAAGGGTCTCCAGCAATAGCAACAACAAGGTCAGTCCATTCATCGGGGACAAAATCTCGTCCAATGTTCACATTAACATAGTGGTAATCTTTCTCCATACCACCAACTACGAAATTTTTCATACCCTTGACTTGGTTATCAGCTATAATCTTTATACCCTTGACTCCCACAGGTCCCAAGAATCCAATAGGCACACCGAAGTCTCTGAATATCTCATCTGGCGTAGCGAAAGTAAGGGACTGGTCGTTAACAAATGCCTTTAACTTTTCCTCGTTCAGTTCTCTGTCACCAGGGACAAGAGCCATGTAGTAACCATTTCTACCCTTGTAAATGAGAGTTTTCACTATTTTTCTTACTGGAACGTTAAGAAAATTAGCGACATCTTCAACCGTTCTTACGTTTGGGGTATACACCTTTTCTATATGTTTCTCTTCTTCATTTTCGTAAACAACTTCTGCGACATACGGAACACGCTCGTCATTTCCCGCATATCCACAATCACAATACAGAATGTTGCTTTCACCAGTGTTGGCAAAAGCTACAAATTCATGACTTTCGCTACCACCTATAGCTCCCGATGATGCCTCAACGATTGCATACTTTAGTCCTATGCGTTCCATTATATTTGAATACGCTTTTCTGTGAGCTCTGTACGTTTCATCTAACGATTCCCAGCTATCATGGAAACTGTAACCATCTTTCATAATGAATTCACGAGCTCGCAACACACCAAATCTTGGTCGAATTTCGTCACGGTATTTGTTGGCAATCTGATAGAGAGTTATTGGCAATTGTTTATAGCTGTTGAGTTCATTTTGCACTAAAAATGTTACTAACTCTTCATGTGTTGGACCAAGCGTAAATTCTCTGTCATGCCTGTCTTTAAGTTTCATCATCTCTGGTCCGTAATCATCCCACCTACCAGACTGTTTCCACAATTCAGCAGGCTGAATTATTGGCATCAGTATTTCATTAGCACCTATCTTGTCCATCTCTTCTCTGACAATTCTTTCAATCTTAAGTAGCACGCGTCTGCCGAGCGGTAGATAAGAATAGATACCTGCTGCTATTTTACGTATAAAACCTCCTCTGATAAGCAATTCTTGACTTGGAACTTCGGAATCAGCCGGTGCTTCCTTGAGCGTTGGTGCATAAAATTGAGAATACCTCATTTCGCTCCCTCCACCATTTCTTATTTTTCTTCTTTCTCAACGATTTCGTATTTTGTTCCCTCAGGCGTATCGTACAACTTGATACCAGATTCAGCCAAAACATTTCTAATCCTGTCAGCAAAATCGAACTGTTTTGATTTTCTAAATTCATTTCGCATATTCACAAGTGACTTAATCAAAGTCTCAAAATTAGTTGAAATAGCTGAAGTTTGGGACTTTCTCTCGCTTTCTGTGTCGAAAACACCTAGAACAGGTCCAAATACCCGTTTAATAAGGTGATACATTTTCAATGCTCTTTCATCGTCTCCATTATCTATCGCTTTGTTTAACTCACGAACCACATCAAAGACGATAGCAAGCGCTACAGGAGTGTTAAAATCGTCAGATAGCGCCTCAACAAATTTTTGAACCAATTCTTTCATTTCTGTATCTTCTTTCGGAACAAGTGGATACGGATATCTTTCCCTAAATCTATTTAATGCTGCGTGAACCCTTTGGGCTGCTTTTGAATTATCTTCAAGCACTTCATTCGAGAACTCGATTGGTGACCTGTAGTGTTTCGACAATAAAAAGAGTTTCACCCCGTCCTTGCCATACTTCCTAACAGCCTCTCTAACTAAGAAAGTGTTCCCCAATGATTTACTCATCTTATCTCCGCGAACTATTATCATTCCATTGTGCATCCAATACTTCGCAGGAGGTTTCCCAGTTAATGCCTCACTTTGGGCTATTTCATCTTCATGATGCGGGAATATGAGGTCTTCGCCACCACCATGGATATCGAACATATCCCCCAACAATTTTTGAGACATTACTGAACATTCGATATGCCAACCGGGTCTGCCCAAACACCAGGGACTATGCCAGGTCGGTTCACCCGGTTTAGCTGATTTCCACAACACAAAATCAAGTGGGTCACGTTTTAATTCGTTGACATCAACCCTTGCCCCTGCTCTTAAATCGTCCAGGTTCTTGCCTGATAACTTACCGTAGTCTGTCAATTTTCTTACGCTGAAATACACATCACCATTAGCTGCAACATACCCATAACCATTTTCTATTATTCTTTGAACAGCATTTACTATGTCATCCACGAAATCCGTGGTTCTCGGGTGAAAGTTTGCCGCACGCACTCCGAGAGAATGTGCATCATGGAAGTATTCAGCAATAAAAGTATCCGCAACAATTTTCCAATCTACTCCCCACTCTCTTGCTTCATTGATAATCTTGTCATCAATATCTGTGAAGTTTTGAACCATCACGACCTTGTATCCGATGAATTCAAGAAACCTTCTAAATGCATCGAAAACAACCATTGGACGTGCATTGCCAATGTGTATATAGTTATAAACAGTTGGACCGCATACGTACATCTTTACGACACCAGGTTCAATAGGTTCAAGTGGAACTTTTTCTTTTGTCAAAGTATCGGTGATATACACTTTGTTCATTGTTATTCACCACTCTTTGGTTAATTTAATTTAACTTACGCGTTCAGATAATTTTGAATACGTGCT
Organism: Fervidobacterium pennivorans; assembly: GCF_001644665.1. NCBI lineage: Bacteria > Thermotogati > Thermotogota > Thermotogae > Thermotogales > Fervidobacteriaceae > Fervidobacterium > Fervidobacterium ngatamarikiense. The sequence goes on from NZ_CP011393.1 coordinate 900,760, forward strand.
ATGACTTCTTCCTTCCCAAGTATTTCAAGAATATCTATCAACTCCGGTCCTTCGTGCTTCCCTGTTAAAATAAGCCTAAGGGTCATGTAAAACTCTTTACCTTTTAGTTTTGCATTTTTCATCGCTGTTTTAAACGAAGCGTATACGTTTTCCTTATTCCAAACTTCTACCTTTTGCAGTTCTTCAAGCAGGGCTTTATACGTTTCAACAGCTTCAGGAGTTTTTTCTATGGAGACATTTGGCCTTTCGAAGAAGAAATCTGTTAATTCCGGCAGTTGAGAGAGCTCTTCAATTCTATCTTTCACGGCTGCAATAACCTTTTCTAAATAAGCCTCGTCAACGTCTCTGTTAATGAATGTTTTGGCAAGTTTTACTAATTCTTTGGTGTCCTTCATCCTGATATGCTCGGAGTTCATCCATCTTAATTTATCAGGATTGAAAATAGCTGGATTTTTAACCAATCGCTCTAAGGAGAAACTGCCTATGAGCTCTTCTTTTGTAAGGATTTCTTTTCCTTCTGGATGTGACCAACCCAGAAGTGCTAAGAAATTGACCAAAGCTTCTGGTAAGTATCCTCTTGCTTTGAATTCTTCAACAGAAGTAGCACCGTGACGCTTGCTGAGCTTACTTCCATCAGGTCCAAGAATCATCGACACATGACCAAACACAGGAACGGGCCAACCAAGTGCCTCGTATAGCGCAACTTGCTTTACAGTGTTGGAAAGGTGGTCGTCACCTCTTAGCACATGTGTTATTTTCATAAGACCATCATCGATAACACAAGCGTAATTATACGTAGGCATGCCATTACTTCTTAAAAGTGCAAAATCACCGACACTGCCAGCTTTGAATACAACCTCACCTTTCACAACATCGTTGATAACATAGTCCTTTCGAGGCATAGAGAAGTAAATCGCTGGTCTTAAACCTTTTTCTTCGTACTCTCTTTTCCTTTCTGGAGTATTGTACGGCTCAAGCATCTCGCGTGTGTAATGCGGTGCTTTCCCTTCTGCAAGTAGCTTTTCACGAAGTTGTTCAATTTCTTCCGGGTAAGCGTAAACCTCATAAGCTTTACCTTGCTTTATCAGTTCTTGCGCATAGTAATGGTATAGCTCTGTCCGTTCGCTCTGCCTGTACGGACCATATGGACCACCGATATCTGGTCCTTCATCCCAATCTAACCCAAGCCACCTTAAAGCATTGATAAGTTGTTCTTCGAAAACTTTTTCAGACCTTTCAAGGTCGGTGTCTTCAATTCTTAAAATAAATTTCCCATTTGTTTTCCTTGCAAAGAGATAGTTAAACAAGGCTGTTCTTGCACCACCAACATGTAGATAACCTGTTGGACTTGGGGCAAATCTTACTCTAACTTGACCGTTATTAGACATTCATATCCCTCCGAAGCTAATTTAGTTTTTTCATATACAAGCTATCTATACATAAATCGGGGGGCATGCCCCCCGAATTTTGAACTTTTGAAAAATACAAATGAAATCTAGCAAGTTAAAACCACGTGTTAGTGCGTCCTTATTTTCTCAACGTTCTTAGTCTTCAAGAGGTTCAAACATATCTTTACTTACTCCACAAACCGGGCATGTCCAGTCATCGGGAAGATTTTCGAAAGGTGTGCCTGGTTCAATTCCGGAATCTGGGTCTCCAACTTCTGGGTCATAAATGTAACCACAAACGGTACATCTGTACTTCATATTTCCACCTCCATCTAATTACTAGGTGTAAGTATTATACCACATGAAACGTAGAGTTTTCAACAGACATTTTGTAGAGTATTGTTAATGAATCGTTTAGATGCTAAAATAGTTGAGTGTAAAAGAAGAGTTGAAAGGGTAAATAAGTATGGAGGTGGCTCTACATGGTAGCAACAATCATAAACAACGGTGGAAGCATAAGAATCCCAAAGAATGTGGAAGTTGCATACTCTACTCCAGTTCTTCTGACACAAAATGACCGTAAAATACTTATCGACCCTGGCGATTACACTTCTTTCGGATTTTTGGAAGAATATTTTGAAAATCATAACATCAATTTGGAGGATGTGACAGATATTCTACTGACTCATTTACACTTAGACCATGCCTATGCGACAAGATTTTTCCCAAACGCTACTATCTATATCAACGGTGCTTACAAATCAAAACCGTACAACAAATTCGGGTTATTCAAGAGTAAACTCTACCTTGAAATCATAAACTCTTGGAAGAATGTAGTGGAAATTGATGCTGGGATGAAACTATTCAATGGAAAAGTTGTAGTATTTCACACCCCGTGGCATGCAAAAGAACACTGTTCGTTTGTAATTGATACAGAAAATATGGGCAAAATTCTGTACACGGGGGACATAGTTATGAATCGCGTAGAGTTTTATGATATAATAAGATGGCTGAGAAAAGATGATTGCGCCCGGTTCGTTAATACAATCGGCAGAAAGTGTGATTATATAGTTTTTACGCACGATGAGTACGTGAAAAGTGATGACTACTTCAGGAGGTGAAAATATGCGAATTGCGATGGTTTCTTACGAAGTTTATCCGTTTGCCAAAGTTGGTGGATTAGCGGATGTTGTTGGTGCACTTCCAAAGTATTTAGAAAAGCAAGGAATGGCTGTGGATATTTTCATGCCATACCATAAAAAGGTTGATGAAAACTCTTCGAAATTTGGTTACACCATTGAAAAAGTTTCAGAAGGTATTTCCATTCCACACTTACTCACTGAAGAAAAGTTCGATATTTACAGAACACGTCTACCCGGTAGTAAAAATGTGAATGTATTTTTGATTGCAAACGGATATTACTTTAGCGCAGATGAAGTTTATCAAGGTCCTGACTTGGCAGAGCAAGCGATATTTTTCTCAGCTGCTGTACTCGAAGCAATTAAAAAACTAGACTTTCACTACGATATAATCCATGTTAACGACTGGCAGACCTCGCTGATTCCTGTATACCTTAAATCTATATATAAAAACGATGAAAAACTATCAAAAATAGCCTCCGTGCTAACAATCCACAATTTAGGTTACCAGGGGATTTTCGAACCATCTTACATGAAATTCGCCGGATTACCTGATTATCTCTTCAGTATTGATGGCATAGAGTTCTATGGTAATATCAACTTTCTGAAAGGCGGTATTCTTTTTGCAGATGTTATAAACACAGTAAGTCCAACCTATGCTCGCGAAATTCAAACGAAAGAATACGGTGAGAAGCTCGATGGCGTATTGCGTGTGAGGTCTGCGGACCTTTACGGTATTCTAAATGGTATCGACTATGAAGAATACAATCCAGAGACCGATAAAAGGATATATGTCAACTATAACCTCGATACTATAGAAAAGAAAAAGGAGAACAAAAAATTACTACAACGCGAGCTCGGTTTACCAGAAAGAGACGTTCCTATGATTGGGATGATAAACAGACTTGTAGACCAAAAAGGGCTCGACATCATGGCAGAGATAATGGATTATGTTTCGCTATTTGACATACAGTTCGTCCTTCTTGGTACCGGAGAGGAAAAATACGAGAACATGTTCAAAAAGCTAGGGGAAAGATACCCAGAGAAATATTCTATAAATCTAAAATTCGACGTGGTACTTGCTCAAAAAATCTACGCCAGTGCAGATATGTTTCTTATGCCATCAAGATATGAACCTTGTGGGCTTGGGCAGATGTATAGTCTCAGATACGGAACGATACCTATCGTAAGATACACCGGAGGCTTGGCAGATACAGTAAAAGAATACAACCCTGAAACAAAAGAAGGAAATGGTTTTGGATTCGAAAACTATGACTCTGCATATCTGCTTAAAGCTGTAGCCAAGGCGCTGTATTACTACAATGAAAAAGAACACTGGACTGCCTTGATTAAGAACGCAATGACAACAGATTTGAGCTGGGACAATTCAGCAAAAGAATATGTAAAGCTTTATCAGCGTGCGAAATCAAAAATTCAGTAAATAAAAAATCAAAACAAACTCAGGGAGGAATCTCTATGCCTGAATACAGGAAAGACCCGGTTGTAAAAAGATGGGTTATCATTTCTACAGAACGAGCAAAAAGGCCGCACGACTTTCAGGTAACACCAGAAGAGGTTAAAACAGGTTTTTGTCCTTTTGACTACGGAAACGAACATACCACGCCACCTGAAATCCTTGCGTTCCGTCCAGCTGATACACAACCCAACACTCCTGGATGGTGGGTTAGGGTTGTTTCCAACAAATTCCCGGCTGTGGACCCCGAATTACCGGTTGATAGATACGGGCATGGGATGTACGATGCAATGACTGGATTTGGTTACCACGAGGTTATTATCGAAACTCCTGACCATAACTCAACCTTCGCACTGTTCGATTATAAACAAGCCGAGGAAGTCATTTGGGCGTACGTTACAAGGTTTAGAATGATTGCAAAAGATGAACGAGTCAAGTATATACTTATTTTTAGAAACCACGGTAAAGAAGGTGGAGCTTCGCTTGCCCATCCTCACAGCCAAATTATAGCTACTCCTGTTGTGCCAAAGACCGTTCAGGAGGAATTAGATGGGGCGAAGGATTACTATTCTTACAAAGAACGTTGCGTGTTTTGTGATATGATAAATCAGGAAAGAATAGAAGGAAGGCGAATAGTAGAAGAAAACGAACATTTTATTGCTTTTGAACCTTACGCAGCAAGGTTTCCATTTGAAACTTGGGTACTTCCCAAAAGACACTCGCATGATTTTGGTTCGATTACCGAGGAGGAAGTTAAGTCATTTGCAAGGATTATGAAAGATGTTTTGCACAGGATTTATATTGTATTGAACAATCCACCGTACAACTTCTTAATTCATACTGCACCGGTCATGGATGACGGTAAACTTTACTATCATTGGCATGTTGAAATCATTCCTCGTTTGACACGTGTCGCAGGTTTTGAGTGGGGTTCAGGATTTTATATCAACCCAGTGCCACCCGAAGATGCGGCAAAGTACTTGGTAGAAAATTACCAAGAGTTAATTGAGAAAACAAAATCAGAATAGAAGCTGTGCATAGAAGGAGGAGGAAAAAGATGAGCACGAATTTCAGTTTGAATCCGGACCAGAAGATTGCTGATTTAAAGGAACATGTAAAACACTTCATTGCGGTGTTGAGCGGAAAAGGTGGAGTTGGGAAGACAACGGTTGCTGTGAACTTAGCAACTGCTCTTGCCGAAAGTGGTTACAAGATAGGACTTCTTGATGTTGATATCCATGGACCTGATATCGTTCGTATGCTTGGTGGTAATCCACTACCAGCAGTTGACGAAGACGAAAAAATAATTCCCGCAGAAGTTTTGCCCAACCTGAAAGCACTTTCGATTTCTATGATGGTTGAAGAAGGTAAACCCATCATCTGGAGGGGACCTCTCAAACACTCTGCAATCAAACAGTTTCTTGGTGATACAAAATGGGGAGAACTGGATTTCATGATATTTGATTTACCACCGGGAACCGGTGACGAAGCACTTAGCCTCTTCCAAACAATAGGTCAAACAGATGGTGTACTAATGGTAACAACTCCACAAAAGGTAGCACTTGACGATGTTCGAAGAGCGATAGAATTTGTAAGAGCGATGAACCAAAAAGTTTTGGGCATTGTTGAGAATATGTCTTATATGAGATGCAAAGACGAAGTAGTTTACCCATTTGGAAGAGGTGGAGCAGATTTATTGGCGGCAGAATACGGTGCCCCTGTACTCGGAAGAATCCCTATGGACCCGAAGGCGCTTGAATTACTCGACGAAGGCAAACCGATAACACTTTATTACAGAGGAAGCGAAGTTGAAAAGGCGTTTAGGGAACTCGCTGAAAATGTGGCAAAAGCTGTTGAAAAATAGTGGAATCGTATACTAATCGCAAGGCGGTAGAAAAATGAGAATAGAACCTCCGTCAAATGACCCAAAGTTAAAGAGCTCTGCTATAAAGGGGAAAAAAGCAGGTAAAAAAGAACACGTGAGCTCGAGTCAAAAGAGCTCTTTTCTTGGTGTTTTTGAGGAAGCAGAAAGCGAAGCTATTAGAAAAACCATAGAAGAAATGATAAGTGATGTTGTTGAAGCGGGGAATGATTTTGTAAGGTCCCCAACCGCTGAAAACCTCAAAAGATACAAAGAAAAGATTAGAAACGTCTTGAAGTATGTTGAAAAGAACCTCTATAAATTAGCTGGAAAATACGATTATGCATTGTCACAACCAAGGTTACATATAATTGCCGAACAAGTCGATGAAAGATTGGAGCAACTTACCAACTTACTCATGGAGGCCGAGAAAAACACACTAAAGCTCGCCGAAAAGGTTGGAGAAATCAACGGAATACTTTTTGACCTATACAAGTAAAACCAGAAGGGAGAGGAATTAATGAAAGAATTCTTACTTGGAGTTGTGCAAGGACTAACAGAATTCTTACCTGTATCAAGTTCTGGACATTTAAGCTTGTTTTCAAAACTTTTCGGATTACCGCAAAATCTTCCGCTGTTCGCCTTCCTCCACTTAGCAACGTTCTTAGTAGTTTTAATATTCCTTTGGGAAGATGTGTGGAGTATTATCATAGGTTTAATAAAGTTTGATAACTCAACGTGGACTCTGGCACTTAAAATCATAGTCGCATCTATACCTGCAGGAATTGCGGGGGTGTTTTTTGAAAAGAAGATTGAAGAGATATTCTCTTCTCAAATGTTAATTGGTATATTCTTTTTGGTTACAGCGGTAGCACTCTGGTTGTCTGACTCCTTTTCTGGAAAAAAGTCACTAAACGATATTTCTTATACTGATGCATTGATTATTGGTATCTTTCAAGCGTTTGCAATATTGCCTGGTATATCGCGCAGTGGTTTTACCCTCATTGGAGCGCTTTTGGTAGGCATGAATCGAACCGACGCTTTTAGATTTTCTTTCCTTATGAGCTTACCAGTAACACTCGCAGCTGGAATCTTTGAACTTAAAGATGTTGTCTTCTCGACGGGTGTATTTTCTGGATTTGGTGGAGCATTTGTCGCAGGCTTGATTGCCTTGATTGTAGTGAGACAACTAACCATTTCGGCACATCTGAAAGTTTTCTCGTTGTATCTTATCATACCTTCGTTGCTGAGTTTCATTTTAAAATAAAAACGCAAATAACGTAAGTATTAATCCCCAGGATATACATAAAGAAAATCCTGGGGATTTTTCTTTGAAGGAACAAAACATCAATATTCAGTTCAGTTTATGCGTGTGTTTTACAACCAGAGTCTGTGGTATAATCGTCTTTGAACAGTATCTGTTTCGAACAACAATAAGAGACAAAGGGGGAGCTACCGTGTTGTCTAAGGTTGTCTTAAAATTGAGGATTTTGGTTGTGTGTTTACTCATATTAAATGCACTATCCTTTGGCGCGGAGTTTTATTTCAATACAAAAGATGGAATGGGCATAACGGGGTCCTCAGATTCCATCAGTTATTTGTTAGGTTTCCCATACAGTGAAGTTGGATTTAGATTGCCCTTGGATGAGAACCGGACGATTTTTCTTTCTACGTTCGGTGGTTACGATTTCGGCAAATCTACATACTTCTTGAAGTTGAGCTCTGACTTTCAGGTAGATAACATAATTGTCTCACTACCTTTCGAACTTACTACGAAGATTGTAGAGACAAATGAACCAACTGAAACAGGAAGGTTCAACGTGGGTCTCTCAGCGTCGATAAATTTTGGAAATATAAATTTCAGTGTGTTAGCATACTATTCGGCTCTTTATCTTTTCTATGACCCGGCTTTCAATGTAAACATTCCAACTGTTTACACTGACAACATCTTTCGCTCATCACTGAATGTTAAAGTATCGTACATTCAGCCTACTTTTTCTATTTCACTGGGTTATTTTGCTTCCCTGCGCTGGTTGTCCTATAGGTCATCGTTTATTACAGGTGAGAATTCACCGTACATAGAAGCAAGGGTTAAAGTCCGATTTTGAAAGCTAACAAACATAGAAACACTTTAAAAATTTTTCAACTTGGGGGTTTTGGACTTTGACAAATGTAGAGAAAAAACTCAATAGTATTATTGGAAATTTGATAAAGCAAAATGCATTCTATGGCTATATTCTGATGGGTTCAAAATACAAGGAAGGTAACGTAAAGAACTTAGCGATAACCGTTACTCGGAATGGAGATTTGTTGTTCATTTACAATCCTGTAAGTATCGCCTCAAAGAGTGAATTGATGGTTGAAGGATTAATTTTGCATGAGCTCATGCACTTTATCAACAGACATTATTTGATAAAACCTAAAGATAGACGTGATAAGGCAGTTTGGGACCTTGCAAAAGATGTTGCGATAAATCAATTCATACCTCAACTCGATGCGCTTAGTGTACCTCTGAACGTTCTTATAGAAGAAGGTCACGGGACAGATAACGACATAATTTTCGCAGGTCCTCCCATGAATATGCTAAATAAAACAGCGGAAGAATATCACAATTACATAATAGAAGAATTTATGAAACGTGGGAATTTCGACATCGAAGCAATTGCAGAGAAACTACCAGACAACCATGAATTTACAAGTGACTTACCCATTGAAATGGTTGTCGAGCTCATGGAGCAAAAGGTAGGAAAAGCCTTCAATCTATTTGGCGGTGAGTTACCATCTGGAATGAAACAAAATATTGAACTTTCCATCCGAAAACCCTTGATTAATTGGGAAGTTGCTATTAGAAGATTTGTAGGACTTTCTCAAAGAGGAGACAAATACCCAACACCACTGAGACCTAATAGACGATACGATGACCAACCTGGCTGGAGATACATTTACGTTCCAAAGTTATGCGTCATCATAGACACTAGTGGCAGTATTCTTGAAGAGGAGATAAATTCCTTCATGAGTGAATTGGATGCAATTGCAAGACAAGAGGTTTCGTTAAAGGTAATTCAAGTTGACAAATCTGTCACATTTGTTGGTGATTACAAGCCTGGAGGTTGGAAAGATTTCGAAATTTACGGTGGGGGAGAAACAGACCTCCAACCTGCTGTAGATATGGCTGAGAATCAGTTCAGAAGCGAAGGTATAATAATTTTCACAGATGGATACGTTGACCTTCCAAAGGTTAGTAGGAGGGTACTTTTTGTGTTGAGCAAAAAGCATAACCCGGATTTCTACATGGATGCAAAACGAATTTACGGAAGTGTCTACATTATTGATTAGAAATTGACTAGAAATGGAAAAATAGAGTAGTAGGAGGAAAAGGAATGGAGGAACTTCGGAAGAATTTACATAATGATACAGACGATAAAGATACAAATGAAGAAGAGAAGCTTGAGTACTTAGAATTTCTAAAGAAAAAAATAGAGTACCATTTGGTATTGGAAAAGTACAAAAACCTGTGCTACTCTTCGTTAGGAAAAGAGTACTTGGATTCTTTGCATCCATATAACGTTGATGCTCAACAAGAATTGTCATATGTTGCTGAACTTTGCGACTTCGTACGCGCAAATGGTTATCCATCATCCGATGCTTTTATTGATGTGAGACATATTTTACAAAAGGTCGCAGACGGGTTATTGGTAGATGGCGAGGAATTCATCCTACTACTCAGATTTCTCATAGGTGTCAAATCGTTAAAAGAAATCTTTAAAACCCAAAGATTACTGACTTTGCAAAACTCTGTTACAAATCTTGTGCTAAAAATTGGCAATTACGACGAAATTATAGAGAGAATCAAACAGGTTATCGACGAAAACGGAAAGATTAAGGATAGTGCCTCTTTACTTTTAAAGAACATCAGAAATGAGTATGCTGAAACACTGCGAGAAATACGTAAACGCGTTGAACGCTTCATCTCCCAGCATCAAAACTTACTCCAAGAGGCTACTTATACAATAAAAAACGATAGGTACGTCCTTCCGATAAAAGCCAACGAGCGTGGAAGATTGAAAGGTATTGTTCACGGGAGTTCTTCTTCGGGTTCTACTTTGTATTTTGAGCCGGAAGAACTTATACCACTGAACGATAAGTTGAGGATATTAACTGAGGAAGAAGCTAAAGAAGTGGCAAGAATTCTCAGAGAACTGACATCAAAAGTCTTTGACAGATTACAATCACTTTTGGGGGATATCGAGGTTTTAAAAAGACTGGATGGCTTATTCGCAAAAACTCGATACGTTATTGAGAAAGGTGCCCAAATAATTATTCCAGGTGGAAATTACTTGAAACTTTCAAAAGCGAAGCATCCGTTGATACCTGAGGATAAAGTTGTGCCTATCGACATTGAACTACCAACAGATAAGCTTGGAATAGTGATAACTGGACCAAATACGGGCGGAAAAACTGTCTCCCTTAAGACAATAGCCTTATCAATAATCTTAGCACGAAGTGGTTTTCCTGTGTTGGCAGGTGAAAGTTCCAGGATTCCGGACTACGATGTCTACGTTGATATCGGAGATAGTCAAAACATTTTAGAAAACCTGAGCACTTTCTCTGGCCACATTGTAAACATCGTAAGAGCTCTGAAATTGGCTGACGAAAACTCAATCGTTCTCATCGACGAGCTTGGTTCCGGTACAGACCCATACGAGGGAAGTGCCATTGCACTTGGTATAATTGAAGAACTTATCGCAAGGCGTATAAAATTCATCGTTACAACGCACCTAACACCTGTTAAACTTTACTCAATGAGCCACGATAAGTTAATCACAGCCTCTATGGAATTTGACCCAGAGACATTATCGCCTAAATACAGAATCCTAATGAACATCCCAGGTGCATCTCATGCATTTGAAATTGCACAAAAATATGGTTTGGATGAATCCATTTTGCAAAGGGCAAAGGAACATTTAGATGAGGAACACGTTAGAATAGATGAGTTGATAAAAAGTTTGAATAAGCATATTAGTGAACTTGAAGAAAGGAAACGCGAACTAGAAAATACTTTGCGTGAATATCAAAGACAAAAACGCGAATTTGAAGAAAAATACAAACTCTTGAAGATTAAAAAAATGGAGGAATTCGATAGAGAACTCAGAGAGGTTTATAAAGACATCCAAAAGGCAAAGAGAGACCTGCAAATTACCTTGCAAAGTAAGAATACAGAGAGTGAACAGCTTATTAAGAAGAGACTCAAAGAAATCGAAGGTGAAGTCAAGCACATTGAGGAAGTTCAAGAAAAATTGGAAAAAGTGTTTTACGAAACTGCACTATCAGAAGAAGAAAAAACCATCGGGGTCGGTGATTACGTTAAGCTCATCGACGGTACTGCGGTTGGTAAGGTTGTCGACGTAAAAGGTTCTAAGGTTATCGTAGATTTCAATGGAATAAAGTTGGAAGTAAAACCAGAAAAACTAAAAAGAGTTGCAACACAGACCGTTGTAACTTCAGGAAGTTCTCAATCAAAAACAGAAATAACAAACGAAAAAAGAATACCAACAAAAGTTTACTCGTCGCCACTAACGAAAAACGAAATAGACGTTCGTGGTATGACAGTAGAGGAAGCAGTTGAGAAAATCGATGAATTTATAGACCAGCTTCTAATGTCCGATTTCACAACTGGGTATATAATACACGGAAAAGGAACAGGTAAACTTGCAACAGGTATATGGAGCTATCTGCGTCATGACAAACGTATCAAGAATTACCGTTTTGGTAGACCAGATGAAGGTGGAGTTGGTGTGACAGTCATAGAGATATAATTTAAGATGCCTACACAGTAACCGGAGGTGGAATCCTTGATATTTGCGTTAGACATTGGTACCAGGAAAATCGCAGGTTTACTTGTCGATATGGATGAAAGTGGTAAAATGATTGTTCACGACGTGATAGTTAGAGAGCACGAGCATAGAGCAATGCTTGATGGTCAAATCCACGATGTTGAGAAGGTTGCAAGGGCTGTAAGTATTGTAAAAAGTGAATTAGAAAGCAGAAATAACGTTAAACTCGAAAAAGTGGCGGTTGCACTTGCAGGTAGATTTCTTAAAACATATTTTGGCGAAGCATCCGCAGACGTGAGTGAGACTGGAGAAATAACTTCAGATATCGTAACAAAATTAGAACTCGAAGCAGTAGCAAATACCATGGATAACGTTGAGCCAAACATGTACTGTGTTGGATACTCTGTTGTGAGATACGAATTGGATGGAATGTGGTTCAAAAAAATAGAGGGATTAAAAGGTGGAAAAGCAAGTGTCAAAGTCGTTGCTACGTTTTTGCCAAGTCACGTAGTTGAAGCTATGCTATCGGTATTAAGAAAAGTTAATCTTACAATAACCCATTTGACGCTTGAGCCTATTGCTGCTGTGAACATAACCGTTCCTGAAGATTTGAGAATACTTAACATTGCATTGGTTGATGTAGGTGCAGGAACTAGTGATATTGCTATATCAAAAGAGGGGACAATTATCGCGTATGGTATGGTTCCTCTGGCAGGTGACGAAATTACAGAGGCCATAACTAAGAATTTCCTACTCGACTTCTCAACAGCAGAATATGTAAAACGCAACCTCGAAACAAGTGAAATACTACGAGTTAAAAATATCCTCGACAAAGAGAAAGAAATAAGAAGAGAAGACGTAATAAAAGCTATAGAACCCATCGTAGATTATATGACAAAGCAGATTGCAGACGAGATAGTAGAACTCAACGGTGGAAAACCTCAGGTGGTTATGATTGTCGGTGGAGGTGCTAAAGTACCAATCTTTGCAAGTCATTTGGCTAAACACCTTGATATGGATGAAGAATTTGTTTCACTAAAGATGGCAAAGAATTTGGATTTCGTTGATAAGACCGGTCAAATCGTTGGAAGTGAGTTTATAACACCACTTGGTATTGGGTACACAGCTCTGACAAAAACGGGCAGTGTATTTGAATATGTGACTGTAAATGGCGAAAGGGTTCAGCTTATCGGATTTAGAGGAACATACACTGTCTGGGAAGTATTAGCGCAGATGGGTAAAGACATCCACTCGTTGCTTGGAAAACCTGGAAGGTCAGTTGTTATAGAGATAAATGGCAACCCGGTAGTTATAAAAGGTAAAATGCCAGTCCCAGCGAGCGTTAAAATCAACGGTGTTGAAGCTACGCTGCGTGATACTGTTAAGCACGGAGATATCATAGAGGTTGGTGAAGCTATTGATGGAGAAGACGCTAAACCAATGTTGTATGACTTAATAAAACCCATATACCTGCGTTCGATTGAAACGGATAAGGTTATAGAATACTACCCAAAAGTAAAGCTGAACGGAAAAGAGGTATTTCAAAATACCGAACTACACGATGGTGATACAATAACGTATGAAAGAGTTACCGTACGAGAGATAAGGGAATTTTTGAGTCAGGATTTGATAAGGATAGAGTACTCAGTAAATGGAGTTTACAAAGAAGCTTACGCTGGAGAAGTAAAAATTTTCAAAGACGACTTAGAGCTAAGAGATGAGAACACAGTCGAACCAGGAGAAGAATTAAAATATGCACTTGTTTTGAACTATCCAAAAGTTCGTGACCTTCCAGAAATGGAAAAGGTGAGTATCGTCATAAAAGTCAATGGTCAACCGACGGTCCTAACGAAAGACGGTGTTTTAGTGTGGGTCAACGACCAACTCGTGACTCCAGACTACGAGATTAAAGATGGAGACAAGATAAAAACACAAATACCTGAAGAGCAAAACTTCATTGTTGCAGATGTTCTAAGATTATTTGATTTTGATCCAAGAAAAGTCGTAAGGTATACCCTACTCAAAAACGGAGAGAAAGCTGGATTTACAGATATTTTGAATAGTGGTGATGAAATAATATTCGAATACGAAACTGCAGAATCTCTGGAAAGCGAAAATTAAACTTTCAAAACTTCTATCTTTATAGAAATATGCTGAAATCTTTCGATAGCTACAATCTCAGATTGCGAGCTTTCCATTGCGTTGTTTAACTTTGGAAAGCTCGCATTTTTTACATTATCGATATTAAATTTAACAAGAGTATAATATCTTTTGACAAATGATCTTAAGCAAGTGCATCTTGAACTTCAGCCCTAAATTTTCTTAACATGTGCTTAACGGTTTTCTGTTAGCGTAAGTATAAGAGGTTCGTTTCTCAAGCATTTAGTGTAGATTTTTGATTTGATTTCCTTATCAGGTAAAAGGGAGGTGGCTGTATGAAACGGTTCTTGGTGGTTTTATTGGCTCTTATGGTAGTGGGATTTGGTTTTTCGGAAGTAAAGATTCAGTTTTGGCATGCAATGGGCGGATGGAGGATTGAACTTATTCAAGGAATGGTCAATGATTTCATGAAAGCCAACCCAGACATCAAGGTAGAAGTCCAGTATGTTGGAAGCTACGAAGAAATCCTTGCTAAGACAGTTGCTGCGTTACAGGCAGGTACCCCTCCACACGTTGTCCAACTAAACGAGATCAGTACCAAAAAAATGATAGACAGTGGAGTTATAGTTCCAGTGGAGGATATGATAAAAAAAGATCCATCTTTTGACAAAAAGAAACTCCTACCACAGGTCTTAAATTATTACAGCATCGGTGGGAAGCTTTATTCAATGCCTTGGAATAGTTCAACACCACTTTTGTTCTACAACAAAACAATGTTTAAACAAGCCGGACTTGACCCAAACAAACCTCCGAAAACCTTCAGTGAGGTAATTACATATTCTAGAAAACTTGTGAAAAAGGATGACAAGGGTAACATAATTAGAACAGGCATTACGTGGCCATTGTACGCTTGGTTCTTTGAGCAATGGATGGCTGAACAAAACAAGCTTCTTGTCGATAACAACAACGGAAGAACTGGAAATCCCACTAAGGTTTTGTTCAATAACGAAGCCGGCTTGAGAATAATGGAATTTTGGAACACGTTAACAAAAGAAGGTTTGATGATAAACACAAAGAAAGGAGATTGGACGGCTGCCAGACAACTCTTTATCTCACAAACAGTTGGTATGATTATCACATCAACCTCTGATGTCGCTCTACTTCTTAGTGAATCACAAAAACAAGGATTTGAAATTGGAGCGGCATATATTCCCATCCCAGATGGTGTGCAAAGAGCTGGTGTAATTATAGGTGGAGGAAGTTTGTGGCTCATAAAACAGAAAAATCAAGCTGAGGTAGAAGCAGCATGGAAGTTGATTAAGTACCTTGTTGATGTAGAACCACAAATAACTTGGCACAAGGGAACTGGTTACTTCCCAGTAAGGCTTGATGCCAAAGAAAAACTGGAAAAGGAAGGATATTACAAAGAAAACCCGCTCCACTATATTGCTATTAAACAACTCCTTGATACAATACCGTCTTATGCCACGATGGGTGCAGTTGTCGGAGCATTTCCAGAAATACGAAGTGCCATAGAGAATGCTGTGGAAAAGATGATAAACGGTCAACTAACACCTAAACAAGCACTAGAAGAGGCTGAGAAAGAAGCCAATAAAGCTATTAAGCAGTACTTCTAATTTTTACCTTACGAAAATAGGCTGGCTCAGCCAGCCTATTTTTTAATCGCTTAATTGTCTTTCTGGGGAGTGACTGACATGAGAAAAGGGCTACCGTATTTCTTCATCTTACCAACGCTTATTATTATATCAATCTTTATATATTACCCAGCTTTTAACTCTTTCTATCTTAGCTTTTTCAAAGTTTCTGTGTTTGGGAACAGAAAAACCTTCGTTTGGTTCGATAATTATATAGAACTATTTTCGGATGAAAGATTTGTAAGGTCATTTTTATTTACCATAGTATTCACCGTGGTAACTGTCGTTGTATCAATTTTCCTTTCGTTCTTTATAGCCCTACTTCTCAATCAAAAAGTTCCAGGAGTTCGATTATTCAGAACACTTATCTTTGCACCATATGCTGTATCAACCGCAGTTGCAGGAGCCTTGTGGGGATTTATGTTGAACCCCGTCGTGGGCCACGTGAATTACTTGGTAGCAAGGCTTTTCGGTATCCAGGTGAACTGGATTACAACTATTCCGTACGCCGCCTATGCAGTAATCATTGCAGCAATATGGAAGACTTTACCATTCAACATTATCTTTTACTTAGCAGGACTTCAAAGTATTCCGGAAGAACTTGTAGAAGCAACCAAACTTGATGGAGCAAATGTGTGGATAAGAACATGGAAGTTAACTTTTCCCTTGCTTTCTCCTATAACATACTATCTTGTAATAATGAGTATAATAAGCGCCATGTTCCAATCATTTGCAATAATAGATGTCATGACTCGTGGTGGTCCTGGTGATTATACAACAAACATAATATATAGAATTTACCTGGATGGGTTTAGATTCTCTAAAACTGGACTAGCATCGGCGGAAAGTGTTATACTTTTTCTAATAATGGTTGTAGTCACAACTGTGTACTTTAAATTTGGACAGAAAAGTGTGCATTATCAATAGGTACCAAAGATGGTGGTGGTAAGTATGAAGAAAAGTACGAGAAAAATTGTAAATACTATATTGGTAGAGACCGGACTTGTAGTATTCTCCATCTTCATGTTTGCTCCTATCTTTTTAGCTTTTACGATGAGCATTCAATCACCTGAATTCGTCTTTTCCTATCCACCGAAAATATTTCCACGAGGAATTCACTTTGAGAACTATTTGCAGGCGTTGAAGATGGTGCCATTTCTTAGAATGATGTGGAACAGCTTGACAATTGCTTTTTTCATAACTGTCGGAAAAATGGTAACCGGCATCCTTGCAGGATATGCATACGCCAATTTTAAGTTTAAAGGTGATTCTTTTACATTTGGACTTATATTTGCAACGCTCTATATTCCTGCAGAAATTCTTTTAATTATACCTCTTTTTCAGATTATAAGTGAACTCAACTGGGTAAACACATATCAAGCTATGATCGTCCCATTCACAGCAAGCGCAACAAATGTTTTTCTTTTTCAGCAACACTTCAAAACAATTCCAAGAGACTTTGAAGACGCTGCAAGAATCGATGGTGCCTCACCACTGCAGTACCTTATTAAAGTTGTTCTACCACTTTCTAGACCAGTTATAGGCGGAGCAGCGATTATTAACTTCACATATGCCTGGAATATGTATCTGTGGCCGATGATTGTAGCAATGAGAGATGACATGAAAACCGTTCAAGTGGCAATAAATATGATAATGAATGCAGAATCTTCCAACAATTGGGGTGTTATAATGGCTGCAACTATGATTGCACTTCTCCCAACGTTACTTCTCTTTTTCTCATTGCAGGATCTCTTCGTTAAATCCCTAGTTGGAACTGGCTTGAAAGGTTGAAGATATTCATTTGTCATCTCGAAAAATGATTCCAGTCACTTTGAAGCTTAGCTTAAGGAAAATAATAATAATATCTATGTAACATGTTACATGGTTATAATTAGACCACAGATGCACCGTTTCGAATTCAGTCAAGGAGTGTCGGTTTATGAGTAGGGCAAAAAGAACATTCATTAAATTCACACTTTTCATACAGATTTTGTTGTTAGTATCCATAGTAACATTGACTTCTTCAAATACACCCACAACTGTTTACAGCACAACTAAGGAGGTAAAAAAGGTGGAGAATTTAAACGTTCGCGTATGGATTACAACGGTGGATCAAAGATGTTTGCTTAAACAATTGGATATAAAGGAACAACTTGCGAACAATTATCAAGAGGAATACAGAATAGTTGTCAACAGTAACAAAAAATACCAACAGATGGACGGTTTTGGTGCGTCTTTCACTGATGCTTCTGCTTATCTTGTATATAACAAACTATCTCCGGAGAAAAGAAGAGAGGTCATGGAAAAGTTATTCGATAGAGAGAAGGGTATTGGTATTTCTTTTCTAAGGCAACCGATGGGAGCTACCGACTATACAACAAAGTTGTACAGTTATGATGACCTACCATCCGGTGTTAATGAGGACCCAGAACTGAAGTACTTTTCAATAGACCATGACAAAAAATATATCATCCCACTTCTCAAAGAAGCGATGGAAATAAACCCTGAACTAAAGATTATGGCATCGCCCTGGAGTCCTCCTGGTTGGATGAAAACAACAGGTAGTATGATAGGAGGTTCGTTAAGAAGGTCATATTACGGTGTTTACGCTCAATATTTTGTGAAGTTCATAAAGGCCTACGAAGCTGAGGGAATACCAATTTACGCTATTACTGTTCAGAACGAACCCTTATACGTGCCAAAAGAGTATCCTGGTATGAAGATGGATTGGGTCGAACAAGCAGATTTCATTGGAGAATACCTTGGACCAGCTTTTGAGAGCGCAGGTATCAAGACCAAAATCTTGTGCTATGACCACAACTGGGACAACACAACTTACGCCGCTTATGTTTTATCTCACGAAAAGGCTTCGAAATACGTAGCAGGTTCAGCATGGCATTTCTACGGTGGAAAACATGAAGCAATGAGCAAGATAAAAGAAATGTTCCCCGATAAGGAAATTTGGTTCACGGAAGGTTCAGGCGGAGATTGGGTGCCAGCATTTTTCAACGCATATATGGACCAAATGATGCATGTAATCAGAATTCCAAGGAACTGGGCAAAGACCGTTGTATGGTGGAATATAGCTCTCGATGAAAAAAGAGGACCAACAATCCTTTCAAACAGCACATGCAGAGGATTAATAGAAATCAATCAAAAAACAAATGAGGTCAAATACAACGTAGATTACTACACACTTGGTCACATAAGTAAATTTGTGTTACCAGGGGCATACAGAATAGATTCTTACACATATCAAGACAGACTCGAATCTGTTGCGTTTTTGAATCCGAATGGTTCAAGAGTCCTCATTGTCTCAAACAGAACTAATACAACTAAGAAAATTCAGGTTGTTGAAGATGGTTTGGAAATCTTTTCTTATGTTTTACCAGGATACGCATCGGCTACTTTTGTTTGGTACGAATGAAAGCGATAAATTGTAAGACTACCACACTTCCAAGGGAGGGATGAGCTATGAGAAAAAGTTTTTGGCTTATCATGGTGTTGTTAGTATTAAGCGCTTCGATTTTTGGAAAGGTAACGATTACAGCGGCAGTTTGGAGTTGGGATTTGGAAAAATACAAAAAGATCGCTGCAGAATTCACAAAGATTTACCCTGATATTGAAGTCCAGTTTGTTGTCAATGAACCAGATGTTAATGGCTTCCTAACCGCACAAGTAGCTGCTAAAAAGCCTTTACCTGATGTTGTTGTTCAATCATGGGAGGCACTCCCATATCCGGTTTCACAAGGATGGATTTATCCCGTCGACGAATTTCTGAAAAATGACCCTGACATTAGATACGTTCCAAAGGCACTGAAGGAAGCCTTCATGTACAATAATAAAACCTATGCGCTGCCCGAAAGATTGCACTTCCAAGGTATCTATATCAATTTGGATTTGCTTAGAAAATTGAACCTAACAAAGCCTCCGTATGAGTGGTCAGTTGAACAATTCAAACTATATTTGAGGAAATCAACCACAAAGGAATATTCAGGTATAAACCACCTGTGGGATTTTGATAACGTAATGGCTGCTGTCCTTAACAAAGATACAACATACTGGAGTTTCAACCCTACAAAATGGGAATTTGACCTTGTCAACGGTGGATGGTTACCAGCGATAAAACTACAAAAAGAATTAAAATCTATACCAGGGCTTGTATCGGATGATTTGAAAAACGACGAGCTAAGAAATAAGGGTGAAATGGATGATTATCAAAAGAAATTCGGAAAAGATGCAGATGCGTTTAGAGAATCAAAAGTCTTGACTGGGTTACATGGAACCTGGGACTGGAGTTGGATAAGAACGTTACCGTGGAAATTTGACTTTTACCCACTTCCACTTGATCCAAAGATAGGACTGCGGTTCCCAGTTCACGTTAATTATGCATTTATGACTTCCACAACCAAGTATCCAAAGGAAGCCTTCTTGTTCCTAAAATTCCTTACATACGATCCCAGGGGAGTCATTGCAAGGTTAAAAATTGATAACGCGAATGGTATTGAAAATGGTTGGAATATTGATTGGTTTATACCCGCAACAATGCATCCAGACGTTGTCTCTTACTTTGATTCCCTCAAAATTCCAGACGGAGTAAAGTGGCTGTTGAAGAAACTCGACAAAGCAGTTCGAGTGGATATGTGGAAAACAGTTCCCGGATGGGATCAAGCAACATGGGATGTGATATTCCCAGTTAGTGAAAAAGTAAGGAGAGGAGAAGTGCAACCAGAAGTTGTCGCAGCCGAGACGCAAGAAAAAGCAAACAAAATAATCAAAGAAGCATGGGTGGAATTCTCCAAGAAACTTGCGGAAATAGAAAAGAAATTTCCTGAGCTGAGAAAACAAATCGAAGGTAAGTAAGGTAAAAAGGTTATTAACCATCTTAAGCTCCCGCAAAAACAGGCGGGAGCTTTTTCTATTTAGCACAAGTAAGAATTTTTACAACAGCTTACCTTTTTCCTGACAAAAGCCCGCATTTTCGCCAATTTTGTATGAAACATGTTTCATGAGTATAATACAGGTGTTACTGAAAAAGTTTCACATTGTTACAACAAGTATGTTCTTCTTCAAATGAGTGGACGGCACTTTGGTGAGTTAACTTTTTGAAAACCCTAAAAAACTTTCAGGAGGTGGAAGGTATGAGGAAAGGCACAAGTTTAGTGGTATTTCTTGCGGTTGTTACCACACTTTTATTACTTTCGGCATGTGTTTCGATCCCATTTGAAAATCCACCAGTTCAACAAGCCGGTGAGTTACAGCATGTTCCAAATACAGAAGAAGCAACGGAAGTTCCACTACGACAATGGATGTACTATAACGCAACCTGGGATGGTAACAATTACTTCGCCTCTACACCATCAATCGATGCTAATGGATATGTAACAGCTACACGTAGTGATGCATCAGATAATAATAATCCGTGGAAAGCTCAGCTTATAAGATTTTATCCAAAGAATTATCAAAAGTACTATATCAAACTTTTGATAAAGGCTAACAAATCTGCGACAATTAAAGCCTATTTTGGTGCGGATCCGTACATACCAGAACTTGCTTCGGCTAAGGACGTTGAAGTTTCTACGACGGAAAAAGAAGTAGTTCTTGAATTTGGTCCAAAAGATTACACAGGTGCAAAGTTCTTGAAATTTTCTTTGGAATTTGCTCATGTTCCTGGTCTTCAACTTCAAGTAAAGGTTATTGGTGAAGCATTTAAATGATGTTCTTATCTACTAACAGTTAAAAGAAGGTGAATAATATGGCAAGATTCCCAAAGTTAGTGTTAGCACTCCTCACTGTTTTCTTGCTCTTTTCCTGCCAATTTCAAGAAAAAGTAGAAGCAGTTACAACAGTTGCTCAGCAGTCATCCGATGTATCATCCAATAGTATACTTAACAATTGGAACTTTAGATCAAATATTAAAAATGACCAAGCCAATGCTCCATTCGAATGGTGGATTTGGGAAGCAGCAAAGTATGGCGTCAGCGATGGAAAAGTTGATACTTACGGTGTAAAAGATGGTTATGCGTTTATTAAAGTTGCAAACCCCGGTACTGAAACTTGGCACATCCAGTTCAACCAGTGGGTCAAACTTAAGCAAAAACAGTACTACTTAATCTCCTTCAGAGCGAAGGCTGACGAACCAAGGAAAATCAACGTCAAGGTCCTTATGAACCATGATCCATGGGTAAGCTATTTTGCCGAAACCGTTGAACTCGGAAAAGAATGGAACACATATACGTTCTACTTTAAACACCCGGATAAAGCTGATGAAACCGTTAACTTCTGTTTTGAATTAGGTAAGGAAAAGGCTACTACAATCTATATTGCGGATGTTGTTTTGAAGCCGGTTGATGAATCTGAAGTACCCGAAGAATTCAGAGAAGAGCAACCAGAAACGGTCGAATACGAATTCGACGAAGAAGAACCAGATAACCTCGTTAATAACGGAGATTTCGCTTACAAAATAGTAAACGACCAAGGTAGTATGCCAACCGAATGGTGGATTTGGGAAGCAGGAAAATACGGAATCAGCCCTGCAAAGGTTGAAAGTTTCGGCGTAGAAAATGGTGTAGGATTTGTTCAACTTGCAAACACTGGTTTCGAAACTTGGCACGTTCAATTCAACCAGTGGGTGAAATTGAGAAAAGGCAACAGCTATATAATTTCGTTCAAAGCTAAGGCAGCGGAACCCAGAAAGATATGGGTTAAGCTTGTCCAAACAGGAGCACCATACGGTGTTTATTTCAGCCAAGAAGTTGACCTTACAACCGAATGGCAAACATTCATTTTCGAGCACACCCACCCAAACGATGCGGACCCTGTTGTAACATTGAGCTTTGAGCTCGGAAAAGACAAACCAACCACAGTCTACTTCGACGATATTTCAATAAGCCCAAAGAAATGAGAGTTCGCATTAACTGAAAACACTATCCGCTCTGGGTAACCGAACGTAGGTTACCCAGAGCTTTGGAGTAAAATCTCAAAATGATTGTGGAGGGAAGCATATGAAAAAGATAGTCGTGATAATTCTTGCTGTCTTGGTATTCGTTAACATTTTTGCTGGTTCTGTTCAACTCAACGGAAGAGTAGAATTTAACTACACAATAAATCCCGATTTCGAACTTGTCGTTTCAAATTGGTTCCCAGGTGATAATGCAGCGTATCTCGTTGTTACATCTGGTGGAACAGTGCTCGTTGTTGATGTAAAATATGCAGCACCGAATATAACAAGTATGTACGTCAACGAACTTTTCATACCATGGAAGGTAAACAACAACCTTACGGTGTTCTTTGGCTACAGAAATGTTGCAGATTACGATAGCTTTATGGGAAGTGGTGGTTCTTTTAAATGGGGGTATAACGGAACAGGAATTTTGTGGTACAAAAGCACACTGTCTTTCATCTACACATTCGGTGGTTTTATGTTTGATGTCGGAACAAATTTCGGGAATCCTTTAACGTTTGCACTTCTTATGAAAACTAACAATTTTTACCCACTTGGTTTAACGCTAAACGTTGTAGGAAAAGCTGATTTTTCCGAAGGTATGGTCGGTGCAAGGCTCACCTATCCACTAAGACCATTTACACTTTACTTAGCTGGCGGATACGATTATGT
The DNA here is from genome assembly GCF_001644665.1 of Fervidobacterium pennivorans. NCBI lineage: Bacteria > Thermotogati > Thermotogota > Thermotogae > Thermotogales > Fervidobacteriaceae > Fervidobacterium > Fervidobacterium ngatamarikiense. The sequence continues at coordinate 923,826 of NZ_CP011393.1, forward strand.
TAATGCAACAATCAAAGGTCTATTATTCGGTTTGGTTGGGGAAGTTGCAGGGACCAGCATTTCTGCAGAACTGGATTTGACAAATACTATTACAGATCCTATGGAAATCAAGTTGGCTGGCGATGTTAATTACAAACTTGAGGGTTATAAGGTAGGAGTTAGCGGAGATTATAACTTCAAAACGGGTGATTTATCTTTGGAACCATACATTGCAACGAAATTGGGAAATGCTGATGGCAAATTGCTTGTACGCTTTGAAGAAGATGGATACAAATACACAAAATTCACTGTAGGCTTCAATTTCTGACTGAATTCAAATACATCGGCTGGAGGTGTTTTTGATGCGTAAGTTTGTATTGGCTTTGCTTTTGATTTTCTTTGTGGTCTCCGCGTTTGCTAAAGCTACCATAACGGTATCTGTTTGGAGCTGGAATGTGGATAGATATAAAAAACTCATCGCGGAATTTAACAAATACTATCCGGATATTGAAGTAAAACTTGTCGTAAACCAACCGGAAGTAAATAGCTTTTTGACCGCACGTGTGTCTGCAAAGCAAGCTCTCCCAGATGTTATTGCCGAATCATGGGAACCTCTATCATACCCTGTTTCTCAGGGTTGGGTTTACCCATTAGATGAATTTCTTAAAGATGACCCGGACTATAGATATGTCCCAGAAAGTGCGAAAAACGCATTCAAGTATCGTGGGAAAACTTACGCCCTTCCGGAAAGATTGCATTTTGAATGTATAGTTCTGAATCTTGATTTACTCAAGAAGTTGAATTTACAACTTCCAAAATACGAAGAATGGACCGTCGACCTTTTCAAGCAGTACGCAAGAAGAGCCACAACTAAGGAATATTCTGGTATTAATCAGCTGTGGGAATTCGATACGTTTATGGCAGCAGTTCTCAGTAAACATACAACATTCTGGAGCTTTGACCCAGTGAAGTGGGAATTTGACCTTGTAAATGGTGGGTGGATACCAGCTATTAAGTTGCAAAAAGAGCTCAAATCAATACCTGGACTGGTCTCCGATGACCTTATAAATCAAGAATTGAGGAACCAAGGTCAACTCGATGATTATCAGAAAAAGTTTGGAAAAGACGCTGACGCTTTCAGAGAATCAAAAGTACTTATGGGATTTGAGGCAACTTACGATTGGAGCTGGCTACATACAGTGTCTTGGAACTTCGATTACTATCCTCTCCCATTCGATCCAAAGATAGGTATCAGACTGCCTGTTCATATCAACTATACGTTTGTAAGTGCAACAACAAAATATCCAAAAGAAGCGTTCCTCTTTGCGAAATTTCTTTCGTACGACCCAAGAGGTGTTATTGCGAGATTGAAATTGTATGAGTCTGAAGGCGTGGAAAGAGGAAGATTGGTTGACTGGTTTATTCCTGCAACGATGCACCCAGATGTGGTAAAATACTTTGAAACATTGAAGATACCAAACGGTATCAAATGGATGCTCAAAAACCTTGATAAAAGCGTTAGGGTCGATATGTGGAAAATAGTTCCAGGATGGTTCGAAGCAATATGGGACGTTATATTCCCAGTTAACGAAAAAATCAGACGTGGAGAAGTAACACCAGAAGCAGTTGCCGCTGAAACTCAAGAAAAGGCAAACAAAGTAATAAAAGAAAATTGGGCAATTTTCGAAAAGAAATTAATCGATGCGGAAAGGAAATTCCCACAATTGAGAAAGCAAATTGAAGGAAAATGAAGCTGGATAATCCCAGGTTTGATATGTAGCCTCCCCCGTTGGCTGAGATTCACAAAATCTTACTAACTCAGCCAACGGGATTATATATAAAGTAACCTCAACAGAAAAAAAGATGTACAGATGGGTAAACAAAAACAAAGCAAGGGGTTGATTATACGTGAAAAAAGTTCTGATTTGGTCTGGGATAATAGCTTTATTTATTATTGCTGCTATGTTGGTGCTTTATTTTTCAGGTAGAAGCGTCTATACGAAGTTCGTTGCTTCAATAGCCGAGCTGGTAGAGAAATCCACAAAGGCATCGAAGGATTTTGTTTCTATGTCTAGTTTAGAAGCTTATGAAAAGCTTTTTGAAATGAGATTTTCAGATTTAAGTAATTACGCGGTTTTTAATTTGGATTTCAAAAAGCCTGTTATTCTTGGAAACGATGAGGCAACAACGCTGATTCTTTCTGTTAATAAAGATGGTGAGTACGCTGTTGTGCTGAAATACAGATACAGTACTAACACAACAAGTAACGGAACTTTAGAGTTTGAGATCAATGGAAAAACTTACCTGGGAATTTTGGATAACTTCACATACTATGATTTCAATGAAAAGGTTTACGATAGATATGGTAACGAAATAACACCCGAGCAAAAGTCTTTTGAAAAAACTTACACGGCATTTATCAAAGATGCAAGTAGAATCTCCAAAAGTCCTCTCTTATTGAAACTAAACACAGGTGATAACCCTATCTCAATTAAAAATACCCGTTCACCAATAATTATAGAGGAACTTTATTTAGTTCCAAAATATTACCTTTTCAGTAGCAAGTCTTACGCGGAATACAAAAATTCAGAGTCTAATATTCCAAGCAACGATAACGTTCTAGTTATTGAGGCTGAAAATCTGTCATTCAAGTCTGACCCATTAATATCTGTAACCAACGAGCAAACCGCTTTGGTAACACCTTACGAAATTTTGAAAAAGAGGATTAACATCATCGATGAGAATACTTTTAAGCAATCTGGTCAAGAAATTTTTTGGACTTTCTATATAGACACCCCTGGTTATTACAAAATAGCATTCAGATACAAACAATCTATGAATAGAGGCATCCCAGTTTTCAGAAGAATTTCTGTAGATGGCAAAGTCCCGTTCAAAGAATTTGAGGATTACCCATTCCCCTACACAGGCTACAGCTGGAAAGACCACGTGTTAATGAGCGAAGAGAATAAACCTTTCGAAGTTTATCTTGATAAGGGACTACATATCCTCTCGCTGGAAGTTACCACAGGAATATATGAAGGAACTATCCGATTTCTGCAAGAAAGCGTGAAAAAATTGCAAGAGATAGGCTTAGAGATGCGAAAGCTCGTTGGCAGCAATTTAGACCCAAACCGAACATGGAACATAGAAAAATACATGCCAAATGCTATACCAGATTTGAAAAGTATCTCGCAGAGCCTGAGAACCCAACATGAAAAGCTGGTTAAAATTGTAGGCAAACAGGGACTACCATCGATTGCGGACATGCTCGTATGTGCTGGAATAATAGACAACACCCTCAGGAAACCAGAAAAATTGCCATTCTATATAGATGTCCTTAGTGAGGGAGCTTCTTCCATTGCTCAAAGACTTTCTGAACTTTCTATGAGATTAAAAGAACAGCCAATGGGTATCGACAAGATCTACGTCTTTCAAGGAAGTCTTGAAAAGTTCGCTTATCCGAAATCCACGTTCCTAATAACTGCTTACGAGGAACTTCAAAAATTATGGTTATCCTTGTTCAACAAAAATGAAGCTTATTCTATATATGAAAAGGTCGACGAAACAAGTTTGAGAGTTTGGGTAAACAGGCCCGTACAGTATGTTGAAACGTTGCAGTATTTAACAGATAGTGACTTCACAAGAAAAACAGGTATTAAAGTAATTTTTTCCATCATGCCCAATGAACAGAAACTCGTTTTAGCAAGTGCTGCAAACGCTGTTCCAGACGTTGCTATGAGTATCAGCAACTGGATACCTTTTGAACTTGCAATAAGGAATGCTCTTTTCCCACTTTCCTATTTCCCAGACTTCTTCAATTTTGTAGAGAAGAACATTAACATTGAAACACTCTTGCCAATGATTATTGATGATAAAATTTATGGAATAACGGAAACACAAAACTTCTACGTACTTTTCTACCGAAAAGACATTATCGAGAAACTGGGTATACCAATACCGGACACTTGGGACGATGTAAAGAAGATACTCCCTGAGCTCCAAAGACGAGGAATGAATTTCTATATCCCGATGTGTGAACAAACAACAAAGTATTTCAATACTACTGGTCCTTTCTTCTTCCAAAATAAAGCAAGGCTTTATACAAGAGATGGTATGAAAACAGCTATAAACGAAGAGAATTCAGTAAAGGCGTTTGAATTAATGACTGAACTTTTCGCAATTTACGGAATTCCAGAACAAGTTGCAAGTTTTTACAACTCGTTTAGATACGGCCGTATCCCCATTGGTGTTGGTGACTTTGGATTGTATGTAACTCTATTAAACGCTGCAGATGAAATTTATGGGCTGTGGGATATAGCTCCTTCACCAGGAGTTAAGGACGAGAGCGGACAAGTTTTAAGATACCAAGTTGCAGGAGATAGAGCTATTGTTATCTTCGCAAATTCAAATAAAAAGGAAAAGGCTTGGGAATTCATCAAGTGGTGGATGTCTAAAGACACGCAAGTCAAATTTGCAAGGATGATGGTCAACAGATACGGTCCGACTTACCTTTGGAATACAGCCAATATAGAAGCATTCAAGGAACTCGATTTTATAGATGAAAAACACAAGAGAGTCATTCTCGAACAATGGAGATGGATTAGAGAAATTCAAAGGCATCCGGGTGGTTACATGGTTGAAAGGGAAGTAAGCAACATATGGAACAGCGTTGTCATTGAAGGTAAACCACTTAGAACATCAATCGACAGGTCCGTGATACTCATAAACAGAGAACTGGAAAGGAAACTTACAGAGTTTGGTTACATAGTCAATGGAAAGAAGGTCAAGGATTACAAGATGTATGAAAGTATGGAAGAGTTCTTAAAGACTGTAGTAAATCGAGGTGAAACAGAATGAGAATAAGTTCGAAAAAAGACCGTGGACACTGGCTTTTGTTGTCACCATATTTGGTTTTATTTATTGTATTCATAGCACTACCAGTTGCTGTCGCGATATACCTTTCATTTACCTATTTCAACGCAATTGAAAAACCCAAGTGGATAGGTATACAAAACTACATCACGCTCATCACACGGGACACGCTCTTTATGCAAAAGGTTTTACCAAACACTATAAAATACGCCTTGATTGTTGGTGTTGGTGGATACATTCTTTCATTTATATTAGCCTGGCTTGTGGCTCAACTTACAAGGATACCAAGAACAATATTCGCTTTGATAATTTATTCTCCTTCTCTAACAGCGGGTGTCACGATGTCAGTAATTTGGCGGGTACTTTTCAACGGTGACCAACAGGGCTACTTGAATGCTCTCTTACTCAAGCTTGGAATTATAGACAAGCCAATACAGTGGTTACAATCTCCACAACATTTGATGGATATTATGATTCTCGTTTCGCTCTGGAGTAGTATGGGGGTAGGGTTCTTAGCAATGCTTGCAGGTATATTAAATGTCGATGAACAACTTTACGAAGCAGCATACATAGATGGTATAAAGAACAGATTACAGGAAATTATATACGTTACTATACCTGCCATGAAACCACAAATGCTTTTCGGAGCGGTGATGTCAATAGTGAATACATTTACTTCTGCAGGCATTGGAGTTGCGCTCTCTGGCTCAAATCCAACCCCACAATACGCCGGGCAATTAATCGTTAACCACATCGAAGATTACGGTTTTCTAAGGTATGAAATGGGATACGCGGCAGCTCTCTCCGTTGTGTTGCTTTTAATTATCTGGTTCTTCTCAAGAATCGCGTGGCGCTTATTTGGAGAGCGCGACTAAGTAAGTAAAATTGCTAGAAGTTAGGGGGAGAAAGTATGGCAAAGTTCACTACAAAAACGAATCCAAGATATTTCCATAAAAGTCAGCTGAAATTCTATTTTATCTTGGCGCCCATAGCTATTTTTATGATGTTGCCCATAATTTTCATCTTCTCACAAGCGTTCAAGCCAGTTGACGAATTGTTCCTCTATCCTCCAAGATTTTTCGTTAGAAGACCAACACTTGCTAACTTCTATGAATTATTCCAAATCACCCGGGCTTCAACGATACCTGTATCTAGGTATCTAATGAATAGCATATTGACCGCTTTTTTCACAGTGCTTTTTACAATAATCATCTCTGTCTTTGCAGGATATGCACTCTCCAAGAAGCAATTCAAAGCCAAGAATTTACTCTTTACCATAAATAATCTTGCGCTCATGTTTGTTCCCATTGCTGTTATTATTCCAAGGTATTTAATAGTTCAAAAGCTTGGGCTTATAGATACGTTTATAATCAACATTCTCTCACTTCTGGCAATGCCAATTGGTGTCTTTCTTGTAAAGCAGTTTATAGACCAAATTCCTGATGCGCTTATCGATGCGGCGCTTGTTGACGGAGCAAACGATTTCCATATAATCTTCAATATAATAATGCCACTCTTGAAACCAGCTATATCAACAGTAGGCATTTTGGCATTTCAAGTTGCTTGGAACAGTGCAGAAGCGTCAACTTACTACATAAACAACGAGAATCTAAAAACGTTCGCATTCTATGTTTCCAACCTTACCCAAACAACGGGTAACACGGTGGCGGGTCAAGGAATAGCTGCTGCAGCTGGTCTAATAATGTTCGTTCCAAATTTGATACTTTTCATAATTATGCAATCAAGAGTTATGAATACGATGGCATACAGTGGCTTGAAATAATGGATACTCAAAGTTTTTTGTTGGGTGGTGTGAAAATCGTGCGAAGCAAGAACAAAAAGAACAAATCAGGGTTGAAAAACGCTACCAAACTTTTCGGAGTTTTGCTTGTACTTTTCATGTTATACAATCAACTCTTTGCCGTTAACAGTGCATTTCTCACTTACACAATTTCAGGTAAAAACGAGTGGAAAATAACTCAAGATGCATATGTTGTGAGTGAGGTACTCTTCAAGGATTTAGACCTCTACTACCCCGAAGATATCTTCATAAAGGACAACAAAATGTACATTGCCGATTCAGGCAATGCGAGAATTGTCGTTTTCGATATGGTAACCAGGGAAGCAACTTACGTGGGCGATATGTCTTTGTTTCAACCGACAGGAGTATTTGTTGATGACACATACATTTACGTAGCTGACCCTGGCACATCAGAAATTGTGATATTTGATAAGTTGGGTAAGGAAATAAGAAGGTTGGGTAGACCTACGAATCCTCTGTTCGGAGAGACTGCGAATTTTAAACCAAAAAAGCTTGTTGTTGATAAGCGAGGGAATTTCTACATTGTAAGCGAGGGAACATTCGAAGGTGTTATACAGCTAGACCAAAATGGTGAGTTTCTTGGTTACTTTGGCGCAAATACCGTTGGAATAACATTTTTGGACAAATTCATAGACATATTCTACACCAAGGAACAAAAAGAGAAGTTCCTAAATAGGATTCCAAAACCTTATACCAATATCACAATAGATACCAAGGGACTTATCTATACAGTAACCCAGAAAGAGCATGGGAGTGCTATTAAAAAGCATAACACTATAGGTTTAAATATACTTCCTCCATCTAAAGAAGGTAGGATGGTGGACGAACCAAACTTCATAGATATTGCCGTAGATACACATGGAAGGATATTCGCATTAACTGAGACAGGACTCATTTACGAATATGATTCTGAAGGTAACCTGTTAGTTTCGTTCGGTGGTCGTGCTATTGCTACGGAAAGAAACGGATTGTTTACCGTAGCATCTGCAATTGCCGTAGATGACGAAGGTAAGGTTTACGTTCTTGACAAAGAGCGAGGACTTGTCCACGTCTTTAATCCTACTCAATATATTCACACCCTCCATAAAGCACTCGAACTTTATTCTCAGGGGAAATATCTTGAGAGCAAAAAACTCTGGGAAGAAGTTATGATATACGATGGTTATTCCAAAATCGCTCATTACGGACTTGGAAAAGCATATTTCCAAGAAGGAAATTACAGAGCTGCAGCAGAGGAATTTAAAAAGGCTTATGCAAAAAGGGATTATTCAGATGCTTATTGGGAGATTAGAAACGAATTCTTGCAAAAGAATGCAGGGAGCGTATTACTGGCGTTTATAATACTAATAGTTCTTTTCGTGCTACTGGATGAGTTGTCAAAACGTGGGGTAATCAAAAAAAGAGCCACAATTAAGTCTAAGCTATTAAGTGATATACTCTACATTAAAAACATATTGAGACATCCACTTGACACTTTCTATTACATCCAGAGAAGAAAGCATGGGTCTGTGCTTTCAGCCACCATCATTTATCTGCTCTTCTTCTTGGTAATACAATTTGATTATTTTGGCAGAAGCTTCATCTTTAACTTAAACGTCCAAGATAGGTCCGTTGGATTTGTTCTACTTGCCAGTATTGCTCCAACAATGCTGTGGGTTTTTGCGAACTACTTAGTTAGCTCTATTAACGACGGTCGTGGAACATTGAGGGACATTTATATATTCACTGCCTACAGCTTTGCCCCTTACATCCTTTTCCAGCCGTTTGTAATAATGCTTACTTACGTACTCACTTACAACGAGGCGTTCATAGTATCTTTTGCCTCAATAATTCTCATAGCCTGGTCTGCTGTTCTACTTTTCACTGGTGTCAAAGAAGTCCATGATTACGGTATTAGAGATACGGTAAAAAGCATACTACTTACTTTTGTTTGGATATTTGTAATTATACTCGTCTACTCAATAGTTTACATGCTTTGGGACCAACTCGTTCAAACTGTCTACGCGATTGTCCAGGAGGTGCTCTACCGTGCAAGATAAACAATACAAAAGATTCAAGAATGTTTTCAGGAGAGATAAATCGTTTCTATCAACAATCGTCCTTGTTATTTTAGTCGTGTTCTTCCGTCCTCTTTTTGCACAAACAATCGGAAATGATTATCTTTCAAACAGGTTTACAAGACCTGAAGTAACCGCACTCGTCAAATCACCGTTTACACTTGAAGGATATGAAAAGATAGCTGAGAGTAGATATTTGGAACTATGGATGGATTTAACAGCTACTTCTGTTCGGGTTGTTGACAAAAGGTCCGGATACATATGGGGAGATGTACTAGAAACGACAGACGCTTACAACGAGATGAACCCTACGTACCAACTTATAGCAAAGTCTCTTGTGCTTTTGGAATATTTTGATGAACGTGGTATATCAAATGTGATAGGCTCTGCAGACGAAAATGTTAAAAAGCATTGGAAAAGAATCGACAACGGAATAGTTTATTCCCTGTATTTTGAGTCACTTGAGATAGGCTTCGATGTACGTATAACTCTCAAGGATGATACTGTAAAATTCGAGTTGCCCCAAAACACTATAAAGGAAGGAAAGAAATTTACGATAGCGTCCGTAATGTTTACACCTTTCTTAGGGAGCACAATAGCTGACGAAATCAACGGATATGCATTCGTCCCAGATGGCCCAGGTGCTCTGATAAGGTTCTCAAAACCAGCCCATTATCTAAACTGGTTTGAAAAAAGGGTTTACGGTAAGGACTACGCTATAGAAAACTTGGTAACCGTCAATGACTTGAGAGCAAGAAGACCAAATGACTTCTTAAGAGAAGAGCCAACGGCATTTATCCCAGTATTTGGAATTGTTCATGGCGTAAATCAAAACGCTCTCTTTGGAGTTATTACTTCTGGACAAGAATATAGCGCTATAGTTTCGTATCCAAGTGGTATTTTAAGTAAATATAACTGGACGTCTGCAAAATTCATCTACAGACAGAAATACCTCCAACCGACAACAAGAAGTGGTGCTGGAATACAGGTGGCTCAAAAAACCCGGAATAAGTTCGATGCGGTTCTTGAGATTTCTTTCCTCACAGGTTCAACGGCAAACTATGTAGGTATGGCTAAGTACTATAGAGAAAAGTTTTCAAATGAATTATTCGGGAACAAAAATGTGTCCACTACACAACTCAACTCAACAATAGTTGAAGATATACCCCTTTACGTAAGCATCATTGCCTCGGACATTGAAAAGATGTTGATAGGTCATAAGGTTATAGCTATCTCTTCTACAGAGCAAATTAAGCAAATCCTTTACGAACTAACGAGCAAGGGTATCAACAAGATCGTACTTTTGATAGAAGGCTGGCAAGAAGGGGGAATCCACGGGAACAAAGTAGGAAAGTTTGGATTGGAAAAGAAAGTTGGTGATTTCAAGGAACTTTTGAGGCATATTGTTGATTTCAACACAAAGAACAAATCCAACGGTAAAAGAGTCGAACTCTTTTTTGTTGACAACGTGACAAGGGTAACCGAAAAACAACTGAACCTCAGAAAAGAAGTTGGTTTGAACCTTTCGCAATCCATAATCTCTGAAGAAAGGGATAACAAAGACCTTTGGCTGTACAAGAGCTACTATGTAAGAATAGACCTCGCCTCGAGATATCTTTTGATGCGTGCATCAAAACTTTCGCAGCTTGGTTTTAAAAATTTCGCAGTTAAAGAATTTGCGAACAAACTCTACGGTAATCTCAAGATAGGCTCGGAAATATACCGTTCGGAAGCTAAAAGAATTGTCGAGCAAACGTTGAACGAGGTAGCCTCAAAAACGGATAATGTAATCCTATTCGAACCAAACGACTATGCATGGAAGTATTCCACAACTATTGGGGCTGTTCCGATGAACGCCAGTCAGTATCTTTTTGAAACGGATACCGTTCCTTTCCTACAAATTGTATTAAGTGGTAGATTAAATTACTTCACACCATATATGAACAATGGGTTCTTCTCAAAGATGGATGTTCTGAAAGCCATAGATTACGGTGCGTATCCTTCGTTCTTAGTATCTTGGCTTGATAACGCATCTTTGAAAGACACACCGTTGTGGGATTACCCATCAACTCGGTACGAGGATTGGAAAAACAAAATGGTGGAAATATATAATACAATCAATAGTGCTCTCAAATATGTAAAAGGTTCAACTATAACAGATCGCATAGTGATAACGCCTGGAGTGGTGAAAGTAAGTTATAGTAACGGGTATGAAATATACATCAATTACACGAACAAAGAATTTAAAGACGGTCTAGTGGTTGTACCCGCTGAATCATTCAAGGTTGTTAAAGCTAACAATCCTACAAATGGAGTTGATTCCAAATGAAGAGAAGCACAAGAAGAGCACTTGCTGGTTACATGTACACATTGCCCTGGATAATAGGCTTCGCTGTTTTCACAGCTTATCCGTTCTTTTACTCACTCTACTTGAGCTTCTTTAACGTCAATTTTACAGTTGATGGAATTGAAGCTACATTTGTTGGATGGAAGTACTACATCTACGCCTTCAGAACAGACCCAGCGTTCCCGATAAATTTCTGGAACACGATAATCAATATCGTGTTATCCACGCCTTTAATCATCATATTCTCACTGATAGTTGCAATACTACTCAATAGAAAACTTGTAGCGAGGGCATTCTTTAGACTGCTTTACTTCTTGCCAGTCGTCATTGTAAGTGGTCCTGTTGTGGCTGAGCTTGTCGCAAACAACGCGGCAAGTATAGTTGACCCGAGAAGGTACTTCATATACAGATTCTTCCAAATGATACCGAACACGATAAGCTATCCGTTTTTATACATGTTTAATAACTTGGTGTTGATTCTCTGGTTCTCAGGCGTACAGATTATATTCTTCCTCGCAGGGTTACAGAAGATAAGCAACAGCATATACGAGGCTGCTCAGATAGATGGAGCAAACGACTGGGTTATCTTTTGGAAGATAACACTACCCCTTATAAAACCATTTGTCTTGGTGAACACGATTTATACCATTGTTGACCTTGCTTCATTCGCAAACAACGCAGTTAATACAAGTATAACTCAACATATGTTTGACATAGACAAGCCGTACTCATACTCCGCTGCCTTATCTTGGATATACTTTGCAGCAGTTATGCTGATTCTTGGTATCGCGTATCTGTTGTTACGCGAAAGGAGGAAGACAAGGATATGAAAATGTCAAAGAATAAAGAAAAGAAATTCCGCGTTTCTTATTACAAGACATTCAAAGAGCCTGCGACGAAAACCATAATATATGTTGTTTTAATAGGCATTGGTTATGCTTACCTTTACCCATTGCTATACATGATTACTTCATCCTTTATGAGTGTCGAAGATTTGGTCAATCCAACGGTTGTTTGGATACCGACTAAACTTACTCTTGACAATTTCGTTAGGGCTTGGAAAGTATTGGAAATGCCCAAGGCATTGTGGAACAGTGTTTATACGTCAGTTATACCTGCACTAGCACAGAGTTTGATAACAGCCCTCATTGCATATGGTCTTTCGCGTTTTGAATTTCCACTCAAAAGATTCTGGATTGTTTTAATGCTTGCGACATTTTTGATACCGACGCAAGTTACTTTGGTTACCAAATACGTATTGTTCAGCACGCTGAGGTTGACTGATAGTATCTTCGCAACGTTCTTGCCAGCGATTTTTGGACAGGGTATTAGAAGTGCTATCTTCATACTTCTTTATCTCAACTTCTTCAACATGCTACCAAAAGCGTTCGATGAGGCAGCTGAGATTGATGGTGCTAATACATTCCAAATCTTTTACAAAATCATACTTCCACTTTCTTTGCCTGCAATCGTGACAACGTTTATTTTCTCATTGGTTTGGTATTGGAATGAAACTCTGTTGTCAGGCCTTTTGCTTGGAAATAAGATTAAAACTCTCCCATTGGAACTCAGGGACTTCGTTGTGAGATACGCTGTCATGTTTCCAACCGCCGATGGTAGCGCAGCAAATAGAATCAATGAGGGTATAAGAATGGCTGCGACTATGATAACAATTCTTCCACTGTTGATAACTTATTTGTTCCTCCAAAGGCAGTTCGTAGAAAGTCTTGAGAGAACGGGAATCACCGGTGAATAAAGATAAAACGAAAAAGTAAGAAGGGAGATGATTATTGTGGAGTTCGATATTGAAAGGGTAATTTCTGAAATGACAATTGATGAAAAGATAAGCCTTTTGGTTGGTGCAGGTGTGCTTTGGTTACCTGATAATCCTGCTCCAAGGGTTAAAGGTGAGGCTGGTGAAACAAGACCCATAGAAAGGCTCGGTATCCCAGGTATGGTGCTTGCCGACGGACCGGCTGGTTTAAGGATAGACCCTGAACGTGAAAATGATGAGAATAAATACCATGCAACAGCATTTCCCGTTGAGACTATGCTTGCTTCCACTTGGAACAGAAATCTGCTTAGAAAAGTTGGAGAAGCAATGGGAGAAGAAGTTAAAGAGTACGGTGTAGATATACTTTTAGCACCGGCAATTAACATCCACAGAAATCCTCTGTGCGGAAGAAACTTTGAATACTATTCTGAAGACCCTCTATTAACGGGCGAAATGGCTGCGAGTTTTGTTGAAGGCGTTCAATCCCAAGGTGTTGGCGCCTGTTTAAAACATTTTGTGGTAAACGAGCAAGAAACAAACAGGATGACTGTTGACACCATCGTTTCCAATCGTGCTTTGCGAGAGATATACCTGAAACCGTTTGAAATAGCTATTAAAAAGGCAAAACCGTGGACTGTGATGAGCTCTTACAATAAACTAAACGGTAAATATACATCCCAAAACAAATGGCTTTTAAAAGATGTGCTCCGTGACGAGTGGGGATTTGATGGATTAGTGATGACTGATTGGTTCGCAGGTGATAACGCAGCTGAGCAAATCAAATCTTGGAACGATTTGTTAATGCCAGGAAATACGTATCAAATTTTTAAACATAGAAGACCAGAAATCGAGGAAATTAAAGAAGCTTACGAGCGTGGAGAAATTACCGATGAAATGTTAAATGAGCGGGTAAGAACCATTTTAAAGGTGCTTGTTAAGACCCCTTCATTCAAAGGATACAAGTATTCAAACAAACCAAACCTCGATGAACATGCGAAAGTTTCATACGAAGCCGGATGTGAGGGTGTTGTTTTGCTAAAGAATGAAAATGTTTTGCCACTCTCACCAAATACAAAAATTGCACTCTTCGGAACAGGGCAAATTGAAACGATACGAGGTGGAACAGGTAGCGGGGAGACCCACCCAAGATACACCATAAACTTCTTAGATGGTGCGATTGAAAAAGGGTTGAGAGTTGACATGGAACTGGCAGAATTTTACAGAAAAAAAGTCTCGGATTTTAGAGCCACGGATTATGTTGTAACTAAGGGTCAATGGGGTGAAGATATCATACCCAGGCTTCCTCAAGATTTCCTCAGCAAAGAAGATATTGAAAAATATGCTTCAAGAAACGATGTTGGGATATTCATCATCACAAGAATATCAGGAGAGGGTGTTGACAGAAAACTCGAAAAGGGTGACTTCTATCTTACGGATGATGAACTTAGTATAATTTCGAAACTTTCAACCACGTTCAGAAATCAGGGAAAGAAGTTCGTAGTCGTTCTAAATATAGGTTCTCCTATCGAAGTGGAAAGCTGGAAAAATCTTTGTGATGCCATACTATTGGTTTGGCAACCAGGTCAGGAGGCAGGAAGAATCTTTGCGGATGTGATAAGTGGAAAAGTGAATCCGTCCGGAAAGCTTCCAACAACATTCCCAAAAAGATACGAAGATGTTCCATCGAGGTCGTTCCCGGGTGAACCAAAAGATAATCCGCAAGTAGTAGTTTACGACGAGGACATCTACGTCGGATACAGGTATTACGATACATTTAGAGTAGAGCCTGCTTTCGAATTTGGATTCGGACTTTCATATACAACATTCGAATACTCTAATCTAAAGCTATACAGAGACGGTGGGGATATTGTTGTAACTTTCGAGATTAAAAACACAGGTAACATGGCTGGAAAAGAAGTTGCACAAATTTATGTGAGGGCCCCAAGAGGAAAAATAGACAAGCCTTACCAAGAATTGAAGGGTTTTGAAAAGACGAAGTTGCTTGAACCAGGAGAAACTCAGAAAATGGAAATTAGAGTTCCCGTCTCAAGCCTTGCAAGTTTTAATGGTCATTGCTGGATAGTTGAAAAGGGGGAATACGAAATAAGAGTTGGTGCATCGTCAAGAGATATCAGATTGGTAGGTAAGTATGTACTAGACTAAGTTCACAATTTTAAAAAAGGAGGTCTTGAAATGGTAAGATACTACTTCGACGAGAATAAGAGATTTGTAGTTGAAAACTACAATAACTCAAAACCATTTGCAAGCTTTCTGCCCGGCATAGCTGGTAAGAAAGGGATACCGCTGTGGGTGTTTTACGTTAACAGAGCTCAAGCAATCGCGTCTTTTGGAATTGCTCATAAAGATAACCCTATTATGGAATTCCACCCAGCTTTTAGATCTTATCAAGTTATATTCACACACGGCTTCAGAACGTTTGTTAAAGATTTGTCTATGGATGCATTCTTTGAGCCTTTTGGAAAAGTGGTTTCCGATAAAGTTGTACAAAGGATGTATATTGCCAGGAATGAAGTCGAGATAGAAGAAATAAATAATGTATATGGTCTTAAAACAAATGTACTTTACTTCATACTGCCCCAGGAGAAGTTAGGAGCACTTATCAGAATTGTTAAATTCCAAAACATATCTAACGAAGTAAAACACTTTGAAATTCTCGATGGGCTTGCTGCACTCCTTCCTTATGGAATCAACGATTACGGTTTAAAGCATGTGGGTAACACGTTAAAGGCTTGGATGGAAGTATATAATTTGGAAAACAAGATGCCAGTATTTAAACTCAGGTCAACGGCAGAAGATGTAGCAGCTGTTTCCGAATTCAAAGAGGGCAATTTCTACGTTTCGTTCAAGATTCAGTCAGGAAAAAAGGAACTCTTAATGCCATTGGTGGATCCTGACGTTGTTTTTGGAATGAACACCTCCTATATCGAACCAGATGTTTTCATCGGTTCAAGGTTAGAAAATATAAGGAAAATGAAGCAAATCACATCGAATAGGGTGCCTTGTGCTTTCTCTCCGACCGAAGTAACACTACAACCCGGCGAAGAATTTTATATTTACACAGTTGTTGGGCATACACCTGATATAAATTTGCTGAACGAATACGCAGAAAGATTCTCAAGCCAAGAATACCTTGAAAACAAACGAAAAGAGGGTAATAAAATAATCGAAGAGATTGTTAATGATGTATGGACAAAGACTTCTTCTGATTTATTTGATGAATACACGAAACAAACTTACCTTGACAACATATTAAGGGGCGGCTATCCAGTTGTTCTGCGTGAAGGTAAAGATAGATTGGTCTATCATATATACTCGAGGAAACATGGTGATTTAGAAAGGGATTACAACTATTTCGTGTTATTGCCAGAGTATTATTCTTCTGGTAACGCGAATTATAGAGATGTGAATCAGAACAGAAGAGAGGACGTTGTCTTCCACCCAGAGATAGGAAATTATAACATCCGATTCTTTGTCAACTTGATACAGCCGGATGGTTACAATCCACTTGTAATAAACGGTGTCAGATACAGACTGAAACCCGAATGTGGAGGTATAAAAGAGTTCTTAAAAACAGAAATTGAAAATCCGGAGAATGTTGAAAAATTGTTTAATTTCCTCAACGCAGGTAATCTAACACCAGGAAAATTGTTAACATTCATTGAAAAGCAAAGTATAGTTCTTAAAAACGACTTCGAGGAGTTTTTGAGGAATCTTGCAGAGTACCTTGAAGAAGAAGTAGACGCAGTTCACGGCGAAGGTTTTTGGACCGACCATTGGACTTACAACTTGGATCTCATTGAAAGTTACTTGGCAATTTACCCCGAAACAAAAGAAGAAATTCTTTTTGATGACAAATCCTACACATATTACGATAATGCAGAGTGTGTGCTTCCCAGGTCGAAAAGATATGTCTTCGTCAATGGAAAGGTAAGACAGTACAATTCTCTCTACCTTGATGAAGAAAAGAAAAGACTCATAGAATCAAGGGATAAATTCAAAAATGTCGTGAGAACAAATAAAGGAAAAGGTGAAATCTACAAAACAACGCTAATAACGAAACTCGTCAATCTGGCAGCTATAAAATTTGCAACGACAGACCCTGCGGGCGTTGGTATAGAGATGGAAGCAGGAAAGCCAGGTTGGTACGATGCATTAAACGGATTACCTGGATTATTTGGTTCTTCCGTTGCAGAAAGCTACGAGCTTCTGCGTTTAATGAATTTCATTATAGAAACATTGAAAGAATACCAACACAGGAAAGTTAACTTGCCAGTCGAAGTTATGGCGTTAATTAACAAAGAAGCCGAAATCATCGATTGGTACAATGCTTGCAATGATGATGATAAAGATTTCAAATATTGGGAAAAGATGTCCGACCTCAGGGAAACTTACCGTGAAGATGTAAAGTTTGGATTCTTGGGTGAAGAAGTTGAAATTACGGCAAATGAACTGGCAAACATCCTTGAAAAGTTCAAAGCAAAGTTGAAGTCCGCACTTGACAAAGCAATTGCCGAAAGCAACGGAATGATGCCAACTTACTATTATTACGAAGTAGAAGAATACGAAATTATCAGCGAAGAGGGTAATCAAAAATTTGTAAAAGTGCATAAGTTCAGGCAAAAGTCGATGCCATATTTCTTGGAAGGGATGGTTCGAGGATTTAAGGCTTACGGAAACAACAAGGAATTTATCAAGCAAATCCACAGAAAAGTCAAGTCATCAGAACTCTATGACAAAAAGTTGAACATGTACAAGGTTAACGCTCCTTTGAAGGAGCAGAGCATAGAAATTGGACGTGCCAAGGCATTCACACCCGGTTGGTTGGAAAATGAATCAATATGGCTACACATGGAATACAAATACATGTTAGAACTTATAAAGAACGGCCTATACGAAGAGTTCTATGAGGATTTCAAGAATGTAATTGTTGCCTTTATGGACCCTGAAGTATACGGAAGAAGTCCTCTGGAGAATTCTTCATTCATAGCAAGTAGTGCTAATCCTGACGAAAAAATCCACGGAACTGGTTTTGTTGCAAGGTTGAGCGGTGCAAGCGCGGAGTTTTTAAGCATGTGGAGAATAATGTTAGCAGGACAAAAGCCGTTTAAGTTCATCAACGGAAAACTCTTCTTGTCTTTTGAACCCATATTACCCGGTTGGTTGTTCGATGAAGAAGGAAAAGTATCGTTCAATTTCCTTGGAAAAGTAAGGGTAACTTATGTGAATCCAAAGAGGCTTGATACCTTCAAATTCGATATCTCAAAACAAAGAGTAAAGCTAATGACAACAGCGGGTGAGAAAGTAGAAATTGAGAACCACCTTATCGAAGAACCATATGCAAAGTTTGTCAGAGATGGTAAAATTGAAAGCGTAGAGATAATTTTCCTGTACGAGTAAATCTGTGAAAAGGAAGGTGGTGGTAAATGTTGTCTTCAAAGCTTAATTTCCTCAAATATTTGCCAGTTATAATGTCCGTTGTTTTCTTAACTATTCTAACCACAAGTTGTTTAGCATCCTTAAAGGAGTATGAGGTTATGATAAAAGATCCCAGATGGAAGTTGGTTTGGTCAGATGAGTTCGATGGTACAAAGATTGATATCACTAAGTGGAAGTACGATATCGGTAACAACAACGGTTGGGGAAATGGTGAGTGGCAATATTATACCGACGGAAAAAATGCATGGATTGAAAACGGAATGCTTGTAATTGAGGCAAGAAAAGAAACTGTAAAAGATGGCAGCAAGACTTTTAATTACACATCGACCCGTATGAAAACGGAAGGTAAGTTTACTGTTCAGTACGGAAAGATAGAAGCAAGAATAAAATTCCCTTATGGAAAAGGTCTTTGGCCAGCGTTCTGGATGCTTGGTAGCAACTTCAGGTATGTTGGTTGGCCAACTTGTGGAGAAATCGATATTGTTGAATTCTTGGGACACGATAAATGGACGGCGTATGGTACTTTGCATGGGCCTGGTTATTTTGGTTCAAACGGTATTCAAGGAAGGATAAGATTGGAACCACCAACACCAGATTTTACAAGTGATTTCCACGTTTTTGGAATAATGTGGGACGAGGAAAAGATTGTGTGGTATGTTGACAACACAGTTTACCACATCGTTACAAAGTCAGCGATAGAGTCACGTGGAAAAGCTTGGGTGTTCGATAACGACTTTTTCATTATATTGAACCTTGCAGTTGGTGGATATTGGCCCGGTTATCCGACAAACGAGACACCATTCCCTGCAAGAATGTATGTGGATTATGTGCGGGTCTACCAAATGGAAAGTGGTGAAGAGTAATTAACGATAGATTTCTGAGGTGGTTAGGATGGCTAACATTAGAGACGTAGCACGGATGGCAAATGTTTCGATAGCAACAGTTTCGAGGGTTATTAATGGTAGCGAAAATGTTTCTGAAGAGACTAAGAAGAAAGTCTTGAATGCGATGAAGAAGTTAAATTACAAACCAATGATGTCGTTCAAAACAACATCCAGAGAACTGTTCAAAACCATTGGTATATTGATTCCAGATATACGCGGTTACCACTACAGCGATATCGTTATGGCCATTGAAGAATATGCTTATTCAAAAGGATTCGACGTGATGTTAGCATTACCCAAAGGCGAACCTGATGCTGAACAGCATGTTTTGGACCAGTACTTCCGAAGAAAAGTGGATGGAGTCATTCTTGGAGAACTTTACGGAGGCAGTAAACTTATACAACGTTTTGAAAAAAGTGGTATACCAATGGTTGTCACTGATTTTGCTGTTGATGAAATTAACTTTGATACAGTAAACGTTGATAACGTTGGAGGAGGATACGCCGCGATTAAATACCTTTACGACCATGGTCACAGGAAAATACTTTTTATCCCAGGTCCAGAAAACTCACCAGCTGCACTCGACAGAGAAAAAGGGATAAGAAAGTTCATAGATAAAGTAGGCAAAGACAACGTGGAAATATATTACGGGGTTCACAGAGGTTACAACTCAGAACATGGATGGGTAAGCGTGGTACGCCATCTCCAAGAACACGGTCTTAATTTCACAGCGATATTTGCTGTCAATGACTGGGCAGCGATAGGTGCGATGGACGCACTGAAAGAACATGGGATAAAAGTTCCAGAGCAAGTATCGGTGATAGGTTTTGACGATGCACCATTTTCAAATTACACAAATCCAAGACTCACAACAGTTATGCAACCCAGGTGGGAAATGGGCACAACCGCTGCTCAACTCTTAATTGAGCGTATAACAGATAAAAGAACGAGGCTACCAAGAAATATCATCCTTCCAACAAAGATAGTTGAAAGAGAATCTGTTAGACAGACATGAAAGATGCAAAACATTATGCGGGGCGAGTTGCCCCACATTTTTTATATTTTACTATTTTTGCGGTCTTTCGAACTTTATAGCATTTATTGTGACTTTGTATTTCTTTCCATCCACTACAACATCGTAAGTTATACTAAACTTCTTTGATGGAACACTGTTTAAATACTCATTATCTATCTCTTGCCAGAACATGTTTTCGGCAATTAATTGAGCTCTCTCTTGTCTTATAGCCTCTTGTAAAGCTTCTCTTTGAGCAGGAATTGTTCCAGAAATTATTGTTAAAAGTAGCATTAAGATAATCATTGCGAAGATAAGCTCAGTGTAAAGCATAACCCCCTCATCCCCATTGCCTATCTGCAATTAACTATCTGTAAAAATTTGTGGTAACTATATTTTACTCTGTAAAGAATTTAACTATCCCCTCTGCGGCTTTTTTCCCTGCTCCCATAGCGAGGATAACAGTTGCAGAACCGGTGACGATATCGCCACCAGCAAATACCTTTGGAATGCTTGTTTGACCGAATTCGTTCGTGATGATATAACCGTATTTATTTGTCTTTAAGTCAGGAAACTGGCTAAGCAAAAATCTATTTGATTCGGTTCCTATTGCTTCGATGGCAATATCAGCTTCTATAACAAAATTGCTGTTGGGCACGGGGACCGGTTTTCTTCTACCACTATCATCTGGCTCTCCAAGTTCCATCTTTATACATTCTACCCCTATCAATTTACCACTCTCATCTCCGATATACTTAACGGGATTAGTCAAGAACAAAAATTTGATTCCTTCTTCCTTTGCGTGATGTATTTCCGCACGCCTTGCTGGCATTTCTGTTTCGGTTCTTCTGTATACCACCGTAACCTGTGCTCCAAGTCTTAAAGCACTTCTAGCTGCATCCATTGCGGTATTCCCACCACCCACAACTACTACTCTTTTCCCAGCCTTTATAGGAGTGTCGTATTCTGGAAATTTATACGCTTTCATTAGATTCACCCGCGTGAGGAACTCGTTTGCAGAATAAACACCGTTGAGCTCACTTCCGGGAATACCCATGAATTTCGGAGTTCCAGCTCCAACTCCAACAAAAACCGCATCGTATCTTTCAAGCAGTTCTTTCGGATGTATTGCATAGCCAACAGGAATGTTTTTGAATAACTCTACACCAAGCGTTTCAAGTTGAATTACTTCGCGTTTCACTATCTCTTTAGGAAGTCTGAACTCAGGTATTCCATAGACAAGCACACCACCGAACTCGTGTAATGCTTCGTAAACGTGCACTTTAATACCCAGTTTCCCGAGTTCTGATGCAACGGTCAGCCCCGCCGGACCAGACCCGACGACTGCAACTTTCTTAGACTTCAAGGCTGATACTTTAGTAGGGGTATTTTTTAATATATCGAGGATACTCTTGAAATCTCGAACCTTGCCTAACTCGTCATCAAAGCCTTCTTGATTTGCAAAATCAGCTACGAACCTTTCCAAAGCTCCAATATTTATTGGTTTACCTATTTTGTTCAGAACGCAGGCACCTTCACACTGAATTTCCTGAGGACACACACGACCACAGATAGCAGGTAGGTAGTTATAACTTTTGAGAATTTCATACGATTTTTTCAAATTTCCTCTGACTATCTCTCTTATAAACCCAGGGATATCAATTCCAACGGGACAACCTGAAACACAGGTTGGAACTTTACATTGCAAACATCTTTGCGCTTCCTGATGTGCCAATTCAAACGTATAACCAAGAGAAACTTCCGTGAAGTTTTTCTTTCTCTCCGATGGCTCGAGTTCAGGCACAGGAATTCTGTCTTTTACAGCCACGAGATATCACCAACTTTTTCCAAGAACTTCTCCAATACTTCTTTCTCCTCTTCCCTGTATTGTTGTAACCTTCTTATGAAGCTATCCCAATCAACGTACCTTCCATCGAATTCAGGACCATCAACACAAACGTATTTAATCTCTTCCTTTACGCTTCCTTCTTCTTCTTTTCTTAAAAGCACCCTACATCCCCCACACATGCCTGTTCCATCAACCATAATTGCATTTAGTGATACCAAAATAGGTACGTTATATTCAGAAGCTATTTTACTTGTTGCCTTCATCATTACAGCAGGTCCTACAGACCATATCATATTCGGTTTTTCTATCTCAAACTCTTTCAACATCCCATCTACAACCGTTCCTTTTATTCCTTCGCTTCCATCATCTGTGCAAACCACAACTTTGTCCGCAAAAGCAAATTCGTTTTTAAGAATCAATTCTGAAGATGTTTTAGCACCAAGGATTACCACAACTACATTACCTGCATTTTTGAGAGCTTTCGCTATGGGAAGTATAGCAGCTATACCTACACCGCCACCGATGACTATAACCTTTCCGTAGTAGTTGATTTCACTTGGTTTACCCAAAGGTCCCACAACATCGAAAAGCTGTTCTTTTTCATTCTTCATACAGAGCTCAATTGTAGATTTCCCTACAGCTTTCACTACGATGCGAAAAGCACTACCATATGAGTCAGCAATTGTTATAGGTATTCTTTCCCCCTTTTCTGAAGTCCTGATTATCACAAACTGACCGGGCTTAGCATTTCCTGCGATGAGTTCGTTGTCTATCCAAAATTCGTAAGTCCCTTTTGCAAGTCTACTTTTGGAAATTATTATGTTTCTTTGAATTTCATTCATCCCTATACACTCCTAAGGATTTGTTTTTGTTTATAACCTCAAATCTTTAAGTTTAGTCTGCGCCTTTACAATTGACGATATTACTCTTGACAATGTCTCAAACTTTTCCGCTGCTTGTTCCATTGTCTCAACAGCAGAACTGAAATTGCTATTTTCGGACTCGAGTTCTGTTTTCGTTTCTGACAAGAGTTCTGAAACATGTGAAAGCAGCGCCGAATTTTGGTTCATAAACCCCAAGAGTTGCTCAAGCGACCTTTGAATAGTCTGGAAGATTTCACCTACTAACTTTATACTATTCAGTGCTTCGGAAACGGAAGATGAAAGTTCTTTTACCAAATCGTTTATCTCCTTCGCCACTCTGTTAGACTCACCAGCGAGTTTTTGAACTTCCGATGCAACAACTGCAAACCCTTTTCCAAATTCACCAGCCCTTGCAGCTTCTATCGAAGCGTTCAAAGCCAAAAGGTTTGTCTGTTTCGCTATCTTTGTAATCTCCAAGACCATATTTTCGACTTTGGAGAACATCTCAAGCGTTTGGGTTGTATTTTTCACAGAACCTATGACTATGTCATTTATCTTTGATATATCCGCACCAGATTTTTTAAGTTCCTCAGTTATGTTTTTGTTCACATTTTGAGATTGTTCAATAACACTGACAATCTCTTGGGACTCTTTCCCAAATTGCTCAGACAATTTATTTAACCTTACCTGCATATTGCGAAATACATTCTCCAAGTCACGTAAATTCTCTTGGACATTTTTCACCCTCGAAATCAAAGCCTCATCGAGTTGAGCCATAAAAGAGGTCATCAAGTTTTCAGCAAAAAAAGCGGAAGACATCTTTTCTATAGTTTCTTTACTGATTTCTGGCATACTATCACCTGCCATATATCTCGTCAATAATATCTATACCGCATTTCAAGTTTCTGAACCAATCAAACAACTTCTTAACATTTTCACCTTTGAAAATTGCTCCATGCTGTGGAGCAACAATGTCTATTTCTCTTCTCTCAACGATACTCAACCACTTTCTTAAAGCAACGCTCGAAGTTATGTATCTTTTATGAAACCCTTCCATGAGTTTCACGTGTTCGTTAAAGTTCTCAACAAAAACGTAGCGTTGCCCTTTTGGAAAAACAGCAACACCCAAGTCACCTGAGAACAAAATCTTTGCCCTTGGATCGTAAAGTGTGAAATTACCCGTTGAGTGCAAATAGTGTGTAGGAATGAATTCAAGTTCCGTTCCGGATGGCAATCTCAATTTGTCCCCTTTGTCTGGAAGTGCAACCACCCTTCTTTGGTCGTATATTCCAAAGTGCGGGAGAAACCTTGTCCAAAGTGCAGAGATATAAATCTTGGCATTTTCTGCTATGGAAAGCCAAAGCGTGATTCCAGAGGTAACGTCCGGGTCTTGATGTGTAAAGAAGATATACTTAATCTTGCTAGGTTCTATTACTTCAGAGACATTAGCAAGCACCCTTGGAAAGACGTGAGCACCACCCGGGTCAAGTAGCATTGCCTCATTTCCGTCAACTATCAGATATTGATTCGTTTGAACTATACCTTCTTCTTCCTGCTCTTCCCAAGCGAGAAAGATGAACTTGTGCTGGCCATCATCGTAAAGCGTTAAGTTCTCGGTTCCTTCTCGAAATGTCATACACCACACCCCCTTGAAGTATTTTACAATTTGCATATATTTTAACACATTTTATCTAAGAAGTATGCAACCTAGGATACCAGATAATACAAGAATTGTGACCGCATCGATTTTTGTTTTAATTAAAAGACCAACTGCTAAAATGTTTACAAAAATTGCCAACGGAGTTCCGAGTGAAGTTCTAATGAAACTTAACCCAGCAGCAGCTATCATACCAAGAACTACGGGTTTCAGCTTGGAGATAATACTTCGAACAA
Source organism: Fervidobacterium pennivorans (assembly GCF_001644665.1). NCBI lineage: Bacteria > Thermotogati > Thermotogota > Thermotogae > Thermotogales > Fervidobacteriaceae > Fervidobacterium > Fervidobacterium ngatamarikiense. The sequence goes on from NZ_CP011393.1 coordinate 948,635, forward strand.
CTTTGTTTTCGGAATGCCTAAGGTAGAAAAGGTAAAGCGTAATTGACGACAATATAGGTACCAAGATAACCGAAAACGTAGCGATTATAGAACCAAAAATTCCACCAACTTTGTAACCAACAAAAGTGGCAGCATTAATTCCTATTGGTCCAGGTGTGGATTGTGATATTGCCACGATTTCGTTAAATTGGTCAAGTGTTAACCATTTATTTGTATCAACCACGTAATGGATTATAGCTTTGAGTATGCTGTAACCTCCACCGAAACTAATTGCACCTATTTGTGTGAAGACAACGAAGAGCTTTAGGTATATCAATCCAGGTCCCCCTCTGTGGTTTTATTTACAAAGAATCGGATAATCCCGTATAAAATGGCCAGTAAAATGACGTACACGGGATTGAACTTCAAGACAGTAACGGTGGAGAAAGCAACTATGAACACGACCAAATCTTCTAAACTTCTCACGCTGCTCTTCCAAAGTTTTAATACGCTAACAACTATAATAGCAAGCAGAGGAATTTTCATACCGTTAAGAAACGGCTTTAAGAAGTTATAAAATCTCCCGAGCACGATTGCAACGGCAAGGATTATAATCGTTGGGAAGAAAATAGCACCCGCAACAGCAGCAATTACCCCTGGAATTTTTCTTAACTTGTAACCTACAAGTGTAGAAGTGTTGACAGCGATTGGTCCAGGCATAGATTGTGCAATGACCAAAAGCGAATCAAATTCTTCTGGTCGCAAGAACTTATGTTTTATCGCAAATTCTTCGCGAATAATGGGGACCATAGCATAGCCGCCGCCGATAGTAACACCACCTATTTTTGCTGTAATTGAAAAGAGCTTCCATAAGGAGACCTTTTCGTTGTTTTCTAGTCTGCTCAAGTTAGCACCCCCGAACTGTTTTAAATTTGCTCACTCTATGAAGATATATGCTAAAATGATTATAGCACAACTAAAATAATTATAGCACAACTAAAAATAAGCAGAAACAAGGGGGAACAAATAGGTGACGAGCGTTGCTATTTTTCAAATTCCGCAAATGGCAGGTTTGCTGTGGATGAGTGTTCGTATTATTCTACTTGGTTACGAACGCATAGCTGGGAATAAGATATCTAAGGGTTCCCCTACTTTCGTGGCTGCGTGGGGGTTTTTTTTCTTCTCTTTCCTTTCATTCTTCCCATTCTTCAATACAGTTACTTGTGAAATACTTATGAAGTCACTTTTGAGTGGTTCTATCTATTCAATCTCATTTTCACTTTACACATATGCCTTAGGACACGAAGATGCCTCTGTCATCGCACCGTTGTATAACTTAAACGCTATATTTTTAGTAATATTGGCTTCTATATTTTTAGGTGAAACGTTTAGTATAAAAAGGCTGATAGGTGCTGTTTTGATGATTTACGGTGTGAGTTTTTTAAAAAAAGGGGAGAATGTAGTCGTTTCCTATGCAAATATCATCAAAAGTAAAGGAGCAGTGGCGATGATTGTATCATCGCTACTCATGGCAATTGGTAGAATCATCGATAGGAAGTTTACAATAAGTCTTTCGCCTCTTGGATACTCGGTGGGAATATACCTTGTGATAAGTACCTATATTTTGGTTTACGGGATTGCATCTGGAAGTAGAATTTCAGACTACACAAATTTAATCAAACAAAAGTGGCTTTATCTTATTTTAGGTGGTATTTGCAACGCTTATTCATACGTTGCTCTCTTGAAGGCTTTCAATTATTTCGGTGTTAGCGTAGCAGAACCACTTTCTATGTTATCTGTTTTTGTGACGATGTTTTTTGCTAAGATTTTTCTCAGAGAACGGATTGGTGTTAGGTTACTGGCAGCTGTCTTGTTGTTTGTGGGAAGTATTTTGATATACTAACATCACAACATGTACTTTTCCACGTAAATATCAACCAGCAAGGGAACTCTCAGTTTTACGGCATTCTCCATCTCAGATTTGACGATTTCTTTCATTAACTCAAGTTCATCATCAGGTACTTCAAATACCAATTCATCGTGTATTTGAAGTATCATCATGCTCTTTAAATTCTCTTTCTTCATTCTTTCGTGTATTTTTATCATAGCTATCTTCATTATATCTGCTGCGGTACCTTGTATTGGTGTATTTATAGCAATCCTTTCGCCCTCAGCTCTGATGTTTGGATCCTTTGCATTTATTTGTGGTACTTCTCTTCGTCTGCCAAACATCGTTTTAACATACCCGTTTTTCCTCGCAAATTCTTTTATCGTTGCTATGTAGCTCTGAACACCCTTGTAGGTGTTAAAGTAAGCATCTATTATTCTTCTTGTTTCTTTTACGTCTAAGCCTATCCTTCTTGACAAACCGTAAGGTGACACACCGTAAACTATTGCAAAATTGACCATCTTCCCGATTCTTCTCATACTTTCGTTGACAAATTCGTCGCTCACACCGAATATTCGTTTTGCTGTCTCTAAATGAATATCTCTGTTTTCACTGAAGGCTCTAATAAGTTCCTCATCTTCGCTCATATGCGCCAAAACTCTCAGTTCAATCTGTGAGTAGTCCGCTCCAAGAATCCACCAATTTTCCTTTTGTGGTTTTACAGCCGTTCTAATTTCTTTTCCTTCGTCCGTTCTCCCTGGCAGATTCTGTAAATTGGGGTCTGAACTGCTCAACCTGCCAGTTGCAGTTCCAGTCTGATTGAAAGAGGCGTGGACTCGACCGGTGTGTTTATTCACCATCGTTGGTATAGCATCTACGTACGTACTTTTCAGTTTCTGTATCTTTCGATATTCCAGTAGCAGACGAGCAATCTCAAAGTCGGGCGCCAAGTTTTCTAAAACCTCCACATCTGTTGAATAAGCGCCAGTATTTGTTGATTTCATTGCAGGAAGTTTCAATTTTTCAAACAATATGTAGCCAACCTGCTTTGGTGAGTTCAGATTAAATGGCTCTCCTGCTATTTCAAATATCCTTTGTGAAAGTGAAGATAGCTTTTTCTCCATTTCCAAGGACAACGAAGAAAGATATTTCGTGTCAAAGAACACACCATTGAGTTCCATCTGTGCCAAAACAGAGACAAGGGGTAATTCGATTTTTTCATAGAGTTCAACCATTTCGTTTGAGTATATAAGAGGATAGAGCTTGTTATGAATGCGCAAGGATATATCTGCATCTTCACAAGAATACCTCGCTGCACGTTCAACAGGCACATATGAGAAATCGCCAGCAAAAAGCGGCAGTGCACCCTGCATGACCTCGTCATAACTCATCATCTTGTACCCAAGGAACTTCAAAGCCATCTCATCGAGGTTGAACCTCTTTTCGTTCGGGTTCAGCACATAAGCCTCTATCATAGTGTCGAAAGCGGGATATTCAGGTTCTATGCCCGCTCTTTTCAAAAATTTGATATCAAATTTTAGATTATGACCTCCGAATCTCCTTGCGCCGACAACTTCTTTTAAGAACTCTTTGACTTTATCGAGTGGAAGGTTTGGTCCATCCAAATGTGCCACTGGTATGTAATAGGCCCTGCCCTCGTCAATAGCTATGGAAATGCCTACTATCTTACCTGTGAATGGGTCAAGGGAACTGGTTTCTAAATCAAGTGCTACCTTCTTTGCTTTGAGTATTTCTTCAAGCAATCCTTTGAGTTCATTTTCTTTTGAGATGACATTGTACTCAACCGCTTTTTCAAGTGAAGCGCTCAATTGTAATTCTTTTATTATACTCGCAAATTCAAACTTTTTTAAAACCTCCAACAACTTTGCCGAGTCATAACCTTGGTATTTCAGTTCCTTCAAATTGATTGGCAACTCAATCTCATAATTCAGTTCTACGAGTTTTCTGCTCAGTTCATAGTCCTCATAGTAACCCAAAAGTTTTTCTCTAATCTTATCCGGTAATTTGTCCTGGTTTTTTAGCGCATTTTCCACGCTTCCAAAGTCTTGTAGTATCTTCACCGCTGTCTTTTCACCTATGCCAGGCACTCCTGGGATGTTATCTGAAGCATCACCAACTAAAGCAAGGTAATCAACTATCTGATGCGGGTAGACTCCGTATCGTTCGTAAACATCTCTTACAGTGTATTTTCTGATATCGGTTACACCTTTTTCTATACGCCATACTGAAATATTTTCGTTCACAAGTTGGAGCAAGTCTTTATCGCTTGTTACAACGTTTATTTCCGAGATTTCCAACAAACCTTTTTCTTTTTCAAATCTTTTAGCCAGTGTGGCTATCACGTCGTCAGCTTCGTAACCTGGCATACGAACAAGTTTGATTCCAAAACCTTCTATTAGCTCGCCCACAAGATTAATCTGTCTAAGCAACGGTTCGGGAGTTTCAGGGCGATGCGCTTTGTATTTTTCGTAAAGTTCTCTTCTATATGTACTACCACCTTTTACATCCACAACAAAAACACAGTAGTCTTCACCTACTGTTATGTGTTCTTTTATAAACTTTAGCAACATTCGAGCCAAACCATAAAGTGCTCCGGTTGGAATACCGGTTGTGGTCGATAAGGATTGGTCTATGGCATAAAAAGCTCTGTAAAGTAGACCTGTTCCGTCAAATAGAAATGCTCTCGCCATTTGCTTGGAGCCTCCGGATTTCCAATAGTGTATTTACTGCTCTCCTCAAATGTGGAATAACAATTGAACCACCTACGATGAGTGCTATATCAAATGTCTCAAAAAACTCTTCGTCCGTTACCCCAAGTTCAGCACATCGTATCATGTGGTATGTTATACAATCATCGCACCTAAGAACCATCGAAGCGACAAGTCCCATGAGTTCCTTATACTTAGGCTCAATAGCACCCTCACGGTAAACTGCACCATCAAGATTCCAGAAACGTTTTGTATTTATCGTCCCGCGGTCTAAAATTTCTTTGTTCATGCGTTCTCTGAATTTTTTAAACTCTTCAAGTGTGTTGAATGTAGTCTCCGACATTCCATTCCCCCCTAAAGGTTAATACAAGCCAATACAAGAATATTTTAATATCTCTCTATACCAAATCCAGTCTGACCGGGTCCCACATGCATAGAGATAACCTTACCGGTAGGTGTGTAGTATACATTCTTGACTTTGTAAATTTTTCTTAGCTCCTCTTCTATCTCTTTGAGCTCCTCCATGTTGTCACAACTTACCATGTATAAATCCACGGTACTACCGGCAGGGAACCCCTCTTCCTGAGCTTTTTTGATTAACTCTTCGTGTATTGCTTTTGTTGCTCTTGCTTTTGTGAATGGAACCATGTTGCCTTCGTCATCTATGTAAATACCTACTTTAATCTTCAAAAGCGAGCCCACAAATCCCGTGAATTTACTGACCCTTCCACCTTTAACAAGGAAGTTGAAGTCTTGGACATAGAAGAACGCACCAAAACCCTTGGCTTTTATTTTCTTTTCGAGCTCTTGAGCTACCTCTTCAAGTCCCAAACCAAGGTCGAATAATTCACGTGCATACCTAACCATCGGAGATATTGCCGTAGATGCCCTTTTGGAATCAACAACCCTCACTGGGATGTCTACCTCTTTGGAAGCCAGAACCGCAGAGTTAAACGTACCAGACATAGCCGAAGATATCGTTATAACCAAAACCCCATCGTAACCGTTTTTCTTCGCTTCTTCGTATTTTGCCTTCCAGTCTTCAACAGTTGGTTGTGAGCTTTTTGGTAATTCTGGCGCAGTTTTGAGCTTTTCATAGAACTTTTTTAACTCATTGAAATCCCTTGTATCATCCTTTTCCGTCGTTCCATCGGGCCAGATAACGTAAAGTGGGACAATATCAACATCCCATGGTTTAATGAGTTCCTTTGGAAAGTCAGACGTGCTGTCAATCAGTATCTTAACTTTTAGCTTTTCAGACATCTTCTTCACTCCCTCTTATGATTTTGTATTTCAAATTTTATCCGTCTTTTCTGACATCACAAGCTCAAAAAGGTCTCTTACATCTTTCACATGCTCTACTTTCAAGTCCGACTTTGAATTTATGGAGTTGTAATCAACATTAGCTGGGACGATTATTCTTTCTATCTGTAGTTTTTTCGCGTTTTCAATACGCTTTGTAACATTCACTGTCGGTCGAATGCTACCGTCTAAACCCACTTCTCCTACCATGAGCGCGTTTCCTATGTAAGAGTCGAGAAAAGACGACAATATCGCACCTGCGATTGCTAATTCACAACCGGGGTCAGTTATATTCAATCCTCCAGAAACATTTATATATATATCGTGAAAATCCAGAGGCAAGTTCAGGTGCTTTGCTAAGACAGCAGATATTATTATGACCTTTCTGACATCTATACCATGCGAGATTCTCCTTCCGGAAGCCATCTTTACTCTGGACACAAGTGCCTGAATCTGAACATTCAAAGGTCTACTTCCCTCAAAGACACTGGTAAAAACGTTTCCTGGAGTGTTTGAATAGTTCAACAATATATCCTCAGGTAAGCTTTTTAATCCTTCTTGAGTCATTTGGAAGACGGAGATTTCACCACTGGGACCGTATCTATTCTTTTGAACTCTTAGGATCCTGTAATCAGTTGTTCTTTCACCTTCGAAATATATCACAGTATCAACAACGTGTTCAACGAGCTTTGGTCCTGCTATAACTCCTTCTTTAGTAACATGTGCAATAAGCAAGGAAGGAATGTTGTACTTCTTTGAAAAAATTCTAACTTTTTCGACAACAGCTTTTATCTGGACAACGCCACCGACAGGGGAATCTATATCAACGCTGCTGAGTGTCTGTATCGAGTCAATAACAATTAGTCTTGCTTTTTGTGGGTCTATGTTGCTGAGGATATCTTCTATTTGTGTTTCGGAAGAAATTAAAATTCTTGGATTTTTAATTCCTAATCTCTTGGCGCGACTTGCTACTTGCTGAACGCTCTCTTCACCCGATATATAATAAACAACATGGTCTTCCCTTTCGTTACTTTTAGCCGTAGCATCGCATATTTGAAGTGCCAAAGTACTCTTACCAACGCCTGGTTCCCCACCGAGCAATACGACTTGTCCTCGGACTAATCCGCCATTCAACAGCTGGTCAACTGCTGGAATGTTTGTTTTGATTCTCTCTTCTTCAGATCTTTCAAGGGCTGTATGCAAATCAAAAAAGCGAGGATGAGATTCCATCATCCCCGCATCTTGAGACCTAATGTTTTTTGCTTCCGTTGAAGCATCCTTTAGTTGAAATTCCTTTGCGCTGTTCCATTCACCGCAAACTGGGCAACGTCCAAACCATTTCGGTGACTCGTAACCGCACTTATCACATACGTAGATAGTTTTTGTTTTTGGCATCTTTTAAAGTCACCTTCTAACATTTAGCGTGTTGAATGGTTGTGAAGTTTTAGATTGTCAAAAATCATAAAGAGTTATCTTTTCTACGATTCGGACTTGACAGTCGTTGCAACTTGATTTTGTTTGTTTTTTATGAAAGCAAGTTTATCACCATCACGAACGACATATACTTCGTCGTTATCCTCAACTTCACCTCTCAGCAACTCCTCAGAGAGTGGGTCCTCTATGTACTTTTGAATAGCTCTCTTCAATGGTCTTGCACCATAAACCGCATCGTAACCAACGCTAACCAAGAAATCTTTTGCTTCTGGCGAAAGCACTAAGGTGATGTGTCTTTCGCTTAACCTTGCTCTGATGTCTTTGAGCAGTATTTCGATAATCTGTTCGATGTGTTCTTTTGTAAGTTTATGGAATACGATAATCTCATCGACCCTGTTTATAAACTCGGGTTTGAATACCTTTTTCACTTCTTCGAGCACTTTATCTTTCATTTCTTTGAACTCTCTTTCATGGGTTTCTTCACCAACAAATCCAAGGTTCTTTTTGGAAGTAACTATTTCGGTTCCTCCGATGTTACTCGTCATGATTATAATCGTATTTCTGAAATCAACAACGTGACCTTGTGAATCTGTCAAACGTCCATCATCCATTATCTGGAGTAATATATTGAACACATCAGGATGAGCCTTTTCTATCTCGTCAAAAAGTATTACCGAGAACGGTCTTCTCCTTACCTTCTCTGTTAGTGTTCCTCCTTCTTCATACCCAACGTATCCTGGAGGTGCACCTATCAACCTGGAGACTGAGAATTTTTCCATATACTCACTCATGTCGAACCGTACCAAAGCTTTTTCATCGCCGAACAGATATTCTGCAAGTGCTTTAGCAAGCTCAGTCTTACCAACACCAGTCGGTCCGAGGAACAGGAAAACGCCAACAGGTCTTCTTGGGTCTTTTAAACCGCTTCTTGCCCTACGAATAGCGCGTGCAATTGCACTGATTGCTTCTTCCTGGCCAACAACCCTTTCGTGCAATGCATTCTCAAGATTGAGAAGCTTCTCCCTCTCAGTCTCTTCAAGTTTTTTGAGAGGAATTCCAGTCCAACCTGCCACAACTTCTTCTATCTCAGGAACATCAACTGTAACGATTGTAGATTCAACTTGTTTACGCCAGTTGCTGTAGGCTTCGTTGAATTGCTCCTTGAGCTGCTGTTCTTTCTCTTTCAGCTCCGCTGCCTTTTCGTAATCCTGAGCGGCTACCGCTTCTTCTTTCTCGTTCTTAACAGACTCTATCTGGAGTTTTAAAAGTTGAAGGTGGCTTGGCATAACGAATAATTTCAGCCTGCTTCTGGCTCCTGCCTCGTCAATAACATCAATAGCTTTATCCGGTAAAAAGTGGTCTGTGATATATCTTTGGGACAAATATACTGCTGCCTCGAGTGCTTTATCTGTGTATTTTACTTTATGATGGCTTTCGTATTTTGATTTCAAACCTTTCAATATCTCCAACGCCATTTGTGGACTTGGTTCTTGAACGTATATTTTCTGAAACCTTCTTTCAAGAGCTGCATCCTTTTCTATGTATTTTCTGTATTCGTCGGGTGTCGTTGCCCCAATACAGTGGAGTTCTCCACGTGCCAAGGCTGGTTTAAGAATATTCGCCGCATCAACAGCACCCTCGGCAGAGCCTGCCCCTACTATCATATGGAGCTCATCTATGAAAAGAATTATATCTTTGTTCCCTTTAACGACTTGAAGTAACTTCTTCATCCTCTTTTCAAATTCACCGCGGTATTTCGTACCGGCAACGAGTGCAGCCACGTCGAGAGAGAATATAGTCTTGCCCTTCAACGGTTCCGGCACCTCACCGGACACTATCCTTTGCGCCAATCCTTCAACTATTGCACTTTTACCTACACCCGGCTCTCCAATAAGCACAGGATTGTTCTTCTTTCTCCTAACGAGAATTTGCATAAGCCTTTCGATTTCATTCTCTCGTCCAATCACTGGATCAAGTTCCCCGCGTTGTGCTTGTGCTGTCAAATCAACACCAAAACCTTCGAGTTGGCGAACAGCTGGAGAAGTTGTTGGTTCTTCGTAAGACGGAGGAAACGCTTGACCTTCTTCAAAGAAATCCTCATCTGAGACATTTTCTGTTATCTCCTTGCGTAACGCTTGAATATTCACGTTGAGTTTTTTCAAAATATGAATCGCAATCCCTTCACCTTCACGTAGTATACCCAAAAGCAAATGTTCTGGGTCAATTTTGTCGCTCCCCATCATACGTGCTTCTTCAAAGGCTATTTCAGTAACCTTCCTCGCTCGTGGGGTCATTTGCGGAGACATTATGAATCCCCGCATACCCAAACCAACTATCGAAATGACCTCGTTTTTGACACGTGCATACGTCAAGCCATACCTCTCTAAAATGTTTGAAAGAGGTTTATCATTCAACTTCAGTATTGCAAGCAACAAATGCTCAGTTCCCACGTATGAGTGACCGAGGTCTTTCGCTTCCTCTTGAGCCATAACAAAAACCTTCGCAGACCTTTCAGAAAACCTATCGAACATGTAAATCACCTCCGTACATCCGAAAATATTATAACACATAAAAAGAAAAAAATAAAGCGGGTGCACCCCGCTATTTTAATTCGATAAATAATGTTTTTATAGACTAAATCTAAAGAACTACAATGTTCAACATTGTTTAACCTTGGACTTATTTTACATCGAAGAGCACATTTTGAATGAACTCTTTATTGAGCTCGTAATCAAAGTCTGAAAAGACAGCTTTTCCAAGTACAACGACTTTTCCCAATCCACTCTTGAACGTCGCTGCTAGTATTATTTTATCAACAGGTTGGGCGTCGTTTTTGCCATCTGAATCCACAGATTTCGCCGTCTCTGAGGAAATCAAAACTTGTGCGTTACCGTATAACAACAATGAGCAAGGTGAGTAAAATCTTACGTTACCTGCAATTACTTTGTAGTTAGCCCCGTAGTTGTTAATTTCATCAACCACCTGGTCATCGTTAAATCTAACAGGTGAATTGAGGGCATCGAGAATCGCGTTTAAATCTTCCGTATTCCCGCCATTATTGTAATCACTTTTTGATGTGATTATCAAAATTCCACCATTCTTAACGAAGCTGACAATATTCCTAACTTCATCATCTAAGTATCCTTTGCCGTTCATGATGATTAAATACATTCCGTCGATATTTTGAAGCTTATCTATATATGCTACTTCAAAACCTTTCACCTTAAGGAAAGCTTCGAGCTTTGTGAGCTTATCTTTATAATAATCATTCGAATGTCCTTGGTCTATGTAAACAACCTTTCTGTGTTGTTTGGTTTCTGTAGAATTTGTTAAAGATACACCAAGGATGTTTGCAAGTTCTTCTACGCTGGTAACTACGCTAGCGTTCTGGAGCAACTCTGAATACTTTCCAAAATACTCTTCATCGCTACCTTTTAACAAAATAAGTTTACCCTTAAACTCTCTTAACCAATCAACTTCATCTGGCATAAGGTCTTTGAAGAAATCCAATCCACCTTGTTTCGGCGTTGGAATTAGGACAATATCAACATCGTTGTAATCTTTCAAAACAGTGTCAGCAAAAATTACCGTATTACCCTGTTCTTCAAACTTTCTCAACAAAGATAGTAATTCATCACCTACATCGTTCTCATGGAGTTTGTCTACAAGGACTGTTAATCCTCTCTTTTCAGAAACTTTGATAACAACTGACTGGACATTTTTATCATCAATTAAAAAGTCTACACGGGTATCCCCTGCTTCGAGTTTCCCAAGTTGGATGTTTTTGTCGTACTCGATACCATAGGGTTTCAAAGAAATCTTTTCGCTATATACCGACTTACCGTTAAGAAGAACTGTTAACGTTCTTTGTTCATAACTTTCAGCAACATTGTAAATGTCAAAGGTAATCTCAACATTTTGACCCACGCTTGGCTTTTCAGGACCGACGCGAACGTAATTGACCCTGAAAGGGCTATCAGTTTCAAACCAAACAGGTGCTGAAACTATTTCGTTTCCGTCCTTTTGAATAATGTAAACAAAGAACCATTCGTAACCATCGACTATATCAAATGTTGCGCTGTACTGGAACTCATCTTTTCCAGAAAGCTCGGGAAGTTCGTAGATTTTACTTTGCGAAAAGATGTATACTTTACTGACAGGGTCTCCTTTGTCTGAATAATAGATGTAAAAATTTGCTTTTTCACGGTAAGGTAAAATGCTTCCCATGATGTTATTGTCCGCATAAAAATAAAGCTTTGCATTTTTGTCTTCCGATGCAAATGTTCTCCTGTTCCATAGTGCCTCCATAATATCTTCATAAATCAACGACTTTGCCAGGATACCGGTGCGTGCATCGTTTGCACTTGCCCAATTCTCTTTGTGGTTGTCCTGATTAGCTGTCGGTGAAAGGTGCCAACCTCTGTTCAAAGCAAGTATGAAATTGTTAAACATTTCCTCCGAAATGACGTCTGCACTGCTCCAGTTACCGTTTCCAATTTCTATCAGATTCACATATTTGTCAGCCTCTGGCCAAAACCAGAAATCTTGGAAATTGCCAAAGGTAACTCCAGGATGGTTAAACTGCGCAAGTTTTTTTACCTTTGTAATCCATTCATAAAAATCTTTCAGGTCTCCTCTTTCGTCTCTGCTGATGAATTCAAGTGTTTCGTAAACATTTATATGCCCAGAACCTGCTGTCCATTCAAACCCCTGTAATCCTACAAATTTTCCTGGAATCGTTGCGTTGCGTGCCGCTTGTTGAGTTAGATAAGTTTTTGATTGCCCATTGACAGGAATTTTTAGAAAGTAGCAATGGTCAGTAACTGCCAGCACGTTAGCGTACTTTGAAGCATGAGCATAAGCTTGTTCAGGAGTTCCTCTTCCATCAGAATATGAAGTATGAGAATGTAAATTTCCGTGATAGATTTGGTACTCAAAATTTGGTAGTGCGAAGACCGTTGCCACCAACAACAACAATACCATAGCGATAGATACTTTCATACTTACAGTCGTGTTCAAACCTTTCATGATAGTCATCCCCCTTTGTGCTTTGCAAATGACATTTCATGTGAGCTGATTATTATACCACAAATACCACAAATTGTCCAAATTCACACCCTAAATAATCGGATTTTTTAGACTATAGTCCTGAAGAGGTCATCATATGTCTCACGTCTTCTGATTAATTTTGGCTCCTTGTTTTCAGCGATTAAAACCTCCGCGGGTTTGAGTGTAGAGTTGTAATTACTTGCCATTGCGTATCCGTAAGCTCCTGCGTTTTCGATTAAAATATAACTACCTTCTTTCGGAATTTCCAACATGCGTTGTGTTGCCAAAACATCCCCAGACTCACAAAGCGGTCCCACAACATCTACTTCCACTTTCTCATCGCACTCAGAGCTGAAGACTCTAACACCATGAAATGCTCCATACATTGCTGGTCGAATGAGAACGTTCATTCCGCCATCTACAACTACAAAAGTCTTTGCATCTGTTTTTTTTACGTACTCAACCTTCAAAATTAGCACCCCAGCGGGTCCAATTATGTATCTCCCAATTTCTAAGACGACTTCTTCAAAATCTTTAAGCAGAGGTATAATCTCCTCACGGTACTTTGATAAATTGAGTTCTTTGTCTTTATAGTTGATTCCCCAGCCCCCACCTATATTAATCTTCCTAAAACCATAGCTTTTGCTGAGTTCAACAGTCTGACCCAAGGCTTCGTAAAACGGGTCAACATCTGTTATTTGTGAACCAATGTGAATATGGAACCCCACCAACTCGAGGTTGCTTGTCTTTACTATTTTCAAAGCTCTTTCTACCATTTCTATTGGAATCCCAAATTTGTTCTTCTTCAGACCTGTGGATATGTACGGATGCGTCTTTGAATCAACGTCTGGATTTATTCTTAAGAATAATTCGGGGATATTATCAAATTTAGAGGCGACATCTTTCCATCTTTCCAATTCTTCTATTGAATCTACATTGATATATCTAACCTTTGATAACAGCGACATCTCTTTCAAAGATTTTCCATTACCATTCCATACAATTCTCTCGTCTGGAATTTCTGCTAGTTTTGAAGCGTAGTATTCTCCCAACGTAACAATATCAGTCCCAAAGCCTTCTTCTTTTAGAATACGAAGAAGGTTTGGGTTGTTGTTTGCTTTGCATGCAAAGGTCGGAAAAATATTGATACCATTAAAAATCCCCAACACGCTCCTTGCACGTTCTCTTATTATTCTTTCGAAATAAACGTAAAGCGGTGTACCATACGAGCTTGACAACTCTTGAACCAATTCTTCCGATAATAAATCATTTATCGTTGTACAATTGAACACGTTCAAAACACCTTCCCTTCTTCAATTATTTCTCCGTTTCTTACCTTAAAGATTTGTCCGTTTTCCATAGGTGTAAGCGAGTCCTCGACATCTTCTTGTGAATATACAAAAAATGATGTTTTGTCAGCTTTGTAATACAATGTAAAGTATTCGCTATCTCCAGTGTATATGCAACCAACGTATAATGACTTATCTAACTCATCTAATAACAAAAAATTAATTCCACTAAAATCATGATTTTCGACGTACTTTTTCACATTATTAAGTAGACCTTCAAAGTCTTTGAAATCATGAATACTGAGGAAAAAATCATATGTATCGCTCTGAAAAAGATTAGCTTTGTTGGCATTTCTTATCGTACCATTGTGTGCAAGGTATCTACCTTCTATATAGAACGGATGGAGCTGCTGCAAGCCAACGGGAATACCTGGGGAAGCCTTACGTGCATGAATTATCCCAACCTCTCCCCGGAGTTTTTCGCAAAGCTTTCTAAAATCAGCGTCCTCATATATCGCCTTAGTTGATTTGTGCTCAAATTTTTCAAATTGACTTTGAATTATTAGACCATACCCATCATCATGCGGGGCTCCCCTGCCACGCTCCGCCATTACAGATACTTTATCAAATACTTCAACAATGCAAATATCATTCGACGATGAAAACGCAGCCATTCTACACATCGTAAACCCTCCCACGGAGAATGGTCTTTTGTTTAAGATATTATACCATTAAAAATCATTTCGAACTAAATCGCGTCCCTTCTAGTCTAATACATCTAAGCGATAGCGAAGCTATTGCTTTTTGTTTTGAGAATATAGGTCTGTGTGATAAAATAATAACGTCATGAACATTGTACATGTAAGGGGATGTGGTAAGATTGAAGGAATACATCAGTTATTACTTTAAACCATTCTTTCTTGCAACATCGTTGTTTTTCTTATTACTTTTAAGCTTTCAATATTCATTAATTGTCGATGGTACAGAGATATATGGATGGAAAGTGCTCAAGGATGAAAATAATATCTTCACAGAGAGCACACTGCCAAAAAGGTTCTACAAGACTTTAAGGAAGCCTTCCACAGTGGTTGTAAGAGCTTTGGTAAATCATAAAGCACAAGAAGAGAGGACAACAAGATATTTATATATACCACAGATAGATACGTCATATTTTGTTGTAAAAGTAGATGGCAAAGTAATAGGTAGTTTTGGATTCTCGGAAGATAGAACCGGACATGTGTGGTATCAGCCTTTTTTATTCCAGATTCCAGAAGATTTCAAAACCATCGAATTTGAGATATCAGGAGTCTATGAAATAGGAATCGACTTTCCAGTCAAAATCGTAAACGGTTCTCAACGCACCAAATATGCTATACTCCATTTTTTGACAGTCATTATCGTTCCACTTTCAGCGGGATTGATTCTTACGCTATCTATAATACTGTACCTTCTTTCTAAGACAACGAGCGATATCAAACGGAAAATTTACTTGTCACTATCAATAGCAAGCTTCCTTGGACACTTGTGGATGTTCGATTTATTGCCATTTCCAACACTTGGAACCTTACACTCGTTTCTAATACTAAGGAAGATATTTACTGCAAGTGCCTATTTAGGTTTTGCTTTCCTGATAAAGGGGATAGTTAACCAATATTTCGATAAGGTTAGATTTGCCGATAAATTAATGATGATTCTCAATCTCTTGGCTGCTCTTTCTATTTCGTTAGCACCTTCAAATTACCATTTGAAGATACTTACAAACAATATCGCATTCCTTCTTTTTGTAAACGCATTTTATCTTATATCCGTTGCAGTAAAGACCTATTCTCCTACAATCTTTGGGTTTGTGCTCTTCTTCGTACTCACAATAATTCACGATGGTGCAGTGCTTTTCTTTTCAACGAACATGAAATTGCTTTCCCATTTTGGTATAATAGCACTCTTCTTCGGCTTTTCTTACATAATTGTCACTGAATATAGGGATATGACTGTAAGGATTACTACAACATATTTGAAAAGCATCATGGACCCTCTTACTGGTGCATACAACAGGGGTATTTTGAGCGAACTAAGACTCTCACCTAAAGATACCATTGTTTATGTAGACATGGACAAATTCAAAATGATTAACGACAATTACGGACATGAAATTGGAGATGAAATTTTGAAACTGCTAGTAAGAACTATCAAGAACAACGTTAGGACCAGTGACTGTATTGTAAGAATGGGAGGAGATGAATTCTTAGTTGTGTTAAAAGATTGTCCAGTAAGCAAGGCGAAGCAAATATTTTCCAAAGTACAAAACGAATTCACCAACTCTCATGAACTTAGACCTGTTTTTTCTTTCGGTGCTTCACAATATAATGGTAGTTTAAGTGACACAATTAGAGCTGTGGACAAACTCATGTATGAAATGAAGGCTCAAAAATCTGGTCACAAAATATAATAATATATAACTATCCGTGGTATAATAATGAACGTGGTATAAAAAAGAAAATAAAATCACAAAAGGGAAAGGAGGAAAGGGATATGAAAAGCTTCGTGATGAATATTTGGATAAACACTTGGAAAAAATTGTACGGTGAGAGTGTTGTCAATTCGCTAATCGAAGAGTTCAAAGTTGACACTTCGAAACTCATCATCCCAACACTGGACGTTCCTGATGATTTGGTCTTTCAGTTCTCTAAGAAATTAGCGCAAAGAGTTGGAAAAACATACGAAGAACTTTGGGAAGAGACCGGAAAAAACAATGTCAGGTCATTTTCGCAATTTTACCCAGGATACTTCAAAAAGGACAACTGCATGTCGTTTCTAAGTGCAATGGATGGGGTTCATAGGGTTCTTACAAGAAGGATTTCCGGTGCAAAACCACCAAGGATAATTTTCAATTATATAGACCCATATACGGCAATTATTAGATATCAATCCCACAGAGATTTCAGATATTACTTTTTGGGACTGCTCAAAGGTGCATCTGAGTTTTTCAATGACCCGATTGAAATAGAAATACTTGACCAGGGTTCTTCATCTTCGGGAAGCTTCGTCGAAGTAAAGGTCCGCTCAACGAAACCGTACGGTAAGACTATAAGCTTGAAAAGCTACCGAGCTTTGAGTTTGTGGACTTTAAAAGACTTCATTACAACCTATACAATAATATTCCCTGTATTTACATTCGTCGCCACTTTCCTTTTGACCAAATTCTTCGGACCACTTATTGGAGCAACTTTAACTTCGATACTTGCACTCATTGGCGTTATGTTTGGATTGAAAGATTTCAGAAAAGGTCTTGATGGACTAAAAGAGATTAGCAAAGTTTACAAACAAAAAGATTTTAATACTCTGGTACAAATAAAAGGTGAAAGAAACTTCGAAGAAGTCTCTAAAATTAATTCAGAGGCCATCAATGAGCTTAGAGAATTCTTAGTAGGCATCCAGGGAGACACAGAAGAACTTATGAACTTCTCCAAGAAAACCTTAGAATCTTCGGAAACGGTACTTGAACAAATCGATACCATGAAGGAACTATCAAAACAAGTTGCTGATACTGCCGTTCAAATTAGTAACGATGCTGAAAGAATTTCGGAAACCGTGGCGTCAAACGTTGATACAATTACACGAACGATAAACGAGCAAAATCAAATTATTCACGATTTAAACTTAGCTGTTGAGAAAATAATTAACGCTGCAAAGAGTGTAGAACACTCAGCAAATGGTATGAAGACTATGAGCAGTGATTTTGAAACTATAGCAAGTGAAAGCGAGCAACTAAGAAATCAAGCAAGCGCAATTATGGAAATCGCAAGCACTGTTATGAGTATCGCCGAACAGACAAACTTACTAGCTCTGAACGCCGCGATAGAAGCAGCAAGAAGTGGAGAAGCAGGAAGAGGCTTTGCTGTAGTCGCAGACGAAATAAGGAAACTTGCTGAGGAAAGTAAAGCTTCCGCTGTGAAAATCTCTCAATTTTTGTCCTCGGTTTCCAATGGAATTGATAGACTCAGTCAGAGTATAATCAAAGGATACGAAGAATTGAAAGCACAATCGCAAATACTTGCCCAAAGTG
Source organism: Fervidobacterium pennivorans (assembly GCF_001644665.1). NCBI lineage: Bacteria > Thermotogati > Thermotogota > Thermotogae > Thermotogales > Fervidobacteriaceae > Fervidobacterium > Fervidobacterium ngatamarikiense. The sequence continues at coordinate 966,368 of NZ_CP011393.1, forward strand.
CTACTGAAAGCAAGGAGTCCAGTAACATCATCTCACAAATTACGCAACAACTCAATTCTTTGGTATCAACTCTAAACTCAGAAACTGAGAAACTCGAAAGCATAACAACAAGTATCCAAAATCTACTTGCTATTTCGGAAGAAAGTTCAGCTACTGCCGAAGAAATCAGTGCATCGATTCAGCGGTTCCTAGATGAAATAAACAATGTCTTTGCAAATGTGAAACAGACCATCAATCTTTTAAACATGATACAAGATAATTTCAAAGACATAAAAATATAAGACTTGCAAAATTTAAAAGAAAGTGGTAATATATAACGTGAATTTATACAGTCAAAAATCACTTGGGAGAGGTGAGTGAGTTGAGAAAGGGTATCCACCCAGAGATGAGGCTATTAACAGTTAAGTGTGCATGTGGTGCGGAGCACAAGATTTGGACAACAAAAGAACAACTCAAAGTTGACGTATGTTCAAATTGCCATCCACTATACAAAGGAAGTGGAGGTGTTGGATTAATAGTCGACACTGAAGGTCGTGTTCAGAAATTCAAGAAAAAGTACGAAGGCAAGTATTGATAGTTTGATATTTTTCTCCAATCTAATCTTTCAGGAGGGTTACATTTTATGGAAGTTGGCCAAGTTGTAAAAGGCAAAGTAACAGAGGTACTCAAATTCGGAGCAAACGTTGAACTAGAAAACGGAGAAAAGGGGTTCATCCATATTTCAAAGATTTCTAACCAGTATGTACAGAAAGTCGAAGATTTTCTCAAAGTTGGTCAGGAGATTGAAGCAAAGATAATAGGAAAGGGTAAGGACGGCAAGTGGGAACTATCACTCAAAGAAGAAACAACAAAGATGAGTGACGCTGAACTGAAGAAAGAAGAGTTTGAAAAGAAACTCCAAAAGTTCTTAAAAGACAGCCAAAAGACTTACTCGGAATACAAAAAGAGACTTGACAAAAAACAGGGCGTAACGAAGAGAAGATAAAGCAAGAAGGTTCATAGATAACAACTAATAAAAGGGGTGCAATGTGCACCCCTTTGTTTATGACTAACTTTTGCGTTCGTATGTCTAAAATCTGAAGGTTCTATACTGTGGTCTGTTTTTTAATCATAATCGACAAATATAATAGCAAAACAGCTGCGAGCAACTGTGTAAAGAGGGCAAGATATATAAGATAAAACCTGTTGATGGCGTATAAAATCCCAAGCACAGCACTTCCTATAAACCAGGCTACGCCAAAAATAGCGTTGAAGAACCCGTATGCCGTTCCTCTAATTTCCGAACTCACAAGCTTAGCTACTGTAGCTTTCATTATTGATTCATTTGCTCCCATGCCAATACCCCAAAGCACGGAACCTAAAAATACCGCTTCTTTTGACATTCCAAACGAGAAAAACGCGTAAAATGAGGTAATAAACGATGCAAAAGCCATGATTACTATTCCAAATTTATCAAAAAGTCTACCAAATATTAAACTTGCGAAAGCATCTACAATCATGGCAATCATGTACGCTACAGGAATTAGCACGGGAGATAATATTTTGTTGCTCTGAACATGGTAGCCAATTAGCGCAAAATCGGCGAAACCAAAAGCGATGAGAGAAATTGAGATAAGGTATAAATAAAAAGCTTTGTCAAACTTGACATTCCTTGCCTTGGACTGGTTTTTTTCCATTTTATCCGGTTCAGGTACCAGAATCCTTGCCACCGTAATAATTCCTATAGTTATCAAAGCTGGAAATAACAGAAAACCAAAGGCTTTACGATAAGCATCTACAGTTTCAAGTTTTATGTTTTGTGCTATTGTTACACTCATAACGAAAGGACCAATGGTCGCACCGATTTGGTCCAGGAATTCTTCTATAGCGAAGGTTGTTCCATAACCAAGTTGGCTTCCTGCAAAAGATGTAATCGTATCTTTTGCAGGCTTTCTCAAAGCCTTTCCTACTCGCTCTAAAATAATTAAAATGGCAGCTGTATACCAATGCTTTGTCAAAGCCAATGTTGGAATTACAAACAGGTTCATTGAATAACCTAGTATTGCAAAAAACCAGTACTTACGTGTCTTATCGACCAGTCTTCCAGTTAAAAACCTTAGAGTATACCCTAAGAGTTCGCCAAATCCTGCAATACTGCTCACAACAACGGCAGTTGCTCCGAGCAAACCAAGATAAGGACCTACCAAACTCCTTGCGCCTTCGTAAGTAATATCGCTAAATAAACTTACCAATCCCATCAAAATTACAAAGTAAAGGGCTTTCCTTTTTTGAGGAAGTTCGTTATCCATGTTTAAATTCACCTCACCCATTACTGGAACTTAGTGCTCTACCTTTTCTTTGAGAATAACTTTCAGCAGAAATTCTTCAACACTTTTAATAAGGCTTTTACGAGGAATAGAATCAACCGTTGAGATAATCTCAGTCGCAGTGGAAGGTTCGATATCGTTCAAAACATTTTCCTGCTTACCTCTTTCAAAAATCTTTTCTAATCTATTAAGCAAACTAACATACTTACCTTTTGCTCTTGATAAACTTTCCCCGTTTTCCAGAACGTTCATTCGCTCGCGCGCAATTAATCTACTCAACTCTGATTTATTCAGTGTAAATTCAACGTATTTCTTTATTAGTTTCTTTATTGCTCCGGCTATACTCTTTTCATTTTCAACTTCTGGGAACAGTTCTTTCTCAAGTTCCTCGATAACTCCTATCCAAACTTCTTCGAACAAAACTTCCTTGCTCTCAAAGTAATAATAAATAAGGGACTTGCGCACGCCAGAGGCCTGCGCAATGTCCTCCATACTAACACCATCGTATCCTTTTTCAGCAAACAATTTCCTTGCAGCTTCTAAGATTTTCTTTCTAGTTTCCTGCGAACGACTACTCAATTTAAGCGCCCCCGAGTTGGTCATATTAAAGTGATATAAGTTTTAAATTTCACAGACTTTATAAAGCCATCTTCTTATCAACTTTCAGCGCTTCTTCTTTGTTGGCGTATCTCTTCATCCTCGTTTCGTAGTTGTAAATACCCCTGTTAACTGGGTATCTTTCCACGTATCCGTATTCGTACCAGAGCTTATCAGCATACTTTTTCCATTCTTCTGCGAGTTTATCAAGCTCCGGAGCAAGCTCTGTAATTGTCTTTTCAGAACCTTCGTGCTGTGGAATTGCGTTGAAATTCTTAACCATCGCTCTGAAAACCTTTGGATTATCGATAATTGGACATGGTCTGAAAAGATTGTTGGAGAATGGAATTGCCCTCTTATAAGCTTCAAAGAACGGTGACTTAAATATCTCAAGCAATGTCTTTTCCCTAATGCTGTCCACTGCAAACTGTTGGAACACGCATGGTTCAACGTATCCTTTTGCATTCACGTGGAAATACTTTGCACCTGCTGAGAGACAACCGTGTGTTAAGAATCCGTGGTTCCAGAAGTCTGCAACAAATGCGAACCTTCCGCTCAGCCTCATTTGTTCAGTCTTAAAGAACCTTTCATACCTTTGCTGCGGGGTTGGAACAAGGTCCATAACAGGGTCTTGACCAACAGGCATGAATTGATAAATCCACACATATTCCACACCGTTTTCTTCAAGAAAGTCCCAGAATTCATCTTTCATAATGATATCGTGGTTCATTCGTGTGGCCGTAACACTTGCTCCAAATGGAACTCCGTATCTTCTCAATCTATCCCATGTATTAAGAATTGCTCTGAAAACTCCGTGCCCTCTTCTCCAATCCGTTTCATTTTCGAACCCTTCCACGGATATAGATATTGTCGCGTTTCCAAGTTCTGCAAGTTTTTTAGCTTTCTCTTCTGTTATCAAAATTCCATTGGAGTAAATCATGAAGTAGTGCTCGCTAAATTCCTCCAATATCTCCATGAGATGTGGCCAGTAGAAAGGTTCTCCACCGGTAATAACCCAGAAGTAAATTCCGAGTTCTTCTCCTTGTTTTAAAACACTTCGAACTTCATCTTTTGTAAGCTCATACTTTCTTCCGTACAATCCAGCGTAACATCCTACACAGTTAAGGTTACATGCATAGGTTGGGCTTATAACTCCGAGTTTTGGAAGAACGACTTTGTGTTCGTGCATCAGTTTTTGTCTGAGAGGTTCACCAATTGCAAATTCATTAATAATAAGGTTGTTTATGATTTTTTCAACAGCCTTAGGAGAAGATTTCTGGAAAATCTCAACCCATTTTCTAATCATCGGGTGTTCCTCTTGAGCCATCAATCCAAGTTTCTTCAAACCGCTCTTTGCTGGCTCTTTACTAAGTGCCGACGCTGTGAATAAAAGCTTGGCAAACGTTTGAGTATCCGCCTTTCTTACAACGCTGGCTACTAACTTACCGGCCTGATGATAAAACATACCTTTCAAACCACCAACTGCCATAACCTAACCCCTCCTTCTCAATATGAAAAGCAATATTTTATTGACCGTTCAGTCAAATTTTACACCTTGTCCTTAGGAATTAATATTTCTATGTAGTTACAACTTAGTAACTTTTTGCAACTGGTAGCATATTTTGGAAAAATTTGACTATAATTATAGTCAAGGAGGTCAATGTATGAGAGTAAAGCAAGATTTTTACTCGCTGGCAGAAGCGAAAGCAAAGTTTTCAAAAGTGGTTGATGATGCTCTTTCAAAGGATATAATAATCACCAGAAATGGGAAACCGGCGGTTGTAATCATATCGTATGAAAAATACACAAAGATAATGGACTTTGTTGACAAAGTTTGGGAGCTGTACTTGCTTGATCTCGGTGACCCTTCGTTGTTTAAAGAGTTGAAATTGGAAGAAATCTTCGAATTTGAAGAAATAGAAGATTCTGAAGAACAACAAAAAGAAGAGGAGGTATAACACGTATGGCACAGGTTGACCTTGAACATGTGTGGAAGATTTATGAAGGAAAGGTGGAAGCAGTTAAAGACGCGACATTCACCGTGGAAGACAAAGAATTTGTTGTACTTCTTGGACCATCGGGTTGTGGAAAGACAACAACTCTAAGAATGATAGCTGGCCTTGAGGAAATTACAAAAGGTACTATCAAAATCGATGGAAGAGTTGTTAACGATGTTGAACCAAAAGACAGAGACATAGCTTTTGTGTTCCAAAACTACGCGCTCTATCCTCATATGACAGTCTACGAAAACATGGCATTTGGTTTGAAACTTAGAAAAGTGCCAAAAGATGAGATTGAAAGACGTGTTAGAGAAGCAGCAAGAATTCTTGAAATTGAACATCTCCTTGATAGGAAACCAAGACAACTTTCAGGTGGTCAAAGGCAAAGGGTTGCCGTTGGTAGGGCAATAGTTAGAAACCCTAAGGTCTTCTTGTTTGACGAACCTCTATCAAACCTCGACGCAAAGTTGCGTGTTCAAATGAGGGCAGAATTGAAAAAACTTCACATGCGACTCGAAGCAACTATAGTTTACGTTACTCACGACCAAGTTGAGGCTATGACAATGGCGGATAAAATCGTCATAATGAAAGACGGAGTAATCCAACAGATAGGTTCACCGTACGAAGTCTACAACAGACCTGCGAATATATTTGTTGCTGGCTTCATTGGTAGCCCATCAATGAACTTTATACCTGGAAAAATCATCCGCGGCGAAGGTGGTCTTTGGGTCAAGACAAGCGGATTGAAACTTAAAGTTCCAACAGAATACGAAGACAAGCTTTCAAAATATATCGACAAAGATATCATTTTCGGTATCAGACCAGAAAACATTTATGATAAAATGTTCGCAATCGCTCCAAAACCGGAAAACACCGCCGAAGTTACGGTAGATGTTGTTGAACCACTTGGAAGCGAAACACTCTTGCACGTAATTGCTGGCGAAGACAGACTTGTTGCAAGAGTTAATGCCAAAACGCAAGCAAAAGAAGGTCAAAAGATAGATTTGGTTTTCGACATGAGCACGATGCATGTGTTTGACAAAGAAACGGAAAAGGAAATATTGCACTGGTAAAAATGTAAAACACAGGATGTGTACCACTAGAAACATATTAAATTGTAATGGCCGCCCGTTCCACGGGCGGCGCATTCTAAAAAAGTTCTAAATGGGGGGAATTGCTTTGCCAAATTTGTATTTCTGCATTCCAAAAGATGATGCTGTTTATTTCGATGAGCATGAGGTAACTCACATGAAAGTGATGAGACTGAAAGAAGGAGAAATCATAGAAGCCACCGATGGAAATGGAGGAAAATATAAAGTTGTGGTTAAAAGGATAGATAAATATTCAGCGGTTGGAAGTGTGATAAGCTATGAGTTCGTTGAAGGTCCTGAAGGAAGGCTCGTGCTTTTTGCACCGTCTGGTCGTTGGGAACGACTGAGGTGGACAATTGAGAAGGCAGTCGAATTAGGTGTTGATGAAATTTATGTTTTTAACAACGAGCATGCTTCAAGACACTACGAAGATAAACAAGAAAAGCTCGAGCTTGTTGTTAGAGAAGCTGCTAAGCAATGTGTTAGATACAATTTTCCTGTTATCAAACCCATAGAGTTTTTGGATATTTTTTCTTTGGCTCCTGAGAGTACCTATATACTTGATTTTAAAGGCAGAAAGATTCCAAAGAGAATATCAAAAAATGTTGGTATCATAGCCGGTCCAGAAGGTGGATTTAGCCAAAAAGAGCTTTCGTTGCTGAAGAAACGTTTCAGAAGCATCTGCCTCGGAAAAAAGATTTTGAGATTCGAAACTGCTATAATACTCGCAACAGGTGTTTTCAGTATGAAGTTGGGTAAGATATGACTTGTAATAAGCTTGTCTTAACTTCAGAACTAACTTCTGCTGTTTTTCACTTTTTTTGATTTACCCGCCATAAGTCATCTAAAACATGCCGTGTAAATTGTTTCAACTCCCTCCTCTAAAACACCATGAATTCACCGAATATCTTCGAAATGTTAAAAATAATTTTCGTAAAGGTATTTTGTAAAGACTTGGCTCACCTTTGCCTGTTTTAATCCATTTTAGATTCTTGCTCATTCCATGTATAATCTTATGTGATTATTTCTGAGAAAGAAAAAATTAACAAAGACCAATAAACTCAGAGGTATGCGACCTTCACATAAGCATACAATTTTGGGGGAAAAGATATGACGAAAAAACTTAATCCAGTTTCTATGAAGAAAGAGAATAAAAGAATCATACTCCGATACCTCATGGAAAAGGGAAAAGCGAGTCGTGCAGAGCTTTCTAAAGAAACAGGGCTTGCACAAAGTGCTGTTTGGAGATTGATAGGCGAATTAGAAGATAATGGATTACTAGAAGTTGTGGGTATATCTGCGAACATTGGAAGGAGTTCAGTTATATACGGTCCAACCAAGTCCTTTGTAACGTCTATTATATACAACGTGGAAATTGCCGAAACACTTGTTGCTGTTGGATATCTCGATGGTTCATGGGAAGTCGTAGACAGTTTTGATACTCAAAGAGATTTCGAAAAATTTAAAAATACAGTAATCAACTCTTTTGAAAAAATCACGAAAGAATATCCAACACGAAATCACATATCAAAGGTTGTATTTTCACTTCCTGGAATTGTGAACTATGAGAAGAAAACACTTATGTGTGCACCTAATCTAAACTGGAGAGATATAGACTTTGGAAAAGAGTTTGAGGAGCTTGGAATGGAAATATTCATCGAAAACGATGCAAATCTCTCAATGCTCGCTGAACGCTTCTTTTCACCGGATGTGAAAAATTCAAAAGTAGCGTTTTTCCTTTACTTTGGTGAAGGAATTGGTGGAGCAATTTTAGTAAATGGTAACATCGTTCGTGGTCGAAATTCCGCCGCAGGTGAGATTGGACATGTCTCATTCTGTCAAGAAGAACTTGAAAGATATCTTTCGCCTATGAGGTTGTTAGGGACTTTCGAATACGCAATAGACAACAGTTATGCGAAAAACAGCACTCTTCAGCAAAAGTTTAATTACCTGAAATCAGATAGTGTTAACTTGTAGTGATGAAAGAGTGTAATTGTGAAAGAATGCGATTGATATTGCCATTGTGCGTTTTCCAAAGATTCTTCACTACACAAAATCCTTGAATATATTTCGCTAAGTTCTTCGTATTCTTCAGCCCTCGCTTGAGTCGGAAAAAGTCTTTCAACAATGAAAACTTAGATTCACATTGATTGTTTTTACCGAGCGGTACCACTACGTGATTGATATTTCTGAACAACAGCTTTACTGCACTTTCATATGCACCAAGTCCATCAGTAATAGGTTCAATGTTTCTAGGTTTTGAATTACCAAAGAACTTCTCGAGCAATACTTTGACTTGTCCCATATCACGATACTTTGAGACATGCCAACAAAGAATTAAGTTAGTTTCGTGATCAACTAATAGCCAAACATAGTACTTTTGTTCTTTGAACACAAGAACAGTTTCATCAGCATGAACTGAGAAAACATTTTCGATGGTAAATGTTGGAAAAAGTACAGAGAATAAAGTACACAATTTAATAACCCATTTGTATATGGTGACATGAGATACTTTGATATTAAGAGAATGAGCAAGAGAGCGATAAGACATATTGTGTTTCATATACAAAACGAAAGCTTTTAAGATGAAGTAGATAGGAAAACGGAAATATTTAAATTTCTCAGGAATAAGGGTGACTGGTTCGGGGAGGTTAAAAGGTACTCTATCTTTGGTACGACAAGTTCTACAACGGAAGACGACGAAAGAGCGACGGACTTTGTAAATTTCCATAGATTTACCACAAGAAGGGCATTTGGGATAAGGGAAAGAGAAGTTTTTGCGTTTGTGAGAATGGGAGAGTTTGAAAGAATGATGGCAGAGTTTGCAAAGGAATTGTTGGTTACCGTATTTGTCATGACCGTTTTTGTATAAGCTGGTGGAACCGCATTTTGGACAAGAGAGCGTTGAGTTGTTCATATCGGGATACCTCCTTTGTCGAGAGTTGGTTGGGGGTGTCCCCTCTTTATAAGGATAATGCGGTTTTTGGAAAGTTTCAATACTTTTAGTTAACATTATCACACATTTTTAGGGAGGTGTTTGTATGAGGCGGTTTGGAACGTTTTTCCTCTTGCTCGTGGTTCTTTCGTTAACCATGGCGGCGGTAACATTGCCACGAGAAGAGACAGTTTATGTCGCAGGAGCACTTTGGGGACCAGCAACTACTTGGAACCTTTATGCAGCGCAGTCAACATGGGGAACTGACCAGTTCTTGTACCTGCCAGCATTCCAGTATGACCTTGGAAGAGATGCTTGGATTCCTGTTATCGCTGAAAAGTACGAGTTCGTAAACAGCACTACTCTAAGAATCTACATCCGTAAAGAGGCAAAGTGGAGCGACGGAAGAGACATAACCTCAGAAGATTTCATGTACACATTCCAACTTACGAAAGAGCTCGGTATAGGTCCTGGAGCTGGTTGGGACAATTACATCGAATCTATAAACCGGGTCGGAGCAAAAGTTGTCGAATTCAAAGCAAAAACCAAACCTCTTAACTACTTCCAATTCCTTTCATACGCACTCGGTGCACAACCGATGCCAAAACATGTTTACGATGGTTTGAAAGCAAAGAAGATCAACATAGGTGATTGGGTCAATGACAAGCCGTCTGAACAAGTTGTTTCTGGACCTTACAAACTCTACTTCTATGCCCCAGACCTCGTTGTCTATCAGAGAATTGATAACTGGTGGGGTAAGTCTATCTTTGGATTGCCAAAACCAAAGTACATTGCACACGTCATTTACAAGGACAACCCAACAGCAACGTTGGCAATTGAGAGAGGTGACGTAGACTGGGCAGGATTGTTCATCCCAAGTGTTTGGGAAATGTGGCAAAAGAAGAATTTGCCAGTCGGAACATGGTACAAATCCAAACCATACTTTTTACCTGACGGAGTTGGATTTGTATATCTGAACAACACAAAACCAGGACTTTCTGACCCTGAAGTAAGAAAAGCTATTGCATACGCTATCCCATACGATGATATGTTAGAAAAAGCATACTTCGGATATGGAAGTCAAGCTCATCCGTCATTTGTTATCGACCTTTTCGAACCAAACAAACAGCATATCAACTATGACCTATGGAAGAAAACCTTCGGAACAGCCGATGGAAGACCAGATTATAACCTTGACAAAGCAAAGAAAATACTTGACGATGCAGGATACAAAGTTGGTAAAGATGGCATAAGGGTTGGACCTGACGGTAAGAAGCTTTCTTACACAATTTCTGTTCCATACGGTTGGACAGACTGGATGATGATGTGTGAACTTATAGCAAAGAGCTTGAAACAAATAGGAATCGAGGTAATAACAGAATTCCCAGACTTCTCGGTATGGGCAGACAGGATGACAAAAGGAACATTCGACATGATTATCTCTTGGAGCGTTGGACCAAGCTTTGATCATCCATTCAACATTTACAGATTCGTTCTCGATAAAAGACTCTCTGCACCTGTGGGAGAAGTCACCTGGGCAGGCGACTGGGAACGCTATGATAACGATGAAATAGTAAAACTACTTGACAATGCGGTATCTACACTTGATCCAGCAGTGAGAAAGAACGCATACTTCAGGATTCAGGAGATAATAGCAAGAGATATGCCATCAATACCTGCATTCTACACAGCCCACTGGTATGAATATTCGACAAAATATTGGGTCAACTGGCCAAACCAAGACAAACCATATTGGTTCAGACCAGCTCCATGGCATGCTGATACGTGGCCAGTTCTATTTGGAATTTCTTCTGCAAAGAACCCACAACCAGTTCCAAAATGGCTTGAAACAGTAGATAATGGTGGACTTAGCATACCAACGTCAAAAATTTTCAAAGACTTACAGTCAGCAAAGAAATAATCTACTATCCCGGTCCCTCTCAGGGGACCGGTTTGTTAAGCTACAACTTTTTGTAACCCTGAGTAAAATAAAAACTGAGGAGTGATAAACACGATGAAATTCAAGCCTATGTTCAAGTTTATTGGAAGAAGGTTTCTATTTCTTCTGTTAACATATATTGTAGCTACCACTATAGTCTTCATACTACCACGCGCAATTCCTGGTAACCCGCTTTCTCAACTTCTATCAAATTTATCCCGCGTTGCTCAAGCAAATCCCGAATCTATTAGGGCAGCCGAAAGAGTTTTGCTTGAGGAATTCGGAACAGATAAACCGGTAATGGTTCAATACGTTAACTTCGTATCAAAAGCTCTTCGAGGAGATTTGGGAGTTTCAATAACCTACTATCCGAGAAAAGTAATCGACTTGATTATACCTGTTATTCCGTGGACACTGGTTCTGTTACTTCCAGCAACACTGACAGCTTGGTGGCTTGGTAATAAACTTGGAGCGATAGCAGGCTATAGGAGAAACACATGGGTAGATAAGTGGGTTTTGACATCTTCCATGATTCTTTCTCAAATTCCTTACTACTGGCTTGGTATGATTTTCATTTATTTATTCGGTGTAAAATTGGGTTGGTTACCAGTCCAAGGCGCCTATTCTCAAGGGACAATTCCAAGCTTCAGCTTGAGCTTCATTATCGATGTGTTAAAACACTACATAATGCCATTTGCGTCAATTGTTCTCTCTGCAATGGGTGGATGGGCAATAGGAATGAGAGTTATGATTGTCTATGAACTTGGTAGCGATTACGCCTTATTCTCAGAGTACCTTGGAATGGAAGATAAAAGAATATTCAAGTATGCTTATAGGAATTCTTTGTTACCACAAATTACAGGACTCGCATTAAGCTTAGGTGGAGCGTTAGGTGGAGCATTAATAACAGAAATTGTTTTTAACTACCCTGGAACAGGATACCTGCTTTTCAAGGGACTTACAACCCTTGATTATCCAATGATTCAAGGAATTTTTGTTATCCTCATCGCTTCAATCTACCTTGCAAACTTTGTAGTTGATTTTGTGTACGCTTTAATAGATCCAAGGATAAGACTTGGTCAGGAGGAATGAATATGTTGCTAACAATGATAAGACCGCTTTTTAAGAACAAAAAATTCATAATTGGAATAACAATATTCCTCTTCTTTCTTTTGAGTGGGATTTTAGGTCCATATTTTTACAAAGTAGATCCAACGCATATGAGTTGGGATTTCGAACAATCACCATCTGCTAACCATCCACTCGGAACGGATACATACGGGCGTGATATTTTAGCACAGCTACTTCATGGTATTCGTTCTTCCCTTTACGTAGGCTTTCTCGCAGCAATAATTTCACTAGTGATAGGTTCCATTATTGGTAGTTTGGCAGCTGTTAAGAGAGGAATCATCGACGACATTTTGATGGCGATAACAAACATTGTTCTGACAACGCCTTCCATATTAATTGCTATCCTGATTGCAAGTTACCTTCGTGTTAGGAGCTTAGAAGTTGTTGCAGTTATTCTTGGTCTTTTCCAGTGGCCCTGGTATGCGAGAGCCATAAGAGCTCAGCTGATGAGTGTTATGTCTCGAGAGTATGTTTACCTCTCAAGGATTGCAGGATATTCTGACTTGAGATTGGTTGTTGAGGACCTTTTACCAACTATAGCCACATACGCGTTTATGTCCTTCGTGTTGTTCATAAACGGAGGGATAATGGGGGAAGCAGGATTGAGTTTGATAGGTCTTGGACCTACCCAAGGAATATCATTAGGGCTGATGCTCCAGTGGTCGGTGCTAATGGACGGTATAAGGAGAGGGCTCTGGTGGTGGTTCGTGCCACCTGGAATAGCAATCGTTGCTGTAACTGCTTCTTTGATGGTTATAAGCACCACGATGGATGAAGTTTTCAATCCACGTTTGAGGGAGGAATAAAAGTGAAGGAAGTACTATTAAAAGTTGAGAATGCTAAGGCGTATTATAAATTAGAAAAGGCTACAGTTAAGGCTGTCGACAACGTATCCTTTGAAATATACGAAGGAGAAGTCATCGGCATAGTAGGTGAATCAGGGTCTGGGAAAACCACGCTCTCTAACGTCATATTCATGAATATGCTAAAACCACTGACGCTGGTAGATGGGAAAGTCTTTCTAAAAGTAGATGGCAAATTTGAAGAAATCTCTGCAATGTCCAGGGAAGAAGTGAAACGTAGATTTTGGGGTAAGGATATAACCATCATCCCACAGAGCGCTATGAACGCACTCATGCCCACCATTAAGATGTCTAAATATGTTGAACATTTGGCAGAATCGCACGGTGTTGAGCCAGCGGAACTTCTAAGGAAGGCGGAAGAAAGGTTCAAAGAAGTTGGTCTCAATCCTTTGTGGTTAAACAGGTATCCATTCGAATTGAGCGGTGGTATGAGGCAGAGAGCGGTTATCGCTATTGCAACGCTTCTGAATCCTAAGTTGCTTGTGGCTGATGAGCCGACTTCTGCTTTGGATGTAGTCAACCAAAAGGTGCTACTGCAAGTTCTGATGCAGTTGAAAAGAGCGGGGATTGTCAAAAGTATAATCTTTATCACGCATGATATTGCAACTATTAGACAGATTGCCGATAGAATGATAGTTATGTATGCAGGAAAGATTGTAGAATTCTCTGACATGGAAAAGATATTGGAAAAACCTCTTCATCCATACACAACGGGTTTGTTGAATTCTGTTTTAACACCTGAACCAGAAATAAGGACAAGAGGGATAAGTGTGATACCGGGTGCACCTGCAAATCTCATAAATCCACCATCAGGTTGCAGATTCCACCCAAGGTGTCCCTACGCAATGGATATATGTAAAGAAAAGGAACCTGAACTTATCGAGGTTGAAAGTGGTAGAAGGGTTGCATGTTTTCTCCACCAGGGGGCGAAAGGATTATGAGTAGATTAGTTGTAGAGAATCTAACAAAAACGTTTGCAATAGGATTTTTTTCAAAAAGATATATTCATGCTGTTAAAAATGTTTCTTTTGAGGTAAAAGAAAGAGAAATCGTATCTTTGGTTGGTGAAAGTGGCTCTGGAAAAACAACGACTGCAAAAATGATTTTAAGACTTTTTCCACCTACAAGCGGAAGAATAGTATTTGAAGGAAAGGATATATGGAGAGACATTAAAAAACAAGAAGATTTGAAATGGCTCAGAAGGAAAGTCCACGCGGTCTTCCAGGACCCATTCGCCAGTTACAATCCGTTTTATCCAGTTGAAAGGACGCTTTGGCAGGCTGTGAATTTAATGGAGAAAAAACCTCAAAGCAAAAAGGAAGGTTTGGAGATAATAAAGGAAGCACTTTTCAAAGTAGGAATAGACCCAAAAGATGTCCTTGGAAAGTATCCCCACCAAATTTCCGGTGGCCAAAAACAAAGAATAATGATTGCAAGATGCTGGATTTTGAGACCTCTACTAATAGTTGCAGACGAACCAACTTCTATGATTGATGCGTCGAGTCGCGGAGGTATAATTAAATTGCTTGAAGAACTAAGGGAAGAGCAGGGAACTTCTATTATATTCATCACACACGACTTAGGTCTTGCTTATTACGTTTCCGACAACATACTCGTAATGAAAGATGGTGAGGTAGTCGAAGGTGGACATCCTGATAAGGTTGTTTTGCAACCATCTCATGAATATACAAAACTACTTGTCGAAAGTGTTCCAAAATTATACAGAAAGCTTGAAGGGCTGTGATGTTAAGATATGTTTACCCGCACTGTTTTAACTATATTCACATGGGCTTTTGTGCTTGAGCTTTTAGTGTTAACGTACTATTTGTGTAAGGAACCTAAACCTTTTGAATTTTATCTCGATCTCGTACTCACGGTATTTACCGCTATTGTTTTGATTTTTGTCGTAACTAAGGAAAAAAGACAAAAGGAACTCGAAGGGCAAAAAAATGGAAGAAAAGAAGAAAGGTAAGAAATCGTAAAATCGCAGAGTAAAAAAGACGCGGAACACAAGTTCCGCGCTATTCTTCTATTTTGATGATTTGTTCAAGATAATCTACTGTCTGAGGACCTTTTAAGTGTGAGAGCTCGTATTGAATTCTACTCAGCTTGTAGCTTTCAAAGTCTGCCCTGACTTTTTTTGGAACATTTCTCCTTATGAATTTTGTTTTTTCGTCATACTCTCGTTTTTCTACCATCTTTCTATCAGCAAAAGGTGTGAATGGTTTTGGCACAAGTGGATTGACACTTATCACAACTTCCTGATAGCCCATATCAACGACCGTTTTCAGAAACTCGAAAAACTCTGCATAATCGTTCTCGTCCTCTTCTTCAAGTCCGATGATATAGTAAAACTTAACGTGCTTGAAACCAACCTCTCTTGCTAACTCTAGAGTTTTGATAATCTGTTCTGTTGTTAAATCTTTAATCATGACATCTCTCATCTTCTGGGATATACCTTCAGGTGCTATCGTAAAAGAATGATGGTCTGTGTTTTTCAGCAACATCAAGAGCCTTTTGTCAATTTTATCCGCTCGCATTGATGAGATTGAAAACTTTATATTTTGACTCTCCAGATAGTCTAACAGTCCCTCAAGATAAGGATAATCTGTTATTGTTGCACTTATTAATCCGTACTCGTAACCTTTGCGCTCTTCAAAAACGTTTATGACTTCATCAAGACTTGCAAATTTCACAGGCTTTTTCGTATAACCAGTTACACAAAATGCACATCTACGAATGCAGCCGCGTCCTATTTCAACAAGTAATTTATTTTTATATGGCGAAAAAGGGGTTATGAAATGGGCCACCGGCACAGGGCTTAAATTGCCAATACAATTCGTAAATTTCAACTTACCGTATTTTCTCGAATAGATTTGATTGATATTCAACAGATGTCTGATTATGTCATCTTTATTATCAAGTCGCAAGGCTTCTGAGAATTCATCAACACAGCATTCCAAATCTCCAACGAATACAAAATCAGCTATTTCGTCTACTAATTCATGATTGAAAAGCATTACAGGTCCACCAAATATAATTATCGGATGGTAGGCTTGTCGCTCGAATGCTGAGAAAGGTATACCTTTTTTAACGAGGATATCTGCTACATTTAGCAAGTCGTTTTCAAACTGTAATGTGAATAACCATACTGGAAACTCGTCTAAAGGAATCTGGTCCTCCATAGAATAAAATCGTTCGAACCAGTTTTCGTAGAAAAACCTCTGAACATTTAACCCACGTTCTGTCAATAGAGTTTGCACCCAACTCCAAGCCAACGAACCACTCGCAATTGTATAGGAATTTGGGAAAATGAGGGCAACCCTACCAAGGTTGCCCTCTATTTTTCTAACAATCTTCTCAGAGTTTCTAAATTTTAAAACATGGCTATACTCTTTAAAAGCTTCCGAACTACGCGGTCTTCTCATCCTTTAAGTTATTCACCTTTCTTTGGTTTTTGTTTTTTAATCATGCATGTTCAAGTGCTTTTCTTCTTAAGTAATTCTTGGAGACAACAACGCGTGTCAGGTTAATTTCTGCAATTTTTTGCGATTCTCTCAAAATAAGTACTTTGAATGTAATGTGGTTTTTAGAGACATCTGTTATCCTTAGTCCAGCTACGAGGTGCTCTCCAACAACAACAGGTGCTATATGTTCAATCTCAACTTTTGTAACAACCGACGTTTCATCTTCGCTTAAATAACTGTTCAACAAATCAAAAGAAGCGGCACTTACCTCTTTGAAAAGAGACGATGTTGAGACTAGATGAAGATAGGAAAGCTCACTATCCTCGTCCCAAACCATCGATTCATCGGTTGCAATTTCAAAAGATTTGTTCAAACCCAAAAGGCTTTCAAAACGCTCCATTTTTATTCCTCCTTGCAAACTGTTCAAAACAGCTTTTAATTTGCCGCTACTTCATCCTTGGGATTTTCACTTTCCTCGTTGCCATTTAGCATGGCTCTCAGTTCTTCGCCACTCATAATTTCTCTTTCAAGTAATACAGCAACTATCTGGTCCATTTTGGTGCGATTCTTTTCAAGTATTTGCTTTGCTCGTTCATAACAGCTCATCACTATTTTTTGAATCTCATGGTCGATGAGTTTTGCAACATCTTCACTGTAATTACGAATTCTGGTGAGTTCTTTACCAAGGAAGACTTCTTGTTCCGTCTTTCCCCATGCAAGTGGACCGAAGCTTTCACTCATTCCGTACTCACAAACCATTTTCCTCGCGATTTCTGTTGCACGTTCTATATCGTTTGCTGCACCACTTGTGAAATCACCAAAAACGAGCTCTTCAGCAGCCCTTCCACCAAGTAGTGTCGTTATGTTGTCAAGAAGTTCACTTTTGCTCACAAGGTATTTATCTTCCGCCGGAAGATGTAGCGTATAACCCAAAGCGGCATATCCGCGTGGGATTATAGATATTCTGTGTACAGGATCCGCGTTTGGTAACGAAGAACTTATAATAGCATGGCCTACTTCATGATAGGCAACTATTCGCTTTTGCTTTTCAGAAATCATCCTTGATTTTCTTGCGGGTCCAGCTATTACTCTGTCTATCGCTTCTTCAAAATCCTCCATCTTAATGATGTTTCTCCCCGCCCTTGCAGCTAAAAGAGCGGCTTCATTGACCAAGTTTTCCAAATCTGCACCTACGAAGCCCGTAGTCCTTTTAGCTAAAAGCGAGACATCCACATCTTTGTCTATAGGTTTATTTCTTAAATGAACCCTCAATATTGCCTCTCGACCTTTCACATCTGGTGGATCCACAACGATTTTCTTGTCAAACCTGCCGGGTCTCAAAAGTGCGGGGTCAAGTATATCAGGTCGGTTTGTTGCAGCCATCACTACGATTCCCTGGTTGACATCAAATCCATCCATTTCGACAAGTAACTGGTTTAACGTTTGTTCCCTCTCATCATGTCCTCCACCAAGGCCAGCCCCTCTGTGCCTACCAACTGCGTCAATTTCGTCTATGAAGACTATACACGGTGCGCTTGCTTTTGCTTGCTCAAAAAGGTCTCTAACTCTCGCAGCTCCAACACCAACAAACAGCTCAACGAAATCCGAACCGCTTATGTGGAAGAATGGAACATTAGCTTCCCCGGCAACCGCACGTGCAAGTAATGTTTTTCCAGTACCTGGAGGTCCTACAAGTAATATACCTTTAGGCATTCGTGCACCAATTTTCGCGTACTTACCAGGGTTCTTTAAAAAGTCAACAGTTTCTCTAAGCTCCTCAACTGCCTCATCAACGCCAGCAACATCTTTAAACGTTACTTTTATTTTGTTAGGTCCCACTTTTTCTGCTCTGCTTTTTGTAAAATTAAAGGCTTGGTTGTTACCTCTCCCAAGTCCACGTATTATGAAGGCAAAAAGTAGCAATGTCACTACAAACATTGCTATATTTCCTATCACATTTATCCAAAAAGAACTATCAACACTTCGCTCACCTTCAACAATAATTCCATATTCAACGAGTTTATTGATTTTTTCGACATCGTATCTAAACCAGGGAGCGTAAACTGAATACAATTTTCCATTCTTTGTTTCAACTGAGATATTTCCGTCGTCTTTTATAATAACCTTTGCTATATCGGTTTCTCCATTACCTAACCGATTGACAAAATCGCTGTAACTCATATTTATTTCTACAACACCCTTTGAATTTACCAATCCTTGGTAAACCCAGAAGAGAAAGAGAGCTGTGAGTATGAAAAAAATAATTGAACTCAAGTTACGATTCAAAATTTATACCTCCTTTCGAAACAATCTCCAGTCCCATTTCATCAAGGATTTTAGACTTGTAATACCCCGGCACGTAAATTACACGTTCGTTTAACACAACTATTGGTATCAACCTCCTCACGAAAGTCGGAACTTTCTTTTCGTTGAATACTTCTTTCAACTTTTTACCTTCATAGGTTTTGTCACCTTCATTCCAATTTCTCACAACCAAGCAAATTTTAGGAACATCAGATTTAATTATACCACGAATCACTAAATTAATAAAGTATCCGTTAATCTCTATACCCTTCATGAGTTTCCTCGTATAATCTTCGCTATTATCTGATAGTTCAATAACAAATTTAAAAGGTTCAAAGCTTTTGATATTCCCAAGCATTACCCATCCGTGGGATACTTCAGCCCCTAGTTCTCCCCAAAACGAAACCTTGAAAGATTTAGATTTATTGACATTTCTGGAAAAGCGTTCGATTTTTTCTCGGTCTAATGGTTTACCAAAGAATTGGAGTGAAAACCTGCGTAGTTGTTCAATTTGTAAAAACGGATTGTTGTGCAGTTTAAAAATCAACCTATTCTCCAAAATATACTTTTCAGTTCTTTCTATCACATGTTCAACATATTCATCCAATTCCCAAATACTAAGTGCCAAAGAAATTGCTGCACTTTCAAGTTTGGGATTGATTTTTTTGAGAAGTGGCACTATGCTGTGTCTTATATAATTCCTCTGATAATGTTCATCGTAATTCGACATATCAACTACATAATCCAAATTCCTATTTTTTGCATAAAGTTCTATCTCCTGCCTTGTGAAAAATAACAGGGGTCTGAAATAATTGTTCGAAATTATTTTCAGTCCAGCCAATCCAAAGGGACCTGTGCCCTTTGTAAACCGCATTATCATTGTCTCAAGTAAGTCATTAGCATTGTGGGCAGTCACTGTCAATTCGTAATGGTGTTCTTTCATAACTTGTTCAAGAAACCTGTATCTAAGAACTCTTGCAGCTTCCTCTATCGACATCTTATTCTCCTGAGAAAAACTCCTGACATCAGCAGAGTCTGTGAAGAATTTAAATCCCATCAGCTCTGACTTGGCTTTTACAAACTCAACTTCTTCATCCGCTTCCGATCGAAGTTTGTGGTTGAACGTTGCAACACCTATTTGTAAGTTTTGCCTTTCCTTTTTTAGTCTGAAAAACAAATCAAGCATAGTTATTGAATCTATTCCACCTGAGACAGCAAGAAGAAATGAATTAACTTCTGAGGCATATTCATCTATTATCCTTTTAAACTTTTCATAAAGGTCGAGCTTTTCAAAATTGTGAGAACTAAAATCTGTCAGATAAGCCATACTTTTGTTATCACATCCCACTGAATTGGAATTGACCTGCCTTTGGATCCAAAAGGAAGAAAATGTCAGATATGTCTGTAAGATAGAACTTAAATGTAAGCTTATCCAAAAAGTCTAACCAGTTACCAGTGCTTTTATATGATAAGTCTACACCTACAAGAAGTCTCCAACAATGCAAAGACTTATCAATTGATAAATTCATGCTATCAATAACATTTCTTGATGGGTCGTACCTAAGCTTTATATAAATATTTGGGTCAATCTTTTTTGTGCTCAATTCAAGAAGATACCTTTTTGTATTATCTGTGTTGTACGATATTACATACTTCTCATCCTTCCTTTCCATACTGTAAGACAAGCTCCAATTCGGTTCTGCTCCTGCTGTTCGCACGTAGTAAGTTCCACTTATCTTAGTATTGTAATCAAACAAGTTAAACGAACCGGACACGGTAGCTCGCTCTATGTAGTCAGGTTTCTGATAAATCGTTGCACTAAGATTAGAATATTTTAGAGTGTGAATATACATCGTTATTGGATTCCCAGGAGTTACTGAGAATTGCAAAGAGTAACTTGTTTGAATGTCTTTAAGATTAACCCCAACATTTATATTCTGAACACCAAGCTTCGCATTCTTATTATCATATGCTCCAGAGATTGAACCGTTTGTATTGATTAGGCCAAATTGCTCTGAAAAACTTATAGAAAACGTGTCTTGTAACTGTGTGTTATTCAGAAAGTCAACACCTCTACTAATACTTGCTGTCAAGTTCTGAGAGTTCAGGTTAAAGGTAAGTTTAAAGATGTTTTTGTTAGTTGTCTTTGGTTCGTCCAGAAATGCAAAAGATTGTTCCCAGCTACCTGTAAGTCGAAATGGACCAATATTGTAGCTTAAATCTACAAGGTATCTATCAGACATACCAAGTGATTCTGTTTTTGTTGCAGATATGTTTGAAACACCCTTGATACTGAAAGTATAGTTGAAATTCGTAGTGAACGAATCCCATTTGAAAGTCCAAGGAAGTTGATAAGTATAAAGAAAAGTTCTGCTATGACCACTTTCAGATAACGTGCCGGACATGTTGAGAGTATACTTTATGTCATTATTGGCGATATTCAAATTATATGTACCTCGGTACGTTGGCACCCAATCTCTTTCTAACGATGTTAAATATCCATCAGTTCTTATCTGTAAATTGTTATCGAAGCTAAAGTTGAGTCTATTAGCATCTAAGATGACAAAAGACATATTTCTGATGCCACCGTTAATATAAATTATCGTATCTGTCAAACGTGCATCGTACATTATGTAAGGCTTGAAATAAAGTTGTGCCTTCTCATCTTGTAATGAAAGTCCTATTCTTTGGTAATAGTTAGCGTCCGAGAGGTAGTTACTTTCAAGGTACACAATACCATCGTATTTATAATATATTGTTTTGTTGGAATATCTATAAGTCAGTGGAAAGAGGGTAAACTCAAATCTGTCTGCTTTTAGGTCGTATGCTACTTTATTCAGTTTGTTAACGTTATCGTTGGCTTGAAACGTTACGTTGTCTGTTCCCAAAGCCAACTTCGTATTCCAGTTGTTAACATTAAAAGCAAAAGTTTGAGAAACTCCAAATGTATTACCTAAAGTAAAAGTCAAAGAATATGGTGGTTCACCTTGAAGAGCTGTTACAAAAACTGGGTATGGGAAAATGGGAACTCCAAGAACTACAAGGAATGAGTTCGTGGCAATTATGTATTTGTTTTCCAAAACATAAACTTCTTCTGAAAGTATCAAATAATGAGGTTCTTCATAGCTACAAGTAGTTATCGAAGGGTTACGTATTTCTATTTGCATCTTTTTCTCGTCATCGATGTTTTCGACTTCTATCTCTGAACCATATACATATATGGGAACGTTTTTACCTTTGTAATTGTAATTATAGATAGTTTTTGCGTTAACTACAAGCACCCTACTTGTTTCAAAGTGGTAAGTAAGCGATTTTGCGACGTATTTCCTATCACCATCGTAGAATGACACATTTCCTGAGGCGAATACTGTTTTTACCTTACCGGACTCCAGTGTAGCAGTTGCCTCATCACATTCTAGTCTGTATTTATCCCATACTACTGTAATTTTGTCTTTCAAAAAGACAGAATTTTCCGAAAAATTCGCGATATTTGCAGTAACTTTCAAATCACCAGCAAAACCTGTTGATAAAAGAATGAAAGAAAAAGAAGCAACAATCAAAAACACTACAAAAAATCTACTGAGGATTTCTCTTGCTCTGTAAGCTATCGGGGTATCCATAAGCAAGTAAAGTATGAGCCCCACCACTGCGAACAGGATGTTTGGCAACCACGTAGCCAATACTGGATCCATAAGTCCTTCTTTTCCCATACCAGAAAGCCAGGCACCGGAACCTTGATAAAGCACAACAAGTACGAACGTCAAAATCACACTCCAAGATTTGCTTGAAAAACCAAAGAGCAAAGATACAGGCAAGCCTATGAGTACTATAACTAATGAACCAAGGGCTGTTGCATAACGTTGATGTAATTCCACAGTCAGAGATGCAGTATTTATACCTAATTTCTTGTAGGTCTCGAGTTGTTCGCGAAGTTCCTTTGAGGTTTTATCACGAGTTGTTTTATAGGCTCTAAGCATCTGCTCAATCTCCCCTGCAACGTCTAACTTCATTTCCTTAAACTGCATATCAAGCTTCAGAAATCCGGTTTCTAGTTCAACAATATACATGTTACCATCGAGCAAATACCAGCCATCTGCTTTCTTTATGACTTTCTTTGATGTTAAAATTTGTTCGTTTCCTTCCTCGTTTCTAAAAAGAACGACATCGTATAGTTCCCCTTTTTGCTTGTCATATTGCTTTACGTAAAAGTAAACGTCTTTTTCAAGCTCTACAAGCATATTTGTCTTGATAACGGTTTCTGGAGCTTGAAGAATATATTGATTTAATACTTGTGATGATTTGTAATTTGCGTTAGGAACGATGTAATCATTCAGAAGCCAAGAAAAAAATCCCAAGATTATTGAAAGAATCAAAAACGGGGTCACGAGTCTTTTTGACGAAATTCCATGGACCAGTATTGCGGTAATTTCCTTATTCGTCGACATTTCGCTAATCACCCAAAATATCGCGAAAAGCACGCCCACCGGTATGCCAAGAACCGTGAAATAAGGAATGTTGTATGCGACAAACAATAAAAGCTTTGAAACCCCTACCCTGTTTCTTATTATATAGTCGGAGATTTGGTATAACCACTCGACACTTACAAAGACAATGAACCCGGCAAGTCCCATGAAAAAAGGCTTAAGTGATTGTTTGAGTACGTATTTTGTGAGAGTTTTCAGAGTATATCCCTCCTACGTAAAAGTATGGTATAAATATTTTAGTCAAAAAATAGGCAGGGCAGGACGACTTAGTGTCCCTTGGCTTTCAAGCCATTACGGGAGTCTGTCGCCTGCCTTTAACCATGATAAGTTGGTTGGGTTTTTAACCCTCGTCACACTGGAGGTTTGGTTCAGCAGGCCCCTGCCCTCGCCTTTTAACCTATTCAATCGAAAGGAGGTTTTAGTATGTCTCAAAACTTCTCCATCTTTGTCGGTATTGACATCTCCAAGCATAAGTTCAACGCCTGTGCTATCCAAAATCCTAATTCTATCATCTTCGAATCTGCTTTCGATATGTCCAAACAAGGGTTTTCCTCCTGAAGAAAATTAAACGGTAGGGTTTTTCTTAATATTACTTGTAATATTTTCAATCTTGTTGAGACAAATCTTTGAAGAGCTCTATAGAAAACTCTTTAAGAGAATCTTTGTAGCACGTATAGTATTTGCCTGTAATAATGAAGTGAGTAACTTCGATTATCTGGACTGAATAATCTGATATCTCCTCCAACCCTTTTGAGATGTCCATCAGCATCAACGCACGTTTGACAACCCTTGGATTATCTTGAATCAATCGAACTATTTCTTCGCTGAATTTTGAGTAAGACTCATCAATTTGTGCATCTTGAGCACAAATTGCAGCAGCACCTTCGATGTTCTGATCCACGTACACTCTCAGTGATTTTCTCAGCATCCTTTGCGAAAATCTAAACATATCCGGAATTGAAATGCTCTGGTTTATGTCTGGCTCTTTTACTAAATCTAAAATGTCAGAAGCAATGTCTCGCAATCTGTCAGCTATGTCAAGTAGTATCTTCGCAATAATGACAGAACCAGATATAAATCGTAGGTCGCGTTTGTCTGGTGTAAACATACCGAACAGCTGTTGTGAAAACTCAAGAATCATGAGATATTCATTGTAAACATCCCAGTAATTGTTGTTAACTTCTTTTGCAATGATATCGTTTCGCTCCTTAAATGCAATAGAGCAGTTTTGGAATATATCTTCTACATACCATCCTTCCTTCATAACGTATTTCTTTAATTCTTCAAGCTTTTCTTTTATTATCCATTTCACATCAATCACCTTGCATTCTAATTATGATTGGAAAAAACACTAATTATCACTCTGAACCGTTCTTAAGAAGCCTCTTACCGTAACCGATTTTCTCTTTAATCGAGGTTGAAAAATCATAAGACTTCGGACGTAACAGTGTTATCACTTTGGAACATTTTCTAACATACACTTCTTTGACTTTTCCTACAACATCTCCATCAACCACGAGACTAACCATGTCGCTCACGGTAATTTTTATCTTCTCTGTACTTGGTATAACCAAACTACGTGTAGCCAAAAACTGTGGTGCCATGGGGGTGATTTCAAATGCTTCAACGTTTGGAAGGATAATTGGTCCTCCAAGCGCTAACGCATATGCAGAAGACCCCGTTGGAGTGCTGACAACTAAACCATCAGCATGGTAATAAAAAGTTCCATCTGTCATTTCTACAGTGAAGTCAACAATTTTCTGAGAAACATCTTTCTGCAAAACAGCGTCATTTATGGCGAAAAAAACTCCTACTTGGCTCTCAACCCTAAGTATCCACCTTTTATCTTCTACGAAATTCCAATTTTTTAAATCCTCTATAAGTTTGTCGATTTCTGAAAGTAGGTAGCCTGAGAAAAATCCGAGTCTTCCAGCTTTAACTCCTATCACTGGACACTTGACTTTTTTCAAAACACGAAGAACCGTGCCATCTCCACCAACGGAAATGACAACTTGTGGTTCAAACGTTTTATCATCTACAACTTCCGGAAAATTTTCTGACGAATCTTTGAAAAACAAAATATCAAAATGACTTTTCAGCTTTTCGTATACTTCCTTTGCTGGAACTACGTAGTCTGTTCTGTAAAATATTCCAATCTTCACCGTAACCTCCACCCCAAGTCAATTAACGACTGGGCAAGGAACCTATCCAAAAAGGCAAGAAGCAAAATTGCTATAAGTGGTGTTATATCTATATAACCGATTGGGGGAATTATCCTTCTAATAGGCCTTTCAACAATATCTGCAAGTTCACGCAAAATGTGGTAAATCTTGAAAGAATAAGCTTGTGGTATCCAACTGAGTATTGCAGCAATTATTATCACCGCTGTTTCAAAATTAAAAACCATCCGAAGAACTATCCCAATTGCGTAAAAAAAGTTACCTATAACAAACATAAAACCACCCCTTTTTGTTATTGTTTATTTTACTTTGATTTTCTTTCGCCAAATAAAGCTGTGCCAATTCTTACAATAGTGCTACCTTCCTCAACAGCAACAGTATAATCATTTGTCATTCCCATTGAAAGTTCGACAATATCTGGAAAATCGCCTCTTAGTTCATCTCTCAGAGCTTTTAACTTTTTAAAATACGGTCTTGTTATTTCTGGTTCAATGTATGGTGCCATGGTCATCAGTCCAACTATTTTAACGTTGGGATATTTAGTTGCTTGTATTAGGAAATCCCTTACCTGTTCTGGTTGCAAACCAGCTTTTGTTTCTTCACCAGACACGTTCACTTCAAGCAACACATGTTGCGTCTTATTGAGTTTTTTTGCCACTTTATCAATCTCTTCCAGTTCTTCAAGCCTGTAAACCGAGTGAATCAACTTTGCAACGGGAACTATGTATTTAACTTTGTTCGTTTGAATTCTGCCTATAAAATGCCACTCTATGTCTGTGGCTTGGAGAACTTTGGCTTTGTCTCTTAATTCCTGAGCATAATTTTCCCCAAATACTTTTATTCCAACTTTAAGTGCTAAATTCAACACTTCTACAGGTTGTGTTTTTGTAACCGCAACAAGCTTTATTTCATCACAATTACGACCAACTTTTTCGGCATGAATTCTTATATTATTCAGAACGGTATCATAATTTTTTCTGAGTTCTTCTTCAGTAATCACCGAAAAGTCCCCCCAATGTGTTCATTCCGAAATATTTGTAAGTCTTTTCAGTTACCATCCTTCCCCGAGCCGTTCTTGCCAAAAAACCACTTTGCACAAGAAATGGTTCGTATACTTCTGCAATGGTATCTTCCGTAATTCCTAACGAAGCAGCAAGCGCTTTCAGTCCGACAGGTCCACCTTTGTAAACTTCGATAATGACTTTCAAAAGCTTTCTATCCATCTCGTCCAACCCGTACTCATCGATTCCGAGCAGATTCATAACTTCGTTAACAGTTTCCGTATCTATGACTTTCGAGCCTTTCACAGTACTCAAGTCTCGAACACGTTTCAACAACCTAATTGCGATTCTTGGTGTTCCACGTGAACGCCGTGCAATTAACAGAGCAGCTTCTGGTTCTATCATGACCTCCATTACCTGGGCTGCTCGAGTTATTATTAAACTAAGCTCTTCCTGTGTGTAGAAACTCATTTCAAATATCATACCAAACCTGTTCCTTAGAGGTGAAGTAAGCAATCCACTTCGCGTTGTTGCACCAATAAGGGTAAATGGTTGCAAATCCACTCTTATAGACCTTGCGGCAGGTCCTTTTCCAATCATTATATCAATCTGAAAATCTTCCATAGCGGAATAAAGTATCTCTTCGACACTTCTACTCATTCTGTGAATTTCATCGATAAATAGAACATCGCCACGTTCAAGATTCGTTAATATCGCTGCGAGGTCTCCTTGCTTTTCAAGAACAGGACCGCTTGTAATATGGATATTAGCATTGAGCTCGTTAGCAATGACAACGGCAAGTGTTGTCTTTCCAAGTCCTGGAGGACCAGCCAAAAGTATATGGTCAAGTTGTTCACCACGCATCTTTGAAGCAGATATCGCAAGTTTCAAACGCTCTTTGATGTTATCTTGACCTATATATTCAGACAAGAACTTGGGCCTTAGAGAGTACGTATCATAAGCATTTCTTTCAGGTGAAAATATTCTTTGAGCTTCTAAGGTTTCCTTTGGTATGTTATTTTCATTGAGTACTTTGTCTTCGTTCACCGACTTTCACCTCTTCCTCAATGGGTAGGTTCATCTTTAGCCCATACCTTCCTATATCTATCCTGACCTTAGTAAAACCGCTTACTTTTATGGACCCGCTTTGAATTTTTCCAAAAAGTTCTGCGTTAGATATTAAGAAACTGAAGTTTTGGTTTCTAATCTTGTCACTGTTCCAGCTTCCTATATATTTGCCATCTTGCGTAAATACTCGGAGTTGAACTATCTCAATTTCATTTTTTACCCCGGGCGTTTCAACGATTAAAGATGCATCACAAAGTAAAGAAATTCCTTTCTGCTCACAGCTCAGGATTTTGAAAAGAACTTTCGTGCTTTCCAGTTTTTTGAAAGCAACTTTTAGACTTCTCACAGACATATCAAGCAAAACAAGGGCAAGCAAGGTAAGGGAGAAAAAGAAAATGTAAAATATTAAGCGCTTTTTATCTACTGTTATACTATATACCCCCTGTGTGGTATTTTTAAGTCACAAAACGTATTTATCCTGGTGATATTATAACACGATTAACTATGATTTTAAACCCCAAAGATGAACACCGCCAAAAAGTCTTTTCAAAAATAAGTATTGACATTTCCAAAGCTGAGAGTTAATATACTTATACGTCTAAATATTAGACGTATAAGTATTAACCACAACCAACTTGCTAAATTTACAGCCTTTTTGGAGGTGAGTTTTTTGAAGGAATTGATTGAAAACGCTGGTATTTTGGCACTTTTGAATTCCATCCAAAGGTCCGTTTTCAAATTCATTCACGAAAGAACACTAAGAGAGTTCAACATTCATCCAGGCCAGATACCTATCCTATTTGTTCTCAAGAAACATCAGGGACTAAGCCAAAAGGAAATTGCAAAACGAATTGGTGTAGAGCAAGGAACTGTTGCTATTATGCTTCGAAGGATGGAGAAAAATGGACTGATAAGAAGAATACAAGACGAGTCAGACAAAAGAGTTACGCGTGTGTACCTTACAGAAAAATCGGAGAACTTACTCAAAAACCTTTCAGCAGTGTTAAAAGAAGCAGAGGTACTTTTGTTAAGTAGCCTATCAGACAAGGAGAAACAAGAACTTGAAGGGTTGTTGAAAAAAATCCAAGAAGTCCTTAGACAAAAAGTTGGAGAATACTGTCCGAAGGAGGCATAAACAATGGTAATAAAGATGGCTTTCAAAAAGTACTGGCTTCTAATAATAACTACCGTTACACTGGTAGCTGTTCAGGCTATTATTTCACTATACTTGCCAGATTTGATGTCAAAGATTGTCGACAAAGGTATCACACGAGGAGACGTAGATTATATTTGGAGTATTGGTAGTAAAATGTTGCTTGTTTCATTGATTAGTGTAATAGCAGCTGTTATTGCAAGTTACACATCTTCGATTGTGAGTATGGGACTTGGAAGAGATTTGAGAAATTCTGTTTTTGAAAAAGTTTCTTCCTTTTCCCTCGAGGAAATGAACAAATTCAGCACTTCTTCTTTAATAACAAGAACAACGAACGATGTAGTCCAGATACAACAAGCAACGGTGATGATACTTAGAATGGTAGTAATGGCACCTATTATGGCTGTTGGTGGAATAGTAATGGCGGTGAATAAAGATGCCAAACTAACAGGTATACTCGCTATATCTCTGCCTGTAATGCTCGGTGGTTTGGGTTTAATTGCCGCCATCGTAGCACCACTTTTCAAAAGCATGCAAAAGAAAATAGATAAGTTGAACCTTGTTGTCCGAGAGAGGGTCACCGGCATACGTGTTATAAGGGCTTTTAATAAAGAGTGGTATGAAAAAAAGAGATTCTCAGATGCCAATATCGATTTAACGAAAACTGCTCTGTGGGTCAACAGAATGGCTTCCATATTATTTCCTTATATGATGGTAGTGATGAACTTTACAACACTTGCCATAATATGGTTTGGTGCTAAGCAAATTGATGCTGGAAATTTGCAAGTCGGTCAGATGATGGCAGTTATGCAATACGTTCTCCAGATAATGTTTTCGTTTATCATGATATCCGTTATCTTTATTTTCCTACCAAGGGCAAGTGTATCTGCAAAGAGAATAACCGAAGTCTTAAGTGTCGAACCGAAGGTGACGGACCCAAAGGCTTTAGGGAAACAAATCACATGGTTTGAAAGTTCGGAGCCTACAGATATCAAAGGCATTGTCGAATTCGAAAATGTAACGTTCGCTTATCCTGGGGCAAAGGAACCTGTCTTAAGCGAGATTTCGTTTAAAGCAGAGCCTGGGAAGATAACGGCAATAATAGGTTCCACAGGTTCTGGTAAGACAACGCTTCTTAATCTAATTCCCCGGTTCTACGATGTTACACTTGGGAGTGTCAAGATAGACGGAATAGATGTCCGGGAAATTCCGTTCGATGTTCTCAGAAGGATTATAGGTTACGCCACGCAAAAACCTGTAATTTTCACTGGTTCCATTAGAGAAAACATCAAATTTGGGCGAGCTTGGGTAACAGACGAAATGGTAGAAAGGGCAGCCGATATCGCACAGGTTCTTGAATTTGCATCGAAATACCCAGAGGGACTTGATTACCATATAGAACAAGCTGGTTTGAATTTGTCTGGTGGTCAAAAGCAAAGGATTTCCTTAGCAAGAGCGATAGCAGGAATGCCCAGAATATACCTCTTTGACGATACGTTCAGTGCACTCGATTTCAAAACAGATGCAAAAATAAGGTTGAGATTATTCAAAGAAACGAAAGATGCTACTGTAATTGTCGTAGCTCAAAGAGTTGCAACAATAATGAACGCAGATCAAATAATTGTTTTAAAAGACGGAAAGATTGTAGGTATAGGTAGTCATTCAGAACTTATGAAAACAAACGAAATCTATCGTGAGATAGTTTACTCACAACTTTCGAAAGAAGAAGCCATTTGACAGAAGGCAAGAGGTGAGAAAGATGAGCGAAGAAAGAAAAATGGAACAACAAACAAGACCTATTGCAAACGATAGAAAATCAATAAGACCCGGAGGACCTGGAGGATTCGGAGGACCTGCATTTGCGCGTGGTGGTGAAAAACCAAAAGATTTCAAAAATACTACTCGGAAACTGCTGAAATACCTTAAACCTCACATAATTGGAATCGTTATTGTTTTTGCACTGACGATTGTTGCTACAATACTGACGATAAAGGCCCCAAAAATCCTTGGACAGGCTACAACGGAGATTTTTAGAGTAGTTATGCTTAGAAAAACGCCGTTAGCTGGGTTCTTAAAAACAAAGATGGACTATGAAAAAATCTTTGGAATCCTACTAAATGTTGGAATTCTATATACAGTTGCTGCACTTTTGAACTTCCTGCAAGGTTATCTAATGGCAGGAATCACACAGAATATTGTGAAAAAAATGAGAGAAGATATTAACAACAAACTCGAGAGACTTCCCCTGAAATTCTACGATGGACATTCACATGGAGATGTGATAAGCCGTGTGACAAACGATGTGGATTTAATTAGCAACACTTTGCAACAAAGTTTAACACAATTCATCTCAGGTATCGTTACTATCATCGGCATAACTTACATGATGATAACAATTAACCTTAACTTAACACTGCTCACGCTCATAACACTGCCAATGAGTGCTTTCGTAACGGTATTCATTGCCAAGAAATCACAAAAGTATTTTGCCGCACAACAAAGATACCTTGGCGAGTTAACTGGTAAAGCGGAAGAGGTGTACGGTGGCTTTTTAGCCGTTAAGACCTACGGGAGAGAGAAAGATGAAGTTCAAAGATTTAGGAAAATAAATGAAAAACTATACAAAGAGAGCAAAAAAGCCCAATTTATTACAGGTATAATAATGCCTGTGATGAACTTTATAGGGAACTTGGGTTATATCATAGTAGCTGTTGGTGGTGGCGTTCTTGTTACAAAGAAAGCTATAACAGTAGGTGATGTTCAGGCATTCATCCAATACTCAAGGCAATTTAATCAACCGATTGTTCAAATTGCCAATATTGTAAATATGATTCAATCCACACTGGCAGCTGCCGAACGAGTCTTTCAAATACTTGAAGAGGAAGAAGAGGAACCCGATAAGCCAGAAGCTATTGAGCTAGAAAGAGTGAAAGGTGATATCAAATTCGAAAATGTTAAGTTCAGTTACGTTCCAGAAAAGCCACTTATTGAGAACTTAAATATAGATGTTAAAAGCGGGCAGATGGTTGCAATCGTCGGTCCAACAGGTGCAGGTAAAACAACACTTGTCAATCTTCTCATGAGGTTCTACGAAATCCAAGGAGGTAGCATAAAAGTCGATGGAATAGACATCAGAGACATCAAGAAATACAATTTGAGAAAACACTTTGGCATGGTCTTGCAAGATACCTGGCTATTCAGAGGAACGATAAGGGAAAATATAGCATATGGTAAAGATGGCGCTACAGAAGAAGAGATAATTAACGCTGCTAAAATGGCACACGTGCATCATTTCATAATGGCTCTACCTGATGGTTATGACACTGTAATAGGAGAAGATAGCTCTAACATCTCTCAGGGTGAAAAACAACTTATCACTATTGCAAGAGCATTCTTAGCTGACCCTGACATATTGATTCTCGACGAAGCAACGAGTAACGTTGATACACTCACAGAGGTTTATATTCAAAGGGCTATGAGAGACATTATGAAAGGTAGAACATCTTTCGTAGTAGCACATAGGCTCTCAACTATCAAGAATGCGGACATTATATTAGTTATGAACGAAGGTAGGATTATCGAAATAGGAAAACACGAAGAACTCTTACACAAAAATGGGTTCTACGCAGAGCTTTATAGAAGTCAGTTCCTTGGTGCTATGGTTGAAACAGTGTAGTATTCAAGACGTGTTTTTAAAACTAACTTTCTTTTTTTGAGTGAAAGATAAGTATCAACGCTACCGTTTTGAGGCGGTAGCGTTTTTTATTAGCGATGTAAGAGCGAACAAAAACTCCTTTGTTAAGTATTGATTTTGTAGTTTATTTTGTGATATAATAAAATTGTTAGCCAAACTTTGTTTTTTTGCTTGTCAATTTCTTCTAAAACCCATATTAAGTTTTGCAAAATCAACCTGAGTACTTCCAGTTTTGTGAATAAGACAAACTAAATTGGGGGAGATAAATAGAGATGAAAAAAGAAGAACTCATGGCAATAATTGAGCAAAGAATACGTGAGTGCCAAGCCTGTCCACTATGGCTACAAAGAACGAACGTTGTTCCAGGTGAAGGTAACCTGCATTCTCCAATAATGTTTATTGGAGAGGGACCTGGCGAGGAAGAAGACAAACAGGGGAGACCATTTGTTGGAAAGGCAGGGCAACTTTTAACAAAAATTTTGGAATCTGTGAATATAAAAAGAGAAGACGTCTATATAACGAACGTGGTGAAATGTAGACCACCAAACAACAGAGTTCCTACACCCTTAGAAATTCAATCTTGTTCTCCTTTCTTAATTGCTCAAATAGAGGTCATAAACCCCAGAATGATAGTTCCACTTGGTAGTACTGCTGCTTCGTTCTTCCTTGGCAAAGATGAACCTATTACAAAGATAAGAGGTAAGGAGTTCGTATGGAAAGGTGGAATAATTATATTCCCAATGTTTCACCCAAGTTATTTGTTGAGAAATCCATCGAAAGAAAAGGGTAGCCCAAAAGATTTAACCTGGCAAGACATAAAAAAGGTTCGAAAATATTACGATGAGTTTTTGAAAGGAAATATGTAATAAACAATACAAAGGAAGGAGCGAACGTGGGAAATGAATTCAAGGAACAAAAAGTTGAAAAACATGAGAAGTTAACACCAACCGTCATGAGTTATATATCAACGATATATAACCTTATAGAAAAAGAAGGAGTTGCACGTATAAGCGATATTGCAAGAGCAAAAGGTGTATCTTACGCTAGTGCAACGAACGCTGTTAAGAAACTTGTATCCTTGGGATTAGTTGACCACAGAAGGTATGGATTTGCAAAGCTAACCCCCCGTGGTCTCAGAATTGCACAAATGCTTAAATCTGGTGAGTCGAGAATTAAATACTTCTTTATGTACGTAGTCGGGATTCCAGAAAAAAAGGCAGAACAAATAGCGAGCTTGATGGTATACGACCTCGATGCCGAAACTCGAAGAAAGCTTAGAAAGTTTTATTCTATACTTATTGATTTTACAAAAGACAAGGCAGAGGAACTTGAGCGATTCATTCAAGAACAAAGGAAAAATACTGAACTCCCAGAAGAAGCATACAGACTAAAAGGAAAAATAAAGGAGGACGAAGACTATGAGTAAGATCTTGGTTACAGGCGGAGCTGGGTTTATCGGTTCTCATCTGACAGATAAACTCGTTGAACTCGGGCATGAAGTAGTTGTAATCGACAACTTATCTACTGGAAAGCGAGAAAATGTAAACCCAAAGGCTAAATTCTATGAAATGGATATATACGATGGAGAAGCAATTAACAAATTGTTCGCTGAAGAAAAATTCGAATATGTTTTTCATCTGGCTGCACAGGCAAGTGTTGCTGTTTCGGTTAAAGACCCTGTCAAAGATGCAAACGTGAATATAATAGGTAGTCTGAATCTGATAAAAGCATCTATTGAAAACAGCGTTAAAAAGTTTATTTTCTCTTCAACCGGCGGTGCTATTTACGGAGAAGAAGTGAAAGTATTTCCAACACCCGAGAGTGTGTTTCCGCAACCTATGTCACCGTATGGTATAGCAAAGTTCAGCGTCGAGAACTATCTCAGGTTCTTCAGCAAAGAGTTTGGATTGAAATACACGGTGCTAAGATACGGTAATGTCTACGGTCCAAGACAAGACCCGTACGGTGAAGCTGGTGTTGTTGCAATTTTCACCTCCAGAATGCTAAAAGGAGAGGATTGTATTATCTTTGGTGACGGCGAATACGTGAGAGACTACGTGTATGTTGAAGACGTCGTTGATGCTAATATACGAGCTATGGAAAGAGGAGACAGTTTGGTAATAAATATCGGGACAGCTACAGGAACAACAACCAATGAACTCTTCAAGATACTCAAGAAACTGACCGGGTACAAGAGGGACCCGATATACGGTCCTCACAGAAAAGGAGACATCCGAAAAAGCGTTCTCTGCTATAACAGAGCGTGGATTGAATTGAAATGGGAACCGAGATATACGTTGGAAGAGGGGTTGAGGAAAACTGTTGAATGGTTTAAGCGAAATACTCAGGCCTAAGACTTTTGAAGAATTCATTGGACAAGAGCACCTGCTTGGGAAGGGTGCTCTTTTACGTATATCTATAGAACAGAATCAACTTTTTTCCGCTATTCTTGCAGGTCCACCGGGGACCGGCAAAAGTTCTGTTTTACAGTTGATAAAAAGTTACACCGACTATGAAATTTACCATTTGAACGCTGCTTTCACATCTGTAGAGGAAATAAAGAAACTTGAACAGTACGCGTACAATCTTCGGGGTATAAAAAAAGTACTAATCTTCATAGACGAAATACATAGGTTTAACCGCAAACAACAAGACGTCTTTTTACCTGGTGTGGAAACTGGAGTTTATGTGTTGTACGGCACAACAACGGAAAGTCCGGAACATTCAATCAATCCTGCACTTCTCTCACGCTGCAGAGTGTTACGGTTTAAGAAACTAAGTAACGAAGACCTTTTAAAAATTCTCGAAAAAGCCATCAATTATCTGGGGATAAGGACAAGCGAGTCAACACAAGCATACCTCATAAATTCGGCAAATGGAGATGCACGGTTCTTGCTCAACACATACGAGCTCTTATCAAATATTGCGAAAAACCAGGGAAAGGATATTATAGATGATGAGATTTTGAAAACCTACTTTGGTGAAGAATACACAAAGTACAGTGACACGGAACACTACAATCTTGCATCTGCTTTTATCAAAAGCATCAGAGGTAGTGACCCCGACGCTGCTCTTTACTACATGATGCGCATGATTGAAGGCGGAGAAGACCCGCGTTTCATCGCGCGAAGACTCGTTATCTTAGCAAGTGAAGATGTGGGGCTGGCTGATCCATTTGCACTTGTGCTCGCAGTTGCAACAAGTCATGCCGTTGAAAGTGTCGGCTTACCCGAATGTATAATAAACCTTTCAGAATGTGTTATTTACCTTTCGCTTGCTCCAAAGAGTAATTCCAGTTACGAAGCGGTATCAAAAGCTCAGGAACTGGCAAGAAAGACAATGAACATACCTGTTCCAAGGCATTTATTGAATGTTGAAAATAGTGGATACAAATATCCACACTTGTACGGTGGTTTCGTAAAACAAACTTATCTTCCTAAACAAGTAAAGGATAAGATTTACGTTCCAAAAAATATAGCTAAAGAAGCAAAGTTAGCAGAAGTTTACATAAAGCTCTGGAAAGAACGTTTTTCTTCGCAGGAATAGGATGTAAAAGATGGGGAAAAGGGAGGAAAGTAACATGGGGACCTTTGAAACGAAAGGTTTTGTCAATATTGGAAGTGTTGAAATAGAGTTCATTGTTGGAGATATAACAAAATTAGATGTAGATGCTATTGTAAATGCTGCG
Source organism: Fervidobacterium pennivorans (assembly GCF_001644665.1). Classification (NCBI taxonomy): domain Bacteria; kingdom Thermotogati; phylum Thermotogota; class Thermotogae; order Thermotogales; family Fervidobacteriaceae; genus Fervidobacterium; species Fervidobacterium ngatamarikiense. The sequence goes on from NZ_CP011393.1 coordinate 1,002,269, forward strand.
AATTCTTACTTGCAACACGGTGGAGGTGTTGCAGGTGCTATATCACAGGCTGGAGGTCCTGAAATCCAAAAAGAGAGTGATGAGTATGTAAGAAAAAACGGGCTTGTTCCTCCCGGAGGCGTGGCTGTAACAGGAGCTGGGAATTTGAAAGCAAAGTATGTTATACACACTGTTGGACCGATAGGAAACAAGAAAGGTAACGACGAAATTATGAAAAAGGCTTTCGAGAATGTATTCTCGAAAGCCGATGAATTAGCGATAAATTCTATTGCAATTCCTTTCGTTGGGACTGGAATCTTTGGTTATCCTCTCGAGAATTTCATTAAGGTTTGTGTAGATGAAACATTAAGGTTCTTTTCAAACTACAAAGGCTCGATAAAATTAGTTGTTTTTTGCGACATAGATAGTTCAAAGGTTCAGAAGCTGTTTGAAACTTTTGAAAATAACTCTAAGCATTTTAAGCAACCCTAGAACAACCAAATTCCCAGTCTAACTTTTATTTCTATCACTTTTCCCCCTCTATCAATTGTGAGGGTTGAAATATCACCTTGCTTTTTTCCGGATAACGCCTTTAGAGCATCATCAAATGATTTCACGGTTTTTCCATCGATTTTTACTATTACATCACCAATTTTGATACCCGCGAGTTGTGCAGGTGAACCTGTCTCTACAAAAGCTACGTAAAGACCTTCTGATTTTACGTTGTACTGTTTCTTAACATTCTCATTTACAACAAACCATGTAATTCCCAACAGCTTGTTGTTAAGAGGTTTTTTGATTATGTTAAATGCTTCTTCTGCATCCATTACAACTCTAAAGGTTACGTCATTTCTTGGTTCCGATGGTGTTAAAGGAATTCTATCTGTAATTCTTCCAGCTACGGCACCCGCTCTCCCAACGACGTATGTTCCAGTGGTATTCAACGGGTTTTCCTTAGGAAGCTTTTTGTAGGCATCCTTTGCATAGTAATCTCTGCACAATTCAATAGGGTAACCGTAAGTATTTACAACCCCGTAAGGCGATATATCTACGTTTTCAAACTCATCCACTGTATAATCTCTTCTTCCATCGTTGTACTTAGTCTGGCTTTCGTTACCCCAAGGATATCTTCTTCCATCCGTACCTCGAGCTGCCTTCTCCCATTGTGCTTCCGTTGGAAGCTGGTATCCTGCCCAATCACAATATGCTTTTGCTGAAGCGTAATTTATACCGGTTATCGGAACATTCAATAAATCACCTGGAGCGGAATAACTTACTCTAACTTTTTGACCTAGAAAATCTATCTCAACAGGGTTTATCTGTTTTCCAACAATGATGGAAGACCCCGTCTGTGAAGCTTTCAGAAAATCAAGATACTGTTTCACAGTAACAGGGTATTTAGATATGTAGAACGATGAAACATAAACTTCACGTTGGGGGAGTTCATCTTCTTCAACATTTCTCCAAGACGCATCTGCCCCCATTTTAAACACTCCGCCGGGAACAAGAACAAAAGTTACTCCTGTTCTTGGGTCAACGATTTCTTTAGGGTAGATATTTATCTTTCTAACCTCTTTGCCTTCCACTTTTACAGGAACATCAGCGACAATCGTTGCCACACCGTCCTTATCGTATATAGCTTTTTCTATGATTGTAGCAATAGATTCGACCTTTGTTTGCTGAGTGGGTTGAACATATTGGACAATTTGAGAAGGTTGTTCTTTCGTTTCTTTGTAAGTAGAAAATACAATATCATTTTGATTGACAACAACTTTACCCCACTGTCCAGAAATTTCATATTGTGTGTCTGAAAATTTCTTAACTACGCCGTAGAGTTTTCGTCCAGTATTAAGAACAACCAAGTCGTAACTTTTGGCGTATTTGTAAGGGATATAAATGTATTCCAGTGCACCTTTTAGTATGAAAAATGTATTTTTGTAACTGTCTACTATAGTAATATAGTCGCCACTTGTATTCAATTCAAGCCCAACAATCATTTCCCCATTAATTAGAGAGCATATGTAGTAATCGTTGAGTACTAGTTCAACCTGGAAGAAAGATTCTGATGTAATGCCAGGTAATTCCGCTTTCTCAAAACCCAGGAAATCCACACTATCTGATTTCAGGTTTATCTTAATTTTTCCAAACCATGTTGTGACCACCGCATAATCTTTGGATAGTTCGGTTACATAACCACGGTATCTTTTGCCGCTGAGGGAAAATTCTTGACCGCTCTGCGGTATTGTTCCATTTTTAAAAACTATGCTTCGGATATTAGATACCGGAATCTGTATCTTACCAAGTGTAGTATTTAGAACTACGTAGTTACTGTTCGAATCTTCTATAGTACCTTCAAGAGTTGAACCGTCTCTGTAAACCACAATGATGGCAAAAACTTCTGATAATAATAACAGCATCGCCACAAGGAAAATTGATAAAACGCTTATCCGAGTTCTCATAGTTTCTACCTCCCTCGATTGCACGTCGCATTACATTGAAATTATATCAAACTTTTGAAAAAACTTATTCACTTTAAGGAAGAATTTGTGATAAAATATGTTTGAATATTACATAAAACAAAATCAAAAATTCAAAATTAAGATCGTGAGGACCAAAACATGATGAAGAAACAACTAACAATTATCATTTTCTACATTATTTTGTTATCATTTTCTACATATCATGCAAAGGCATCTAACACCAAGGAAATTAGAAGTGATTCCAAATCAACTTATTGGTTCTCAATTTTTTACAGTGAAAGACTCTGGAAGGTTGATAGAAATGGTCGTATATATGACATCTACCCAAATGATGATATGGCAGTTTTAATGGCAGGTCCTTTCGTAACAGGCTTAGATGTTGATATCACTGAAGGTAGAGTCACTAGTCCATTTTTAAAGTACTTACCCCCGACAATACCATTGGGCGTTTTCGAAATTAACCTTAAAGAGAAATACATTATCACAAAAAATTCAGCAGTGGTCTATATAACAGATATTAGTGATATACAGTCTTGTGTTAATACGCTTGCCTTGATGTGGTATTATATGGATTCCAAGAAAATATATCTCTTCAAAAATGGTAGAATTTATAGAATAAAGGGGTGATTATCGTGCCTAAATCACGAGAGATTGTTTCTTTGGACATTGGAAATGACAGTATCAAAGGTATTGTTGTTGATTTTAGTGAGGGTTATGGCACTGTCTTGGCATTTTCCAATGTGAAAACAAGGGGTATAGAGAACGGTGAAATCAAAGATGTCGTAGCTTTAAACGAGTCAATGACACAAATAATCGAAGATTTGGAAGACCAGCTCGGTAAAGAACTTAGGGGTGAGTTACTGGTTTCTTCGAGTTGCGGTGATTTTACTCTTACAGAAATCACTGAGGAGCTTATATTAACTGAGAAAGATGAAGGATATGTTTCTGAAGAACATGTAACGAAGCTAACCGATAACTTACTAGCTGATTTATTCCCAAACAATGAGAGAAACTCCCTGCATCTTTTTGTAAAGAAATACGTACTAGATGATAATAAGATAGTTGTCAACCCTGTTGGAATGAAAGCCAAAAAAATTGCAGCGATTTACACCGTTGTTATGGGCTCTGAAAAATACAGGAACATTGTTGAATACGCCACGAAAGATATCCTTGGAGAAGCCGAATATTATATCTCATTCGTATCAAATGCCGAAGCTGTGCTTTCAAATGTCGAAAAGGATAGAGGCGTTGTTCACGTGGACTTAGGCTATAATTACACAACGGTAACCCTGTACTATGCAAATACACCCCTTGAAATGGAGAGAATAGAGATATCTATGAAAAACGTTTTAAAAGACATAGCAATAGTTCTAAAGACATCTTTACAAGAGGCGGAAAGACTATTAAAAACATACGGTGTGGCGGTTTACTTAGATATTGAACCCACACCAATCGAATACAAAGGTTTGGATGGTAGGACTATCCAGCGAACCGATAAAGAATTTTTATCGAGAATAATCTACGCAAGACTTAGGGAAATATTTATGCGGGTAAAGAAACTTTACAAGGATTTCACGGTGAAATACCCTGATTTTGGAAACATTGGGATTCCTGGTGGAATCGTTTTAACTGGTGGTGGGGCTATGCTCCAGCGAATTGAGACACTCGCAAGCGAAGTTTTCAAGTGCCCTGTTAGAATCGGAACAGTAGCGGATACAGAAATGTTTAAAGCCGAAGGTGCTGAATTCAATGTATTTACTCCTTTATATGCAGCTACTTTTGGAAACATAATAGTTTATCAGAAAGAGCAAAACATGTATAGTCCCATGGTAGGTGAAAAAACGAAGAAACGCCAATCAGGAACAGGATTTTTCAAAAAACTGTCCGAGACCTTCGGAAAAATATTCGGTTGATTTGGATGAAAAGATAAGGAGGGAAATTGTATGCCTTTTATGATAGAAAAGGAGAGCAAACAAAGAGATATCGAAAGGATACCAGGTGTTCCTGTTCTGAAAGTGATAGGGGTAGGGGGCGCTGGTTGTAACGCAATTAACAGGATGGCAGAGATGGGATTGAAAGGTGTGACATTGATTGCAGTTAATACAGATGCTCAAGTCCTTGATGTAAGTAAAGCAGATATTACCGTACAAATTGGAGAAAAGTTGACAAAAGGTCTCGGAGCTGGCGGAAATCCAAAAATCGGTGAAGAAGCTGCATTGGAAGACAGGAAAAAGCTTGAGGAAATATTGCATGGTACTGATATGTTGTTTATTACTGCAGGATTTGGCGGAGGAACTGGAACTGGAGCCGCACCTGTTATCGCAGAGATAGCCAGGAATTTGGGCATTCTAACCGTCGCAATTATCACAATGCCTTTCTTTTTTGAAGGCACACCGAGATGGAATGTGGCATTAGAAGGTGTAAAGCGAATCACAGGCAAGGTCGATACACTAATTAAAATAAGCAACAACAAACTGCTCGAACAACTATCACCTTCAACAACTATCGTTGATGCGTTTGCAACTGCCGATGAAATTTTGCATCAAGCCGTCCGTGGCATCTCCGACCTTATAATGAAGCGTGGTTATATCAACCTTGATTTTGCAGATGTTGAGTCGGTGATGAGAAATGCCGGTAACGCGATGCTTGGAATAGGTGTTGGAAAAGGTGAAAAGCGAGTCTTTGATGCTGCTAGGAAAGCACTCGATAGCAAGTTCTTAGATTACCCAATTGAAAACGCAAGGTCAATCATTTTGAATATTTCTGCCCCGCGAAACGCAACATTACAAGAGATGCAAGAAGCAGCAATGATAGTAAAACAAACCTGCAGCGAAGATGCTGATATGAAATTTGGTATGGTAATCGATGATGAGTTAGCAGATGACGAAATGAGGGTAACCGTAATAGCCACTCGATTCGATGTTGAAGAGAAGTTCGGAAAGTCTGAGGAAGATATACCTGCAATTTATAAGTTTGGACTTGAATACAAAGGTAGGCAGGATTAAAGACCGGTTTCGATATATTTCTCGCTTCCACAATAAGAGGTGACTCCGAGTGGAGAAAAAGATAATGAAATTAGGGGATGTGTTAATAGAGAAAGGAATAATAACACCAACTGAACTACAAAACGCTCTGGAACTTCAGAAAGAGTTGCGTAAACCTCTTGGAGAAGTCCTTATACAGCTTGGATACTGCACTTGGGACGATATTGTGAAAGCACTTGCAGAACAATACGAAATTCAAGCGTGTGTAGGAGAAGTCAAAATCAATGATGAGTTTGTAAAATCATTCCCGAAAGATTTGATAAATGAGCTAAAAATCGTTCCTATAGACGAAAAAGAAGGTAAAGTTATTGTAGGCGTTTCAAATGTTTACGATATTCCTGTTATAAAACGCAGATTAAAATTCAAGCTTGGTAAAGATGTTGACTTTTGTCTCATGCCGCCAAGTATTTTTGAAACACTTTACAATAATATACTTCATGGCATTACATCCGGACTTATGGTTCAAGAAATTGGTGAGATAATTACACAACAAGAAGCAGAAGAACAACAACAAGAGGAGGTAACTGTTTCTGAACAAGAAGAAACCCCTGTTGTAAGGTTGGTATCGAACATTGTTGACCATGCAATAGAATTGGATGCAAGTGATATTCATATTGAACCTCAGAGAAGAAACGTTGTTGTCAGATATCGTGTTGACGGTGTTTTAAGAAAAATTACTGAATATCCGAGAAATATGCATGCAGCAGTCGTTTCAAGAATTAAAATCCTCGCTGGACTTGATATAGTTGAGAGAAGATTACCCCAGGATGGAAAGTTTTTCATCAAGCGTGGAGAAGAACAATTTGACCTGCGTGTCTCCACAATGCCATCTGTTCATGGGGAAAAGGTAGTCATGCGTTTGCTCAAAGTCTCTTCATCAAAGAAAAAACTTGAAGAACTTGGTTATTCGCCTTACAACTACGAAAGAATTCAAAAATTGATAGAACATCCTTATGGTATCTTACTTGTCACGGGTCCTACTGGTAGTGGTAAATCTACAACACTTGTGGCAATAATAAACTCGTTGAACTCCGAAGACGTCAATATAGTCACAGCAGAAGACCCTGTCGAATACACAGTTGAAGGCATCACGCAATGCCAAGTTAATGCTGAAATAGGTCTCACGTTTGCAAAATACTTGCGTGCGTTTTTACGACAAGACCCAGACATCATTATGGTTGGTGAAATTAGGGACAGAGAAACCGCTCAACTCGCAGTTGAAGCATCGCTAACTGGTCACCTAGTTTTGTCCACGCTGCACACTAATACTGCAGCTGGTGCAATTGATAGATTAGTCAACATGGGTATCGAACCATCACTCATATCGGCATCTTTAATAGGTGTTATCGGGCAAAGGTTGGTTAGGAAAGTTTGCAGCAAGTGTAAAGTTGAACGAGAGCTGCCAGAAAGGTTTGTTAAACTTTCCAGAAAGTTGTTTCCGCAAATGAATCCTGTTCAATACGTTGGTGAAGGATGCTCAGCATGTAATAACACAGGCTACAAAGGTAGAACTGCGGTAGCCGAAGTTCTCATGGTTAACGACGAAATACGAAGACTCATACAGAAAGGAGCATCGACTTACGAATTGGATAGGGCTGCAAGAAAACATGGAATGATTAGTATGTTCCAAGATGGACTTTACAAAGTTCTAAGTGGTGAGACTACAATTGAAGAAATCTTAGCAGTTGTGGGCGAAGAAGAGGAAGAAGAACAGTAAAACACTGAGGGGGGAATGTTTTTTGGGCTTTGATCCCGAGAAATTCAGAAAGGAAAAAGAGAGAGAAATAAGTGCCACTTACAGTGCAATGAGGAAGAGAAGCTTTAAATTTCTCTTCCTCAACGTTTTAATAGTATTGGCTGTTTTTTCGTTTCTTTTCTTTGTCAGGAACGTTTCTCCACAAACGTATTCTAACATCGTAGACACATTCCAATTGACTATCGAAATCCCAAAACCTGAGTACACTGCCCCAGAAAAAATTGGCGCACGGGTTTATATTGTAAATACGAAACGAGCAGAGAGGAACTTTGTTATTTCAGATTTTTACTTTAAGATTTACAACAATTCAAAAACAATTTATGAATTCTCGTATTCAAATCCAGTCCAAGGGTCCGTTCAAGCTCAAGGTCGACGGCTAGTCTTTAATTTGGAAGAGAACGTCTTTCTGGCAAATTTGCCTGGTGGAACGTACACAATCTATGCTAGATGTAAAATCAATGGGAAAGTAGCAGAGATTTCACGAAGTTTGATATACAAAGAAGAAATACTCTATGGTATACTGTCTGAGCCTTATTACCTGGTTGGTGAAGAATTCCAACCATCTGTTTACATTATAAACAGAACAATCCACCCGGTGGATATAGCACTTGCAAAGATAATATGGAGCTACAAAGGCAACGAATTTCAACAATACGTGAATGAAAATGTAAAGCTTTACCCCGGTGAATCACATGCATTCAAAGCAAGTACGAAGTTCAAAGCCGAAACGGAAGGAATCGAGGAAATAAACGCTAAACTTTACTTTCAAGATGGCACCATAAAAGAATTTAAATCTGCAATACCAATAGCGAAAAATCCAGAATTTTCTCCAAAAGATATAGATTTTAACATCGAGAGTGAAGAACCCGTGGTCGTTGGCAAGATTCCCGTAATCAAGGTTTATTTGGTAAATAAAATGAGCAAAGAACGTTTCCTGAAGATTGATAAGATACAATTCAGCATTGCAAAGATAGGTTACAACTTTGAAATTAATAACAGAAGAGTATACTGCATTCCTTTCGGTCGCTCTTTCATAACTAAGTTAGAAAAGCTTTCGTTTACAGAACCTGGGGTTTATGACCTGATAATTACCTTTGTTTCTGGAAGCTCAAAAATCGAAAAAAAGGTGCCACTGGCGGTAGCAAAATAAACTAGATGCCAACGAGAGCAAAGGAGGAACGATATGGATATTCAAGAGAAGAATTTAGAAAGCTCAGGCCATCAAAAAATAAACTGGGTGTCTAAACATATGAAATTGTTAAATTCTATCCAAACGATGAGTTACTCATTGAACGGTCTGAAGATAGGAATGTCAATCCACCTTGAGGCCAAGACCGCCTATCTTGCGATAACCCTAAAAAAACTTGGCGCCGATGTCTTTGTAACTGGTTGCAACCCTCTATCAACTCAAGATGATGTTGCAGAAGCGCTCAAAGACTATGGAATAATTGTTCATGCTAAGCGAACGGAAGATGAAAGAGAGTATTTTTCTTTTCTACACAAAATCCTAGACTACAAACCTGATTTAATACTTGACGATGGTGCTGATTTAACAGTACTTGCGCATACAGAAAGAAAAGAAGTTTTGGATAATCTAAAAGGTGTTTCCGAGGAAACAACAACAGGTGTGAGGCGATTGAAGAACTTACAAGCCCAAGGTATACTGAAAGTTCCAGTAATAGCAGTTAACAATGCAAAAATGAAGTTTATGTTTGATAACAGATATGGAACCGGACAGTCAACCTGGGATTCGATAATGAGGAACACGAACCTTCTTGTGGCTGGCAAAAGAGTACTCGTAGCCGGTTACGGTTGGTGTGGGAGAGGCATCGCATTACGTGCACACGGTTTAGGTGCCAGAGTAATGGTTAGTGAGGTCGATCCTATTAAGGCCGTTGAAGCACTTATGGATGGATTCGATGTTGGAAAAATTGATGAACTTGCTCCACAAGCGGACATAATAATCACCGCAACAGGTGTATGTGATGTCTTGAGTGAAGAGACGATTCGTAAATTGAAAAACGGAGTTATTTTAGCAAATGCTGGTCACTTCAATGTTGAAATACCTATGGAAAAATTGGAGAAACTTGCAACAAGAAAATACGAGATAAGAAAGAACGTAACATGCTATGAAGTTAATGGAAAAGATATCTTCGTTATTGGACAAGGAAGGTTAGTTAACTTGGCTGCTGCCGATGGGCACCCAGTAGAGATTATGGATATATCGTTCGCACTTCAAGCGTTATCTCTGCTCTACCTGTCGCAACACTACAAAGATTTAAAAAACATAGTTTACGATTACCCTGAAGAACTCGATAGGCAAGTAGCAATGTTGAAATTAAGGTCTTTGGGAATAGAGATTGATAATCTAACCGATGAACAGCGGAAATACCTTGAAAGTTTTTAACCTGGTAATGACTTTCCACAAATTTTCTACAAGCGCTGTGAAGAGGTGTAGTATGTGACATTGGTTATAAACAGAAAGAACGACAAAACCCATGCAGCACTTCTTGAAAATGGAAAACTGACAGAAATATACTTCCCAGATGATGAAGAGAGCGTTGCTGGGAGTATATTTGTAGGCAGAATAGAGAAGTCTGTACCTGCGCTTGAGGCTGCTTTTGTAAAGCTATCAAACAACGAAAACGGTTTTCTGAGATTGAAAGACATACGACCCGAGTATCTGGAAACATTCGGTTTGAAGAAACTCCAAGAAGGTCAAAAAGTACTTGTCCAGATAAAAAAGGAAGGTGGTCAAACGAAAGGACCACAGGTAACTACAAATATAAGTCTACCAGGTAGATATGTCGTATTAATGCCGTTTTCGCGCAGTATAGGTGTGTCAAGAAAGATTCAAGACTCAGAGGATAGAAATAGGCTAAAAGAATTAGGACTCAAATTACGTGAAAAGTACTCTTGCGGGTTCATAATAAGAACTGCTGCAGCAGAAGCTACAGAACAGCATATTTACGAAGAAAGTGAATTACTGATAGCCAAGTGGAGCGAGTTAGTAAAAGAATTTAAGAAGGCTAAAAAAGTCAAGCTACTTTACAAAGAGTCAGACTCTGATGAATTCTTGCTTAGAGAGTTTTTAAAACAAGGGGTCGACGAAGTAGTTACTAACTCACCGACGTATAAAGAGTTGATAAGGAACTACTCTAAAAATATTCGGATAAGAGTAATCGATGGAGATGCATTCGAAGAGCTGGGGATAAACGAGGAGCTCAAACGTGTTTTAAACCGTCACATTCCTTTGCCTTCAGGTGGCGAAATAGTAATTGACAAGACAGAAGCGATGGTTGTAGTAGACGTCAATTCTGGACACTTTACAACCACAAGTGACCACGAAGAACTGTCGGAACAAATAAACGCGGAAGCCGCTGTAGAAATTGCAAGAATTTTACGATTGAGAAATCTTGGAGGTATAATAATAATAGATTTTATAGATATGAGAAGTGAAAAAAGTAGAAATAAAATCATCGAAATCATGAAAAAGGAAGTTTTAAAGGATAGAAACAGGGTTGAAATCTACGGCTTTACCCAACTCGGACTTCTTGAAATGACCAGGAAAAGAACAAGTAAGTCGTTAGACGAACGCCTAACAACAATATGTCCAGTATGCAACGGAAAAGGAACAATACCAAGCGCTGAACTCGTTATTCAACAGCTTTTCAACACACTTCAAAAGAAGCCCAAGGATGTTTCAGAAGTTATTATCAAATTACACCCCCATTTCAAAGACAAGATTACCAAGGAAGAAATCAAGAAAATTGCCAAAGTAAACGTCCATGTGCATTTTACTCATGTAAACCCGTCAAACTTTGAAGTAACTTGGAAAAAATAACTCGAATATGGTATAATTATCAGCTACATTCAAAGCAGAAGACCACCAAACAATCACAAATAGGAGGGAAAGACGTATGGAGATGCTTAAAATCTATGTCGACGGAGAAACCTATGAAATAGCTCAGGGTACAACTTTAGAACAAATTGCTAAAGAGTATGAGAAAAAAACCGGAAAGATGGTGCTCGGAGCAAGGTTAAATAACTCAATAGTTGAACTATTCCGACCAATATATCGTTCAGGGGAAGTTACTTTTATCACACTTGAGTCGCAAGATGGAATGAGGATATATCAACGTGGTTTACTATTCATCTTACACGCTGCTGTTAGAAGTTTGTTTAAAACCTACACTCTTAAAGTGCTACATGCGATTGGTCATGGAATATACTGTGAGATAAGAGATAAAAATACACCTGTAGAACTCTCTGAAGACGATGTAAAAAAACTCGCAAGCGAAATGAGAAAATGGGTTGAAGCCAACATAAGATTTAAAAAGACGGAATTACAGAAAAGCGAAGCAATTCAACTTTTTGCTTCAGCAGAAATGGAGGATAAGGTAAAACTCCTGAAGTATAGAAAGAAAAAAACAGTGAAGGTTTACGAGGCGGATGGACATTTTGACTATTTCTATGGTTACATGCCACCGTCCACAGGGTACCTGAAGTGGTTCGACATTGTCAAATACGAACAAGGATTTGTCCTTCTTTTGCCTGTGGTTAAAGACGGAAATGTTTCAGTACCTGCGTTTAAACCGCTACCAAAACTATCTGCCGTCTTTCTTGAATACTCGAGATGGCTCGAAATAATGGAGATAAACACCGTTGGAGAACTAAATGAAGTGATTGCAAAAGGCGAACGAGCGGTAACTGATTTAATAATACTTGCAGAAGCACTCCATGAAAAAAGAATAGCTATGATATCTGAAGAGATTAAGAAAAAAGGTAACGTCAGATTGGTGCTTATCGCAGGTCCTTCATCAAGTGGAAAGACAACGTTTTCAAAAAGGTTGATGGTACAACTAAAGGCGAGTGGTTTTAAGCCCGTCACTATATCCTTAGACGACTACTTTGTTGACAGGGAGAAAACACCTCGCGACGAAAATGGTAATTATGATTTTGAAGCACTTGAAGCGATAGATGTTGATTTATTCAACAGAAACTTAGTTGACCTTTTCAATGGCAAAGAAGTTGAAATACCGAAATTCAATTTCGTTATGGGGAAAAGAGAGCCAATGGGAACAAAGATGAAAATAGACAAGGATCAGATAATAATAGTTGAGGGTATACATGGACTCAATCCAAAACTAACAGAACTTGTGCCTGAAGAATTAAAATTCAAAATCTACGCAAGTGCGCTCGCTCAGCTTAACTTGGATAACGTCAATAGATTACACACGACCGATGTGAGGCTTCTAAGAAGAATGGTGAGGGATAGCAAGTTTAGAGGACACGATGCACTTGCAACACTAAGAATGTGGGATAGTGTGAGACGCGGAGAGGAAAGAAACATCTTCCCGTATCAAGAGAATGCAGATGCGATGTTCAATAGCGCACTTATTTACGAAGTGTCTGTTCTCAAAATCTTTGCGGAACCTCTTCTGACGGTAGTTCCCGATGATGTTCCTGAATCAACGGAAGCTAACAGGTTATTGAAGATACTTGATTATTTCTTACCTATCACTAACATAGAAGACATTCCACGAACATCCATTATAAGAGAATTCATAGGTAGGAGCGCATTTAGGTATTAATTTCAAAAAAATTTAAGGAACCTTAGCGAGGTGAGGCTTGTGGAAAACCAACTTGGACCAACTGAAAGAAAATATCTTTTGGCAGTCTACTTAACACTAAACGAAATGGGATGGACCAGGCTGAAAAAGATATCAAACTTTTTAAGAGTTAAGATGCCTTCAGCAAAGCAATTTCTGGAAAGATTAGCAAGTGCAGGTCTACTTTATTACGAACACAGAGGAGGTATTTCTTTAACACCAGAAGGAAAAAGAATAGCTGTTGCAGAAAACGCACGGTTTAATGCCGTTAAGATATTCTTTTGTGAGATTTTACAACTTTCTTCAGAAGAAGCGGATGAAGCAGCATGGAACATATATTTCAACCTAAGTGAAAACACGGTGAATAAATTCTCAGACTTTGCAAGGTTTCTTTTTGAAGACGAAGGAAAAGAAATTGTCGAAAAGTTCAGGAAATTCTTATCACAGCCACGCAAAAAGTTAGCTCCCTGTCCATTAACAATGCATATCTCTGGTGTTGAAAATACCCAAGAGCGAACTAAGGAGGAAGCAGAAAAGTGATGAAGGATGATAAGTTAAACGTTCAAGAACCCGTTGAATACGATATTTTAGTAAAAATAAAAAAAGAAGACGTTCACATCCTAAACTATTTGCTTGAAGCTGAAGATAATGTTATGAACATAAGGAGCTTCGAAGGTGAATATCTCAAAGTCATTGCTACAAAAGACACAGTAGTTGACGCAATCAGGCTTCTTGAAAATGTAAGAAGTTTAGTCGATTTGGAAATCGTAGCGTTAAAACCAAATAACGGAAGTGCTGGATAATAACTTGCGTAAATAATGAAGACCCCAACACGTTTTTCTGTTGTTGGGGTTGTTTTTTGTTAATACTGCACGCTTATAGATTCTTTCAGGGGGGATAGTATGGGGGTTGATTTCCAAGGGCTGAACTTACCTGTTCAATTCAAGGATTACATCTTACGGTCAGTTTCTTTAGATGATATCGAAAAGGCATACTTGATGCGCAAGAAAGTTACTGCAGAAAGCGATACGATACTTTCCGAACCTGACGAGATAACTATGGAAGGAATGACAAATTGGATAAAGAACTGGCTATCAATGGACAACAGGTTGTTTTTAGTTGCTGAATACGCTCATGACATCGTTGGTCAATTGTGGGTGTGGTTTTTGGATAACAAAAAGAAAACAGCGCATGTTGCCGAACTTGGGATGGAGATTATACTAGAACACAGGGGTAAAGGACTTGGTTCCAAATTTACGGAATTGGCTATTGATTGGGCAAAAAATAACGGCGCTATCAGAATTGAAGCAGAAACCTTGGAAAAGAACATACCCATGCGAAAAATATTAGAAAAATATGGTTTCCAACTAGAGGGTAAAAAAAGCTGTTATCTTAAGAACCCTTATACTTACGAGAACGTGGTCATTTACGGAAAGATTTTAAATGAACAAAGGTGCATGGAACAGAACTTTCAAAGATAACGCATTACAAAAGTAATAGACTGTATTTCTTGAGTTTGTGAAAAACTACATAACCTAGTATAATAAGTTTTAGACGAGACAGCCTTATTCTAAAAAATTTGGAGGGGACAATTATGTCAATTACGACGAAAACTGGCGATATGGGAGAAACAAGTCTTGCAAACGGAGAACGCATATCAAAAGCACATCTTAGGGTTGAAAGCTATGGTACTGTTGACGAATTGAACTCATTTTTGGGGCTGGTCAAGCATTTCTTACCCGATTACGAAAGGGAAATCGTAGAACAGGTCCAAAGGGACCTTTTTAGACTGGCAGCCGAACTGGCAAAAGGAGAAAAATTTGTCAGGTTGATAAATGACGAAGACGTTGAAACGCTTACGAAATATGTTCACACCTATGAGGAAACTGTAAAACTTGATTCTTTCGTCCTACCGGGCGAAACTATTCCAAGCGCTTATTTAGATGTATGCAGAACAATTGCAAGGCGAGCAGAACGGCTCGTCGTACGTCTTTCAGAACAAGAACAAGTAAGACCAGAAATTATAAAGTATCTGAATCGTCTCTCTGATTTGCTTTACATAATGGCTCGTTTCGTAGAAGGTAAACACTTAACAAAGATAAGGGGAAGTGAATTATGAAAATGTCAAGTACTGTAAACGCTCCCCATGTTACAATAGACGGTGAACATCTAACTTTGGAAGATGTTCATCTTGTAAGTCGGGAGCATGCCCAAGTTGCGATATCTTTAGAAGCTTACGAAAAAGTAAAAAAAAGTAGAGAAATTGTTCAAAGGTTTCTTGACGTGGGCAAACCCATATACGGTGTCAACACGGGATTTGGCGCGCTAGCAAATATTCGAATATCAAAGGAAAAACTCAAAGAGCTACAAAAAAACATAATTCTCTCACACTCTGCAGGTGTAGGTAATTATCTTCCTGAAGACTTCGTGAGAGCAATTATATTAATAAGAGCCAACGCATTAGCTAAAGGACTCAGTGGTGTTAGACCGATAGTTGTGGAAAAACTCGTGGAGCTCTTGAACAAAAAAATAACGCCTGCTGTTCCGGAAATAGGTTCAGTTGGCGCAAGTGGTGATTTAGCTCCCTTATCGCACATTGCAATGGTATTAATTGGGGAAGGAAAAATCGTCAGAGATGGAAAAGCTGTTCTCTTCAATCCCTCAGATTATGGTTTCCAACCAATACATTTGGAAGAAAAAGAAGGTTTAAGTTTGATAAACGGGACTCAGTTCATGGCAGCACACTTAGCTTTAATCGTACGTGACTTAGAAAAACTTATGAAGATAGCCACCTTAATTGCCGCTTCAAGTGTCGATGTACTTTTCGGAACTCCTGCAGCATTCGACGAAAGAATACAGCTCGCGAGACCGCATCCAGGTCAGATAAAAGTTGCACAGATGCTCAGGGAGTTTCTCGACGGAAGTCAAATCAGAGAGAGCCACAAAAACTGTGGGAAAGTGCAGGATGCTTACACACTGAGAACGATACCTCAAGTTTACGGAGCGGTCTTGGATACTATCGAATGGGTTAAAGAAGTTGTCCAGCGTGAAATTAACTCTGCTACTGACAATCCTTTAGTTTTCGAAGATGGAATCGTCAGTGGTGGCAATTTCCATGGAGAACCTTTGGCTCTTTGCGCAGATTACTTATCAATCGCATTAACTTCGATGGGAAATATGATAGAAAGGAGAATTGATAGATTAGTTAATCCAAAGGTCAACGAAGGTCTACCACCGTTCCTTGCTGGTGGCGAAGAAGGTCTAAACAGCGGTTATATGATTTGGCAATACACGGCTGCTGCCATATGTAACGAAAACAAGGTCCTTTCTCATCCAGCAAGTGCTGATTCTATACCGACTTCAGCTTATCAAGAAGATCACGTTAGTATGGGAGCTAATGCGGTTAGAAAGCTTAGGAAAATCTTTGACAACATTGTCTCACTAATTAGCATTGAAGCGATGCTTGTTTCTGTTGCCTTAGATTCGCGAAGACCCTTAAGGAGTTCTTGTAAAATTGAAGATTTTTATGGTAAAATTAATGTAAGATTATCAGAAGATAGATATTTTGGTGAGAATTTTGAGAAAGTTAAAGAAGTGATTCTTAAGGAGGTGTTTTCATGAGTTTGCGAGCAAAACTTATCTTGTCTTTGGTTTTGGTTGGCGTTGTTGCCTCAGTTGTGAGTGTCTTTGTCTCGGTGCTTGTATCTACTTCAGTAGTTAGGGACGCTGCAGCTCAAATTCAAACTCTTGTTTTGAGCTCTGTCAGAAAGGACGTAGAAATCTACATAAATAAAATTGTCAAACCGTTGTACGAATATTCAGCCAGTGGTGCTATATCACCGTACATGATGAATACAAGTGACGAACTGGGAATCTCTCAACTGGGATGGGGTGTTAGAAACGCTTACAGTGCCCTAAACCCGAAGGGGTATTTAGATATCTTTGTGATTCTGCCAGATAAGCGAGTCGTTTCTAAAGATGGACTTGTCGGTGTTAAATTTCCAAGCGATGTAATTGAGAACATACTAACGAAAAAGAAAGAGTACGATATCTACATCCCGTATGAACACGGTGGCAAACAACTTATTCTGGTTGTGGCCGCTGTAAAAGATTTTGGAGAAAACGTTATTGGAGTATTGGCTGGATTGTATCCTTTAGATGATTTACAAAAAATGGCTTCTAAAGTAAAGATAGGGAAATCGGGTTACTTGACACTTGCTTTTGGAACATTAACAGTTGCTCATCCAAAAGCAGAGTATGTTGGAAAACTTGACTTAACTAAAGAGGAAGCATTAAAAGAACTTGCACAGGCTATTATTTCAAAAACCAAAGGAAGTGTTGTTTACAACTTCAACGGGAAAAAATTCGCAGCATTTGAGAGGATAGGAAGTTACAATTTAACGGCCATAGGCATAATACCGTATTCTGAAGTCACAGATGCTGCTAAAAAGATTATAATGTCTGGCGTGTTTGCTGGAACAATCATTGCGCTTGGTGCAGCTTTGATTGCACTCTTTTTAACAGACACTATAACCAAACGTATCAACCATGTCGTTGAAGTTGCTCAGAAAGTTGCAAACAACGATTTAACAGCTGAAATTTCCGAAGATAAGCTTGGTAAAGATGAAATTGCTGAACTCGGTCGTGCATTTAAAATACTTATAGGTAGCTTTAAGCAAACAGTTGGAGAGGTTATGAAACTTGGTGCACAGGTATCATCCGTTTCCTTCATGCTTGATGACCTTGCAAAGAATTCGGCTGAAGCAGCAATGGCATCCAAGGAAACAGTTCAGAAAACAACGCTTGAGGTCCAAGATATTGCGGCGGCAACACAAGAGGCAAACAGCGGTATGGAAGAGATTGCCGCAGGTGCTCAAAACATAGCAAGATATTCAGAGAAACTATCCCAAAGTGCAGAACTTATGAAAGAAAATGTCACAACTGTTTCTCATAGAATGTCGGAAGTCGAGACATCAGTAGGTGAAATCAGAAGTGGTATGGGCGAATCATTAAATGCTATAGTTGAACTAACAAAATTCTCGAATCAGATAGGTGAGATAGTCGATACTATTTCGAGCATAGCGGAACAAACGAACTTGCTGGCACTAAACGCGGCAATAGAAGCGGCCCGTGCAGGAGAAGCGGGAAGAGGTTTTGCAGTCGTTGCGGACGAAATAAGAAAACTTGCCGAAGAGAGTAGGCAAGCAACTAAAAAGATAGCAGAGATACTTGGGAAAATAGGTGAGCAAGCGAAGAAGGTTGAAAAAGTGACGACAGGAGTAAGTCAAAAAGTAGATGGTTATGTTGCAACAGTTAAGGAAGCCGGAGAAAGTCTGAAAATGTTGATAGAAAAGATAGAAGAGGTTTCGAAGATGACAGCCGACTTGGCAGCAACGGCCGAAGAGCAGAGCGGCGCAACAGAGGAAGTCAGTGCTGCGATGGATAAAATCACTAAGAACATCCAAGAAGTGGAACATGATATCGAGGAAATGGCAGCACAAATTGCAAATCAAGCAGAACAAGTTAACGAGGTTAAGAACTATTCAGACGAACTAGCAAAAGCTGTAAGTGATTTGAACGAGTATGTGAAAAAATTCAGGATTTAAAATTTTGAAAATCACAATCAAAAAACCCCCGCCAAAAAGTGCGGGGGTTTTTGTGTTTATTCAATTTAACAATTTACTCTTCTTCTTCCTCGTCGATTTCATCGAGAAGTTCTTCGTAATGTGGTTTCAATTCTTCCTCTTCCTCTTCTTCAAGGCTCTCTATGGTTCTTTCCTTTATCTCTTCTTTTGCTTGTCCAAGCGGGTGAGCAGGGTCTAATTTCCCAGAGAATATCTCTATTTTTTCTCCGTTCTCGTAGATATACTCTTTTGCATTTACTGGCGTCTTTAACACTTCAAGAACGGTTTGCATAACTTCCTCATCCAGGTCTTCGTTTTCTGGGAACTTGATAATAAGAGAACCATTTTCGAATTTTATTTCGCATCTCTTTTCTTCGACTATCCTTCTAAGTTCTTCATTTTTCAGTGCATAATCTGCTCGCTGTTCACTTACGGTCAGTTCCATAACGTAGTAGAACGACATTCTTACACCCCTTGCTCTTTAGCAGCAACGTAAGCTTTAACCTTTGCTGCTAGTCTTGATTTCCTCCTGCTTGCTTGGTTCTTGTGAATTGCGCCCCTTCTTGCCGCCTTATCGATAGCGCTTTGAGCTACTCTGAAGAGCTGTTGTACTTCTTCAACAGACTTGCCTTCAGCTATAGCTTTGAGAACAGCTTTAATCTTGTTTTTCATACTGGTTTTGTAAGCTTTGTTGAGTATCCTTCTTTTCTCAGACACTCTTACACGTTTTGCCGCTGACTTTGTGTTAGGCATATGAACAAATCCCTCCTACTTTTTCGTTTTTGGTTTTTTCTTCCTAATCGATTCCCCATCCTTAGATGGGACTTTTCTCACTCTCTATAATCCTAAAATAAATAATTACAAATTGAACGCAGCTCTTAATTCTTTAACCATGTCGGTCTTTTCCCATGTGAAATCAGGGTCGTTCCTACCGAAGTGACCATATGCCGCTGTCTTTTTGTAAATTGGTCTAAGAAGATCAAGCTTCTTGATAATAGCTCCAGGTCTGAAGTCAAATAGTTCTGTTATTACTTTCAACAGTTTTTCTTCGTCAACTTTTGCCGTTCCGAAGGTATTTATCATTATAGATACCGGTCTTGCAACTCCGATAGCGTAAGCAACCTGAATCATAAATCTGTCTGCCAAACCTGCTGCAACAATGTTCTTGGCAACGTACCTTGCAAAGTAATGTGCTGACCTATCGACTTTTGTTGGGTCCTTACCACTGAACGCGCCACCACCATGGGGTATAGCTCCACCGTATGTGTCAACTATAATTTTTCTTCCCGTAAGTCCAGTATCCGCAGAAGGACCACCAAGGACAAAACGACCCGTAGGGTTTACGAGAATTCTCATCTTCTCATCTCTTAAGTTTTCAGGAATGACTGGATCAATTACATATTTCACAAGCGCTTCTTTAATTTCTGGAATTGTAACATCTGGTTCGTGCTGTGTAGAAATCAAAACTGTGTCAACTCTTATCGGTTTATCATTTTCGTCGTATTCGATGGTAACTTGCGTTTTACCATCTGGTCTCAAGAAAGGTACTGTTCCGTTCTTTCTAACTTCCGCAAGTTTCATGGCAAGTTTGTGTGCAAGCATTATTGGAAGAGGCATAAGCTCTTCTGTTTCGTTTGTTGCGTATCCAAACATCATTCCCTGGTCACCGGCTCCGATTTTTTCAAACTCATCTTCTGCTTTTTGACCTTCTTTGTACTCTGCTGCTTCGTCAACACCAAGTGCAATATCTGGTGACTGGCTGTGTATAGAAGAAAGAACCGCACAAGTTTCACCATCAAAACCGTACTTTGCTCTTGTGTAACCAATTTCAAGAACCGTCTTTCTTACAATATCTTGGACATCAACGTACGCCCTTGTCGTTACTTCACCTGCAACAATAGCAACACCTGTTGTGAGCAACGTTTCAACAGCAACACGGGCTTTTGGGTCTTCTGCAATAATCGCATCTAAGATGGCATCACTAATCTGATCTGCCATCTTATCTGGGTGTCCTTCCGTAACACTTTCACTCGTGAACAACCTTCTCATCTCTCTGCCTCCCTTTCGTAAGTTTCTTTTGATATAAACTTTCCACCTTCTATTTCGATGCTCACTGGCTTATAAGAGCCAGTGAACTTTGCTCTTAGTTCAATCTTATTGGGACATTTTGAACCTACATAAATCTTCTCAATTTTGAAAGGTGCTGACCTGTTATCGTAATCTATTATAAAATCATAACCAATACGTAGGTGACTTCTAAATAACTCTCCACATTTACTACACTTGATATATACAACTAAGGCGTTGGACTCCTTATAAAACGGGTTCTTTTCCAAATCTGCTTCTGTTTTCTCTCTCTTTTTGAAGAAAAACATATGAATCACCTTCTTTGAACGTTGAAAGAAAACTTTCCAACATTTCCAAAAGCATCACCTATTTCGAGCACTACTTTGTAGGAGCTCATGTTATACTCTTTTACTCTGTTCACCTTGACGTAAGGGAGCAACTCATCACTATATAACTTGTAATATCCTTTATAAATAAGTGATGTCATTACAGTGTGTTCGTCATACAGAGAATAAGGTTTCTCCCAATATTCCATAGGTAACCTGTCAAGTATTATATGATACACCAAGTCACCTGAAAAGTACACTTTTATTTCTTTAATTCCAAGTAAATTTTTTGCTAATTCTGTGTATGCTTCAGCAGCTATTTTTGGATATGTTCCGGAAAACTCGTATGTAGCATTTTCGGAATACGGGTATTCTTTACCATCTATTATCAAACTCTTCAAAATAATCCTCATTTGTACGGGTTTCAACAAACTTTTGTCAATAAAATCCAAGGGGTCATAGATGTTCTTTTCCTCTTTGTCTCGAACCTCGAAATGACAATGTGGTTGTGCGGCTTCACCGGTCTTCCCAGAATAACCTATTACCTCACCTGCAGAAACTTTCCAATCGTCTGATAAAAACTCAACAACAATTCTTCTAGACCCGAACTCTTCTCTCAACATATTTGCCAATTTTTCATATTTCTCTGCAAACTGCGAAAGGTGAGCGTACAACGTCCTGTACCCATCTGTGTGCTCCAAAACTACAGTGTTACCATATATGTTATCCAAATCTATCTCCAATCTTCTTACAAAACCATTATCAACAGCTTTAATAGGAATTCCTTCTTTTAGAAAAGTGCTAAAGTCTATTCCCGAATGGAAATGTGGAACCTTTCCAGTGGCTCGGAACTCCAAGAATGCAGCGGTAATATACGAACTATCTACGGGTAGTTGATACAAAGCTACGAGTAAAGATGGTACAAAAGCTATGAAAAAGAAGCTGACAAACAAAATAAATTTAAAGCGGTTTAAGGGATGTCTAACTTCTAATACCTCCATGTTCACCTCTCCTTAGAGATAAAAATTCTCAACCTTTGCATTTAAAATATGTTCTATTTTGAGCACAATACTCTCAGGTCCACTTATTTGGAC
The DNA here is from genome assembly GCF_001644665.1 of Fervidobacterium pennivorans. Lineage (NCBI taxonomy): Bacteria > Thermotogati > Thermotogota > Thermotogae > Thermotogales > Fervidobacteriaceae > Fervidobacterium > Fervidobacterium ngatamarikiense. The sequence continues at coordinate 1,024,251 of NZ_CP011393.1, forward strand.
AAAATCAAAATCACCTAAAGAATCCAACTTCTCTATAGTCACGTATTCAAAATACTTAGAAATTAATCCATAATCTGAATGGCTTATTCTGAGCTTCACGCGGACATCAAAAGATTTAAAATATTCCTCCATCTTTGAGAACAACCCATCCAAGCCCTTTCCTTGTTTCGCGGATATGAAAACCCCATTAGGGTATTCGTACCTTATAAGCTCAAGTTTATCACCTGGCAGCACATCTATTTTATTAAAAACAAGAATTATTGGCTTTTCGTGAGCTCCAATTTCTTCTAACACGCTGTATGAGGCGCGGATTTTGTCTTTGTAAAATGGATCCGAAATATCAACAACAAGCAACAACAGGTCCGAATAGAGTATTTCTTCCAGTGTTGAGTGAAAAGCCTCAACAAGTGTGTGAGGTAGCTTACTTATGAACCCTACTGTATCTCCAACAAGGCAACTTCGACCACTCGGTAATTTAACCTTTCGGATAGTTGGATTTAATGTGGAAAAGAGTTTATCTGAAACAAAGATGTCTTTTTCACCTGAAATTGAACTCAACAACGTACTTTTCCCAGCGTTCGTATAACCAACAATTGAAACAAGGTAATATCCGCTTTCTAATCTGGACTTCCTTGCATTTTCTCTGTTGAGTTTTAATTTTGCGAGTTCCTTTCTCAAAGTTGAAATTCTTTGCTTTACCCTTCTTTTATCAAGTTCAAGCGCAGTTTCACCCGGACCCCTCGTACCTATACCTGCGCCAGGATTTGACAAATACAAACCTTTTCCTCTCAGTCGAGGCAATTCATAAATAAGTTTTGCCATTTCCACTTGTAGCTTCCCTTCGTGAGTCGTTGCATGCCTGGAAAAAATTTCAAGGATTACCTGCGTTCTATCAAGGATAGGAACACTTAAAACATTTTCTATGTTTCTTTGTTGAATTGGTGTTATTTCATCATCAAAGATAACTACATCAATTTGGTGTTCTTCACAAAAGTTTTTTACCTTCTCAAGTTTCCCACTACCGACGTAAGTTGCCGGGTCTGGTTTTTCTCTGCGTTGAATTATTGTGTCCAAAATCTCTATATCCAGTGTCTTACACAACAACTCTAATTCTTCAACAGATTCCTTAGTTTTATAATCGAAAGCCTGCGTTATTGCTACTATTATTCCTTTTCTCCTAAACTGTGTCATCCCCCCTTCTACTACTGAACTTCTATAAACCTATATAAACCTACTCTTGCGTTTCTTCAAACCCTTGTTGGTCTTGCTCTTGCTGTTCGCCCTCTTGTTCCTCCGTTTTCATTAGCATGATGTACTGAGCTGGTTGAATTGTACTAATAGCGTGCTTGTAAATAAGCATCTGTTGCCTACCGTTTTCTAAAAGAACAGTAAAGTTGTCAAAGGACCTAACAATACCCTTGGCTTGAAAACCGTTAACTAAATAAACCTTCACCTCTATCTTCCGAGTTCTAACAATGTTCAGAAAACGATCCTGAAGGTTAAACTTCTCTTTTGCCACTCAAATCCCCCCAATGTTTATAAAGAATGAAAAAAATAGCACAATGCAATGTGATTATACCACAAGTTATGTAGATTTCAAAGAGAGGTTTTTCGAAAGTTTATACTACTTTTTACTCCATTCTTTTGTATATTTTTTTGTCTAATTTGACAAATTATTTTGATAGTGATACAATATTTTTGGGAGGTGAGTACCGTGGCAAAAATGCTACCGAGATGTCCGGTATGCGGGAAGCCAATGAAAGTTGTGCAGCTTAGATGTGATGATGATGGTGTTACCGTTAGTGGCGCGTTTGAAGCACCCGCATTTGCATACTTAGATGAAGAAGACACAAGATTCATTATGATGTTTCTCAGAACAAAGGGTAACTTGAAAGAGATGGAACGGCTAACAGGTATCGGATATTTCGCATTGAGAGGAAGGCTTGACAAAGTCTTAGAAAAGATGGGGCTCACGCCAATAGAAGAGGAAGAAGAACAGGTTAACTCTGAGGATGTCTTCAAGCTTCTGAAAGAGAAGAAAATCACCGTTGAAGAGGCCATATCTATTTTAAAAAAGAAAAGAGGTGAAAACGATGGGAGAACTTCCGAATGACTTACTTGCGATTTTACAAGCTCTTGCCAGAAAGGAAATTACCGTTGACGAAGCAGAGCAACTTATCGAAGCAATTATGGATAAGCGAACCGAAGAGCGGAGAAAAGGGTCAAAAAGTTACATTGGTAGGGATTTCATAATCAACCCAGGCGAGGAGTATTTTGGAAAAGTCGAAGTAGTGAATGGCAAAGCCATCATCAATGGAAGACTAATTGGTGACCTTGAAGTTGTCTTCGGGGAACTGATTTTTTCGGGAGAGGTAGCAGGAAATGTTGAGCTTGTAGGGACAAACATCGTCTGGAATGGCGGACATATCGCAGGTAATCTTGAAATGGTAGGTTGTTCTTACAAAGGTGCTAAACCCATAGTGGATGGAAAAGTCAACGAGGTGAATAACTTTTTCATAAATGGTGTACTTGGAATTGTCAGAAATCTCGTAGTGAAACATTTTTTGTCGGGTATAAAAATCGAAGAATAATTTTCAGAGCAAATACAGATAGGTAGGTGAGGAGAGATGGATAAAGCAGAATTAAGACAAGTGTTAGAAGCGGTCGAAAGAGGAGAAATAAGCCCAGAAGATGCTGAAAAATTGATAGAAGCGATTTACAATAAAGAAAATGAGGAAAAAAGCAAAGAAGAAGAGTTTGTAGAAGTAACAGAGGAAATTGAAGAGAACAAAGAAATACACCGAAATATTTCCATGACCAGCGGAAAACTTATAATCAAAGGTAAAGTCAACGGAGACGTATCTGTAGTAAACAGTATCGTCGAAATCCATGGTATTATAAACGGAGATTTGAACGCCGTAAGGTCCAAGATAATCTGGGCCGGAGGGAAGGTAGAAGGAGATGTAAATTCAATACTCTCAAAAGAGGAAGGCACTCCGAATGTCTCTGGAAAACACAATGTTATAGCATTTGAGGTTCCTTTTGTTGAAAAATTGTCTAAAAAGATGACTTTTAAATCCGACAAGGAAATTTTCATTGAAGGAGAACAAAAAATAGAGTTTCTAAAGAAAGAAAAAGTTATAGTAAACGGAAAACTATCAGCCGTTTCAATCGAATGCGATAAGCTTATTTTAACAGGAACTTTAGGGGTAGTAGATTTAAGAGCAGGCGATGTGGTTATCTCTACGAATGGTATACTAGCTTCAGAAAGGATAGAAGCTGAGAGAATTGTCAATAATGGTGAGTGCAATTCGAAGATTTTAGAAACAGAAAGAATCACAAACTCAGGTGTTATCAAAACAGACGAAATCAAATGCGAAAGTGTAGAGAATTCAGGCACGATAATAACAAACACTTGTATTGGGGAAGAAATCGACAACAAAGGCTCAGTCGAATGTCAGGAATTGCGTTTTGAAGAAGTCAGCAACAGAGGTAAGTTAAAAGTTGAGAAATTATTTGCAGAAAAGCTAAACAACTCGGGAGAATTGCAAGTGAAAGAATTAAACTTGGAAGAACTTTATAACACCGGACAACTAAATGCGAAAATTCTTGAAAGTGATTATGTTGAAAATAAAGGAAAAATCATTGCTGAGGAATTTAGCTGCGAAGAACTAAAAGGTAATCCCATAATTAAATTGGATTGAGATTCCACACAGAAAGGGGCGTGATGGCATGTTTTGGGGTGTGATACTTTTTACAGCCGGTATTTTTATTCTCCTTAGTGTGATTTTGTCAGTAACATCTCCAGTTTGGTTAATTTTTGGTGCGATAGTGCTGGTTGGTGGTATCGTTAGTTTGATAAAAAGTTTTCCAAATGGTCTTGGATTATCAATCATAGGGGTTCTAATCATTGTTCAATCCCTAGGTTACATCAAAATGGGATTCTGGGAATTCGTTGTAGCAATCATTGCCGCTGGGTTGATAGAGATTGGTTTGAAACTCATAGTTGCAAGTTATAGAAAGGAAAAGTGGTAAAGTTTATAATCAACTGTTAAAGAACAACAAGCGGGGATAGAGTAAGCGTCCCCGCTTTGTTGTTTAATTTGATTTTTCGATATAGAAAAATTTGCCGGCCACAACTCACTGAGTACTCCAGTAGTTTGGTGGTTCTTTTGTAATAATAATATCGTGTGGATGACTTTCTTTAATCGATGCTTGCGTAACCCTAATGAATTTAGCTTTTTGTTGTAGTTCTTGAATAGTCTTAGCCCCAACGTAGCCCATTCCAGCTCTTAGTCCACCAACTAATTGATAGACAACATCTTTGACCGCCCCTTTGTAAGGCACCATCCCTTCAACGCCCTCTGGCACAAACTTTTGATTCTCACTCTGAAAATATCTGTCTGCACTTCCAGATTTCATAGCACCTATAGAACCCATACCTCTGTAAACTTTGTATTTCCTACCCTGATAAAGTACCGTTTCGCCGGGCGATTCTTCCGTGCCAGCGAATATGCTTCCAAGCATTACACTCTCAGCACCTGCTGCAAGTGCTTTAACGATATCTCCAGAGTATCTTATACCTCCATCAGCTATTATTGGAATATCATATTTTTTGGCCACCCGAGCACAATCCAATATGGCAGTCAATTGTGGAACGCCGATTCCGGCGACTATTCGTGTGGTGCATATCGAACCTGGACCTATTCCAACCTTTATAGCATCTGCACCGGCCCTAATAAGTTCTTCTGTTGCTTCGGCTGTTGCAACATTCCCTGCAATCACTTGCAGTTCGGGATAAGCTTTCTTAATAGCTTTAACCGTCTCGATAACCTTTTTCGAATGCCCGTGGGCCGTATCAACAACAATGACATCAACACCCGCTTTTACAAGAGCTTCAACACGTTCAAAAGTATCCTTCCCTGTGCCAACCGCAGCTCCCACAAGTAACCTACCTTTCTGGTCTCTTGCTGCATTTGGGTGTTCTATAACGCTGAGAACATCTTTTATCGTTATAAGTCCTAAGAGCTTATTGTTCTCATCGACAAGTGGTAGCTTTTCTATCCTGTTCTCATGAAGTATTTCTTTAGCTTTTTCCAGAGATATTCCAGGTTTCGCCACAATTAGTTTTTGCCTTGGCGTCATAAGTTCCTTAACCTTTTTCTTGATGTCCTTTTCAAACCTTACATCTCTGTTAGTTAACAAACCGACCAAATGCCCTTCATCATCTACAACGGGAAACCCACCAATCTTATACTCTGCCATCAACTTCAGTGCATTGAAAACTGTGTCTTCCGGATGAATAACGACAGGGTTTTCGATTACCCCATTCTCCGTTCTTTTGACTACTTCCACTTGATGCGCCTGCTCTTTGATAGAGAGGTTTTTATGAATGATACCAATTCCACCTTCGCGTGCTAAAGCTTTTGCTAGTTCACTTTCCGTAACGGTATCCATTGCAGCACTAACAAGAGGGATATTGAGCCTTATCAAGCGAGTCAAACGAGTTGAAACATCTGTATCTGATGGCAGCACTTCACTGTATTGAGGCACTAATAAAACATCGTCAAATGTAAGCGCTTCTTTGAAAAAAAACTTACTTTCCAGCTCATTATCCTTAGAACTTCGCTTAGCAACGCTTTTTTTCTTCTCCATTTTTTCAACCTCCATCCGCCCCACGGCTTTTTTTCAATATTCTTTATAATAAAGCAGACCCCTTTTTGGGTCTGCCTTCTTTTCTACTCATTCTTTTGTTTGGAGCGGGCGACGGGATTCGAACCCGCGGCCCTCAGCTTGGGAAGCTGATGCTCTACCAACTGAGCTACACCCGCTCAAGCTCTAATTATATTATATCATTAGGCAGAGATATTTTCAAGACCCTTGAGTTCCGCGATTTGACCTGATATCAGAAGTTAGCAGATCCTCCAACAAATGCTGTTTGTTTCCATTGGCTGTCTTCCCAAATGTACTTTACACCAGCGTAGAATCCTGCAAACACTGGATAAGCTATCGTTAGCCTTGCTTGCGTGTTATCATCAAAGAATTGCCCACCTTCAAAAGGTGTTTCATCGTAAAGATAACCATAAAGAACTAGGCCATTTGTCCCACCGATAGCTGGTATGTTTATAATTCCTTCGCCAGATAATGTCACGTTTCCTTCAAAGTTACCTTTCAAAAGAACTGCTACTTTACCATATGGACTTAACGTCAAAGCAAGGTTAGCAATGTATCCTAGGTCTGATTTGTATTTATCCGGCCCAAAGTCAGGTTGTGATTTTTCAAAACTGTAGTTCCTTGAAATCAACCATGGTTTGAAACCATCCGATGCGTAGAATGGACCTGCAACGAATTGAAACACACCAAAATCACCAAAAATACCACCAAAAACTCCATATCCGATAGTTCCATCCTTCCACATCTGTGCTCCAGCCTCTGCACCGATCGAGAATCCAAGCACGTTCGTAGTGAGAGAAATGCCTGCCGCATAGGTAAGAGGCGTAGCAACCGCATCCTCCCTTAAACCGTCCATATCAACTCCACCAAACGCTGAAAGTTCAAATAAAGAAATCTTAGAACTTACAACCGCTGTATATACTGGGTCAGATTGTGTAAAGGTAAATGTTGAAAGTTGCGCAAGTTGATATGGAACGTGGACAGAAGCACTCAACGTTCCCATTCTAATACCTGCATCCAGGGTTCTTGCATTAGGATTCGAGTATCCACTGAAAACAAAGCCCATTCCGTAAGTTACGGGTCTCATCCTTCCATATCTAAACCAAACGTTCCCCAAGTCTAACCCAAGTGCTGTTATGTTGATACCATCAATAATATTGGTACTCGGTGTCGAAGAACCAGGATATCCAAAGTAGAAACTGCCAGTTGTTAAATCCGTTGCGTACGTTGTAAGTGTGAGTCCAAGTGTGACAGGACCTACTGTGAACTCTGGACCGAACTCGTAGACCATGTAGTTCTCGTTGCCAATCTGAACTGTACCGACGTTAAGATAAAACTCCGCAAAGCTCAATGTTGCAAAAAGGAGAACCAAAACAAAGACCGCTTTGAACGTATCTTTTACCATCGCCTTTCACCTCCTAATAGTTTTGACCAGCGTAATCGCTAAATCGTTCATCCCTTTAGAAAAGTTATTTTCTCATCAAGTTATATAATTATACCACAATTTATTTCAACACATAAAAAAAGAGCCGGGTTGAAAAACCCGGCGTAATGCGCGTGTCTATCTAATCCGCCTTTAAGAGTGTATTTGTGTTTGACCTCACAGCTGGCTTTTTGCTATCTCAATACCTTTTAAAATCGCTTGCTTGTTAATCTCAATAAGCGAGGCTTTTCCTCCGGCAAGTTTTTTCTCAAGAGCTTTGAAGACACTATCGACATCAACAACATTCATTGCACCAACAACGGCACCAAGCATAACCATGTTTGCAACTTTTAGATTTCCTAATTCATCAGCAATTTCATTACAAGGTATTTTTACAACGTGTATGTCCTTCCTGGTGGGTTCCCTATCTACAACCGACTGATTGATGAAAAGATATCCATTTTCCGTAACAGCAGGTTCAAATTTCAGAAGGGACGGTATATTCATCGCAACAATAACTTCTGCACTGCTAGTCACAGGAGATGCAACAGGTTCGTCACTTATAACAACGGTACAATTCGCGGTTCCTCCCCTCATCTCAGGTCCATATGATGGCATCCAAGTAACGTTCTTACCCTGGAGCATTCCCGCTAAGGATATGATTTGCCCCATCAACATAACACCTTGTCCACCAAAGCCGGCAAATATCATCCTTGTTGTCATTGTTCATCCCCTACCTTGTCAACAAATACTCCAAGTGGGTATTCCGGAACCATGTGTTGTTCCAACCATTTGAGTGCTGAAACGGGGTCAATACCCCAGTTCGTTGGGCATGTGGATAGTACCTCAACCATTCCAAATCCCAAACCTTTTATTTGAGCCAAGAACGCCTTCTTTATTGCTTTCTTTGTTTTTACAACATCCTGAGGTGTATTAACTTTTGTCCTAGCCAAGAACGCAACACCGCGAGCTTCTTTTATGATTTCAGCAACGTGAAGCGGATAGCCATCGTTTTCAGCACTTCTGCCGTAAGGTGTCGTTGTTGTTTTCATACCTAATAGCGTGGTAGGTGCCATCTGTCCACCTGTCATTCCGTAAATTGCGTTGTTTACAAAGATAGTTGTAATCTTTTCACCTCTGTTTGCCGCATGAACAATTTCCGCAGTTCCTATAGCTGCGAGGTCTCCGTCCCCCTGATATGTGAATACGTAAAGGTCTGGCCTTGCCCTTTTGATACCAGTAGCGACAGCAGGTGCTCTACCATGCGCCGCAACTGTTGCGTCAGTGGTAAAGAAATGATACGCAAATACTGAACAACCAATAGGAGCTACTGCTATAGTCTTCTCTCTTATACCAAGTTCATCAATAACCTCTGCAATTAACCTATGAATGATTCCATGGGTACATCCTGGACAGTATGTGAATTCTCTTTCAGTTAATGCTTCCGGCTTTTTCAATATGACTTCAAATGCCATATACATTACCTCCCGAGCTTAGATTTTAATGCTTGGAGTATTTCGTCTGGTGTTGGCACAACTCCTCCGAGCCTTCCGTAGTATTCAATTGGCGCATGGTCTTTCACTGCAAGTTTAACATCTTCCAACATCTGTCCCATGTTCATTTCAACATCAAAAATCAATTTCTTGCCTCTCGAAATTTCTTCAAGTCGTTCGTATGGGAATGGCCATAGTGTAATAGGTCTGAATAGTCCAACCTTTATACCTTCCTTCCTTGCTTGTTCAACAACGCTTTTAGCAATTCTTGCCACTGTTCCAAACGCAGTAATGACCACTTCTGCATCATCTAGTTTATATTCTTCCCAACGTTTCTCTTTCGCTTCAATTTTTTTGTATTTTTCAACAAGCTCAAGGTTCATTTTTTCCAAAACATATGGGTCAATATCAAATGATACAACTATATGTTTTTCTCTCCCTTTGGCACCTGTTAAAGCCCAGCTCCCGTGATTGGGTAACGTATTTAAATCCCTGAACTCAGGGAATGTGACTGGTTCCATCATCTGACCAATAACACCATCGGCGATTATCAATACCGGATTTCTGTATTCATCAGCAAGGTCAAATGCAAGATATGTCAGGTCAACTGCTTCCTGCACTGTTGACGGTGCAAGAACAATAAGCTTATAATCTCCGTGACCTCCACCTTTGGTTGCTTGCCAATAGTCTCCTTGCGAGGGTTGAATGTCTCCAAGCCCAGGTCCACCACGCACAACATTGACGAGAACTGCTGGTAACTGTGCACATGCCATGTAAGAAATGCCTTCCTGCATCAAGCTAAAACCTGGTGAAGATGTAGATGTCATAACTCTTGTGCCCGTGCATGCTGCACCATATACCATATTAATGGTTGCAACTTCACTTTCTGTCTGTAAGAAAGTTCCACCAACTTCTGGCATTCTTTTCGACATGTATTCAGGTAGTTCATTCTGTGGTGTTATTGGGTAACCAAAAAACAAACGACAACCTGCACGTATCGCTGCTTCACCTATTGCTTCCGTTCCCTTTACCAAAACTCTTTCGCTCATTTGTTTTTCCCTCCTCAAGCACTTTCTACTTCTCGGTAAACTGTTATACAAACATCAGGACACATATTGTAACAAAAGCCACAGGCAATACATTTTTCAACATGCTTAGGTTCCGCGGGGTGATAACCTTTTGAATTGAACGAATCGCTAAACTCAATAACTTTCATCGGACAAACGCTTATACACAATCCACAACCTTTGCATCTTTCCTGATTAATCTCTATCTTTCCTCTAACCTTCGGCATAAGTATCCTCCTTTGCTAACGGTTTGAATGCTAACATTCAAATCATTTCCATTTTCATGAAACGATGAATCCTAAATACAGGATACTTGAAATCATCTTCTTTGATAAAATCTGGAACAACTGTCCACTTCACAGGAACCTCGATAATTTCAGAAACTTTGGAAAGTATTTCTTCTCCTTTTCTTATAATGTCTGGTGTGGTTTCGTACGATAAATTTGTGTTGTTAATTAGGTAATCCACCTTAACTCTTGCAATCCTTCTCAACTGTTCGTATGCTCTGATTATCCCATCAACTGTTGAAGAAAATGGTCTTGCAATGTTTACAACCATGCTTATTTCTGCATCACCAAGGTAAGGTTTCAAGTAACCTAGCACAACAACACCGTTTTCTTCTCCTCCAACGTCTACAACTGCTTTAAACTCAGGATTCAAAAGGTAACCAATCGCAGCACCTGTGATAATTGGTAAATCTGCGTTCCTTAATGCTCCTTTTGGATAAACTGTCACAAGTCCTGCTTTTTCGAGGACCTCGGCAATATCTCTTGTCCTGAAGTATGGAGAAATAATGTCGCCGTCTATAATTGCAACTTTTTTGTGCTCTTCCTTCAGTTTCAAAGCCCAGTTGATTGCTACTTCTGTCTTACCACTTCCAAACAAACCGATAAATGCGTAATTCTTTGCCATTTGTTTTACTTCCTTTCCCATTCTTAATGTTGCAAAACATTTTCCCAGTATATCTTAGCTTCTTCAACTCCTCTCAAAACCCTGAGTGCCCCCATTGCGAGTGCCCTTTCTTCATCCCCACCTGGGAAAACGAGTATTGGTGCTATAAAACTTGTATATTCGGTAAGCCATTTCACCATAAATTCTTTGTCGTAAGCTAATCCACCTGTTAAGACTATCGCATCCACTTCACCTTTGAGAACAGCAGCCATTCTTCCAATCCATTTCGCTATTTGATAAGCCATCGCTTTATATACGAGTTCAGCCTCTCTGTCACCTTGTCTGATTTTTTCCTGCACAACCATCGCGTCATTTGTCCCAAGGTAATCCACCATTCCACCCGCACCTTTGATTTTCTTTTTCATTTGCTCGTATGTGTATTTCCCGCTGTAGCATAGGTCTATTAACTGTGTCAAAGGCAAGGTACCACTTCTTTCAGGTGTGAATGGTCCATCTCCGTCCAATGCGTTATTCACGTTAACAACTTTACCTTTTCTATGTGCCCCAATAGAAATACCTCCACCCATGTGCACAACGATAAGGTTGACTTCCTCGTATTTTTTTCCAAGTTGCGCTGCAGCGTTTCTGGCGGTTGCTTTTTGATTAAGTGCATGGAAGATAGACTTTCTTTTAAACATGGGATGCCCAGTATATCTTGCCAGTGGTTCCATTTCATCAACTACAACTGGGTCTACAATAAAAGAAGGTATTCCGTACTGCTTAGTGAATTCGTAGGCTATGAGTGCCCCTAAATTAGAAGCGTGTTCTCCATTTTTCGCCTCTCTAAGCACTTCAAGCACATCTTCCGTTACCTTATACGTACCACCCGGGATTGGATCCAGAAGCCCACCACGACCGACAACAGCCGATAATTCTTCCGGTTTTATCCCTATTTCACTTAGGAAATTCTTGACAATCCCTGCACGAAATTCAAATTGGTCTGTCAATTTATGAAACGGTGCCAATTCTTCTGGGGAATGTCTTAAAGTTCTTGAAGCAATCATTTGCTCATCGTCAAAAACTGCTACCTTTGTACTTGTAGAACCCGGGTTTATTACCAATATCTTCATCTGACACACCACCCATCCAAAGGTTTACGATTGTTCACTCATCAAACACGTTAGTGCTAACGACAAAAGCTTTGTTTCATCGCTATCGGCTCTTGATGTAAGTGCAACAGGACATTTTGCACCAATTATTGCTGAGGCAACCTTTGCACCTGCGAGAAAAACCACTGCTTTATAGAAGATATTTCCAGCCTCGATATCTGGCATAATCAGTACATCGGCATCACCTGCAACAGGACTAACAATCCCCTTGTGTTCGGCTGCCTCTTTTGATACTGCGTTATCTAATGCAAAAGGACCATCTACTATACAGTTTTTGATTTGCCCTCTTTCGTTCATTTTCGCAAGTAGTGCAGCATGTATCGTAGCTTCCATCTTTGGATTGACAACTTCAATTGCACCTAAAATTGCTACCTTCGGTTTCTCCACACCAACGGCTTTCCTAGCAACAAGAACTGCATTTTCGATAAGGTGAACCTTCTGCTCCAAATCAGGGGCTATGGTCATTCCTGCGTCTGTAACAATGAGCAATTTATGATAGAGCGGTGTCTCAAAAATACTAACAAGAGACATTGTTCTTCCTGTTTTCAGATTATACTCATCTTTCAAAACAGCCTTCATTAAATCTCCGGTTTTTATGTTACCTTTCATAACAAAATGTGCTCTGCCATCCACAACTGCTTTGACAGCATCATCTGCAGGGCTTTTTGAGTCAACTATTTCAAAATCTTTGATATTTAAACCTGCTTTTTCGGCAACAACTTCTATCTTTTTAGCATCCCCAAATAACAAGGCATCAACAATCCCTTCTTTCTTTGCCATATCGACGGCTCTCAAAACAACATCATCATCTGCCGCTGCAACAGCAACCACTTTCTTGCCTACACCTTTAGCTTTATCTAAAAGCTCTTGAAGTTTCTTCATTTCTTACACCTCCTGAGGTCTCCATATTTTTGGTTCTTCAACACCGGTAAGAACGCGCAAAGCCCCGTAGGCAAGAGCTTCCATCTCCATCTCACCAGGAACTACAAAGATAGGGGCAAATTTGAAGATATAGGATTTTATCATATCGACAAATCTTTCACTATAAGCCATACCACCCGTAAGAACAATTGCATCTACCTTGCCTTTCAAAGCAACACACATGGCACCTATTTCTTGTGCAATCTGGTAAGCCATAGCTTCTATCACTTCCAATGCTTTCGGGTCACTTTCCGCCATTTTGAATGCTTCCCTCAAATCATTTGTACCAAGATAAGCCACAAGTCCTCCCTTACCGACAAACATCTTTTTCATTTGTTCTTTCGTGTACTGTCCTGAATAGCACAATTTAACAACATCTCCAACAGGCAGTTCTCCGGTCCTCTCAACACTGAACGGACCTTCGTCGTTGGCGTTATTTACATCTATCATCCTTCCTTTTTCAAACGGTGCAACTGAGATACCACTTCCAAGGTGAGCAATGACCATATTTAATTCGTTGAATTTCTTGCCTAACTCTTCAGCGATTCGTATGCCAACAGCGCGCATGTTCGATATGTGTGAAAGACTTTTTCTCTCGATGTCCCTTATCCCAGATAACCTTGCTTCTGGAATCATTTCGTCCACACTTACCGGGTCGGTAATGTAAACTGGAATGGTTCTTGATGCTTTTTTGGATAGTTCATAACCGATAACCGCCGCTAAATTTGAGGCATGTTGAACTTTTGTCTTATTTATTAAATAATCCACCATGGTTTCATCAACGATATAAGTTCCACTTTCAACTGGTGGTAGTATTCCACCGCGAGCAGCTATAGCATCAAATTGGTCAATTGTTAAGTTGTGCTTTCTTAAAAATTCTTCAACTGCGCTCGCTCTCATTTCTTTTTGGTCCATTACTGTCGGATATTTATCCAGCTCTTCGACGCTGTGTTGAAGTATCTCTTGAAGAATCTTTTGCTTATCTTCAAAAACGGCAACTTTCGTACTTGTTGCTCCGGGGTTAATAACCAAAATTCTCATATCACATCAACCCTTTCTTCTTACCATATTCAACAACAGTTTCCTTAAGTCTTTTGACTCCCTCAATTATTTTCTCTTCTGACGGTAAGCAGAATGAAAGCCTCATCGAAGAGCTCTTACTATCGTCTATTGTAAAAGCTTCACCTGGGATGTAATAAATCTTCTTTTCTTTTGCTCTCTCAAACATCTCCATCGTGTCGTAGCCTTCAGGAAGTGTGAACCACACAAAGAGACCACCTTGTGGATTGACCCATTTCGCTCCCTTTATATCTGAGAAGTTCTCTTCGAGAGCTTTTATCATCGTGTCCTTTTTCTTCTTATACAGTTCAATTCCTAGCTTCAGGTATTCAAGTAAGTCATACCTTTCCAAGAATCTTGCGGCTATCCTTTGGTTCAAGCTCGGGCTACACAAATCAGCTGCCTGTTTTGCAAGGGTTGCTTTTCTAACGATATCCGCACGCCCGATTATTACACCTATTCTCAAACCAGGTGTGAGAATCTTGCTAAATGTGTTCAACAGAATTACCCTATCCGGTCCAGCTAGTTTATACAAGGAAGGTAAATGCTCTCCTTCAAATCTGAGAAGCCCATATGGGTCATCTTCAAGGATAGGAATGTCGTATCTTTCGGCTATTTCTATCAATTTTTTCCTTTTTTCTAGACTCATCGTGACACCAGCGGGGTTGTGGAAGTTTGGAACGGTGTATATGAATTTAACATGCTTTATCTTTCCAGCTAGGTCAAGTTCCTTTAGTTTTTTCTCCAAATAATCCACATCCATCCCATCGTCTAGTAGAGGTACTGTTTCAAACTTTGTAAAAGTCATTCTGAACGCACTTGCTGCACCAAGGTAGACTGGGAACTCAACAAAGCATATGCTATCTCTGTCAAGTAGGACTCTGGCAAGAAGGTCGAGGGCTTGCTGCGAACCTGTGGTGAAAAGTAGATTGGGTCTATCAAGACCTGTTATTCCATAAATCCTTTCAAGGAGCTTTATCATCTGTTTGGCAAGTTCATCGTCACCTTCAGTAGTGTTGTATTGAAGAGTGTACGCATATTCGTTTTCTATGACTTCCTTTGCAATCTCAGCAAGCTCGTGACGTGGGAATGTGTTTGGATCCGGGACTCCACCTCCAAATGATATTGAACCCGGCACGGAGGCATATTTGAGCAATTCTCTAATTAAAGAAGACCTTAGGTTCATACCAACTTCTGACAATTTGCTCTCTAGCTCCATGAATCCCACACTCCTTGTTGTCGTATTTTTGGCACAACATTCTATACAAGTATTGCTCTCCAGTTATATGTTAGCAACAATATGCCAAAAAGCAAAAAGAAAATTCCAATGTATGTTCACGTTATAAATAGATTAAGTGAGATTTCCAATGGATTTTTGCCTTGCAAATCATTGCATGAAAAAAATTGCACTATTAAGCATGTTGTCAAAAATACTTTCCAAGATGTAAAATATTGGTGAATTTATTCTCATTTCAGTGATACATTAAGTCGTGTTAAATCGCGTTAAGGGATGAAAAATTCCACACCAATACGACAGAAGGAGGGGTTTTTGTGATAAGAAAGTATTTGTTACTATCACCCGGTCCAACACCAGTTCCTCAGGAAATACTACTTGAGGGTGCCAAAGAAACGATTCACCACAGAACACCAGAATTCGTTAAATTGTTAGAAGAAACCCTTGAGCTCACGAAATACGTCTTTCAAACAAAACACCCAGTTTACGTATTAACATCATCAGGAACCGGTGCTTTGGAAACAGCTGTTGTTAACCTCGTTAATCCAGGCGAGAAGGCTATAATAGTAAACGCAGGTAAATTTGGCGAAAGATGGGTTGAAATCGCAAGAGCTTATGGCGTTAACGTTGTTGAAATCAAACTACCCTGGGGTAAGGCTGTCACACCAGAAATGATTGAAAAGGCGATGAAAGAAAACCCTGATGCAAAAGTTGTATTCACAACCTACAGTGAAACTTCGACAGGAACAGTTATTGACTTAGAAAACATCGCAAAGCTAACAAGAGATACTGACGTTATACTTGTAACAGATGCTGTCAGTGGTCTTTTAGCAGAACCTCTGAAAATGGATGAATGGGGAGTCGACGTTGTAGTTAGCGGTTCACAAAAAGGTTGGATGTTGCCTCCAGGACTTGCATTTATAGCTATCAACGACAAGGCATATGCAAAGGTTGAAAAATGCACGAACAGTAGGTACTACTTCGACCTTAGAAAGTACAAAAAGAGCTCACCAGATAACCCATGGACAACAGCAGTTAACCTGATTTACATGCTGAATAAAGCCGTTAAGATGCTCAAAGAAGAAGGTATTGAAAACGTTTGGGCAAGACACGCACTCTATGGAGAAGCAACAAGAGCCGCAGTTAAGGCTTTAGGTTTAACATTCTTCTCTGAAAGACCGGGTAACGTTCTAACTGCTGTTAACTCACCAGAAGGTATTCCATCAAGCAAACTGACAAAACTCATGAGAGACAAATACGGTGTTACAATAGCAGCCGGGCAGGAACCTATGAAAGATGAAATATTCAGAATTTCCCACCTTGGTTACCTTACACCATTTGACATCATTACAGGTATCACGGCTCTTGAATTCGCGCTCAACGAAATGGGATACAAAGTTGAAATTGGAAAAGGTGTCGTTGCAGCTGAAGAAGTACTTTTTAAAGGGCTGGTGAAGTAGTATGAGGATTCATATTAACGATCCTCTTGACAAACAAGCCACAGAGAGGCTTAAAAGCGTACCTGGAGTAGAATTAACCTCTGAACACTTGGAAAAAGAAGACCTTCTCAAAATAATGCCAGAAATAGAAGTACTAATCGTTAGAAGTGCTACCAAAGTAACAGCGGACATTATCGAGGCAGGCACAAAGCTCAAAATTATCGGACGAGCTGGCACTGGCTTGGACAACATTGATGTGAAGGCAGCAGAAGCAAAAGGAATAAAAGTCATTAATACCCCAGGTGCGAACAGCATATCGGTAGCGGAATTAACTATTGGACTAATGATAGCTTGTTCGAGACACATCGCACGTGGAACTATCGACCTCAAGAACGGAAAATGGACAAAAAAAGAACTCGAAGGTCACGAACTTTTTGGAAGAACTGTTGGTATCATCGGATTTGGAAACATTGGGCGTGAAGTTGCAAAAAGGTTACTCGCATTTGATATGAAAATCTTAGCTTATGACCCGTTTGTCAAAGAAACTGACATGAACGTTAAGATGGTAGATTTGGACACACTTTACAAAGAAAGTGACTACATAACAATACACGTGCCACTCACACCAGAAACAAAGAATCTTATAAACAAAGAAACCATCTCAAAGATGAAAGATGGAGTCATAATAATAAATGCAGCAAGAGGAGGCATCATTGACGAAGAGGCATTATACGAAGCTTTGGTAAGCGGTAAGGTCTACGCTGCCGGTCTTGATGTCTTCGAAGTAGAACCCCCCACCGATGAACTAAGACAAAAATTACTCGCTCTGCCAAATGTTGTTGCAACACCTCACATAGGTGCATCAACATTCGAGGCGCAAGAAAGAGTCGGAATGCTACTTGTCGAAAGACTTATAAAAGAAATTGCGTAACGATATTCGAAAGCTTATTACCAACACAATCCACCAGGGGAGCTTCCACGCTCCCCTTTTCGTTTGTCCAATATTATCAATTCATATATACAATTGATTAACATTTTAGTTACGATAGAATTTATCTCATTTGATACGCTTTTTGTTCTATAATTCAAGCATTATCGAATTTTTACTTATCACTCTTGACAGGTGAGTGCTAATTATGTATAATATAAGTGGAGTTCGTAAGGAAAAATATAAAACAACGAGCAGGGGGTGAGAGTATGTTAGCAAGAAGAAGCGACTTATTTGAACCATTCATGGAATTGCAGAGAGAAGTTGACAGACTATTCTCGGAATTTATGAGACCATTCAGAACAGATGTAGAATTTCTTCCAAAAGTCGATGCCTATGAAACAGAAGATAAAGTAGTTCTCGAACTCGAAATTCCTGGAGTTAAAAAAGACGAACTAAAAATCGCTGTAGAAGACGGAATCCTAAGAATATCGGGTGAAAAGAAAGCTGAAAGAGACGAAAAAGGTAGGAACTACAGAATAGTTGAAAGAAGCTTTGGTAAATTCGAAAGAGCGTTTTTACTGCCAGACTACGTGGACATCCAAAACATCAAGGCAAAATACAACGATGGAGTTTTGACAATAGAATTACCAAAGAAGAAGGAAGAAAAACCCGCTCTTGAGATAAAAGTTGAATAAGCAGGATAACTAGTGCGTCAACAAGAAGGGCTCTCGTGAAAACGAGAGCCCTTTGATTTTTTTAGCAATCTTTTGCATTTCCTGAAAGTTTGCAAGAAATTGCAAAGTGAAAGAACATAGCTTTCTCCTAGGTTTTTACTCTTTCATGTTCGTAGACAAAGTCAATTTTGAACGTTTCGTTAGAGCAAGAGTCTAAAATTATGGAAGCGTACTAAGAACGGTAATTCCCCAACTATGGATTGTTTAATTTACAACCCCTGACTTCTAAGAATTTGAAACTGTCAGTCTTATTAAAAAGTGAAGGGTGAAAAGCTTATTAGTATATGTTGTGTCAAAGAAAGGAGGTTGAGAGAAACATTTTGAAAAAGTTTGGACGATTTACGATTTTCCGTCACATAACAACCTGTTCGATCTATTAAAGTAAAAAACAAAACAAAGGAAGGTGATGGTTATGAGAAGGGTTTTGATTATTGTTTTTCTTATTGTAGCATTAATCTCAGCATTTGGCTTTGAAATATCTGCGTTCGGTGGTATGGAACTTGGTGGGAAAAACAGACCGTATTTCGGTGCACGTATAGGAACGCTTTCTGGAGGAATTTCTCTGATGTTAGAAGGTTATTACCCGCTTTCGTCTTTCAAACAGTTGGGGGAAATAAACATCGAGGAGATTCAGTTTATAGAAATTGACCCCTACATCTACGTAGGAATACCGTTGATGGGAACTTTGATTTACGCAGGAGCTGCACCAATCATCATTTTGGATATCAAAAATACACAATTTGCGATGTATCAGGATATATTCCATCTTAAAGCAGGTATAAGGTTTGGAACCGGAATAATATTCTTCGCTGAAGGAATGGCAACAATGAACACGTCATTCCAAATTTTCGATACCTACGCAGTCTCTGTCGGCGTAGGTATTGGGTTCTGAGGGAGTGATGATTATGAGAAGAATGCTTGTAAGCATCTTAAGTTTTTTGTTTGTTCTAGTTTTTTTGTTCAGCTGTTCTGAGATACCACAGGCTCCGAAAGTTATACCACCTGACCCTACTGGAACAACGAAACCATTAATATCGGAATATGCAGTGAGCGAAATTTATGGAAGTGTAGATAAGCAACCGACACTGGTGCCCATCGCCGTTCCAGACCCAGTGCGTGTAAGAATAAGCCTGCCCGGCGTTGAAAATTTACAGCCAAGCGAATTAAGAGTTTTCGAAGATAACAGAGAGCAAGGATTCGTGCTTTACAAAGAATCGTCAGTGAAAAACAAATTAGATATTGCTATTATTCTCGACGTAACTGGAAGTATGTGGAATGCTATTGACGGCGCTAAAAACAGCATAATCTCTTTTGCGAACTCACTTGCAAATAGTGGATTAGATGTCAAGATTGGTGTCATACCATTCGACGATTACGTGAATCCTCCAAGCGATATCGACGTTGAGCCTGGATTTCTAAATCTAACATCTCCTGCTTCTGCTCAAGAATACGTTGCATCGCTTTATGCCGGCTACGGCGGGGATGCTCCAGAGAACCCTTACGATGCGATAATGTTTGCCGCGACCGCTCTTGAATGGAGACCCGGCGCACAAAGAATAATGATTGTTATTACCGATGCACCAGCACATTATAAGGACGACGGAACACCATTTGCCCACTTTACAAAGAATGAAATGCTATCAACACTCGTTGGATATTTTACCATACACGGTGCTTTTGTTCCAAGCTGGTATTACAGTGAATCCGACACTGACTTTTCTAACCCTGGGGATGTAAGAGAGCTCTGCCAGAAAACAGGTGGTGTAATAAAATATACTGATACATCTGGAAATGTTGATCTTACGGGACTCGGAATAGTGGAGTACGTAACTTCATCTTGGATTGTCACATTTGAGAGTGATTCACCGGCATCAACACACACGATAGAAATTTTCTATACAAAGGGTTCAGATAAAAGATACCTCAAACTTCAGGACGTCACATATTAACTCTCAGGAGGTTAAACAACAAAGCGGTGCCCACAGGGCATCGCTTTGTTTCTGGTAACTTATCATTCTTATTCAAAAACCTTTTTTACCTCGTCTTTTGTAAGCTCTCTCCAAGCTCCAGGTTTTAGAGTCTGGTCAAGTATTAGTCCACCAATTCGAACTCTTTTTATCTTTCCCCACTCTATTCCTAGCTTTTTACACATCTTTTTTATTTGGTGGTACTTTCCTTCAATGATAGTTATGGAAACCGTTCTTGCATCGATTTGCCTAATCCTGCCTGGAAGAAACTTTTCCCCATCAACCTCTAATCCTCTTTCAACCATTACTTCCATTTCTTGAGTGATGGTCACAGGTTTTCTTGGGTATATGTAATATTCTTTTTCCACTTTCTTTTTTGGTGATATCAATCTATGTGTAAACTCACCATCGTTAGTTAGAATCAAAAGACCTTCTACGTCCTTGTCGAGTCTACCAGCTATGTGGAGCTCATTAACGTATGGATGCTCAATAAGATTGAGCACACTCGGTTCGTTTTCGGACGTTGTAGATACAAAACCAGCAGGTTTATTTAGCATTATATAAACAAAACGATGAGCCTCCACAGTTACATCATCTATTGTGATAACATCTTCTTCCGTCACATAGAATGCAGGGTTATAAACTGTTTCTCCGTTAACTTTGACGCGTCCGTCTTTAATATACATCTTAACTTCTGTTCGAGAGCCAACATGTGCGTTCGACAAAAATCTGTCCAAACGAATCTTTTTTATTCGATTCTCTTTTTCTTTTTCGTATTCTTTCATTCTCATCTTACCTTCTTCCTTTATTAACCGTTAAAATTCTTAATCGCTTCCAAGACTTTAACAACCTCTATATTCTCTTTCACATCATGAACTCTCACAAAATCGACGTTGTGCAGAACGCAAAAAGCAGTCAAAGCAAGTGTACCATTCAGCCTTTCTTCTGGTGGTAGGTTTAATATCATGCCTATCATCGATTTTCTACTTGCACCAATCAGGACCGGGTATCCAAGCTCTTTGAATTTTTCTATGTGCTTAAATATCGCTAAATTGTGTTCAAGCTTTTTTCCAAAACCGATGCCAGGGTCGATTATCAATTGCTCAATTCCGTGACTTTTGGCAAATTCGATTCTTTCCTTGAAGAACTCAATGATTTCTCCAACAACATCTGTATATTCCGGATTTTCCTGCATTGTCTTCGGAGTGCCTTTCATATGCATTATGATTACTGGACATTTGTAATGCGCAGCTACATCAACCATCTTTTCGTCAAACCTTAAAGCACTTATGTCGTTAATTATATCCGCTCCTTCTTCTAAAGAAAGTCTTGCAACTTCCGATTTGTAGGTATCAACGGAAATAGGGATATCGAAATTTCTCCTTATGAGTTTCACTGCTGTTACAGTTCTTCTTATTTCCTCTTCAAGAGGAACCGGTTCTGCACCCGGTCTGGTACTTTCTCCACCAATGTCTATAATATCGACACCGTTTTTTATCATGTCTTCTACTTTTTCTAATAGCTCAGTTTCACTAACACGGCTACCAGAATAGAAAGAATCTGGCGTTACGTTTATTATGCCCATGACTTTTGTTCTTTTGGAATTCATGAGTTCATCAATCAAACGAACATTTCTATCCACTCTATCCACGTCACTCACTCCCTATCTATTGTTCCTTTGTGACAATTATACTTAGGATTTGAACATTTGGAGGACTGAGAGGAATTAGAGTTTTCTCATAGCAGTCAGTCTGTATGATAAGATATTTTTTATCTTTCGATAGATAAAGTTTATATAATCCTTCAAGTGTGTATACTCGTCTATTTATCAATTTATAGCCACTGCCAAAAGGCTCATAGACGTCTCTGTATATAATCGTTCTACCGTCAAAAGCCTTCATGGCTTTGTAAAGCACTCTTTTAAGTTGTCCGTCTATCTCTTCATCGAATGCGAATGTCGTATAGTTTTCAGTTTGACTGACTTTAACATTCGGATTTGCAACGCTGTGTCTGTGAAAGTCAAATCTCAGGTAGTTTATCATATGAAAAGTTCTCAAAGTTCTTCGGTTCGTATCTAAAATATAAGCCATGTGTTGCAACACATGGCTGTATCCATCGAACGCACATGTCAGAATCAAACTCGCAACGACCAAAAATATAATAAATTCTACGTAACTCACAAAATGAGAACCCCCACTTTCCCCCTTGAGATACGTTTAAGCAACAATAAGCAGAAACGATAAGAAAGAAAAAGAAATTAAACTCAGCAAACGAAAAGCTTTTACAAATCAAACTTTTCCTTTGGCGCTTCTGTCTTTGCTATCTTGTCCAACACACCATTAACAAACTTCCCACTTTCCTCGGCCCCGTATTTTTTGGCAATTTCCACCATTTCGTCCAAAGTAACTTCTATCGGTACGTCCATTTCATAAAGTAGCTCGTAAGCTCCTAACCTTAAGATACTACGGTCAATATACGACACTCTTCCAAAATCCCAGTTCAAAAGATATTTTGAAATTACTTCATCTATTCTCTCTCTGTTCTCATGTATTCTTTTCAAATACCTTTCAACATCTTTTTTTACTTCATGTATTCTCTCATCGTTCAATGTGTCGCGTAATATATCCTCGAATTCATCAGGCCTGAAGTCCAGTTGGAAAAGCGCTTTCACTACAGCTTCTCTAAGCTTCCGTCTCTTTGATACCAAATCATTCAACCCCTTGAAATAACTTATCTAGAAATTTATGAATTTTTGTTAAATTCCCTCTCTGAGACACCTATGACTACAACATTTACCGCCTCGACGACCTTTTCCGTCATCTGGGAAACATTCTCGGTTATGGTTTTCATGATGTTTTTGGAGAATTCTAGTATATTTTCTCCGTATGGAGCCTCAAGCTTAACGTTGATTATAACATTATCTTCGGGAGTTCTTTCAACGGATATGTTTTTTCTCAGCTTTTTAAAATCTTTGTCATCTGGTTCGACACCGTAGACCGAACAGATAGACCTATAGGCAATCTCAGAAATAACGTTATCTGATACTGTTATGTTTCCCATAAATCTTCCCCCTTTCAAGGGTTGCAAGTTTTTAACGCACGCTAAGAGATTACGCTCTTTCTATGTATTCTCCAGTCCTTGTGTCAACCTTAATCTTGTCACCAACGTTTATAAAGAAAGGAACGCTTATCTTTAAACCTGTCTGCAAAACCGCAGGTTTTCCTCCACCGGAGACAGTGTCACCTTTAAAGTTTGGTTCCGTTTCAACAACCTCTAAAACAACAGTTGTTGGAAGCTGTATACCGATTGGTTTTTCGTCATGCATTACGAGATCTACTTGTGTGTTTTCAACAAGATAGTATTTCGCCTCATCCACTTCCGACTCTGGAATTGCATATTGTTCGTATGTTTGTAAATCCATGAAATAGTAGTTTTCTCCATCGTTGTACAAGTATTCCGCTTTTCTGAATGAAAGTTCCGCTTCTTCAACCTTTTCACCACTTGCAAAGTTAACATCTCTAATGAGACCCGTTGACAAGCTCTTAAGTTTTGTTCTGATGAGTCCAGAACCTCTTCCTCTGAAGTGCTTGTTAACATCAATGATTCTGTATATGTCACCTTCGTACTTTATGTACATGCCTTTTTCAAGGTCACCAACTTCAATCATGCAAATCC
The DNA here is from genome assembly GCF_001644665.1 of Fervidobacterium pennivorans. Classification (NCBI taxonomy): domain Bacteria; kingdom Thermotogati; phylum Thermotogota; class Thermotogae; order Thermotogales; family Fervidobacteriaceae; genus Fervidobacterium; species Fervidobacterium ngatamarikiense. The sequence goes on from NZ_CP011393.1 coordinate 1,047,927, forward strand.
CTCCAACTCTTTTTTGGATAATGTTAACTAAAAGTATTGAAACTTTCCAAAAACCGCATTATCCTTTAAAGAGGGGACACCCCCCAACCATCTCTTGACAAAGGAGGTATCCCGATATGAACAACTCAACGCTCTCTTGTCCTAAATGCGGTTCCACCAGCTTATACAAAAACGGTCACGACAAATACGGTAACCAACAATTCCTTTGCAAACTCTGCCATCTTTCTTTCAAACTTTCCCATTCTCAAAAACGCAAAAACTTCCCTTTCCCTTATCCCAAATGCACTTCTTGTGGTAAATCTAAGGTCTTTGTGTAGTGAAGAATCTTTGGAAAACGCACAATGGTAATATCAATCACATTCTTTCACACTTACACTCTTTCATCACTACAAGTTAACACTATCCTTTTTTGTTTATTTAGAATCCATTTTAGCCAATCTATTCGTATTTTACAACTAGCACCGTAGTGTCATCGTGCTGAACTGTTCCATGAGAGAACTCAAAGACCGCGTTCATTATTTTATCAACTATGTCTGACGCTTTCAAGTATCTGTTCCTTATTATCAGCTCTTGTAACCTCTCAAATCCGAACTCTTCACCTGCTATATTTCGAGCTTCAACAACACCATCAGTGTAAGCTACTATAAGGTCATTCTTTTGAAGCTTGAATCTCTCGACATCGTACCAACCTTCGCCAAGTATTCCAAAAGGTGTACCCGTAGATTCAAGCTTTATTATTTTGTTTTCCCTAAGTATATACAGAGGGTCGTGACCTGCGTTAACGTACTCCAACTCACCATCAGGGGTGATTTTAAAGATAATCGATGTAATAAACCTTCCTGTTTCAAAATCCTGATGTATCATCCTATCAAATTGTTCAGCCAGCATTTTTAAATCATCAGAGATTTTAGTTGAAAGTCTAAACATACTTCTAAAAGAAGACATTATAAGTGCCGCTGGCAAACCTTTTCCGGAGACATCTGCTATGCAGCATATTATTGTTCCATCATCTCTTGCAAAGACATCGTAATAATCACCACCAACTTGAATTGCTGGTGCACTTTGTGCACATATATCAAACCTTTCGTTGGTGGGAAATTCCTTTGGCAACAACCCCATCTGGATACTTCTTGCAATCTGAATCTGCTCTTCGAGTCGCTTTTTCTCTATCTCTCTTTGGAGCATCACATATCTGTTAACAGCTGTAAGAATTTGTTGTGCAACCGCTTCGGCAATTTTTTTGTCTCCTGCTGTGAATATCTTCTTGGAACCATAAGCGGAAAGAACCATTATTCCATAGTCCCCTATCTCTGATTTAAGAGGAATCGCAATGTGTCCTCCAACATCATTATCAACGTCAACAAAAATTGTATTTTCTTCTTGTTGATATCTTTGAATTAATTCATTAATGATATTTTCAGTGCTTTTATCACCGTAGTATTCTAAATATTGCTTATCATTAATCCTAAGTAAAACAGCACCTGTGGAAAAGTTAACAGCATTTTTTAAGAGCTTCAGGACACTGCTCAGAATCATCCAAGGTTCTTCAACAGAAGAGATTATCTTATTTATTTCAAACAAAGCAGATAGCCCCTCGTATGTTGCAGTTAATTCTTCTAGCTGAGCATCAATAAGTTGTTGTAATGCTTCGTTGTTAGACTTCTGGTCTAAAACCCATCTTTGTATATACTCATAGAGCTCTTTAGTTGCAACAAACAAATCTTCCAGACTATTCACTGGTTTAAAATCCCTTTCGAATAGCCTGGATATTTTCTCCAAGAATTCCACAAGGGGTTTCAATGTTTCCATAATCTGTATCTCATTCCCTCTATCAACCATTTACTAAACTTTTTACCTCCTCAACAAGCTGTGTGGGGCTGAACGGCTTTGTCATTACTTTTTTTGCACCAAGCGAGAGTGCTATTTGCTCATCATCTTGACCGCCCTTTGCGGTCAAAACAATCACCGGGATATCTCTTATCGTTTCGTCTTTCTTCATCTCTTTCAAGACAGTAAATCCATCCATTCGAGGCATCATGATATCAAGAATAACCACATCCGGATGCCATGAACGCATTTTTTCCAGTCCATCTACCCCATCCACAGCTTCTTCAACTTCCATTCCCAATTTTTTCAAATTGAACACTGTAATCTTTCTCAGCACATCCGAGTCATCAACAACAAGAACTTTCATGAAGGTTTCCCCCCGTTTTTATTTAACAAATCGCGTAGTTCGGTTTCTTTTGAAAATGCTTTCGTTCTGATAGCTAAGAAAACACCATCTATCAAGTAAGGGTTAAATATCTTCTGTCGGTCTACAGTGTATTTTACCATATAAAGTCCTTTTTTCAAAGTGACCTCACAGTGTTCCATTACTTCACTAGGCACAAATGATTTACCTGAATGCTTGTAAACTACCTGTTCAAGGGCTGGAACCTTTCGCGAAAACAAGACATACTCATAAGAAGAGACGATTTCGTTTAGATTGATTTCTATTGGAAATATCTCATCCAACTCCAAGCCATTGACAGAAACATCTTTTATACCACGTTTTAAGTTTTCAATGTCAAGGTTGTCAACAGTCTCTTCGAGTTTCACATTTACATAAAGTGCCAAATCAATTACACCTGTGGCGACCGTGTCCAAAAAGGAAACCTTCGGTTTTGGGTGAAATCCTTCAGAATACTGGATTTTTAAACCTGCTCTTAGCAAAGTCCTAATGACTGCATTTGAAGTTTCAATAGCTGACAAGAATCTCAAAAGTCCTTTCTTTTTGAACAATAAAATCATTGCGCCCTCCAGAAGTAATTCATTAATTTATTCTTCACCAAGGTAGACAGTTTTGACCATTTCGTTTGCCAAAACTTCCTCGGGCTTTCCTTCCGCCAAGACTTCTCCTTTGTGTATCACGTACAACCTATCAACAATAGGTTTCAACGCTTCTACGGAATGGTCAGTAATGATTACACCCATCCCTCTTTCTTTCAAACTTAATACGACTTTTTGTATTTCTTTTACAGTTTTTGGATCTATACCGATAAACGGTTCATCAAGAAGGACGAATCTTGGTTTTAGTGACATCATCCTTGCCAGCTCTAATCTTCTTTTCTCACCGCCAGAAAGGGAGAAAGCATACTGTTTTCTCAACGATTCTATTCCAAACTCGGTAAGTGTGTTATTGATAATGGATTCTATTTCTTTTTTCTTCAGTTTTTGAAACTCCAAAACAAGTCTGATATTATCCTCCACCCTTAAACCCCTAAAAACCGACGTTTCTTGCTGGAGATACGTTATCCCAAGCCTAGCCCTTTTATGAATAGGCATGTTTGTGATATTTTTACCGTTGAAATAGACTTTTCCTTTCGTTGGGACAACTACACCTAGTATGATGTTAAATAAAGTAGTCTTGCCTGATCCGTTTGGACCAAGCAAGCCTACCACCTCTCCGGTGTTTACATACATATTAACGCCCTTAAGAACTTCTTTTCTGCCAAATCTTTTGTATATCCCTTCGCAGGAAATCTGGTCGAAATCCTTTCCCGTTTCTACTATCTTGTGACGCATATTCCAAGTAGTTTTCCGTGTTCGTAGTTGTTGTCTAATTCATTACTTCTTAGATGTTTTTAGATACTTGATGAATGCATCCGTTATATTATAAGCCTGACTGCCGTAAGCCATTGTCGTGCTGTTGAAAATAAAATCATACCCCATTACTTCAGCATATTCTTTGACCTTTGCCAAAATTTCGGCTTCTATCTGTTGTTGAGTTTGCGCTATCTTGTTATTAATCAATTGCTGGTATTCTAAATACTTTTGCTGTTTCTGATTTTGGTCTTTTATTTTGTCGAGTTCTGCTTGGTATTTTGCTATTTCGTCCTGCATCTGCTTTTGGAAATTAACCCACTTATCGTAGTTTTGTAAGACCTTGTTTGGATCGATATACCCCAGCTTTGGACCTGTTTTGGAATCTGCTGCCGTTCCAATAATAACAGCGAGAACTACAAACGTTGCAACTAAAACGTAGAAAAAGTACTTGCTCATGCTAAAGACACCTCCAAATGTGATGATTTAAAATTGCCCAACTTATTGTTGGTTCATCTTTCTTTGCAATACGATAGAAGCTGCTCCAAGTATGCCTGCATCTTCAACCAATGGACTTTGAACAATCTCATAGGTTCCTTTAAAAGAAGGCATAACAAGATGTTTAACTTTTTCTCTTAATGGTGTGAAAAGAATATCACCGGCACGAGAAACTCCACCGCCGACAACAACTATACTTGGATTAAATATGTGGATGAAGTTAGCCACACCTATAGCTAATGCATTAACAACTCTGTTCACTATAGTTTGACCAAGCAAATCTCCGTTTCTTGCAGCGTCGAAAACAATTTTTGCACTAATTTCTTCAGCTTTGAATATTTCAGATTCCGGGAATTTTTTCTGTCCCTCTATAGCCATTCGCTTTATTGCTGTAGCTGAAGCTATCGCTTCGAGGCAACCATAATTTCCACACCCACACAAAGGTCCATTCGGCTCTACTATAACATGCCCTAATTCAGTTCCTATTCCATCTTTTCCCGTTATTAGAACACCGTGAGAAATAACCCCTCCACCTACACCTGTCCCAAGTGTTAGTGCAACTATATGCTCGTGCCCTTTACCTGCCCCAAACCACTTTTCACCAAGCACAAATGCATTCGCATCGTTCTCAACAAAGACAGGTTTGTTAAGCAAAGAAGAAAGCTCTCCACCAAGTTCAAAATCCACCCAATCAGGGAAATTTGGTGAGAAGCGTACAATTCCCCTATCGTGGTCTATAGACCCCGGTGAACCTACTCCAACACCAGTGTATTCGAAACCTTCTGTTATTTCCAAGACAGCCTGTGCCATTCGCTCAACTACTTTAACTCTCCCCTCATGTACTTTTGTTTCTCTCTCAATCTTTTTTATAATCTTTCCATCCTTTGCATCAACCAAACCTACTTTGAAAAAGGTTCCACCTAAATCTATACCTACTATGTACACTCGCTTTTCCTCCCTTAGCAAGTTACTGGTATCTGCCACCGAGTTGAATACAAAAATCCTAAATCATTATAACACAACCTCACGTAATGGTGTATAATATTTAATGGAAGTTTTGACTACAAGTTTGAAACATCGACTTGCTAAAAGTAATTGTACCACATCAAGCCTTGGAAAACCCTTAGAATTTTGAGGAAATCGCTATGAATCGCTTTACAAGATGAGAATTTTTCAAAAGGCATATCTTTTAAATTCAAAATAATGCTTTCCAAGGATGTGATTGTATGCCTGAAGTCATTGAACATGAGCTGATTGAGAAGATAAAACTTCTATCTCCGGGTACAAAACTTAGAAAAGCCCTCGATGATATCATTCATGCTCAGTTGGGGGCATTGATAGTCTTTATCGATGAAGAGGAATTCCCAAAATATTCCAGCATACTGCAAGCAGGCTTCAAATTAGACTGTCCATTCTCACCTGAACGATTGTACGAACTTTCAAAAATGGATGGAGCCATAGTTATGGACAAGAACGCATCAAAAATCTTGGCTGCGAATGTTCACATAGTGCCGGACCCTAGCATTTCTACAACGGAAACTGGGACTCGTCACAGAACAGCGGAAAGATTGGCTAAACAGTTGGGGGTTATGGTTGTAGCTGTTTCAAAGAGAAGAAACGTTGTGACACTGTATTATAAAGACAAAAAATATGTTTTTGGTGACATAAACCTTGTCTTAACAAAGGTTGGTCAGACGATTAATGCTCTTGAAAGATTCAGAGAATCTTTTGACAAAAGTTTAGAAGTGCTTGACAAACTTGAGATTGAAGGAAGCGTTTCATTAGGTTCTGTTTGCGAGATACTCATCAGAGGAATAGAAATCAAATCAATATCATCCAGTATCGAAACGAGTATCATTGAATTAGGTGTTGAGGGCCGGTTGTCTCAACTTAGGTTGCGAGAAGTTCTTAAAGACCTAGATGAGATACTGATTTTGATAATCATGGATTACTCAAAAAAAGATATTACCGAAGACGAGGCAAAACAGATTCTCGAAACTATGCTTAAAATCGACCATCGACTTGTTCCATTTGCTAAAGTATTAGGATACGATGTTGTGAATTCACAGCAAGTTTCAGACACAATTGTAAGACCAAGAGGTTACAGAATCCTGAAAAATGAAGTTCATATACCAATGAACATATCGCAAAATGTTATCAAGTCTTTTAGGTCCATAGACCAACTTGTTAAAACAAATCCAAATGTACTGCAGAAAGTAGAGGGCATTGGTGATAAACGGGCTAGAGCAATTTTGCGAAGATTACGTGAAATAAAGAAAAGGCGCCAATAAGGCGCCTTTTCTATTACTCTAACAACGCATTACTTAAATCAGATGAACCACAATACCACTTTTCAATTTTGGTTCGAACCATGTGGACTTTGGTGGCATAATTTTACCTTCATCGGAAACTCTCAAAAGGTCATCTATAGAAGTAGGATACATAGCAAACGCTACTTTGAATGCCCCACTATCAACAAGTCTTATCAACTCTTCAATTCCAAGAATTCCTCCAACAAAGTCTATTCTTTTGTCGGTTCTTGGGTTTTCGATTCCAAGTATCGGAGCAAGAAGGTTATTTTGCAGTATCGACACATCAAGTGAGGCAATAACGTCGTTTTCGTCGTATGTTCCACTCTTCGGTTCCAACCTATACCACTTGCCCGACAAATACATACCTATTGTGTGTTTTCTTTCCGGTTTGTAAACACCTTCCACAGGTGTAACTTCGAACTTTTCTGACACCTTTCTCAAAAATTCATCCTCACTCATGCCATTCAAATCCTTAACTACCCTATTGTAATCAAGTATCTTTAATTGATTGTGCGGAAAGAGTGCCGCCAAGAAGAAGTTAAATTCTTCCTCTCCAGTGTAGTTCGGATTTTCGCTTCTAAAATCAATTGCAGCCCTTACTGCTGCTGCAGCTCTGTGGTGACCATCAGCAATATAGAACGCTTCAACATCCTTAAACGCATCAACAATCTTTTTGATTTCTTCTTCATCTCTCAAGACCCAAACTATATGTCTTACTCCCGTTTCATCAGTAAAATCGTATTCCGGGGTTCCTGTTGCATGCTTGAAAATCAAATTATCGATTTCTGGTTTAGATTTGTACATCAAAAATACTGGTCCAGTGTGGGCTTTGACTACTTTGACATGTAGTGCCCTTTCGTCTTCCTTATCTTTTCTTGTAAGTTCATGCTTCTTTATCTTGTTTTCGATGTATTCGTCCACCGAAAATGTGGCGAAGAAACCCGTCTGGACATGGTCTTTCCAGTGTTGTTGATATATGTAAACGCAAGGCTTATCTTCAACGAACATATAACCATTTTCAATAAGCCATTCCAGATGCTTTCTTCCAGTTTCTAGGACCTTTGTGTCATGCGTGTCTACAGGATATTCAAAGTTTATTTCGGGCCTAGAAACCTTGTAGAATGTGTATGGATTATTCTTTGCTACCTCTCTAGCCTGCTCTTCCGTTACAACGTCGTATGGTTTGGCAGCGATTTTAGAAACCATTTCCGTTGTTGGTCTCAAAGCTTTGAACGGTCTGACAACCATCGTCACACCTCCTAATTTACCTTATCTCAAGATAACTTTATTTTTCCTTCATACAATGGGAATTGCTTGCACAATTCGATTACTTGTGAGGAAACCTCTTTGGCAACACTTTCGTCGATGTTACCTTCCTCATCTTTTATGTTCCTCAAAACTTTAACGATTAGGTCGGCAATAATTTCCATTTCTTTTTCTTTCATGCCACGTGTAGTTAGAGCAGGAGTTCCAAGCCTTATGCCACTGGCAACGAATGGTGACCTTGTTTCGTTTGGTATTGTGTTCTTGTTAACCGTGATATGACAATATCCGAGCGCTGTTTCAGCAGCTTTACCTGTTACATTGAGAGGATTCAAATCAACGAGCATCAAATGAGTATCTGTTCCTCCAGATACAATCCTAAGTCCTCTTTCTTCCAATGCTTTTGCCAACGCTTTCGCATTGGCAACTACTTGTTTCTGGTATTCTTTGAACTCTTCAGTAAGAGCCTCTTTAAAGCACACTGCCTTGGCGGCTATCACATGCATTAATGGACCACCCTGAATACCGGGGAATATGGCTTTGTTAATTGCTTTGTAAAGTTCCTCATCGTTTGTCAAAATCAAACCACCGCGTGGCCCACGCAACGTTTTATGTGTTGTACTCGTGACAACGTGTGCATATTCAAGTGGGTTCGGGTAAAGTCCGGCAGCAACAAGACCTGCAAAGTGCGCCATATCAACAACGAGGTAAGCGCCAACTTCGTCCGCAATTTCCCTGAATTTTTTGAAATCTATAATCCTTGAATAAGCACTACCACCTGCAACGATTATCTTTGGTCTGTGTTCCAACGCAAGCCTTCTAACTTCATCATAATCAATTACTTCAGTCTGCGGATTAACACCGTATTGGACTACCTTGTAGATTTGACCTGAGAAGTTTACACTTGCACCATGTGTGAGATGTCCACCATGGCTCAGAGACATACCCATAAGTACAGAACCGGGTTCTGCAAGTGCGAAGTATGCTCCCATATTTGCCTGAGAACCTGAGTGTGGTTGAACGTTGGCGTACTTCGCATTGAAAAGTTTTTTTGCACGTTCTCTTGCAAGCGTTTCGGCAACGTCTACCCACTCACAACCTCCATAGTATCTTTTCTTTGGATACCCTTCTGCGTACTTGTTCGTTAAAACACTACCCATCGCTTCCATCACAGCCAAAGAAACAAAGTTTTCGGATGCTATAAGCTCAAGTCCGTACTCTTGCCTTTCCCATTCTTTTAAAAGCACCTCGTAAATCTCTGGGTCAGTAACCTTAACGTGTTCCCACATACCCGCACCTCCTAACATTACCATGCATTAGTCCGTTATCCATTATACATTCTCAATAAAAAAACGTGGAGTCCAAAAAACTCCACGCATCTTTGAAAAATTACTTTATTCATGTATTTTTACCATTTAGATATCAAAAACATAGCTATCGAATCTTATTCTTCATATATGCTTAGTATACGCTTCCTAAGTTGTTTCAATTATTTGTGCGCGTATGTTGTTAAATAACTTTCAAGGAAAGCTTTTATCGTTCCTGTCATAACGACTATTATCTCTTTGGTTACTTTGTAAAGCTCGTCAAGTTTACCTTCCGCTTCCAATTTTTTGTAGTCATCGATTGTTGGAATCCGTTCTATCAAAATATCTCCCATCGCAGCTTTTATGTGTTTGTGAACCTCAGGGAATCTTGAATAACCGTACATCATAACTTCGTTTATAACTGCTTCATAGTTGGAAGGTATCCTTCTTTTCGGAGTGTTTATTATCAGGTTGCGAACTTCTTCGCTGTGTTTTGAGTAATGAATCAAGTAAGCTAAATAATTATCGTAAGCGTAATGCGCGTTGTTCAAAAGGTTCTTTGTTTTCTTATCCATCAAACTTCTCACAACTTCCCAGAAAGTGCCAGGAGTTCCATGGTAGGGCTGGAAAAGGTCTTCCATGTAATGGAGAGCGTAAGAGAGAAATCTATATCCCCAATATTCATCCCCTTTAGCAAACGCCTCTTTTGACATATCAACAAAATACAAGAACGACCTGTCACCTTCAAATGCTTCAATCAATCCGAGCTTGTACCTCATGTGTCTAACCCCTTGACTGTTACCTATAAGTGACTGGAGAGGAGAAAGATTCAACTCTTCATCCATGCCAAAATCTGGGAACTGTGCGTAAATAGTTAATATTTGCCATGCAGGAAGCTTCCCATCAACTGGAGCTGGGTCTGGTGGAAACTTTCCATCGTTCATTGGGTCAAAAAATTTTCTTTGACCAGCAAAATCATCGGTGTAGTAATACTTCGTGTTGTAAACTCGGGTTTCTTTATACGTATAAGGTCTTATCTCGACTAACTTATCGAGATTCATGCTCAGTGATTTCACAACCAGATAAGTATAAGACTCATGCCCACTCCAAGAGAACAAGAAACTTGAAAGTGTTAAAAAAATTGACAATAGGAAAAACAAAAAATGGTTCTTTTCCAACATACTCTCACCTCAAATTATGCTTTTCCGTTTTATTTACCAAAGAAATACAACAAAGCCTCTGGTAATCTTCTTGCCCATGCACTTTCCGAATGTGGTGCTCCCCTATCTTCTACGTACATAACATCAAGATTTTCCTTGGTTATCAATACCTTATAAAGTTCACGAGCATCATTTAAATGGGCTTCCGGATTAGAGCCTTCTGCTGTCCCCATGTCAACATATATCATAGTAAAAGCTTTTGCCTCAGCGCTCTTTATATAATCGATTAACCGTCTATTTGCAAACCACACAGAAGGACTCATCGCTCCAACTTTTGAGAAGACATCGTTGTATTCAAAACCTATGTAAAGAGAAATCAACCCTCCCATAGAAGAGCCCATTATCGCGGTATTTTCTCTATCTGACAAAGTTCTGAAGTTCTCATCGATATAAGGCTTAAGCGTATTCACAATAAATTTAGCATAGGAGTCCCCCTTCCCTCCACCATAGTTACTATCAACCCACGGAGAATACTCATTCATTCTCTCTGCACCTGTGTTGTATATGCCAACAATTATGATGGGGCGTATCAGCCCTTTCTTTATTAAATCTTCCGCAGTCTCATCAGCTCCCCACTCAACTCCAGAGAACGAAGTTGATGCATCAAAAATGTTCTGCCCATCGTGCATATACAAGACAGGATATCTTTCATTTGAAGTTTCGTAGTCTGGAGGAAGGTAAATGATTATGTCCCTTTTATTTCCTAACTCAGGGGAGTAAAAATCTTTTATGAGCTTTATGTTTCCCGTGTAAGTTTTTCTTAAACCAGCCTGTTGTTTTTCCACAAAATCCCTCCAATGATTCACAGTTATATTAACAACCATATCTCTGTCCACGTTCAGCACCCTGTTCGGTATCTCCTGACCCCGTTGACCTTTCTCGACTGTTTCCCAGGAGCCCCGTGTGAATTTGTATTCTATAGGACCACTCAGCTCGAGTGTTATTGTGTATGTATCTCCCGACCTAACCAGCCTATGCTTTGGGTCCCCTGGATTCCAGTTGTTAAACGTCCCTGCTATATAAATATCATCGTCGAAAGGTGTGTAAGTCGGAACCTCAACGATAAATGTAACTTTGAAGCCAAATATTGTCGTGAAACTACCTAAGACCATAAATAGAACGAAAAGTAACCCCCTTTTGATAAAGGTTCCTGGCAACTTCCACTTCATAAATACCCCTCCAAGTGATAAAGTTAAACTTTCATTAAGTAACTTTACATAGATTATATCATACCTTCCATGTAGAACAAAAATACTATTCGTGTTTTTTCAAATTTCGTCTATAGGCACTCTACAACTTGTGTTTAATGTTCCGATAATATAATTAGAAAAACTTAACCTGTCATTCCCAAAGGATGGTGGTGACACAATGAGAATAGAAGAGTACAACGTGGCACTTTCCTCCGAAAACCTTAGTTTGAAATATGTTAGAAACTCGTCTAAGGTTCGCACATACAGAGCTCCTTCGACTATCGAAATTACGGTGCATGAGAAGGCACCTATGATTGATGAAAAGACTTTGAGCAAAATAAAGATATTAAAGATGATGCTTGAGAAACTTACGGGCAAGAAGTTGAAAATTTACCTACCAGGTCCTCAATACGAAATTTCAGTAACTAAAAAAGATGCTCAAGATATCACAGAAATTGAAAGCGAGGCAGAAACGCTTAACATTCAGTACTCGAACTTCTCGGCGAGTGGTCAGGTAAGAACTAAAGAAGGTAAAATTATCGATTTCTCCGTACAATTATCTCTTTTCCAGCTTAGCTATTCTTACGAAAAGGTTTATGGAAAGGTTGTAGACCCTCTGATACTTGATTTGAAAACTCCAAATGGCAAAAAACAATTAGTAGAAATTGATTTGAACTTCGATGGAGAACTGGATAAATTCTACATTGGCGGTGGGAGAGGACTATTGGTATACGACAAGAACGGAAATGGAAAAGTAGACGATGCAACAGAATTGTTAGGTCCTGTAACAAAAGATGGCTTTTCTGAGCTCGCCAAGTTGGATAGCGATGGTGATAATTGGATAGACGAGGACGATTTAGAATTCCTAAAATTGAAGATTTGGACAACCGATGAAAACGGGAAGGAAAAACTTGTCGGTTTGCTTGACTTAAGCGTCGGAGCGATATTTCTTGGAAGTGTAAGCACGCCATTTGATTACTATGACTCCGTTGTAAGACGAACCGGCATTTATCTTACGGAAGATGGAAACGTTGGAACAGTTAGGCAGTTCGATTTCAAAGTCTAAAATCCTATCTTTCAACCCTAATGCCTCTATGCTGGTACGCATAACCTCACCTTACGAAAACTTTTGTCCACCTGAAAAGGTGGACTTTTTTGTTTTCTCTGATTTTTGGTATAATTTTAATGAAAGAGAGCGCAATCTGAACGTTCAAAGGAGAGATAAGGATGGTCAACATGTCGAATGCAATTTCACCCGTTGAACTCAGACATAAACTTCATATGTCTCCAGAAATCGCGTTCAACGAATACAACACTCAACAAATACTTACTGATGCGTTGGAAAAGCTTGGAGTGAAGTACGAAAAAGTCGCTAAAACAGGGCTAGTGGTTGTAATCGAACGTGAACCCACGAAACCTTCTGTTCTTTACCGAGCCGATATGGATGCACTACCTATAAAAGAAGAAACCGGTTGGGAATTCGCTTCTAAAAACGAAGGTTTTATGCACGCATGCGGACATGATATCCATATGTCCGTAATGTATGGGGTGATTAAGAAAGTATTGGAAGAAAACATTGAAGGAAATTACGTTTTTGTCTTTCAGCCAGCTGAAGAAACTATCGGTGGTGCGAAATTCGTCCTCGATGAAATGAGAGAGAAGTACAAAGTAAAATTCGCAACGGCATTGCATGTGACAGATGAATACGAACTTGGCGAGTTCGCTTCAACCAACGGAACATTATTCGCTTGCGCAATGGAAGTCACAGCTAAATTCAAAGGATTATCAGCACATATCGCACAAAAAGAAAAAGGGATTGACGCTATTAAAAAAGCGGTAGGTTTCCTTTCCGAGTTCTACGATAATCCTATTGACAATGCAACAAAAGGTCAAAGGGTGTTGGCTGGTTTCGGAAAAATATTTGGTGGGAGTGTTCGGAATGCCGTTGCAGATTTTGCACAAATAGATGGTTCTATCCGTGGAGAGACACTTGAAATCGTCCTGGAAAATTTCGAAAGATTGAAAAAGATGGCAGAGAAATACGAAGGCAGTCTGGAAAAAGGAAGTCTTTACCCACCCGTCGTTAACAATGCGAATCTATTTGAAGTTTTCAAGGATTTCCTTAATAGAAACTCTTATAAATTCATAGATTGTGGGATGAAGTACACGGGTGAAGATTTCGGATTTTTCACCATGAAATATCCATCTATAATGTTTTGGGCGGGTGTTAGAACTAAGAACGAAATCGTTGGGTTACACAACCCAAAGTTCCTTCCGGACGATGAGGTTGTTCCATACCTTGTTGATTTTATGGTAAAATGGTTAGTTGAACTGCAAAGTCAATTTTAAGTTCCTCAGACAAAACAGCAGAAAATAAAAGCATTAGAAAGGAAGGTGTCATGTGTGATTGTATTCATGACAGATTGGGGTAATTCACACTACGTTGGTATCTGCAAAGGTGTAATTCGTCAGATAACAGACGCAGAAATTATAGACCTTACACACAATATCACACCGTATAACGTGCGGGAAGCGATGTACATATTAGACAGAAGTGTTGACTACTTCCCTGAGAAATCCGTCTTCCTGATTGTAGTAGATTACGGCGTTGGAACTGCCAGAAAAGCGATAGCTGTCGAGACAGAAAAGTACTATTTTGTCGCCCCTGACAATGGTGTTCTTACTTTAGTTTTGGAAAGACACCAGCCGAGAAAAATTGTAGATCTTGTGAACAAAAAATATCACTTTGGAACGTCAAAAACATTCCACGGACGTGACATTTTCTCCCCAGCTGCTGCATATATCACAAAAGGTATTTTCGATGATTTGGGAACGAGATTGCCAAATTACGCTACCGTGCCTTACCGAAAGGCTCATATGAGTACTACAGGTATCTCTGGTGAAGTAGCTTATTTCGATAGATTTGGTAACATAGAAACAAATATACCTTTTGCTTGGATTGCCGACAAAGAACAGGTAAAAATAAAAGTTGGAAATAAAGCCGTTCTTGTTCCTGTTGTTGAAACTTACGCGGATGTAGAAGAAGGGGAACTGTTAGCCCACGAAGATAGCACAGGATACATTGAAATCGCTGTAAACAAAGGAGTCGCAAGAGAACGGTTTAAATGTTTCGAAGGATGTGAACTAGAAATCATATTCTGAGAAAAGAATTAAAAGAGGTGGTCTATGAAGCGGCACATAACAATTAGCAAAATTTTAATGATAATACTTCTGATATCAATCTCAAATGTCGTGATAGCAGGCGAACTTTTTGAATTCGCCTATGTTTTTTTAACATCCCACAAAGTGCCAGAAAACCACGCAAAACTCATGGCTAAAACTTTGGAAGAGGAATCAAAGATTGTTCCAAAGAGTGTGGATCCTTTATATATACTTGCCTTTGGTCTCACGGAAACAAATTTTATGAACATTTTCGGTGACCAAGGTAAGGCTGTGGGTTACTTTCAAATCCACGAAAATGCTGTTTTTTACGTGGCTAATTTTTACGAAGATGTTAGGCAATTCAAACAACAACACAGAAATCACGCAGAACTCATCAATTATCCGGACTGGCAAGTGAAAATTGCGTATCGATACATCTACTTAACCTTGCGCTACGTATTTGATTGGGACCTTGCAAGAGCGATATCTGCATATAATGGCAGGTCGGATAAGTATAACATTTACACCGTAAAGTTCTTCAATTATTATGCGAAAATAATTAGTGAATACGTCGCATTTTTAGATTCAAAAAGTTTAAGCACAAGCAAGTAATTTTCACTTCACTAACGACGTTGAGCAGGTGATTTATATTGAAACTGACCATAGGAAAATACATTCCAAAAAACTCCCCGATTCACAACTTAGACCCCAGAGTAAAGATGATTTCTGTGCTCTTTCAAGTTACCAGTGTTATGCTCGTTAAGAATCTTTTAGGTTACATAATCCCAGTGGCTTTCTTTGTTTTATTCATGGCACTATCAAGGATTAAGCCGGTTGTTTACTTGAGAAGTTTAAAAAGCATGTGGTTTTTGATAGTCTTTGCTGTTGTTGTTCAGTATTTCATAGGTGGTATATCTTCCAGCCTTTACATAGGTCTTCGATTATCACTCATCTTTCTTTTCGCCACCATGTTCACTTACACAACTCCTCCGCTGCTGACAGCACGAGGTATCGTGGACATTCTTAAATACTTCGGTGTAAAAGACGAACAGCGAGAAGATTTTGGTATGATGCTTGCGATATCAATTCGTTTCATTCCCATACTCCTTGATGAAGCTGACAGAATTATCAAAGCCCAGATATCTCGAGGTGCAAAGTATTCTGAAAAAGGTCTCAGAAACAAATTATCTGCAATTACGAGCATAATAATTCCTTTGTTAGTTTCTTCATTAAGAAAAGCTGAAGAGCTATCCTTAGCGCTTCAGGCTCGAAAATACGGTATAACGAAAAGAACGCATTACTACACACTCAACTGGTCAAGAAGGGATGCAGTATACCTTATTGCTAATGTAGGATTGTTGCTTGGCGTTTTAATAATGCGTATATTTTAGCACTCAACAACTTCACAAAATCTCTTGTAGACCTCGTCGATTTGCTCTCTGGTTATATTTAGTGGTAGCAGGAACCTTACAACACCGTTTGCTAAGATATTAACCAAGAGTCCTTGGTTTATAAACCTTTCTATCCATTTTGAATCGACAGACAACTTCGGCTTTAACCCCCTCATCAATCCCATACCGAGTACATTTCCAAGGTTTGAAAAACGTTCTTCAAAATACTTACCCGTTTTTACAACATGGTTTAACAAATGCTCATCAATCATTTCCAAAACCGCTTTTCCTGCAGCAAGTGCTAATGGATTTGGAGCAAAAGTAGAACCGTGTTCACCTGTTTTAAAAACATCAGCATATTCCTCAAGCATGATACATGCTCCAAGTGGTAGTCCGCCACCAATACCCTTTGCCACAGTGACAATGTCTGGTTGGATTGAAAAGTGCTGATACGCATAAAACTTTCCTGTTCTGCCGAGTCCACTCTGGACTTCATCAGTTATGATGAGATAGCCATGTTCTTTTTTGTAGTTTGATACCAGCTGGACAATCTCCTGCGGAATAACATCTAAACCACCACTACCATGTACTACTTCTAAAAAGACCGCCGCTATGTGTTTTTCCTCTTCCAAAAATCTTTTTACAGTTTCATAATCATATGGAAGAAAAACGACGTTTTCATCATTAATGAATTGACTTCTTATATTTTCAAATCCAGTCACACTCAACGCACTTAAAGTCCTCCCATGAAAGTTTCTAACGAATGAAAGTATCTTACCCGTCTTCTTGACCTTTCTGACAACTTTTAGGGCACATTCTGTACTTTCCGCACCCGAGTTTGTGAAAAAAACTTTTCCATATCTTCCCGTTTCTTCGGCAAGTCTTTGCGCAACAAACAAGGCATCCTCATCAAGGAAAAAGTTTGAAAGGTGAACGTATTTTTCCATCTTTCTTTTCATTGCATGTATTATCCTCTCATGGTTGTGCCCAAAAAGAAGGACACCAATACCCATGAATGTATCGATGTAAGATTTTCCATCTTTATCCCAAACATAAATTCCTTTAGCGTGTGATACTTTGATAGGGTACCTATTATACGTACCAGCTATATATATCTCTTCTGTCGAAACGTTCATTTAGATTCCTCCCCGATTTTTTCAGATAATGTTAACTAAAAGTATTGAAACTTTCCAAAAACCGCATTATCCTTTAAAGAGGGGACACCCCCCAACCATCTCTTGAAAAAGGAGGTATCCCGGTATGAACAACTCAACGCTCTCTTGTCCTAAATGCGGTTCTACCAGCTTGTACAAAAACGGTCATGACAAATACGGTAACCAACAATTCCTTTGCAAACTCTGCCATCATTCTTTCAAACTTTCCCATTCTCACAAACGCAAAAACTTCTCTTTCCCTTATCCCAAATGCACTTCTTGTGGTAAATCTATGCAAATTTACAAAGTCCGTCGCTCTTTCGTTGTCTTCCGTTGTAGAACCCGTCATACCAAAGATAGAGTACCTTTTAACCTCCCCGAACCAGTCACTTTTATTCCTGAGAAATTTAAATATTTCCGTTTTCCTATCTACTTCATCTTAAAAGCTTTCGTTTTGTATATGAAACACAATATGTCTTATCGCTCTCTTGCTCATTCTCTTAATATCAAAGTATCTCATGTCACCATATACAAATGGGTTATTAAATTGTGTACTTTATTCTCTGTACTTTTTCCAACATTTACCATCGAAAATGTTTTCTCAGTTCATGCTGATGAAACTGTTCTTGTGTTCAAAGAACAAAAGTACTATGTTTGGCTATTAGTTGATCACGAAACTAACTTAATTCTTTGTTGGCATGTCTCAAAGTATCGTGATATGGGACAAGTCAAAGTGTTGCTCGAGAAGTTCTTTGGTAATTCAAAACCTAAAAACATTGAACTTATTACTGATGGACTTGGTGCATATGAAAGTGCAGTAAAGCTGTTGTTTAGAAATATCAATCACGTAGTAGTACCGCTCGGTAAAAACATGTGTGAATCTAAGTTTTCATTACTGAAAGACTTTTTCCGACTCAAGCGAGGGCTGAAGAATACGAAGAATTTAGCGAAATATATTCAAGGATTTTGTGTAGTGAAGAATCTTTGGAAAATGCACAATGGTAATCTCATTCTTTCACAACTGCATTCTTTCATCACTACAAGTTAACACTATCTTTTTTCAATTTTACAAATCAAAAGCCTTGCAAATACTTTTCACCAATTCTTCTGCCACATTTTCTGGAACCAAAACGGAGATTTTGATTTCCGATGTTGTTATTAGCTCCGGTTCAATACCATGTTCGGAAAGCACTTCCAAAAGCTTCGAAGCAACGCCGTAATGAGACCTCATACCCGTTCCAACAACCGTAATTTTTGAAAATTTCCCATAGAAGTGGTATTTGGCGCCGTAATCGGCAAGTGTTTCGTTAAGCAGTTCTTCTATTTTGTCAAGCCTTTCAGGAACGACCGTGAACGACACATGTGTTGATGTACCGTTCTTTACAAGAGATATCATGTCGACGTTTATCCCTTTCTCTGCAACTCTCTTAAAGATATCCGTTACCACTTTTGCATCATTTGGCAAGTCCATTATAGAAACCTTTACCTGATTTTTGTCCAAACTAACCCCTGTAACAAGTGGCTCTTCAAGCCATTCAGGTATTCTGTCAACCACCCAAGTTCCCTCCTCATCGTTAAATGATGAACCACAGTACACTCGCACGTTGTATTTCTTGGCTATTTCAACTGAACGTGAATGTAGTACTTTTGCACCCGTTGCTGCCATCTCAAGCATATCATCGTACGTAACATACTTGAGTTTCTTTGTCTCAGGATAAAGCTTTGGGTCACACGTATAAACACCTGCAACATCACTGTAAATCTCACAATCGCACCTTAATTTGGCAGCCAAAGCTACCGCCGAGGTATCGGAACCACCTCTACCAAGTGTTGTAAGATGCTCGTCTTCGGTAATTCCCTGGAAACCGGTTATCACAAGCACGTCGTAAATATCTAGATAATCTTTCAACTTTTTCGTGCTAATGTCTAATATTCTAGCATTGTTGTGGTTTTTCGTTGTCAAAATCTTTACCTGGAATGCATTTAGCGAAATAGCATTTACTCCTAAATCTTTTAATGCCATTGCAACAAGAGCACAAGAAGCTTGTTCGCCTGTTGTCAGTAACATATCTAACTCTCGTTCATCAGGTTTACTTGACACGCTCTTGGCAAGTGAAATTAAACTGTCAGTTGTCTTACCCATTGCAGAGACAACGGTCACCACTTTGTAACCTTCTTGGACTTTCTTTGCTATTCTGCGTGCAACGTTTCTGATTCTGTCCGGGTCAGCTACCGATGAGCCTCCATACTTTTGAACAACTATTCTATTTTGAATAATGTCCTTCGCCAATTTTTCCTCACCCACCTGCTCTTTGAATATCTTACTTGTTAATTTCTCTGAGACTTTCCAAAATTTGTGTCTTATTAGCTGTCTTTTCATCAACTTTTTTGATTACCTTAGCTGGAACGCCTGCAACAACAGTGTAAGGCTCCACATTATTAACAACAACCGCACCGGCGGCAACAACGGCATGATGTCCTATTCTTACGCCTTCCAAAATCACAGCGTTCGCCCCAACGAGCACATAGTCCTCAATGACAACAGGTGTAGCACTTGGTGGTTCAACAACGCCTGCCACAACAGTACCAGCACCTATATGACAATACTTTCCAATTCGGGCCCGTGCACCAATTACAGCGTTCATGTCAATCATTGTCCCCTCACCGATTACAGCGCCAATATTTATAACAGCCCCCATCATTACAACAGCCCTGTCACCAATTTCAACGAGCTCGCGGATAATTGCACCTGGCTCTATCCTCGCGTTGAATCGGGATATATCTGCCAGCGGAATTGCTGAATTCCTAGCAATGTACTCCACTTTGTATTTTTCAATTCCTTCATTTCTAAGCACCTGTGAGATGGCTTCAAAATCCCCAAATAGTACTCCAAAATCTTTCCCGACAACGAAATCAAATTCAAATTCTTCAGATTTGTACTTGCTAAAATCAACACTATCTAATCTTCCTGAAATGTACACCCTTACCAGGTCCCTTTTCTTGCTTTTCGCAATAATCTCGATAATTTCTTCACTTGTTAATTCTCTTGCACTCTTTTTAAAAACCATCCTAACCCCTCCACTCACCGTTATCTGGCTTGCGCAGATTCCAAAACGTCATCGTAGCTAAAAAAGCCCTTTTCTTTTCCCAGAACAAACAGTGCAGCATTTCTTACACCTATCACAAACGCCCTTCTTGATAAAGCTCTATGCGTAATTTCAACAGTTTCACCTGAGTTAGAAAAAATCAACGTATGTTCACCAAAGATTCCACCAACTCTTATAGAGCTTATTGGTATCTCCCTGCCCAAAGCTTGCTTAAGCATCTTGGCAGTCCCGGATGGAGCATCCTTTTTCTGGTTATGATGAATTTCAACCATAGCTGCGTCCCAATCTTCGAAATAGCTCGCATATTCCTTTATAATTCTTTTTAAGATAGCGATTCCTGTTGAAAAGTTATAACTTTGAACCACGGGAACATGTTCTGATAGTTCTTTCAATCTTGAAAAATGTTCTTCGGTTAGCGCGGTTGTACCTATCACAAGTCCACAGCTGTATTTTCTGCACAGTTCAACTGTTTCAAAAACAGCATCAGGTGATGAAAAATCAATTATTACTTGCGGTCGCTCAATTTCTTCAAGAACCCCTCTATCTTTTCTCAAAACGCATAAATCACCTAACGAAGAGAAATAACTTTGAATTTCCACACCCATCTTCCCGTTTGCACCCACTAAACCGTATCTTATGTTCACTGTGTTTGGTCTATTCATTCTATCACCCCCAGTTCCTTAAGGATAATGTTAACTAAAAGTATTGAAACTTTCCAAAAACCGCATTATCCTTATAAAGAGGGGACACCCCCCAACCAACTTTTGACAAAGGAGGTATCCCGATATGAACAACTCAACACTCTCTTGTCCCAAATGCGATTCCACCAGCCTATACAAAAACGGTCACGACAAATACGGTAACCAACAATTCCTTTGCAAAGCCTGCCATCATTCTTTCAAACTTTCCCATTCTCACAAACGCAAAAACTTCTCTTTCCCTTATCCCAAATGCACTTCTTGTGGTAAATCTATGCAAATTTACAAAGTCCGTCGCTCTTTCGTTGTCTTCCGTTGTAGAGCTTGTCGTACCAAAGATAGAGTACCTTTTAACCTCCCCGAACCAGTCACCCTTATTCCTGAGAAATTTAAATATTTCCGCTTCCCTATCTTTTTCGTCTTAAAGGCTTTTGTTTTGTATATGAAACACAATATGTCTTATCGCTCTCTTGCTCATTCTCTTAATATCAAAGTATCTCATGTCACCATATACAAATGGGTTATTAAATTGTGTACTTTATTCTCTGTACTTTTTCCAACATTTACCATCGAAAATGTTTTCTCAGTTCATGCTGATGAAACTGTTCTTGTGTTCAAAGAACAAAAGTACTATGTTTGGCTATTAGTTGATCACGAAACTAACTTAATTCTTTGTTGGCATGTCTCAAAGTATCGTGATATGGGACAAGTCAAAGTATTGCTCGAGAAGTTCTTTGGTAATTCAAAACCTAGAAACATTGAACTTATTACTGATGGACTTGGTGCATATGAAAGTGCAGTAAAGCTGTTGTTCAGAAATATCAATCACGTAGTGGTACCGCTCGGTAAAAACAATCAATGTGAATCTAAGTTTTCATTGTTGAAAGACTTTTTCCGACTCAAGCGAGGGCTGAAGAATACGAAGAATTTAGCGAAATATATTCAAGGATTTTGTGTAGTGAAGAATCTTTGGAAAACGCACAATGGTAATATCAATCTCATTCTTTCACACTTACACTCTTTCATCACTACAAGTTAACACTATCTCCTTAAGAATCCCCCTCAATTTTTCCACAGTTGATTCCTTTGGAGGAACAAGCGGTAGTCTAAACTCGTTGTTGAGTAATCTCATCAAGTGCATAGCCGCTTTAACAGGAAGTGGATTGGTTTCTATGAAAAGGGCTTTGAACAATGGGATGAGCTCCATGTGAATTTTGAGGGCTTTTGAGATGTCACCTGAAAAGATTGCATTGACCATCTCTACCATCCGAGCGGGAACAACGTTCGAGGCTACAGAAATAACTCCCTTGGCACCTGCGCATATCATATGGAATGCTCTGTCATCGTTCCCAGAGTAGATGTAGAAATCAAGGTCCTTTGTCAGTCTGTAAATCTCATCGGATTGAGCAACATCAGGGTTAGCTTCCTTTATCGCTTTTATATTTCGACACTCCACTGCCAAGCGTGCCACGGTCTCAGGAGATATATTCACACCGGTTCGGGAGGGAACGTTGTAGATGATAATTGGGACATCCAGGCGTTCTGATAGATACTTGTAGTGTGCATAAAGACCTTCTTGTGTGGGTTTGTTGTAGTAAGGAGTAACTATTAGTACGGCATCTGCACCAAACTTTTGAGCACTTAAAGAGAGTTCCAAAGTCTTTTTCGTATCATTGGTCCCGGTTCCAACAATAACTTGAGCCTTACCTTCGCAAATTTCCTTTGTTAACGCTGTTAAACGTTCTCTTTCTTCAGCTGTCAAAGTAGCACCTTCTCCTGTTGTTCCAGCAACGATGATAGCACTTACACCATTTTCAACCTGCCATCTCACAATCCTTTCATAACTTTCGTAATCAACCTCACCGTTAATGAACGGTGTTACTATCGCAGTTCCAACCCCGTGAAACATACGCATCTGACCTGATGAATTACTCATGTTCGACTCCCCCTTCCAAATAGATTCCATCACTCTCAAAAATGACATTGAGAATTCCGCCTTTTGTTTGAGCTGTTAATTTGTCTGGTATTTTGTTATCGCTAAGAATATAATACTTAACGAAACACGCTGTTGCCGTCGTCCCTGAACCGCAGGATAATGTTTCTCTTTCAACACCTCGTTCAAAAGTCCTAATCTCAAAGGTACTGGCGTCTAATACATTAAACAAATTAACATTGGCATCGAACTTATGTCTAAGCATCCTTGCAATTTCCATATCGAACCTCCAAATTGCTTTTCCGACGTTCATAACAAGGTGTGGTACACCTACTGTAATCAATATCCCTTCGAAACCCGAAAGTTCTTCTTGAGGCACGAAATAATTAACAACAGGGTCTGGCATTTGGACAGAAATTCTTTCTCCAATGTATCCAACAAGCACGCCTGCGTTTGTTTCTATGCTGATTTTCCCAAAAGCGTCGAAATACTCTGAGAGAAATTTCAGAAACGCTCTTGCACCATTTCCACAAAAAGTTGCTCGTTTTCCGTCTCTGTTAAAATAATCCATAAAGAACCGCTTACTATGTTGTTCAACAAAGATAACTCCATCTCTGTCTTCAACAACTTCGAGCACAATCTTTTCCTTTGCCACATCGTTTAGAGTTGTCTTCGTTGCATCGATAATGACAAAAGTATTACCTGCCGCCGAATATTTGCAAATTAAACTAACTCCAAGGTTTCTTAACTCATCTTCCCTCAACTTCCTTCGCCTCGCTTTCAAAAACTAAATCAGAATTCAACTGACTATGTAGCTTCAGAATCCTAACAGCATTCGTTGCAGCTCCAACTCTGAGGTTATCTGCCACAACCCACAATCCAAAGGTGTGCGCATCAAAGAGTCTTATCCTACCGACGTGGACGTAGTCATCACCAGCTACTTCTACTGGCGTAACGATATCGTCATGAAGTATTACATCCTCACCTGAGGCAATAGTTTCTACTAAGTCTTCTTTTGACATTATTGGGAAGAGAGTTCGAGCTACAACACTTTCCGAATGTCCCACTCTAACAGGAACCCTTACAGTTGTTGGGAATACAGCGATAGACCTTGAATTCAATATTTTCCTTGTTTCGTTTATCATCTTCCACTCCTCTTGAGATATATCATCTTTTAAATCGCCTATAAGTGGAATGACGTTGTGGGCAATCTGTCTTGGGAAAACTGCATGTGTTGTATCACCGGCAAGTTGCCTTTCGTATTCAACAACTGCCTTATGACCTGCTCCAGAAACAGCCTGGTATGTTGAGACAAATATCTCGTGCAGATGGTATCTATCATGTACTCTGTAGAGTGCTAAGACCATTTGAATAGTTGAACAATTCGGGTTTGCAACGATTCCATGGTATCCCTTTAGCAGCTTCCCGTTTATTTCCGGAACAACAAGCGGAATTTCTGGGACCATTCTAAACGCAGATGAGTTATCAATCACCGTTGTTCCCGCTTGTGCTGCAATCGGTGCGTATCTTCTTGAAACATCTGCACCAGCTGAGAAAAGCAAATAGTCAAAACCTTCCCTCATAGCTTCTTCTGTAAGAACCTCGACCTTCACTTGTACACCTTTGAACGTTAAAGTTTGACCGGCTGACCTTTCCGATGCAAAGAGTCTGAGTTCGGAAACTGGAACCTCACTTTTTTCAAGAACCTCAACCATCGTTCTTCCAACCGCTCCTGTTGCTCCTACAACACCGACTTTGAACCCCATAACTGATACCTCCTTTTTTTATGATGGATTGGAGAATTTGTAAGCCTAATAAAAAAAGCGGGCTACAGTTTTTCACTGTAGCCCGCCTATGGTAGTCTTTTGTTACTGGCTTGCGTGGGTTTTTATCCCAAGCCAAACGCAAGCTGACCACCATAAAGCGGGCAGCTGCGTTTAGCTTTAGATTTCATATTGATTTCAACGTTCATGAAGTTCTCAATTGATAAATTTTGATAATCAAGCACGTTATGATGTCCTCCTGACTCAATCTCATTAAATCTCTGTTTTACTTGTTTTTTCTCACTTTTTCTAACGTAACATATTTGGCTTTATTATATCACAAAACTACCATACCTTGTCAATACATGATTTTAACTAAAAAAGCCCTCCGTTAAAAGGAGGGCAAGACTATGAGCAAAGAACATGGGAAGGGATTTATTATACAATCTCTTTGAAACCTTCTCCGTAAACATACCTTGCCTCGTTCACAAGAAAGAAAGCTTTTGGATCAACAGTTCTGATTGTATTGACCAATTCATGAAGTTTTCGTCTTTTCAAAACAATCAACAACACATTACGTGGCAAGCCAGTATACCCTCCTTTGGCTTCGAAGACAGTGCAACCTCTACCTAATTCCGATAAGACAAAATCCTTGATTTCGTCAATCTTCTCGGAAACGACCCATACATTTACGGAAAGTTCCAAGCCCTTCAATACAAAGTCTATGGTTGTTCCGTTGACTATTATGGCAAGTATCGAATACAAACCCGTATCAATGTTGTAAACGAGCCCTGCGGCAAGACCTATGGCAAAGTCGATGAACAATATTGACATACCAAATGGTGCACCAAAAAACTTGTTCAATATCTTTGCAATAATATCAGTTCCACCTGTCGAGGCGTTTTGGGAAAACGCTATAGCCATACCAATGGCAGTTAGTATATCCCCAAAGAATACAGCAAGAATTACGTCTTTACCTTGATACTTGTAAATAGGCAATATCCTGTCGAAGAAATCTATCAAAAAATTCAGCAAAAAAGTGCAATATATCGTTTTAAAACTGAAGTCAAATCCTATTATCAGAAATGCTGTCAGAAAAAGTGTAATATTTATGATATACATCCATATACCCACTGAAAGTGGGATTAATCTGTTCAAGACTATTGCAAGACCTGAAGCTCCACCAGCCGCGATGTTATTTGGAATAAGGAAAATAACCAACCCCAGAGCTGTGAGCAATACTCCAAAGGAAGAGAGGAAGTATTCCTTTACCAAATTCTCCAAGCGTCTTTCACTTCCCACGGAAATTTCACCACCTTAACTCCTAATTCTTTTAGTCTTTGTTCCTTAAAAGAAACCTTTCCCCTTTCTCCTTCAATAATTGCTCCCGCATGCCCCATACGTTTCCCTTCTGGAGCATGTCTACCTGCGAAGAAAGCAACGATGTTTTCTGGAGAGAAGCCTATTTTTAATGCATGCTCAACACCTCTTACCTCATCTTCACCACCAATTTCACCAATTAGCAATACTTTTTCGTAACCTAGTTTTTTCACTATCTCAAAAGCTTCCGAAACATTTGTCCCCACAACGGGATCTCCACCCAACCCAAGTGCTACACCGACACCTGGATTCTCACTCAGATGTTTCGCTGTTTCATACATTAGCGTGCCGCTTCTTGAAATGATGGCTACATTTCCTGCTTTAAAATACTTTTCCGGCATGATACCAACCTTAACTCGCTCATGAGGGTTTATAACACCTGGGCAATTGGGACCAACTATTGTAGCTCCCTTTTCTCTTGCCAGTTTCAACATCTTTAGCGTATCGTGAACAGGAACATGTTCAGTTATTATTACAAAATTCACCACACCATTATCAACAGCATCCTTAAACGCTTCTAAAACATTTTGAGGTGGAACAAAAAAGACAGCTGTATCTGGCTTTTCAAAACTCTCACTGAGGCTTTGATAGACTGGCACACCATCCATGCGTTGTATATGTTTGTTCTTACTCACCACACATACTACATTCGTCCCGTATTCAATCATCCTTTTGAGGTGATAACTTCCATATCTTCCTGTTCCGCCGTAAACACAAACTGTATTTGTTTTAAAAAACATCGTTAACACCCCTCTTTTGAACCTTCTCATCTTCTTGAAGTCTTTCAATTAAATCTTTCATATCGTCAACAGCATAAATTCCGTGCTTTTTTAATAATTCTTTTGCCAGAAATTCGTTGTTTCCAGACAACCTAATATAAATTTCGAAATCTGGGTCTTCTTCTTTAAAATTCACAACGCCTTTGGCTATTTCCAAACAATCGGTGATGCCCCCAAAGATATTCAAAACTGCTTTACTACACAAAGACATGACTTTTTTCAACGCCTCGTAAACACTTTCCATTGTTGCACCACCGCCCAAATCACAAAAATTAGCTGGTTTGTAACCATGCTCAACAAGTATATCTATCGTTGCCATAACAATCCCTGCACCACAGCCAATCACGCCAATTTCTCCATTTTCAAACGGCACGAAAGAATTTGTTTCTTCAGTATCCTCATATGCCCACAATTGTCTATACAGCGCACTGTCATCCACATGAAACACGGCATCTAACGCGTAAAAATCTCCGTCTTTAAAAACAAAAGGATTAATCTCGAGCAACGTTAAATCGTATCTTACGAATATATCGTACAACTGCTTCGCAAATTCCTGAAGGTCTTTGGGAAGTTCTCGTATGTTGCTTGTACGCAGCACTTTGTCTGGATATTTCGATGCAAATTCTTCTATGTCCACACCACCAACCTCAGAATACACAAACACAGCGTCTCTGACATTTCTGTCGATTGAAAGTGAAATGTATCTCTCAGTGTCATGCGGAATGTATTCTTCAACTAATACTCCGTAGGGTTCCTCTCCTTTTATCTTCATCCCCAAAATCTTCCTAATACCTTCGAGACTTTTTTCCAAATTTTCGGCGACCACAATTCCGCCGGCTTTCATCCTCCCACCAACTAATACTTGAGCTTTAAGGACCTGCGGAAAACCGAGCCTTTCCAAGCACTTCCTTAAAGACTTTTCTTCTGCTAGTTCTTCGGATGTTACCAAATAGCTTCTTGGTACTCTTACTTTTTCCGCCCTCAGGATATCCTTTGCCAAATACTCGTGAATCTTCATACCTTTCTACCCCCTTTCGAGATTTAAAGAAAAATACCCCCAAAAATCGATGGTTTTTGGGGCACCCATTCCCTTAAAGGCAGGTCTCCCGACTCGTGGATCACCCTACTCCCTGCGCCTTCCCAGCATTAAAGCCAGTGGCATTTTGCAGGTTTCGTCCCCACTCACGGTGGCCCGACCGTCCCGGATTTTCACCGGAGTTCCCTTTTAAGCACGTAAGTGCACCTTTAAGGGGAGGGAGTATTAAATTTTTGTGATTTAAAATTCTTATTATCCAACAAAAATGCTAACTTACTCGTTTGCAAAAATCAACCCCAAACTAATGACCTTTTGAGGCTATTAATAGCTGTTAAACGACAACATTTAATTATTTTCACGTTTTGCTTTTGTTCCGTTAACTCTATAAAGCAGAAAGAATTTCCCAGCACGCACAGTATCGAAAAAATAAACGCTATCTTAATCTAAGTTTATCAATAGAAAGCAAAGTAAAATCAATATTTACAAGCATAGCGATTGACCCGCATTTAAAAACCAAATATAATTATTTTTGCTAAAGAGGGGGGAAGCTGCAAGGGACACTATTTTTCAAACATCAGACACTACACTGAGAGGAGGAAGTCACATGAAAAAGTCACTGGCACTCTCGCTACTTGTATTTGCCTCTATTCTCCTACTTGCAGCTTTCGACCCAACAGTATTTGTTGAAGCAACCATAGGTGAACCAGACACGCTTGATCCCCATCTAGCATATGACACAACAAGCGGTGAAGTACTCTACAATATCTATGAAAACCTCATAGCCTACAAAGGTCAAAGCGTTAGCGAGTTTGAGCCGAGACTTGCTACGGAAGTTCCAACTGTCAAGAACGGACTCATTAAAGATGGTGGAAAAACGTATATTTTTCCAATTAGAAAGGGTGTAAAATTCCACAACGGTAATCCACTTACCCCAGAAGATGTGAAGTATTCATTTGAACGCGGTCTTCTTTACGACCCAGATGGTGGTCCAATGTGGATGCTCTGGTATGCTATCTTTGGTTTCCATTCGAGAGACGAAGCTATTGAACAGTTTGTTGGAAAGCCTGTTAGCGAAATATTCGACCAGAATGGGCAGCCAAAACCAGAATATAGAGAAAAACTTGTTAATTTTTACAAGCAAGTCATTGACCCGGCGATCCAAGTTCAAGGAGATAATGTGGTAATTAAGCTCAAGAGACCATATGCTCCTTTCCTCAACATCATCGCACAGAGCTCACACTGGGCAGCAATACTTGACAAAGAAACATGTGTGAAAATTGGACTTTGGGATGGTAAACCAGACACATGGTGGAAATACAAAGACGTTACGAAAGAACAGTCACCACTCTATTCTTATGCAATTGGAACAGGTCCGTACAAACTTGTAGAATGGGACAGAAAACAACAAAAAGTAATTCTCGTTGCAAATGAGAATTATTGGAGAGGACCAGCAAAGATTAAGAAAGTAATAATTTGGGCAATTCCTGAGTGGTCAACAAGAAAAGCAATGCTCGAAAAAGGTGATGCAGATACTATTGACGTCGCAATTGAATTTGTTGACCAACTTAGCTCAAACAAAGATATCCAAATAATAAGAAACCTTCCAACGCTTGCTGTTACGGTTCTGTTGTTCAACTGGTCAGTTAACCCTAACAGCAAATTCATAGGTAGTGGAAAGCTTGATGGAAACGGAATACCACCTAACTTCTTCAGTGATATTAATGCAAGAAAAGCGGTTGCCGCAGCTATCAATTACGATGCACTTATCCAGGAAGTGCTAAAAGGTTCTGGTAAAAGAGTTCCAACAGCTTTACCACAAGGCTTGCTAGGTTACGACCCTTCATTACCACTTTACAAGTTCAGTTTGAACGAAGTAAAAATGTACCTACAAAAGGCTTGGAACGGACAAGCTTGGCAGAAAGGTATTAAATTCAGCATCGCGTTCAACGAAGGTAACACAGCAAGGCAACGAGTTGCAGAAATGATAAAGATGTACATGGAAATGGCAGCACCTGGAAAGGTTAAAATTGAAGTTCAACCACTTCAGTGGCCCAATTTCCTTGATGCAACACAGAACGGAGAAATTCCGGTTTCCATAAACGCATGGCAAGCGGACTTTCCAGACCCAGATAACTTCATATTCACACACTACCACAGTATGGGAGATTACGCAGATAGACAGGGAGAGGCATTCAAAAAATTTGTGAGCACTCCAAGAAAAGAACTGGGTGGAAAGAGCCTTGACCAACTTACTGAAAATGCTGCAGCAGAGACAGACGCACAAGTTAGAGGAAAACTCTATGCGCAGATTCAAAAATTTGTTGTTGACAATTGTCTCAGTGTCCCACTCTATCAACCAACTGCGACGTATGTTTTCAGAACATGGGTTAAAGGTTGGTACTACAACCCAATGAGACCAGGTCACGACTTCTTCACACTTTACAAAAAACAATGATTAGAGTACATAAGAATTCGAAACACAGGTCACCGAAAGGTGACCTGTGTTTTTTTTTTACGTGCCAAACATCAGCATAGCGGTAAGGTGAAGGACTGATTAACGAAAAAATCTAATGATGCGCCTTTAATCTTTTGAATTATCTGTCGGTATCACTGTAGTTTCTCCTTATTGCTCAATTATTTGTTGTTTTACTTTTCATCGAATATCTAAATAAATTGTGTAAAATACATATGTGGACAAAGTCTATCTTTTTATGTTATAATAAGTTAAACCTAATTCACTTACATCTTTACTATGAGAGGTGGTTAGATGAAAAGTTTAGGAGAGTTGTTAGTCCAGCCTGGTCCTTTTTCGGAAATTGTTATTGGAAACACTGCAATTGTGAGGGCAATGATTGAAAGCGGTGTAAGAGTGGTAACGTCATATCCTGGTTCGCCCACACCTGAGATAGCCGAAGCGATAAATTCCATACCAAAAGACAAAAATCCGCTGTATTTTGAGTTTTCAACAAACGAAAAGGTAGCTTTAGAAGTAGCGTTTGGTGCAGCAGTTAACGGATTTACCTCATGTGTGTTTTTCAAAAGTGTCGGTATGAACGTGGTTGCCGATTCTTTTGTCCAGCTAAGCATGATGGAAATCCCTGGTGGGATGGTAATTGTAACAGGCGATGACCCGGGTGCGAACAGTTCACAAAATGAGCAAGATAACCGACATTACGCAAGGCTTTCCTACACCCCTGTCTTTGAACCGAAAGACGCACAAGAGGTCTACGAGATGTTCAAACAAGCTGTCGAATACTCCAAAAAGCTACGTTCCCCTGTAATTCTGCGCTTAACAACCCACACTGCTCACTTCAAACAAAAAGTCAACTTTGGAACGTTTATTCCCTCACCGCTAGGTTCCCCTGTCTTTGATGTTAAAAATAACGGTCCATACATTCCGATAGCTCAAAATGTTCCAATAATGAAAAGAAGAGCGCTTGAAAAATTGCAAATGTGGGCTGAGATTTCGGAAAAATACGCTTTTATAACAAACAACGGGAGTGAGATAGGAATTATAACGGCTGGACTTCCTTACCTTTCATTGCTCGATGTGCTGGGAGAAAATGTGAAAAGAGTAGACATTTTAAGACTTGGCATGGTCTACCCATTACCAAGGAAGGCAATAACAGAATTTCTTAAAAAGCACAAAATAGTGAAAGTTCTGGAAGAGTTAGATGATTTCATCGAAGAAAAGGTGAAAGCGATTGCCTTTGAAGAAAGAATAGATGTAAGAATTGTTGGAAAAATGGACTTGGAGGACTGGATTGGGGAGTACACTCCAGAAAAAGTTTATTCAGTTCTTTCGAAATTTGCACCAGAGTTGCTCAGAAATATCAAGGTTCCAAACAACACAATGCGAGTTCTAAACCGTCCACCACAACTTTGTCCGGGTTGTGGTCACA
This sequence comes from Fervidobacterium pennivorans, assembly GCF_001644665.1. Taxonomy (NCBI): domain Bacteria; kingdom Thermotogati; phylum Thermotogota; class Thermotogae; order Thermotogales; family Fervidobacteriaceae; genus Fervidobacterium; species Fervidobacterium ngatamarikiense. The sequence goes on from NZ_CP011393.1 coordinate 1,079,604, forward strand.
GACCTGTTTTCTATGTTCTCTCAAAAATTTTGAACGAAAAAGATATATCAGTAGCTGATATTGGGTGTCATACACTCGGATTTTTGGAACCTTACAACGTGGGACAAGTCCTACTATCGATGGGACACTCAACAGGAACGGCATCTGGTCTTAGCATGTTCAACCCTGATAGAAAAGTTGTTGCATTCCTCGGAGATTCCACATTCTTCCACGCTGGAATACCCGGAATTATAAACGCTGTGTTCAATAAGCACAACTTTACACTAGTTATAATGGAAAACGGGACAACAGCCATGACCGGTCATCAAGACCATCCAGGAAAAGCGATTAAAATTCGACAGATTCTCGAAGCTATAGGTGTGAAGTATATTTGGGAAGTCGATACATACCAGCAAGATAAACTCGAAGAAATCTTGCGAACAGCTCTTGAAACAAAAGAATTCAACGTCGTAATTGCGAAACATCCATGCATGTTGAAATTCACAAGGGAAAGAAGAAGGAAGGGTGTAATAAAAGTACCTCAGATGAAGGTAACCAACAGATGCACACTTGCTGGTGTGTGTATAACCAAATTTGCTTGCCCATCGTTCCAAAGAGCAGATGATGGAAGTATCTTTGTCCATGAAGACCTCTGTATTGGCGATGGTTCTTGTATGATTGCCTGCCCATCGGGAGCGCTGGAGTTTGAAAAAGTAGAATCAGGTGGTGATGCAAAATGAGAAAATTCGACATATTCCTTATAGGTGTTGGCGGACAGGGAATAGGACTTTTGAGTGAAGTATTAATCCGTGCCATCGATTATAGTGGTCAAAAATGCATAGGTGTCGATACTCACGGCTTAGCCCAAAGGGGTGGGATTGTCTCTTCACACATAAGAATTGGAGATGTGAACTCTCCACTTGTGCTACCTGGAGATGTTGATTTGGCACTTGCACTTGAAAGACACGAAGCTGCACGTGCGCTTAACTATCTGAAGAATGGCGGAACTCTTGTTTATTACAACACATCCTGGCAACCATTACCTGTAAGGTTAGGCAGGGAAGGTGAAATAAAAGAGGAAGAAATTGAAAACGTAGCTAACAAGCGAGGCATAAGGGTATACAAAGTCAAATACGAATTGCCAGATGCACGGATGCAGAATATCGCATTACTCGGTGTAGTTGCTAAAAACAACCTTATACCTAGCGTCGAACCAAAGCATTATCTGATGGCTATGGAAGATTTAATGAACGAACGAATTTATACTGCGAATAAAGAAATATTCGAAAGGATTTTGGAGGCGATATGAGTATGGAAAAGAAGAGTGAGATTTCAATTGTATTAAGTGGTGCCGCAGGGCAGGGGATTCAAGCCGTAGAACACATTCTAACAAGAGTAGCAAAGGATTCTGGATTCCATGTCTTTGCAACAAAAGAATACATGTCCAGAGTGCGCGGAGGTAATAACTCAACGGAGATACGTATATCATCTCAACCAGTAAAAGCCTACGTGGACCGTATCGATATTTTAGTTCCTCTCAACGACAACGCTATTGAACGATTAAGACCGCGTATCACGGAAGGAACGATTATCCTTGGTGAAAAGAAATACGTTGAAAATGAAAAGAACTCTATAGGAATCTTGCTTGAAGAGATTGCAGAAAGTTTTGGTAACAAGATATACGAAAATTCAGTAGCGATAGGTATCTTGGCCGGGATTATAAACGCTGACGAGGACGCATTAGTCAATAACATAAAAGTCTACTTTTCTAAGAAGTCTGAAGAGGTGATTAAGGCAAACGTTAATGCAGCCCTCAAAGGTTACGAAATCGGTAAATCGTTGGGTCTAAGGTTTGAAATTACGCCTTCCAACGAAGTAAAAAAACAATACCTTCTAAACGGTTCAGAAGCAGTTGCGAAAGGTGCCATAGCCGGTGGTTGTAATTTCATATCATCTTACCCTATGTCCCCAGCAACAACGGTATTTACAGAACTATCAAGATTATCAAAACAATACGGTATACTTGTTGACCAAGCAGAAGATGAAATCGCTGCTGCCAATATGGCAATTGCTGCATGGTACGCAGGAGCTCGTGCAATGGTATCAACCTCCGGTGGTGGTTTTGCACTGATGACAGAAGCCATCAGTTTGTCGGGTATGATTGAAACGCCGATAGTCGTGCACCTCGGTCAAAGACCAGGACCAGCTACAGGTTTACCAACAAGAACCGAGCAAGGAGATTTGAACCTTGTTTTATACGCAGGGCATGGTGATTTTCCAAGAATCATTTACGCTCCTGGAAACTTGTGCGAAGCCTATGAGCTCAGTGCAAAAGCGTTCAACATGGCTGATAAATATCAGGTACCAGTTTTTATCCTCACCGACCAGTATTTCCTTGACTCATTCTACAATGTGGATGAAATGCCACAAGTAAAGATAGAACGTTATATTGTCAAAACCGATGAGAATTACAAAAGATACACACTTACAGAAGATGGAATATCACCACGTGGTATTCCTGGCTATGGAAAGGGATTGGTAAGAGTTGATAGTGACGAGCATGATGAGTACGGGCACATAACAGAAAGTGCGGAAGTTAGAAGAAAAATGGTTGAAAAGCGCTTGAAAAAGATGGAAAAAATTATCCAAGATGCAGTTCCTCCTAAACTTTTCGGAAGTGAGAACTACAAATACCTCATTGTCACTTGGGGCTCCACTCAATTGATAGTCAAAGAAGCACTTGAAAAGCTTGGTAACAAAGATGTAGCGATGCTTCACTTCTCGCAGGTGTACCCTGTGCCACCAATTGCAGAAAGTTATCTAAAAAAAGCACAAAAAGTAATATTCCTTGAGCAAAACGCAGCAGGACAATTTGCGAATCTTATAAAATTAACATTTGATGGTGTAGACACCCGAAGAAGAATATTGAAATACGATGGCTTCCCGTTCTCAGTTGAACAGGTTATGGAAGCCATTTCTAAGGAGGTTGAGTAATATGGGCAGTACGAATACCGCATTTGACCCAAAAATCTACGACATTCCCGATGCTGATATCGCCTGGTGTCCAGGATGCGGAAATTTTGGAATAATCAATGAACTAAAAACGGCTCTTGCACAGTTACAACTTGACCCAACCCAAGTAGTGTTGGTCTCTGGTATAGGTCAGGCAGCAAAAATGCCTCAGTATGTTAGAGCTAATATGTTTAACGGACTGCATGGAAGGTCGCTACCTGCAGCGGTTGCTATAAAGATGGTTAACCCGAACCTTGTTGTAATTGCCGAAAGTGGAGATGGGTGTACATACGGTGAAGGTGGTAACCATTTCATACACACGATAAGAAAAAATCCAGATATAACAAACATAGTGCACGACAACCAAATATACGGGTTAACGAAAGGTCAAGCATCACCAACAACCGCACGCGGACAGGTAACAACGCTACAATTTGATGGAGTTATCGTTGACCCATTCAACCCTATCGCTGTTGCTGTTGCACTCGATGCATCTTTTGTTGCCAGAAGCTTTTCTGGGAATTTCCAGCTAACTGTAGAACTTATCAAGATGGCTATAAAACACAAAGGATACGCTTTAATTGATATATTACAACCCTGTGTCACGTTCAACAAAGTTAACACATACCAGTGGTACAGAGAGAACACATATTTGCTACCCGATAGCTACGACCCAACTGACAGACAAGCTGCATTTAAGATAGCAACCGACACCTCAAAACTCGCACTTGGAGTGATATACATGAACCCAAACAAGCCCGTTTACGAAGAACAACTTGCACCATACCAAATTGATAAAACACCCGTTGCTTTGAGGGGGTTGGAGTTATGATTCAATCACGCTATAAACTCATTCCTCAGTTTACTTTAAAAGATGAAGAAGGAAAAGATTTTTCCTGGACAAACCTTTTGGGAAGGTATACAGTGGTTTATTTCTATCCCAAAGCAAATACTCCAGGCTGTACACTCGAGGGTATTGATTTCACAAGACTTCTCGATGAATTTAACGGCAATGTAATAGGCATATCCCCTGACGATTGCAAAGCCATCGCAAGTTTTAAATCTAAAAAGGGACTAAGAGTAAAATTACTTTCAGACCCAGATAAGATAGTAGCAGAGCAATTTGGTGCAGCAAAAGATGGAAAATTGATAAGGTCTACATTCATAGTCGACCCCTGGGGGAGAATCAGAAGAGAATGGATTAAAGTTAGTGTGAATGGACATGCGGAAGAAGTATTGGAAGAATACAAAAGAATCATCGAAAAAGACCAAACTCTTAACGACGATATCCTTGTGAGAAGGGCATTTAGAGGTATAAGACCGGACCCTGTTGAAGATGAAAAGATAGAAACTCTTTTGAAAGCAGCCCATTTGGCACCTTCATGTATGAACAAACAACCTTGGAGATTTCTTGTGGTGAGAACAAAAGAGAATCTCGAAAAGCTTCACTCTACACTTTCGGAAGGAAATTACTGGATGAAGCAAGCCCCCGTTATGCTCATCGTTTATACAGACGATGAATTAGGTTGTCAACTGAGCGACAGGAGAAATTACTCGCTATTTGACACAGGAACTGCCGTTGGATTATTGTTAACCCAAGCAACACAGATGGGACTTGTTGCACATCCAGTTGCTGGGTATGACCCTGTAAAGATAAAAGAGATATTCGGGTTGAACGGGATAATTATTACCGTAATAGCAGTAGGTTATTGGGGAAATCTCGATATACTTAATGAAAAACATGCAACAATTGAACAGGGCGATAGGATAAGAAAACCGCTCGAAGAAGTGGCAAAGTTTATATAAGCATATGTGTGAATAAGAAGACCACCCGACTGGGTGGTCTTTTATTATTTACCCGATAATCCCAAATACTTTATCCGTTAATCTCTTTCTTTTCTTTTTTCTTGTCTTCCCAGAATACGGTTATAACATACAAAACTTTTCCTGAAAGTTGCAATATGGCATTGATTTCGCCGTTGGTGATTTTGAGCCTGAAATTCTTTTGAAGGACAGCCATTGAATCTTTTGATTCAAGCAATTTTACAAGGTCTTCCAGAGTGACTCCTCTTTCAACCATGCGTTCGTATACGTGAGGTGTAAGCAGAACATCTCTATCTAATAATGAAACATGGATAATCGTGTCTTTGTTGTTTTCCATACTAATCTGTTCAACCTCTTTTAAGCCTCTTTTATCAACCTTTCTATCTCTACCTTTTCACCTTTCGACTTGATGGCCGCTTCAAAAAATGCAAGGTCCTTGAGTGCTTCCGCAGGGTTTCCAAGGATATTTGGCTTTTCGGTTGTCAAAACCTCGTAGAAGTCTTCAAATTCCTTCTTGAACGTATTCTCCTGGATAAGTGGAATCTCTTCGTTTACTTTTCCAGACAATACTATTGAATTCGGTGTTAATCTTATCTTCCCTTCTGTCCCAACAATCTCGAAATACTTTTCTCCCTTGACCGCGTAACTAACTGTATAATTACCTACAACACCTGTTTTGAATTCAAAAAGAGTAGAGAGGAAATCAACGTCTCCCAAATAATCTGTGATGCGTTTGACTTGTCCACTAACCCATTCGATGTCTCCTAACATAACCCTAAGTGCGGCGATATGATGAACCCCGCCATCTGACAAAAAACCACCTATGTGTTTTGGAATTTGTCTCCAAGTTGTTTTCACATACTTGTTTTCCTTATCCATACCAATCCATAGATGCCAGTCAACGAAAATAGGCTGACCAATAGCTCCTTCGTGCAACAGTTCTCTTATCTTATTGTACTTAAACGCATGCCTGTAGTTTTCAGCAATGTATATCACCTTGTTAGTTTGAAGTGAGAACTCAACTAATTCCTTCCCACTTTTCACATCAGTTGATATCGGTTTTTCACAAATCACATGCAAATCATGTTCAACGGCTTGCTTTATGAAAGGCACGTTCAACTCTATGGGTAAGGTCAAATCCACCGCATCAACTTGCTTTGAGAGTAGTAATTCTTCGTAGGAGTTAAATACCTGCGGAGTAGAACCTAACGTCTCGGACACCAACTTTGCAAAATCCTCAGCATGTTCTCTGGTTCTACTCGTAACAGCAACTATTTCAAACTTGTCTGTTAGTTCCTTCAACGCAGGAAAATGCAACTCACGAGCAGCAATACCACAACCAACGATACCTAAACGGATTTTCTTCATTCATATCACCTCGTTCGGCATTATTTAAGCCTCGATAATCTAACTTTCCGTGTTTCTTAACTATTGCCGTATTATTTTTTGAATCCGGGGCTGTAATTTTTGGACTATTAGCCAAAAGGTTGCGCCGTAAGTGTTATCTTTGCTTGATGAATCTATGAAGAATGTTTTCAAAAAGCCTCAGTATCTTTGTCCCAAACGCTTCCTTTGACTTATCAAGCGGCTCGACTTTGATAACATCAACTCCGAGTAATTTTGCAAAAAGCACGTCCGTAAAGACTTGGTCACCAATGACCAATACCTCTTCTTTTCGTTTAAGTTTCTGGTTGAGCTTCAATCTTACCTTAAAAGCAAAGGGCTTGAATGCACGCCAAATAACTGGGACTTCATAATCCAAGTTTCGCTTACGGCCGTTGGAAACGATATAAATTTCTGCGCCTTTTGATTTGAGATAATCAAATAATTTTGCAGCTTGTTCTGGAACATGTGTTGAACGCCATACGTTTATTGTATTGTCGAAATCAAACAGAAAAATCCTCTTTCCCGAGTTTAAAAGCTTATCAAAATCTATATCATGTATGGATTGCACCTTTTTGACTTTTGCCAAACATATCCCTCGCTTTGTTTAATCTACGATGATTACCCTTCCAAGAACGGAAGAATTGAAGCACTGAGTCTGCTTCTAATTATTCTCTTCACCTTCTGAATGGTATTGTCGACCTTTTTGAAGTTAACACCCACTTGCTCTTCTATCTCTTTGTAGCTATAACCATCCAACCAAAGCTCGAATATCTTAATCTCGTCTTCCTTCAGAGATTCAAGAATCTCTTCATGAACTATGCTCAGAATTGTATTCCTAACAACATTCGTTGTTGTTGACGTATCGGCTACAAAATAATCTATCTGCTCATCGTCGACGTCATCAAAGATTGAATCCATGCTTGTGGAGTCAGATAACATTTTGTTCTTCTTTCTGTTTTGGTAGGTTATAAATGTTTTGACTTCCGATTCTATGCTTCTCCATGCAAATGTAGAAAATGAACTTTTACCTGGTTCATAGTAGAATATGGCTTTGATGAGTCCTATCAGCCCGTTTTGAACGATATCATCAAATTCCGCCCAAGGAGCATAAAATTGTGAGGCTATCCTCACAACCATCGGATAAAATTTCTCTATGATAAGGTCCATCGCTTCCGTCAGACCACTTTGTGCAAGTTCTACAAGCTTTTCCGTAGGCTTACTCCTAAGTGCGTATTTTATCATCTAGGATACCCACCAAGTTCTTTTCTATGCTATATTCCACCAAGAAGGATATCGGCAAGCACACCAATATCCTTTGCGATTAGATGCGGTTTTATTGGACTTTTCTGAACTTGCTCCATATTAGCTTCTCCAGTGAGTACTAACACGGTCCAAGTCCCTGCTTGAATACCTGCAAGTATGTCTGTGTACAACCTATCTCCGACCATACAAGCCTCATTCTTGCCGACATTGTTGTGCCTAATTACCATCTCGATTAACTTAGGTTCTGGTTTCCCAAAAATAATGTTGGGATAAACTCCTGACGCCTTTCTTACAGCGGATGCAATTGCACCTGCATCAGGAAGTGGCCCTTCAGATGAAGGACAATTGAGGTCGGGGTTAGTTACAACAAAGAGCGCACCTTTTGAAACAAATTGTGTGGCTTTCTTGATTTTTTCATATGTTAGAGTCTTATCAAACGTTACAACGACCACTTCGGGGTCTTCTTCTACAACTGTGTGCCCAACTCTCTGAAATTCGTATTTTATATCATCCGTTCCAACAATGTACACACGCTTTGGACCGAATTCCTCTAAAAGATACTCAGCTGTCGCCACTCCTGCTGTAACTATTTGATTTCTGCCAAGCTTGATTCCCATCTCTTCAAATTCGTTGATATAACTTTCTATCGTTCTATTGGAGTTGTTTGTAAGAAAAACTAGCTTTTTACCTAATCTTCCAAGAGCATCCACAAATTTTCGAGAACCTTCGAAAGGTTTTCCGCTTAGATAAAATGTCCCATCGATGTCAAGTATGAAAAGCTCGCAGTTTTTAATTCTTTCTTTTGCACCTTCCTTCAATTCCGCGTAAGGCTCACTGAGGTTTTGATTTGCATTATCCACGATTCATCCCTCCGAACTGTTTTAAAAACAATATCAGCAGTTGCTTTCTTGATTATTATACCACACTGAAGAAACCTTTTGGTGAAATAACTATGTAAGTGGTATAATTGCTTAAGTTTAAGACGCACCTACGAAATGTTCAATTTGTTGAACGTTCCAACAAAAGAGAGAGTCTAAAAAGTGCTGGATGAAAAAAATAATTCCAAATTTTTCGATTCATCCATTTCAAATCTCTCGAGGAGGTGAAAACATGAAGAAACTGCGAACAATACTTGCTCTGAGTTTTCTAATCATCGCATTTAGTATCTCTTTGGCAGTGCAAAGTGGAGATTTCGTGGTGAGCATCGTACCACCACACAAGGAAGGATTGTTTGTTGAGTTTACCTCTATAGGTTACTCGTTTGGCAACTGGGAAATTTCTACACAACCACTGTTCGATATCGTAGGGGCTTTCAATCTCAAAATACGCTATTTCCCATCAGAATCCACAGTCTTCAACCTTGAAACATTCTTGTGGGATCCATTCTTTATTAACAAAGCATATCTTGGTGAGGCTGTGGACCCAAGCTTCCAAACATATATCCTTCTCAATATGGCACATATTCACAACAACACAATACTCGGACCGATAATCGTGCGTCCTTATCTGCAATCGGCACTTGCAACGATTTTCTTACCTGGTCAGTCTGAGTACGTTTCAGTTCTAGTGGCACGTGGTTTTTTGAGCAATGGAATCTTACTTAGCAAGGACTTTGAAGTTTTTGGACTACTGGAAGGTGGTATGTTGATAAATGTTTGGCAGTCACAAGCGCCGCCCGAAGATTGGCAGAGTGTTTTGGAAGAAGCAAGAAGGCAATCACAGTACGTGATGGCAAGATTTGGAGGCATATGGTATTACGACAGATACTCTGGAATAGAAATCGGGTATCGAATAACTTTGCACGGTCATGAGAGTCCACTCAGACTGATTCAGGGATACACTTTCACAGACTGGATTTATAATTACTTTAATGCTGTTTTTTACGCTAATCCAGATCAAAGAATTTCAATCCCATTCATAACGACGGATTATTACCTCAGTTTTTCAACAAAGTTCTAATCGCAGTTGCGGTAACACATGTGAAAAATATGATTTTTTCTTTGTTTTGCATGTTCTCAAAAATAGCAATTAGGACTGAATTTCAAAATATAAAACAGAAATTCTCTCATTTTCTTTTCGAATTTTAGTATTTGTCACTTGTGAAATTTTTACTTATGTGGTAGAATAGCATTAGACTTATTCTTTGCTATCATTATACGGAGGTGGGTGGCCGATGGTAACTATCTATATCAACGACAAACCTTATCAAGTTCCAGAAAACAAAACAGTGCTTGAAGCTGCGGCAGATTTAGGTTTCAAAATTCCAACCCTTTGTCACCATCCCGAACTCGAACCAATTGGAGCTTGTAGAATATGTGTTGTTGAAATTGAGGGGGCAAGAACGCTCCAACCTGCTTGTACAACAAAAGTTGCCGATGGAATGAAGATAAAGACAAACACGGAAAGAGTAGAAAGCGCAGTCAAGTTCAACCTTTCTTTGATAATGTCGAACCATCCCCACGAATGTATGTACTGTGAAGCAGATGGGCGCTGTGAACTTCAAAAACTTGTTCACATGTACGATGTTCAACCTATATTTGGTGTAAATGTTAACATAGAAAAAGAAATAGATATGAGTAGCCCTTCTGTTCACAGAGACCTGTCCAAGTGTATTAAGTGTCAGAGATGTGTGAGAGTGTGTAGTGAAATACAGGGTATGAACATATACTCAATGATTGAACGTGGTTACGAATCCCTACCAGAGACAGAATTCGGCGTCCCACTTTACGAAACTGACTGTATAAGCTGCGGTCAGTGTGCCAACTTGTGTCCAGTAGGAGCTATTTACGAAGCACCAGACTGGAAGAAAGTTTGGAAAATGCTAAACAGCAAGGAACCCGGCAAAGTTTACGTTGCACAAACAGCTCCATCTGTCAGGGTTGCAATAGGTGAAGAATTTGGCATGGAACCCGGAAGCATAAGCACAGGGAAGATGGTTGCTGCACTTAGAAGACTTGGTTTCGACTATGTATTTGATACAAACTTCGCAGCTGACCTTACAATTATGGAAGAGGGTTACGAACTCATTGGAAGGCTCCAAAACGGCGGTAAGTTCCCAATGTTCACAAGCTGCTGCCCTGGTTGGGTAAACGAAATGGAGAAAGAATGGCCCGAACTCAGAGAACACCTCTCAACGGCAAAGTCCCCACAACAGATGATGAGTAGTGTTGTCAAAACATACTTTGCACAAAAGATAGGTGTGAAACCTGAAGATATAGTTATGGTATCAATTATGCCATGTACAGCTAAGAAAGACGAAATAACAAGACCACAACAATTGGTCGACGGTATCAAAGTAACGGATTACGTCATTACAACAAGAGAACTCGGAAAGCTCATTAAACTCAAAGGTATACCATTCGTAAATCTTCCAGAAGAACAGTATGATAGCCCACTTGGAACATCAACAGGTGCTGCTGCGCTCTTTGGTGTGACTGGTGGTGTTATGGAAGCAGCTCTCAGAACAGCTTACGAAGTTTTGACAGGCGAGAAATTACCGAAACTTGTGTTCGAAAGCGTACGAGGCCTGGATGGTGTAAGAGAAGCAGAAATTGATATCAATGGAAGAAAACTCAAAGTAGCTATTGCACACGGTATGGCAAGTGTGAAAAAATTGCTGAGAGAAATGAAAGAAGGGAAACGATACTACGACTTTGTCGAGATAATGGCGTGTCTTGGTGGTTGTATCGGTGGCGGTGGACAACCGAAGAGCCTTGACCCAGATATTCTTAAGAAACGTGCACAAGCTATTTACACCATTGACGAACTCAGCGTACTGAGAAGGTCACATGAAAACCCAGATATCATAAAACTCTACGAAGAATTCTTAGAAAAACCGAACAGCCACATCGCACACCACTTGTTGCATACACACTACACCGATAGGTCAAGAGCCGTCAGGAAGGCTCAACAACAAAAAGAGGTTGAAAAGGTTAACTAAAACTTACGCTTAGAAGCGCTGGTGTGCTTTACGCACACCAGCTTTTTTGTTATCCGAAGGAGAAAAAGTGAAAAAATACACAAAGTTATCATACATTTTCCAATATTGGTCTTTTTCTAAAAATAAGTCCAAAATTTCAACTTGTATACTCATATGTTTTTGTGTTATAATATTTACGACATGTGAATATTTTCGCTAAGTGTTTGTTTGTGCTTTCTGAGGTGAAGGAGCGAATTGCTCTGACACCAAGGAAAGAGGGATGGAGATTATATCGTAAAGCAAAACTTTGTATTGAGCAATAATGGCTTGCACTGTACAAACATAGTTGGGCTTTATTAAAATCAATTCGTCCCTCTTTCCTTGGGTAAAGGAAAGAGGGATTTTTGTTTTTAGCTCCGCTATGAAAGGAGGGGTACCATGGTTACAATTTATATCAACGGTAACAAACATGAGGTTGAAGAAGGGAAAACAATACTTGAAGTAGCGTCACAACTTGGATATCACATACCCACCCTGTGTCATCATCCTGAACTCCAGCCCATCGGAGCTTGTAGAATTTGTGTTGTAGAGGTCGAGGGATTCAAGACGCTTCAGCCCGCATGCGCAACCAAAGTTGCCGATGGAATGGTAATACGGACAAACACAGAACGTGTTGAAAATGCAGTCAAGCTGAACCTTGAATTGGTTATGGCAAACCATCCACACGAATGTATGTATTGTGAAGCTGATGGTAGGTGTGAACTCCAAAAACTTGTCCATATGTACGATGTTCAACCTATCTTTGGGATTTCTGTTAGTTTCCCTAAGTATATAGACACAAGCAGTCCATCGATTCACAGAGACCTAACAAAATGTATAAAATGTCAGCGGTGTGTACGCGTGTGTAGTGAGATACAAGGCATGAACATATATTCTATGATAGAGCGAGGATATGAAACAGTCCCAGAAACAGAATTTGGATTGCCTGTTTATGAAACGAACTGTATCAGTTGTGGGCAATGCGCTTACTTGTGTCCCGTTGGGGCAATATACGAAGCTCCAACTTGGAAAAAACTACTACACATGCTTGAAAACAAAAACGGAAAGGTGTTTATAGCACAGACTGCTCCTTCGGTGAGAGTGGCAATCGGAGAGGAATTTGGCATGGAACCAGGAACTGTGAGTACTGGAAAGATGGTTGCGGCACTTAGAAGATTAGGCTTTGACTACGTTTTTGATACAAATTTCGGAGCGGACTTAACGATAATGGAAGAAGCACACGAACTTCTCCATAGACTAACAAAAGGCGGAGTATTACCTATGTTCACAAGCTGTTGTCCGGGTTGGGTAAACATGGTTGAAAAAGAGTTTCCGGAGTTCATACCAAACCTATCGACAACAAAATCTCCAATGCAAATAATGAGTAGTACTCGCGAGTATTTTGCAAAGAAACTTGGAGTCGCACCTGAAAATATCGTTATGGTAGCTGTTATGCCGTGCACAGCAAAAAAAGATGAGATAGAGCGCTCTCAACACGTTGTAAACGGCATAAAAGTTACAGACTATGTTATAACAACCCGTGAGTTTGCAAAGATGCTAAAGCTTAAAGGTATTTCATTTGTAAATCTTCCGGAGGAAAAGCATGACAGCCCACTTGGTGCCTCTTCAGGTGCGGGTGCTATATTCGGTGTCACTGGTGGTGTTATGGAAGCCGCACTGAGGACTGCTTACGAAAAATTCACAGGTGAGAAATTGCCAAGGCTTGTCTTTTCTGAAGTTAGAGGTTTGGATGGGATTAGGGAAGCAGAAGTTGATTTCAAAACAAGAAAACTTAAGGTTGCAATTGTAAACGGAACCGGAAATGCTAAAAAGTTGCTGAAGGAAATCAAGGAAGGAAAGAGAAATTATGATTTTGTTGAAGTCATGGCTTGTATGGGAGGTTGTATCGGTGGTGGTGGTCAACCCAAGAGTTTAGATCCTGATATTATTAAGAAGCGTGCCAGAGCCATCTATAGTATAGACGAAATGAGCGTTATCAGACGCTCACACGAAAACCCAGAAATTATTCAACTTTATGAAGAATTCATAGGAGAACCTAACGGTCACATAGCTCACCATTATCTCCATACTTACTATACGGACAGGTCAAAAGCAAAAAGAAGACAAGAGAAAAGTTCAGTAGAAAAATCAGCTGGAGGGAAATAAATGGAAGAAAAGAAGGAAAGATACTACACGGTTGACATAATTGTCCATGACAGAGAAAATGCTTATTCTAAAGTGAATGAGCTTCTCCATCAATACGCAGATATTATCAAACTCAGGGTAGGGTATCCGGTTCCTGATGAAAATATAGCCATCGTGTTTCTTATAGTTAGAACAACAAACGACAATGTCGGAGCATTTACGGGAAAATTGGGGAATATAAAAGGTGTGAAAGTGAAAAGTGTGGCTGTAAACTAAGGATATTAAATCGATTAAATTCGGAGGTGGCAAGTATGTATGTATTTACAAAAGAAGTTGACACAGAAAAAACATTCGTCCCAGAGGCAGAAATTTGGGAATTGCTTGAAAAGACAAAAAACCCTGATAGAAAAAGAGTTTTGGAGATTCTTGATAAATCATTGAACAAAAACAGGCTCGAGCCTGAGGAAGTGGCAACTCTACTCAATGTTGAAGACCCAGAACTGCTCGAAGAAATCTTCCATGCTGCAAGAACTCTTAAGGAACGTATATATGGCAACAGAATTGTCCTTTTTGCACCACTTTACATAGGAAACGACTGTGTTAATGATTGTGTCTATTGTGGATTTAGGACCTCTAACAAAGAGGTTTACAGAAAAACTTTGACCTTTGAAGAGCTTAGAAATGAAGTCAGAGCTCTTGTTTCTAAGGGGCACAAAAGATTGATAGTAGTTTACGGCGAACATCCAAGATACAGCCCCGAGTTCATAGCTGAAACAATTAGAATAATTTATGAAACCAAAGTCGGAAACGGAGAGATTAGAAGAGTAAACGTGAATGCGGCACCACAAACTGTCGAGGGTTACAAAATCATCAAAGAAGCAGGTATTGGAACATTCCAAATCTTCCAAGAAACCTATCATCAGCCAACTTACAAAAAACTTCACCCCAGAGGTCCAAAATCGAATTACGCTTGGAGATTATATGGTCTTGACCGCGCCATGATTGCCGGCATAGATGATGTTGGAATTGGGGCACTCTTCGGTTTGTTCAACTGGAAATTCGAAGTAATGGGGTTAATTTACCACACAATACACCTTGAAGAACGTTTTGGAGTTGGTCCTCACACAATTTCGTTCCCAAGAATAGAGCCCGCCGTTGGTAGCGAGATTTCATACAATCCGCCACACAAAGTTAGTGATGAAGACTTCAAAAAGCTTGTTGCTATAATAAGACTTGCTGTGCCATACACTGGTATGATTCTCACAGCTCGTGAACCTGCTCAATTGAGAAGAGAAGTTCTCAAAATGGGCGTTTCTCAAATCGATGGAGGCTCGAGTATTGGCATTGGTTCGTATTCACAAGACGACCCAGAGAAAGTAAGGAAAAGCCAGTTCATACTTGGTGATAACAGGTCACTTGAAGAAGTTATCCAAGACCTACTAAAAGAAGGATACATTCCATCCTTCTGTACAGCGTGTTACAGAATGGGACGAACAGGAGAGCACTTCATGGAATTCGCTATCCCGGGATTCGTGAAAAGATTCTGCACTCCAAACGCTCTCTTCACGCTCAGAGAATATCTGAACGATTACGCCACAGAGGAAACTAAAAGACTTGGTTATGAGTTAATCCAAAAAGAGCTCGAGCGTGTGAATAACAGGGAACTGGTTGAAAAATACCTCGAGCGGATTGACCGCGGTGAGAGAGATGTCAGATTTTGAAAAACTCAGTGAAGTATTAAAACCTTATGCAGAAAGGTTAAACACAAAAATATGGGTATGTGAAAAGATAGGACGGAGGTTGTCTTGTATCGCAAGAGCAGGAGAAGAAAGTTACCGCGAAAGCTTCATCGCATACGAAGACGATAAATACGCTGTGTTCTGCGAACGCGAAATAACTGATGAGGAGAAAAACTTAATAATGCAAGCTTTGGATGACATCGTCAAATTCCGCAAGCTCTTGATAAGTTCTTAAGATAATTTTAATGAGGTGATTTCCCATGTTGGATGTAAAAAAAATACAAAATGTTGACCTGGATTACCTAACACACGTAATAAAGAGTGGAAAATACGATGAGGAGATATTCAAAACAGCTGATGAAATCAGAAGAAAATACGTTGGTGAAGAAGTTCATTTAAGGGCAATCATAGAATTTTCCAATATATGCACGCAGCATTGCCTTTACTGTGGGCTAAGAGCGGACAACAAGAATTTACAACGGTACAGGATGAGCCCTGAGGAAATTATCGAACGAGCAAGGCTAATTGCAAAGCTCGGTATTAAAACAATAGTTCTTCAATCAGGTGAAGACCCGTATTATACAACGGAAATCATAAGTCATCTGATAACAGAAATAAAAAAGCTTGATGTCGCAATCACACTCAGCATAGGCGAACGTGGGTTTGAAGAATACCGTATATGGAAAGAATTGGGAGCAGACAGATACTTAATGAGACATGAAACTGCTGCACCTGAACTTTATGCAAAACTCCATCCTAACGATAGTTTTGAAAACAGGAAGGCACACTTGTATGAGTTGAAACGTCTTGGTTACGAAACAGGTGCTGGTTTCATGGTTGGGTTGCCTGGACAAACAGCGTATGATTTAGCATTAGACCTTGCATTCCTTAAAGAGCTTGATGCTGACATGATAGGTATTGGACCTTTTATACCAAACCCAGACACACCACTGAAAGATGCAAAAGGTGGGGATTTACAAACGACGCTTCGAATGATTGCGCTCGCAAGAATTGTTGTACCAACTGCAAACATACCAGCAACAACCGCTCTTGGGTCAATAAACCCGTTTGGAAGACAGTATGGACTAAAATATGGTGCAAACGTAATTATGCCCAACTTGACTCCCAACCCATATAGACCAAATTATTCGTTGTATCCTGGAAAGATATGTCTATTTGAAAGAGATACAGCTTGTGTTGAATGTACAAAGCAAATGATTAGAAGTGTCGGACTTGTTGTAGGAGAAGGTTATGGATACAGAAAGAAGACGGAGATGAGTGAGGAAAAAGAAGTGCTAAACGTTGAAAAGGCATAAAAAATTAAACATGGCGAGACGTTCACCGTCTCGCCACTATAATGACGCTACTTAATCACACTTCGAGTTTCATGTACTTTGCTTGAACACCATCGATAGTATTCAATTTCTGGCAAAGTTCTTCATGCTTTGTCTCGTCATCAACTAATTCAAGAATGATAAGTCCAACGGGCGAACAATACTGACCTGCGCCTTCGTGGAGTCCCAAACGCGTTTTGATATAACAACCATACTCTGTCAAAAGCTTTTGCACTTCGACGGCTGCCTGCTCTCTTTTGTCAACAAGAATCGCCATAACCGTTCTTACTGTGATATCCTTTGGCATAGATACACCCCCTTCTCCTTTGTGGTATTATAATTATACTAGAGTAAGCTATACTTTGTCAAAAATGTCACAATGTGTAATTTTTTAAATGAACCAAATTAGAAGAAATAAACAGCCAAAAAAATCGAAAGGAGAATGCATTTGGAAAATCTCTGGAAATACCTAACAGGCATATTAGTTATATTTATCACTTGGACAGTGCTCTCGTTTTTAATCAGCTCACAACTAATTCTTCCTGACCCGTTGATGGTTCTGAAGACCTTGATATCAGAGCTCCAGAAATCAGAAGTTTTGGAGGCGTTGGTTATAACCCTTTCCAAAATAGGGGTTGTCTTAGCAACTACTGTGACATTCGGTGTCCTGATAGGATTTTTTATAGGTTTAAATGATGTAGTATACGACATCTTAAGACCTGGCATACTTGTTATCCAAGCGGTACCAATCATAACCTGGCTTGCATTGGTAATGTTTATTTGGGGCATAGGGTGGCTTGGACCAGTTATAGTCAGTATATTATCACTCTTGCCACATACTATATTATCAACAGCGATTGGTATAAGAACAACAGACAAAAGATTAATAGAGATGGCGAAGGTATATAGAGTGCCTCGCTCAAAAGTGATTAGGAACATATACCTTGGTTCAATTGTTCCTCAACTTCTTAGTGCTCTACAAGTAATCATAGGTAACGTATGGAAAGTCGTTGTTGTAGCGGAATACATGTGTGGAGACAAAGGTATTGGCGTACTCATAGCTTGGGCAAGACAATCAGTTGCAGTAGAAAAAGTTTACGCATACACAGCAATCATAATACTCATAGGTCTTATCGTCGAAAACATACTTAACCACTTTGTCAGGAAACTTCTAAAAAACTGGGAGTTGGTTTAATTGGCTAATTTAGATAAAATAAATCGTAAAACATTGGGCAATACACGAAACACAGTTATTCTAAATGTGAAATCAGTAAGCAAGTATTACGGAAAATTGAAAGTAATTGAAGACATATCCTTTGATTTGAGCAGAGGAGAATCTATAGCCCTGCTTGGTCCTTCTGGATGTGGAAAGACAACACTCATACGTATTATTGCTGGTTTAATAAACGATTACGAAGGAGCTATCGAATGCAAAGTGCAGAAAATTGGTTACGTCTTCCAAGAACCTAGGCTGATACCTTGGAAAACGGTTATCGACAATCTGAAATTTGTTGAAGAAAACGAAGAACGAATATTTAAAACCTTAGAAGCGTTGAAACTAAAGGACTTTGCTAACTTCAAACCATCAAAACTGAGTGGTGGGATGAGACAACGAGTCAACTTAGCAAGAGCTTTGATTATTGAACCAGAGCTACTTCTTTTGGATGAGCCGTTTGCTTCTCTTGACGTGCATTTAAAAGTTTCCATAATCTCGGATATAATTGAAAGAAGGAAAGATATGAACTTTTCGATGATTGTTGTAACTCATGATGTCAGAGAAGCGCTCTTGCTATCAGACAAAATCTATATGTTGAGTGACAAGCCCAGTAGCATAATTGAAGAAATCGACGTTTCCAATGTTCCAAAGGATATATCAAATCCGGAATTTCATAAGGCTGAATCTCAAATTCTTTCAAAAATCTTAGGGAGGTGGATTGGATGAAAGGCGTTAAGCTATTTGGGAAAGTTTTTGTGTTTATATCAGTCTTAGTAACAGTTGCAGTTTTCGGAGTTACGTTCATCAACCCGTTTGGTCCCACAATATTCCCCGTGGCAGGTTTAATAAGCAAAGAGGTAAAAACGGATATAGCTCTTGACATGAAGTTCTGGAAAACTATGGACGAAGCAACAGCTTACATTGTTTCAAAGAAAGTGAACTTTGCTGCATTACCGGTAACCTTTGGTGCGAACCTTTACACAAAAGGTGTCGATGTTAGACTCGTAGGCGTCTATAGCTGGCGATTGTTCTACGTTGTGGCAAGCCCTGATTTTGAATTTAAAGGTTTTCAGAGCTTCAAAGGAGAAAAGATATACACAGCGCACGGTAGAGGTCAAACAGCAGATGTTGTTCTTAGGTTCTTACTTGTAAAGAACGGACTTGAACCCGACAGGGATGTTACATTTGCTTACGCCCAGCCACAAGAAATAGTTTCACTTTTCAATAGCGGAAAAATTAAAATTGCTGCAATCCCGGAACCATTTGTGACAATGACGTTGTCAAAGGGAAAGGTAATCATGGACTTGCAAGATGAATGGAACAAGGCAACCGGTTTCAAATTTGGAATACCAATAACAGGACTCTTCGTGACAGGAAAGTTGATAGATTACCCGCAAACCGTTAAACTCTTTGAAAAGTCGTTCAAAGAAAGCCTTTCATGGTCATACAAGAACGTAGACAAAGCTGTTGAAATAACAAGCAAACAGCTAGGAATACCTACAAACATCCTTAAGGCATCTCTTGAAAGAAGCCAATACAATTACATTTCTGCTGCAGAATGTCGGGACGAAGTTCTCGCATACCTCAAAAAGCTTAACGAACTTTATCCAGATGGTATGCCAAAAGTACCAGATGAAAAATTCTTTTACATCGTTAAATAAAACCAAAAACGGAGGTGCAGTGTTTGTTACCTACAAGCGGATTTAGAAAATACATTTCCATCGTAGGAAGAAGAAATGTTGGTAAGTCATCGTTCATGAACGCACTAACTGGTCAGGAGATTTCCATAGTAAGCGATGTACCTGGGACAACAACAGACCCTGTCTACAAATCTATGGAACTTTACCCAGTTGGTCCTGTAACATTGATAGATACTCCTGGTCTTGACGATGTCGGCGAACTTGGAGAAAAAAGGGTTCAAAAAGCGTTGAAAGCATTTTACAAATCGGATGCTGGCATACTTGTGGTTGATGATTTCCCTGGAGAATACGAAAAAAGGATATCCGAGATATTCAAAGAACTGGAAATTCCTTTCATAGTGGTTGTAAACAAAGCAGATATACTTGGTGAAAAGGCTCAGACAATTGCACAGGAGTATGAGGAAGCCTTTGGTGTAAAAGCATTCGTTGATAGCGCACTTAACAAAGAAGGACTTGAGAATATAGGTAAAACATTGAATCAAATCATACCAAGCGACGAAGAACTCCCGTTTATACCCGAATTCGTGGACGCTGGTGATATTGTCGTTCTTGTTGTCCCTATCGACCTTGGCGCGCCAAAAGGAAGACTCATAATGCCACAAGTTCATGCAATCAGAGAAATTCTCGACAGAGAGGCAGTAGCTGTTGTTGCCAAGGAAAGAGAACTGCGATACACAATAGAAAAGCTCAGCGAACCTCCACGCCTTGTTATCACAGACTCTCAAGCGGTTATGAAAGTTGTCTCAGATATCCCAGAAGATGTGCCATTAACAACGTTTTCAATCTTAGAAGCAAATTATCGTGGAGACATAAGATATTTCGTTGAAAGCGTTTACAAAATCGAAGAACTCCAAGATGGTGATACAGTGATTATCATGGAAGGCTGCACACACAGACCACTCACAGAAGACATTGGAAGGGTGAAAATTCCACGTTGGCTTGTTAACCACACAGGTGCAAATTTGAATTTCAAAATCTGGGCGGGTGTTGATTTACCAGAATACGAAGAAGTGGCAGACGCAAAGCTCGTTATACACTGCGGTGGATGTGTAAATACAAGAAATCAAATGATGAGAAGGGTAAGAATGTTCAAACGCCTCGGTATTCCTATGACCAACTACGGTATAGTCATATCCTACATGCACGGAGTTCTCGAAAGGGCATTAGCACCACTTGGAATTGAAGTCAACAGGGGGACTTAAAATGGAAAATTCAAATACTTTAGAATTCAGAACAGAGAGCGATTACCTGGGCACAGAACAGATACCCGTTGATGCTTATTACGGCATAGCAACAGCCAGGGCTTTGAAATTGTTCCCAAAAACAGGCGAGCAATTTGATGAAAAGTTCATCTGGGCTTACTTCATGATAAAAAAATCAGCCGCACTACTTAATGCAGAAATTGGAAGGCTTGATAAAAACATAGCTGCTGCGATAACTACAGCATGCGATGAATGGGAAAGACTAAAAGAATGGGTAGTTGTTGACCCTTTGTCTGGTGGTGCGGGTACATCCGTGAATTTAAATATAAACGAAGTGATTGCTAATCAAGCCACAGAGATACTTGGTGGAAAAAAGGGAGAATATCTCGTTGACCCGTACAATCATGTTAACATGCATCAATCAACAAATGATACATTCGTTACTGCAGGAAAGATGGCAGTTATCTTGAGACTAAGGGAACTCGTCGACTCAGTAATCAAACTCCAAGAAGTGATTCAAGAAAAGGAAAAAGAATTTTATTCTATTAGAACAGCTGGGCGTACACAGTTGATGGATGCTCTTCCAATAATGATGGGACAACAATTTGGCGCATGGGCTGACGCACTTGCAAGGGACAGATGGAGACTAAACAAGGTAGAAGAACGTATACGAAGTGTGAATCTTGGAGGAACCGCAATTGGAACGGGAGTTGGTGCTCCTAAAGAATACACCCTAAGAATAGTGGAAGTTCTAAGACAAGTTGCAAACGTGAAAATAGCAAAAGCGGAAAACTTAATCGATGCCACACAAAACCTCGATACATTCGCCGAAGTTCATGGACTTTTGAAATCACTCGCTGTTAACTTGTACAAAATATCTAACGATATACGACTCCTCGGCAGTGGACCCAAAACCGCTATCGGTGAACTAATCCTCCCTGCTGTCCAGGTTGGTAGCACAATAATGCCTGGTAAAGTAAACCCAGTAGTGCCGGAATACGTCTTACAAAACATGCTTGTGGTCTTCGGACATGATGAAATAGTTTCCCATGCATGCGCCCAAGGCAACTTACAGCTCAATCAGTTCGCGCCTATAGTTGTCCATTTTACTCTCAAATCGATGAGACTTCTCACTTCATCATGCCATGCATTGGCGAAATATGTTAAGCTTTTAGACGTTGATAAAGAACGGTGCCAGCAAAATCTCGAAAGGTCTTCTTCCAACCTTACACCGTTAATAAACTACTTTGGTCACGAAGTAGTTTCTGAAGCTATCAGACAAGCAAATTACGATGTTGAAAAAGCCTTACAATTGCTTGCTGAAAAAGAAAATACAACTGTCAGCGAATTGTTGAAAAAATTGAACATCCAAAAGATGACAGGGCTTGGGTATTACTAAACCTTTTTCGCTACGAAAAATAAATGCTCAGCTTCAAAAACAAAATATTTTCCATATTTGATACTTAATTCAACACTTTGCATACTTGCAAGTGCTGTGAGTTCGACAACTTTAAACCCATAGTCTTCGAATGTATTTTCAATCTCCGCGGGTTCAAAAGCCCGTGCTTCAAAAGTTCCAAACTCTGAACCAATGGGAAGTTTTCTACGATTTGCCAAGTATCTGTAATCTCTCCAAGAACCATAACTGATGACATCCTTAACATACGAAAAATAATTATCAACCGTTCCAAAAACGAGGGCACCTTTCTTGGCTGCCCTCGATATATTTTCCATCGTCTTTTCAAGATTGTCCACATAACTTAATACATCACCAAGTAGAAAAATCACATCGAAATTTTCTTCAAGTCGAAGGAAAGAGTCTAAATCTTCTGCGGAACAATTGATAAACTCGATATGAACGTTTCGTAATTCCATACCCATCTCTTTGCTTATCTTTATTCTTGCTTGCTCAAACATCTTTTGGGCAGGTTCGACAAACACTACTTTCGCACCTTTCTTTAACGCCCAGAGGCTCCAATATCCAGTTCCCCCACCGATATCGATAACATTCAACCCTGTAATGGAGGGAACATGCTTCTCAATTGTCAATTTGATTTGTTGCTTTGCAATAGTCCAATAAATATCTTCGTACATTTTGTCATAGATATGTGCTATTGAGCTGTAATATTCACTTGAAGAACGAAAATAGTGCATGACACTTCCTCCTTGCAAATTGCACAATCTTCCGACCTTTACGATACAAATCAATTAAACCACATATTTTCTGAGCCGAAAGTGTCTTTATTTGGTTTTGATTGGCTTCTAACAAGATTTATATCTAAAAGCTTGCCGCTTAGTATTATAATATCTTGAGTTCGAGCTCATGAAAAGATATGTTGAATACGGTGCAAAAATTTTGGGCGACTTAATGCTCCTTGAGAATACTTTTTTGACAAAACTTAAGACAGCTCCACTTATGGGAAGTTCTCAGAGCTTTCTTATTTTTGATTTTATTTGAACATTTCCAGAAATTGCAGGTCAAATATATTAGGAGACACTAACTTTGTTATGCGAATGCAAAGAATCCAAAACAGCGGTAGGTTTGTAGAAAAAGTTTGGCTAAATCGAGAAAAGATTTATTCTAAAAATTTTCTGTATAAAGGGAAAGTTTATATACTTTGCAGGAGGTGGCTGGTTATGGATAACATCTTCTATCTTGGTGTAGAGTTTGTCCTCGTAGTAGCTTTGATATTTGTAGTCCCATTCCCCGCTTATTTCATTGCAGGGTATGAGAAAGATTTGGGCAACTTTTCCTTGGCAGTTGAGACGTTTGTCTCTCCGGATTCAAACATGTCTGGTATAAACATGGTTGGGTTAAGAGGGCATTTGGGTTATAAAATATTTGAAAGTGATTTTCTTACTCTTAAGCTCTTCGCAGGGGACCCAACTATTTCATACGATATGACCAATTCAAACATTGAATTCGACTTTTTACCTAGAATAGGAGTAAAAGCTGAGTTACTGAAAAGCTTTTCCATAAATGTATCTGGATATGTCAGAACAACTAGCCCATACTTGTGGCCAGGAGCAGGACTTTTTGTCGAAACCCATTTTTAAAACTTAGTGCGAGCGGTTACACAAAGCAGAATTACCCTAAGGAAATCTAAATAACTAAAATTACACTAAAACTACTATGCAATTGGGGTCTTTTAAAAATATCTTCACTGTGAGTAGGTTCATATTAGTTACGTCGAATATCTTTGGCCAAAACCACTTGCAACTACCTCGATAGCTCAGCAAGATGAATCTTATAGCCAACAAATTACTTGAACAGGTAAGGAAGTTCAAGATTTAAACAGGATACGTGATTGAAAAAGGCGCCTTTTAGGCGCCTTTTTTGATTATTAATAAATCCTCTTATACATGTTGTACCCATCTTTTGTTTTATTCGTAACTCTTAGCAATCTGAAGCCTTTAGCTGGGATATCAATTCTCATAACCCCTGCAGTAATCCAGAATTCTTCACCGGTCATCAAGTCAGTAAAACACGTTCCTGCTAGTAACCTGCCATCCGGGACTGAAACAGTGACTGATTTTTTCTCTCCTTTGTTTATCGCAACTATCATTCCATCCAAAATGTGAGGTGTTCTTCTGTAAAATACGAGAGGTTCTTTGTTCAACACTTCGAATGTACCTATCTTTAATGCCGTTTCGGATTTTCTAATTGTAATAAGTTTTTTGTAAAACTCCCTCAGCTCTTTATCCCATTCTTCCTCATTCCATTTCATTGTTGCTCGACATTCCGGGTCGCCGCCACCTTCAATACCTATCTCTGTGCCGTAATAAACAACGGGCACACCTGGATATGTGAACTGGAGAACTATTGCAAGCTTCCTCAATGCTTTGTCTGGTATGACCGTAGCAAGTCTTTCCGTATCATGACTGTCAAGCATATTCCAACAACCATGGATGTTTGGTGTATCGTTGTAAGCACTTTGGAGTGCATCTGCTAAGTTATCGAATTCACCCTTCAAATAAGCGATAACGGTGTTTCTAAAGTGATAGTTCATTATTCCGTCTACCATATGCCAGTTCGATGGATAATTCCATGTTTCCGTCACAACGTATTTTTCTATCGAAACTTGTTTTGCAGCTTTTGTGATTAAGGCGTTATTCACATACCCCAGGTCAAAACCAACATCAAGTCTCCATCCGTCAATACCTTGTATCAAATAATGTTTGACAACGCTGAGAATATAGTTCATCACTTCGACTTCCTCAAGATGCCACTCAGGAAGTGACTTGTGTCCATACCATGCCCTGTGTCCATCATCGTATATTGCAAACTTACTCACGTGTTTTCTATCTCCACGCAGTGCTTTTTTAAACCAAGGATTTTCGCTACTAAGATGATTAAAAACACCATCCAGAATCAATCTAAAATTCTCACTCTTTGCCTTCTTAATGTAGTATTTAAACGCCTTTTCTCCACCGAATTGTGGGTCAACTTTCATGTAGTCAATAGCATCGTATTTATGGTTTGTCGGTGAAAGAAAAATAGGATTTGTGTAAATTACATTAACTCCAAGGTCTTTCAGATAATCAAGTTTCTCAGCAATACCCCACAAATCGCCTCCATAAAAATCCTTCACGTGTTCTGCTTTATCCTTTCTTTTCGGTGGAACGCTCCACTCGACAATTCTTCCACCACGCTTTGTGTAAAGCTCGGCTTTATCTTTCACAGTCTTTCCTTTTCCAATTGCAAATCTGTCTGGAAAAATTTGATAAATGACACTTTCATAAACCCATGATGGTACTGGATAAAGATTATTTGCAGTACTATGTATACTAAGCATACTAAGTCCTCCTCCTCCTAAGGTTTGATAAAATCGACTACGAAATATTATACAAGGAAGATTGAACGAATGCAATTTTAGAATGAGGGTATGATATAATGGAATGCACTTCGTAGTTAGAAAATTTCAAGGAGGCGGTAGAATCCTTATGAAAAATCTTTGGAACTTTCTGCTCTTACTCATTGTACTTGTTGTTTTATTTACTGTCATTTTTTATTATCTCGGTAAGGTTCCAGTAATAGGAAATGTTATTAGTCTTTTATCTAAACTCCTCAATCCATTCAAGCATAGAGTAGAAGTGAAAATAATTGGTTCCGTATTGTACGACATTCAACAGATGGGTTTCCTAAGACTTGCTACGGTGTTGATGGAAGATGTAGTAAAAACAAGTGATTATGAATACGAATTAGATAGCATATTGGATGGAAAATACACTGTTGATGGAATATACATATACAGAGCGAAAGCAAGTTACGGTATTGACCTTTTCAAAATTGAACAGAACGATGTAATAATCGATGAATCTCAAAAGAAAATTACAATTCATTTACCACCTATAGAATTGCTGGATAGCAATATCAATGTTGAAAGATCAGAAACATTTAATGAGAATTATAGGAGCAAAATATTAGGGACTTTTGAGGTTGGTGCTATAGATAAATGGGTACCTTTAGATATTAAAGAAAAAGTGAAGAGTTTTTGCGATGAAAAAGCAAGAGAAAAATTGACCGAAAATATTAAATATTACATAATGTCCGAAGATAAGTACAGCGAAATGAAAGCATTGGCGGAGAGGTACATTAGAAATTTATTATCTCCACACACAGAAAAAGGTTATACTGTTGAGATATCTTTTAAGGAGTGATGTTAATGAAAAAAGTTTACGTAGTGATACTTATAATATTAGCTATCTTCCTTGCTTTTGTATTCGTTCAAACGAATAGTAAAAAAACTCCGGAGTTGAGCGAGATTTTCCGCCGGACCGGAGATTTTATTGTAGAAAAGTACACGTATCAATTTATCGCTGACGTTGACGTAAAGGGTATACTTACTAATTCAAAGTCTCTCTACCGTGTTGTTGCCGAAAGTTATGTCCATCTTAACACCAATGAGATTGTAATTGAAGAAAAAGATAAAAAGACGATTTACGTGAAATTACCTCCGTTGCAAGTCGATGAACCAATTATTGATGAAAAAAACATACAAGTCTTAGATGTAAACTATGGATGGTTCACTTTTAACGATGAAGAAATGGATAATATGTCAAGAGAGAAAATAAGAAGTAAAGCAAATGAAATCCTTGAGCAACTCAGAGCGGAAAATTATAACAATGAAATTACGATGGCAGAGAAAACTGTTGAGACTACTTTGAAAAAATTCTATCCAGATAAAGAAATTATATTCGAACATAACTAATTACACGATTTATAGCACGATTTAGTCTATCTTGGTAGGCTTTTCGTTTACTCTTTTATTTTAGCTTGCAGAAAATATGGCGTAATAGTATAATATCGAGGATAGAAATAAGAGTCGGGCAAGACCGGCGAAAAAACATGAAACGTGGGGGGCGATAAGTTTATGGGCAACTTTTTAAGCCGAACCTTGGCGGTTATAAACGATTTTTCAGTTGAAGAACAGCTCTTCTTGTATCAATCAACCAAGCGATTGAAGGATAAGCTTAAGAACAGAGATGATGTTTCAGAATTTCAAATCAAGCGAAACACGGGAATTTACATCGTCTTCGTGGAACCTTCCACCCGAACCAAAGAATCCTTCATTAACGCCGCAAAATTCCACAAAAATGCAAAGGTAAACATCTTCGATTCCGAACACTCCTCGTTTAACAAGCAAGAAAGCTACGTGGACACATTTAATATGTTAACAGGTTACAGTGAATACTCTATCTTTGTTTTGAGAACCAGACTCGAGGGTGTCGTGAGATTGCTCGAAAGAAAAGTTGGAGAGTTTGCAGAAAGGCATGGCATCATGAGACCTGCATTCATCAACGGTGGTGACGGAAAGCACGAACATCCAACTCAAGAACTCCTTGACGAATACACTTTCCTTGAACATAACAATTTCGACAATTCGCACATCAGAATAGCTCTAGTTGGTGATTTGCTCCACGGTAGAACGGTCCATTCTAAAGCCGATGGTCTAAAGGTCTTTAAAAACGTAGAAGTTGATTTGATTGCCCCACCCGAATTGCAAATGCCTGAAGGATACATTCAAAAAATGAAGAGAAATGGATTTGAAGTAAGGCAGTTCTACTCAATAGATGAGTATTTAAGCCATGGAAAGTCAGCAAATATATGGTATTTCACTCGCTTACAACTTGAAAGAATGGGCGAGGATATCTTAGAAAAGGAAAAAATACTGAGAAAAGCCGTAACGTTCAGAGAGGATATGCTCGATAAGATTTCTGAAGGAACAAAGTTCTATCATCCACTTCCAAGGCCAAAGTTCAATCCAGAAATCCCCACATTCCTCGACACATTGCCACTCAACGGATGGGAAGAACAAGCGATAAACGGATATTACGTAAGAATCGTGCTTTTATCAATGCTTGGCGGTGCACTTGAGGCTCCGTTCGATACATCAAGACCTCAGCAACAAGAAGATGAAGATTTCATCATCCCAGCACCAATCACGGATGGGACAAAAGGTGTTCTGAAAGAAGGAAAAAGAGGCATTAAACCGATAGAGAATGGAACAGTAATAGACCACATTGCAAAAGGAAAATCACAAGAAGAGATTTACAATACTATTGTAAAAATAAGGAAGATACTTAAACTCTACGATGTGGACAGTGCAGACGGAATATTCAAATCAGCAGATGGTAGTTACAAAGGTTACATAAGCTTGCCAGATAAGTATTTGTCTTTCAAAGAAATTAAGAAACTTTCAGCAATTTCGCCAAATACAACCGTAAATATCATCAAAAACTCTAGAGTTGTCGAAAAATATCGAATCAAAATGCCACCTCGTATTTATGGATTTGAGGAAATCAGATGCAAAAATGAGAACTGCATAACGAATCCAACACACGGTGAAAATGTAACCGCCTCGTTTGTCCAAATCGACGGAAAATTCGTGTGTGAATACTGTGAAACACCACATGAATACCACGAGATTTGGAAAATATAAATACGATAAAATGACAAAGCCCCCGAGAAGGGGGCTTTGTTGTTGGTTTTTAGAATTTCCTGATTATCCCAACACGTTTGCCATTATTTTTGCCAGTTCTACAAAACTTTCTTTGAGACTTGCACCTCCAACAAGTGCACCATCGATGTCTGGTTTGACGAATAGTCCAAAGAAGTTCTCTGGAGTGACACTACCACCGTAAAGGATGGTTACTGACTGTGCAACTTCGTCACTGTATATCTTTGCAAGGAGTGACCTTACAAATTCATGAGCTTCTTGAGCTTGTTCTGGCGTTGCCACAACACCTGTTCCTATTGCCCATACAGGCTCATATGCGATAACTACCCTCTTAACTTCTTCCGCATTTATTCCGTACAAGCCTTCTCTAACTTGTTTTTCAAGCACGCAAAAGGTTAATCCCTTTTGCCTTTCTTCGAGAGTCTCACCTATACAAAATATCGGAGTTAAACCTTCTGCAAGAGCTTTTTTGATTTTTTTGTTGATAAGTTCATCCGTTTCTCCGAATATTCTTCTCCTTTCACTGTGTCCAATTATAACGGCTTGAACGCCAAGTTCTTTCAGCATTTTTGGTGATACTTCCCCTGTGAATGCACCACTGTCTTCGTAGTACATATTCTGTGCTGCGAGTTTTATATTGTTCGAACTAACAACTTCTCTAACCCTATCAAGTGCGACAAAAACAGGAGCGATGTATATATCAAAAGAATTAAACCCAGCGAGCGCATTAACCAAAGTGTTGGCAAAAAGTTGCGCTTCGCTGGGTGTTTTATTCATTTTCCAGTTTCCAGCAAGTATGAATTTTCTATTGGTTATTTTTTTTTATTCGCAATGGAAACGATACCTGGTAATTCTTTTCCTTCGAGAAATTCAAGTGATGCTCCACCACCAGTTGAGACGTGGCTAAACTTCTTTTCAAGTCCGAACTGTGCAACTGCTGCTGCGCTGTCTCCACCGCCAACGACAGTTGTTACACCTTTTTCTGTGAGTGATGCAATAAATTCTGCAACTGCCTTTGTACCAACTGCAAAGTCTTCTATTTCAAACACACCGAGAGGTCCATTCCAAACAACTGTCTTTGCATCTGCAAGTTTCGATTTGATGAGTTCTACGCTTGCCGGACCGATATCGTAACCAGCCCAACCTTCTGGAATGCCTTCTTCGCATGTGAAGACTTTCTTCTCAACCCCTGCTTCCATTTTTTGTGCGCAAACCGCGTCTGTTGGTATAACAAGCTCAACACCTTTTTCCTTTGCTTGTTCAAGAAGTTGTTTTGCAAGTTCTATTTTGTCTTCTTCCACAAGTGAATTACCTGTTTGTTTGCCAAGTGCTCCCCAGAATGTGAACATCATGGCGCCACCAATGATTATTCTATCAGCTTTGTTGAGGAGGTTGGTTATAACCCCTATTTTATCTGAAACCTTTGCTCCACCAAGAACGACGACGTACGGTTTATCTGGATTGAGTGTTGCCTTTGACAGGAACTTAATCTCTTTTTCCATTAAGAAACCTGCAACAGATGGTATAAATTGTGCAATTCCAACGTTACTTGAGTGTGCCCTGTGGGCTGTTCCAAATGCATCGTTGACGTGTATATCAGCAAGGCTTGCCCATTTTCTTGCGAGTTCGAGGTCGTTCTTTTCTTCTCCTGGGTCGAACCTTGTATTCTCGAGCATTAACACCTCGCCCTCTTTTAATTCAGCAACTGCTTTTTCAACCTCTTCCCCGTAAAGTGCGGGCACGAATTTAACTTCTTTTCCAAGAAGTTCCGATAATCTTTCTGCAACGGGTTTCAATGAGTATTTTGGATCCGGTCCACCCTTTGGTCTGCCAAGGTGGGAAAGAAGGATTACTTTTGCACCGTTATCGAGGGCATACTTAATTGTCGGAAGTGCCTCAACAATTCTTGTATCGTCTGCGACTTTTCCATCTTTCAAAGGAACGTTAAAGTCAACCCTCATTATTACCCTTTTACCTTTGAGGTCAACATCTCTAATTGTGAGTTTTTCCATCTTCTGACACCTCCCGTGTCATAGTCTTGAAATGCATAATTATGAGCGTACAAAAAAGGGGGACGCGCCCCCGTTATTGATTTTCGAATTAGAGTAATGTTGCTACTTTTTCAATTGTGTCGACAACTCTGCAGGTGTAGCCGTATTCGTTGTCGTACCAGCTGTAGACTGTTACGAAGTTTCCGTTCATGACTTTTGTAAGTGTTGCATCGTAAATACCTGCATATGTTGAACCAACAATATCTGAACTTACAATAGGATCTTCGTTGTATTTGATAATGCCTTTGAGTCTGCCTTCAGTTGCTTCCTTAACTTTTGCGTTGACTTCTTCTGCTGTTGTCGGTTTTTCAACTTGGACACTGAGAACAGAGATTGAACCATCCGGAGTTGGGACCCTCAATGCCATACCATCGAGTTTACCCTTTACTTCTGGAACTACAAGTGCAACTGCTTTTGCTGCTCCCGTTGTTGTTGGGATTATGTTCAAGGCTGCTGCTCTTGCTCTTCTAAGGTCTTTGTGTGGAAGGTCGAGAACTCTCTGGTCGTTTGTGTAGCTGTGGACTGTTACGAGGTAACCTGTAACTATTCCGAATGCATCATTAATTACCTTAACAATTGAAGCAATAGAGTTTGTTGTACAGGATGCACAGGATATAATCTGGTGTTCTGGTTTGAGTTGTTCTTCGTTACAACCGAAAACTACTGTAATGTCTTCTCCCTTTGCTGGAGCTGTGATAATTACTTTCTTTGCACCAGCTTGGATGTGTTTCATTGCCCCATCTCTTTCTGTAAATTTACCTGTTGATTCAACAACCACGTCAACGCCGAGGTCTTTCCATGGAAGGTTTGCTGGGTCTTTTTCTGCAAATACCTTTATGGCTTTTCCGTTAACATACATCGTGTCACCTTCTACCTTAACTTCCCCTGGAAATTCTCTGTGCACGGAGTCATATTTGAAAAGGTGAGCCAATGTTTCTGGGCTGTCCAAATCGTTAATGGCAACTACCTCTACTGAACTGTTGCGGCGAATGAGCTCTCTAAGGACAAGTCTTCCAATCCTTCCAAAACCGTTGATAGCTATCTTCATCTTTCTCCCTCCTTCACAATGTTGGTGTGAATTTCTCTTGCTCGTGAAAAATTGTACAATATAAATATTACATTTACAAGCTTGCGGAAGTTAAATTTTTTGAATATTTTTGAAAATTCAGGTAATCATTCAAAAAGTCAACGTGAAATATCGATGGTTATAACCAAAAATGGGCGTTTTCAAAATTATTATACCATGAATGTTCGTTTTAAGCAACTAAGCTAAAATTTGAAAGAATTTGAAAGAGATTAGTTACTTTTTAGCTTTATCTAGGAATTTACCCTTATCGTTTCTGGTAGTTTTACAAAATTGCTGTAAACTTTCATAAAGCTTATGGTATAATACATTTGCAAAGATGTGAACAGACATGATTTTCTTAAGAGTGTGTATCTCAAGGGGGATTTTAAAGCTATATGATAGCACAAAAACTTAGGAAACTCGTCATTCTATCATCTATCATATTCGTCATCTTCACATTTGTCCTAGGTATTCTGCTATTAAAAAACCTAAAAAGCGCCTTTGATGTTCAGTTCAAAGAGTTCTCTCTAAACGTTTCGAAAGCTTTAGAATTCCAGTTTTCCCAAAAGACAAAAGAGCTCCAACGGACATTTGATAATTTGAAAAGTCTATTTGATAGACTTCCATTATCTGAAGAGGAGTACGTTTTTTTCAAAGAAAGCCTGATATCAAACCTAAAGACGCTTAATATAGACTTTCTCGCAATTTATGAAAACAGTGGTCTTGTGCAAATTCATTACCTGGGTGAACAACATTCAACAAGAGCTGAGAATCTTTTAAATCGGCTCTCCCTTAAACAACTTACGGGAAAGTCTCATTTCTTCTTGGATATCCCGAATTCGTCCTTTCCGATAGAGCTTTTTGTTCTTTACCCATCTCCAAAAATCTTGAAGCTTTGGGAAGTTGAAACACCCAGTATCATCTTAGTAGGGAAATATTGGACAGTTACAGATTTCGTCAAATTAGAAGAATTAACCGGGGCATCAGTCTCTTATTCTACTAATCCTGGTAATTCCTCATTGACCAAGTTGGTCTACTCATACCCGCTTACGGACCAAAGTAATAAAAACTCTGGGTATTTGGTCTTTTCAAAAAATTTCACACTACTCACTAAGTACCTTATCTACGTTGTAATTTTGGTAATTTTGTCTATTATCCTTCTTATCTCTATACTCTCCATATTCTACCTACAGCTCAAAAAGTTAGCGCTGGCACCTTTCAGCGACATAATCTACGCTATCGATAACCATACACCCGATACAGTTGAAAAGTACATATACCGAGACGATGAAATTGGTAGCCTTGCCAACGCAATTAAGAATTACTTGCACCAACGTGAGCAAATAAATCTTTACCTAAAGGAACTGGAGACGAAAAATCAGAGCCTAAGGTCATTAAATGAGCAGATTCGCCAACTGCTGGAAAAAGATGTTCTCACTGGACTGCTTACAAGATACGTTTTCAACAGTCAAATCGAACGCTTATATGTTTCGAGCAAAGCGGACAGAATACCATTATCTGCCATTTCTATTGATGCAGACAATTTCAAGAAAATTAACGATACGTTCGGGCATAATGTAGGGGACGAGGTTTTGAAAGGAATAGCTGAAGTAATATTGAAAAACGTTCGAGCAAGTGATTTCCCAATAAGGATGGGGGGCGAGGAGATTCTGATACTACTTCCTGAGGCAGATATTGATGCAGCACATTTAATAGCAGAAAGAATTCGTACAAAGGTTGAAGAAAAGTTTAAAGAAACCCCATACAAAGTTACGATAAGTCTGGGCGTTACTCAATTGAAAGGGAACGATACAATTGAAAGTTTTTTGAAAAGAGCAGATGAAGCACTCTATATCTCAAAATCCAATGGTAAAAACAGAACAACAGTACTCTTCTAAAGCACCCGAGAACTGGTATTGCCTAACGAAAAATAATTGGTATAATTTCTTAATGAACATCGAAAAACTATTGAACCGTCGCTGATGATATCCGCGATTTATTATTTGATATGATGGAGGTGGCATTTGTGTTTTTAAACTTTTCGTTGCTTATCTTAGGACTTGTCTTTGTAAGCATAGGTGCTGATAAAGTTGTTGAGGGCGCTTCCGCTATTGCAAAAAAGCTTAGGGTTTCAGACCTTGTCATCGGTCTCACAATAGTGGCCTTTGGTACATCGGCTCCGGAATTAGTCGTAAACATCGTATCTTCAATCAAGAAAAATTCAGACATTGCTCTTGGTAATATAATCGGTAGCAACATATTCAATATACTCGTAGTTGCAGGGCTCTCCGCTATGTTAAGACCAATAAGTGTTAAACACTCGACGCTCAAGAAAGAGATTCCGCTAAGTTTCTTAGCTGCCTTGTCGGTTCTTGCCCTTGGAAACAAGGGAAATAACCTTCCTTCGATAATAACGCGCGGTGATGGCATTGTGCTTTTATCTTTCTTTACAATATTTGTGGCATACATATTCGAAATGGCGAAAAAAGATAGGGAAATGTTTGAAGAGATGGAAATGGAAAGACTAAAAAATATTAGCACTTGGCTTGCTGTAATTTACGTAATTGGTGGTTTAGTGGGACTTGTAATTGGTGGCCGTTGGATAGTGAACAGTGCATCTCAGATAGCAAGGGCACTTGGAGTTTCAGACAAAATGATAGGTTTAACAATCGTTGCTGCTGGGACATCAATACCCGAGCTTGCTACGTCTTTGGTTGCTGCCGCAAAGGGTAATAGCGAAATAGCACTGGGAAATGTTATTGGTTCGAATATATTCAACATCTTCTTCATACTGGGCATTTCTGCCGTTCTTAATCCTTTGTATTATCAAACGGCGTTGAACGTAGACATAGCATTACTTCTTATTATAACCGTTTTCTTAATACTCTTCTCAAGGGATTTGAAAATAAACAAAATCGAAGGAGCTCTCATGGTCGCAACATATGTAGGATACACCGCTTACTTGATAATCAGAGGATAAGATTTTCGATATATTCCCAAGAAGGTGGCGTACTTGTACGAGCATCTTGAGTATTACGGAGTATCAAAGAGAGTTATAGATGCTATGAATAAAGTAGACAGAAAACTCTTTGTTCCTGCAGAGTATCAAGATAGTGCATACATTGACACACCTCTTCCAATAGGTTACGGTCAAACGATATCAGCACCACATATGGTTGGATTAATGTGCGAATATTTGGATTTACAAGAAGGAGACAAAGTACTCGAAATTGGAACTGGAAGTGGGTACAACGCTGCTGTAATGTCACAACTCGTTGGACCTTCGGGGGAAATTTACACTGTTGAAGTCGTCGAACCTTTGTACGAAAGAGCGAAGAAAGTTATTGAACAATTAGGAATAGAAAACATCAAAATGTTTCTCAGTGATGGGAAGCTTGGATTACCACAGTTTGCTCCTTATGACAAAATCGTTGCCACGTGTTACGCAAAAGAAATCCCACCCGCACTGATTGAACAACTTCGCGAAGGTGGGATTTTATTAATTCCTGTCGGGAACGAATATATCCAGGTTCTGAAGAGAATAAAAAAATACGGTCAAAAAATTACCGAAGAATCATTAGGACATGTTAGGTTTGTACCGATGGTGTAAGCTTCAATCTTCACTGACAGCGTGAGTATGCTGAGCATACGCAAGGTATAGTTTTTTTATTGTGAGTCTGCCCCACGTGTATGTGATTATAGAAGCCGTGGTATTCCCAATAACTATCCCCAACCACACACCGGTTAAGCCCATCCTAAAACCATCAACAAAAATCCACGTCCAGAAAACTTGAAATATGATAGTTCTCAATATCGTTGTTACTAAACTTTTGTATCCATGCCCAATCCCCTGGAACATACCTGATGTTAACATTCCAAAAGGTGTCCCTGGAAGAAACATACACAATATCTTGAGCGCTTGTGAAACATTTTCTAAAAGTAGTGAAGAGGATTTTGAATACGAAAACATAAGTGCAAGCGGTTTTGAGAAAAAGAAAATTACCAACATCGTTCCTATCGCAAAATACTCAGCGAATTTTATAGCATAATTCAGAGCACCTTCAAGTTTCTTGATATCCTTCGCCCCGTAAGCTGCTCCGGTCACCGTTGTTACTGCCGAAGAAACTCCTATAATTGTCAACGTTCCCAAGTTTATTATTCGCCAAGCGCCAGTGAATGTTGCTACTCCCAAATCTCCGGCTGCTTTCGCTGCAAAGAAATTAAGAAAATATATTGCCACAGACATCGTAATTTGAGCAAGTGCTGTTGGAAAACCAACTATGGAGATGTCATAGAGGATTTCTCTATCTAAAGAAAAGCCCTTAAAAGTTACGTTTAGAAACGTCTTTTTAGAAAAAATCAGAAGGTACAAAAGCATAGCACTTGCTACAAAAATGGAGATATTAGTTGCCCATGCTGCTCCTTCGATGCCGAATTTGAAAGTGTATATAAAGATAGGGTCAAGAACCATGTTCAATACAGAGCTAAA
Source organism: Fervidobacterium pennivorans (assembly GCF_001644665.1). Lineage (NCBI taxonomy): Bacteria > Thermotogati > Thermotogota > Thermotogae > Thermotogales > Fervidobacteriaceae > Fervidobacterium > Fervidobacterium ngatamarikiense. The sequence goes on from NZ_CP011393.1 coordinate 1,115,929, forward strand.
AAGAACTATATACATTGGTCGCTTTGAATCGCCTTCTCCACGAAGAATGCCTATAGCGGAGTTGTTGAACATCATAAATATTGATGATAGAAAAATTATGAAACCGTAATCTTGCGCTTTTTGCATTGCAAGCCCTGAAGCACCCGTGAATTTCAAAACAAAACCAAGTGATAAAATGCCAACAACAGTAGTCAAAAAGCCTACAATGATGGCAAGGATTATAGAATGTTCTGCCACAGAATTTGCGCCTTCGAAATCCTTCGCACCTATTCTTCTGGCAATTGCAGAACTAGTCCCTACCGCAATTCCAGTAGCAATCGATATGACTATCATGTATATTGGGAAAAATAAACCCATTGCAGCCAACGAGGAAGGACCAAGGCCAGCAACCCATACAGCGTCCACGAGATTGTAAAGCGTTTGAATGAGCATAGCTATCATGTTTGGTATAGAAAGCTTTATAACAGCTTTTTTGTAATCTCCTAAGAGTAGTTCAATATTTTTGTTCAACTTCGTGTTTGAGCTTTTTGGAATATTTTCCACTATAATTTTCCTCCTTTCATTTGTTATATTCTAACCTTTCTACAAACGATTTCATCTCACTCAGCGCACGCTCAGCTGCTTTTTCACGGTTTTTACCAGCACCAAGCAAGCCAAAGTTAGCGTACATAGGTTTCAGCTCTTCAGCAGTCGTTATATAATCTATAAGTGCGCCACACATGGTTTTCTTCGGAAATTCAACCATCTCTTTTCCTTCCAGTAGTCTTGCTACATTAAGTCCCACGTAAAGACCTGTCATTGCAGATTCTACGTATCCCTCAACACCTGTTATCTGCCCAGCAAAGAATATATTTGGCTGTCTTTTCAATCTCAAGAATCTGTCCAAAACCCTTGGAGAGTCTATGTAACTATTTCTATGCATCACACCATACCTCAAAATTTCCGCATTTTCCAATCCCGGAATCATTCTTATAACTCTCAGTTGTTCTCCCCATTTCAATCGCGTTTGAAATCCGACAAGGTTGTACATAGTACCTTCAACATTTTCTTTTCTCAATTGCACAACAGCGTAAGGTTCTTTTCCCGTCTTTGGGTCAGGAAGTCCAACAGGTCTCAGTGGACCGTATCTCATAGCATCCTTTCCACTGCGTGCTATTTCTTCTATTGGCTGACATCTTTCAAAAAGTAACTTCCTATCAAAATCCTTCATCTCAACAACTTCCGCGTTAACTAAAGCTTCCCAAAAAGCCTCGTATTGTTCCTTATTCATTGGGCAATTTATATAATCCCCGGAACCTATACCGTATCTATCTGCTACATAGCAAATATCCATATTTATGCTATCCGCACTTATTATCGGAGCGACAGCATCGAAAAAATTAAATAACCCCCCGCTTACTTCTTTGACCCATTCTGCAAGTACTCCATCTGTTGTAGGTCCCGTAGCGATGACCCAAATGCCATTTTCACCTGGTTTTGTCACTTCTTCATCTATCACTTCCACCAGCCCTGATGCTAACAATCTCTCTGTTACACACCTTGAAAATTTCTCTCTATCCACAGCCAACGCTTTTCCGGCAGGTACTTTATTCTCCATGGCGCAATCTAAGATAATACTACCAAACAACTTCATTTCCTCTTTTAAAAGTCCCTCTGCGTTCTTCAAATCCACCGACTTCAAAGAATTGCTGCATACCAGCTCTGCAAAGTAATCACTTTTGTGCACTGGTGATTTCTTTATTTTCTTCATCTCGTGAATAATTACCTTATGCCCTCTTTTCACCAATTGCCAAGCCACTTCACTACCTGCCAAACCCGCCCCTACGACATGGACTTCGTTCACAGCAATCTGTCTGTTCACGTTAACCACCTCAATTTTCCAATTCTTCTATTTTCAAAAATTTTTCAACATGCTTGTGTAATTTTACCATAACAATCAAAAACAAAAAAGCCTCTGCTTTTTGCAGAGGCTTTTTGAAGGGTATTAGGAATCCTGGGCACTACCTACTCTCGCAAGGGGTCGCCCCCTTACTACCATCGGCCCGCGGTGGCTTAACGGCCAGGTTCGGAATGGAGCTGGGTGTTTCCCACCGCAGTATCGGCACCCAGGGCCATTCAAAAGTGCATAGGGTTAAGGTGAAGGATTCGGCCTATTAGTACCGGTTGGCTCCACACCTCTCGGTGCTCCCACCACCGGCCTATCTAGGTCCTCTTCTCGGACCGGCCTTGGAGGCCTCATCTTGGAGCGCGCTTCCCGCTTAGATGCTTTCAGCGGTTATCGCTCAGGAGCGTGGCTACCCAGCGTATGCCCTTGGCAGGACAGCTGGTACACCAGAGGCTCCCTCACCCTGGTCCTCTCGTACAAAGGGCGACCCTCCTCAAGCCTCCTACGCCCGCAGCAGATAGGGACCGACCTGTCTCACGACGGTCTGAACCCAGCTCACGTACCCCTTTAATAGGCGAACAGCCTAACCCTTGGGACCTGCTTCAGCCCCAGGATGGGATGAGCCGACATCGAGGTGCCGAGCCTAGCCGTCGATGTGAACTCTCGGGCTAGACTAGCCTGTTATCCCCGGGGTAACTTTTGTCCGTTGATCGACGACCCTTCCACTCGGAGTCGCCGGGTCACTAGGACCGGGTTTCCCCTCTGCTCGACCCGTCGGTCTCGCAGTCAGCCCGGCTTTTGCCCTTGCACTCTCACGGTGGATTTCCAACCCACCTGAGCCGAGCTTCGCGCGCCTCCGTTACCCTTTAGGAGGCGACCGCCCCAGTCAAACTGCCCACCTGGCACTGTCCCTCGCGTGCTCTCCACACGCGTAGGTTAGAACTCCGCTGCGACGAGGGTGGTATCCCACCGTCGGCTCCCCGGACCCTGGCGAGCCCGGTTCTCAGCCTCCCACCTATCCTGTACACGCCGCAACAGAGCACAATACCAGGCTACAGTAAAGCTCCACGGGGTCTTTCCGTCTAGCTGCGGGTACTGGGCATCTTCACCCAGACTGAAATTTCACCGGGTCCCCTGCCGAGACAGTGCCCCAGTCGTTACGCCATTCATGCAGGTCGGAACTTACCCGACAAGGAATTTCGCTACCTTAGGACCGTTATAGTTACGGCCGCCGTTTACCGGGGCTTCGGTTCGGAGCTTGCACCCCTCCCCTTAACCTTCCGGCACCGGGCAGGCGTCAGTCCCTATACTTCCTCTCATCGAGTTCGCAGAGACCTGTGTTTTTGGTAAACAGTCGCCAGGGCCTTGTCACTGCGGCTACCTCGGCCTCCCCCAGTTTCCGCCTCTCGGCTTCCCCTGGGTTCAACCTACCGTAGCACCCCTTCTCCCGAAGTTACGGGGCCAATTTGCCGAGTTCCTTGGCAAGGGTTATCCCGCTCCCCTTAGCTTTCTCAGCCCGCCTACCTGTGTCGGTTTGCGGAACGGGCACCCACGTATCACTGCACGCGGCTTTTCTCGGCAGTGTGGCGTCAGCTCCGTTGAGCCCTCTCGGGCTCTCCCCTTCACGGCTCAGCTCAGGCTGCGGACTTACCTACAGCCCTCTTCGCCTAACCGCTTGGAGGGATTTGCCACTTATCCCCGGAGCTTAGCCTCCTGCGTCCCCGCCTACAGTATCGATACGCAGGTGGTACCGGAATATTAACCGGTTTCCCATCGGGTACCCCTTTCGGGTTTCCCTTAGGTCCCGACTCACCCTGGGCGGACGACCCTTCCCCAGGTACCCTTAGGCTTTCGGGGGGATGGATTCTCACCATCCTCTCGTATACTCATGCCTGGATTCTCACTTCCGCCTCGTCCAGTAGCCCTCTCGGGTCTACCTTCTCCCTACCGCGGAACGCTCCCCTACCAACCAGCTTCCGCTGGTTCCGTGGCTTCGGGGGGTGGCTTCAGCCCCGCACATTTTCGGCGCAGTGCGTCTCGACCGGTGAGCTGTTACGCACTCTTTAAATGATGGCTGCTTCTAAGCCAACATCCCGGTTGTCTAGGACGCACCACTTCCTTCCTCTTCACACTTAGCCACCTCTCCGGGCCCTTAGCCGACGGTCTGGGTTGTTCCCCTCTCGTCCGTGGAGCTTATCCCCCACGGGCTCACTCCCGGCATTAGTGTGGTGGCATTCGCAGTTTGACAGGGTTCGCAGGTAACCCCACTAGCCCTATCAGTGCTCTACCTCCACCACAGAACTGCCGAGGCTGCACCTCAATGCATTTCGGGGAGAACCAGCTATCACCGGGTTCGGTTAGCTTTTCACTCCTACCCACAGGTCATCCGAGGATTTTTCACGATCCACCGGTTCGGACCTCCAGTGGGTTTTACCCCACCTTCATCCTGCCCATGGGTAGCTCACCCGGCTTCGGGTCTACCGCACCTGACTCACGCCCTATTCGGACTCGCTTTCGCTTCGGCTCCGCCTCTACCGGCTTAACCTCGCCAGGTACGGTAACTCCCAGGCTCATTAATCAAAAGGCACATCGTCACCCTCTCGGGCTCCGACTTCTTGTAGGCACGCAGTTTCAGGTCTCTTTCACTCCCCTTCCGGGGTGCTTTTCACCTTTCCCTCACGGTACTGGTTGCGCTATCGGTCGGCAGGTAGTATTTAGCCTTGGAGGGTGGTCCCCCCTGATTCACGCGGGATTCCTCGAGTCCCGCGCTACTCGGGATCACAGCCACTCCTACGCGTTGCGTTTCGCCTACGGGGCTCTCACCCTCTCCGGCCAGCCTTCCCAGACTGTTCGGCTACACAACGCCTCAGAGCGGGCTCAGCCTAGCTGTGTCCCACGACCCCAGCCTCACGGCTGGTTTAGGCTCCTCCCCTTTCGATCGCCTCTACTCAGGGAATCTCGTTTGATTTCTTTTCCTCCGGGTACTGAGATGTTTCACTTCCCCGGGTCTCGCGCCCTCTCGGGCGCACGGGGTTTCCCCCGTGCAGGTTGCCCCATTCGGGAATCCTGGGATCAACGCCCGCTTGCGGCTCCCCCAGGCTTTTCGCAGCTTGCCACGCCCTTCTTCGCCTCCTGCCGCCTAGGCATCCACTGCGTGCCCTTACTACCTTCACCTTACCCTATGCACTTTTCAATGACCCTTCCCCATTGGTGGAGACAAGGGGATTCGAACCCCTGACCCCCTGCTTGCAAAGCAGGTGCTCTCCCAGCTGAGCTATGTCCCCACCCATGGTGGGCTCGGGAGGAATCGAACCTCCGACCTCACGCTTATCAGGCGTGCGCTCTGACCATCTGAGCTACGAGCCCAGTCACTCAAATCCGAATAGCAGCCACCACCCTCTCCTTAGAAAGGAGGTGATCCAGGCGCACCTTCCGGTACACCTACCTTGTTACGACTTAGCCCCCCTCACCACGTTCACCCTCAACGGCGCCCCTAAGAGTCACCGTCTTCGGGTGCCCGCGACTCGGGTGGCTTGACGGGCGGTGTGTACAAGGCCCGGGAACGTATTCACCGCGGCGTGGCTGATCCGCGATTACTAGCGATTCCGGCTTCATGTGGGCGGGTTTCAGCCCACAATCTGAACTGGGGGGTGGTTTCAGGGTTTTGCTCAGCATCGCTGCCTCGCTTCCCGCTGTCCACCCCATTGTAGCGCGTGTGTCGCCCAGGACATAAGGGGCACGAGTATCTGACGTCATCCCCTCCTTCCTCCGGCTCGTCGCCGGCAGTCCCCTTAGAGTGCCCGGCCGAACCGCTGGCAACTAAGGGCAGGGGTTGCGCTCGTTGCGGGACTTAACCCAACACCTCACGGCACGAGCTGACGACGACCGTGCACCACCTGTGCTGGCTCCCTACCTTTCGGCAGGGTCCCTCACCTTTCGGCTCGGTACCACCAGCATGTCAAGCCCTGGTAAGGTTCTTGGCTTAGCTTCCAATTAAACCACACGCTCCACCGCTTGTGCGGGCCCCCGTCAATTCCTTTGAGTTTCACCCTTGCGGGCGTACTCCCCAGGCGGCTCACTTATCGCGTTTGCTTCAGCACGGAGGCTTCCGCCCCCACACCTAGTGAGCATCGTTTACGGCTAGGACTACCCGGGTATCTAATCCGGTTCGCTCCCCTAGCTTTCGTGCCTCAGCGTCGGTTACGGCCCAGCAGACCGACTTCTCCACCGGCGTTCCTGCTGATATCTACGGATTTCACCCCTACACCAGCAGTTCCGTCTGCCTCTGCCGCACCCAAGCCACGTAGTTTCCAGCGCATACCCACGGTTGAGCCGTGGAATTTTACGCCAGACACACGCGGCCGCCTACGCACCCTTTACGCCCAGTGATTCCGGGTAACGCTCGCCCCCTACGTATTACCGCGGCTGCTGGCACGTAGTTAGCCGGGGCTTATTCGTCGGGTACCATCAGCCCTTTTTCCCCGACAAAAGGAGTTTACACCCCGAAGGGCTTCGTCCTCCACGCGGCGTCGCTGGATCAGGCTTTCGCCCATTGTCCAATATCCCCCACTGCTGCCTCCCGTAGGAGTAGGGCCCGTGTCTCAGTGCCCTTGTGGCCGGCCATCCTCTCAGACCGGCTACCCGTCGTAGGCTTGGTAGGCCGTTACCCTACCAACTACCTGATGGGACGCAGGCCGCTCCCCTGGCGCCTTCCGGCCTTTACTCTCCCGAGTCTATGGCGGTTTACCCGCAGTTTCCCGCGGCTATCCGCCTCCAGGGGGCACGTTCCTACGCGTTACGCACCCGTCCGCCGCTATGCAGCCTTCGGCCGAAGCCTCCAGCTGCACCGCTCGACTTGCATGTGTTAGGCACGCCGCCAGCGTTCACCCTGAGCCAGGATCAAACCCTCCAAGCTAATCTCTTCAGGTTTAACCCTGCTCTTATTTTTTCGGTGGCTGCTATTCGTATTTCAATGACCGGACTCATTCTTACCTTCTTACCTTCATCGCGTCAACTTTCCGTCGCGCTTTGTTAATTTATCACACACTTTCACTTTTGTCAAGACCCGAAATTCTTTCGCTTAATTTTTCTTAAGCGTCCTTAAGCGTTTTTTAATTTACCATACTTGCTTTGAATTGTCAACTGGCCTTTTTGTCTTATCTGCTTCGTCCTTTTCGTCCTTCTTGCGGACGGCGATTGCCATTTTACTATGCCTTGTGTTAACTGTAAAGTCTATTCCAGTAACGGATTTGCTCTAATCTATGTTACACAATACAAACACTCTCCTATCTCTCAGGCGTTTTGAAATAGAGTAGAATGCTATAATTTATGCTATGATATAAGTGTTGGATGTTACAGTGAGGGTGGTTGTTATGGTTGTGTTTAAGTATGAAAAGGAATTCCACTATTTTGTAGGTATAGACCCTTCTTGGACAGGGCAAAAGCCTACCGCAGTTGTTGTAGTAAAGTTAAACGAACTATCAAAGAAACTCGAATTAGAAAGATATATCTATACAAAAGATGTAAAAGAAATAGTTGTCGCTATCTCATCTTTGGGAAAGCCATCTGTGATAGGTGTCGATGCGCCATTGGTTATAACGAACGTTTATGGTCACAGGGAAAATGAGCTTGAGTTTATTAGATATTATCCTATAAAAATCCCGCTTTATCCTGTAAATAGTAGTTTGTACAAATCATTTTTCCCTACAATGTTATACATGGAGTTAAACAAAATCGGTTTTCGTTTTGAAAACAAAAATATTTTCGAGTTTATCCACACGCTACTTTAACAGCTATATTTTTCGGAAAATTATTTAGCTACAAAAGGGGCAAAAAAGAAGAAAGGCTGGCAAAATTGAAAGTCATAGAGCAAAAAATCTCTCAATATATCGATTTGCCGAATGTTTCTTTTGGGTCACTCAAAGAAAGAGAAGATATTGATGATGCTTTAATATGCGCTTTAACCGTTTACCTTCCAACAATTGAAAATTCTTTAATATTCGGAGATTCTTGCAATGGTATGTTACTCGTACCTTTTCCGAAATTTGTTCAAGGGCTTATAGGAGTAGACAACTTATGAAGGGAGCCTACATTTTTGTTCTAACACTCGATAGCTTTGTCGAATTACAGTTGAGTAGAACTCGTTGGGAGTTAAATCCTGGCACATATGCTTACATCGGCTCAGGTATGGGAAATCTTGAGAAGAGAGTAGAAAGGCATTTTTCGTCAGATAAGCGTCTGCGATGGCATATAGACTATTTAACTTGCTATGGGAAACCACTTTTTGCAATATTGATTCCTTCCAAAGAAAGGATAGAAGAAAAGATTTCTTTAACATTCCAATCACATTTCAGCTGTGTTGAAGGATTCGGTGCTTCGGATTTGAAGGTAATGTCTAACCTTTATATCATCGACGACTTTCAGAAATTTTCGGAGGTTGTAATTTATTTTCTTGCTCAAGAAGGTGAAAAGCCTTGAACACCGAAATCTTTTGTGATTCTCGACGAATTCGGGTTTTAAAAATAGTAGAAAGGCATTTTTCAATTAAAGGTCCTGTTGTCTATTGGATGCAACGTGACCAAAGAGCTTTTGATAATTGGGCTTTGTTATACGCTCAGTTGTTGGCTTTAAAAAACAACGTTGGGTTGATAGTGGTTTTCAACATCGTGCCATCTTTCCTTAATGCTCCTCTTAGGCACTACGACTTCATGCTCCAAGGTCTTTTTCAGACAAGGGCTTTTTTAGAAGAGTCAAATGTTCCTTTGGTTTTTACCTTTGGAGAACCGGCTAGGGAGATTTACAAATTGATAAATGAGGTCAACGCCTGCGCTTTAGTAACCGATTTTAACCCACTGAGGATAGTAAAAAATTGGAAAGAAAACCTAATTCGAGTTTTGAATATTCCTGTGTACGAAGTGGATGCACACAATGTTGTTCCTGCTTTCTTCGTTTCTCAAAAACAAGAGTACGGAGCTTACACGTTAAGACCTAAGATAAAAAGGTATCTGCAAGAGTTTCTAACATCCTTCCCAACTGCTAAGAAGATGCCTGCAGCCAATTTGGAGTTTGGGAAGTTATCTAATCTCAATAAATTTGAGGAGATTTTGAAAAAGTTGGATGTAGATAGGTCTGTTGCACCTGTAAATTGGTTAAAACCAGGGTTTATCGAAGGTATGAAACTGCTTGCGGAGTTTTCAAGAAAGAAACTGAAGTTCTACAGTGAGCTTCGAAACGACCCTACAGAGGATGCAACATCGAATCTTTCCGCTTATCTACACTTTGGGCAAATTGCTCCACAACGTGTAGCCTTGGAGGTGATAAAATACGAGTCTGACTATCCAGAAAGTGTTGCAGATTTTTTAGAAGAGCTTATTGTTCGCAGAGAACTAGCCGATAATTTTTGCTTGTATAACGCAAATTACGATTCGTTCAACGGTTTTCCTGAATGGGCGAAGAAATCTCTGAACGTTCACAAGAATGATAAACGAGAGTATGTATATTCGCTTGAAGAACTTGAATATGCAAAAACACACGATAATTTATGGAATGCAGCGCAGTTGGAAATGGTGAAGAAAGGGAAGATGCACGGATTTTTGAGAATGTATTGGGCGAAGAAGATACTTGAATGGACACGTTCGCCAGAAGATGCGTTGAATTTTGCAATATATCTCAACGATAAGTATGAACTTGACGGTAGGGACCCTAACGGATACACAGGAATCGCCTGGGCAATCGGCGGTGTTCACGATAGGCCTTGGAAAGAAAGACCTATTTTTGGGATGGTTAGGTATATGAGCTATGAAGGTTGCAAAAGGAAGTTCAACATTGAAAAGTATATACAGTATGTTGAAAGCATCAAAAATGATTAACTTAACAACTTCAAAAAGAAATTGACAAAAACTGGGACCAGTAAAGAAACGATGAAACCATGTCCGAATGAGACTAAAGCTGTTTCTCTATCGCTATACAGTGCAATAATCCCAAGGAGGGTGTCCATGGACGTTGCACCAGCAACTGATATTGTTCCATAGCGAGAGCGCTTCAGTGCAAAAGGAGAAATAACGATAGCTATAAGTTCTCTCAAAACATTTGAAAAGAACGAGATACTACCTATGTAGGCACTGTAACTACTTGAAATTAATATCGCTGAGAGACTATACCAACCAAAGCCCGATGCCGCAAGAAGTGTTTCGAGCTTTTTGAGAGGAATGAAAAAAGAGAGTATAAACGCAAAAAGAAGGGTTCCAAAGATTGTTGATAGAATTACAAGAACAATATCCTTAAAGAATCTTTTTTCTATCTTCTCCTTGCTCAAATCCAAACCAACAAGTGCAACAAGAAGATACAAAACCACTTCAACGGACCCGTCTGGAAGTTGAAAATGTGCTATTCTACCAATAAGTAATCCGAGTAGAACAGAACCAATAAGAAATAATACAGCCATTTATTTTCCCCCCTATTTTTGGAAATTTTTCATCACTTTTTGTTTCCAAAAGTTTTTTCAAAGAAAAAACCAAAGATGAAGCTTCCCAAACTTCCAGCAATTGCTATCAGAAATCCATAGAGCAGTATTTTATCGATTTTTCCGAAGAGTTCTTCGTTGCTTCCAATTTCTAAACCGAGTGAAAATAACAATAACATTGTCAATACAAGGATGACCTTGTATTTACCTATCCACTCAGTTTTTATAAATCTTCCCAAGAAAAAGCCACTAAAAAATACTACAAGTACCCACCATATCATTTTTGCTTCACCTCAGTTTGAATCCTTTTTTTACAAAATGGGAGGCAAGGGACCTCCCATATTTGTTTCTTACAAAGCAGGAATTTTTAGACTTGTCAAAATATCAAATTACGGATGCACTCTATAAAGTGTTCTTGCAAATGGTATAGCTTCCCTTATGTGTTCTAAACCTGCAATCCAAGCTATTGTTCTTTCAACGCCTAGCCCAAACCCACTGTGTGGAACAGAGCCGAACTTCCTCAAATCAAGATACCAATCGTATTTTTCGACTGGAAGGTTATTTTCTTTGAGTCTCTCAACTAATAGATCATAATCGTGGATACGTTGGGACGCACCGATTATCTCACCGTATCCTTCCGGAGCAAGCAAGTCATCACAGAGCACAACTTCTGGATTCTCTGGGTCAGGTTGCATATAGAAAGCTTTTGCCTGTCTTGGATAGTGGGTCACAAACAACGGACTATCAAATTGTTTTGCCAAAACTGTTTCTTCATCTCCACCAAAGTCGTCTCCCCACTTGATATCAAAACCTTGTTTTTGGAGGAATTTAACAGCTTCCGTGTAGGTCATTCTTGGGAATGGTTTTTGGATTTTTTCAAGTTTTGAAACATCTCTTCCAATAGCGACAAGGTCATCGTATGCACTGTTGAGAACATATTGTACGATGTAGTAAACCAAATCTTCTTGCAATCTTACGTTATCTTCATGTTCGTAATATGCAACTTCTGCTTCATTCATCCAGAACTCAATAAGATGCCTTCTTGTTTTTGATTTCTCTGCTCTGAAGGTTGGACCAAGGTTGTAAACTTTACCAAAAGCCATACAAGCAGCTTCTAGATAAAGTTGACCAGTCTGTGTAAGGTACACTTTTCCATAGTCAAAGTAATCTACTTCAAATAGGTTGCCTGCTGTTTCACCAATAGCACCTGTAAAGATAGGGGTGTCTATCTGTATAAAGTCTCTTTCCCAGTAGAACTTCCTTATTGCCTTGATTACGGCATCCCTTATTCTCATAATGTGGAACTGCCGCTTTGCTCTAAGCCAAAGGTGGCGATGCTCCATGAGATAGTCGATACTGTGGTCTGGTTTTTGGATTGGAAAGTCTTCTGTAGGAATTTGAACGGGAATGACTTCCGTGGCAAGAATTTCAACACCACTTGGCGCTCTTTCATCTTTTCTCACTTTACCTCTAACTATAAGCGAGGATTCTAACCTTAGTTTGTCAGCTTTCTCAAAGTTTTCGTCCCCGACTGTAGTTTTTTCTACAACAACTTGGACAAAACCAGTTCCATCGCGAAATTCTATGAACATTATCTTCCCGCTGGATCTCTTCCTCCTAACCCAACCTCGCAGTTCGACTTCTTTATCGATGTAATCCTTCAAGTTCTTTATGTACACCCATTCCATCATCAAAACCTCCTTCTCGCATTTTTATTCGAAAAATTGCACTTACTTTAGATTATACCACACAAGCACATTTTTCAACATGGAATGTGTGTGGTATTATGATATAATGGTCACGGAAAATTCATATTATTTTGGGAGGATAATTGTATGAACTCGATAAAGGGTTTTGAAAAATTCACAGCTCTTTTTATTCTCCTTATTTTGCTTGCGTTTCTATCGACAAACTTTGCCTTCCAAATGCGTGAGTTGTCTGAATCAGAGATAGAAAAGATGTTTTCCGAACTGAAAAGATTGCAAGGATTACCCTACGTTTGGGGTGGAACAAGCAGTTTCGGGTTAGATTGTAGCGGGTTGGTAATCTATCTCCTTAGAATACTTGGTCATAATCAATTTGTTTATCAAAACTCTCTTGTTTTCGACGTTACTGCAGACAACTTGTATAAATACAATACCAAACCCATTGCTGACCTTAAGAGCTTGAAAAAGGGAGACTTAATTTTTTTCGATATGAATGAAGATACTGTGTATGACCACGTTGTTATTTTCGAAAAATTCGACCGATACGGTAACATATGGGTCTGGGATGCTGCAGAAGTATCAGATGGAATACACCAAAATAAAGTCGATAGACGTCCATTATCTTTGCTTCAAGCCAGGAAATACGCCCTCGGCAGAATTGTAGTGTTAGGCAAGTAAACTTTGGTCCGAGATAGCACAGGTGATAGATGTGATGGATAGTTTGTTACATTTAATAACAAACTTTTTCGAGTTGGTAATGAACGCTTTTGGCAAGATAAAAAGATTCTCGAGAAGGTTCGCTAAGAAAAGTAGTCAAATTCTTACACTTGCCATTATTCACTACGACGGACGAGGATTGCAGTCGGTTCTAAAAGAATTCTCGTTGGAAGTCAATACGGCGGATGTGCTCATAGCAAGAAACATAACGCAAGATGAACTGAAGTTGGTAAAAAAGCTTTTGAAGAAAAGTGTTGTCTTTTTTGATAAAAACGGAGTGTTGATTTTTAAACATGGCAATATTGCTAATTTTGTATCTAACTTCGATGTTCAAAAATTGAGAGCACTTGAAAAACACGGAACGAAAGTTATCGTTACACTGGATAAGAAAGTTGCATGGATGATTAGTCAGATGTTTCCATTTTACTGCGTTGTACCTGGCGAACCGTTTCAGGAAACTGTTATAACAGCGCCTATTCCTCTCACAAGAAACTCCGACGGCTTTTATTTTTCAAAGATAGCCTACCGGAACCAGGTTACAATAATTGACCTAAACATCGAAATCCTCAAGGATTTCAAAGTTAATTGACAACTTCTGCGAAATGATTTTTTCTCCCGCCGTTTTTCGTCCAAAAATAGCCTTTTTTAATCAGCTTTTGTAAAATTTTTCATTATGCTTTTGTAAGGATTGGTATGTTCTTGTATGCATTATATTGCAACGATTACTTATCTTGCTAATATGGTGCTACAATTTTATAGTCAGTATCAAAAGAGGGGGGGACGGTATGGAGAAAGAAATTACATTAGAACTTGTCAGGGTAACTGAGGCTGCCGCGTTGATGGCGAGTAGGTATCTCGGACGTGGCGATAAAGAAATGGTTGACAAGATGGCTTCTGACGCAATGCGTGGTATGCTAGACTACATCGAGATGAAAGGAACCGTTGTACTTGGTGAAGGTGAGAAAGACAAAGCACCTATGCTTTACATTGGCGAACAAGTTGGAAGATGGGCAGAGGATGACCCTGAGCTCGATATAGCAGTTGACCCTGTTGATGGTACGAGACTTGTTGCATTCGGGTTGCCAAATGCAATAAGTGTTATTGCAGCGACGGAAAGGGGAGGTATTGAATATCTCCCTACGTATTACTCATACAAACTCGCAGTTGGTCCTGAACTTGCTGGAAAGCTGGATATTAATGCCTCTATAAGAGAAAATTTAAGAGTTGCTGCGGCAATTTTGGGAATGGATATTTCAGAACTCACATGCGTTGTTCTGAATAGGGATAGGCACAGGGAGATAATAGATGAGATAAGAAGGGTCGGGGCAAGGATAAAGTTGATAAGTGACGGTGATATAGCAGCAGCAATCGCAACCGCACTTCCAGAAAGCAATGTTAATATCTACATCGGAATAGGTGGTTCTCCTGAAGCTTTGCTGGCTGCTGCTGCATTAAAATCTCTAGGTGGGGAGATTCAAGTAAAACTTTGGCCCATCGATGAAGAAGAAAGAACAAGGCTTGTGGAACAAGGGTATGATTTGGAAAAAGTTTACAAGACAAATGACCTTATTAAATCAGACAATGTTATATTTGCAGCCACCGGAGTTACAGATGGAGATATGCTTAGAGGCGTGAGATTCTACAAAAACACAGCAATCACTGAGTCAATAGTAATGAGGTCAAGAACAAGAACAATAAGACGAATTATCGCACAGCACAATCTGAACTACAAAACAATCCCTCTAAAAAGCAGTGGCGAGGTAAGATATATTAATGGTGTCAAACGATAATTTTTTGGGCTTTAAATAAAAGGGCTACCTTTGGTAGCCCTTTGTTTTTCAGGTAGATCACAATCTAAAGATGTTCTCGCCAGGTTTTACAATCTTTCTTTCACCTTTAATTTTGATCTCAACCTCTGACGGAGAAGTAATTTGTATGCTGTCTTTTTTTATAAGAACATCTAAAGGTATACCACGATAGTTAATTTTGAAGTTTACACTTTGCCACTTTTCTGGAAGCCATGGTGAAAAGTTTAATAGCTTATCGCTTTCTAGAGTCATTCCACCGAAACCATAGACGACACATTGCCATGCTCCTCCGGCACTCGCCGCATGGAATCCATTGTTTGTGTTACCCTGGTTGTCCTCTAAATCAACTAACAATGTTTTCATAAAGTATTTGTAGGCATTGTGAGTGTCACCTACCTTCAATCCCATGATTGAATACATAGAAGGGCTCAAAGAAGATTTGTGCATTGTTCTTTTCTCATAGTACTCATAGTTTACTTTCATTTCCTCTTCCGTGAATTCCTCAGGTAAAACAAGCATCAGCATTACAACATCCGGTTGTTTTATCAGCTTTGTTTCACCCAATTTGGTCAAATCTAGACCTTTTGGCCATTTTGGAAGCCCGTTTTCATCCCATTCAGTGATTTCGTACTCCTTTAAACCGAAGTAACCTTCAAATTGTTCTATCAGTTCCTCTCCTTCTTTTCTTGGAATGTAGACTTTTTCAGCTAAGGTCTTCCAGCTACGTACCTCTTTTTCGGTAATTCCCAATATAGTTTTTAACTTCTCAAGTTTTAAGGGGTCTTTTTCTGAAAGCCATTCGTAATATTCTACAGCTTTCTCCAAGTTCCACTTGGCAAGGTAATTTGTGTAGACGTTGTTATCAACGTGTTCGTGAAATTCATCTGGTCCGATTACCCTGCGTATCTCGTATCTATCCTTAATTTCATTGTATTCAAGTCTTGATGCCCAGAAGCGTCCGGTTTCAAGAAGCACTTCAACACCGTAATCTACCATGAATTGGTCATCACCGGTGACAGAGTGATAATGAACCAAAGCAACTGCGATGTCAGCGTTAATATGGAATTCCTCATCACCCGTCCAGATTCTCACAGGATTACCAAGGTAATCTTCGCCCCACTTCGGAGTGACCTCCAGACCATCATCTGCTGACTCCCAAGGGAACTGAGCACCTTTGTAGCCATTCATTTGTGCATTCTTTCTTGCACCATCAAGGGTGTTATACCTATAAAGAAGAAGATTTTTAGCGTATTCTGGAAGAGTGTATAAAAAGAACGGGAACATGAAAATCTCTGTGTCCCAAAATACATGACCCTTGTATCCCTCACCATGCAACCCTCTTGCTCCTATGCTTACACGTGGGTCGTCTGGTGCACAAGCATAAAGATGGAAAAGATTGAACCTGATTCCTTGTTGAGCAAGTTCGTCACCATCAATGAGTATATCCATCCTTTTCCAAACAGACTCCATATGCTCAGTGTGTGCCTTAAGTTCTGATTCAAAACCAGTTCTGATAAAATTGTTCAGTTCGTTCTTTACTTTTTCTCTAACAAAATCAACAACATCCTTGGCTTTGAGTTTTTCTGATTCTAAATCCCTTGATGTGTATACCACACCGTATTTCTCTATAACAACTTGTTGCCCCTCGGTTAAAAAGATTGTATATCCTTCCTGCGGTATATCTCCAATTTGCCTGAATTTACGATACCGCAGAACATTCTCTCCATGTTTGTCCTTAGCTAAAATGGCATTCGCCAAGACTATAATATGCCCTTTGTCGTGAGTTTTTACCGAAGCACTGACTCCGGGTTTTAAGTCTTCAACCTTAAGAACTCTGTAGTGCTGTATTTTGTTGTAAGGATCAAGGTAACCGTTGTAAGTTGTTGTATCGATGCAATTTTCAACAACAATCTTTCCTGAAAAATTCACAGGTGTGATTGTGTATTGTACTCCAAAACGATGGATGTTTGGTCTGCTCACAAATCGTTTAGACTCTATCCTTATAATCTTTCCTTCAGCGTTGAACTCGTACAATGAATTAAGAATGCCTTGTTTCATATCTAGATACCGGTAGTACTTGGTAAGAGGCAAGTAATCAAGATTAAGTTCTTTGTTATCTAAGTAAATTTTGAATCCAAGAGGGTCAGGTAGATTTACAAGTTCTGTGACTTGAGCCAAATACTTGTCGAATATGCCTGCTACGTAAGTGCCTTTCATTGTAAGATTTGAAAATTCTTCCCGTCCACGCAAGCTTAGATAACCGTTCGCCAATGTGAATATGGTCTCGTACACAAGATTTTCTACGGGATGATACTCTTTACGCTCAACGGTCCACACGACTTTTCCCTCCACACAACAGATTAGTTTAGTTTTTTTAGAATTCTATAAGCCCCAAAGTCTGGCCTTGAAAAGATTGTATGACTTTATCTGCATCTTTTAAAATCGTTGGATCCCCCACACCTATAACCTTCATACCAGCAGATTTTGCTGCCTGAATGCCTGCAACGGCATCCTCAAAGACACAGCATTCCTCGGGTCTAACACTCAGTTCTTCAGCTGCTTTCAAAAAGACCTCAGGGTCAGGTTTAGCTTTTGAAATTTTTGTTCCATCAATTATTACATCAAAAAAGTCTTTAAGGCCTATTCGTTCGAGTATAGTAATTGTATTTTTACTTGCGGAACCTATTGCTACTTTTATCCCTGCGCTTTTAAGAAGCTCCAAGAATTCTATAACACCAGGCAAAATTTCATCTTTGGTCATTTGGTTTATATACTCAACATACCATTTATTTTTCTTTTCAGCTAACTGTAACTTTACATTTTCATCATCGATTTTTATACCACCAACCGACAGTAGAATTTCCAAAGATTCCATACGACTAACACCCTTCAAACGCTCGTTGTCCTTTTCTGTAAACTCAAAGCCAAGTTCTTTCGCCAATCTTTTCCAAGCAAGATAATGGTACTTTGCTGTATCAACGATAACCCCATCAAGGTCAAAGATACAAGCTTTTGGCTTCATCAACGATCCTCCCTTTTAAACTATTCATTTTAACCTTTTATTGCCACCGCTTTTCCAGTTTCGATAAAGTAGCGCTGGAAAGACAAGAATATGATAAGCATCGGTAATGTCATGAAGATAGATGCTGCCATCATGTACTGCCAATAAGTATAGTAGGAGGTTTTGAAGAAGTTAAGTCCCAAGGTTAGCGTGTACATCTCCTTGTTACTCATAATTATCAATGGCCATTGAAAATCATTCCAAGCTCCTAAGAAAGTGTATATAGCAAGTGCACTGAGAGCTGGAAGAGCATTTGGGAGAACTATTTTAAAGTATGTCCTTAATATACCCGAACCATCTATTCGCGCAGCCTCTTCAAGCTCCTTTGGAAAATTCAAAAAGAACTGACGCATCAAAAACAAACCAAACACATTTGTTAGTTTTGGTAAAAACAGACCGGTATATGTGTTAACTAAGCCGTACTTAACGAGAAGATTGTATTGAGGTATCAATGTTACTTGACCTGGTACCATCATTGTTGCCAGAAACATTGTGAACCAAAAGTTTTTCAGTGGGAAGTTTAGTCTCGCAAAAGCGTAGCCACCCAGTGAATTTAAGATAATATTTCCAACTGTCAGCAAACCGGCGTAAATAATCGTATTCATAAGCCACCTTTTATACAGAGGTACAACTTCAAAAATCAATTTGTAATTCTGAAATGTGAGAGGAGCTCCAAACGCTGACGGTTTTGGAAATAAGCGTATCCTTGGCGGCCAGTCAAATATATTTATCCCTTTCTCGACTCCCTGAGCATCCGTGTAGGTTATAGGCGTGAGGGAAACTAACAGCGCCCAAGTAAAAGGAAAAAGCGTGGCAATTGCGTAGCTTATTAAGATGATGTACGATATAATCACGGAAGTTTTTGAAACGCTTCTTACAGAACCTTCCATTTATTTTCACCACCTCATTGTCAGTACTCTTCCTTTATTATCTTTCTCTGAACCAATGACAACACAAGAATTACACCAAAGAGAACTACAGCAAGAGCTGAAGCGTAACCCATTTTTCCGTATTCGAAAGCGTTTTT
This sequence comes from Fervidobacterium pennivorans, assembly GCF_001644665.1. Classification (NCBI taxonomy): domain Bacteria; kingdom Thermotogati; phylum Thermotogota; class Thermotogae; order Thermotogales; family Fervidobacteriaceae; genus Fervidobacterium; species Fervidobacterium ngatamarikiense. The sequence goes on from NZ_CP011393.1 coordinate 1,134,594, forward strand.
GTATATGTAGAAAGATATCGTAATATTCCTTAGGTTTCTGATAAGGAAGTAAATTTGATCAAAAACTTGCATACAACCTATTGTTCCCATGATTGAAACAAAAACTATCTGTGGCCTAAGCAAAGGTAAAGTTATCTTCCAGAAGATTTGCCAGCCGTTTGCCCCGTCTATTCTTGCTGCTTCATAGATACTTGACGGAATATCTTGAAGACCTGCTAGGAATGTGACCATAAAATAACCAGCTGTCGACCATATATTCATAGCCATTATTGCGAAAAGTGCGATTCTTGGTTCGTTTAGATAATCTACTGGTTGAAATCCGAACCTACCAAAAAGAGCAACAAGTATCTTATTCAAAACCCCTGGTTTTGAATAAATAAGCCAAAAGATCATCGAAAGTGCTGCGGAAGAAGTTATCGCTGGCAAGAAAAAAACTGATTTAAAAAAGTTAACTCCTTTTATCTTGGAATTTGCTGCTACCGCCAAGATTATAGCCAAAAGTGTCTGAATAGGCACAACAATAATTGAGTAAAGCAAGGCATTCCAGAATGATGTGTAAAAATACATATCCTTGAGCATGTCTTTGAAGTTTTTTAATCCTACGAATCTTGGAATATATTTTGTAAACCTGTCACCGTGTTTATTCATGTATCTTTTCATGAAATCTGCAATTTTGATTTCGTTAGGCAGATTTCCCTCTCTGTAGTCATTCAATAGATTTAACGAGTCAAAGTATTCTTTTATAAGTTTCTTCTCCTCTTCGCCAAGTTTTACGCCTACGTCAATCTCGACAAAACTTACGGGATCAAAGTATTCTAACATTTCATCTATGGTATAATTTCTCGCTTCTTCTCTCAAAATTCCTGTATGAATTTCCAAAGCGTCGTAAGGATTAAATATATAGGTGTATTTCCGAGCTTCCAGAGGTTGATAATCTGTAAGGCTATAGTAAAATGCAGCAACGATAGGGTAAATCGTGAAAACTAAAACAGTTAGTATTATTGGTGTTGAAAAGAGATAACCTACTATTGCCTCTTTTGTTTTGTATTTCATAGCACAATCCCCCTGTTTAATAAAAGGGAGGCGAGCGCCTCCCTTTTGCTCGTGCAACCAATTACTTCTCTTTTCCTATCCATTTATTGTAATTTGTCTCAATAATCTTTATTGCTTCATCAACCGTAAGTTTCTGATAGAACAGGTCTTTCAGCAAGGAGTTAATCTGGTCGTTAGCAGTTGCAAACAAACCTGTCGGTGTTGAGACTTTCCAAGGCACACCATATTCTGCACCCTTGTAGAATACTTTCTTTACCGGGTCAGTATCCTTGGCTGCTATGGATTTTCTTGAAGCAAGCACACCTGCCCCTTCAACAAATATTTGTTGACCTTCCGTTACAAGGAATTTCAAGACTTCCCATGCTGCATCCTTATTTGGTGTTGCTCTGTTGATAGACCAAGCAACTGTGTATATCATTGTTGCTTTCTTTATACCCTTTGGCATTTCAACAATCCCCATCTTTTTGAATGTATCTGGGAACGAGCCTTTCATAAAGCCAATTGTCCACGGTCCTTCCATGACAACTGCACACTTTTCAGTAGCAATTGCTTCGCCCAACCAACCAGAACCAAGTGCTGATGGCTCTTTTGCAACTTTGTATTTTGTGACGAGATCGATGTAGAATTGGATGGCTTTTTTGGAATTTGCTTCACCAAGTGCTGTTGAAAGATCTGGCTTTACAAGTCTACCGCCAAAGCTTATAATAAATGGTATGACCCTGTTGAAATCTGGTGCGAGCGCCAGAGGAGTTTCATAGCCTGCTGCCTTAAGTTGTTGGAGTTTTTTGAGGAAGGAGTCCCATGTCTCATCGTTGGTGAGATATGGGACTTTGTATTTATCAAATATCTCTTTGTTAAACCAGACAGCGAGTGTTGAAAAGTCTTTAGCTATACCGTAAAGCCTGTTTTGGTACTTGAAAGCATCGATAAGCGACTGATAAAAATCGCTGAGGTCAAAGTTATCTCTCTTAACATACGTATCAAGTGGAAGTAGGACGTTTGCTTTGGCTAGTTCCTCGAATACATAAACGTCAACGTAGAAAATATCTGGACCTGTTCCACCGGACAGTCTTGTCATAAGAACTTGTTTGTAATCTCCGGCAATAGGTTCCCAGACAACTTCTATCCCTTTCTGCTTGCCTATCGTGCTGTTAAAAGTGTCAACTGCTTTCTTAATGGCTCCCTCCTCGATGGGGTTACCCGGCCAACCTGAAATAGTGATCTTCGTTACCGCGAAAAGTCCTACCGTCAAAACAACCGCCAGTAAAACTACCAAAAGCTTTTTCATACAACTCGCCCTCCTTTTGAAGAGTTGAGGAACTTTTTAGTTCCTCTAATGACTAAATGCGTGTTAATAACTTCTGATTCTACTTGCTCACCTAAGACCAATTGATGAACTTTGCGCGCAACCATTTCACCCACCAAATGAATGTTTTGGTCAACGGTCGTTATATTAGCAATTTCAGAGAGCAAAATGTTGTCAAATCCTATCAAAGGAATGTCGATGCCTTTTTGTTCGCAAACCCTCAGAGCTGCGTACGCCATAACATCGGAAGTGCAAAAAATTCCATCCACTTCATTTAAATAATTCTCAACAATCTTTTGTACATTCTTCTCATCATAATTCGCGAAGGTTTTATATACCTTTCCACCAAAACCACTCAATCCATCAACAAACCCTCTGAAACGTTCTTTTTCAAATGGTAACGAAGGATCGCCGCCTATGAAAAGAACATTCGTGCACCCAATTTCTTTCAAATGCTCACCCGCTTGACGTCCTCCTGTATAGTTATCTGTATCGACATAAATAAAGTTATTTTTGTTGTTTCGCCCAACACAGACGAAAGGAACGCCCAACTCGTTGAGTAACTCCACTCTTATATCATCATCTTTTATGTCCATAAGTATATATCCATCAATAAGCTTCGATGAAACCAAGGTCTTATAGTAACTTGTGATATCACCTTTGGTAAATACATCAATAATAAGCTTAAGTCCCTTTGATGAAAAATATCTTACAGCACCTCGTAAAAACTTGGATACATATGAATCTTCAAAAACACGTTCAACACCACTCATCACAGTGAGAGAATAAACGCCTGTCCTTTTGGTTCTTAGTGATTTCGCTATAGCATGTGGCATGTATCCGTATTTTTCAGCTATTTCCAGAACCCTCTGCCTAGTTTCTGGCTTTACCTTTTCTGGTTCGTTGAATACTCTCGATACAGTTGCAACTGAGACACCACATAAATTGGCAATTTCTTTTACAGTCATTCTCTCACCTTCTTAGAGAGTTTCACGATAGTTTTTAATGTAATCGATTACAGTAATCGATTACATTAGGAATGTATCATTTTTTATCTTTAAAACAAAATTCGAATGTGTCTCAGAAAAACTCACAGACTCTTGTCTTTGAAAAATTTCTTCCTTTTCCTTTTATTATCTAATTTTTTTACACTCTTTCATAGTATTCTGTTAGACAAATAATAAACTTCTTCATTGCTTCACCCAATTAACGATGTATGGTATAATTTTGCTGATAACAAGGTTTTATGTCAGTTTCGATTTTTGTTTGCTCTCAGTCGATAAACGAGGTGATTTTGTTGGAAATCATAAGGAAGGCAGAAATTTCCGACGCAGATGTTGTTGCAAGTTTAATTCTTGAAACCGGACGTTCGTTTTTACCGTTGCTCTTTGGTCCTTATGTGAAACTGATACTTGGTAGATTAGTGAAGACTCCAGGGACAGTCTTTTCTTTCGACAGCGCCTATGTTCTTGAAATTGACGAAGGAAAAGTTGTGGGAATAATCGTTATGTTCGATGGAAAAACTATTAGGAAGCGTGCTTTGAAAACTGCATTTGCACTTTTTCAATTGATGGGCTTTGAGCTTCTCAGAAGGCTTCCCATATTCCGACTCGTCTGGCAACGAAATAAAATTCGAAGCAATGAATTTTACGTTTCAAATGTTGCTGTTGATAAGAATTACCGAGGTATGGGGTACGGACGAAAACTGATGCTCTTTGCTGAAGAAGTTGCTAAGCAAAGAGGATTCAAAAAAATATGCTTGGATGTTGAGAATACAAATATTCAGGCTATTGAATTATACAAAAGACTTGGATATGTAGGAACCAGGGTAAACAGAATCAATATTAAAAACGTGCGTTTTGCGTTCATCAGGATGGAAAAGATATTGTCAAGTTAAGTCGTTATTTAGTCCATCAAAAGTAGGACGGTGAAATGAATGGCAAAGTGTCCCGGCTGTGGTGCAGAAATTCAATTCGACCATCCCGGCAAACCAGGATTTATACCCTATGAAGTTTACACCAAACGATTAGAGGAAGGAAAAGAAATCGTTTGTCAAAGATGTTTTAAACTCAAACATTACGGTATGCTTGTGAGCGAAGCTGACGAAGAGGAAATAATGGATTTTATAATGAAAGCAATTAAGAAATTCAAGCACATTATCTACATCTTCGATGTGTTCGATTTCGAGGGCACCTTTAGGTCTGAAATTGTGGAATTGTTAGCCGGTGCCAATGTGTTCTACGTTGCAAATAAATTTGATACATTACCAAAAACGGTAAGTGGAAGTCAATTAAAGGAATGGTTGAAACATCGAATTCCTGCAAAGAGTTCAGAGATTTTTATTACAAGTACGAAAAATGGGTTCGGAATCAGCAAGCTGAAAAAAGAGTTGGAAAATCTAAAAGGTAGTGCTTTAGTCCTGGGTGTTACAAACGTTGGTAAATCGTCTTTACTTAAAGCTATCACAGACTCAAGTGCGACAGTTTCACCCTACCCTGGAACAACGATCGGACTGATAGAACACAGGTTGGGTAGCCTTAAGTTATTCGATTCGCCCGGTATCGTTGTCAACGATAGAATGATAGACCTCTTTGACCCAGAGTGTCAGTCGAAAATATTGGCAAAGGGGGAGGTTACAAGAAAGACATTCAAACCATTCCCTGAAGAAACTATATTTGTTGGAGGATTATGCCAGTTAAAAGCTGAAATGAAAGATGTTAGTCTAAGACCTATATTCCAAATCTTTGCACCAGAGAATGTTACGTTCCACAAGACGAAAAATCAGAACTTTTTGCAAAATTATCCTAAACACTTCGGAAAACTATTATTCCCGCCTTGTGGTAAAATGGATGTGGAAAAAATAGCATTTAAAGAAGAGAAAGTTGTTGTGGATGTAAACCAGGAACTCTCGATTTCTGGTCTTTGTTGGATAAATGTGAAAAGAGGTCCTGTGGAGTTCACAGTGAGGGTTCCTGAAAATGTGAGGATTTATGTAAGAGAAGCTTTAATAAAGCCGAAAAGAAAAATTAACCCAAATTCTGAGAATTAAATCATTAGATTTCAGAGAGGAGGAGTATTATATGAAAAAGAAAGAGATACCTATCGTTGCTGGTGTTAGCAACAGACATGTTCACCTTTCAAGGGAAGATGTGGAGATACTCTTTGGAAAAGATTATCAACTCACTCCAATTAAGGACCTCGGTCAACCTGGTCAGTTTGCATGTAAGGAAACGGTTATTATAGTTGGTCCAAAGGGAGCTATTGAGAATGTCAGAGTGCTTGGACCTGAGAGAAAAGAAACGCAGGTCGAAATTTCTCTAACTGATGCCTTTAAACTAGGTATTATGCCTCCTGTTAGGGACAGTGGAGACCTCGAAGGAACACCTGGTATAGTCATCGTTGGTCCAAAAGGTTCTGTAATTAAGGAAAAAGGTGTAATAATTGCCAAAAGACATATACATATGCATACAACAGACGCTGAAAAGTTTGGGGTAAAAGACAAGGATATAGTCAAAGTTGTTGTTGAAAAAGGCGATAGAAGGTTAATTTTTGATGATGTACTTATCAGAGTTAGTGAAAAATTCGCACTTGAATTCCACGTTGATACCGATGAAGCAAATGCAGCAATGCTAAAAACTGGGGACGTAGTATATATTGTCGAAGAGCTTTAATTTCATAGAGAAAAAGGAGCGATGAAAAACTGTGAAGGTTTTTTACGAGTTTAAAATTTACGAATTCAATGAGTCTATGCGTGGTTATGATTTACTGAAGAAACTTGGACTAAATCCCGAGGAACATTTGATAATAGTGGATGGAGAACTTTACACCGAGGATAGGGTTATAAAGAAGGACAAAGAGGTAAAGATAGTGAAGGTTACAAGTAGCGGATAGGAAAAAAGAAAGTTCTCAGTACTGTTTTGCCATTTCGACACAGTAGAGTCTACCGTTGGGAGGTCGCGGTGTGGAGATTACAAGTATTGTAACCTTAGCTTTGGGATTATCGGTAGCAACAAATGTTTTTCTGATATCGAAGTTGAGAAAAAGAACGAATCTGAACAAGTATCTTTCAACGCAGCTGCAAAAATTTAAGGACCTTTCATCAAAACTCAGGGACATTGTCGTTCAAAGGGAAGAGACGTTTTATAAAAATTTGCACGACGTTGCCGTTGGATTTTTGGACGAAGTAGAAAAAAGTTATTTGATAGTTTTTGATGGCGAATATGGAAATGTAGTATCTGTCTTCGGTGATACTTCAAACAATATATCAAAGCGAGTAAAAAAGACTGAACTTCCATTCGCAACTCAACGTGTTTATTCTGTCGAGAAAGAAAAATTAAGAGCCCTTTTTCCGAACTTAACGAAAGATGGTTCTGAGGAAACACAAGTTCTAGTTTCAGATATTTTTATTGGAGGAGAACTTAAAGCCAAACTTATTTTCGAGCGAAAACGCAATTTTGTAGAAGAAGAGATGGATACTATTAAAAGTTTAGGTTCTTTCTTTACGTCTTTTATAGCCACTCATAGCTATGTGTCAAACCAAGGAAAGTTCCAAAAAGACATGATTCTCACAATCATACGTATCCTGGAATATCATGACCCTTACACAAAAGGACACTCAAAGAATGTTGCAACGTTAGCTTCTCTTGTCGCTGAAAGAATGGGACTTCCTGATGAAATGATTAGAAAAACTTATTGGGCAGCTTTGGTACACGATATCGGAAAGATAGTTATTCCTTCAACGATACTAAACAAAGAAGGGAAATTGACACTTGAGGAATTTGAAGTTATAAAAAAGCACCCAGTTTATGGTCATGATTTTCTTTCAACTTCTTCCGAATTGAGGGAACTTGCTAAATATGTTTATCATCACCATGAACGGTGGGATGGGAAGGGATATCCTTCTGGACTTTCTGGAGAGGATATACCTTTGATATCAAGGATTATAGCAGTAGTAGATGCTTGGGATGCAATGAGAAGCGACAGACCTTATAGAAAAGGATTACCAAAAGAAATAGCCTTAAAAGAATTAATAGAGCATGCAGGTATGCAGTTTGACCCAGAGATTGTAAAAATCTTCGTAAGTTTAATCGAAGAACAAGGAATTGGGTAGTGAATCTTTGAAAAAATAAGCAAAAGGGGGAATTAGATGCTCAGGTTTGTTGTGAGTAAAGCAGAAATTCAAGAGAAGATTTCTGTTGCGTCTTCTTCAATCGGTTCGAGAACGGTTGATCCTATTTTGCAGTGCCTGCTCTTTAAACCAGTAAACGGTCATATCAATATTCATGCGACAGATTTACAGACTTCGGTTGTATCAACAGTAAAGGTGGGGGAATACGAAGGTAGTGAGGCGTTCGCAGTTGATGCCGATTTGATTGATGACATTGTAAAGAATTTACCAGAAGACGAAGTCATCTTCGAATACGCTAATGGAAAGCTTTTAGTAAAAAGCGGGAAGTCAAGGTACAACCTTACAACAGTTTTAGATGTCGAAAGATTTCCGATAATAGAAACAGATGAAAGTGGTATAAAATTCAGCATAGATACTTCCATACTAGAGGAAATGCTCGACAGGGTTAGTTTCTGTGCTTCCAGTGAAAGCGCAATGAGAGCACTGAATGGTGTATACTGGGAAGTCCACGGTGGTTTCTTAAGACTTGTTGCAAGTGACGGCTACAGGCTTGCCTTGGCTGAGCAAAAGCTCGATATAGACAACGAATTTGACTTCATTATTGCACTTAAAAGTGTAAAAGAATTGGAAAAGTTGCTCTCAAGCACCACAGAACCGATGATAAACATCACGTACGACCATTCAATTGTCTCGTTCAATGCAGGTGACGTTACGATGATAGTTAGAACCGTCGAGGAAACATTCCCAGATTACAAACGAGTTCTTCCAAAAGCGTTTAAAACACGGGTGGTACTCAACGTTGATGACTTTGCAGAAGCTCTGAAACGCGTTATGGTCATCGCAAAAAGAGGGACAGAAAAAGTGCAATTAAAAATTTCCGATGACGTTATGGAATTGTCTAGCCAGAGCCCTGATTACGGTGAAGCAGTCGAAAATATTCCCGTGACAAAAGATGGAGAAGACTTGATTGTAAACTTTAATCCGAAGTTCTTAAATGAAGCAATAAAACACATTGATGAAAAAGAAGTAGAATTCAATTTCGTAGATAACCTTAGCCCACTTCAAATCAACCCAAGAAATGTAGAAGGATACATGTACATAGTCCTTCCTGTGAGAGCATAATTTTTTAAAGAAAGAAGGAGGTAACTTTGAGGCGAGGTTTTACTCTCATTGAGTTACTCATAGTTATGTCGATTATCGCTGCGTTGATGTCAGTTGCAACACCTTTAGGTTTGAATGCTATAGCACAAGCGAAGGCAACAAATGTTGCCGCGAATTTTCGCACACTCCAACAAGCATTAGTACAAATGATAACGTTAGAACCAAATCCTCCAAAAAATCCAGATGCAGACATTCTGCAGTACCTTTACGAGCAAAAATATATATCAACAAAGCCTTTAGGATTCGAAGTTCGGTACAACGAAGAGAGAAAAGCTTACATAATAAAGTACACTCAGAGCGACATTGATCCACTCAAAGTTAAGAACGTATACAGCTCTATAGAAATCGATGACGCTACAGGACAGCTTGTTCTCTACGTGCCGCTACCATAAGCATTTGAAGGTGAATATATGATTAAATTTGAAAATATATCGCACCAGTTTAAAGATAAAAAGGCTCTTGAGAACATAAATGGAATCATAGACGACGGAGAGGTAGTTGCAATCATCGGTGAAAACGGCAGTGGAAAAAGTACACTGCTTAATGTTGTTGCTACGTTTATAAAACCTTCGAGTGGTAAGTTAATCTACAACGATATGAATGTGTTTGAAAGAAAAGAAAATATTGAAAAATTTAGAGAACTCATCTCTTACGTATCTGAAAAAAGCACTTTTATACCAGAGCTCACTCTCAGGGACAATCTATTATATTTCAAGTCTGTTTTTAGTTCGCAAAGATGCATACACGATATAGCCATGCACGTGAAGATAGATAATCTATTAGACGAAAATCCGAACAAACTTTCAAAAGGCCAAAAACAGAGGTTCGCATTGGCGATCAGTTTGCTTAAAGATGCCAAAATCATACTTTTGGATGAACCGGCGGAAGGACTCGATATCGAAACCAAACAGATTGTGAAAGATTTGGTCAAAGAATTCAAAGAAAAAAGTTGCATAGTCTTTTATGTTACACACGATGAAGATGAATTGGAAGAAGTGTGCGATAAAATCATCGCTTTGAAAGACGGAAAAATCAAGTTTTTCGGGACCGTTGACGAGTTTTGGAAAACCTATGAAAAGTTTTATTCGGTAACCTTCGAACCGCCTGAGAATCCCGGTAAGAAATTGACTCGTATCATGAACATAGATGAGCTGAAAATAGCACAAGAAAAGGTTCGGGTATTGCACATAAGGAATTTGGGATTGAGAGAGATTATTAACATAACTGAAAATGTGGATGTGGAACATGAAGCCACTCAACAGAGGTGAAAAAGATGAGAATGGAAGGTAAATTGGCAACACTGAGACCCATTGAAGTAACTGATGCCAAGAAATTCGTAGAACTTATCAATGATGAAAGAACAAAAGATTATCTCAGTGGCGTTTTTCCAATAAACGAATTCATGGAGGAAGAATGGATAAAAAAGAACGCCATTACCCATAACGCTGTGAATTTTGCAATAGAAGTGGGAGGCTATCTTGTCGGCTCAACAGGGCTGATGGCAATTGATTGGGTTGCGCGAAGTGCAGAGTATGGAATAGCAATCTTCGACCCTGCTTATTGGGACAAAGGAATCGGAACGGAAGTTACACACATGATGTTGAGATATGCTTTTGAATACCTGAATTTAAACAGAGTTTGGCTCCGAGTTTTTGAAAATAACCAGAGAGCTATAAGGGTGTATGAAAAGTGTGGATTTATTCAGGAAGGTAGAATGAGACAGGCTAGGTACTTGAAGGGGCAGTATATAGATGTAATAATCATGGGGATTCTTTCCGATGAGTACTGGAGAATGAAATCGGAATTTTGAAAGGCTCTTTAGTCTCTGCTTTGTGGAAAAAATTTAGGTTTTGTGATATAATGATTTATGATAGGAGTCAACTATGTAAAATTAAATTTTGAGTAGAAGACGAAAATGTATGATCGATGTTGAATTTCTCGCGCTTTTTCATCATAGCAAATATCGTCCTTAGCAATTTGTGCGCTACACTCATCATCGCTTTTTTGTATACTAACCCTTGCGCTCGTTTTCTTTGAAAATATGCTTTAAAATATTCGTTGTGTCTCACTACATTCACACTCATCAGCCAAATTATTCGTCTCAGGTGGGCATTGCCCCTTTTGGATATGCGGCTTTCTCCTTTGTGTTTGCCTGATTCATCTACGCTTGGGTCAAGCCCACAATAGGCAATTAGTTTTTTGTGTGTGCTAAATCTTGAAATATCGCCAACTTCGGCAAGAAAATACAGTGCGCTATTTTCACCAATTCCGTCAATTGACGTGAGTATTTCAACATCTTGATTAAGCGAAGCACATTTGCAATATTCTTTGAGCATCTCATCAAACTCATTAAGTTGCTGTTGTAAAAATCGAAGTTCCTTGATAGTTTGAATAAGAATCTTCTCTTTCACTGGCCAATACTGAGCGATGGAGTTGTTAGCAAGCTCTTTAAGAGTTTCTGGGGTAAGTTTTAACTTTCTACCGATTGTTTTTGAAAAGAAAACACGTAGAGAATCAATGGAGGCTTTTTGGATAGCTTTAGCAGAAGGGAAAGAAGAAAGCAAATCCAAGATAGCATCATTGTAGATGTTGGTCACTTTTTCAAGTTCAGGGAAGAGGAGAGAAAGAAGCTTTTCGATGTCGTTTTTGACTCTTGAGATTTGATGAGTGATGCTTTCCTTTTTCCTTGCAATATCCCGAAAATCTGAGTTGAGGAAAGAAGAAGTAGGAAGAAGATGATGGGTATAGAAGACGGTAAGAGCAATAGAGCGAGCATCGATTTTGTCAGTTTTAGTTTTCCTAAGCCCAACGGGAAGAGATTTGTTAACAAGCAAAGGATTAAGAACGACACAAGAGAAATCATTGAGAGAGAGGAAAGAAAGAAGGTTAAGATGGTAACAGCCAGTAGACTCCATAGCGATAAGGACAGAAGACTTAGGGAAAACGGAGAGCTTTTGAACAAAGGAGGAAAACCCTTGTTTGGACATATCGAAAGCAGATTCGAAGATGATAGAATTAGGATTTTGGATAGCACAGGCGTTGAACTTATGCTTGGAGATGTCAATACCGACAAAGATGGAGAAGTTTTGAGACATACTAAAACCTCCTTTCGATTGATAAGGTTAAAAGGCGAGGGCAGGGGCCTGCTGAACCAAACCTCCGGGGTGACGAGGGTTAAAAACCCAACCAACTTATCATGGTTAAAGGCAGGCGACAGACTCCTGTAATGGCTTGAAAGCCAAGGGACACTAAGTCGTCCTGCCCTGCCTATTTTTTGACTAAAATATTTATACCATACTTTTACGTAGGAGGTGAAAAAATGTTCTGGTATGACCCAACATTCATAATTTTAGTGCCAGCTCTTCTTTTATCTTTGTGGGCATCTATAACCGTTCAGTCACGGTTTGCTCAATATTCTCGAGTCAGATCTAGAATAGGAATGACAGGAGTCGAACTTGCCAGGTTCATCCTCGACTCAGCTGGACTTTACAATGTGAGTATAGAGAGAATTCAGGGTTCGTTAACAGACCACTATGACCCGCGGGAAAAAGTTGTAAGGCTCTCACAAGCAACATATAGTAGTGATTCTATTGCCGCACTTGGCGTTGTAGCGCACGAAATTGGACACGCTATACAAGACGCAAAAGGATATGTTCCACTTGTTATAAGAAATGCTATTGCACCTGTTGCTCAATTTTCTTCAAATCTTGCTTGGGTATTTTTCATAATAGGGATTGTTACCGGTGCCTTTGATCTGGCAAAGTTTGGAATAATACTTTTCTCAATAGCTGTTTTCTTCACTATAGCTACACTTCCTGTCGAATTTAACGCAAGTAGAAGAGCACTGCAGATTCTTGAAAAAAATTTGATGATGCCTGTTGATGAACTTAAGGGTGTTAAAGCTGTGCTCTCTGCAGCTGCAATGACCTATGTTGCTGCTATGCTTATGGCCGTTTTGCAACTCATAAGGATGATATTGATAGCAAGAAGAGATTAAAAACCATCAAAATTAACAATCAAGAAGCCACCTCAATAGCGAGGTGGCTTTTTTTATTTCTCGTTCAGCTGTTTAAGAACCTTTACTAGTATGTCGTAAAGTTCGGAAAATCCTGGAAAATATTCATTGAATATTTCTCCTTCCTGTTTTACAACTTCCCAATCTCCTCGCTTTACAGGACCAGTGAGTGCATCTTTTAAATTCTTAGAAGCTATGTTTTGACTAACGCTCTCAAAGAGTTTTGAGATAACCTTTCTTGAGAGTTCTTCTGAAAAACCAATGTCTGTGTAAAGCTTTTGGGAAAGATAAGCCAAAGCTACTGGGAAGTTGCTTGCGATAACTGCTGCCAAATGATATTCAGCTTTCTTTTCCTTAGGGATTAAAACATACTGCCCACCAAGAAGCTCAATTAAGTATTTCGCTATTTGGAGTCCTCTTTCCATTCCTTCAATACCAAACACAACGTCTTTAAAGTTATACCTTTCATTCGAAACTGCACAGTTCGGATGCATAGAAGCAGGAGACCAGCATTCCGGTAATATATCAGAAGGCAAAAATCCACTGAAATGGATAGCCACTACGTTTTTGTCAACTTTCTTTTCAATCAGCTTGCAAACATCGGGCAAAGCAGAATCGCTAACACCAAGTAAGATAGCTCCACTAAGTAGAAAGTCATCCTTGTATGTTTTTGCTTCTGCACCTATTTCTTTTGCTAAATTCTCCGCTTTACCTTTGTCACGTGATATAACATAACCAAATTTTACCTTTCCAAAGAGGTTCCTTGCTATTGAAGATGAAACATGACCAACACCTATTATGTTAATCTTAATCTCGCAAAGCTCAGAAATACTTCCGCTTAGTGGCATAATTTAAGATTTCTCCCCAACACGTGAGTGCTTTTGGCAAAATTTTGCAATCACATCCCTTACAACTTCTGAAACTTGTACAGCGTCTGTCAAATTCTGATTCGATAGAATTTCAACAATACCTTTGTTTATAATCACTTCTGCATGTTTCTTTATACGTCGCTTAGCCCTCTCATTTATTTCTCCTGTGTCTTTCAATTTAATTTTGTGGTTCTCGATTTCTCTGTGAAGTTCTTCAATTCCCTTCCCTGAAGTTGCAACCGTTAGTACTATCGGTTTTGAAGACTCAGAAAACTGGAGAACCATCTCGAGGTTTACTTTAAGTATGTGCGCACCTTCCAGGTCTGACTTGTTAATGACAAATATGTCGGCTATCTCCATAATACCAGCTTTCATAAGCTGTATTTCATCACCAGCAGCTGGGGAAAGGACTAATACAACCGTATCAGCAACATAAGCTATATCAACTTCGCTTTGGCCAGCACCTACGGTCTCGATAATAATGTAATCAAACCCGTAGAGTTTGTAAAGGGTAATTACTCCAAAGACAGCATCATTTAGTCCTCCAACGTTCCCTCGACTGCCCATGCTTCTGATAAAAACATTATCATCGGTAAAATGTCTCTTCATTCTTATACGGTCACCCAGAAGTGCTCCTCCTGTGAACGGGCTCGAAGGGTCTACGGCTATTATCCCAACTTCTTTGCCTTCTGACCTTAGTTTGACAACATAAGCATCTGTTAATGTGCTTTTCCCAGCGCCTGGACTGCCTGTGAAGCCGACTATGTGTGAACTGTTTTTAGTCAGCGTATCTTTGTATTTTTCTTCAATATGAAAAATGAGCTCGGGGTTGTTTTCTATAAGCGTGATAGCCCTTGCAAGAGCAAGCTGGTTCTTTTCATTTATTCTTTCCGCCAAAGATAAGATGGTTTCAATTTCGCTGTTAACAAAATCTTTCCATTTTTTCTCCATTTATCAAGCTACTCCTTGTCCAACAACTTCTTGAACTTTCTTCACAATTTCTGATATTGGGGTGCCAGGTCCAAAGACGGCAGCAATTCCCATTTTTAAAAGTTGTTCTGCATCGTCTGGAGGGATGATCCCGCCTACGAAAACTGGTACATGGAAGTTGTACTGCTCCATCAACTCTAAAACCTTTCTGCATATGCTCATATGCGCACCTGATAGTATCGACAAGCCTATTACATCAACATCCTCCTGAATAGCCGCTTTGACTATTTCTTCGGGTGTTTGACGTAAGCCTGTATAAATTACCTCCATACCCGCATCTCTTAAACCTCTTGCAACAACTTTTGCGCCTCTGTCATGACCATCAAGACCCGGTTTGGCTATGAGGACGCGGATTTTCTTATCCATATCCCATCTCCCCTTTCTGCAAAAGAAATCCGCAATATTTTGATTTTTAACTGTCCTTTTTTATTTTAGCATGAGCGGTGATAATTTCAAACTCGTTTGTCTTTAGGACTAGTCCTTTTCAAAAGCTGTGAAATCGAAAAAATGAGAATTACTTTTCTTTTTAGAAATTTGCCAATACAAAGCGATATTTAAGCTATTTTTCCTTGTCTCATAATTCATGTACATATTTCTACCGCAAATGTTCAACAGTGTCACTTTATTAATAGCCCGTAAAAATTAACGTAAATAATATTTAAGTATTGTCACGATGTAAATTAAAATACTAAGAGTATAATATTTTGACGCATGTAAAACGTAACTCATGTGAAAAGGGGTACTATTTCATTATTATTCCATCCAGTGATAGTTTGTAGTTGTTACACATCAGGCGTTGGGGGAGTGGTGGCACTTGATCCGGCTTTTGGGGGATTTTTACATTGACGAACTTCCTGATTGTAAGCTCTCAAAAAGTGAGCTTATAGTTTTTTCTTATCTTATTGTAAAAAGACAGGCGTGGTTAACAGAGGTCCTCAACATTCTTGAAGCTAGTGATTCTTATGATGAATCATATGTTAGGAAAATATTAAAAAACTTAGATAGAAAATTGAACGGCTACTTTAAGGTTGATTTGTTAAAACATTCAAAGATTATCATAGAGCACTCTATTAATGCTGACATTAACATCCTTCAATCACAGATCGAAGCACTTAATACGAGAAAGCAAGAATTCCAAGAAGCTGTTACACAAATCTTGGAACTTTACAAGGGAGATTTTTTACCTTTTCTGGACAACCCATGGATAGTTTCTTTCAGAAATCTTTTGAGGTCTCTTGTTTTCTCTGTGTTTTCGAAAGCTTATTTTAACCCTGAAATTCCTGGTCAAATAAAGATTAGGCTTTTAAGGATTTTACCGGAATTTTATTTATCAGCAGTGAATTCCGCTGTTTTTAAGTTGATATCTGAAGGATTTGAATTTTCTATAGCTGATAGTGTTTTCGATTTTTCGGAAGGTTTGACTGTTGTTAAATTAAAAGTCAAAGAACCAGAGATTCTAAATCAGATACTCTCTAAAGGCAAGAAAGCTTCCATACTTAGTGACACTGAAATTCTTCTTTTAGTTGAATCGGAAGCAGCAAAAGAACTTCTTACTGTTCGCAGCGTTAAATAACCAATTAAGAGTGTCGAGGAATCAAAAAAAGACAACAGAGGTGAGAACGTGCTTTATATCAAATTTTTCGGAGATTGGAAAGTCTATAAAGATGGAAATGAGTTTAATGATTTCACTTCAAAAAAAGCTTTAAAGCTTTTGTTTTACATTCTGCTTTCTAATAGAAGTAAGGTTTCTGTCGAAGAGCTTTCGAGAACTTTCTGGCCCGGTTACGGCCCTGATTATTTTAAAAAGAATTTGAATGCCCAACTTTACTATATCAGAAAAGATTTAGAAATTCCTTACAATTATTTGAGGAACGAGAGAGGCTATGTATTTATTGACCTCAGCTACTTTCCGAGTGATTACAGCGAGTTTATGAAAGCTATCGATAACGCTGATGCAAAAAGAGCTTCAGAATTATATACAGGTTTGTTACTTGATGGTCTTGAAGATGATTGGGTGAGAAAACACCGGGTTAGGTGTCAAAGACTTTACGAGGAGCTTCTCAAGGTAAGTTCTAAGACTGAAACGGAAAATTCAAAAGTGACTGTTTCATCGATTTTGAAAGCTAAGATATTGCTGGAACATCAAAAAGCTACCCGTGAGAAGTATTTTATACCGATTGAATTAAAAAAGGGCTATGTTAAAGAAATCAGGGTTCGAAAAGGAGATATAGTCCTTGATTTAGGCGATAAACTTTTTTTGATACTTGAGCGGGGTAAAAAAAGCTCAGAAGAAGTAGTTTTTGGTTTCGCTAAAAGGCTAGGATTAGACCTAAGTTACGTGGTCTTTCTTTCAGAGGAAGATGTTCTGAATCAAATCGATTCAAATATCGCGTAAGGAGATGGTGGAATGGTTAAGAAGTTTGGTGGTTTTATTTTTGTGTTTTTTCTAGTAAAACTTGTATTCGCATTAGAAATATCCCCCAGCCTAATATATCAAATTGATACTTCGAAATATCAATTTACATATGACTTCCTTATAAAAAACGACATTCCTGCTGAGTCGCAAATAACAATAGAAGTTATAGACTTTATAACTGACGGCAGAAGCTATTCATTTGACGACCCTGATTATAAATACAGTCTCAAAAAATACGTTCAAGTTACTGACAAGTCTTTCATCTTGGCGGTCAATGAACAAAAGTCAATCAAGGTTGAGTTCAACGTTCCACAAAATTTCCCCGGTGCAACAGGTGTTTTCGCTCTCAAGATAACGCAAGAAAGTGTCTCAGGAGGAAGGATACAGGTTAGGTTGAATTATATTGTGCCGTTCTTTGTAAGGTTCACGAATATACCTGTGTATCAGTCCTTAGTTATCAATGATATATCCGTCAAAGACCTTCTGACTGAACCTGATGAAAAATACGGTGACTACGGTTCAATAATAACGTTGGAAATCGAGAACAAAGGTAACATTGCCTTCATACCAAAAGGGAGCATCCAAATCTCATCCAGAACTCTTAGAGCGATTATTGCAGAACTTCCCCTAGATTCCTTTGACTTTGTAGTCTTTCCTGAAAGAAAAACTTTTTACTCAATATTTGTACCGTACATTCTACCTTCAGGAACTATTGATGTTTTGCTCACCGGAAAATCTTACGGGCAGGATTTTAGTATAAGTGGGGCAAAAGAATTGAAGACAGAGAACCAGTTCCTACTTATCCAAACAGCGCCAGATATAGTCTTGTTTTCGGACAATACTAAGAGTGTTACACAGAGTCTGGTTTTAAAAAACCTCTCACCCTACAAAGAAACGTTGCAAGCTAGTATTTCCGAAAATTTTATCTCATTCTTACCAAAGAAATTTACAGTCTACCCATATAGAGAAGTCACCGTTAACATTAAAAATAACCTCAAAGATTTTAACTTCACAGGTGACAAGATATATTTGATTGAGCTCTCTATAGACTCGGGACGAAATATCAGAAATGTCTCGCCAAGTTATGTGGTACTACGTGGAAAGAGCATAACTCCATCATTAAAAGCCTCTCTTAACTCTTCTCAAACAAATTCCATACTCAGTGTTCAGAATACCGGAGACTGTCTTTTGCAGTTCAATGTTCTTTACAATAACCGAATGCTTAACGAAACACCCATAACAATATTTCCAGGGCAGGCGATAAATTTGGATCTCGAAAGGGTTGTTAGGGGAAATCTTTTGAAAATAGAATATTTTCCATACGGAGACCAAAAGAAATACATCTTCGATGACTTTTGATAAATTCTTGTTTTGACAGATTGGGGGAACATAAATGAACAGGGGGTTTATATTGCTTTCTTTGTTAATCTTTTTTGCAACTAGGATTTTAGCAATCGAAATATCATTTTTCAATACAAATCTTAAAGATGCACTCAATATGCTTTCTGTAGATACAGGTGCTGTAATTATATATGAACCTTCAATAAGCGGTGCCATTAGTATACAAGTCGAGGCAGAATCTCTCGAAAAAGTTTTAGATCTTTTGTTAATGCCTTACAGCTACTATTGGACAAAAGTGGATGGTGTATATTTCGTAGGAAATTCAAATCCTAACTCCAGCGGTTTTACAAACGTTGCAAGAACCTATCAAATTCCTCTGAGATACAACTCCGCAGAAACAATTATGAAATCCCTTCCTAAGGCTTTCCAAGATTATATTCTCAACCCTGTCAACCAGAATAGCCTACTTGTCTATGCCCCTCCACCGTTAGTTTCAAAAATAGCGTCCTCCATCTCCCAAATAGACTTACCAAGTAGAGGTGAAGAAGTGTACGTAAAAATAATAGATGTGAGCGAGCGCTTTCTGAATTCATATCTAATTGACGTTGGAATACAACCTTCCGTTGCTGGTACAAGCTATATGCTAAACTTTTTTCAAATACCAGTTCTCAGCACAAATCTCTATTTCATTTTGAATCTATCAAATTCTAATATCGACGTTACCGATTTAGAAGTGCTCTATGAAGGAAGGATTAAAGCATTTGACAGCGCTCAAAGTAAGTTATCAGCTCAACGCAACTTCACAACCACGAGGTATGTAGATGGGAAATTAACAAGTGTAACGACTCAAGCTAACGTAGAACTTTCAATTGTTCCCAGATTTTTGTACAACAACTGCGTGCTAGATTTATCAATCAGAATAGAAGGCTTCCCCTCTGTCAATGAAATGAATACTGAAACCCGTGGGACTTCTTTACAAACTACTTTAAGCGTAGAATACAACAAACCTTACGTTGTCGGTATATTTAGTTACGAAAGAGTTGTTCAGAAGGAAGGTGGTGTCAGCTTTTTAAAAGATTTACCCATTATCGGTTGGCTTTTTAAGAGGTTTTATAACGAATCTGAAAAGCGATACATTGTTTTCCTATTGTCCATAGGTTCAGACTTAGGAAAAAATAACTTGGTTGGTGATTCGAAATGAGGACTATTAAATTGACCATTTTAATTGTTTTTACCTTTTTTGTAATTTTTGATGCCACTGTTCTTGCTTTAACTGCTAATTTTTCAAATATACCTCTTTCTGAATTTTTGAATTACATATCATCTCAAGAAAAATTGAATTTTGTTTATCCATCCAAGCTGGGAAACGTACCAATCTCAGTTGACCTTCAAAATGTAGATGTCGAAACTGCCTTGAGAATGGTTTTATTACCGCTAAGATTTGACTATGAAAAGGTCAGTAACGATACTTATTTGATAATTGACCTCTCTTCCTATGCTCACATGCCAAATTATGTATCAGTATACGAACCACGTTACACAGACCCTAAAACATTAAGAGTAATACTTCAAAAGATTGGAATTGAGAGTTTTCTTTTGAATGGCAAACTGGTCTACTACACAAGCACTAAAAATCAGCTATCACAAGTGGCTGATTTATTAGCCAATCTCGATGTAACTGAAAGTATTTCTTCGCACATGCTTTTGGTCAAATTTAGCTACTTTTCATTATCTGAATTCCACTTGTTGAAAGAAATTTCAGCGGAAGATTTCGGAAAAATACTTTTCAAAGAAAAATACAAAAGCCTTTTACAGGATACACATTATGTTTTGTTTAACTATTCTTCTGAAAAACAAAACTCTAATCTTGAAGAATTTTCGGCAAGAGAACCATCACATGAATCTATCCCAGAGTCGATTCTAGCAAAGTTCGAATTTAACGAACATGATATTAAGGTAAAGCTTGAACTTTTAAGAAAAAATGAGAGTACCATCTTGAAGGTTTTAAACGACCTCACGGAATCTGAGTTACCACTTTCTGAAATAACGGATGGAGAAAACTTAAATGAAACTTTTGAAAATGTCGTGTTTTTAAAGTCAGGTAACTTCGTTGTTGGCATACAAGCTTACAAAATCGATGCTCGTTCTTTATTAATCAATGAAAATACAATATCCATGATTTCTAATAAGGATTTTAGAAAAGTTCAGAGTAACGTTTTACAAAATTCATTTGAAGTTACGATCAACGCATCCGTTACGGAAGTAACCATAGCAAACGAAAATAAAAGGTTCTATATGAAATTAACAAACAACTCGCAAAATGGATGGACAGACTGGAATGTACAATCCACAGGTGTTTTAGTAAAAATTTTGGATAAAACCTACGCCGGTGTTCTGTTTAACTTGTTTGATAACACTCTGTATTTAGTAATAGATGACGAAATCAACATTTTCAAACAATTCTCTTTAACACCTAGAATCTTGTTTAATGTCAATTCCGGTTCATTCTCAACTTCCATAGGTTCAGAATTTTCTCTATCTCTTTCCGGAGTATCAGTATTAATCAGTGGTAGAATATCGAAAGATTCTTCAGCAATTACACCCATCTTTAACTTCAAAGCTGCTCTGGGATTTAAATCAGGTCTTATCGAATACTGGGTAGGTGTTAATTTAGAGGACAATAGAATAGGATTTTACGGGGCTATTAAGTGGTAAACTAAAACAAAGTGTTTCGTAACGTCTGCATTCAGAAAGGATAAAATGTGAATTCCAACACAACAGGGAATTCTTCTGCTTGCAAGTTCTCCCAGTCTATTTCAAAAACTACCGACAAGTTGCCCTGTAAATTTTTAGGAGTTACCACAAGAACTTCACCAACGCCTATTGTTTCTGAGCCAATTTTCACTTGCTTTGGTACAACCAACGGTTGAATCGAAGTCTCGGCAACATAGACGTTTGCTGAAATCTTAAATTGTTTGTTTGAATATATTCTTATAAATCCAACCACCGATTCTGAATCTCCTCTATCTACGGCTATAGGCTGCGTTTCATCATACTGCCATTCTACCTTTACCGTTTGTTTTACTGTAAAGGTAAGGATTTGACTCCATGTCGTTCCACCGGGTTCAATAAGTGCGTAAAAAGTTCCAGATGCAAAGCTCTTTAAAGCAATCTTAAAGGGGTAAAAATACGAAAGTGAACTCTACTTTGAAGTCTTCAGGCGGTTCGATGTATGAAAAGTATATTACCATGGTTCCATAAATCCATTTGTTTGTGACAATTGTTGGGCTCGATGGATTCATAGATATAAATTGATTTTTTATTCTAACACCAGTTACGGTCACACCTTGAACGTCTAAAACCTTTGGAATTACATAAAATTTGAATTTTACGTTGGAGTATATGTATATCGTTCCTATACTTACTCCTTGGTAAATCTCATCTATAATGAAAGTAGTTCCTTCATCATAATACCATTCTATGTTAATTGTATGAGATAAAGCAAGAGAACTAAAAATCAAAACGAACAAAAAAACCAGAATTCGTCCAAATCCGAAAATACTTACATAATTGTGTATTTTTAGCAGAATCCTCAACTTCTTCATCACCTCCACAAGATTATATCACAACTCATCCTAAAAATAAAAAAGGGGCGTTTTGCCCCTTTTTTGCTTTTTTACTCTTAAATCAATTGTTAGAATGGAAGGAATGTAAAGTCAAATTTTACTGAAAAGTCATTTCCTACATTTAATACTTCAGGGTTGAATCCAATCTCAAGTACTCCGCTCAACAGTTTTGTAGAAACTTCCGTCGGAGTTGTCGAAGAGTTTGACAAAACTACTGAACCTACTTTGACCGATACAACATTCACGCCTGATGGGAGTGTGTTACCAATACCATAGTAAAGTTTGAAGCTCTTGTTGGACTTAAATTCAATGTTTCCAACTGTTGCCGTATAGCTTGTGTCGTCAATTGCAAAAGCTTGCGTTTCATCGTAATCCCAAGTGACTTTTATCCACTGGCGAACAGAAAAGGTTAGCGTTTGACTCCAGCTTGCATTTGGGTTGAATCTCAAGGAAACACTGCCTGCTGCGAAGATAAAACTTGCAAGAATCAATGTGACCAAAACAACAAACACTTTTCTCACAAAAACCCCTCCCTCACTTATATAGGTTGTAAACTTTCAAAGTCCACTTCAAATTATATGGGTTTTCTTGTGCATAACAAAGGAAAAATGATAAAATTTTGATAAAAAATGAAGATGCACCAATCTTACAATTTTAAGCATAATAAAAACACTGGTGGCTTTAACCACCAGTGTTTTGCCGGTAAAAATATTGGAGTTGTAGCGTTTAAAACTTTTACTCTAATTCCACAAGCACTTGTCCTGTATCTACGTTGTCCCCTTCTTTTACGTATATCTTCTTCACAGTACCTGGCTTGTCTGATACTATATCATTTTCCATTTTCATAGCTTCAAGTATCACCAATTTTTGACCATATTCAACCTTTTGCCCTTCGCTAACAAGAATTTTTAGTATGACACCTGACATAGGGGATACTATTTTGGCTCCACCACCAATTTCTGACGTCGTTGAAACTGGAGCACTCTCTTGTTTTACCGGTTTACTTTCAGGTTGAGTAGGTTTTGCTGACTGGACCTGTTGTTGAACAACAGGTTTTGGTTGTTCGAGAATTTGTGGTTGTTGCATTGGCTGGGCTGGTGTGCCGAGTTCTTCTACCTCAACAATGTACTCTTTTCCATTAACCCTAACAACAAACTTTCTCACCATCTATTTCCACCTCGCCATCCGTATGTTCTCCATTCTTCCCAACCACGTTGACCTTTGGTTCTTGGTACATTCGAGGAAGCTCTGTTAATGGATCTAATTTTTATATTCGTTCCAAGCATGGCATAAATAGCCGCAAAAACAGCTGCTATTTCTTCTGTTTCATCTACCCCCGCTGGCATGGCTTCTTGACTTTGTTTTTTTGCAACCGATTGCATCAATCCTTCGTTTTGTTCTTTAGCAACCTCTCCGATCATTTTTGAGGACGGAGTTTTTATTCGCTTATTCTTACCTCTTCCAAAAACCTCCATCAATTTGAATATTGCGTAGAGTATTACGAAAACAAGAAAAACAGTACTTACTCCTACAATTGTAACCGTAACCTCTATCGGCAATGCCGTAGGTGTAGCACTATGAGCTACCGGTTGGGCTGTTTGAGATAATGTAGTCGCAGTTTCATTGATTAGTTGTGTAGCAAGAACAGTTTGTGTTGCTTGCGCTGCCGTAGTTATTGTTGCTTCTATAGGCATCCGTTTATCACCTCGGAAAGTTTTAAATTACTTAAATCACAGCGGTATGTTTCCATGTTTTTTTCTAGGTCTTGATTCAACTTTCGTTGCGCTGTATTCAAGCGCTTTTATAATCCAGCTTCTCGTTTCTCTTGGGTCAATTACAGCATCTATATAACCTCTTGATGCTGCAACATACGGATTAGCAAAGAGTTGTCTGTATTCTTCTATCTTTTGTTTTCTGGTTTCCTCTGGATTCTCCGAAGCATCTATTTCCTTTTTGAATATGATGTTAGCTGCGCCGTCAGGACCCATGACAGCTATCTCTGCTGTTGGCCACGCTGCCACAAAATCTGCACCAAGGTGCTTGCTTCCCATTGCGATGTAGGCTCCACCATACGCTTTTCTGAGGATTATCGTTATCTTTGGAACCGTTGCTTCACTGTAAGCATACAGCAACTTTGCACCGTGCCTAATTATTCCTCCGTGCTCCTGTTTTACGCCAGGGAGATACCCCGGTGTATCAACAAAGGTTACAATCGGTATGTTGAATGCATCGAGGAATCTTATGAACCTCGCCGCTTTGTCGGAAGAGTCTATGTCAAGCACCCCAGCAAGGTAGTTTGGTTGATTTGCAACTATACCTACCGCTTTTCCATTAATTCTTGCAAATCCAATAACTATGCTCTTTGCAAAGTGTTCGTGCACTTCAAAAAACGTTCCTTCATCAACGACCCTTCTTATAACATCACGTACATCAAAACCTTTCTTTGGGTCGACAGGAACAACTGTTTGTATATCAGATGTATCTGGCTCAATTATTTGCTCTTCTAAAGGAGGTTCTTCCATGTTGTTTTGTGGTATGTAGGAAAGTAGTTTCCTTACCGTCTCTATAGCCTGTCTATCATCTGAAGCTAAGAAATGTGCGTTTCCACTCTTTGTGTTGTGAACCAACGCGCCTCCAAGGTCTTCTTTTGATATATCTTCGCCCGTAACGGCTTTAATAACGTTTGGACCGGTAATAAACATTTGAGCTGTTTGGTCAACCATAATAACGAAGTCAGTTATCGCAGGTGAGTAAACTGCACCTCCAGCACATGGACCAGCTATAACCGTGATTTGTGGTATTACTCCAGAGGCTATCGTGTTTCTAAAGAATATCTCACCGTACCCGTAAAGCGAGTCAACGCCTTCCTGTATTCTTGCACCACCGGAATCGTTTATTCCAACAAGGGGAATCCCCATCTTAAGAGCCAAATCCATTACCTTCATTATTTTTTTCGCATGCATTTCGCCGAGTGAACCACCCATGACCGTAAAATCTTGTGAGAAGGCAGCTACTGGTCTTCCATTCACCTTTCCAATTCCAGTAACAACACCATCAGCGGGTAATTTCATCTTATCAAGACCAAACATTGTATTTCTATGCTTTACGAATTTGTCAAGTTCTTCAAATGTTCCTTCGTCAAACAATAATTGTAACCTCTCGCGAGCCGTTAATTTTCCTTCAGCGTGTTGTTTGTCTATCTTCTCTTGTCCTCCACCTAATTCAACTTCAGCTTCAAGGGATTTCAGTTGTTGTATAAGTTCTTCCATTTCCATCCAGTTCACCCCTTTTGTCCACAGAAATTAATGTTCGCCTTCAACAAGTTCAATTAAGGCTCCACCTGTTGTCTTTGGGTGCAAGAACAACACCCTCGTTCCACCTGCTCCCGGTTTTGGTTCCTCTGAAAGTGGCTGAAGCCCTTGTGCCTTTGCCAAAGCCGCTGCTTCGTCAATACCGTGAACGTTGAAAGCTATGTGATGTATGCCTTCACCCTTCTTTTCAAGAAAACCTGAAACTTCAGAATTTTCATTCATTGGTTCTAATAGTTCTATTCTCGTGTCACCAACTTTTATAAAGTAAACCCTTAGGCCTCTTTCGGGTAACTCTTCTACCTCTGTAACTTCCAACCCAAGAAAGTCTTTGTAAAGTCTTAGTCTTTCTTTTGCATCCTTTACAGCTATTCCTATGTGGTCTATCCTGTTCGTATGCATAGTTTAACTCACCTCCGCAAGAGCTTTACTTAATCTGAAAATCGGATTTGAATTAATTATTCACACTAATATTGTACAGCTCTTTTTAAACTTCTCAAACTTTTTTAAGCCGCTTCAAATCCAACCTAAGGCTTTTGCTGTCCTTTTCATAAAACTTTTGAGTGCTTCCTTCCCAACTTCAGTTTTTACGTATATATCCTTGAATTCATTTTTCTCACATCTAATCACCTTCACAGTCCCTACAGCAATACAAGTCTCTGTATACGGCTCATCGATTAACGCTTCAAGACCAAAAACATCTGGAAGCTCCTCTGAAAGGAGTGTTTCGTATGTCCCCAAAGAGACCTTTACCTTTCCAGATTTTATAATGTAAACATACGGTTCCTGCTTGCCTTTTTCAATTATTGTATATCCATCTTCAAATTCAAGCGTTTCCACGTAACATCACCTCTAAAACTTTTGCCATTTTTCCATATCGTCTGTATATTATGTTCCCCTCTTCTTTGTATATACTTTCCAATGTTTTTACCGCTTCGTAGCTGTAATCTAAAAGATGCGGATAGTAAAGTAAAACTTTTTTCAGCAAAGCTTTGGCAACATATCTATCATTTAGTACGATGTAAACCTTTGCTGCTGTCTCAATAAGGAACTTCGCACCAATTTGTTCTTCTGGGAAACGTTCCACAAATTTTTTCACCAAATTGACTTTTGTAAAAAGTTTATCCTCTTCCAAACTCTCTATAAGTTCTATTGCCTTTTCTTTGTCTTCAGGTAGTTCTCCCCCGGATAGTGTTAAAAGCGACTCAATTTGGTTTAGATATTCATCTATATTCTCTGTCTCAAAGTTGAAATCATCAAGGACTAAATTTTCAAAGTCTACGGAGGTTTGGTATATAATTTTCCTAAGCTCTACAATATTTCGAATAATGTTTTCATAATCGCTCTCTATATCAGTTTCTACGAGCTCTGTTTCTTCTAAAGCTATGATGTCGTCTTCTAAAGGAAGCCCGAGTAAATACTCCAAAAGTGCTACATATTCACCTTTTGTTAAGTCATGGTAAGTGTTATTTCGAGTTTCTCGAACTGTGCCAGAAACTATTTTGAGAAGTGTTTTAGGTATCTCACCTTTTTTGAAAATTACCCCTTCGATTCTCATCTCTTTCACTTCCCGTCATTGCAAAAGTCTTTCGTAAAAGCAAATAGAGTCCTAACCTCTTTTTATCTTCAACTTTGGTCTTTTGTTGCCAGACTTTTCCCCCTTGCTCTCGTCAATTAGTTTGAATTCCTCGTGAATGGTACTGACTTTTGCAAGCTCTTTCTTTGACTCTTCCTCAGCTTTGTTGTCAACTCTTCTGAGGTTAAGCAGGTAAGAAACTGCCAGTTCGTAACTGCGCATCATCATTTCTGTGAACATCTGATATGTCTCTTTTTTGAATTCCAAAACAGGGTCTTTTTGACCGTAACTTCTTAGCCTGACAGACTCTTTAACGTGTTCAACTTCTTCCAAGTATTGTCTCCAATTCTCGTCTATTATCCTTAGCACGATAAATTTTGCGACGTGTTCGAAATCTTCTCCGAATTCTTTTTTCTTTTCTTCGTATGCATGTTTTATCTGATTTATCAATTCCTCCTTGAGTTTTTCTCTGTCATCAATTGTTTCTAAGAGTCCTTCAACATTTACGTAGTCTTTTATGATAGCAAAGGAATCTTTCAATCCTTCTTTGTTCCACTCAGGAGTTGAACAAAATTCTTCCAATCTTGACTCGACAAAGTTTTCGATTGCTTCTTCCATAAAATTGTCAACGTTGTGTTCCAAGATATAATCTCGGTATCCATAAACTGCTCGTCTTTGCGTATCTAAAACACTGTCTAGTTCAAGTAAGAACTTACGCACCCCAAAGTTTATGCCCTCTACTTTCTTTTGCACCTGTTCAATTAGTTTAGTCAGTAACGGGTGATAAATAGGCTGACCTGGTTCGATTTTGACCATGTCCATAACTTTTTGTAGTTTGTCACCTCCGAATATTCTCATCAAATCATCCTCAAGGGAGAGAAAGAATATCGACTCGCCGGGGTCACCCTGTCTACCTGACCTCCCACGTAATTGGTTATCTATCCTTCGGCTTTCGTGCCTTTCCGTTCCTATAACTAACAATCCTCCGAGTTCTTTAACACCAGGACCAAGTTTGATATCTGTTCCTCTACCTGCCATATTCGTCGCAATTGTAACCATACCCTTTTGACCTGCTTGTGCTATTATCTGTGCTTCTTTTTCATGATATTTTGCGTTCAAAACTTGATGAGGAATTTTTTCTTTTTTGAGCATTTCGCTAAGTTTCTCACTTTTCTCAATCGATGTTGTTCCAACAAGAACAGGCTGACCTTTCTCGTATCTTTTCTTTATCTCTTCAACAATTGCTCTATATTTCTCTTCGGTTGTTCTGTATATCAAATCGTCCCTATCTATTCTTATCATCGGTTTGTGAGTAGGTATAACCACGACATCCAAGCCATATATTGCTTTGAACTCTTCTTCCTCTGTCTTCGCAGTTCCAGTCATACCAGCGAGCTTTTCGTACATTCGGAAGTAATTCTGATAAGTTATAGTGGCGTACGTTATACTTTCTTCTTTTATCGGAACTCTCTCTTTTGCTTCAATTGCCTGATGTAATCCACCACTGTAACGTCTTCCTGGGAGAACACGACCTGTGAACTCATCAACAATCAAGACTTGCCCATTGTGAACGATATAATCAACATCCTTTTTGAACAAGTGAATTGCTTTAAGAGAGTTGATTATGTGGTAAATACTGTTAACATTTGCTGGGTCATATAGATTGTCAACACCTAGTAGTTTCTCAAGATAGGATATGCCCTCATCGGTAAGAATTATCGACCGATGCTCTTCATCTACTTTGAAGTGTTTATCTCTTTCCAAGCGCTTCGCAATTTGGTAAAAGTGTTTATAGACCGATGCGTTGTTTTTCGACGGACCACTTATTATCAGTGGTGTTCTTGCTTCATCTATAAGTATGCTATCAACTTCGTCAACAATAGCATAAAAATGGCCAGTTTGGACCTTATCCTCTAAAGAGATGACAAGGTTGTCCCTGAGGTAGTCGAATCCAAATTCTGAGTTTGTTCCGTACGTTACATCACATCTGTATGCTTCTTTTTTGCTCACTTCAACGACATCCACTTCAAACGCTTCAACTGCCTTTTTAACTTTTGCTTCGTCGGGTAGAAATTCACCATCGAAATCCTCGAGCCAGACGCAGTAATTCTCCTCAAGACCTTTTTGAGCCAACTCTGGATTTTTCCAGACCACTTCATAAGCTTTTCCAGATGTAGTTATGACTCCTACTCTTAAACCAAGAGCCAGATATATTGGACCCATCCACATAGCGTCCCTTTTGGCAAGGTAATCGTTCACAGTAACCATATGAATGTTTCTGTTCATAAGCGAATTCAAAACGACAGGCAGGGTTGCAACAAGGGTCTTACCTTCTCCTGTCTTCATTTCAGCTATCTTTCCTTTGTGGAGTACTATGCCACCTATAAGCTGGACATCAAAATGCCTCATTCCAACCGTTCTTCTTGCAACCTCTCGTGTGAATGCAAAAACATTTACCAGATGTTCATCAAGCTCATCCAAGTTTTCTAAAGTTCCCTTCTTGGAGAGTATGTAATCTCGCATCTGGGAAAATGACATCTTTCGAACTTCTGGTTCGAGCTCATTTATCTGCTCAACTAATTTTCTCGCTTTTCTAATCTCCATCTCATTTTTGTCAAATAACTTTTTCAATTTTCCAAACACTTTCGTATTCCTCCTTGCGGCTGCTGATTTTCTTAAAGCATCAATAGTATTCTACCACAAAAAAAGAAAAAGGTCATCCTGCCGTTGGGCAAGGATGACCAAAAAGAAGATATACATTAGAAGTCTATGCCTTCGAGGAGCATGTTATTAAGTTCGTTCAATATCTCGTGAGGTGCTATGAGTTCACCACTAACTTTACCGAGTAACCTCAATTTGGTTCCAGGTCGTACTAGTTTCACTACCTCGCTTGCGTATTGACCCAAGTTCATTTCAGCAACTAGCACATTCTGGACGTTCGCAAGTCTTTTTCGCATTTTTTCTATCGGAATGGGCCATATAGTTATTGGTCTAAGTAATCCTACCTTAATTCCCTCTTTCCTTGCTATCAACACAGCTTCTTTTGCAGACCTTGCAACGGAACCATAAGCAATTATTATCGTCTCAGCATCCTCGGTCATAAACTCTTCGCACTCAGCTATTTTGTCTATGTGTAACTTTATTTTATTCACAAGTCTTCTGATAAGTTTTTCAGCAGTTTCTGCCGTCGCCATCGGGAATCCTGATTCGTCGTGAACCAAACCAGACACATGGAAATGCGCCTTTCCCATTTCTACCAACGATGGTGGAAGGTTTTCTGCATACTCGCTTTCAGAGAACGGAACAAATAGTTCTTCTTCCTCAAGCTCTCGAGCAGAAACTCTTTCGACAATTTCTATCTCACTATCAGGTGGTAAGATAAAATTTTCGTACATATGTCCAAGTACTTCGTCCATCAAAAGTATGACCGGAGTTCTGTACTCTTCAGCTAAGTTAAAAGCTTTTATGGTGTATTTGTAAACTTCTTCAACTGTCGAAGGATAAAGCGCGATGATTGCATGGTCACCGTGTGTTCCCCACCTTGCTTGCATGATATCACTTTGCGAAGGTTTGGTTGGCATACCTGTTGAAGGTCCACCACGCATTACGTTGACAAATACTGTTGGTGTTTCCGTCATTATTGCATAACCTATAGCCTCCTGCATAAGACTGAAACCTGGACCACTAGTCGCGGTCATAGATTTTACTCCAGCAAGCGAGGCTCCTATTATCGCAGCAGCACTTGCTATTTCGTCTTCCATCTGTATAAATACGCCTCCAACTTTAGGTAATTCCCTTGCCATAGTCTCCGCTATCTCTGAAGACGGCGTGATTGGGTAACCTGCATAGAAACGGCATCCTGCTTTTATCGCACCATATGCGCAAGCCTCATTTCCCTGCCAGAAGACCATCCTTGGGTTTTTAGGCATTTTCGACACCTGCCTTGCTCTCTTCAGATACTTCTACTATGTTTATAACAAAATCCGGACACAAATTTTCGCACATCAGACAACCAATACATTTACTATGGTCAGGAACTGCTGGTCTGTTCAATTCTCCTTGGATAATGGTCTTTGTAGGACAGACATGATAACAAATACCGCACGCTTTGCACCATTGATATTTTATCTCAACTCTGTACTGTTTTTTTGCCATTTTCTTACCTCCTTCAAGCTAGCACAATAAACTACCTACCAAAAATAGCCAAGAAAACACCCGCTGCAACAGCCGAACCAATAACTCCTGCAACGTTTGGAGACATGGCATGCATAAGAATAAAGTTTGTTGGGTCTTCTTCTTGGGCGAGTTTTTGAGCAACCCTCGCAGAGTCCGGTACAGCCGAAACTCCTGCAGCACCAATGAGCGGGTTTATTTTATCTTTCAAGAAAAGGTTTAAGAATTTCGCAAACAAAATACCGCTTGCAAGCGATGAAACAAATGCGAATGCTCCCATACCAAAAACAAGCAAAGATTGTGGTGTTAAGAAAACATCTGCCCTCGCGGATGCACCAACAGATAGACAAAGTAAAATTGTCGTTGTATCGAGAATATATTTACTTGCTGCTTCAACAAGTCTTTTGACATTTCCAACTTCCCTGAGCAAGTTACCAAACATGAGAGGACCTACCAAAGTCAGCGACTGAGGAACAAGTA
The DNA here is from genome assembly GCF_001644665.1 of Fervidobacterium pennivorans. Classification (NCBI taxonomy): domain Bacteria; kingdom Thermotogati; phylum Thermotogota; class Thermotogae; order Thermotogales; family Fervidobacteriaceae; genus Fervidobacterium; species Fervidobacterium ngatamarikiense. Next base: position 1,166,036 of record NZ_CP011393.1, read on the forward strand.
ACGCAGTAACAAGCGTTGTAATGATTGAAAACACTATCTTCTCTGCTTTTGAAACTTTTCTTGGAGCCTTCATTCTTATTAATCTTTCTTTTCTGGTTGTAAGTAATTTAGAAACTGGTGGCTGAAGTATAGGGATAAGTGCAATGTATGAATAAGCAGCGATTGCTATTATAGACAGAAGTTCTGGTGCAAATTTTGTAGAAACATAAATAGATGTTGGTCCATCAGCACCTCCGATGATACCTATAGACGCGGCTTGTTTGAGTGTGAATCCGAAAGCACGTGCAAGTAAGAATGTTACAAATATTCCAATCTGGACTGCTCCACCAAGAAATATCGTGAGTGGGTATGAGATCATAAATGAGAAGTCCGTAAGTGCCCCTATTCCCAGAAAAATGAGAGGTGGATAAATACCAAGGTCAAGACCCTTTTTTATATAGTACATGAATCCTCCAGGAATAAACCTGCCATCCGGGAAAGTCTGTGGCGGATTCAAAATACCCGTTGCAACCGGTGGGATATTGGAGAGAATGATACCAAATGCAATAGGTATCAAAAGCAAAGGTTCGGCATCCTTTTTAACGGCAACGTATATTAAGACACCAGCTATAGCTATCATGAAAATGTTTCCGAGTGTCATTTGTGAGAACGCCATTGTTTTTAGGAACACAAAAAACTCTTCCAGCATTTATCCTGGCCTCCCTGATGCTTTATTCTTTTTCAGTCGCGCTGTATTTTTCAATATCCAGTATACTATTATTGCAAAGACTTTTCAACTATTAACTGTGAGAAGAAAACAAAGTATATGTGAACATTCTTCCGAATTCTCTTAAAATTCAAAGTTTAAATTCTTCAGTACCCCATCTTTCATCAGAAATTCGCCTTTAGATACTACGCTTACGATTTCCAGGGTTTCCTCATTTACCAAGACAAAATCAGCATCGTATCCCTTTTCAATTCTTCCCTTATTTAATTTAAAGACTTTGGCTGGGTTTGTAGTTGAAACCTTTATGGCTTCTTCCAAAGGCAAGCCATTTTCTACCACTTTGCGTATTGTATGCCAAACCGAGCTAACGCTCCCAACGCTGAGCCCTACAAAATTTCCCATTTCATCAAACTTTGGAAGACTACCCTGCCCATCCGAGGAAATGGTTATATTCTCCAACAAATTATTTTCATACGCTTTTAATATTGCATCAATTGTGTTAAATTCGCTCTTGGAAGATTCATCGTTTTTTGGTTGAAGAGCTGTTAAATCTATCATCCCACCTCTCATGGCAAACTCAAGCCCATGTTCGAAAAGCCATTTGTTTCTACTCATGTGCGTAGGATACAGATGCTGAATAGGAATCTCTGTGTTTTGGATGATTTCAAACAAATAGTCAATTCCTCTTTTACCAGCGCCTACATGAAAATTCACAGTACCCGGCTTTCCAGAAATCATTCCACCTACCCTTGCATCTGCTACAACCCGCAAAATCTCCTCAAAAGTAGGTTGAGACGAACGATGGTCGGATATCGCTATTTCCCCAACCCCAATAACTTTGTCGATTAAAACAATATCTTTTATCACACTACCGGTAAAGGTTACAGGTGGAAGGCGGTAAGAACCTGTGTATATGAAGATGTTTAAGCCCTCATTTTCAAGAGCTTTTGCTTTCGCATACAAATTCTCAAGACTTCTAGTAACTCCGTCTGTTCCCAAACAACCAATAACCGTTGTTATTCCATTCTTAATACATTCTGAAATCTTCAGTTCCGGGGTCCTAGTTTCAAACCCGCCTTCCCCACCTCCACCAGTTATATGTACATGTGGGTCGATAAGTCCAGGTAATAGCAACAAGCCAGAAGCATCGTAAATTTCTATTTCGAAGGGGACAAAAAAGGGATTAACGTCTTTGCTTATGTGAATGATTCTATTGTGAAAGATAACATCTAACTTCCCTACATACTTAGGGGCAAAGATTTTTGCGTTTTTTATAACTCTTACCATTTGAATTCCTCCTCAAACCTTAACTAATAGAACCATCAATTCCTATCTTGTGTCCCTTCCGTCTGACTTCTTCAATAACACGTTCAACATTCACATCCACCAAATAGGCTATGTCTTTCACATTAACTTTTGCTTTTCCAAAAATCGGTTGGAAATAATTTATCGCCATGATGGTACGTTGGATTTGATTACCTTGGTTTTTAATCTCCAGAAGCTGCTTTACCTGAATTATACGTTTGAGTTGTGATTCGCATATCTTGAGTATAAATCCTGGATTTGTTAAGGTTGCTTTCTCTATACTCTCAGCACTCAATGGTATCAAATCAACTGGTGAAATTGAATATAGCGTCGCCATTCTAATCTTTGAATTCATTATCGCTCCTTCTCCTACAAACTCGCCAGGTCCTACAATACTCATTAGAACTTCTTTATCTTCAAAAAGCTTTACTGCTTTTAAGTAACCCCTTAAGATAAGGAAAGCTTCGGAAGCAACTTCACCTTCCATGGTTACAATCGTTTCACTTGGAATATGAAGTCCCGCTTTCATGTAGATATCCAAAATCTCCTGCTTTTCTCCCCCTTTGAAGAAGCTTACCAAAAACTGGTAGGACAAATATTCTGCATACTCTTTTGGATTTAGGCGCCTAAAATGTATCTCTGCCTTCTCCGGTTCCAAAACCATACTAAGTAATGTGTGCCAAATCATCACTTCTTTTCGCAAATCCTCAGTGACCACTTGCGGCATCAGTTTTACTATTATCTCGAACGCTTCCTTGTAGCAACCTGACGCGTAGAGTGACTTGGCTTGAAGGATATCTTGAAAAATAGCATCAGTAATCTTGTAAGCTCCTGGATGCGCTTTGTTAAAGAATCTCATTTTGTCAGCACCAACGTAGGTTGGGAGCTCCTGGGCTTCCGTAAGCTCAGAATCAATTAAGAGCAATCTTTTAGCAATTGAGGGGATTATGTTTTTCACAACTTTTTGCGTGTGTTCTAAATTGAAAATTTCTTCAGGTTTGATAGCATAAAGTGTTACTTCGCTTGTTGAAATCACTTGCTCTTGCGAAGGAAGATTGAAGAGCGACCATTCTCCAAATGTGCCCGAATTAAACTCTTGAACCTTTCTAAAAAGTTTGGTTTCGACTGTTCCATCCACCAAATAATACAAATATTTCGGGATTTCTGAATAATCGTATATCTTCGTACCCGATGGGAATACAATAATCTCCATAAATCCATCCCCTTGGACTTTGGTTTTAAGGTGATTTGCCTAAAGAAAAACCGGGCACATAACGTGCCCGGTTAAATTTTATCATATAACAGCTAATTTCTTTCCCACCTTTTCAAACTTTTCAAGTGCAAAGTCGAGGTCTTCCTTGGAATGCACCGCACTTATCATCACCCTTATCCTTGCCTTGCCTTTTGGAACGGTTGGATAACCTATTGCTTGCGCAAATATGCCCTCCTCGAATAGTTCTTTACTGAATTGCGTCGCAACTTTGGCATCGTAGAGCATAACAGGTGTTATCGGTGTTTGGCTTACTCCGAGGTCGAACCCCAGTTTCTTCATCTCTGTTTTGAAGTAATTTGCGTTGTCCCAAAGTCTTTTAACCCGTTCATCACTTTCTTGGAGTATTTTTACTGCTTCTAGACAAGCTGCAACATCTGCTGGTGTAAGCCCTGTGCTGAAAAGGAACGGCCTTGCTTTTTGTTTCAGATATCTGACAAGTGTTTCACTCCCCGCTATATAGCCACCAAGCACTCCGAACGCTTTTGAAAGCGTTCCTATCTCCATGTCCACTTTACCATGTAGCCCGAAGTGGTCAACAATGCCTCTTCCACCTCGTCCCAACACACCTTCGCCATGTGCGTCATCAACCATAACAGCTGCTCCATATTCTTCTGCAAGTTTCACAATATCAGGTAGTGGTGCAATATCTCCATCCATGCTGAACACACCGTCTGTGACAATCAGAATTCTTCTGGCTTTTTGAACATCCCTTGCTTCTTTAAGTCTTGCTTCAAGTTCATTCATATCGTTGTGTTTGTACACATACCTCTTTGCCTTAGAAAGTCTAACACCATCTATAATACTTGCGTGGTTGAGTTCATCAGAGATAATTGCATCGTTCTCATCTCCGAAAATCGTTGGTATAGCTGCTTGGTTTGCTACAAAACCTGACTGCAAGAAAATTGTCGCTTCTGCACCCTTGAACTCAGCAAGCGCTTTTTCAAGTTCTTCATGTATTTTCATAGTTCCAGCAATTGTCCTAACAGCACCGGGTCCAACGCCCCATTCTTGGATAGCTTTTATTGCAGCTTGTTTTAGTCTTTCATCATTTGCGAAACCAAGGTAATTGTTCGAACAAAGGTTCAACACCCTTTTCCCGTTGACTACAATCCACGCACCCTGTGGTGACTCAAGTGTGCGAATATTGATATAGAGTCCTTCATTTTTCAACATTTCCATTTCGTCTTCTAATATCTTGTAATTAAACATACTGTTCCCCCCTTCAAAACAAGTTTTTAATCATCAGTCCAAATTCAGAACAACTTTACCACACTGCTTATTCAACATGAGTTCAAAACCTTTTTCCCACTGGTCAAATGGGAGTATGTGTGTAACCACTTTCGAAAGGTCCACTTTCTTCGTTCGGAGCAGTTCATCTGCAATTCTCCAAGTTTCAAACATGCGTCTACCTGTTATACCGTAGACAGCCAGTCCTCGCATTGTAATCAAAGCATCAAAGTTTATTTCTATTTTCCCACCAAATATTCCAAGCACAGATACTTCTCCGCCCATGGTAACGCATTTCAATCCATCCTCAAACGCCCGTCTGTTACCACTCATCTCAAGTAACACATCCACGCCATCATCAAGAAGTTTGTAAACTTCTCTGACTAAATCTTTTTCTGCAGGATTGATAACAACATCTGCACCATTTTCGTAAGCCATTTTGATTCTCAACGGATCGACTTCAGAAACTATTACAGTACTTGCTCCGGCAACTTTTGCGACCTGGATAGCCATCAAGCCGATAGGTCCCGCACCGGTGATAAGTACTGTTTTACCAAGTAAGTTTGTAACAGAGGCAGTATAGATCGCATTTCCAAATGGTTCCATAACAGAAGCGTAGTCAAGAGGAATTTCAGGAGAGAATCTCCAAAGAACTGTTTCGGGAATAATCGCATATTCTGCAAATATACCATTTGTATCAACACCCAAAATCTTAAGGTTCTTACATATGTGCATCCTACCGGTTTTACATTGATAACAATGTTCACAAGGAATATGTGTCTCTGCCGCTACCAAGTCTCCAACTTTAACTTGCGTAACAGCACTACCAACTGCAACAACTTCGCCTGCCATCTCGTGTCCTGTTATTAATGGAGGAATTATACGTGACTGTGACCATTCATCCCATTTGTATATGTGAACATCTGTTCCACAGATTGACGCACGTCTTATCTTAACAAGCACGTCCCTCGGTCCAAGGTCTTCTTGTGTAGGTTTCTTAACTTGCTCCATTACTAATCCGGGACCTGACACCTTTTTCATTATTGCTTTCATTGTTTCATTTGTTGTTCCCAAGACAACCGCCTCCTCCTATAAGGATGTATATGTTTAGTACAATCTGCATTTCAATTATACAACCAACAAAAAAACATCGAAATTCTATCAAACGTTAAATTAACGAGTATACAAGAGAAAAAACATCAGAAGGATACCTAATGTGGTAAAATTCACTAATTTTCTTAATAATGTTCGCTATGTGAAATTTATACAAACTTTCACAGAAATCATTACCTCATTCGAATTCTGCGTAGTCTCTAACGTACCGTTCACTCTTTATTTTCACCTTTTTTCCATCCATCTCTATAACGCCAAGCTTCTCAAGTTCTATAAACACTCTGGAAAGTGCAGGTCTTGTTGCTCCAAACTCCCTGGCAAGTTCTTCTTTTGACATATCCATCGTAACAATAGAAGAACCCTGCTCTTCCATTAAACGGACAAGATATGAACAAACTTTTTGAACGAGATTTTTCATCGTTATCTCGTAGAACCGGTCAGTTATAAAAACAAATGCATCACTCACATATTGAAGATAGTTTCTCAAAAGTCTTTCGTTTTTCATCATCAACGAGACGAAAAAGTTTTTATCTAACGTAAGAAAAACAGAAGGTCTAACGGTTTCTACATCAACAGGATACTGCGAGTCAGCTGCAAAAATGACAGCTGCAGCCAAAAGCTTTGGTGCAAACATGTGGTCTATCTGCAAGACTCTTCCCTCAGGATTCGTAAACAGCCCAAATGCTTCTCCTTCCACCAAGAATAGCAGTTCACTGCATTCATCACCACGTATCCTTACTAATTCCTTCGCTCCGTATCTCTCAATCTTTGCGTTCCGAACAACTTCATCTATAAAGCTTTTTTCCACACCTTTAAATATTTCGCAATTTTCAAGAGTTTCTACAAACCTCATGTTTGAACTGCTTATGTGCATTAAAACCTCCTCCCTAATCAGTAAACTTTCGATAGTTTTCTTGGTCTCAACAAAAATTGTAACATAGGTTACGGAAAAATTTGAGCATCCCTGCTACAATAACAGTGAACGGTCAAAATAAATCTTTCACAAAGTTTGTAAATTGAAAAACCATGAAAAATTCACTTGTAGGAGGTGTTAGTATGGCGCTGAACATGTTTTGTTACCAATGTTCACAAGCGATGAACGGAGAAGGTTGTACAGTAACGGGTGTTTGTGGAAAGGAACCAACAGTTGCAAGGTTACAAGACAACTTAGAATTCGTATTGAAAGGTATCTCAGCGTATTATTACCATGCAAGAGAACTCGGTTACAAAGACGAAGAAATAGCAGCATTCCTCAGCGAAGGGCTATACACAACTCTCACAAATGTGAACTTCGATGCTCAGGAGTTTGTGAACCTTGCACTTAAGGCAGGGATGATGAACTTCAAGGTTATGCAACTTTTGAAAAAGGCACATATTGAAACTTACGGAGAACCAACACCCGTTGAGGTTGAAACTGGTACAAAGGAAGGTCATGCTATTATCGTTACCGGTCATAACTTGAAGGCTCTCGAAGAATTACTTAAGCTGGTTGAAGGAACAGATGTTTACGTCTACACTCATTCAGAAATGTTACCAGCTCACGGCTATCCTGGACTGAGAAAATACAAGAATCTTGCCGGTAATCTGGGTGCAGCATGGTATGACCAAAGAGAACTCTTCGACAAAATTCCAGCCGCGATATTGGGAACAAGCAACTGTGTATTGATTCCAAAAGAATCCTACAAAGACAGGATGTTTACAACATCAATTGCAAGACTACCTGGTGTGAAACACATTGAAGGCTACGATTATTCAGAGGTTATTGCCAAAGCAAAGTCCCTGCCAAAACTCCCAGAACAACCAGGAAAATACAAACTAACAACCGGATATTCAACAACTGTTGTGAAATCTCTTGCGGGAAAAATCAAAGAGCTTGTTGAATCAGGTAAAATCAAACACTTCTTCGTCGTTGGCGGCTGTGATACACCGACAAAACGCGGTGCATATTACAGGGAATTTGTTGAGAAGCTTCCAAAAGAGACCGTTGTTATTACACTCGCCTGCGGAAAGTTTAGAATTAATGACCTGCAACTCGGAGACATTGAAGGCATCCCAAGACTTATTGACGTTGGACAGTGTAACGATACAATTGTGGCACTTGAAATTGCAATGGCGCTTGCGGAAACGTTTGGAGTTCCAGTCACTGAATTACCTCTAACGCTTGTTCTCACATGGATGGAACAGAAAGCTGTTGCAATATTATGGACGTTACTTGCTCTTGGATTGAAAGGTATCTACATAGGTCCTGTACTGCCAGCATGGGTTAATAAAGACATACTCGATGTTCTTGTGAACAACTATGGTATAAAGCTCATCGGAGAACCTGAGGAAGATATTAAGGCGATTTTGAAAGCATAAATAAAATAAAGCGGTTCCTATTCAATGGGAACCGCTTTTATCTTTTCATGGTAAAAAATTGGATAGTTCCATCAGCCAAAGTTACAAGGATTCCATTTTTGTAAGGTAAAACATCCATCACAAATCCTGTCGAAACAACAAACTTATCATATCTTCCAGTATTTGCATCGATAACAGTCAGTTCTCCGTTGTTAGTTCCCAGCACAAGTTGCCCAGTGTCGAGGATTTTCGGGGAGCAGCCCATCGTTGAAGAACCTATATTGCTGGACCAAACAATGTTCCCATTCTTCCCATCTATTTTATACACTTTACCGTTAATTGTGGAAATAAATATAAAATCCCCTATGTTTTCAACGGCTGAATAACCTATACCTGGGATTCTTAGATTCCAAATTTTTTCTTTTTTTCGTATATCCATCGCATTAACAGTTCCTTCGATACTTGAGTAAATCAGTAAAGTTCCAACAAGTGCAGGGGTTGAACTACCAGATGTGTAGTAGGTTTTTCCAATGTTAAATCGCTCAATTGGATTTCCATATTCATCTATTAGGTAAATGTTTCCGTCCCAGGAAGGTTGAAAATAAATATTATCTTTGAAAAATGGTTGCACTTGTAGTAGACTTTTAAAGTCGTGTTTTGCTATCACTCTAGAGTCGGAAAGTCTCAAGATATAGAAATACCTACCAGCACAGATAGCAATTGTGGAATTACCTTTTTTTAGTGAATAAACTGGCTCCGACAATTTTATTTGTCTCGTGAAATTTCCTGTGCTATCAAAAAAAACGAATTGTCCCTTCTAAATCTCCAACAACTATTTCTCTTGTACATATTTTTGAATGAGTTTCTTGGGAAATCACTTCTACATTTGCCACAACAGGACCTACGCTTTTTCTCCAAATTACTTTACCATCTTTTAAAAAGACTACATTGCCAGAGTAATCAGCAACGATAACTCCATCTTCGAAAACTGCTGGTTTTGAGTAGATAGTGTCTTCCAGACTAAAAGTCCAAGCCTTCTTTAATACATTATTTTCTCTATTTTCTGCCCTTTCCAATTTAAAAAATCTTTGGTAAATTCCATCCTTACCAACAACGGAGATTCTTAAAAGAACAGAAAAATCACTTTTTGGAACGTTAGTAAGTGTAACTTCATAGGTTAAAAACTTCTGTGTGTTATACTGCAATGCTCGTTCATATATCAATCTGCCATTAGCCAAGATTCTTATTCTCTCAGCTCCAATGTAATCAACTTTTAGTTTCACTTTATTATCAGAAGTTTCCATAAGCTTTATTGTCGCATCAATCATTCGTCGTTTTTTCTTTTCAAGGGGTATGCTTTTAATCAATTGAAAGCTATCGCTATCCACGTTGTATTTCCACAGGTAAGCATTTTCTTTATCCCAGCTTAAAACACTCATATTTCCATCCTTTGCAGCACCAAGGGTTTGAAACCATGCACCGTTGTAACAACCTGAATAGTCGTATTTGTGAACATGTCCAGAAAAGGCAAAAATAACGTCATATTTGGATATTAAGTCGATTATTTTCCAACCATCGTCCGTGTATGTTACAGGTCCGCCCAATGGGTGGTGCGAAAGCAGTATTACTCGCTTGCCTTTTGCTGATGCTTTCTCCAGTTCTTTTTCCAACCACATTATTTGGGCTTTCCCAATATGACCACCATGTTGGAAATACATTGTAGTGTCGATACCTAAAAAGATAAAGTTACCAACTTCCTTAGAAAAAACTTCGTAAAGACCTTTGGAAAAACTGTCCGAATTTTCTAATACCTTACTCTTCCTTACCACATAACTCCATCGCACGTCATGGTTCCCCAGAAGAGAATTGTATGGAATTTGCGCTTTTTCAATTATAGATAGCGCATTTTTTAATCCTTCAAATTCCTCGTTACTTCCCATCTCGGTTAAATCTCCAAGTAAAAACACATGCTGTGGCTTAATCTCTGTTATTTTGTTTAGCAATCTTTCTATGGTTTTCTGTTTGTACGGAAAGTGCAAATCCGTCAGCAAAACAACGTAGCCTTGATGCGAGAAAAACGGATAAGATTGTGTATTCCTATTTTGGCCATGAAGTATCTGCGAAGTAAATATAGCAAAAAACAAGAGCAAAAACACTAAAGTTCGTATATGTTTGCTTTTCAACTTCGGTTCTCCTCCTATTTTTTTGAGATTTTCACAATTTCATTTTTAAAAACTCCCGCCGTTGTGGCGGGAGAGTTTCCAGAATTTTATTCTTTTCACTGTTTCTTAGCCTGGTAATAGCATCTTTTAGGAGATTCTATCCTGCCTTCCTCTTTTAGTGCCTTTATCGCTTTATCAACATCTTCTTTTGAAAGTCCGGCTTTTTCCGCAATGTCACCTGGTCTTAAAGGCTTGTCTGATTCCATGAGAACTTTGAAAACCAATTCCTTCTTGTCCATTCATACATCCCCCCTAAATATAAAGTAAACCTGCTTTAAATTGATACGTGGTATAATTATTATAGCACAAAAAGACCAAGGGAGTGACTGATGTGAAAAAAGTGACGGAGAGAGAAATTCTGAATACGAAAGATATTAAACCAAAATTAGTTGTCAGCAGGTGTTTTTTTGAACACACAAGATACGATGGTGGAATCATCTCGAGTGAAATTGTAAAAAAGCTTGAAAAATATTGTGACTTTATAAAAGTTTGTGCCGAAGTTGAAATAGGTCTACCAATTCCCAGAGAACCCATAGATGTCTTTCTTATAAGAAACAAATTGAGACTTATGAACAAAACGATGTCAGAGGATCTTACGGATAAGATGATTTCTTTCAGTCATAAATTTGCCGATAGTCTCCCAAACGACATCGACGGAATGATATTAAAATCCAAGTCTCCATCCTGTGCTTTGAATGATGCAAAACTGTACGGAGAAAATGGGAGAGTCATTTCAAAAACGCCTGGGTTATTTGCAAAGGTTATGTTAGAAAGGTTTCCTCATCTTGCCATTGAAAGCGAAATGAGACTTACAAATGATAAGCTGAGATTTGAATTTCTCACATTCATTTTCACACATGCACGTTTTAGAAATGTCACCAACAAGAAAGAACTTATTGAATTCCATTCAAGGAATAAGTATTTACTATTAGCGAAAAATGAGAAAGTGATGCGTGATATGGGAAAGTTGGTAGCACAAAAGGGGTTTGATGACACTACTAAAATCGCATACGAACAACTGCTTGTAAAGGTGCTGAAAACACCTTTGAAAGTGCCAAAGGTTATTAATACACTTCTACATTTGTATGGCTATTTCAAAGACAAGCTATCATCGCAGGAAAAAGCGTATTTTATGGATTTGTTAGAAGACTACAAAAATCATATTGTAAACTTGCAAACTCTACTAGCAATCCTAAAATCCTGGGCTATAAGATATTCAGTCGATTATATCTTGGATCAAACATTTTTTGAACCATATCCCAAGGAATTGGACCAGCTGAAACTCGAAAAAGATGCCGCGAGGTGAAATAAAGTAAATGAAAGCAGCTCCTAGCATTGTTTCACATGTTATGTACACACTCTTAAAGATTACCCGGTTTTCGAAAGTTGTTGAAAAGAAAATGATAGAAAACAAATTTAATAAATCTCCAGCGCCTCCGAAGAAATCTATCTATAGAGTGGCTGATGTTTCACTCTCGTATATCTTAGAGAGACAGGTTTGGGAAATTAAACCGAAGAATTCTAGACCAGAAATTGTGGTTATCTTTCTTCACGGTGGAGCGTACATTGCAAATATATCTAAGATGCATTGGAATGTTGTCCAGAAAATATTTGAAATGATTCGTCCAATAATTTATGTGCCGGATTATCCCTTAGCTCCAGAATCAAATTGGAGAGATACCTATACATTCATGGATGAGTTATATTGGAGGGTGCAGGAAAAATATACAGATAAGAAAATCGTTTTTATAGGTGACTCGGCCGGTGGAGGACTAGCCTTGGGGTTTGCACAAAAGTTGAGAGATGAAGGTAAGAACTTACCAAACCACATTGTTCTTTTTTCTCCATGGCTTGATTTAAACATGGACAATCCCGAAATTAGAGAATACGAAGATAGGGATGTGATTTTAACTACTAAAGGTTTGATGGCAGCTGCACAAAAATATAGCGGAGGTACTAATTTTAAAAACCCTTATCTAAGTCCTATCTATGGCGATTTCTCGAAACTTTGCCCAATCACCGTCTTCACAGGGACAAATGATTTATTGCACCCAGACTCTAAAAAATTGCGGGAGCTATGTTTGTCTCAAAACCTCTCGCTTAATTACTTTGAATATCCTCGAATGTTCCACGATTGGGTGATCTTCACATTTCTACCAGAATCAAAAGACGCGCTTGAAAAGGTCAAAAGCATATTAGTGACAGATTGAAGTTTTAATAATTATTCCAAACAAACCTAATTATCTCATCTTGGTACTCCATGGCGACGTATGTTGGCACAACAAAGTTGTTGACCATTATGGCGAATGCCACTTTTCTACCAGTCTTTGTAACCATCACCCCTGCTATGTTCGAAACTTTCTGCAAAGTTCCAGTTTTTGCATACAATGTTATATCCCCAAGTCTTCTTTCCATAGTTCCCTCTGTTCCTGACCTTGCTAACGTTGATATGAACCCGTTAAAACCTCCGTGGTTTCTGTATGCGTAAACTAACGTTTGTGCAACCATATACGGTGTAGCAAGATTGTAAGTTGATAAACCTGAACCGTCGTTCAATTTGAAAGGATAATATTCTCCGAAAAGTTTCTTGTAAAAGTCATTCATCACTTTGAGTGAATTGTAAATACTACCCAATCCGTAGACTCTTAGACCCACGGTTCTTAATATTTGTTCAGCGTAAGAATTGCTGCTATACTTGTTTGCAATCGCTATAAGGTTTTTCAAAGTGGCGGATTTAATTACTATGAATTCTCTGTAGTCGTTTCTTAATTTGCCAACTTTAACTGTACCGTAAACTTTGATTCCGTAATCATTGAGAATTTTTATAACGTTAAGCCCAAAATTCAACGCCACAGCGTTGACATCGTATGGATTAAATGCATTAGGGTTTTCTTTAAGCACAAGAGCATCGATACTTGGATTTTTGTAATCCCACTCCCAACCAATACCCCATCTTTCGTTTGAGAAAAAGGAATTATCAATAACGATATCACCTTCGATTTCTTTAACACCTTCGAAAATGAATTTCTTAAAATTTTCTCTGAGTGTCTCAACACTCATTGAGGGATCTCCATTACCTTTTATGACAATATCTCCCCTAATCCTTGGTGAAATGTTACCACGTGGAACATAAACAGTAGTCGTATAGCGAAATTCAGGTCCAAGCACTTCCCAAGCCACAAGTGTGGAAAACACTTTTGTCAAGGAAGCTGGGATAAAAAGGGTATGCTCATTATAGTGAACGAGAGCATTACCGTTGTCTGCATCAACAAAATATACACCAACAAAGCCACCTTGTGGTATTCTCGATGTTATCAGTGAATAAACATCTTTTGATGAACCAAAAGAAGGGTAAAGTAGCAGTGATACCGATAAAAGTAAGAGAAAAAATCTGGAATTCTTAATCTCCTTACTCAACAACTTGATGAATGCTCTGAACACCGATTACTTTGCCTCCTACATCAACGTACAAAGTATCTTCTGTGATTTTTAAAACAGTCCCTTCAGCAATCTGTTCATCAACGTTTACCTTAATCTTATCTCCTTCTCTTGGGACTAAGTATTTCTTCCAGAGTTTTGTGATGCTCTCAGTTTCATTTCTGTAAGTTATCAATAAATTCCAAGCATGTTTGTTAATCGCATCGAGTATGTAAGTGATTTTCACCTTTTTCTTTAGGATGTCTTTTAATGAGATTGCGATATCTTTTAAGTCATCTGGAATGTCGTTGTTCACGTTAATTCCTATACCTACAATTATTGCAACTACTCTATCGTTAACAGAAACAGCTTCTGAGAGTATACCAGCAAGCTTTTTGCCGTCGTAATATATGTCATTGGGCCATTTTATGTAAGCTTTCACCTTCAACTTTTTTAGTACTTCCACAATGGCTACAGAAAATACTTTTGTGTATGCATGAAGGCTTATGTGCACCTTCGGCTTAAAGAGAACTGAGTACCAGAGTCCCCCTTCTGGAGAGTACCACGTTCTTCCCATCCTACCTTTGCCGGCCGTTTGCTTAATAGCAACAACTATAGCTCCATCGTGGAAAGACTTGTAATTCCTTTTCAAAAACTCGTTGGTGCTATCTACCTCGTAAAGTACTTCTATCTCTTCTCCTATCATCTCTACACCCAGCTCCCCTTATACGTTTTCCAGAAAATTTACCTGTAAAACTATAATGTTTTCCTTCTTAAAAACTCTTTCAGCCTGTGTCTCAAGAAAATTGCGGAAGAAAGTAAATAAACCAATGCGCCAAAAACTGTGGATGGAATTACCCAAATACGTTTTGATGAAATATTAGAAAAGAAATAAGTTGCCACTCCCATGATAAGCGAAGATAAGATAATGTACAAATCTTCTTTTTCGAAAAGCTTTTTGTTTTTCTCTTTTATCAAAAGGTACAGAAAACCTATTATTCCTGCAACACTTGTGGCTAATGCAACGCCAATTGGTCCATACTTCAAACCAACAAGAAGGTCCATCACTACATTCGACAAAGCAACTATTATTGTAGCCTTTAAAGGGGTCTTCATATCTTTCATCGCGTGGCGTGCACGTGCCATTGTTGAATACATACCATAAAAAGGTAATCCTAAGACGTATGCGTTTAGTACCTGGGCGGTAATTCTGGTATCCTTTGCTGTAAATTGCCCGTATTCGTAAAACAACCGAAGTATTGGCTCGTCAAGAACGATAAGACCTATTGTTGCTGGAACTGTGAAGAACAATGTTGAAGTTATTCCGTGTTTTAAGTGCTGGGTATAATTTTCTCTATCGTTGCTGATTGTTGAGAGTATCACAGTTGCCACAGCCACTCCAAACAAACCATATGGAAGCATGTAAAATCTTGATGCATATTGGAGGTAGGAAACACCTCCACCAAGTCCTCGACTGTAATAAGAGACCACATTTGTGTCCACTATGCTGTTGATTTGAGAAATAGACATCGCTAGAAAACTGGGCCAAAATAGTTTTAAAAACTCGTTTGTGTATTTAAATGTGAAACGGAGTTTGTGTCTTCTTAATGGATAAGCTAGCGCCAAGAACGCAGCTGCTTCTCCTATTAGAAATCCCCAAGTGGGTCCGTAAATACCCAAACCCGGGAGTAACGTAAAGACTATGATCACAATATTTGGAATAATAGGTGTTAACGCCGGGTAAAAGAATTTACCACGTGTGTTTTCAATAGAATACGTTATTGCCCACCAAAAGATGAAAAATATCGAAGGAGCAGTTATTCTTGCCAAAACACGTATGAGTTCTTTTGTTTGCGGTGCTGCACCTGAACTGAAAAGGTATATGACTATATCTGGGAAAATCATAACAGTCGACACTATAACTAGCAAGACTATTGTAAAACTAGTTAGCACGGAAGATAGAAACTCATCTTTATCTTTCGATTCACTGTAAAGTGGTACAAATGCAGAAGTCATCGCACCTTCGCCGAAAACCCTTCGTAAGAAAAACGGGAACAAGATGGCAACGAAATATGCATCTGCTTGCCATGATGTTCCAAATTTTGAGGCTATGAGCATGTCTCGAACAAGTCCCAAGACTCTTGACAAGAATGTTGCTACGGCGAATGCAAGACTACTTAACATTACACTCAATTTTCGACAACCTCCGAAGACAAAGTGTTTTACTTTGCGTAAGCTATTGAACGTTTTTCTCTTATCACGACAACTTTTAGTACACCTGGATATTGCAGTTCATTCTCGATTCTTGTTGCGATATCATGTGCCAATTTCTCGATTGTTGCATCATCGGTTTTTTCTGGCTGGACAATAACCCTAATCTCCCTACCAGCTTGTATCGCATACGCATTTTCAACGTATTTGTAACTTTTTGCTATCTCTTCAAGCTTCATCAATCTTTTGATGTAGCTTTCCACGTCTTCCCTTCTTGCCCCAGGTCTTGCGGCCGAGATGGCATCTGCAGCGGTTACGATGGCTGCTTCTGGTGTCATCGGTTCTTCTTCTCCGTGGTGTGCCATTATCATGTTGATAATCTCGTCAGATTCACCGTATCTTTTAAGAATCTCTGCACCTATAATTGTGTGTGAACCTTCAACTTCGTGGTCAAGCGCTTTACCTATATCGTGCAACAAACCTCCACGCTTTGCCTTATCAACGTTCAAACCAAGCTCAGCTGCAAGTAAGCCCGCAATTTGAGCTACTTCGATTGAATGACTCAGAACATTCTGACCGTAGCTTGTCCTAAATTTCAATCTACCGAGCAATTTAATAATTTCTGGGTGGAGTCCTCCAACACCAACCGTGATTACTGCTTCTTGACCTGCCTCTTTGATTTCTTTTTCAACTTCCGCTTTGGCTTTTTCGTACATCTCTTCTATCCTCGCAGGATGAATTCTACCATCCTGGACCAATTTTTCTATCGTTCTTCTTGCGATTTCTCTTCTCAGTGGGTTGAACGAACTCAAAGTAACCATTTCAGGTGTATCGTCGATAATGAGGTCAACACCTGTTATCTTTTCAAAAGTCCGTATATTTCTTCCTTCTCTTCCTATCAAACGACCTTTCATATCATCATTTGGCAAGGCAACCGTGCTGATAGTAACCTCGCCAGTATACTCAGGAGCGTACCTCTGAATAGCATCAGCGATAACTTTTTTCGCGTATTTTTCAGCATCTTCTTCGTATCTCGCCTTTATTTGAACAAAGACCTTTGCTATTTCGTGTTCGTATCTTTCCCTAGCTTCTTGCAAAACTATTTCTCTTGCTTGTTCGTGAGTAAGACCTGCTAGTTTGGTAAACTTCTCCTGAATTTCCTTTTCCTTTGCTTCAAGTTCCTTTGCCTTTGCTTCTAACTCCATTTTTAAGTTTTCAATGAAACTCTCGCGTTTATCGAGCATCTCTTCGCGTTTACTGAGAAGTTCTTCACGCTTCAAAATTCTTTCCTCGAGTAGCTTTATTTCTTCTTCTCTTCTCTTTCTTTCTTTTTCTATCTCCTCGCGAATCTGATGTGCCTCTTCGCGTGCTTCTATTATCATCCTTTTCTTTATCTCAGTTGCTTCTTTTTCTGCATTCTTTATTATGCTTTCCGCATCTTCCTTAGCAGCCTTTAATTTCTTCTCAATATCTTCTTGTGCCTTTTTTCTGCCAACCGTGCTTCCAAGGTAGAAACCTAATGCCAGACCTACGACTGCTAAAATTATGTATATCAAAATACCCATTACCAATCACCTCCAAAACCATGTCTGTATAGTTTTTCTCGCTTTTTGTGTTCATCTAATCCTTTTGTTAGTTTTTCGATAATCTCTTGAACATCAACTTCTTCAAGGACTTTTTTTATTGCGTCCTCTATAATGTATTCATCTACATGTAGTTGCCTGAGTTCATAGCGTATCCTATAAGGACCTTTGTAATGTATTACCAAACTATCGTATGCATAGAGATACGCAAACTTTTCGTCATCTATAAAAGCACTCTCTTTGAGCTTTTGTATTGTTTGGTTTATAACCTCATCTGAAAAACCTTCTCTTTTTAGCCTATTTTCTACTTCCCACTGGGAGCGGGCTCTAAATTTGATGAATCTCAAAGCGATACTTAAAGGATCACGTTTGGTCCTTTTTTTTGAGCTTCTGCCCAATTGTTTATTATCTTGATAGTCTTTTTCGTCTTCCCAATCGTTATGGAACTCAAAATTATCTATGTTGTTTCTGGTGTTTTCAACTTCGTATTTACTTTGTCGCCTTTTCCGCATTCTTCGTTCCTTCTACAACTTGCGTTTCTTCAGTTGGCTTAGAGAAGTATTTCTCTCGGATTCTTTTTTCAATTTCATCCGCGATTTCAGGATGTTCCACAAGATAACTCACAGCGTTTGTTTTTCCTTGTCCAAGAGAATGTTCTTTTCCATCGAGTGCCTCGTACGTGAACCAACTACCTCGTCTATCTATAAGTCCTTCGTTCACCGCGATGTTGAAAAGTTCATTTTCGCGAACAATTCCTTTTCCGTAGATAATATCGACCGTTGTTGTTTTAAACGGAGGTGCGACCTTATTCTTCACAAATTTAATCGTTACCTCGTTTCCTATGTGTTCGTTTCCTTCAACTATCTTACCTGAAGACCTAACTTCCATCCTCATCGTCGCGTAAAACTTTAACGCAACTCCACCAGTGGTTGTTTCTGGATTACCATACATAACCCCTATTTTCATACGCGTTTGGTTGATAAAAATGACTACGGTTTTGGATTTGTTTACATTTCCTGCGAGTTTTCGAAGTGCCTGCGACATCAACCTTGCCTGAAGACCTATCTGAGCATCCCCCATTGCCCCTTCGATTTCAGCACGTGGAACAAGTGCTGCAACGGAGTCAATAACGATAAGGTCCACAGCGTTGCTTCTGACAAGTTCATCAACGATGTCGAGTGCCTGTTCACCGTAGTCTGGCTGTGAAATTAAAAGCTCAGAAAGGTTTATTCCAAGGTTTCTTGCATAATTCAAATCTAGTGCGTGTTCTGCATCAACAAATGCGGCTATTCCGCCAAGTTTTTGGACAGAAGCGATAGCATGGAGCGCTATCGTTGTCTTACCACTTGATTCTGGACCATAGATTTCTATGATTCTTCCACGAGGATAACCACCAACGCCTGATGCAATATCGATAGCGAGCGAACCACTTGGAATAACCTCTATACTTTGAACGAGGTTATCTTCACCAAGAATCATTATAGAACCTTTACCATACTGTTTTTCAATTTTGCTGATAGCTTTTTTCAGTACATCCTTTTTCATTTCATCTGACATTCTTAATCAGACCTCCCTCAAATTTCAGTTTGTAGACCCATTTGTAAATGGGACCTTGTGGTGTTAATGTGGAACTGTAAATCGTTACTCCATCAACTACAAGCGTTATCTTGGGCGTTTGGATACCTTCAACCAACTTTTCCCAATCGTTTGGGTATTCTTTTACCCTGCCTAAAGTAACATGTGGAACGAAGTTGCCTTGCTCATCGTATTTGATTTTGATTTTGTTAAGCTCTGACTTCATTTCAAGGAATAACCTTTGCAAAGATTTCGTAGGTTCAAGTTTTAAAAACAGCACCCTTGGCGAATGCTTGAATTTGAAATAACCAAAACCTGCTAAATCCGTGCTGAACGAGGGAAAACCTTGCAATCGTTTCTGAAGAGCATGAGCCATTGAATCAACGACTTTCTCATCCATCTCACCCAAGAAAAAGAGCGTAAGGTGAAGGTTCTCCGGTTTTGTCCATGTAGCCTTGAACTCCATGGAAATAAGTTTGTCTATAACCTCTTGCGCAACCTCTCTTATTTCTGGATTTACGTCAATAGCTATAAACGTTCTCACAGTAAACCCCTCCAGGTCCTTTGCTTAAGTACTCTTTTAAGCAGTTTTTCAGCGGTTCAAGTATATTCGATTTTGGTAAAGATAAAGCATTCCCGAGAGTATTGTAACAATAGCTACAAAGTATACCAGAACCAAATTCACTTTTCCAAATAATAAGCCAAGAGAGAGAAAGTCAAGTTTTTCAACGAACAGCCCAATTGCCAGAACCATCTGAGACACTGTCTTCATCTTGCCGAAAATATTAGCAGCGATGATGTTCCCAGCTTCGGATGCAACCATTCGAACGGTACTAACCAATGTATCACGAAAAACCAATATAACCACGAGCCAACCAGGGAGCATACCAAACTCTACAAAAACAACAAAAATCGACGTAATTAAAATCTTATCACTCATCTGGTCAAGAACCTTACCAAGTTTTGTAACCTGCCCGAGCTTTCTGGCGAAATAGCCGTCTACATAGTCGCTAATGGCTGCTAACAGGAACAAAAAGAAAGCCCAGGCATATAGATCAAGATACATCAGCAGCACAACGAAAACTGTTGAAATAATCCTCAACCAACTTATCGTGTTTGGTAGATTGAAAACAACGTTCGTATCATCCGATAATTTCAAACTAACTCTCCCTCCAAATCATATGTGTCCGCCTCTGTGATTTTAACCCTTACAAACCCTTTTAAATTACTACCTTTAAAAAAGACGTTACCATCTATCTCTGGAGCATCCATGTAACCGCGACCTATGAGGACTCCACTGGCTTCTTCCTCAATCAAAACATCAATAACTTTTCCAACATATCTTTGGTTTCTAATAAACGAAATCTCTGCTTGTGCTTCCATTAACTGATCCAATCTTTTTTGAGCGGTTGATGGACGAACTTTGTGTGGTAATTTGTAAGATGGTGCGTCTTCTTCATCTGAATACATAAATGCTCCAAGCTTATCAAACTCAACACGTCTTATGAACTCCAATAATTCTTCGAAATCCTGAGATGTTTCTCCTGGAAATCCTATAATAACCGATGTTCTCAGCACCGCTTCTGGGTACATCGTCCTAATTTTCTCAAACAAATCTTCGAGTCCTTCTGGTGTTTTGGTCCTGTTCATAAGTTTTAAAATCTTATCGCTACCATGTTGAACTGGTATATCAAAGTACTTTACTACTTTTTGGTATGAAAACCCCTCAAGAATTTCGTCCGTTACATGGTCTGGATGCATGTACATAACCCTTATCCAGAAGTCTCCAGGTATATCGTTCAATTGCTTGAGTAGTTCTGGAAGCATCGATTTTCCGTACAAGTCAACACCATATCCCGTCGTATCTTGAGCAACCAAGATAATCTCTTTTTTTCCATGTGCGACCAAGTGTTTCACTTCTTTTACTATATCCTCGAGCTTTCTGCTTACAAAACCCCCCTTGAATTTTGGTATTGTACAAAAAGTACAAGCACGGTCACAACCATCAGCTATCTTTACATACGCGTACGGAAGGTCATCATCGACCCTTCCTTCAAAATCGTATACAGCTATGGGATCCGTTACGTACTTTTTGGTTTTCTCAAGGTTGTCCGCTAACACTTTTGGTGGAAGGACGCCGAACCATCCGTCTACTTCTGGAATTTCTACAGGTAACTCCTTGGGATATCGCTGGACCAAACATCCTGTGACAAATATTTTGAAATCTCTTCCTTCTTTTTGTTGTTTTCTTTTGTGTTCAACGAATTCCAAAACTGTGTCTATCGACTCTTGCTTGGCATCTAATATGAACCCACAAGTATCGATAACTACTCCGTCTGCCTCATCTAAATCGTCAACAATTTCATGCCCAAGTTGTTTAATATGGTGCTTAAATAGAGCAAAATCTGCCTCGTTCTTTGGGCATCCCAAAACCACGATGTATAATTTCAAGAATTCCAACCTCCTCACCTAACACGCTTTTCACTTTTCACAAAATTTTGCAGATACTTCTTCCTTTTTTCAAGGTACAGGTCTCTGATTTTCGAAAGTTCAAATTTATAGACTTCTTCTTTGTAATTTGGATAAGTAAAATCGTAATCTTTCCAGGCTCCATTTATATACATCAACGTTGGTTCTGCATATATGCCTTGCCCTATATATATCCTGTGGGGCCACATTTTTGTTGTAGCCAATACGAACTGCATGTGGTGTATATATCCAGGGTCAAGGTTGAACCGTCTTTTGCCGTCTACCGCATGCTTTAACTCCAATTCGTTTGTCTTAATCTTTATCGAAGCTAACAGCGACGGATGAATCAACCTTTCAAAACTAATTAACCTTCCTGTTATTCCAGACCCCATTTCTTCGTTGTAATAAAGTGTGTACTTTTCAAAATCTAGCTCTGGACTGATATAATCTATTGGTCCAAAAAGAGATATCAAATCAGGTTTCACAGTTTCGAGCCAATAATCTAACTGTGCCGAAAAAATAAATATCACTAAATTCACCGGCTCAACAATTCTCACTTTTCCCATATAACTTCCACCTCGAAACGTGGTATTTTAACCACATTCACACGGTTCCCGTAAAGTCGCAAAATGCTCTCACCAAAAACTACATATTTTCCGACATCCAATTGTGCTTCTTGGCTGTGTAAAACCCCATTAAGCACATAACTGCCCCTTAAACCTTCTATCGTCACAAGAGGGGCATTCTTCACTCTTGACACGTATTCATATGTGAATAACAACATAAAAACACTTAGTAGTGTCATCACATAAAACAAAATTCTTATCCACTTTTTCGACATTTCTTCACCTTTTAACTCTACTAGCGATTCAGTAAAAACCCCTGACCTTAATTTTGCCTGCTTCAAATTCAGGAATCCTGGAACCTATGATTAATTATACAATAAAATTCCAAAAAATGAACACCGTAACGAAATAATTAAAAATATCCGCAATTATTACCATTTATGAATCAAAACTTTTTTAGCCAAGAATAACTTCGAGAAACAGCAAAATTATAACCAAATTTACCACTATATATTGTTGGTGGTAAATTTTCAAACACAACTTATTGATTGGTGGTAAATTTCTGGTAAGTTTTTACCACCTGGTGGTAAGTTTTTTACCACTATATTTTGTGAAAAACAAAATTAGTTTACTATCCATAGTTTCTTGAGAATGACTCTCAACAAAAAACTTACCAAATTTACCATTAGTGAAAAATTTCACATTTTTTAGGCATGCCTAATTGCACTTAAAATGTGTATTCATCATTATTAGAAAAATTTACCACCTTTAATGTGGCTTAAAATCAAGGTTTTTCGTAAAAACTTACCAGGGTGGTAAGTTGTAACAAAAAGGTGGTAAGTTGTAATATGAGTCTATAGTGCGCTTGGATAAAAACTTCCAGTGTTACATTTAGGTAAACTTACCAAATTTACCACCCATATATATATACTACTACTATTAACTTAACGTAGTATATATATCTAACGTTAAGGTATAAGGTGGTAAATTCAAAAGTTAGCTAGGTCAACCATACTACCATGATGGGTTACACTACAACAACTAAAAGATACGAAAAATTGTTTAGGATGAATCCAGCAAAGCGTTGAATCATCCTAAACAACCAAATTCCAAACCAAAAAATCTGAACTCTAAAATCTTGAGAAAGCTTTTTTAATGAATTCAAATGTAGTATCAAATAAACGCAATTCCAGCCCCAATTATCAAACTGAAAAGCAAAAGCTTTGCATTCCATTCATCGGCAACAGAGCCTGCAATCTTCTCAAGTGAGTAAACAACAGCTGAAAATGGGTTGAAGTTGTTAAGTAATAAGCAACCAGTCAAAATACCTAAAAAGAGGGACGATATAAGATTTTTTTGTGATAAAACTAAGCAAAATCGATACAAATTGTATCAAATCGATGGGAAATTAACCAAAAAAAGACATGGATTGAGTGGAGGTGTAAGAAATTAGAATATTTCAAAATTCTTTCCTGGGAATGTCTTTCAAAAATTTTTCGATGAACACACTCATGTTCTCGTAGTGCGTTCCACCCCAGTAGATTTTTCCACACCTTTCGCATTTGGCAAATTCGTCAAATGTTTCCCTGACTTTTTCAGGAACATGTTCCTGGACATCTCTTTTTGGAACACTTATTAGTTTACCGTTGCATTCCATACATCTTGTGAATGGAGCAAACCAATTTTGAAGGCTATATCTGAGAGTTACTTCCCTAAGTTGTGTTTTGGGGTCATCCGAGCGCAATATGTAGCCATAAGTAACTTCGTTTCTTTTCAAAATCCCCCTATCCCTTGTAAGGATGATAAGATTTTCAGAGAGTGCTTTTGAAACGATTTCATTGTCGTCCACAGTTCCATACTCGGCACTGATTCCAAGCATTCTTAGAAGTCTTGCAAGCTTTCCAAGGTGGATATCCAAAATAAATTTTGGAACACCTTCATATTTTGGGGTTAAAATGTATTCCTTTGGTATATCCAAATTACACTCTGGATAAACAAAATACATATCTCCATTTTCCACGATTTTATCAAAACGCACAAAGCTTTTTTGTAGCGTTATAAAATATACCTCGGTGTGTGGAACACCGAGGCGCTCTACACAATCTTTTATTGTTTGATTAATTCCAGCGTCTAACTGTACGTATTGTTTTCCAACTAAGTCGACCAAACCACCAAAAAATCTGATTGTTATTTTGGTTTCCATATGTCAAGATACCATCACAATATCGCTAATAAGGGCTCCTGTGGATATGTAAGTTATCTTTTTGCCTGTCTCTGATTCGATAAACTTGACAAATTTTTCAAAATTCTTGTCGTCTAAGCTTTTCCAACCATCGAATTCCACATACTCAGCATGAACATTGGAAATCAAGTCTAAATCATAAGGCATATCTATAACCTTGCCATGCTCACTTGTTCTGTAGTTAACAGCGACCTTTATCTTTTCCATTCCAGTTAAAACATCTGCTTTTGTCATTATCATTTCGTCACAATTGGATATTTCAATTGCGTATCTGAGAAGTGGTAAATCGAGCCATCCACATCGTCTTGGTCTACCAGTTGTTGCTCCATATTCTTTCCCAGCTTTTCTGAGCTCGTCTGCTTCCTTACCGAATAATTCAGTTGGAAACGGACCTTCACCAACCCTTGTCAGGTATGCTTTAAAAACACCTATGCGCTTATCGATTTTTATAGGATAACCCAAACCTGTTTCAACACCTGTAACATTGCAGTATGTTCCGGTAACGTAAGGATAGCTACCCATATCAACATCAAGCAAAACTCCTTGAGTTCCTTCAAATAGAACGTTTGAATTATTTAGTTCAAACCTGATTTCGAGTGGAGAAACAATCTTGTCTTTGAGTTTCTCGTATTCTTCAAAGATGCAATCGTAATCGTCCCATTCTATCGAGTAGAGATTTTTATATAGCTCGCTCACAAAACGCAATTTTTCAAGAGCCAGTTCTTTTTCTTTTAGGTCTACCAGCCTCAATCCTATCCTGTGCACCTTGTCGGCATATGCAGGTCCAATTCCTCTTTTTGTTGTTCCAACAGCCTTACTCCCTTTTGAAAGTTCAAGCTTTTCGTCAAGCATTTTGTGAACAGGCAAAACAATATGAGCTAGACTGGAGATTTTCAGCCTACTTGAGATATCAAATCCTATCTTTTTTAGTTCTTCCACTTCGTCGTTTAAGACCTTCAAATCCACAACGACACCGTTTGCAATATATCCTTTTGTCTTTGTTCTTACGTCAAACGAAGGCACCAAGTGATGGACCACCTTGAATTCACCGTACTCAACTGTGTGCCCAGCGTTACTACCTCCACTGTACCGAACAACGTAATCAAAATCCTTGGAAAGGTACGTCGTTACCTTTCCTTTTCCTTCGTCCCCCCACTGAAGACCGTAGCATGCCACTTTCATTTCTCTTCATCTCCTCTTCCCGTAAGTTTTGTGAGATTTGTATACAAAATTAAGTTTCTTATTCCATTCTTCGAGTTGTTTAGAACTCGACATGGAAATCTTTGTAATCTTGTGGAGGCAAGATTTCTTCGTCGTAATCGGTGATATAACTCCAGCCGTTCCCTTCCATAACCCTTTTGAAAAGTTCAGTTAGTTGCTCCGAATTTCCTCCAGCAACGATTGTTACACTCCCATCCATTTCATTCTTCACGTAACCTTTAACACCTATTGCACGTGCCACGTTCTTAACGAAATGTCTGAATCCCACACCCTGGACAATACCACGAACATTCCACTTTTTCCAAATGGTGCCTTCCATAACTTTCACACCACCTTTGGTCCCTTTTCCTTCAAAGTTTCATATTTTTTCCAAAACACGCTTTTTTTATAGCACAATTTTTTGAAAATTCAATCTTGAAATATCGAAGTTTTTGTGTATAATTCTTGCCAAAGGGAACATCAATCAAAAAGTAATAAGAAGGAGCAATTTAACCTTATGAAAGAAATCAGAAGGATGAAAGCTTTAATAATTGATGAATACCAGAGCAACCAAATAAGCATGATGGCTATGATGATGTGGCGTACCGACCGTCCGGTATGCCTTTAGTTTGTTGGAAAGCAAAAGGACGGTCGGGTGAGAAAATCACCCGACCTTTTTTTATATCCAAAGAAAAATTTTACAGGAGTCAACTATGTAAAATTAAATTTTGAGTAGAAGACGAAAATGTATGATCGATGTTGAATTTCTCGCGCTTTTTCATCATAGCAAATATCGTCCTTAGCAATTTGTGCGCTACACTCATCATCGCTTTTTTGTATACTAACCCTTGCGCTCGTTTTCTTTGAAAATATGCTTTAAAATATTCGTTGTGTCTCACTACATTCACACTCATCAGCCAAATTATTCGTCTCAGGTGTGCATTGCCCCTTTTGGATATACGGCTTTCTCCTTTGTGTTTGCCTGATTCATCTACGCTTGGGTCAAGCCCACAATAGGCAATTAGTTTTTTGTATGTGCTAAATCTTGAAATATCGCCAACTTCGGCAAGAAAATACAGTGCGCTATTTTCACCAATTCCGTCAATTGACGTGAGTATTTCAACATCTTGATTAAGCGAAGCACATTTGCAATATTCTTTGAGCATCTCATCAAACTCATTAAGTTGCTGTTGTAAAAATCGAAGTTCCTTGATAGTTTGAATAAGAATCTTCTCTTTCACTGGCCAATACTGAGCGATGGAGTTGTTAGCAAGCTCTTTAAGAGTTTCTGGGGTAAGTTTTAACTTTCTACCGATTGTTTTTGAAAAGAAAACACGTAGAGAATCAATGGAGGCTTTTTGGATAGCTTTAGCAGAAGGGAAAGAAGAAAGCAAATCCAAGATAGCATCATTGTAGATGTTGGTCACTTTTTCAAGTTCAGGGAAGAGGAGAGAAAGAAGCTTTTCGATGTCGTTTTTGACTCTTGAGATTTGATGAGTGATGCTTTCCTTTTTCCTTGCAATATCCCGAAAATCTGAGTTGAGGAAAGAAGAAGTAGGAAGAATGTGATGGGTATAGAAGATGGTAAGAGCAATAGAGCGAGCATCGATTTTGTCAGTTTTAGTTTTCCTAAGCCCAACGGGAAGAGATTTGTTAACAAGCAAAGGATTAAGAACGACACAAGAGAAATCATTGAGAGAGAGGAAAGAAAGAAGGTTAAGATGGTAACAGCCAGTAGACTCCATAGCGATAAGGACAGAAGACTTAGGGAAAACGGAGAGCTTTTGAACAAAGGAGGAAAACCCTTGTTTGGACATATCGAAAGCAGATTCGAAGATGATAGAATTAGGATTTTGGATAGCACAGGCGTTGAACTTATGCTTGGAGATGTCAATACCGACAAAGATGGAGAAGTTTTGAGACATACTAAAACCTCCTTTCGATTGAATAGGTTAAAAGGCGAGGGCAGGGGCCTGCTGAACCAAACCTCCAGTGTGACGAGGGTTAAAAACCCAACCAACTTATCATGGTTAAAGGCAGGCGACAGACTCCTGTAATGGCTTGAAAGCCAAGGGACACTAAGTCGTCCTGCCCTGCCTATTTTTTGACTAAAATATTTATACCATACTTTTACGTAGGAGGTGATACCGTGAGCAAAATGGATGGTTTTATTGTAGTTAAGTTCGGTGGTTCGAACTTCAAAAACTTTCAAGGCTACTGCGAAGTAATAGCAAAAATTAAAGAAATACTCGAGTTTGAGAAGGGGAAAACGTTAGTTTTGGTTGTGAGTGCTGCTTATGGTATTACCGATAGATTGATTAACGCGGTTAACAACTTTCAAAACATTGATGTTCGAACATTTTTGCGTGAGCTTTACGATCTGCACTCTTCACTATTATCAATGAGTAATGATGGAAATTCGCATCAAATAACAGAAGAGCTTAAAGAATTGGAAAACAAAGTCTTTGAACTAGAGAAAATATTCGATGCGGTTAAATTACTTCACAAGGTGCCTGATTTTGCAAAAGACTTAATCATAAGCTATGGCGAACGTCTTAACGCATATGTGTTGCAAAAATTACTGCAAAAGGAAGGTCTTGATTTTGAACTTAAGATGCCGGAGGAGTGGATAATAACCGATGGAAAATTTGGGACTGCATCTGTGCTCCTTGAACCCACAAAATGTATGATTGAAAAACGTTTGGATGATTGGAAAAACAAGCATTCCATAGTTCCTGGGTTTTATGGTGTATCGAAAGATGGTGATGTAACTCTCTTAGGACGTGGTGGGAGTGATTACACGGCCACTGTTTTGGCATACGCTTTAGATGCTAGTTATGTTATACTTTTCAAAGATGTTAACGGTTTTCTTAGCGGTGATCCGAAAATCGTTGAGAATCCAATATTGCTTGAAAAACTCAGTTACGATGAACTTGAGGAGCTCTCATATTTTGGTGCAAAGATTGTCCATTCAAATGCAGTGGAACCACTTAAGAACCGTTCAATACCGTTGTATGTGTGCAGTTTTTCAGGAAATTTCAGCCTCAGCAACTGCACGGTAGTTTCAAATGAAAAACATCTTTCTGAGAAATGTGTAAAGAGTGTTTCGTTCACGGATGATGTGGCAGTTGTTCAGTTCTTCGGGGCAAATTTGGGACGGGTTCCAGGTGTATTGGGTGAGATTTCAAAAAGCATGGCACAGTCTGGTTTAAATATTAAGTTCGTTATCACCTCCCAGACAGCGATAAATCTAATAGTTTCTAAAAAAGACCTTCCGGAAGTTATGAGAGTTGCTGAAACGCTTAGGCTTAGGGAAGTAGAGAGAATTTCATACAGAACGGACAAAGCACTCGTGGCAGTTGTGGGTTACGGTTTACTCGATACACATGGTATAGCAGCTAAAGTTTTTGGTGCTCTATCAAAATGTGAGATAAACGTTGATATGATTTCCGCAGGCGCTTCTGAAGTTTCGATGTACTTCTTAGTTGATGCCCAGAAAGTAAAGGATGCAGTTAGGATGGTTCACAGTGAACTTTTTGGGAAGGGTTAAGAAAACCGAAGAAAGGGGGCGATGCAGTTGGACAAGTTGAGAAGCATAGAGGAAATCAACAAGAAAATTGCCAGAGGTGAAGTTGTTGTTCTTACTGCTGAAGAGGTTGTAAAACTTGCCAAAGAAGAAGGTATTAGAGAAGTTTCAAAAAAAGTGGATGTTGTGACTACAGGAACGTTTGCTCCAATGTGCTCCAGTGGGGCGTTTATAAACTTTGGTCACACAATGCCCCCTATGAGAATGGAAAAGATAAAACTTGCTGGTGTGGAGGTTTACGGCGGACTTGCTGCTGTCGATGGATACATTGGTGCAACGCAAGAGTCGGAATTTGATAAAACGTTTGGTGGTGGGCATGTTATAGAGATGCTCATAAGAGGTGAGAACCTCTTACTTGAAGCTTATGGAAAAGGTACAGATTGCTATCCGGGAAAATACTTCAGAGGGTATATCAACAAGGATATGATAAACGATTTCTTCCTATTCAATCCGAGAAACGCCTATCAAAACTATGCTGCAGCTACAAATAGTTCTGATAGAACACTTTATACCTACATGGGCAAGCTGTTACCAAATTATGGCAATGTCAACTATTCAACATCCGGTGAGCTTAGTCCGTTACTTAAAGACCCGAAAATGTTGACAATAGGTATTGGAACAAGGATATTCCTTGGAGGTGCGGTTGGATACGTTGCTTGGTATGGAACGCAATTCAGAACGCAAGTGAAGGAAAGCGAATATGGTGTTCCACTTGTTCCTGCACGTACACTCGCGCTGATTGGCGATGCTAAGAAGATGGATTCAAAATTTGTAAAAGGAGCATACTTTAAAAACTACGGTGTGACACTATTTGTCGGAGTTGGTGTTCCGATACCAATTTTAAATGAAGAAATAGCCTACTATGTCAGTCTTTCCAACGAAGAGCTCCACACGGAGATAAAGGATTATTCCAAACTGGAAAGACCTACTGTTGGTGTAGTAAGTTACGCACAACTGAAGTCAGGTAAGGTTGAAATAAACGGTAAAGATGTAAGAACAACATCACTCTCGAGCTTAGAAAAAGCCAGAGAGATAGCCCATACTCTCAAAAAATGGATACTAGCCGGCAACTTCTTTTTGACGAATCCATCAGCAATGCTTGACGAAGAACGAACGTTGAAAAACCTTTCAAAAGTTGAGCAGATTGTTTCTCATTTGGAAAATGAGAAAGTCGAATATGTTATGGGAGTGCTAAATCCAAAAGATAAACTAAACAAACACAAAGAATGTGTCAATTGTGGTGCTTGTGTTTCGGTATGTAACTATGAAGCTCTTTATTGGGAAAAGGATAAGGTGAAATTTGATGAGTCAAAGTGCGTATATTGTATGTTGTGTACTGATACGTGTCCCATTGGACTCAAATTACCGGATGAAAAGTCAGAGACGAAATTTGAAATGCCTTATTGATAAATTGAAATCTTGGCGAGGGATGTACATGGAATTTGAAGGTGAGGGAAAAATGCAAAAGAAACACCATGGATATGTTGGGCAATTTGATAAATTTGAAGAAATCCAAATGAGTCAAAGAAAATTCAAAGTTGTTAAGAGATTTTACAGAGATTACTACTCTGAAAGATTCACAAGATTTTACGTTAAATACAAATACACCGACTTAGCAATAGGGGTCGATAAATTCAACCTTCAGATGCTTGAAGGAGTTTATGATTTAGTTAGGAACCACTACAAAGAGCTTGAAAGATTAAGAGAATTCAACAAGGAGTTCTTTGAATCTTTCAAACCTGTTGATGTTTCTCTTTTTCAACCAATAACAGATATAATCCTCGCAATGGCTGAAGCGTCTAAATTAGCAGGAGTAGGACCGATGGCTGCCGTTGCTGGAGCTTTTGCTGAATCGGTTGGAAAGTATCTGTTGAAGATACACGGAAGCAAAGAGGTTATTGTAGAAAATGGTGGTGATATTTATTTAAACGTTCGAAGTGAGGTAAGAATAGGAATTTTTGCAAATTTTGATAGTGAATTCAACAAACTCTCTATTATTTTAGGACCTGGTGAATATGGGGTATGTACTTCTTCTGGAAAAATAGGCCATTCGGTAAGTTTTGGGAATGCCGATGCAGCTTGTGTAATAGCAAGGAGTGCAGTGATTGCTGATGCTTTCGCAACGAAATACGGGAATTTAATAAAAAGCGAGAAAGACTTTGAAAAGGTCTTGGGGCTTGTCAAGGATGATATCGATGAAAAAAGATATATATTGGGTGTATTGTTTGTTGTTAAGAATAAACTACTTGTTTACGGAAATGTGAGACTTTCAGTTTAGTTTTAGTTTTGTAGATTGTAAAACTTTGGAGGTGGGGAAGTTGAAGGTTACGGAAATGGTCAAAGAAAGAAGGATTATATCCATAGAGATAATCCCACCAAAACGTGGCGAGGATGTTGAAAATATCTACAGAACCCTGGATAAGCTTATGAACTATGACATTTCATTTATAAGTATTACAAGGCATCCTGTCGAAGTAGATTACATTGAATACGAAGACAAAATTGTTAAGGTTCATAAGGTCAAAAGGCCTGGAACACTTGGCTTAACTGCTGCGTTGATGAATAGATACAGAATTGATGTTGTCCCTCATCTTATTTGTGTTGGGATGAGTAAATTTGAAATGGAGGATATGTTGATAGACCTGGATATAATGGGGGTTGATAATGTTTTCGTTATACGTGGTGAAACTGCCTCAAGTGTTGAGAATTATAACAAGGGAGATTACAAGTACGCTGTTGAGCTGGTAAGACAAATAAAAGACCTGAACATGGGAAAATACCTCTACACATCAGCTAAGCCGACAAATTTTTGCGTAGGGGTGGCGGGATACCCAGAAAAGCACTACGAATCCCCAAACCTGGAAACTGATTTGAAATTTCTCAAGCAAAAAGTAGATGCAGGAGCGGGTTATATCATCACACAAATGGTCTTCGATGCACAAGTTTATAAAGACTTCGTTGAACGTTGTCGAAGTATAGGCATAAATGTCCCAATAATTCCAGGAGTGAAACCTGTAGTAAGCAAAAGTTCAGTGTTTAACATTCCAAAGAAATTTTTTGTGACCATACCTCAAAGGTTTGTTGAGGCAATCGATAATGCGAAGACAAAGGAAGAAGAGTTTAAAGTAGGAATACGTTTTACAGTCGAGCTTGTTGAAAAGCTTATCGAATACAGTGCTCCAGGTATACACATTTTTACAATGGGGCGTGGAGAGGAGAGCTGTGAAGTAATTAAGCATACTCAAAGCATACTCAAATGAGAATGAGAAATTTTGAGAACTATCGATTGAATGAGTAAAAGTTCACTCTTGCTGTGCTTAATATGAGACAGAAAATCACAGGATGAATTCGATTGGTAAAACAATTTGTGATAGAATATTTTCAACACGTGGTTGAACAGCTGTTGATTAATGCAAGGGTGGGATGTGAATTGGCTGAGTTCGAAAAGCTTGGTAGACTTTCAAAGATTAGGCAAATAATTCGTAATGTTTTTTTTGACAACGTGAAGCTCTCTTACGGGTGCACAGAACCTGTTGCTGTTGGGTTATCTGTCGCCGTGGGGAAAGATTATCTGAAGGGTGAACTGGAAAGGTTAGAAATAGTAATGGATAGAAACACTTACAAAAACGGTTTGGAAGTTGGTATTCCAGGAACTCATCTACACGGCTTTGAAATTGCAGCGATGCTGGCTTATTTAGTAGGTGATTCCAAACTTGGGCTCGAGGTCTTTAAAAACGTGACAACCGAAGTGATTTCTAAAGCGTATGAGATGAAGGATAAGGTTACTGTGAAATACGAAAACGATATGCGCTTGCACATAAAAACAAAGCTTGTGGGAGAGAACGAGGTAATTGTTGAGATAACAGATTCTCATGATAATGTTACTAGAATCGTTGTGGATGGAGATGAGATACTGAATGTACAATCGAGTGTGAATTTCAAAAAAGAAACAGCACGAAGTATCACACTGAACGAGATATTTGATTATGTGCAAAATCCTGAAGAAGATGTCTTAGAGATTGTTAGACAAGCTATCCAATACAATGTCGAGATTTCAAGAATAGGTTTGGATACACAGGGAAATTTTGGAAGAATACTTGAAGGTATACCACGGTACGTTGCTGCTGGTGTTGACCAAAGAATGAGTGGAGCATTATTACCTGTGATGACTGTTGCTGGCAGTGGAAACCAGGGGATTTCTTGTATAGTCCCTGTAGCAGTTGTTGCGGATGAACTTGGTGTATCGCAAGATAAGAAAGAAAAAGCAATTTTGCTTAGTATACTTGTTACCATTTACATAAAAGCTTACACAGGGATGTTAACCCCAATATGTGGAGCTGGTAGCATAGCTTCGGCAGGTGCGGCAGCTGGTATTGTGTATCTGAAGGATGGAACAGTCGAGCAAATCAAGAACTCCATCAACAACGTACTTGCTACATTGTTTGGTATGACGTGCGATGGTGCAAAGAGAAGTTGCGCGCTAAAAGCAAGTATAGGTACTCAGATGGCATTGAACTCAGTCAAGTTGTCTTTGAACGATACAAACATACCTTGCGGAAACGGATTTGCCGCAAAAGATGTGGAAGAAACTATAAGGAGATTGGAACTTCTGACCAATTCTCTTAGAAACTTTGATGAGGATGTTATAAATTTTATAGGACATTGCTAGTAGCTTTTAGCTTTTAAACCTCTCTTCAAATAGCTTTTCCACAAGTTTTATATACTCAGAAATCTTTTCAACATGTTCCAGATAATTAAATTCAGAGTTTCTATCACGCGCAGCATATTCGATATCTTTTGCCAGTTCACCTATTTCTTCAAAACCTAGTGAACGTGCGGAACCTTTGATGCTATGGGCTTCTTGCCGTATTGTTTCAAAATCTCCCGTTGATAGTGCCATAATTATATTGTTTAGTGAGCCTTTCGAGGAGGTAAGAAATGTCTCAAGCAGTTCTTTCTCGAATTCCGGTGTCAGGTCGTATTCTTTTTCGGCTTTTTCAAGTTCTTCCCTTAGTTTGGATATATCGTCTGCAATATCTTCAGCTTGTTCTTTTTCATCAGGTTTAGCTTTTCTTTTTGTCGTTTCAAAAATTGATGATTCAACACTTTTTACAGTTTCTGGTTTTTCAGTTAAGTGACTACAGTACGTCTCAAGAATGCGAGCTATTTCTTCAACTTTTATAGGTTTGACAACGTAATCGTTCATCCCGGATGCCAAAACCTCATCTTTGATGTTTTTCATAGCGTGTGCAGTTAAGGCTACTATCGGAACATCCAGATTGAACTGCCTTATCTTTTTGGTGGCTTCTATTCCATCCATTTCTGGCATGATTATGTCCATGAAGATTAAATCATAGTTGTTCTTTAGAGCTTTTTCTACAGCCTCCTTCCCATTAGATGCAAATTCAGGTTCTATTCCGAATTTTTTGAGTATCTCTGAAATGAGCAGTCTGTTTACTTCGTAGTCTTCAGCAACCAAAACCTTCGCTTTATACTTTTTTATTTCAGAAGTTTTCTTCGTATCTTTTGTTGTTTTGGCTACACACTTTTTCAGTTTAAGAGTGAAGTAGAACTTGCTTCCTTTACCTTCTTTGCTTTCAACATTGATTTTTGAGCCCATAAGTTCCACTAGTTGTTTACTAATTGACAATCCAAGTCCGGTTCCTCCGTATTTTCTGGTTATTGAAACATCAGACTGCTCAAATGGTTCAAATATTTTTTCAATCTTTTCCTTGGGAATCCCTATCCCAGTATCCTTTACTGAGAAGCTTATATATTGATATTCCTCGTCTTCCCCTACCTTTTCGATACGAACAGACACTAGCCCACCTGCAGGCGTAAACTTGATTGCGTTGTTGATTAAATTGAACAACACCTGCTGGAGCCTGACAGGATCAAAAACTAAGCAATCTGCAATATTGTCGTCGATAAAAATATTATAGTCCAGGTTTTTCTCTCTTGCTTTTGCTTCATACAACATGAGTGAGCTTTGAAGTTCGGCTTTTAGGTTAGATTCAACAAGCTCAAGTTGTAGTCTACCACTCTCGATTTTTGCTAAGTCTAGTATATCATTTATAACTCCAAGCAAGACCTCCGTAGATTTTAGTATAGTTGATAGACATTTCCTTTGTTTCTCGTCTAAGTTTGTTTCAGCAAGCAAGTTGGCAAAACCTACAATACCGTTCAAAGGTGTTCTAATTTCATGACTCATGTTCGCCAAGAAGTTACTTTTCGCTATGCTTGCCTCTTCTGCTAATTTCCTTGCTAATATCAGCTCCTGTTCGTATCGTTTCTTTGCCTCAACGTTTGCGATTAATGAAGCTAAGAGCTTGAATATATTTTTCTCAATAGGATGCCAATCCTTATGTTCTTTAGATGCTGCACTTATAAAACCCGATACTTTGTTTTCTAATATTATTGGAGTGATAAGTGCAGCATAGTGTTCTCCGAGTATTCTTATTATCTCTTCGTTTTTTGTTTTTTCTTTTGTAATTACAAACTGTTTTCCTTGCATTAGATTTTCTAACTCTGGACCTTTTACTTTTTCTACATCGAAAGTGATTGTAGAGGTTTCATTTGGATTTTCAGAATAAACCCAAGAACTAATAGATGCAAAAGTTCCCACGTCTTTGATAAACCTGTAAACCCTTAGCCTTGAAATATTTAGCTCTTTGGCAACAAGTTCAACGGCTTTTGAAATCTCTTCATCAAGCTTTTCGATAGGAAGGTTTATGAAGTTTATAGCTAAGTTTATGATAATTTGCTGATACTTTGCAAGCTTTCTAATGACTTCCTGTGCAATTTTTTGTTTGGTGATATCTTTTTGAATAGAAAGTATACCTCTTTTCCCATTGGGTAAAGTGATGCTCGTTTCGTAGAGCTCAAGATACCTAATTTCTCCGTGCTTTCCTACGTTTCTTACTGTATGCACCAAAGTCTTTCCAGAAAGTATCTCTTGGATGTTCTTTTTAACCATTTCGACATCTTCTTTTGGTGCGAGAATTCTGACATTTTTACCTATCAGTTCTTCTTTGGTTCTTCCGTTTATTTTGCAAAATTCGGGGTTCACGTCGATGATGTTACCTTCTTCATCTTCGATAAGTATCCCAACGGGAGCAAATTCGAACAGAGTTTTGTAACGTTCATTTTCTAACATTCTTTCTTGTTCTGAGAGTTTTACATCGGTTATGTCGTGGAAGAATACAACCTTTCCTTTTTCATTACCTTTTTTATCTCTCAATGGATTAGCCCATACCTCAAAATAACGTCCAAACCTTTTGACCACGCCTTCGCCGTGTTTTATGACTTCCAAGCATTCTTCGCTAAGGATGTTCCTGGCTGGTTGGTATAAAATATCACTTTTTCCAACTAGGTTCTTGATAAAGTTTTCGAACGTTTTGTTAGCGCTGATTATATAACCATCCTTGTCGAGAACAACTATCAAATCTTTGGATGATTCGTAAACAATATTTTTTATCTCGGACTCTAAATCAAATCCGTGTAACTTTTGTGCTTCGAATAGTATAATGATTATACTTATCATCAACCCGAAAGGTAGCAAATCGACAGGTAGGTTGAACAAGATATAAACAGCACTTGCAGTAACAGGTATCATAACTGCAGCAAATAAGTGGATTATTGTAGCTTTCCGAAAAACTGTTTTGTATCTATTAACCATTTTTAAGAGCATGTAATAACCCAAGAATGAAATAGTGTAACTGTAAAATATTTGTAGGTAATAGAAAGGTCCTCTCAATATATAATTTCCTTCGACGACATAACCTTTTAAAAAAAAATTATGCAATTCGTTTGTCCAAACGAAAATGGTAGTGAGAACAGGAAGAATAAAGAGTATTGTAATTTCCTTTTTTGTAATTTTTCTTCCTGAGAAAGTCGAAACGAAGAAATACCAGAGCACTGGAATGTACGGAATAGCGAAATACTGTGCTTTATACCAAGAAAACGCATGGCTAATATTTCCTGATAGTAAATTAAGTAATTCCATAGCATAGCCGAATGAGTAAAATCCCACGGCAAATGATGTGATGGCTCCTATTATAGAGATTGGTTTGTTTCGATACCGTAGGAACACCGCTATTGCTTGCAATGAGATTATCGAATTGTACAACAGCAGAAAAACAAAGACTATAGAAATTTTAGGCACTTGAATCACGCCCCTTTTTCCAGATGTATTTTTCTGATATTTTAATATAGTGAATTTGAGTTAAAATTAGAATTACAAAAAAATCAACACACCCAATTTCTTCTTGTCTATGCTAAAATATGAAATAAGGAGAGTATTTAATAACCGAACCGCTGCGTAGCGAATAGATAGTGTTAACTTATAGTGATGAAAGAGTGTAAGTGTGAAAGAATGAGATTGATATTACCATTGTGCGTTTTCCAAAGATTCTTCACTACACAAAAACCTCGAATATGTCTCGCTAAATTCTTCTTATTCTTCAGTCCTCGCTTGAGTCGGAAAAAGTCTTTCAGCAATGAAAACTTGGATTCACACATGTTTTTACCAAATGATACTGCTTGGCCAAGAAAGCATTGAGTTATTCATCTTGGGGGACCTGCTTTTGTCAAGAGTTGGTTGAGGGGTGTCCCCTCTTTAAAGGATAATGCGGTTTTTGGAAAGTTTCAATACTTTTAGTTAACATTATCAGCGAATATGCGGGGGGTGTTTTAATTGCAAGAGCTTTTAAATGGGATATTTGCACTGAGTATAGGTAATGTTGTCATGATAGGAGTAGGGGCTTTTCTAATATATATTGCTATCTCCAAAGAGTATGAACCAGCACTACTGATTCCCATAGGTTTTTCTACAATATTGGTAAATATTCCTTTCTCTTCCGCTATTGACCAATGGATGGGCGGAGTTTTACATCGTGGTGTTCTGAGCATATTCTTTGACATAGGTATTATAACAGAAATTTTTCCACTTTTGATATTTATTGCAGTAGGTGCAATGATTGATTTTGGACCTTTGCTTGAACATCCTATAATGTTCCTTTTTGGAGCGGCTGCTCAGTTTGGTATATTTGCAACGATGGTTGTTGCAACGCTTTTGGGTTTTGATATAAAGCAGGCAGCTTCCATAGGTATAATTGGTTCCGCGGACGGCCCAACTTCAATTTACGTCGCGGGAAGATTCGCAAAAGACTTGCTTGGTCCGATTTCGGTGGCAGCCTATTCTTACATGTCGCTTGTTCCAATAATACAGCCACCGGTTATAAAAGCACTCACTACCAGGGAAGAAAGAAGAATAAAAATGGCCCCGAAGAGTTTAAAAGTGAATAAAACCGCCAGGATTATTTTTCCTATTTTAGTTACCATTATTGCAAGCTTAATTGCTCCAAGTGCAGCTGCACTGATAGGTTTTTTAATGTTTGGAAATCTTTTAAGAGAGTGCGGAGTGTTAAACTCAATTTCAAAAACTGCTCAAACAGAACTTGCCAATATCGTTACTATTCTTTTAGGGTTGTCTATAGGTTCAACAATGACAGCTGATAAGTTCCTACAACCTAGAACACTTTACATACTGCTTTTGGGTGTTGTCGCTTTTGTTTTTGATACCGCTGGTGGTGTATTATTTGCAAAGTTCCTAAATCTCTTTCTTAGGAATAAAATCAACCCGATGCTCGGAGCGGCTGGAATTTCTGCGTTCCCGATGTCTGCACGAGTTATTCATCAGTTGGGTAGAAAAGAGGATCCGACAAATTACTTATTAATGTACGCTGTTGGAGCAAATGTTGCTGGTCAAATAGGTTCAGTGCTTGCTGGTGGAATACTCATAGCACTCGTAGGGAATTTGTAAAATGTTGACGGAGATGAGAGTATGTCGAATGTAAACTTCTTGCTAGCGTTAAAAATAGGTATCACTGGATATTTAGTGCTGATAGGTATACTTTTTTTGTTCTACATTTTGCTAACAGGTTTTGTGAAGTTTTTTACTAGGAGTGATAGTAATGGCTCGAAAAAAGGTGAAGGAAAATCTTCAGAATGAGATCAAAAATATGTTCTTTCTTTTTAGTGAAAATCTACTGCGTATAACCACGAACAGAGAGACTAGTCTCAAAAAAAAGGACTTCGAGCAATTGCTTAAGATAGTTGTTGATAATCTCAGCTTTGTTCATAGCGGAAGTGTTTTATGGCTAGATAAAGATGGGACATATTTCTATTTGGCGGTTTACAACCACGATTACGGCATTTTGAAGAACATTAAATTTACTCCGAAAGAGATGGTTATGAGAAGATTCAAGCACGCGTATGTAATTAAACGAAGAAGTGTTGATTTAATCAAAGAACTTGCAAGAAAACTGAACGAAGATGAGGAGCTTATTCAACAAAAAGCACAAAGTATTGATAACATAAAGGCTTTTATCTCTATCCCAATAAGATCACAAAGGAAGGTGGTAGGTTTCTTCAATTTGGATACTTGTGAACATGAAAATATATTCGAAGAAGTTGAGTTTCAAAGCGTAGCCGAGGCAATGGGAAACTTGCTTTCCACCGTTGTTGAAAAGTTTGAGCTAATAGAGGCTATAAAAGCAAAGAATGCAGAGATTGACAGGGTTAACCTTTTTGATAAGTTAACTTACCTACCTAATTTGAAGAATATAGCTATTTACTTCGATAAGTATTCTGAAATAACGAAACGAATTCCGGTTAAGTTGTATATAATGCTCCTGGATATAAAGGAATTTGAGAAGATAAACAAAGTCTATGGATATGAATTCGGTGATGATTTGTTAGTTAAACTATCGAAAGTTATTACAAAATCGTGCAGAAAAAGTGATGTAATTGGTAGAACCAACAGTGATGAATTTGTGATACTCACCCTTTCAAAAGAAAATCCTTTAGCGTTAATGAAAAGACTCGAAGAAAAGATTTCAAACTTCTCTTCAAAATTAGGAATTAGCTTAGAAGTTCAAATAAGCATAGCTGAATATGGAACAGATGGAAAAGACTTGAACACACTTATCTCAAAAGCTCAAGAAAAGCTTTACCAAAACCGTGTTTTTGCTGCATACTAGCATAAAAGGGCGATTTTAATCTTAAACCGGAGGTGAAATAATGGGTAAAAGGGATGACATAAACAAAGAACAGCAAAACCAACAAACCGCAAGAAATTCTGAGCATTTTGAACATTACTACGTTGAAGAACCACAAACTCCTTTAAAAGTTAGAGAAGTCCAGCTTAAGCTGAAAAACGGGCACATCTATTCGTTTAAAAGTCCTTCAGGAGTTTACTCTTTTGGAGATGTTGACAAAGCTACACAGATACTTGTCAATCATCATGCTCCAGTCAGTGGGAAGGTTTTAGACATAGGTTGTGGATATGGTGTAATAGGCATCGTTCTGAAAAAAGAAAATCCCAGCATCGAAATTTTCATGTCTGACATCAACAAAAGAGCTGTTGAATTCGCAAAAATAAACGCAAAAGACAACAATATCGATGCTGACATAAGACAAGGGAACCTATATGAACCTTGGGAAGGAATGATTTTTGACCATATTATCGCTAATCCGCCAATTGTTGCTGGTAAGAAAGTGTGGATGGATTTAATTACCGGAGCTTACGAACACCTAAAGCTTGGAGGAACACTCCAGTTAGTCGCGTATCACAATAAAGGTGGAGAGAGGATAAGGAACTTCATGAAAGAAGTTTTTGGCAACGCCAAGGATATCTGGAAAGAGGGCGGTATTCGAATTTATCTATCCCGAAAAGAATAAATTTAGATATTAAAGGTAAGCGAGTGAATAAGTGTGCTTATAGAGTTAAAGAAGGTTTCTGTTATTTTTGAAGAGAAAACAGATGTTGAAAAAGTGGCACTTAAAGACATAAATCTATCTTTTTCAACAGATGAGAGCATCTTGCTTATTGGTAATACAGGCTCCGGAAAGACAACGCTTATATATTTGCTGGACTTGCTTATAAAGCCTTCTAAGGGCTTTTTACTTTACGACGGTAAGGACCCTTTCTTTTACCCATACGAGTTCCGTAAAAGATTTGGAGTGGCTTTCCAGATACCGGAAAGACAGTTTTTTAGCGAAACTGTTGAAGAAGAAATTACTTACGCTGCAAAGAACTTTGGTGTTCCATTCACCCAGGAAGATATTGAGAAAGTGCTTGAACTTGTAGGGTTAAGAAAAAATATACTTAAGCAATCTCCTTTCAAGTTATCTGGTGGTGAGCAGAGGAAGGTAGCGATTGCATCCATTTTGTTACATAAACCGGAATTCCTCATCTTTGATGAACCAACTGCCGGATTAGACTTGAAAGGTGTCCTTTCGGTTAGAGAAATTCTTAAGAAATTCAAAAACAGTGGCAAGGGTTTTCTTGTTGCAACTCATGAACCAGAGTTATTTGAAGATTTGTGCGATAGAAAAATAGTCTTGAAAAGCGGTACTATTTTGGAAGATGTGAGGTCATCAGTAGCCCACACTTAAAAGGGCGGGTGGTGTGTTTGGTATTTGAGTATAAAGGTATAGATC
This sequence comes from Fervidobacterium pennivorans, assembly GCF_001644665.1. NCBI lineage: Bacteria > Thermotogati > Thermotogota > Thermotogae > Thermotogales > Fervidobacteriaceae > Fervidobacterium > Fervidobacterium ngatamarikiense. Next base: position 1,207,572 of record NZ_CP011393.1, read on the forward strand.
GAAGTGGAAAAAAGCTGAAAGGAATTGTTCAAGCGGATAGTATAAAAGAAGCATTGGACAAACTTAAGGAACAAGGTATTTTGGTCACCGATATTGTGGAAAAAAGTGAAAAAAGGGTATCTGTAAGGACGTCCGCGGGGCCTGTCTCACCTGGACGCAATGTAGCTAAAAAAAGAACAGTTTTCCAAGTGAAGCTGAAAGATATTGTTCTTTTCGCAAGACAGTTGGAAACAATGATAAGTGCAGGTTTGAGACTTGTTGATGCGATAATGACACTTTCAGAACAAGAGGTGCTCTCAAAAAAATTCAGAAATATACTTAGAGAAGTCGCAGCGGACATGAAAGGAGGTATGTCCTTTTCCGACGCGCTTGAAAGACAAGGAGTGTTTGACTCTATCTTTATAAACATGGTGCGTGCAGGTGAAGAAGGCGGTGTATTAGATGTTACTATGAAAAAAATCGCAAACTATTACGAAGGAATGAACAGATTAAGAGAACAAGTAAAATCATCCATGGCGTATCCAATGTTTATCTTAGGTTTTGCTGTAGCCGTCGTTATTGTGATTTCTGTTTTCATTTTGCCTAAGCTTATCTCTGTCTTTGGTACAACGCCCCAAGGAGGGGTTTTAGGGATGCTTATGAAATTGAACTACATCTTCACCAAAAAATGGTACATATTGTTGCCTATTGTTGTAGTAATTGGTGTTGGATTGAAATTCTTCTTAGATACAGTATACGGTGCGTATTTGAAAGAATTCATAGGAGGATTAATTCCTCCGATAAGAAAGCTGAGGCTCAAGATGGCTAACGAAAGATTTACAAGAACACTCGGAGTTCTCATCGGAAGTGGAGTTCCAATGGTTAATGCGTTAGATATGGCTGCTAAGGCTTCTAATAATCCGAGGTTTATGGCAATAATATCCAAGGTTATTGAAGAAGTCAAAGCAGGAAGTAACTTAAAAGATAGTCTGAAGCGAACAGGCATCTTTCCACAAATTGTGTACGAAATGGTTGGGACCGGTGAACAAACAGGTAAACTCGATGTTGTCATGGAAAAGGTCGCCGATTTCTATGAGGAAGAAATACTGGCTGATACAAAGAAGCTCGTTAGTCTTATCGAGCCAATGATGATTGCGTTTGTTGGTTTGTTTATTGCTTTCATCGCTTTTACAATGTACTCAACGATATTCCAAATGCAAAGCCAGTTTGGGCGATAAATACTTCAAAATCATGCGAGGGTGACTAAGTTTGAACATCATTGAACTGATGGTCGTACTGCTTATTCTAGGGTTTGTTTTTGTTGCTTTTTCAACAAGCCTTATGAAAATAGCCAATATTGATTTAACAAAAGAGTATGTAGAAACGGCTGTTTATGCAGGTTTATGGAAATCTCAACTGTACAAAGATTACAAAAGCAACAATTACTGTCGAATTGTCACGGTAGATATGGTAGAGTTTTACAAAGCTTCTGAAAGTTGTCTTTCAGGTCTTGTGGTTAACTCTTTCAGATGGGTAAAAGGTGGGACATACTCAGGAGTAGCGGTTGAACCTATCCTTTTCAAAGTTTCAGGAGGTGAAAAATAATTTGGGCATATTTTTGTACAGAGTGGTAACATACAGCCTAAACGATGGACAAATCAACACAACGATTGCAAAATACCGTGTGGGAAAGCTGAAAATAAAAAACTATTATCCTCAGTTTGTTCTTGCTGATCCTGAAGACATAACGGTAATAAACATACCGTGGGATATTGTACAAATGACATTCTTAGAGTTACCACCTACCAAAAAAGAAAGGGATCGCATAAGGGCTGCTGAGTTAGAAATCAGGCGAATTTACAATCTCAGTGAAGATCTAGTCGTATCTTGCGTACCTTCGGCTTTCGGTAAGTGTCTTGTATTCTTTTTGAAAAAATCTGATTTCTTCAGATTCCTTAGTTCATACAATATCGATTTTATACCCGACGTGGCTTATCCAAACATTCTTGCCGAACTCTTGATAGTAAAAAAACTCCCTGGAAGATGGGTTTACATTGTGCTTAGCGAGCACACTTCAGGTATTGTAATTATGAACGGTGAGAATATTCTGAACGTAAGAATGATTGATTTATCTTTGAACGAGATTAATCATATTGTCAAAGAGGAGACAGGTTTTGAAATCTTCGAGATAGAGAACAGTGGTAATGAAGAACTGATAGGACAAGCGAAAAAGATAGTTGATAGCATAACCTATGACATACTGGGAATAGTAGGTAGGGAAGTAATAATCTCGATTAACACGACGGAACAAGAAAAACTTAGCATAGAAATGATCGATGGTATCTCCTTGGTATGTCGTTCGAGTATTATCAAGGAAGCCATTTTATCTACCGAGTCTGATATCAAATCAAAACTTTCCGAGGCAATACTTACAGTCCTCCCACATCCACAACTAAGCTTGGCAGACCTCGGGCTACTATACAGGGGGGGATTAGAGCTTGGAAAAGTTAAATCTATCACCTGGTAAGAAAAGGGTTTTGAAACTTACTACATTTTTAATGCTCTTGTTTATATCGATATTGCCTTCCATTTCCTTACTATCGTTATCATATTTCATAATGGAACAAAAAATTTCAAAGTTGTTGATAAGATATCCGGAGGTTTTCAACAATCTTACGACCACTGACTTGAGAAATATCGATGCTCAAATAGATAACCTACTTTCTTCTTTGAAGGCTAAGGAATCGCAGTTGAAAAGTGCAAGCGAGGAAATTAAGAATTATATAATAGAAGCTTATAAGAATACATATTTTTTGCATAGCTTTCTCAAATACACATCCACAAACACTAACAGCTATTTTCTAACAAACGTTATTTATGATGGTCAAAGGTTCTACGTAGATTTTTATGAATACGGAACTGAAACACAAATTAGTACTTCTGTTATTTATAACGACCTGGCACGGTTTTATAAGGATGTGCTTGTATCTTTACTAGAGCAAAGAAATTTTTTGGGAGACATGAAATATTTCCACTACATTTGGGAGGGTAGGATAAGATAATGATTCTGATGCCAAGAAAAGGCGCGATGATAATTTTGTTTGTTACGTTGATAGTATCAACTCTTGGTAGTCTTCTTTATTTTTCCGGTAAAACATACACTTATGTCTCAAAACTTGAGCAAAAATTTATCGAAGTGAGAAGTGTATCCAGGAATATAGCTCAGCTTGAAACACAACTCAAACAATTAGAGAATGTTAGAGCTTCTGTTTACAGCGTTCAAAGTACCTTTGCCAAAAATGAAATGACTCCAGAACAAGTGAAGGAAAAATTATACGAAGTTCTTTCGAGTGGGCTCCTTATAACTGATTACATCGTTATAAAAGCCTCTTTAAGCGAACCTATAGTATTTAAAAAACTTTCAGTGAAATATACGATGATAATTCGCGGTTCTGAATAAAATTTGATATAAAATGAAAGTGGTGAGAATCAATGGCACTGAACAGAAGAACTGTTATTCTTTTAATAATAGCGATAGTTATATGGGCTGCTGCTATAGTTGTTCTGTATATAAATTATGGTCCCAAAAAAACACCAACATCAACGGCAGGTACAACTCCAGCTCAGACTACAAATGAACAAGCATCGCAACCTGGGAGTATTAATGTACACAATACTACAACTTCTACTGGTCAAGGTTCTACTAACGTATCTGGATCAACATCAATTGGAGCAACTACAGTTGCTAATTTATCCAGTTTTAGTATTACAGAACTAGCTTCAATAGCGGAATCTAAGGTAATTATCAAGAACGTTTTTGAACCGTATTTTGTTGATTTAGTAAGTTTGCTTGAAGGTGTTTCAGGAACCTTGGAATCACAAGATTCATCAACATTTATAGAAGATATTACTTCTGATAATACACAATATCACGGATACTTAGAAATCAGAGATGGAGGTGTAAGAACAACGAAGGTGTATCTCACATTAAATGGAGAAACAAAAGCTTGGTTGAGTGAGGAGCTAATCGATGGGAAATACAAAGTCATCTACGTAAGTAGTAAATTCTTGGTTGTTTTGGATACTTCGGATGGAAGGATAAAGAAAATATCAGTAATGCAGAAATAACGGTTAATTAAACAGGGGGGAATGCTTTTGAAAAGCACAAATTTGCTCAAATTTTTTGGCTTTATCATGTTTCTTTTAGCTTTTACAAGTTCATTTGCAGAATTGATCGACCTGACTTACGTTAAGACGTCGAGTGAGATAGTAATTATAGTATCTTTTACAAAGACTCCTACGGTTCAATACTATTCGAGAAATGGTAGCAAGACTGTTCATTTCTTCGTTGTAAATGACACATGTGTTAGTCCTATTTACCTCCCTATAAATGCTGAAAGTGTGGATGCCGTTCAGGTTATACCATTCCGTGACGCCGCGAATCTATTTGTCTACACGCTCACACCTGTGAGCGCCACATATAATGTCACAGGTTCTAGATTATATATTAGGTTGCCTTTGAGCACCTCTGCAAAGCGTATGACTGCAAATTTTACAAGTCTAAAAAGCGAAGTTGTTTTTAAAGACTTAGCTGACTTCTTTGGAATAAATCTTGTTTTATACGATAGCGCGAAAGGGAAACTCGTAAATACAAGAGTGAACAATTCTACTATCGAACAGATATTGAGAAATCTCTTAACATTAACCGGCTTATCTTATGCTTATTCAGAAGACCAGACCTTGTACATAGGTTCCCAAGAGGACATCGAAAAGACATTCGCACTGAACTTCCAGATACCTGGTGGAAAGGTGTCTGTTGAAGAGCTGAGCAAATTATTCATGGATAGTATCTACGCGCTACCACTTTCCGATAAGTCAAAATTATTTACTTATGGAGGTTCTAATGAATACAAGATTTTAGCATCTGCTATAGGCCTAGCCGCAAGAGAAGCTGCTAAGAAGATGGAACCAAAACCAACATGGTATTATTTCAGTTACACAGCTGACGAGAAAGAACTTGAGGGATTCTTAGAGAAGCTTAAGAAGATTTATGACTTCGATTTTGTTCTTCTACCAGAGATCAAACAGTTAGCTCTTAACGGAGCTGACTACGAGAAAGTGTGGGAATTAGTGAAAACTTTGAAACCTGCACAGAAACCTGCGATTGAGACACAATATAGGACATTTACTACAGAATATCCTCAACGTGTTGCGGAATTTCTCAAACAGCTTTACAAGGATATTAATGTCGAAGTTATAGGTGATAAACTTTATGTTTCCACAGATTATGAAAATGTAGTAAAGAAACTTCTTGAAGACCCTGTTATTGCACGTCCTTGGAGAGTCATGTTTTCCGATACATCGGAAGACACTGTCAAAACGGCTTTAAGCTATTTGGATATAGCTGAGCCAAATTATATTGTGAAGTCATACGATAACACAGTTTACGTGACACTCTTTGTTAATGAGAAGAAATACAAAGAATTTCTTGACCTAGTAAACACTATGAGTTTTACAACAGCGACTGTTAAAGTCGATGAAGCTTTTTTGAAATCATTTAATGTAGCTGTTGTTCAGACCTTTTCTGATGGTTCTAGGTTAGTAAAAGGGAAAATAAAAGAAATAGAGAGGCTGAAGAAAGCAATCGAAGAAAGCATCACGAATGTTGTTATAAAAGCCGAACCATCTGATCCTTCAAAAGATGTGATATCTAAGGTTCTTGGTTATCCAGTTGACATTACAACAGATGGTTATTGGATAATAACTGTACCGAAGCAAGAATCTTCAACGATTCAGGAGAAATTTAAGAATATCAGAGAAAACTTTGGCAAAAGTATAATAACGCTGAACGGTAGATACGATGAAAACGCAGTGGAGATTGCTAAAAAAATTTACGGTGTTGAAATATACACGTTGTCAGATAAATTAATTATCTACGGAACCCAATCCCAAAATGCAAAGCAATTTTTGGAAAAGCTAACAGTTGAAAATTTCATAGTTCCCGTCCAAATTTCGCTTTCAAATGTACATATCGACTATGTCAGGAAAGTTTACAATGTTGAAGTTATCTACTTCCCAGAAATGAATAAAGCCGTAGTCTTCGGACCTATCGAACCTGCTTTAAGAGCAGCCGCGTATTTGAAATCGCTTAACATGCAGTCAGATTTGGAATCGCTAAAACTTTCCAGTTCTTTGAAAAAAGAAGATTTAGAAAAACTGAGCTCGCTCCTTGAACTAAATGTAAAGGTAGAAGTTATCGGAGATACCGCTTATCTAAAAGGAATTAAGAACGATATTGAGAAACTAGTTAAAGAAATCAACAAGTTGATTCTGTCACCGGAAATGACTTACGATGTTATTAGTTATGATGAAAGCTTGGATGAAATCTTAAGAAAAATATACAACGTGCAAACTTACAAAATAAAATCTGGATACATAGTTTACGGAACAAAAGAACAAATCCAAAATGTAAAGGCGTTTTTAGGACAGGTCAAGTTAGAGGAAATCAGAATTCTCAACACGCAGATTGAAGAAGCTTACTTAGGAATAATAAGAGACATCTACGATAGCTCAGTTAGATATTACAAAATAGGGGATAAGGTATACTTAATTGGTAAAAAAGAAAGCCTCGACAAGATAGCGGAAGAAGTAAGTGTCTTTGAAAAAGAAAAAGGTTCTTTAGCAATAGAAACTTTCAGGTTAGGTAACAACGTGAAACTTGAAGATGTAACAAAACTTCGTGACTTATTGAGTTTGAAGGTAGAAGCTATACAGATTGGGGATGTGCTGTACTTAAAAGGTAAACAAGATGAGATTGCTAAGTTAAAATCAGAGATAGAAAAACTTACCCAATCACCCGAGCTTGAATATGAATTAATTAACTATGACGAAGTTCTGGATAGTGTTGTAAAGGAACTTTATGGGGTAAAGACTTACAAAGTAAAATCCGGATACATAGTCTACGGAACACAAGAGCAACTTGCAAGTGTAAAATCTTTCGTAAGTGGTTTTTCTACGCAACTTGAGGTTAGGACTTTAACAACAAAACTCGAAGCAAGAGATATTGAAACAATCATTTCTGTTTATGATCCAAATGTAAAACATTACAAAATCGGTGATAAAGTTTATCTGGTTGGCAAGAAAGAAAGCTTAGATAAGATAGAAAAAGAAATATCGCAGTTCGATGCGCAGAGTGAATATAACATCATAAATGGTAAGTTGCTTATCGAAGTTACAAATAAGAACTTAGCAGAACTTGTAATGAAAGTAAGTAATGTGTTTAAAGAACAAGTCATTTTGGTAGATGAATTAAAGACCAACGTTACCTTGAGATTGTTAGTAGCGGACTTTAGGAGCTTCGTGGAATATTTACAAACCTTCGGCGTTACTTATAAACAGACAGACGATGTTTACTTAATTTATTCCGCTGCTCCTCAACAAACAGCTTTCCAGGGACAGCAACAAACGCAACCAGTGCAACCAGAAGAAGTTATTGTGAAAGATGGGCTTATAACAATAAATGCTTCAAACAAAAACGTAACTGATATAGTGTCCCAAGTACTTTCAAAACTTGGAAAGTCTTACAAAATTGATGATGTCCAAACAAAAGTGTTCTCCGTCAGTTTGAATAATATAGACTTTGAAACATTCAAATCGGTGTTTTCCGAATGGGTTGAAATTAAGGAAATCGGTAATGTGGTCTACGTTTCAAAACCTATATCTGTTAGCGAGTCGAAAGTTTCTGTTAAGAATGGCAAAATTAGTGTAAAAATAGACAATGAACCGCTTGGAAACGTTATAAAATCCGTCTTTGAAAGTTTCGGGTATCCCATTATATTCTCCAAACAAATAAACACGACGGCAACGATGTCGCTATCAGAGATAGATTTCGATACTTTCACTTCTATACTTTTGAATTACGGGATAGCGATTAAAAAATCCGGAAACGTGTATGTTGTTGACACTACACCTGAAGCCACAAAAACAAAAACAACGTATACGTTTAATGTAACGCGTGGTGCTGATAAAGTCAAAGCACTTATAGAATTCTACGGTGGTAAAGCAATGGTGAATACAGATGCCGGAATAGTAATTGCTTATGATTTAGATCCCAAAAATGTTGATGATATTAGAAACGTTATCGATAAAGTTTCCAAAGTTAGAGTTGTTTCGATCGAAACAAAAGTAGTTGACGAATCTCTTTTGAGCAGTCTGGGGTTTGATATCTCAACAATTTTGAGCTCAGCTGACTATCTATCGATTGGTACTGGAGGTCTTAGCCTGAAATTCAAAATTGTTGACTTTATGGACCTGCAAGCGCTGTGGAACAAGATAATTGACGAAGCTCAAATCCAAATCAAAACGTCAGGTAGTAATGTACAAGCTCCATACGGAACATCTGGAGGAGGAAAACTATTGGCAAACCCAAATATAATGGCAAAGAGTGGGGAACAAGCAAGAATATTTATAGGTGATTCTATACCGGTTGTAATTACTTCTGAAGGAAGGCAGACGATGAACTATTTGGAAGCCGGTATAGAATTAAGAATCACCCCGAGTATAAACCTTGATGATACGATAGACTTGGATTTATATACAACAGTTGGAAACTTTGATTATTCAGTAGTTGTAGGAGGCTTCCCGAAGCAGAACAAAAGAGAGGTCCAAACAAAGATTACACTCAAGAATGGTCAAACACTCATAATCGGTGGACTTGCCAGAGAAGAGGTTAGCAAATCGGAATGGAAAATCCCAATTCTCGGAGACTTACCCATAATCGGTTGGCTTTTCAAAGGTGTACAAGAGAAAACCGAACAGAGAAACATAGTGATATTCTTAACAGCCAAGATAATAGAACAGTAGCCAGTATAAGCATTTGTCGGAAAGCGCCGGACATTTGAATTGACCGGCGCTTTTTTAGTCTTTTGGGGTATTTTCGACAAGAAATTGTGGTATACTAAGAATAGTTAGTTTTTCAAAGTAGTTTACTCAAAGGAAAGGTGAGTAAAATGAACAGAAGACCTGTGGTTGCTGGAAAATTTTATCCTGGAACTCCAAATCAATTGACAAGCATGTGTGAAGCTTTTCTGGGAAGTGAAAAACCGAAAAATCGTCTTGAAAAACCATTAGGTCTTATCTTACCGCATGCTGGGTACATATACAGCGGAAAAACCGCAGGATTGGGTATTAAAAAAGCTGTTGAATTTGGTAAGCCAAGTAACATAATCATTCTAGGTCCTAATCACACAGGTTACGGTGCTTCGGTCTCTGTTTGGAAGGAAGGTGAGTGGTTCGTTCCAAATGGAAGTGTTAGGGTAAACTCTATAATAGCTGAGGAAATAATAGACGGAAAAATAATTGAAGAAGACGAAAGTGCCCATTTGTACGAGCACTCTATAGAAGTTCAACTACCGTTATTAATACACGCATTTGGTGAATTTCAAATAGTTCCCATCTGTATGATGGATCAACGACTCACTAAGGCCCGCTTTATTGCTGAAAGGATAAGAAAAATTCTTGAGAAATATCCAGATACATTAGTTGTTGCTTCTTCTGATTTCAACCATTATGATCCACATGAATTAACCATGAAAAAAGATGAGATTGCTATTACGAGAATAATTAGTAACGATTTGGAGGGTCTTTACGAAGATTTGAAAAAATACGACATAACCATGTGCGGTCCTGGACCTGTTGCGGTTGTTAGAAGTTTGTTTGAAAACGCCGAACTCGTATATCACACTACGAGTGCGGAGTTTTCGCAGGACTTTTCTTACACTGTTGGATATGCTTCTTTCATTTTGTGGTAAGAGTTCAAGAATAAAAAAGCCCAGAGCTCAGCTCTGGGCTTTTTGATTTTTAATCTTTTTCCCTCTTTACTTTTTCTTCAAGCTTTTTAGCTGCAAGTTCTGCTGCTAATTTTGCTTTTTCAGCAGCTTTGTTCATCGCTCTAACAAGGAAGAAGACTATCAAAGCAACGATAAGAAAATCTAAAGCAGCAGAAATAACCCTTCCCCAGTAGATACCGTGCCACTGAATTTCCTCAATTTTTCCAAGGTGCATCTTAGTGAGCACAGGTTGCAAAATGGCAGGAGTGATCAGATCATTTACAAGAGAGGTAACGAGTTGGTTGAGTTTGCCACCGATAATGATTGCTACAGCAAGTCCGATGACGTTGTACTGCTTTAAAAAGTCAGAAAACTCTTGGAAAACCTTTTTCATATGCCCCTTACCTCCTGATGACAAATTGAAACTTGCTCACTTTTGTTTGGAAACTTCAGAGTACTTTTCTTATCCTTCGGATTTAAGTGCCAATTCCAAAGTTTTCCAAGGTAATAAGAAGCACTTCACCCTCATTGGGTAATTCTTCACGTCGTAAAAATTCACAATAGGTCCCAAAACATTTCCGTCAAATTCTTTGCCGAGCATCATATTTTCTGCATTTTTCATGATTTGCAGAGCCTCTTCTTTTGTTTTTCCTATAATTTGTTCGATCATTACATTTGTCGATGCCTGACTTATTGCACACCCGTGTCCTTCAAATTTCACATCAGCGATTTTATCACCATCGAAAAGGAAATATAATGTGACTTCGTCCCCGCATGAGAGATTCTTACCTTCTTCGACCTTGTGTGCGTTCTCAATTTTTCCGTGGAATTTTTTAAGCTTGGAATAGTCCATTATGAATTCTGAATATATCATTCAAACCACCTCTTTATATATTTTAATCCTTCGATTAGGATATCTATATCTTCCTTCGTGTTGTAAAAATACACACTCGCTCTAACTGTGGAATTTGGGAAATCTATCTTTGAACCACGTGCTAATACACTCATCAGTGGCTGTGCGCAATGGTGTCCGCTCCTTGTTGCAACTCCAAAATTTTCATCAAGTATGTGAGATACATCATGCGGATGGATTCCTTTCACATTAAATGATACCAAAGATTTGTGGGATTCATCTATGGGTCCGTAGATTTCCACAAAATCAAGTTCTAATAATTTTTCCATCAAGTATTTCGACAGTTCTTCAACGTGCTTTTCTATTTTGTCAAATCCAATACTTTCAAGATAATCTATCGTGTATCCAAATCCAACGGCACCTGCGATATGTTGTGTTCCCGCCTCAAATTTGTACGGAAGGATATTGAAAGTAACATCCTCGAATGTAACCTTGTCTATCATCTCTCCACCGTACAGGAATGGTTCTAAACTTTCCAGTAGTTCTCTCTTCCCATAAAGGACACCAATGCCTGTTGGAGCTATCATCTTGTGACCAGAAAAGACTAAGAAATCTATATCTAGCTTTTCAACATCAATTCTTTTGTGGGGCACAAGTTGCGCACCGTCAACTATGAGAAGTGAGTCTTTGAATGTTTCCCTAATCAATTCCAATGGCATTTCTTGACCTGTAACGTTTGATTGACCGGTTATCGAAACCACTTTTGGATTTTTCAATTTCGCTTTTAGAATAGCATCCGTTGTAATGACACCTTTATCATCTGCTTCTATATATTCCACCTTGAAGCCATAAAACTTTGAAAGCCTTACCCATGGAACAAGATTTGCATGGTGTTCAACTTGAGACAAAAGAACCGTATCTTCGGAATTCAGCATACCACTTCTTACAAGTGAATTAACTAAGAAGTTTATTCCCATGGTTGTTCCACTTGTGAAAATAACTTCTTCAGTGCTTGAATTAAGGAATTTTGCTATTTTTTCTCTTGCTTGTTCATATGCAACTGTTGCCTCAGTCGCAAGCGTATGCACAGCTCTGTGGATGTTAGAGTAGTGGTAAAGGTAAAAATCCGTCATCTTTTCGATGACGGATTTGCTTTTAAGAGTACTTGCAGCATTATCCAGATAGACTAACCGTTTTCCATTTACCTCTCTTTTCAACACAGGAAAGTCTTCAAGTATTTTGAGAAACTCTTCAGCCGAGAACACTGTCGAGTGCATGCTCAACGACCCCTTCCAGATTGTATCGTTTTAGTTCATCTTTCAGTGTCTCAAAGACCCCGCGAACAATCATCTTTTGAGCGTCTTCTTTGGGTATACCTCTGCTCATCAGGTAAAAAACCATGTTCTCATCTATTGGAGAACTACTTGCCGCATGTGATGCGACGACATCGTTTTCATCAACCATGAGACTTGGTATTGCCTCAACTTTTGCTTTAAGCGACATCAAAGTGGCATGGTTACTTTGATGGGCTTCCACTTCTTTTGCACCGCTTAGAATATCCATTATACCTCTGAAAACTACCTTTGCTTCGTCTGTAAGTACGCCCTTTGCATCAACATTTCCATAGCTGTTTGGTTTATAAAATCTCATGAGGTACAGTATATCGATAACTGTTTTTTCATTACCAAGATAGTACGGGCGTACGTCGGCGTATGCATTTTCTGCGTTAACTCGCACACCAACGTACCCTACATTTATTTTACCACCAAAGTAGAAATCTTTAACCATTGTTTTTGAATCATTTTCGACGTCTATGAAAACATTTGAAATTAGCAAGTCGTCTTTAGAAGTTCCCAAATAGAGGTTGTATAGATTAAGTTTTGCGTTTCTTCTCACTTTTATTCTAAGATTACCGATGAAAAATGGACGCTCAACGATTCGGACAAAATTTAACTCTCCACTTCTTACATCAATTAGTGTGTTGTCAATTTGGCCAACGTCGTTGACAACAATCGTTGTATCGTCTTCTACAACGATATATTCTCCACTCGAAGAAAAGACATCTGCAAACAGGACAAATTTCCTGTCAGCTCCCTCGAAGTCAAGCGTCTCTAGTAAGTTCAACCCCTCGATATCCAGTGCTTCCAAGCCTTTGTATGGTAAAACATTTGGCAATGAAAGGTTCTTTAAACCTGTCCTTTTCCACATGGGGAACTTATAGGTTAGGTATTCAGAAAGTCTTCTTATTCTCCATTCATCAAGTAGATTATTCCCACTAGGTTTGAAATCATCAACCTTGTAATCTTCAGTATCTATTGTCTTTCTTTGAGGAACAATGGCTCGTAGATTTTGATGCTCCAATCTTAAGGTCTTTTCTATTTTCATAGTGTTCATACCATTCACCACCCTAATTTAACCTATCGAGGATTCAATTTCCATATCAACAAGCCTGTTCAATTCTATTGCGTATTCAAATGGAAGTTCTTGGACAACTGGTTGTATGAACCCCTTAACGATAAGTCCTTTTGCTTCCAATTCACTTAGTCCTCTGCTCATAAGATAGAAAATCTGCTCATCCTTGATTCTTCCTATCTTCGCTTCATGTCCCACATCGGAGTCTGTGTTGTAAACTTCGATTATTGGAACTGTGTCACTTTTTGATTTGTTGTCTATCATAAGACCTGTACAGCTAACACTTGCTTTTGAACCTTTTGCGCTTTCCATAATTTTGAGCAGACCTCTGTAGAAAGACCAGCCCCCACCAATGCTTATACTTCTTGCATCTACCGTAGAACGTGTATTCTTTCCTATGTGAATTACCTTTGAACCAGTATCAATATGTTGTCCAGGTCCTGCAAACGAAATTGAGACATTTTCAGAAACGGAATTGTCACCTTTGAGTATTGTTGCAGGGTAAACCATCGTTTTGTAACTACCAAACGAACCTGATACCCAAGTCATAACTGCATCGTCTTCCGCTATTGCACGTTTGATTTCAAGGTTGAACATGTTCTTGCTCCAGTTTTGCATTGTTAAGTATTTCATCTTTGCTCCTTTTTTGACGTACACTTCGACCGTTCCGACGTGCAAATTTACAACATCATATTTTGGGGCCGTACAGCCTTCTATATAAGTTACCTCGCTACCTTCATCAGCAATTATAACCGTGTGTTCAAATTGCCCACCACCGGGGTTACCAAAAAGGAAGTAAGACTGCAAAGGCAGAGGAACCTTTACACCTTTCGGAACGTAGAGAAAAGTTCCACCGCTCCAGAGTGCTCCGTGGAGTGCAGCGTATTTGTTATCCGTTGGAGGAACGAGTTTCATGAAGTATTCTTTGACAAGGTCAGGATATTCCCTAACAGCGGTTTCAATGTCTGTGAATATAACTCCAAGTTTTTTCAATTCTTCTTTGATGTTTTTATATATCATCTCAGAATCAAATTGAGCACCGACTCCTGCTAAGTATTTCCTCTCTGCTTCCGGTATACCAAGTTTGTCGAACGCTTGTTTGATTTCTTCAGGTACTTCTTCCCATGTAGTTGTTTTTTTAGCATTGGGTTTTACATATGGAACTATCTTTGATAAGTCCAATTCTTCACGGCTAACACCCCAGTCAGGTTCGTGCCATTTTTCGAAAATCTCAAAAGATTTAATCCTATGTTCAGTCATCCAAGCAGGTTCGTTTTTTGCTTCTGATATTTCATATATGAGCTTTTTATTCAATCCTGCTGGCAGTTTTATCGCTGGTTTGACATTTACTTTTATTTCAAAATCTTCGCGCTTTTTTAGTTCATACAAAAGTTCATGGAGGTCGCTCATCATTATCCCCCCTTATTTGGATGAATTGGCATCAGCTGAGCCATTTACTATCGCGTATCCCGTTTCTTCTACCTCGTATGCAAGTGATTTATCACCTGTCAATGCTATCTTACCATCGACATACACATGAACCTTATCCACATCCAAATAATTCAAAATCCTTGCGTAGTGTGTGATTATCAACAATGAAGTGCCTTCCTCTTTTAGCTTATTAATCTGCTCTGCAACAATTCTTAACGCATCAACATCGAGACCCGAATCAATTTCGTCCAAAATCAAAAGCTTCGGTTTCAGAAATCTAGCCTGTAATATTTCCCCTTTTTTCCTCTCTCCACCCGAAAATCCAAGGTTAACAAACCTTTCCAGGAATTCTGAGGGGAGTCCAACTTCGTTCAAAAGTGCTTTCATCTCTTTGTCGAGTTGGAAGAATGTTTTATCCTCTCCGTGCAGCTTACGGTAGGCAATTAAAAGTAGCTGGTCGAGTTTAACTCCTTCAATTTCATAAGGATTTTGGAATGTCATCATTATACCTTTTTGAGCTCTTTCGTCTGTTCTTAAATCAAGTATTGATTCACCTTCAAATAATATATCACCAGAGATAACTTCGTATTTCGGATTGCCCATAATCACATTCGCGAGCGTTGACTTACCCGACCCATTTGGTCCCATTATCGCATGAACTTCTCCTGCACCTATTTCCAAATTTACACCTTTTAGTATAACTTTCTCTTCATCTCTCAGTTTTGCAACCAAATCTTTTACTTGCAGCAGCATAATCGCACCTCCAAAATTAGTCATTTTTATCTACTTAGTTGTTCCTAATTTATTATACCATATGATGTTAGATTGTAAAGTAGACTTTGTACAAATTTTGAAAGATGGTGGGAGATGAGGTATAATAATAACTAATTGAGATTATCTTAGTATAGGAGGAGATTGCGATGTTGAATTCATTCGTTTTGCTATTTTTGGTTGTAATTATTCTCAAGGTATTGTGGGATATCACACTCGAGCTTTTAAACCTGCGATACTCCACAAATTCAAATGCGAAAATACCAGATGTGCTAAAAGACAAGATTTCCGAAGAAGATTTTGAAAAGGCAAAGAGATATCTCAAAGACAGAGTTACCCTCGGAGTGGTTATGAAAATTACTTCGCTTATTCTAACACTGGTTTACGTATTTTTCCTCTTCCCTTTTCTTGAAAAACTCATTGCGAGTAAGGGAACCTTCATAGTCCAGTCGCTGTTATTCTTTGGAATTTATGCTTTGATTGATTATTTAGTCGAACTGCCATTCAGGGTATATTCCATATTTGTCGTTGAACAAAAATACGGCTTCAATACAACAACTCCAAAATTGTTTGTAAAAGACCAAATAATTGGAATCATACTTGGTGTTATCATAGGTGCGCCCATAATTTCCATTATGATGTGGCTTTTGAACAGGTTTAGAGTCTGGTGGTGGCAACTTTCGATACTATCGTTCGTATTTTTGTTGTTTTTCATGATTATCCAACCGTTAGTTATAGCTCCTCTCTTTTACAAATTCTCCGAATTGGACGATGAAGAGCTAAAATCGAAATTACGGGCATTGTTGGATAAGTCTGGCGTTAAGGTCCCAAATATTTACAAAATGGATGCATCAAAACGAACAAAAAAACAAAATGCATATCTCACCGGTATTGGAAAGTCAAGACGACTTGTATTGTTCGATACGATTTTGAGCTACAATCATGATGAGGTCCTTTCCGTTGTTGGACACGAGCTTGGTCACCATGTGAGAAAGCATATACCGAAACTTTTGTTAATAAACATTGTATTCATATCATTTGTGCTTTACATTACAAATGCAGTCTACAGAATGATTCTTGAAACAAAAGTCTTTGGTGTCTCTCAGCCATACACGGTATTTGCTTATTCTTTTTTATTCGTTTCATCGTTGATGTTCTTCTTAGAACCAATTTTGAACTATCTTTCCCGGAAGATGGAATACGAGGCTGATGAATACTCTGCCAAACTGTTAGGCACTCCAGAACCTTTGATATCTTCTTTGAAGAGATTAGTAAAGGAAAATCTATCAAATCCCAACCCAATGCCACTTTACAAGGTCTGGCATTACAACCATCCAGCACCAGAGGAGAGGATTAAAAGGTTGATGGAGATGGAGGTAGTGGGTAGAAATGGCTAGAAAACGTCAAAAACAAACTGCCTCAGTAGGCAGTATCCTAATTGCAATTGTTGTAGCACTTGTTCTGTTTTTCCAATCACAAGGTGAATACAAAAAGTGCTACGTTGTTGGAGTTGTTGATGGGGATACTTTAAAGGTAAATTTGGTGGGGGAAGAGTACAAAGTTAGACTCATAGGGGTTAACACACCAGAGACTAACCACCCTGTTAAACATGTTGAACCATACGGACCGGAAGCAAAAGCCTTTACAAAGAAAATACTAACAGGAAGAACAGTTTACTTAGAATTCGATGTCCAGGAAAAAGATAGATACGGAAGGCTACTTGCCTACGTTTGGCTTGAAAAACCGACTCAGATAACGGATGAAGAAATAAGAACGAAGATGTTCAATGCGATACTTCTTCTTGAAGGCTACGCACAAGTTATGACAGTTCAGCCAAATGTAAAGTATGTAGATTACTTTCTGCAATATCAACGCGAAGCAATGGAGTCTGGCAAATGTTTGTGGGGGCTTGTAGTTTATCAAAAAAGCAAGAAGAAAAAATAATTCGTGGGCATTGGTTAACTACAATGTCTTTTAAAAACCCTCTTTCTTTTCAAACATTAATATTCAAAAGTCACACGTTGTAAAGAGATGAAAAGAAACAAAAAAGGTAATAAATTAACAGAATTTACAACTTAAGTAAAACAAGCGCAGCTTTTTGAAACACCAACCGTTTGTGATATAATTGATTTGACCCACACTATTCCAGATAGTGTTAACTTGTAGTGATGAAAGAGTGTAAGCGTGGAAGAATGAGATTGATATTACCATTGTGAGTTTTTCAAAGATTCTTCACTACACAAAGACCTTAGACCTATCACAAGAAGTGCATTTGGGATAAGGGAAAGGGAAGTTTTTGCGTTTGTGAGAATGGGAAAGTTTGAAAGAATGATGGCAGAGTTTGCAAAGGAATTGTTGGTTACCGTATTTGTCATGACCGTTTTTGTACAAGCTGGTGGAACCGCATTTTGGACAAGAGAGCGTTGAGTTGTTCATATCGGGATACCTCCTTTGTCGAGAGTTGGTTGGGTGGGTGCCCTCTCTTTAAAGGATAATGCGGTTTTTGGAAAGTTTCAATACTTTTAGTTAACATTATCCTATTCCAAGGGAGGGGATTGGGTATGAAGAAACTGGCGGTATTGCTTGTGGTTGTTCTATTCATAACTTCTCTTTACGCTGCACTTGGTTTCAAGATAGGTGTTGTTACGGGAACTGTTTCACAAGGTGAGGACGAGTACAGAGGTGCGGAAAACGTTGTTAAAAAATACGGTAAAGAAATTATTCACGTAACCTATCCAGACAAGTTCATGCAAGAACAAGAAACAACGATTGCAAGAATCGTAGAACTTGCTTACGATCCACAAGTCAAAGCGATAGTTATTTGTCAAGGTGTTCCTGGCACAACTGCAGCCATTAGAAGGGTTAAGGAAATGAGAAAAGATATTGTCTTTGTTGTTGGTGTTCCACATGAAGACCCAGCGGTTATTTCTTCTGCAGCAGACGTTATACTCGAAGTTGACACACCTGGCCGTGGAAAGACAATTGTAGAACTTGCAAAGAAGATGGGTGTTGAAACGATTATTCACTATTCCTTCCCGAGACACATGAGCTATAAACTACTTGCTGAAAGAAAAGATATCATGGAAAAGACAGCTAAGGAAATGGGCATCAACTTCGTGTTTGTTTCTGCTCCAGACCCACTTGGTGAGCAAGGTCTTACTGGTGCACAGCAGTTTATACTTGAAGACGTTCCAAGACAACTTGCAAAATATGGTCCAAAGACTGGATTTTTCTCAACAAACTGTGGTATGCAAGAACCACTCCAAAAAGCAATTCTCAAACACGGTGGTTATTATCTCGAACCATGCTGTCCATCCCCAACGCACGGGTTCCCAGGAACACTTGGAATTAAGATACCAGAAGATAAGAAAGGCGATATGACATATATACTTAGGGTTGTAAACCAAAAAATCATAGAAATGGGCGGTGCGGGCAGATTCGCAACTTGGCCAGTTCCAATGAACATGCTCTTTGTTGAGGCTGGAGTAGAGATTGCTAAAGCCTTGGTCCAGAAAAAAGTTAGCCCAACTAATCTCAACGGTATAAAACTTATCGTAACAGAAGAAGCAAAGAAGAAGTATCCAAAAGCTGAATTACAGGTTAGAACTCTTGATCCTTACAAGAACTACTACATGTTCATACACAAATCAGTTATCTTTGGAGTTGACAAATTCTAATAGGTTTAAAATTTAATTCCTGAAGTCAAGGTGTCGGCTACTTGCCGACACCTTTCAATTAAACCTTAGGACTTTTTGTTTCCTTCTTTCAAGTGTAGGACCTCTTTTAGAGCCTTTAAGTAGGGGGATGAGCTATGAAAACTGTCTTAGAGATGAGGAATATTTCAAAGTTTTACTACGGGAACCAGGTCTTGAAGAACGTTTCTATCTCAGTTGGAGAAGGTGAGATACTTGGATTGGTAGGTGAAAACGGAGCGGGTAAATCAACGCTCATGAACATTCTTTTTGGAATGCCGGTTATACATTCCACAGGAGGATTCGAAGGAGAAATTATCTTCGAAGGGCAAAAAGTTGATATAGATTCTCCATCGAAAGCTATGGAACTTGGAATAGGAATGGTCCACCAGGAATTTATGCTACTTCCTGGATTTACTGTGACAGAGAATATAAAACTCAACAGAGAAATTACCAAACCTAACCTGGTCAGTAAGATATTAGGGACAAAGGGAAAAAGACTCGAAACTTTAGATATCCAGGCAATGCGAAAAGATGCGCGCCAAGCACTTGATACCATTAAGATGCATTCAATTGATGAGATGGAATACGTTGCTTCATTACCTGTTGCTCACAAACAATTTGTCGAAATAGCACGCGAAATTGACAAAAAAACATTGAAGCTCCTTGTATTAGATGAACCTACCGCTGTCTTAACTGAATCTGAGGCGGAGAATTTGCTGAACATTATCAGGTTGCTTTCCGAAAAAGGTATTTCTATAATTTTTATCTCACACCGTCTGCATGAAATACTCGAAGTGGCACATAGGATAGTTATACTCAGGGATGGGCAAGTTGTTGCCGAGGGTAGGAAAGAAGAATTTACGGTCTACCAAATCGCAGAAAAAATGGTTGGTCGAAAGATAGAAAATGTTCAACTCCCGCCAAGAAAGAAAGAGATAAGTGAAAATAATGTAATAATGTCGATAAAGCATTTGAAAGTTCATATGCCTGGTGAAGAAGTTAAAGATTTCTCTATTGATATTAGAGAAGGGGAAATCTTGGGAATTGGAGGATTGGCCGGCCAGGGCAAGCTTGGAATTGCGAACGGTGTCTTTGGACTCTACCTTTCCGAAGGCGATGTAACTTATATGGGAAGACCTTATCAGCTAAATTCTACGATGTATGCATTGAAGAGTGGTATTGTTTATGTTTCAGAAGACCGAAGGGGTGTCGGTTTATTACTTGACGAGTCTGTGGAAATGAACATAGTTGCAACCGCTATCACAGCATTTGGAATGTTTACAAAGAAATTCTTGGGCTTTACTGTATACGATAGAAAAGCTATTAGACAACATGCAGAGAAGTTGATAAAAGAGTTGGACATTCGTTGCAAAGGACCTACACAACCTGTTAGAAGACTGAGCGGTGGTAATCAACAAAAGGTTTGCCTTGCACGTGCGTTTACATTGAGTCCAAAACTCTTGTTTGTCTCAGAACCAACACGAGGAATAGATGTCGGTGCAAAAAAACTTGTGCTCGATTATCTAGTGAAGCTCAACAGGGAGCATGGAATTACCATCGTACTTACCTCAAGCGAACTGGCAGAGCTCAAGTCTATATGTGACAGAATAGCAATTGTTGCCGAAGGTAAGCTCGCTGCAGTACTACCACCCACAGCTCCAGATGTCGAATTTGGTTTAGCTATGGCTGGCGAGTTAAAGGAGGTAAAAGTAAATGGGTGAGACTATGGATATAAAGAGCTTAGTTAATCAGATTTTTAAGAGAGTAGACTTACCAATATTAGTCATCGTCCTTTTCTTGTTATCTTTGTTTGTTTTGGCTGCATTTACTACAGTTTCAATACCAGGATTGATAAGCGATTCATTGGTGAGAATTGGTATGAATGGTGTATTGGTTCTTGCCATGCTTCCAACAATTAGAGCAGGTATAGGTCCGAATTTTGGATTGCCGGTAGGTATTATTGGTGGGTTGTTGGGAATGCTTATTGTTATGGAAAACCAAATAATAGGACCTATGGGATTTTTTGTGTCAATCGCTATTTCGATAGGCTTTAACCTTATTTTTGGTTGGATATACGCTTGGTTGCTTGATAAAGTGCGCGGTCAAGAAATGATGGTTGAAACATACGTTGGATACTCAATAGTTGCGTTTATGTCCATTATGTGGCTTGTACTTCCTTTTAAAAACCCAGAGATGATATGGGCTATTGGTGGTGTGGGATTGAGATATACACTAACACTTCAGGGATACTTTGATAAAGTCTTGAACAACTTTCTAAGGTTTAGAATCCTTGGAGACCTATACTTTCCTACAGGTTTGATACTGTTCTTTGCCTTGATGTGTTTCATTATATACTTGTTCTTCAGAACACGGGCAGGATTGTCTATCGATTTGGTAGGTCAAAACGAAATGTACGCGATTAGTTCCGGTGTAAATCCAAGAACTGCACGAAGAAATGCAGTTATCCTCTCAACTGTTTTGGCAGGTATAGGTATCATCGTTTATGCTCAAAGTTATGGTTTTGTGCAGCTTTACCAGGCACCTTTGTTTATGACATTTCCCGCAGTTGCTTCGATTCTAATAGGTGGTGCTTCAATAAGGCGAGCTACTATAACAAACGTTGTAATGGGAACAGTAATCTTTCAAACCCTTCTGACAGTCGCGTTGCCAGTGCTGAGCCAAGTAACACGTGGAGATATCACCGAGGTTATGAGACTCATAGTCAGTAACGGTATGATACTCTACGCACTGACACGTGCACCAAAGGAGGCAAACTGATATGGAAAAGAACGTGAAAAGCAGAATAAAATTAATCCTTCTGAGCAATATAGTTCCCATAGTTTTTTTTGTACTTACCTTGGGAGCTGTTATTGCAGCAAAGATTCCTCCTTTGTTCCTGATATCCGAAGTTGTTCGAAGACTTAGTAGAAATACATTCTTAGTCCTTGCACTTATAATACCAGTTATCGCGGGGCTTGGCTTGAATTTCGCGATAGTTTTGGGTGCTATGGCCGCTCAGGCTGCACTCTTTTTCGTTGTCGATTGGAACATTACTGGGGTAAAAGGCGTTTTATTGTCAATGGTTATTGCAAGTTTAATGTCAATCTTTCTTGGCTGGCTTGTTGGGATAACATTAAACAGAGCAAAAGGACGAGAGATGATAACATCCATGATTCTTGGGTTCTTTGCAAATGGTGTTTATCAACTTATATTTTTGTTCTTTATTGGTTCACTCATACCATTTTCAAAGACAGATATACTCTTACCACAAGGTGTTGGTTTGAGGAACACCGTAGATCTTTATGGGACAGTCGCTGGAGCGTTGAATAACATACTCGTTGTGAACATAAAGTTTATAAACATATTTATTGTCCCGCTTCTATTTGTAGTGGGGTTGTGTTTATTCATAACTTTCCTTTTGAAGACAAAACTTGGGCAGGACTTCAGAGCGGTTGGTCAGGATATGCACATTGCAAGGACTGCTGGTATTGATGTTGACAAAACGAGAATTATAGCAATCATTTACTCAACTGTACTTGCAGCTATTGGGCAGGTCATATATCTCCAAGACATAGGAACTATAAACACATACAATAGTCATGAGCAGATAGGTCTTTTCTCAATCGCTGCGCTTTTAGTTGGTGGTGCATCTGTTCAAAAAGCCTCCATTTGGAATGCGATAATTGGTGTAATACTTTTCCACACACTCTTTGTTGTTGCACCAAGCGCAGGCAACAGATTGTTCGGACAACCGCAGATAGGAGAGTTTTTCAGAGAATTTATGGCTTATGCTGTTATCGCATTTGCACTTGCAATGCATGGTTGGAGGGCAAGAAAGGCAAAACATTAATTGAATATCTCGAGAAACAATAACGGGGGACAAGTCCCCCGTTTTTTCATAAGTTGATTACTATTCACCGTTCAAATCATTTTCTGTACCAGTACGAAATCATTACCTTACCTGTAGAGGTTGGAATGGCACTTATAGCAAACAAAACATCTTTCCCTGAAAGAATGATTAAATAGGAAGGTCCTGAGCTTTTTGCAAGTTCAAATCGATACTTGTTTTTCCCAAGGGCTTTAACCGTGACATTCTCTGTTTTGAAAGTGACTCCCGAATCGAGGACTAGTTCAACCTCAACACCTTTTCTGCCCTTAGGATACTTAATCTCAATATCATGTGGATGTTTCTTAGGTCTTGGTAACTTCACTGATTTTCCTTCAACTAAATCATAGTTAGCTGAGATACCAACGGAGAAATTTAAGCCAAAATTCTGGGATAAATAAAGCGAAAGTTGCAAAGTGATATCGGGCTCTTTCGCCTTTTGGTCCTTCGGGGTAGCAAATATAAAGACAAATGATAGTAAAAGCACCAACATAATGGAAAAACGTTTCATAAATCATACCTCCTCCTTTTTGTGTATAATTATTATACCACTCTTTGGAGGTGAGAATATATGAAGGATGAATTCTTGACTTCTGATGGGACAGAGATTGAATACGAATACTTGAACAATTGTGATGTCAGAGATAAAACGACTTCAGTAGTCTTTTTGAATGGTATATTCATGCATTATGAAAGCTGGAAGGTTTTTTCAAAAAACCTTTCTCAATACATCCCAATGTTGTTTCACGATTTCCGCTGTCAATGGGGTTCTGGTTGTGCGGTAGATAAAGAATGTTCATTTGAAAGGCATGTGGAAGATTTGAAAGAGCTTTTAGATTACCTTGGCATTAAAAAGGCGAAATTTATTGGCACATCGTACGGTGGAGAAGTTGGTATGCTGTTTGGAGCGACATATCCAGAATACATAGATTCGATGATGATTATCACTTCTACAGCACGCACTGACAAAGTCATGGAAAGCAAAGCTTTGAGATGGAAAGATGGTGCCAAGAGCCGAAGCCCAGAAATTTTTGTCAACAGCTGGCTTTCGGATGTTTATAGCGAAGGGTATATAAATTCTATCAACAATCTATCTCAGATTATTGCCTCAAGACTCACAGGATTTAATTACGAAGGTGCTGAAAGACTGCTTGAGGCATTTCTCAGATTGAACGATCTAAACTTGCTCGAAAGAATCAAGAAGTTTGAATTTCCAGTTTTAATTATCTCAGCAGAAGAAGATAATATAAAACCGAAGAGATTTAGCGAAGAGATTTATAAACAACTTAAAAGCGCTCTCCATCTGACAATTCCAAATTCAGGACATGCAGTTGTAGTTGAAAAGCCGAAAGAGATTGGCTACCTGATTAAATCATTCGCGTCTGGAACGATATAGTCGGGAGCTTTATTTTCGATTTATAGAAAGTTAAAAGACACAGGAAATGCCTTTGTCTAACACATGTGGAGGTGAGCAGAATGAAAATGAAAGTTTTCCTGTGTTTGATTTTCGTCCTTTCAGGCTCGTTGTTTAACTTTGCACATGCACCGATAATTTCAAATATGTCTGGTGCTGATATATCTAACGCTATTCCAATAAACGATATACAAATTTCCCAAGTGTTGTACAAAGTTCTTGAAAAGGATAGTAGTTTTGTATGGCTGACATTCCAAGCCAAAAAAGGCGAGAATTTGTATTTCCAGGTAGGAACACCTAAAATTGATAAATACAAAGAATTAAAGCCAGCAGTTGCAATCGTAGGTCCGGAATTGCCAGAAACAAGCAGTTTTCCATTTGAAATTCCTGATGGTATGGGTGCTATTCTATTTGAATCATCAGACACGCCACAAGCATTCTATGAGCCTGTTACCGATACAAATTCTTGGATCCACATTACAAAGACGATAACTTTGCCAGAAACTGGAAAATACTATATTGTAGGATACTTCCCACCTAACGGACAAGCTGGAAATCTGTTTATCGCTGTTGGAAAGATAGAAAGGTTCACTTGGCAGGACATTGTCAATGTTTTTAAAATTTTGCCCGAAATAAGAGCGTTCTACGGACTTTCCGGTCTGCCTGGATGGATGAATGTTGTTATAGGATTATCCCTAATAGGCTTATTAGCTTTGTTTGTGTACTTTTTTCGATAATTTGAAGGGGAAAATCAAATCTCACTCATAGTTGCTTGTGACTAAACGAGAGATATTCTTTTACTTTTGCTATTTCTAATATCTTCTATAATATCGCCGACAACTTCCAAACCGGCATTTATTCCCTTTCCAGCATAAAGAACTGATCCATTAGATTTAAAAGTTACTTCTATATTCGAATTAAGACTTTCCTCAATTCTGCCAACCATATCTCCATTTCTTGGTGCTAAAAGAAAACTTCCACCACCTTTGAACATTTTAATGTCAATGGATAATTTGCCTCTTTCGACACGCAGATAAATTGCATTATCCTCTATGCGAAGATTGAAAATCCTTGCACCGTTGTAAGTAGTAAATTGATAGATCATTCCATTTAGATAAAAGCCTATTATGAAACCAACGAAATAACTCCTTCCAAAAGGTACGTTAGCTATAGAAAGTGTAAAGGAAGCATCTGAATTATCAAAGTTATTTGAAGAAGCCCATATCCAGGATTTTGGGAATGACTTTCCCCAATCTTTTTCAATGTAACCGTTGCCATTTTCGAAATCAATATTTTTCCCTTCGACAACAACATTTCCTGTTACCATATGATTGAAGCTCAAAATTCCGTGATAACACTCAAGGAAGTCGAAAAAACCAAAAAAACCCATAGCTCCAGGGCTTAAAAGTTTAACGGGCCACGGCTTTAACTCTCGAAAATACAGATTAGCTTTAATGTATTCTGTTTCCAAAGATAAACTCTCTAAGGAGAAATAATTCTTATCGATAGAAACCGAGAAGGGATTATTTGAAAATCTAAAATCTTCAAATTTAAATCTATAGTACTTTGAGAAATTTCTGTTATCTATTATTTGAATAAAAGCGTGTGAATCTTCACCAATTGAAACTCCGGGTATTACTGCAAAAACGTAGTCTTTTTGAGAAGACGTTTGTTTAAAGTACCAACCTTCAAAAAACTTGTTCTTCTTATTCCCATGAAAATTTTCTGGATGCCATATGTTCATCATTCTCACTCCGCTATTCTAAAAACAGCGGTCCATATAGGTCTTTTATCAAATCTTTCAGAATTTTTTGTGTAGTATCATCCCTTTTCTCGAACAACTTTTTCAAACCAGGGTTGATTTCATTACTTGGATTCTCCCAAGGCTTTATACCGTTCAACTTCCTGTACTCTCCTGAAATCCAAAGGTATTTGTGTAATTCTGAAACAGATGTTTTAAAGTCAAGAGAATTCAAAAGCATATAAAAATCATGATAAAAATCATTGTATGTTGTGTATTTCTTGCTAGCTTTAGTTTCCTCGTTTAAGTGGTAAGCTACCATACGTGCTGTAACAGAATTGTAGATGGGGAATTTTTCACTTAAGAAAATATGAGCCAAAGCTGAAGAAAAGCTTGTGTAGTGTTTTTCCTTTCCATTGTCTCCATTACTTCTAAGCACAACTGTCGACAATTTGTCTACGAATTCAGGTTCTAAAACAATTCCTTCTTGCGAGATAACTTCCGATATGTGATAAGCAACATCATATACCCTGAAGATATTTGTGTTATAAAGTGAATTCACAACCGCAACTTTGACAAGTGTTGATTGCAGTGTGAAGTCTGGGAAGTTGTTTCTAATTTTTTTGAGTGCTTTCTCAATATTTAGAAGTTCGCTAGATAAATCGTATAACTTAGTAGCTGATTCAACTTGCTCTTTGAATATCTTTATCATCTGACCACCTCTGTGGTGTTATTGAAATTCTACCACTATTCTACAACAACTAGCCTTGTTTTGTTCCACAATATTTGCGAAAGGTTGTTACAAAAAAAGCGGAGCTCTTTACCAGCCCCGCTTTGTTACCTACATTTTAGCTTGCTTTGATTATTTGATTATCTCTTCCCAGGCTTTGTTGTACAGATCAATGTGTTCTCCAATGTAATCTATTATCTCGCAGTTACTAAGTTCGTCGAGCGTGTAGAGTGGCTCAACTTTTTTATATTTTTGTGCATCGGTGATAGGAGATGGTATCATCAAATAGTCAGATATCTGAGCTGCAATTTCTGGTCTCAGAATGAAGTTTATAAATTTGTATGCCAGGTCCTTGTTTTTGGCATCCTTTAGAATTACCATGTTGTCAATCCAGAGTGTTCCACCTTCCTTTGGAACAAAGAACTCAAAATTCTCTAAATCTTCTTCAGGAATCAGTTGGAACACGTTCTCAGGATATCCGTGCACAACCCAGAATTCCCCATTCACAACACCTTGTGCATAAGTTGTTGCATCAAATTTGACGATATTTTCTTTCCATTTCAATATGACTTGCTTTGCTTGTTCGATTTCGTCTGGATTTGTTGTGTTCACCGAATATCCAAGGTATTTTAACGCTGCTCCAAAAACTTCGCGCATATCATCAAGGAGTGTCATTTTGCCTTTCAAATCAGCACGTTCATATATACTCCAAGATTTTTCGTAATCTTTGAGGTATTTTTTGTTCACTATCAAACCTGTGGTACCCATCATATACGGGACTGAATATTCGTGATTCGGGTCGTATGTTGTTTTAGATAAGACGATAGGGTCGATATTTTTGAAATTTGGTATTTTGCTTAAGTCAAGTTTTTCCAAAAGTCCTTCATTAATCATCATTTTAACGTGGTCACCTGAGGGAAAAACTATGTCGTATCCTGTTCCGCCCGATTTAATCTTTGCAAACATCTCTTCATTTGATGCAAACGTGTCGTAAATGACCTTACAGTTGTACTCTTTCTCAAATTGTTGGATAACTTCCTCAGGAATATAATCTGCCCAGTTGTAGATGCGCAAAACATTTGATTTGTTGCATGAAGAAAGTAAGAAGAATACCGAAAAAACCACAATCACAAAGGCAAACAACAAGAATTTTTTCATGCCCATCCTCCTCCCCGTTAAATTTGCGACCAAAAAAGTTCATTTACTCTAATAATTATAACATAAAGTCAGAAATTTATGTAAAAGCAAAGTTGTAAAACCCAAACGTTTTGGGGTAAAATAATAAAAAACAAATAACCACATCCCACATAGTGTATGGGAACGCCGGTGCAAATCCGGGGCTGCCCAGCAACCGTGAGTGGGGACGAAATCCGCATAAAAGCCACTGGCTCAGGTTTTTGAGCTGGGAAGGCGCGGAGAGTAGGATGATCCACGAGCCGGGAGACCGACTATGTGGGAATCAATTCCCGACAGCTCGGGCTGTTTGGGAAATTTTTTCTTTGATTAATAAAAGCAAAAGGGGGGTTTACGTATGGAAAAAGGAATGTTTGAAAACGTTTTGAAAGACAGTATCATGAGACGTCTGAACAATTTGACAAAACCTATTGGTAGCCTTGGATACTTGGAAAAAATCGCTTTGAAGATGGGACTAATCCAGAACAAAGTAATACCAGACCTTCCGAAGGTTAAAAGAATTTATGTTTTTGCTGCCGACCATGGTGTGGTAGAACAGGGGGTTTCTGCTTATCCAAAACAAGTTACATACCAAATGGTTCTGAATTTTCTTAACGGCGGTGCGGCCATAAACGTATTTGGTAGACATGTTGGAGCGGATGTTTACGTGGTTGATGCCGGAGTCGATGGAGACTTTGAATTCACACATCCAAATTTAATCAATGCAAAAATTGGTTATGGTACAGCCGATTTTACAAAAGGTCCTGCAATGACAAGAACGCAAGCAATTGAGTGTATTGAAAAAGGAAAAGAGATAGCGAAGAAAGCGATAGAAGAAGGTACAGACCTTCTTGTTTTAGGTGATATGGGGATTGGTAATACTACAACTGCAACGGCTATTTCTGTAGCATTTGGATTTGATATAGACGAGATTCTGGACATAGGTACTCCTATCGATAACGATACATTAGAAAGAAAGCGTCAAGCTGTAGAAAAAGCTATAGAAATAAATAAACCCAATGCCGATGATCCTATTGATGTACTCGAGAAAGTCGGAGGTTTTTGTATTGGTCAGATGGCAGGATTTATAATTGAGGCAACAAGCAGACATATTCCGGTCGTCGTAGATGGTTTTCCGACAACTGCAGCACTTTTGCTAGCTTGGAAGCTTGAACCTAGTGTGCTTGATTTTGTTTTCGCTGGTCACAAATCTAAGGTGAAAGGGCACAAGGTTTTACTTGATGCTATGAACCTTAGACCAATTCTTGACTTAGATATGAGGCTTGGAGAAGGAACTGGTGGAGCTTTGGCAATTTCTATTATAGAAGCGGCAATAAAGATGATACGAGAAATGGCGACATTCGACGATGCGGGTGTATCGAAAGGAAGTGATTCAGTTTGATACTTATAACTGGTGGAATGAAATCAGGTAAGAGTACGTTTGCACTAAACATGGCTTTAAAATACACCAAACGAGCTTTTCTAGCAACTGGTGTTCCGTTTGATGAAGAAATGAGGTTGAGAATAGAAAAGCATAAAGCGGAAAGAAAGGAGCTTTTCGATACTTTCGAAGAACCTGTCAATGTGACGGAAGTTCTCAAAAATATAGATAACAACTACGATGTTATCCTTTTTGAATGCCTTACAACCTACCTTGGCAACCTTTATTATTATCGACTTGATGTTCAGGAGCGTATTGATGGGCTCGTTGATGTTCTAAGCAATATGAGTAGTGATGTTATCGTAGTCACCAATGAAGTTGGTTGGGGAATTATACCTGAGAATCCAATAGCCAGGCAGTATGCCGAAATACTTGGAAAAACTAATACGCGACTAGCTAAGCTCGCAAAAGAAGTTTATCTTGTTGTCTCCGGAATAGGAGTGCGTATTAAATGAGCCAACTATTAGGTACAACATCTTGGGTCATACCTGGCACTTATTACGAAAACGTTGAGTATATAACTCGAAAGTTTCGTAACTTTGAATTCATTGAGCTACTTGTTTACACTTGGGATGATGATACTTACAGGTTATTTGAGCAAGAAAAGGAGCATTTACGCAAAATTGCACTCGAAAGACAAATTAAATATACTGTCCATCTTCCAACAGATAACATTACGAACGTTTTAAATGCATTTAAATACCTTGAGATGAACTTGGATATAGTAAATTATGTGCTACATCCTTTTGAAGATTGCACGGAAAAGGATAAGAAATTATTCCGCGCTCTTTTGTCACATCCAAAGATTTCTATTGAAAATCTAAAAGAACGAGTATTTAATCATTTACGAACAGTCTTTGACGTAGGGCACCATATTCTAGGAGCCAAAGTGGAAAACAGCTTCATTGATAACATTGTCGAAATCCATATGATGGGCGTTATTGAGGGAAAAGACCACCAAAAACTTGATTTGGAAACACTTGACAAAGTTTACCAAATACTTTCAGGTAGGCTTTTCACGGTGGAGTATCTTTGTTTTGAAATATTTGATGAAGACGAATTGGAGCAGTCCTTAGAATTGTGGGAGGAATTCAAAGACAAAATTTATAACACTGGGAGCATTGAATAACATGTGGAAAGAAGTCCTTACTGACTTTTTACTTACTTTATCATTTATCTCAAGGCTACCTGTCAAGATTAAAAATATTGACGAATGGGAAAAAAGAATAAAACGAATTCCCGTATATTTTCCCGTGATTGGATACATCCCTGGTACTATTTATTCCATTGGAGTTTTATTGGCTCATTCCTTGAGTAATTACAAATTGCTTTTCATTTTCGGAGCGATGGCTATTGGATACTATTTCTTTGACCTCTTCCATTTCGATGGTCTTCTTGATATGTTCGACGGCTTTTTAAACCAGTCAAACAAAGAACGTAGACTTGAGATAATGTCCAAAGGTAATGTTGGACCATTCGCTGTCTTTTATGGCATGCTCTACATCTTGCTCTTTTACCAACTCATGTCAACACTAAACTGGCAAGCATTCCTTTTTGCCTCTGTTTTTGGAAGATATGAAATGGCACTTTTGCTCACCTTTTCGAAACCTGCCAAACCAAAAGGATTGGGTGCTATGCTCTTTCCATACAACAAGCGATACACAGCATGTTCGATGATTTTCCTGATACCGTTACTTTTCATTAGCCCGCTAATGTTTTTTATTTCTCTCGCTTTAACCATAACCACGGCATACTTAATCTCCAGAGTTTCGGAAATTAAAATCGGTGGAATCACAGGTGATGTGCTTGGTGGGAGTTGTTTAATATCCCAAATGGTAGTCTTATTAGCATTTTATATATTCCATGCCTTTGGAAGGTGAGAAGATGTATTTAATGGTTGCAGGTACAATGTCGAACGTTGGAAAATCAACGTTAGTAATGGCTTTGTGCAGATACTTTACAAGAAAAGGTCTAAACGTAGCACCTTTCAAATCCCAAAATATGTCAAGAAAGTTTATCAACATCCAAAACGGGAAAGGGAAAATAGCGATAGCCCAGTATGTTCAAGCAATTGCATGCGAAAAAGAACCTACCATGGAATTCAATCCGATATTGATAGTCCCAAAAGAAGGAAAAACACAGGTTTATTTCATGGGTGAATTCATCGACTACTTAACATCTGAGCGTTACATGTTTGATTCAAAAGAAAAATTGTTTGCGCAAATCAGAGACATGCTTGAGAAATTGTCGAAAAACCATGATTTAGTAATCATCGAAGGAGCAGGTGCGTTCGTTGAACCGAACCTCAAAGACTCAGAGATAGTAAACCTTCGAGTTGCAAAGAGTGTTGGTGCGCAAGTTATTCTTGTTTCGGACATCTCAAGGGGTGGAGCATTCGCACAAGTTGCAGGTACCATCGAACTGATGGATAACAAAGAACAAAAACTTTTAAAGGGCTTTGTATTCACCAAATTCCATGGTGACAAATCACTTCTGAAAGACGCCCCACAAATACTTGCTAAAAGATATTCCATCGAATATCTTGGAACAGTACCTTACTTTGAAAACAAAATTCCAGACGAAGATTTATTGACCAAAAAAGAAGGGGAAATCGCTTTGAATGATAAAGCGCAAATTATCAAAGAAATCGATAGAATAACAGACTTCATTATTGAACATATCGACATCTCGAAAATTGAACGCATCATTTCTGAAGGGATGTAAAAATAAATGTTGGATACAATTTTTCTTTCCGGAGAGCTTTTTGCTTTACTTTTTGCCATAGTATACGATTTACTTTTCGGTGAATACCCTTCTCAAATTCACCCTGTTGTTTACATGGGATTCGTTGGTAAATGGCTTGACAAAAAACTCAACAAACCTGAAAAAAGTAACTTCCTTAGGTTTATTTTTGGCATGATAGCGCAGACTATTGAAATTGTGCTTTTTCTGGAGATAAGCTTATCACTCATGGTTATATCAAAAAGTGACAACAAAATTTCGCGAATCTTAGGTTTTTTGGGTTCAATTTACTTGTTAAAATCTACATTTTCTATCCGAAGCTTGTATGAGCATGTTGCAAGATGTTACACAGATGACGTAGAACTCTTGAGGAAGAACGTTTCGCTTATTGTTTCTCGGGATGTATCAAAGCTTGATAAAGCTCACCTTTACTCTGCTGCAATAGAGAGCTTGGCAGAGAACATCTCAGATAGCATAACCGGTCCGTTGCTTTATTATTCGCTCTTTGGACTTCCCGGTGCAGTTATCTACAGGGTAGTCAACACTTACGATGCGCTCTTTGGCTATAGGAATGAGAAATACGAGTGGTTTGGAAAATTTTCAGCAAGGTTCGATGATTTATTAAACATCGTACCTTCAAGGGTTACGGCTTTTGTGATTTCACTCTTCAATCCTATCAGTTCCTGGAAATACATCTTAAAATACGGAGCAATAAAGATTAACGCGATGTATCCGATGAGTGCTTTTGCGGGAGTCTTAAAGGTGGGGATTGAAAAAATAGGATACTACAAACTTGAGGGAAAAATACCAGAAAAGGAAGATGTTAAAAAAGCACTTAAATTGTATAAAAAGGTCACTGCGATTATCTTACTCATAATAATAACACTAACGGTGGTGGTGAAATGAATTGAAAGGCGCAAATAACTTTCGCAAGTTTCATGGCGGTATAAAAGATGAAGATGTCTTAGATTTCTCAATTTCTGTGAACCCGTTTGTTCCTGGATTTATACTTCAAGTGCTGAGGAAGAAACTACAAAACCTAAAAAGATACACATACATTGAATGGGTTGAAGAGCTGTTCAGAAAATACTTTGGAAGCAACTATGTAATCGTTGGTGGTGCAACCGAGGCGTTCCATATACTTGGTTGGACATTGATGGAAGACGCACATGTGATAATCCCTACTCCGAATTACACGGAATACGAAAGAGTTGCAACATTCAAAGCAAAGGAGATTATAAAAGTTAATTACGTTGAAGCAAAAGAAATTGAGCTTGATATTTTAAAAAATGTTTTAGAAACTACAGCAACTAAATTAAAAAAGCACAAGAAAATAGTTGTGATTACAGGAAACCCGAACAACCCGACAGGTATATACAAAGATTACTCTACTTTGCTCGATTGGTCACTAAACAGATATGGAACCGATGTAATATTTATTATCGACGAAGCGTTCATAGACTTTGTGCCCGAAAAAATGAGAATAGAATTGGATGAAAAGATATATCCGAACTTAATTTTAGTCCGAAGTTTCACGAAAATTCTGGGATTGCCAGGTGTGAGGGTTGGATATGTGAAATCATCACAGTTTAAAGGATTATTTGAGAAATACCGAATGCCGTGGGCGATAGGCGGAGATGGATATACTCTTTTGGAAGCGATAGTGGAAAATAAACAAAACTACGAATACTTTGTGAGACAAACTCAACAATATTTTGCTGAGCAAAGAGAAAGATTTTCTGAATTTATTTATTACCCATCACTCACAAATTACATCGTTGCCAAAGTAGGTGATGTGAAAAAATTCATCGCCAAG
Source organism: Fervidobacterium pennivorans (assembly GCF_001644665.1). Taxonomy (NCBI): domain Bacteria; kingdom Thermotogati; phylum Thermotogota; class Thermotogae; order Thermotogales; family Fervidobacteriaceae; genus Fervidobacterium; species Fervidobacterium ngatamarikiense. Next base: position 1,241,483 of record NZ_CP011393.1, read on the forward strand.
CTGAACAAAGAACGCATGCACGCAAGGGAGATGTTCGATTTTGGAATAAATGATAGTGTCAGAATTGGACTTAAAAAGCCAGAAGATAACGAAAAGATGTTGGATTTTCTTATACTTTGGACAAAGGAGATGAAAGGATGAATAAATCTGTAGAACCAGACCAAAAAGGCTATATCCACGTTTACACAGGTAATGGTAAGGGAAAAACAACAGCAGCTTTCGGTTTAGCGTTGAGAGCGGTGTGCGCGGGTAAGAAAGTGTACATCGGGCAGTTTATAAAAGGCATGAAATACAGTGAACTCGATGCACCGAAATACCTGCCAAATTTGGTAATTGAACAATACGGACGAGATTGCTTTATTTTTAACTCACCTACCGAAGAAGATATCAGATTGGCAAAGCAGGGACTTGAAAAGATAGCACAAATTATCTTTTCTGGCGAATACGACGTAGTCGTTATGGACGAAGTGAACGTTGCAGTTTACTACAAACTCTTCCAGCCAGCAGATGTGGTAGAAATTTTGAAAAACAAACCTGAACACGTAGAGGTCATTTTAACAGGAAGATATGCGCCACAGGAGTTTATAGACATTGCAGATTTAGTGACCGAAATGAGAGAAATCAAGCATTATTACCAAAAAGGTGTTCTCGCAAGGGAAGGGATTGAATATTGAGCTATTAGGATTTCACAAGAAAGGATTATAAAACCTTCCATTGTTCACAAATACTCCAATAGCTATAGATATGAACAATATCAATCCAGATATTCCAAGTGCAATATAGTCTTCAAACGTGAATTTCTTTGTAGTATACCATGTACGCTTTTTGTATTTGCCAAATCCTCTCAGATCCATTGCGTTACTTATCTTTTCAACACGCTCAAGGCTGGAGAAAAGTTAACGGGTCTACTCCAGAATTATTGGGTATTCTCAGAACATTTTCTTTTCCCTCGACCTTCTTTTTGTTCCTTTGAGATTACATACAGCAAACATTACCTCTTGTTTTCAAATCTTCATGTGGAAGGAAAGAAACAAACAAATGATTTATGTGCTATAATTTGAATAAGACAGTTGTACAGGTACTGTTCAAAGGAAGGGAACGTATGAGTAAGTTAACTATGATTAATTTTTTCCAAGATGAAATATTAAATTTCCCAAAAGCAAAGCCTTTTCTGAAATGGGCTGGCGGGAAGTCGCAGCTTATCGAGGAACTAGAAAAACGGCTTCCACAGCCGATATTGAGAAGCAAAACGATAGATGTATATGTTGAACCTTTTGTTGGTGGAGGAGCCTTTTTCTTCTACTTGAAAAGTAACTACATAATCAAAAAGGCGTATCTTTTTGATATAAACAAAGACCTTGTAATAGCATACAAAGTGGTGCAAATTTCTCCTCAAGCACTGGTAGAGCAACTCTATTCAATTGAAAAGAAATATTTTTCATTGTCGGAGAATGAACAGAAAAAGTTTTACTATGAGATTAGGGATTTGTACAATATGCAGAAGAAAGAATTCGATTTTTCGAATTTTAACGAAGACTGGATAGTTCGTGCAGCCTATATGATTTTTTTAAATAAGACGTGTTACAACGGTCTTTACAGACTGAATAAAAACGGAGAATTTAACGTACCGTACGGAAAATACAAAAATCCGAAGATATGTGATGAAGAAAATCTTTTCGAAGTAAGTAAGGCTTTGCAAAACACGGAAATTATTTGTGCCGATTTTGAAGAAAGTAAAAGATATATTTCTAAAGGAACACTTGTATATCTTGACCCTCCATACAGACCACTTTCGAAAACTTCAAACTTTACGAGTTATACAGAAGATGGATTTAGCGACGAAGACCAGATAAGACTTGCTAAGTATTTTAGAGAAATACACGAGCGAGGGGCTTATATCTTATTGAGTAATTCCGACCCGAAAAATTTTGACCCAAAGGATGATTTCTTTGAAAAACTTTATGAAGGCTTTATTATAGAAAGAGTTCCTGCCAAAAGATTTATAAACAGTGATGCCAGAGGCAGAGGTTCTATAATGGAATTAATAATACGAAATTATGAAGGTGGAATGGAAAATGGATAGTACATATCTGCACATTCTACAAAAGAAAGGGCTAAAGGTTTCAAATACGGAAGACCTAATGAAAATCTTTTTAGACACACTTCTTGAAACGAACAAAACATACGACTTTTTCGTAGATTGGAAGAAAGTCAGAACTTTTGTCGAAAAAAACAAAGTGGAGATAAATATACTCAACTCGTTGCTCCACTCAGAGGACTTTGATAACGAACTGAGACGAATTCTTAGAAAATATCCTGAGGTTCTCAAGGTTGTTCCTTTATTACTGGCAATTCGTGACAATTCCGTTTCAATAATTTCAGAATTTGATCTGGAAAAAACGAACGTTATTAAACTTGATTTCACAGAACGCAATTTAAGAGAAGAGGAGATTGAGATTTTTGTAGACTTCTTTAAGAAGACGGGGCTGAAAGATTTTTTCCTTAATGTTGCTGATAAAAGTTTGCTTGACTATATCCTGGGTGTTGAAGTCGGTATGGATACAAATGCAAGAAAAAATAGAAGTGGCAAAGTTTTAGAAAACTTCCTTAAACCAATTATTGAAAAAATTGCCAATGATCTAAAGTGTACTTTCCTTACGCAAGAGAAATTCTCCACTCTTGAAAAATACAGCATAAATATTAACAAACTCAAAGACAGAAAGGCGGATTTCATACTGTTAAAGCCCAGAGGAGATGGCTCATATGGAGTCGTAAACATCGAGGTTAATTTTTACAACGTTTCAGGTTCGAAACCGCAGGAGATTATAGACTCATACATTGAAAGACAAAAGGAACTGAAAGAATACGGCTATGAGTTCTTACTCATAACAGATGGTCCTGCTTGGAAAGAGCAAAAAAGCCAGCTGACCAAAGCTTTGGAGAACTTAGACTTTGTTTTGAATACTTATTTAGTTCGTCTTGGGATTTTGGAGGAAGTTATATGCATGATTTAAACGTAGAGTTCGATTTCAAACCGGAAATAACAACCGTATGGTCTTTTCCTGAACGTGGAAAATGGAGCACACATAAAGGTACATACAGAGGTAACTTTGCACCTCAAGTTGCTAGAAATCTTCTACTAAGATATACAAAAGAAGGAGATGTTATTTTGGACCCTATGATGGGTAGCGGCACAACATTAATTGAAGCAAAATTGCTGAAGAGGAGAGCAATAGGTATAGACATAAATCCCACCAGTGTAGAACTTACAAAACGTAATCTTTCATTCAACTGTCCCAATTCTTATGAACCTGAAGTTTTTATCGGTGATGCTCGGGATTTAAGTTTTATCGAAGATGAAACCGTTGATTTTGTTTTGTTACATCCGCCATATTTGAATATTATCAAGTACTCAGAAGGAAATATCAATGGTGATCTATCCAATATATCCGATGTTAAAAGATTCTGTACAGAGTTAGAAAAAGTTATTATTGAGCTTTTCAGAGTGTTAAAGCCTGGGAAGTTTTGTTCTGTTCTCATCGGTGATACAAGAAAAAATGGGCATTATGTACCACTTTCTTACTACGTTTTAACTTTATTTTTAAAAAACGGTTTTGTCTTGAAGGAAGAAATAATAAAGATACAACATAACTGTACCTCTACTCCTTATTGGCGAAAGAAAGTTTCCGAAAATAACTTTTATTTGATAATGCACGAACATTTGTTTGTTTTCAAAAAACCTGAGCTCGGTGAAAACGTTTCGAAGATCAAATATAGTGCAGGGGGTTTTGTTGATCTTCTTTTGAAATACCGGTACACAAAGAATAATAACGGATAACCTACAGTAGGTGGCTTTCGAGGGATAATACTTCAAAAGTTTAACCGTTTCTCCTAGCTCAAAGGAGCTGACATGTATGAATAACTCTGATGAGGAGTTAAAAAAAGCCATCCGTGTTGTCCAAATAATAGCATCCGAAAAAGGTGGAGAAAAACCATTTGGTATTTTTAGCAAACCAACGTTAGATTATTTTAGAATCGCAAAGGATTTACTAAAAACTTACGGCGAGCTAAAAGTTGTTGGCAAAGAGTCAGCTCAGTTTGATGCCAAAATAATCATACAAGCTGAAGAAAAAAATAACAGAATCGATGGGACAGTGACATTCGAAAAAGAAGAGAACAGCTGGAGTTCAAAATTCACAATAGACCTATCCACGAAGTCAAAAGAGCAACTGCATACGTTCGAGTTTGAGGCAATTGTTCTGGAAATACTATCCTTCATAAAAGGAAGCGATATACTTTTTGCAGTTTTAAAAGAAAAGGACCTCAACAGAAAGAAAGCAGCAGTAAAAGCCATTGGAAATTTGAGTGACCCAAAATTTATCACTGCCTTGGTTGAAATCCTCCAAAACTCTCCCTCTGATTTGAAAAAGCTAATCATAGAAACGCTTGGAAAAATGAAGGACCCAAAGGTGGTTTCTCCGATAGCTCTATCTTTGAGAGATGTTGACCCTGTTGTGCGTGCATCTGCCAAAGTTGCGCTTTTTAACGCACTTCGTTCAGGGCTTCCTATTGATGAAACTGTGCTCTTCTTGTTAGAAGATAAAGATGCGGGAATTCGGTCCGCGATTGTTGATATTCTTGCAAATGTAAGCAATGAAAAGATTGTTGAAGCTTTGCTCAAGGCGTTAAACGATGAAAATCCTAATATTCGACTGCGGTCTGTACAAGCGTTGGAGAAAATAAAGGACCAACGAGCTATTGGACCTCTTTCGAAACTATTGATGGACAAAGATGTTGGAATTAGACTTGCTGTGGTTCAGGCGATAGGAAGTATTGGACATGAAAAAGCTGTTGAATACCTTTCGATGGCTTTGAAAGATAGCGAGTGGAGAGTTAGAAAAGCTCTTGCCAAGGCTCTTGGAAACACAAATGATCCCTCGGCTACGCCATACCTTGTCGAGTTGCTCAGGGATGAATCACCTGATGTGAGGAAAGCCGCGGTCGAAGCACTGCAGATTGTTGGTGACGAAACTTCTGTTCCTGCACTTATTGAAGCGCTCAGTGATGGAGATTCCTGGGTAAGAATGACAGCCGCAGAGACGCTTGGACGGTTGGGAAGTTTGGAATCTGTTGAAAACCTTATTGAATTACTTCAGGACCCATCTGCAAACGTTAGAAAGACAGCACTAGAAGCTCTCGGGAAAATAGGTGACAACAGAGCCTTAGAACCTATTTTACAAAGGCTCAAAGATGATATTGCAAGCGTTCGAGAGGCTGCCGCAGAGGCTCTCGGAAAACTGCGCGATAGCCGAGCTTTGGAACCGCTCATTGAAATTTTGGAAAATCCAACAGAAGAGTACTCAGTTAAAGAAGCAGCGATAAGAGCTCTTGGGAATATAAGGGATTTTGAGTCAGTTGATGCGATTGTAAGTATGATGAACGATGAAAACCCAAATATCCGCAAAGCAGCTGTTGAAGCTCTTGGAAAAATTGGTGATATTAGGACTTTGAATTTGTTGATTAATACAGCTATTGATTATGAAGAAGAACATTCGGTAAGAAAAGCTGCAGTACTTGCATTGGGTCAATTGGGTGATGAACGTTCAGTTGAAACTCTTATCAAACTTTTAGATGACAGCGATCCAGAACTAAGGAAATCGGCGGCTTTTGCACTCGGAGAGATTGGAAGTTCCCAGGCTGTTGATTCCCTTGTTAAAAAATTCGAAGACGAAAACATTGCTGTGAAATTAGCAGCTATCGAAGCAACGGGAAAAATAAAAGACAAAAAATGTATAGATAATCTTGTCGCTACACTGAAAAGTAATCAGCCAGAAGTGAGAAAAGCTGCAATCCAAGCACTTGGGCAGATAGGTGATGAGGTTGCAATCACGTTCATTATCGAGGCATTGAATGACCCATTCGTTGACGTTAGGAAAACTGCAGCCGAGGCTCTAGGATTAATGAGAAGTAAAAAAGCTGTAGGTTCACTCTTGGAAGCGCTGAAAGACAAAGATAAAGGTGTGAGGATGGCCGTTGTCGATGCTCTAAGCAAAATTGGAGACTCAAGAGTCCTTCAAGAATTACTAGTCTTAACAATTGAAGGCAAAGATGACGGCGCAGGATACAAAAAAGGTGAAGCCCGGCAGGAAGGAGTGACAAGCGTTGAAGGACTCATGAGTGCTTTCTCGTCAGTCTTTGGACCGGAAGCAACAAAAATGCAGGCAGAGCCTTCCAAGAATGAAGGAGCGTTTAAGGAAGAAGACGCAGAAATCTTAATACGAATGGCTAGTGATAATAGATTAGATGAAGACTTACGTCAGCGAGCTATTTTTGTGCTTGGTGAGATGAAAACACCTAAAGCAATAGAAACATTAACGGAGCTACTGAAAGAAAAAAATCAATCTCTAAGAGAGTTAGCAGCCCAAGCCTTAGGAAAGATAAAAGCGCAAACTGCTTTAAAGCACCTGGGGGCTATGTTAAATGATAAAGCACCTGAAGTAAAAAAAGCAGCAATTTGGGCAATAGGAGAAATCGGAGGTATGAACGCAATAGAACACTTAAGGCGTGCTTTGAAAGATAGCGATTTTGTTGTACGTGAAGCTGCCGTTAAAGCACTTGGGGTTGTTGGAAAAGCGAACATTCATGAAGCTTACGAACTACTTGCCGAAGCCCTGAAAGATGAAGATTACCGCGTAAGAAATAGTGCAAAGATAGAACTTCAGCTTGCTGCAAAGTCAGGTTTTCCTTTAACTGATGTGTTGATCCAACTCCTAAAAGACAAAAACCTTTCCGTAAGGCTTGCAGCGGCAGAAATTCTTGCTTTTTCACAAGATTCAAGGGCAGTTGACGCACTTATCGAAGCTCTAAAAAGTGAAGATACTGCGATTCGTAAAATGACGGTTGAATCACTTGGCAAGATTGCGCATCCAAAAGCGGTTGGGGAATTGTCAAAGCTGGTAAAAGACAAAGACTTAAGTGTGCGTTTGGCATTAGTTAAAGCATTAGGAAATATATATGACGAAAGTACAATTGCCCCTCTAATACAAATGCTAGACGACCAAAGTGACGAAATCAAATTGTTGGCACTCCAGGCACTTGGAAAATATCAAAATGAACAATCAATAAATGCTATTGGGAATTTATTGAAAGACAAAAATGTAGAAATACGGTTAGCAGCTGTGCAAGCACTTGACACGATAGGAAAGAAAGAAGCTTTGCGCTTTTTGCTTACAGCCATAAATGACGAAGATTGGAGAGTTCGAAAAGCCGCTGTTGAGGCTGTAAAAAATGTAGGCGAAAAAGAGAAAATAGAAGACTCGAGAATAATAACAGAAGTCATTAAACTACTCAAAGATCAGAGTTCGGCAGTAAGAAAAGCCGCAGCTGAAGCACTTTACACAATAGGTGATTCTCAAACTCCTGGACTTTTGGAAGCATTACTCGAGACCTTGAATGATGAAGATTCGTGGGTGAGGTTGGCGAGTGTTCAAGCACTTGGAAAATTTGGTGGATGGTCAATTGTTGACCAATTAATAAAAACGTTGAGAGATCCAGCTTCCTACGTAAGAAGAGCTGCTGCTGAAGTGCTAGGAAAGATAGGTGATTCAAGCACAGTAAATGCTTTGTTAGAAGTTCTAAAAGATAAAGATTGGAAAGTTCGTAAAACAGTTGTGGAAGCACTCGGGATGATAGGTGACGAGACGGTAGTCGATGTCCTTGTGGATATGCTTAACGATGAAAGTTCGGAAGTTAAAATAGCCGTGTTGGAGGTGCTTGAAAAATTAGCTGATGCTAGTGTTCTTGATAAATTTGAAGCAGCCATTAACGACAAAGATACTGAGGTAAGAAAAAAAGCAGTTGAGGTAATTTGGAAAATAGGCACTCCAAAGTCGGTTGACTTACTAATTAAGGCTTTAAAAGATGAAGACTTAGAAGTTAGATTTAAAGCCCAAGAAGGGTTGCTCCGTGTTTGTGATTTCAGTGTGCTTGAAAAAATAGAAAAACTTCTCAAAGATGATGATCCAAACGTAAGGTGGTTGGCGGTGCAAGCGCTAAAGAAAATTGGTGGGGGATCTGTGCTCAAACCATTGATGGAAGCAGTAAACGACAATGTTTTCAGCGTCAGGTGGTTCGCAATTGAAGCACTTGGAGAAATTGGAAACCAAAAAGCAATACCGGTTCTGTCAAAATTCTTGGCGGACAGAGACTACACAATACGCCGGTCAGCGGCAGAAGCAATAGGAAGAATTGGTGGTCAAGAGGCATACAATGTCTTAAGTGAATCATTAAGCGACAAAAATCCAGAAATAAGGGAAGCAGCTGTTTGGGGAATATCAAAGTTGACAACGCACGAGCCAGAAAAAGCCATAGAACTTCTCATCAGAATGATTGACGACACAAGCCCGAATGTTAAAAGAGCAGCTGCACAAGTTCTTGCAGGTTTTAGAAACAGAAAAGCTTTGGAGGTTGTTATTGAAAAACTTAGAACTGAAGACCAAAATACAAAAAAGATAATATCCGAAGTGCTTGAAGAAACCACAGGAAAGAAATTCGGCCTGGAATATGAAATATGGAAAAAGTGGTTAGAGGAAAACCTATGAAACCAAAGTCGTTTTAAATAAATTGTGAGCTGTTGAAACCTAAGATTACTTATACCAATAGTAATATTTAGTTTTATTTTATGTAACACAAAACAGTCAATCTCAAGTGTAATATCTTGTATCAAAAATATTGATTGCAAATTCTATTTGATGCGACAAATTCGGAACTTGCTTAATTATAAAGAAATATAACAACAATATAAATGCATAATAAAATAAACACAAAAAACCACAAATCTGGCATATTATCGTCATAAACTATTAAATCCATTCCTGTAGGCTCTTGAAATCGAGGTTTTTCAAAACCACTATGTAACGCTTATGTAAACTCGCAAAATTCACCCAATTTTTGCCCCCTTATCCAAAATAAATTTTTTCCAAAAAGCTCATGTATAAATCACTTTTGATTTTTACAAATGTAACTGTCAAATTTAACAAAAATAATGGTATAATATCTATGAGGGTTTTACGGCTTTAGAAGTGACTATGAGGGATGGAAACTGTGTTGACTATTGTTTATTGTCAACCCCCTAACCTTGACTTTAGAAGTGACTATGAGGGATGGAAACCCAGTTCGGCCGTTTCCCTGGAGGCTTTTATTATCCCTTTAGAAGTGACTATGAGGGATGGAAACACTCAATCCCGTACCTTTGCAAAAACCGTAATTCCCTCGACTTTAGAAGTGACTATGAGGGATGGAAACGGAAGAATTCTTCGATCCATATCCGTTGTACAGAAATGGATACTTTAGAAGTGACTATGAGGGATGGAAACCTGATGTTCGTGCTACCCTGATACTTGCTACCCTCAATAATTACTTTAGAAGTGACTATGAGGGATGGAAACACGCTTTGTCCAAAAATCATAGCTGAAACAAATATAATTACCACTTTAGAAGTGACTATGAGGGATGGAAACCAAAAATTAGCAGTGCACTTTTTTTGAAGCCGCGGTATTCCTTTAGAAGTGACTATGAGGGATGGAAACCTTCTGGATAAGCTGGCATTCTTGAAGCTTTGATTATTCTGTCGCTTTAGAAGTGACTATGAGGGATGGAAACAAATATATAGCAATACTTACTTCGATTGGTCTAAAGTCATCAGGCTTTAGAAGTGACTATGAGGGATGGAAACGCAACGAACCATTTGGCTTTGATTTTACCATCAATGTCACGGCTTTAGAAGTGACTATGAGGGAGGGAAACAGATCGTTTTGCTGTAATGCTTCCAACGTAGTGTAAATTTTGGTGTTTTAGAAGTGTGTATAATTGATGGAAACTTTTGAAATCAAGCGTTTCAAGCCCATTTTGAATTTTTCTTATGTTTTAGCAGTGAGTATGAAGGTTTGAAACAGCATGGGTTCCTGTGTTATAATAAAAGCGGAAAGCGAAGTTTTAGAAGTTGACTATAAGGGATGGGAACGAAGAGGCAAGAGAAGAAGATGATGAGTATAGAAAATGGTGTTTTAGAAGTGACTATGAGGGATGAAAACAATCCAATATCACTTTGCCGGTTGTTTGTCTGTGATCATTTGTTTTGGAAAAGACTGTGAGAGATGAGAAATCTGAAATGGTTAGGAGATTTTGTTTTAGAAGGGACTAAGAGAAAAGTAGCATGTGAGAATTGATAATACCAAAAAATAAATGCCCTGGTGTTTTTCACCAGGGCGATTTGGTTTATTTTGGTTACGGAATCATATTCCCGGCTGCGATGTAAAGGCTGTACCACTCTTCTCTTGTAAGATCAACATTTTGTGCTTGTGCAATCTTTTTTAATCTTTCTGGATTTGTTGTTCCAACGATTGGTTGAATCTTTGCTGGATGCCTCAAAATCCAAGCAATGGCGATTGCTTCTTTTGAAACGCTATATTTGTTTGCCAAATATTCTAATTTAGCGTTTAAATCAGGGAATAATGGGTTGTCTATAAATACCCCCTGTATGTTTCCGTATTCGTTGCCGTATTGGAATGGAGACCATGCTTGAATTGTTATTCCTTTCAGCCTGCAGTATTCAAGGATACTCCCGTCTCTATTAATTGCTTGATGGAATTTTGTGTTTGCAAATATACCAGAGTCAATCATTCCTGTATTCGTCAAGCTTAGTTGAAGTTGGTTGGTTAGTAATTTGTAGTTCACTGCACTGCTTAGCAATTCAATTTGCATGGAATTGAAATTGCTAACTCCAAAATATCTCACGTAGCCTTTTGAATGAACGTAACTGAAAGCTTCGGCAATTTCTTCAGGTTCCATTAGTGTATCTGGTCTGTGTAAAAGCAATACATCGATGTAATCTGTATCCAATCTTTTAAGAGCTTTTTCAACAGATGTGATGATGTGTTCTTTTGAAAGGTCATAGAACCCGCTTCTGATGCCACACTTTGTTTGGATTATTACTTTATCCCTTGATATTTGGAGGTTTTTCAGTGCTTGAGCAAATACTTCTTCAGATTTCCCTCCACCGTAGATATCTGCGTGGTCGAAGAAGTTGATACCAAGCTCAAGAGATGTAGCAATTAGCCTTTCTACCTCTGAGATTGGCTTATCCCAAATTCTCATACAGCCAAGCCCGATAACTGGAACATCGAGTTCGTTACCGAGTTTCATTCGCTTCATACCCAATCACCTCTCTACATTTTGTAGGCATTTTAATTATACTACCTGAAACAATTACAAGTTCTTTCCTAAAAAAGTTTGCTTTTTACATTTGATAACGCTTAAACGCTGTTTTTTTCTTAAAAAGCCTGTCTTGTATATCTTATTTTTGAATTCTAAATTTTCTTATTTGCACACCAAGAACTGGTAGTATAATAATGTATACTGATTGATGAGCCCTCTAATATTTTTATGTGTGTTAAAATATTTCTGTAAACAACGCGAGGGGTGAGGTTAAATGGAAAACTCAGGACTTAATTTAGGTGCCGAACAAAAGGTCACAGTTGCTGAGAAGGTAAGGAAGGAACCGAATAAGAATTATTTTATTTCGGCGTCTGCTGGCACAGGAAAGACATATACGCTTACGAATTATTACATAGGTATCCTTGAGCAGCATGAAAAAACAGGAGAAAGTGATATCGTTGACCGTATTGTAGCAGTTACGTTTACAAACAAGGCAGCGAATGAGATGAAGGATAGAATTGTCAAAGAGATACAAAAAAAGCTTGAAAGTTTGAGCGAGAATGATAGAGCCTATAAATACTGGAAAGATGTCTATAAAAACATGTCCAGGGCAATTATTTCTACTATTGATAGCTTTTGTAGAAGGATACTCATTGAGCAGAACATAGAAGCAGGTGTTGATCCGAATTTTAAGATAATAAACGAACTGAAGCAGAAAAAATTAATCGACAAGGCAACGCAAAGGGCGATTCAGCTCGCATTTGACGTGTATGATGCCATTGAAAGCGGGGAAAATTACACTGAGAAAGTCACAAATTATTTGTATGGTTTGACAACGGAAAGGAATAAGCGTATACGAGAACTTTCAGATGAACTTGCAAAAAGTAAGGAAGATATTTTTAGGCTGTTTGAAGTTTTTGGAGATATATCTGACGTTGCGGAGAAAATTAAATCTGTTGTTACAAATTGGCGTTTGGAGTTGAATGAATCAAAGGTTAGTGAAAGGCTCTTAGAGGTTTTCGAAGAAGCCGGCGGTGCGTTGCGCGCGTTCAGAAATATTTCATTGATTGCAGCTGAGTTTTATGAGTCTGAAACACTCGATAATTTTGAGTATGATTTCAAAGGTGTGCTCGAAAAAACGCTAAAGGTGCTCGAGAATAGTGTGATAAGGGAGTATTATCAAAAAAGATTCAAATACATCATTGTTGACGAATTTCAAGATACAAACGAACTGCAGAAAAAGATTTTCGATTTGATTCACACGAATGATAACTATATTTTCTATGTTGGTGACAGAAAGCAGTCGATATATAGATTCCGTGGCGGGGATGTTTCTGTTTTTATTAAGACTATGAACGAGTTTGAGGAAAAGATAAAAAGCGGAAGAACAGACTATGAAATGCTCTCGCTTAATATAAACTATAGGTCCCATCCTGAGCTTATTGATTATTTCAATTACATATCCGAAAATACAATTTTCAACAACCATGTGTATGAGGCACTTTCGGAAAGTCCAGATACATCGAAAACTACGGACAATAAGTCAAAGTCGAAAAAGAAAGACAAGAATAAGTCGCAGGCTAATGGGGAGGATATAGTTTTAAATGAAGCATTACAAAACGTTAATGACATACTTTCAACAGAAAGAGAAGAAAATATCTACATTCATGAGGTCTTTAGATTACGCTATCCGGAACTTTACGAAAAACTTTGGTTTATTAAAAAAGACGATGAGTCAAATGCTGCGTTTTCCCCAGATTCAAACGAGTTTTTACCGGGGGATTTGAGAAGAGTAAACTACATAACTATTTCTAAAGCATCTTTACTGGAAAACTTACAAGAAAATGATGAAACTGCCAAAGAAATAGGGTTAGATGAAGATAACCAAAGTCCTGGAAAAATGAAAAAGTTAAAAGATATGGACGAAAGGGAACTTGAGGCACTCCATGTGGCTAAGGTTATAAAGTCACTGGTTGGTAAAGAAATGACGTTCTATGAAAAAAAAGATGGAAAGTTTGTCCCCATCTCAAGGAGGATAACTTTCAAAGACTTCTCCATCCTTTCTTACAAGCTTGAAGGGATTGAGGATGTTTACAGAGAAGTTTTTGCAAGAGAAGGCATCCCTCTTTATATAGTCAAGGGTAGAGGATTTTATCGAAGACCAGAAATAAAGGCAGTTATATCTGCACTGTATGCCATCCAAAACCCAAATAGTAACTACTACTTCACCCAGTTTTTCTTTACACCTTTCACAGATAATCTGGAACAAAATCCAGAAGTTGGAGTTCGAAATGGTAAGGTTAAGATTTTCCACAAAATTGTGATGAGATACAGAGAATCAAAAGGGCAAGGACTTAAAAAATCCCTTTTCCAGTGTGCGAAAGAACTTGCTGAGGAAAATGAATTACCTGAGAATGTTACTAAGATGATAAAGCTTATCGCAAAATACGACGAGCTCAAATATTACCTAAGACCAGCAGAGACCTTAAAGTTGTTCGTTAAGGAGAGCGGGTATTTAAGAAAAATACCACATTATCCGAATTCCAGTCAAAGGTTGAGGAATGTTAGGAAGTTGCTCGAGCAGGCTACAGAATTTGATGACCAAGCACCAACTTTCTTCGAGTTAACAAGGCTCCTTGAACGTATCTCTGAAGTTCAGGAAGTTGAAGCCTCAGAGATTTCTGAAGAAGAAGATGTTGTAAGAATGATGACGATACATGCATCAAAGGGGTTGGAGTTTAATATAGTCTTTCTTGTGAATAACGATGGCGTTGATAAAGCTGAGGAAAAGACGTTCTTTCCGGAAAGTGAGGATGGGAATGGAAGGTATGTCTATATAAGTCAATTTTTGGACAAGGCTCTCAAGAAGTTTGAAACATCAAAAGTGACGAAGGAATTGGAAAAAGAACTTAAAAAACTTCTAGAAGCGGAGATTATATACGATAAAACTGAAATACTGAGAAAAGTATACGTCGCTATCACAAGGGCAAAGGAAATGCTTTTTGTTGTGGATTTGCAAAGGAAGAATACCAAAGGAATCCCCGCTATAAAATACCTAACTCCTAAGGGATTTGAGGAAAGAATTAAGATAATTTCGAGTCTTGATGAGATTGATAAGCTTGCCGGTAGTGATGTTGAATCTGTATCTGGGAAACAAGAGTTCGCAGAAGAAACAAGTATCCAATCCCTGCTGGATTTAGAAAACGTGGTCGATAAAGGGCTTATTTTCTCAGATTTCACACCGAAAGCTTACAAACGTTATATTTCACCAACCCTGCTTTATGGCATTAAAGATGAAAAAAGCGATCTTGAATCTGTTGATGAATCAAGTGAGGATTTTGACAGTGCGGAGACGATTTCAATAACATCAACGAGCAATTTTGAAGCATCGAAAGCCAAAGCAAGGTTGAAGGCGTTAAACTCACTTTTGGAAAAGGCTACGGAAATCACGCGTGGTAAACAGATTCATTCAATGCTTGCAAGTATAACAAAGTACGAACAGTTGAAGTTACTTGTTGAGAAGAACGCTCTTCCAGAGGATATACTCAATGTGCGCGTTCTTGAATCGCTCTTCAATGAAAGTGAAAAGATATTCTCGGAATGGAGATTGGCAAAGAGTATAGAGATATACGATGAGAAATTAAAAGAAAGAAAAAATTACATCCTCTTCGGTGTTCCAGACAAGGTCTTTTTGAAAGATGGAGAATTTTACGTTGTAGATTTCAAGAGTACAGACCTTTACAAAGAAGCAGAGGAAATTGAACGATACATGTTCCAAGTGAAATTTTATATGATGCTTCTTTCGGACCTTGGAAAGGTTCATTGTGGCTACCTCGTTAGTGTTCCAAGGGGACAGGCGTTGAGAATAGACCCTCCCGGTGAAGAGTTCCTCGATGAGATAATTTACAAAATCAAGCAGTTCGAGGAGTTGATGAGCATATGAGCAATAAGAAAAATGGTAGGATAGCTTACGTTGTTCCGGTTGACAGAAATCATTTTCAATTCGTTGCCAACCAGATTTCTGAAATATACGAAGATGCCCCTTTAAACTTTCTTTTCATCGGTCCTTCAGGGTTTTATGTTAGACAGATTGCAGATAATGTCGCAAGGCGAGTCAATAAAACCATCAACAGGGATGCGTTTAGAGTTATTAACCAATACGTGACTGAAATACTCAGGTTGAACAATTACGATGCGGAAGTTTTTGATAGAGATTTCTACACGGTATATGTTACGGATGTTATCGATAAAATTCAAAGTGATGCGAAGTTCGATGGTGACAGCCAAAAACAAATCATCCTAAGGACTCTTTCTAAATCTCCAACGATAATTGAATACATCGTAGACCTTTTTGAAAAAATCTGGGAGTTGAACCTTTATGGAGACAGCGGAAAAACTGAAGCGGAACTGACAGGTACGTATGCACTGATTCGGGATATAATGCAAAATCCAACAACGCCATTTGCTGAAATACTCAACGAAATCATCCGTAAAATGGAGCAATCTGCAGAAAAACTTAAAGGTAGGAAGATATATGACCCCATAAGTGTTTACAGATGGTATGTAGACCAGGCGGAATACGTAGAACCTGGCAGGAAATATCTTGTTCTAAGTGGATTTTTAGATATCTCCCCGCTTGTTCGAAAGGCATTAATGAAAATGGTTGAAAAAGCGGAAAATGTGTTCTTCTTTGTTTGGCAAAAACCTGCAGATTTTTCTTTTGACCAGCTTGACGAAGTCTACAGCTTCCTTGAGTCAGCCGGATTTGAAATAAAAACAGATTTCTGCAAACGAAGGATAATACCTTTAAAAGAGCTGATTGATAATGTACGACGAATAAAAATTCCTGTTGAAAACGAACTTTACCAATACAATTATGTAGCTGCTCAGGTGAAGAAGTTACTCTTACAAGGTGAACGCCCCGATGATATAGCGATTGTTACGCCATCAGGTTCTGTAGCCAAAAGGCTTATGGAAGAGTTCAATGAAGCGAAAATCCCCTACAGATATAGTGGAAAGATACCTATTACTCAAAGCAAAGTCGTCCAAATCCTCACACAGCCTTTGGAAACGTATATCAACGAATTTAAAACGGAAAACTTGCTTGCGATAATTGAATCTCCGTTGATACCTGAACGAAAGCTCACAATGGATGAAGTAGAAGACCTTTTCAGGCAATTCGGATATTACTCGGTAAACTTAACACTCAACATCCTGAGAGACCACGAGAAAAGATATGAGATATTCTTTAGAAGCCTGGATAACGAAATAGAAGAAATAGAACGGCAGAAAGAAAAGGGAGAAATAGAAGAAGATGTGTATTTTGAAACTATAAAACGCTTAGAACAACTCAAAGAATTTAGAAGCGTTATCGAGAAACTTTTTAGTATACTCGATGAAATAGACCAAAACAATGGGAAAACTAATTTCTTCGAATGGTACCGAATGTTCATATTAAGGTACTCTAAGAATTTTGAAAAAGCCTTCGAGGAATCAGAAGAGGGAGGATTTTCTGAGCATAGTGTGGAAAGAGCAGAGGTTTCGCAAAGCCTTGGGAACGAAGTAAACGCGTTTTCGAAGTTTGTAGAAACGTTAAACAAGCTTGAAGATTACATTGGTAAGATTGTTGAGCTTGGTGAAAGAACGAAGATAGAAGGTTGGAAAAAAATATATAGACTTCTCACGGTGATGCTTAATTCTTCGGTTTACAGAGAGACTTTCAAATCTGCAAACGTAGTTGATATTGTTGACCTCTCAAACGCAAGGTTCTTGAGTAAAAAATACAAATTCTTCCTTGAGTTTACGGATGATTATTATCCGTCAATTGCAAATGTAAACCCGCTTCTTTTCAAAACGAACAATGAACGGTCAAAGATTTACGAAATGATAGAAGAGCGGGAACGCAGGTCACTTATACTTTCAATCATGTTCAGTGATGAATCGCAGCTTGTTGTCCCTCTTGCTACGAATACAGGTGATATGCTTGTTCCTTCGAAATATCTCAGTGAATTTGCGGAGCTGGAAAATGAGCGGGAGAAGTTTGTCCCTAATCTTTCGGATATATATTCTGAAATTGATTACGAAATTGAAAAGCTGAAATTCGAGAAATTCGAAAAACCATCGAGTTTTGGCTTAGCTGATGATGACTTTATCGTCGGTGGGGTGGAGGTTAACGAGTTTAGCTACAACAAGATAAACACGTATATGAAATGTCCTCTACAGTTTTACTTCCAGCAGGTAGTAGATATTTACAAACCAGGTGGGACTATTGAGAACAAAGAGTCTATTAATGACGGGTTAATTGTCCATCGAGTGATGAACAAATTTTTTGGAGATTTCTTGAAAAAGACTATTTTTGAGGTTGATGAAGAAAAAATAATTAACTGGATAGATGAAGAGTATAGAAAACTTTACTCTGAAGGTATTTACGCACATTCCATTCCAAGACGAATGAAGGTTGAAGAAATCTCAAAAAATCTTTTGCCACTTCTAAAGGCATTTGTGCGAGACAAAAAGGTGATAAACTTAAAACAAAGAAGTATTAGTGTTTCTGAAGGGTATCTGGAGGAAGAATCGGAGAAAAAGTTTTCTGGAAGCAAAATAGAATTGATTTCAGAAAAAATCTTGAGCCTCGAGAAGGAATTTACAGCACAGTATGGGAAATATTCTTTCGTTGCGAGGGTGGACCGAATTGATGAAGTTTCCGCGTTGGTAAATAAAAATTCTGAAACTAACGGAAAGGCTAATGACTTTTTAGATGATGGAAGTGATGAAGGTGAAGGGTACGCAATTCTTGATTACAAATATGCAGATATTAGAAATTCTGCTATTGAGCAGCTGATGTTTTACGATTGGATTTTGCAAAAATCAAATGACAGTGCAATTAATACTGGAGATAGAGTTTATTTCATACTTTTCTCACTCAAACCAAACGACAAAGGAAAGTACACCTACGGGTATGAATACGCAAAACGCCAAAACGATAATGATTCACCAAAAATATTCCTACCAATTGGTAAGAGAGGAACAATATTTGGGTATACTACTTTCGATTATCAAGTGTTCGAAAACTGGCTTATGGAATTAATTAGTATGATAACAGAGAAAGGTAGCTTTATCCCTGTTTTCTTGGAGAGTGATATGAAATCATTTGTTAAACTTGCCATGCGGTTAGTTAATGAGAAAGGGATGGAACTAATCGCTCCAAACGGTTCAAAGGAAACGAGAAATTGCAGGAGTGCTACAAATCGTGCCTACAATTGTCCGTATGAGCCTATATGCTCAATGTTCGAAATCCACGGAGTAAAATTGAAGAAGAGTTGATAAAATAGTATCAGTCACTTATTTAGTTTGAGGGGGTGGTCGCTGTGAGAATATACTTCGATAAGGCGTTCCAATTACAAGAACTTATGCAATACGCTGCACCGAGTATTATCCAAGTAGGTAACAATCTGAAAATCGATTTACATTCCACAAATGTATTAAACTTCATGATGCTTGAGACTATCGGTGAATCTGTTGAAGAACTCATGGGTATCGAGTTAAACTGCATAGAATATGACCCAACTGCGAGTGTCGAATTATTAGAATTTAGGGACTTAATTGAACTCGACGAAAAAAATTTCGAGAAATTCAAAGTGGCAAATGTCGTTGCGCTTTATATGAAAAATCAAAAACTCTCAAACGAGCCCAGATTTTTGAAGGTCGAGAATTCTTTGTATGGAGTAGAGGTTGTCTTAAGTATTGAACAGAAGTTTTTGCTTAGTCATTCTGAATTCTTTGCTCACAAAGGATTTGTGTTTCTTCTCGATTGCATGATAGCCTCAATGCTTGGGCAACTCATGAAAAATGAACCAGTAAAAATTTCAAGTGCAGAGCCGTTGATGTATCGCTTAGATTTAGAAAATATTACCGGAGAAAAAGCTGAAGAACTTGGTCAAAGGTTTTCTGAAGTCAATACAAAGATGGTGGATATTATAGATGGTATGTTTATTTTACTGAGAGGTATTGCTGAGAAGTTTAACGATAGCGTTTTGGAAAAGCACAGGGAAAGTATAGTCGCCGTTTTAAGTGAAGGTTTTGAGTTAGATAGATATATAAGCGAACTTCAGATGCTTAATGGGGCATTGAAAAGCTTGAAAATATAAATTTTGAAGAAGGAGACTATGTATAAGATGATACGATACGAGAAATTAGTTGAATCGTTGAAAAAGAATGAAAAACAAAAAGTTGCTACAATTTGCTATGCAGAAAACGATGGAAAGATATTGTTTTTACTTAGGAAAAAAGAACCTTTTTCTGGATATTTAGTACCTCCAGGCGGTCATGTTGAAGAAGGCGAAGATGTTGAAACAGCAACAAAGAGAGAATTTTTGGAAGAAACAGGACTTGAGCTTGAACATTTAAAGTTGAAAATGGTGACTTCTGAGGTAGGACCGGAGCATTATAATTGGATACTTTTTATATTTGTTGGAAAGACAAAAGGAACTGAATTTGTTGAAAGCGATGAAGGTGAGTTAGTTTGGATAGACAAGGATAGAATACTAAACGAAAACCTTTCTCCAATAGACAAACTCCTTGTTCCGTATATACTTGATGGAACGGACATTGTGTGGAAAGCAGAGATTGAATACAATGGCGAGAAAGAAGTATTTCGGTGGCATGTAATAGAATTACAAAATTTAAATACCAAAAGATAACATTACATATAGAGAGGTGACTCGAAACGTGGAAATACAACTTTGGACTAAAGGAGAAGAAGCGGAATTCTTCAGAACCTATTTAAAGAGAGTCAAACCAGAAAAACTGTTTTATTATCTTAAAGAAGAGGATCTCTATTATGCATATTATCCTAAGAGTTACAAAGGTAAAAAAACAACACTTCAAAGCAGAAATACACTTATCGGAGAATACACTGAAGAATGGGTTTGGAAGCTTCTAAGTAAGGTTATTGAAGATGGTTCTAAAGATCCACAATTTAAAGAATTATTTAAGGACCGAAATCTGAGCGTTATTAAGCATCTTGTATGTGAAGAACTTGGACTGGGTAGTGAATCTCCTGCCGATATAGCTATTATTAGATCAGATAAAGTAGATAAAAATAAGATGAACTCCGAAGATATACTCTTGATTTTTGAAGTCAAAATGTCGATTGTTTGGAATTGGAGCTATTCATCAAAAACAAATGAGTTAGAATGCAAAGGAGATTTCACTGAACACCAAGGTAATCCTTCGTTGTTAAGATCAGACAGCATGTTGAAAGCAATTGGAAAATCTTTAAGCATTAGATTAAAAACTGCTGAGAAATCGCCAATACCCATAATTGTTTTGGGTAATACACCGATAACAGAGCATTATGCAGAAATGGTTGATAAATTTAAAGAGAAGGGAATTATTCAAGGATTCTACTCTTTGAATCCTTCAGTGGTTAAGGGTTTACAATCAGCTAATGATGTCGCACACAGTAAAGGTAGAAAAGAGGGCTATATTATAAAAACAGAACATGAGGGGTTCTTAACAGTGGAAAGTTACGAGGATTTTAAAAACAGAGTATTAACTCTTATGAAAGACTTTGTCGAAAACAAATCTGTATTCCTTTCATGCTTGATTGACAAAGTGGTTCTTGGTAGAATAATAGAAAAGGCAAGCAAAGAGGAGAACTATGAAAAAATGGCAGAAGTCTTTGTTGAGCTTCTGCAGGATGGTGAGTAGAATGCCTAAGAAAAATGGTACTATCACAAGCCCGTTTGGTGTTTCTGGAAGAAGCAACCACGATTCTACACCTTTCTATAACAGCAATTTGTATAGTGGACTACAAAAAGAAAAAAACGTAGAGTATGTCGAGAATCCATTAAACAAAGATGTTCTAAATAAAATTTTCCCTAAGAGTAGTGAAAATATGGATGAACTACCAGATAACAGTGTACATCTCATGGTCACTTCCCCACCTTACAATGTTGGCAAAGAATATGATAAGAACCTAACTTTTACCGAATACAGGGAATTTTTAAAAAGAGTTTGGAAAGAAGTATATCGTGTGCTTGTTCCTGGAGGGCGGGCATGCATAAACATAGCGAATTTGGGGCGTAAGCCATACATTCCATTGCATGCATATATTATAGAAGATATGCTTGAAATAGGATTTCTAATGCGCGGAGAAGTCATTTGGAATAAAGGTGCAACAGCTAGTTCATCTACAGCATGGGGGAGTTGGATGTCAGCAGCGAATCCAACATTAAGAGATGTGCATGAATACATTTTGATTTTTTCTAAGGAGAAGTTTTCTAGGAAAAATCCAAGTGGTAGGAAGAGTACAATAACAAAAGAGGAATTTTTGGAATTCACAAAGAGCGTATGGACGTTTTCTGCAGTATCTGCAAAAAAGATAGGACATCCAGCGCCTTTTCCAATAGAACTTCCATATCGTTGCATTCAGTTATACACGTTCGAAAGTGAAGTAGTCCTTGACCCATTTATGGGAAGTGGTCAAACAGCAATAGCTGCACTCATGACTAACAGATTCTATATAGGTTATGAAATTAATGAAGAGTACGTAAAACTTGCTAATAAGAGAATTGAAGAGATTCGTATGAAACTGGAAAATAATTTTCCACTTTTTGAATGGGCGAGGGAAAATAAGTAATAAGGCGAGTGTGCAAACTCGCCTTTTTGTTGATATTTATATCCCAACTATCAAATACTCGTTTTTCTCAGTCGAGTAATTCCCAACAATCTTTATCCTAATCGGCTTTTTAAAAATGGGTCCGTCGTAAACTACTGTATGATATTCGCCATTCTCACCTGAAAGGTCGATGTTGAGTTTTTCGATAAGCTTTAGTGTTTCGCCTTCTTGTAGTTCTTTTCCAAGCAGTTCTTTGTATTCCTTTTTGGTTGCTATAATCTTTGCTTTAAAGCCTTCCTTCAAGAATTCTTCCAGCAACTTCTCCCTCGGTTC
Organism: Fervidobacterium pennivorans; assembly: GCF_001644665.1. Lineage (NCBI taxonomy): Bacteria > Thermotogati > Thermotogota > Thermotogae > Thermotogales > Fervidobacteriaceae > Fervidobacterium > Fervidobacterium ngatamarikiense. The sequence continues at coordinate 1,263,651 of NZ_CP011393.1, forward strand.
GAGCCATAATGGTTCTAACGCTGTTACATTATACGTTTTGCATACGCGTTCAACCCAATCTCTGTGTTCTTGTAGGTCGATATCTCCAAATATGCCTATGCCATTTTGCGCATGTTCCTTTAGAAATTCAAGGAACTCATGTTCGTAAGTTTCCCAAGTAGCACACCTTGTTATGGAGCGTGCTCCTATGCTCTCAGCCTGCGCTGTGATGATTTCTTTTGGCAAACCATGTGCACGGGTATGAACGCATGTTTCATCAAACATTGTGAAGAGAATGTCTACTTTTTTCAGTTCTTTTAAAGCCCTATTTAATGCTAAGGCAGAATCCTTCCCACCACTCCATGAAGAGAAAATAACTTTGTCTTGTGTAGACAATTTCGATACCCCCAAAATTTTATTCTTTACTTATTTTATTCTATCTCCAAACTGAAATCAATGTATTTTACCTCGCTTGTGAGTCTTCCAATAGAGATTACGTCTATATATTCGCAAAGATATTCTTCTATCTTATCGGGATTCACTCCACCAGATAGTTCAATGAGCACGTGAGGATATTTTTCTTTTAGAGCCTTTGCCACACGGCATGCTTCTTGCGGAGCGAAATTGTCGAGCATCACAATATCTGCTCCTGCTTCGCATGCCTCGAACGCCATCTGCTCATTTTCAGCTTCTACCTCTATCTTTTTACTGAACGAAAGTATTTTTTTCACTTGCTTAACAGCTTCAGAAATGGAACCATATAGCTTTATGTGGTTGTCTTTTATCATTGCACAATCGGATAAATTCAGCCTGTGGGTATCTCCACCACCGTGAATTACAGCCAATTTCTGTAACTCACCGGTGAATGGTATAGTCTTTCTTGTTGCCGCAATTTTGACCTTTCCTTTTGTTTTTTCAACGATATTTCTTACCTTTGTTGCCACTCCGCTCATGAATGAGAGAACGTTTAAGATTGTGCGCTCACAGATGAGAAGGTTATAAGCATCTCCGGAAATCTTAGCAATTGAACCTTTTCCCACGACATCTCCATCTTTACATGAAAATTGAATAGTCAAGTTAAACCGTTTACATACATCTTGAACAATCTCCACACCTGATACAACAGCTGACGGTTCTTTGAGCAATATCTCTCCAGATACATTTTTACCTCTAAGTGGATACGATGCAAAATCTATGAAGTGCTCATCTTTTCTTATCAATTCGACTAATGCTTCGACTATTTTTTCAGACATTCTTCATCACCTCTTTACTTCTTTTGATTCAGTTATTTCAAGCATCCTTTCAATGGCTATTTTTGCTTTCTTAGCAATCTCTTCGTCTACAAGAACCTCAACACTTTCTTCCAAAAGCGACAAATATGTATTCTTAAGGTTGTTCTTTTTCATGTTGTAGCAAACCATACCAGTTACTGGGATAAATTCTCGCTCTGGATAGAGCTTTTTAAGTTTAGCTATCATGCCAATTTCGGTAACCACGATAAATTTTGTTGCCTGAGACTTTGCCGGATATTTTTCCATTTGTGAAGTGCTACCTACAAAATGTGCCAAATCTCTTATGTTCTTTGGCACTTCTGGATGTGCCATTATTTCAGCATCAGGGTGTTGGACTATAAGCTTTTTAATTTCTTCTTCTTTGATATAGTTATGGACATAGCAATAGCCTGTTTCTCCTGGGATCGGGATGATGTTTTTACCTGTTTTTTCCGCAACATACGATGCAAGGTTTTTGTCAGGACCAAAGAGTATGGTATCAGAATCAATAGCTTTAACAACATCAACAGCATTTGCTGAAGTGCAAACAACATCTGCATAGGCTTTAACTTCCGTTCGGCTGTTGACGTATACAACAAACGGAGCATTGTATTTTTCTTTGAACTTGATGACATCTTCCACTGTCAATGAATTTGCCATTGGGCATGTTGAGTGTCTAACTGGAACGATAATTTTTTTCTCAGGGTTGAGAACTTTCATAACTTCTGCCATGAAATCTACTCCAAGAAAGAGTATTTTCTTTGCATCAATTTTTGTAACCATTCTTGCCAACTGGAGTGAGTCACCGAGATAATCAGCGATTTCCTGTAACTCAGGAATTTGGTAATTGTGTGCTACAATAACGTATCCTTTTTCATCTGCAAGCTTTCTTATATCCTCAGGTCTTACACTCACTGCACTCTTCAACATACTTATCAACCTCCAATTCTAAATTTTTCTGTTCTCTTTTTCAATGCAGCGGCAAGTGATAGTGGGGCAAGATAGCTTGTTTTTGGATTGGGTGATGGTTTATTCTTATGGATGATTTTGTAGTCCCCAACGGATGAATAGATATTAATCTCGTGTATATTCTGGTCGACGTCTGGGTCTGCTACAATTCGTACGTTAACTTTATTAAAATCACCGACAGCGAGTGAAAGTGTAACAGAGACGTTTGTATTTTGAGGGAACTTGGTTATAGCTTCACGTGCGTTACCTGTGAATATTATTTGTTCTTGGAATACATTTTCAAGTCCGAATGCTTTTGGAGGTTTGCGTGTAATTAGTTCAACTTTTTCTATGAAATTTCTTATGGAGTATACGATGTCCAAACCTCCAATTGCTCCTGAGGGAACGTAAACTGTGGAATTTGAATTCTTCAACTCTATCATGAATTTATCGAAAAAGTCTTCGTCAGAAAAAGCTCCAGAACTAATGATATAAAAATCTTTTCCGCTTTTTAGGATGTCCACACCATATTGCTTAACAGCTTCCACACTGGCACATTCGACAACAACATCTGCTTCATTTGGAATGGTAAAATCATTCATTCTTTCACACGGAAGGTTTGTTTGAAGTACATCGTAATACCAGCATTTTTCAATGTGGTCCTTGAGCTCGTTGTATACAATATTTGCTATATTACCACCACCAATAAATAATATTTTCATTTTTAAATGCCCCCTTTTGGTCTTAAGTGTTGCTTTCATTTTCGCAATCATTTAACATAATTATACCTATAGTAATATGTGCTGTCAAATACTGTAAAGTAATGAATAAATGAAATAGATTCTTTCATTAAAACGGAACCAATTTTGAGAAGTAGATGTAGAATAGTGTTATATCCTGACTTCGAAATATATTTTGATGGTTATGAGTAGCACTATTCTCTCAATTTTCTAAGTTTCGATCACGGAAGGAGGGAATCGTATGGAAAAAGAGGAGGACATAGAATTAAGAAAAGTTGAATTGAGGAGGAGAAAAGCGCTTTCAGCTATTTTTAATACCTTACTTAGCTATGTTCTCGTCTGCGGAAGCGCATTTTTAACTTCGAACTCTCTGAAGAACTTTTTGCTATTTTTAGCTTTTATTTTTCTTGTCAATTCCGTTGTAAAATTTCTTTTTGTGCAATCTTACAGAATCTTTGCACTGATTTATTTGCTTGGATTCTTATTGCTGGCAATTTATAGTTTCAAAGTTGAATTTCCTACGCTTATGCTCTATTACTTGCTCATAGCTCTTGCACACATGTTGTACTTCAAGAAAACGAAGAAAAGAATGTTCTCTTTTCTTACATCATTATCTTTAGCTTTTTCAATAGTTGAGATACTGTTAAATCTTTCAGGTTTGAGTTTTGCCAGTTATCTTCTACTTTTAGCCTATCAATTCCTCCTTGCGTACGCCTTTTCAAATGCATGGTACATAGATGCATTTTACTTTACACCAAAACGAAAAGATTACACAGATGATAAAGGTTTGGAAAGTCGGGGGATAAATTCGCCATTTGAGTTGAAAAAACCAACTCTGATGTTTAAGACGTTTGGAGAGATATACTCTTCCCCGTTTGTTGATAGTGAGGAGTCAGTTTATGTCGTATCTGCCGATGCAACGTTTTACAAGTATGCTTTCGATGGAACGTTATTATGGAGTATTGAGCTCGGTTCTGAGAGTTTTTCAGGACCGTTTGCTGACAAATATGGGAATTTGTACATTGTGGATAACGGTGGAGAAGTTAGAAAGTATACGATTAATGGAGAAAAGCTCTGGAGCTCTAGGATTGGAAAAACTCTAACTTTTTCAGCAGTACTGGTTGATGATAAGATTTATGTAATGACTTTTGATGGAAATCTGTACGAGGTTAATTCGCAAGGCACTAAGAGAAAGTTACTCAGTATTTCGGAGTATATAGAATTGAATCCACTTGTAACAGAAGAGGGGATATATATTTTAACATCCGAAGGGAAGTTATATAAATTTTCGATCGATGGAAATGAGATTTGGCATCTCGTTACCGGGTTTGTAAGTGCAATGCCAGTACTTGGTAGTGATGGGAACTTGTACATAGGTTGCGAAGATAAGTTTTTGTACTCTATCAATTCAAAAGATGGGAGTATAAATTGGGGATTTAAAACGAATGAAAAGATTAACGTTTCACCAGCATTAGATAGTTTAGATAATACAGAACATGTGTACGTTGGTTCTGGAGAAGAATTATTCTGCCTCGATTTAAATGGGAATTTGATTTGGAAATTTGACATGAGTTCTGAAATTTCAGTTTCACCGACTGTTTTGGAAGACAATGATATATATATCGGTTGCAAAGGTGGGGATTATTTCTCATTAAGAAGAGATGGGAGCGTTAAGTGGTATTGGAAGATGGGAGCGGGCGTATATGCAAAACCTGTTATGTCTAAATCTCAGAAAGTTTATGTACCTTGTACAGATGGAAATGTTTATTTGTTTGAATAGTCCTGAATTTAAAAAGAAAGGAGTGGCTATATGGAAAGGCCAGACATTTACCGCATTGGTAGCTGGCGCTGGATAATAACAAGCCTAATTTTTACGATTATTTTTGGCTACTTCATCTTTGGACCATATGGTACTAAGATTAACAACGCCATCGGAGAGGCTGTGATTGATTCAAAATTTTTACTGTCCGAGAACTATATATCAGATTATGTAGATAAAGTCAACGAGGTAGATGCAAAGAGCTTTGTATATTTGCACGTGTTAGATTCGTTCTTTGCGTTGAGCTATTCTTTTCTTCTTTGGTCAATATCCGTTAGAATATTTCTTGAGCGAATTCAGATGTCGAACGAGTTTTTAACTGTATTTTCTCTTTTTGGTGGTTTGTTTGATTTGGTTGAGAATATAATGATTATTGGGTTAATCTATTTTAAAAAGAGCGTGTTCGATTCCTTTAGCAAAGTCTTGATATTCGTCACACCGGGAAAATTTGTTTTGTTAGGAGCCACGATTGTAATTTTGTTAGTAGGCTTAATTGTGAGTTTTTTTAAACATGGAACGGAGGTTTGAAATGAAGATACTCACTTTGAATTTGCACACATACCAAGAGTTATCATGGGAAAAAGAGGACACGTTATGTTCCTTTTTGAAAAAATACAGACCCATTCAAGAAACAATTGCTAATTTTATAACAGAAAAAAACGTTGACTTTGCTTTTTTTCAGGAAGCCGGTCAGTATATTCACGATGAAGCAGATATGGAGTTATTTGGTGTGTTAATAAAAAAGAGCAATTATGTGAGGATTTTGTCCGATATTCTCTTTGAACAAGGCAGAAATTATTACTTTACCTGGGATGTTTCACATTTTGGTTTTGGTGTGTGGGAAGAAGGACTTGGGATACTTTCAAAGTATCCTATCGTAGAATTTGAAAGTAGATATGTTTCGAGAAAGGATGATTTAAATACATTTTACTCAAGAAAAATTATCAGAGCACGTGTTTATGTTGGCAACAATATAACAGACCTCTATTGCGCCCATTTTAATTGGAAAGAAGCGGGATTTGTGGAAGAATTTTTAAAATTGGTAAATTGGATTAAGGAGGTTGGAAACGATAGCTTTGTTATTGCAGGGGATTTTAACATACCGTATGGTTCTGAAGAATACCTGCTTGTGATAAACACTAAAATTTTTGGAAGAAGATTAATCGATGCTTGGGTTGTTGCCAATCCTGAAAAACCTGCTCAACCAACTTTCCGCGGAGACATACTCTCAAAAGAGAGTGAGCGGATAGACTATATCTTTATTCCGGAAGGATGGGAAGTGAAAGATTCAGAGATTGTGTTTGATAAGGAAAGAGTGTCTGATCATATGGGAGTTTTTTGCGAAGTTTTAAATAAGTAAAAAGACAAAAAAATAAAGGGGCTTAACGCCCCTTTGTGTTTTTATATCGTCTGAATCCACAAAATCTTTGCTTTCTCTTTTCCAGGGTTTCTCATATAGTGGACACAATCGCCTGAGTAATAGAAACAGTCTCCCTCGTTGGCACGGTATCTTTTTCCATCTATATAGATATCAACGGAACCTTCAATAACGTAACCGAACTCATCACCATCATGGTAACCTTCTTGTTCAGTTTGTGCCCCAGGTTCTAGTTCAACAATCTTGGCATCGAGCTCCTTATCTTCTACAGCGTCCATGAGGATTTCAATATTTACACCTTTCGGTAGATCATACACAGGCACGCGTTCGTCCTTTTTGAATATTATTTTTTTCTGCTCATCAGAAAAGAAGTGCTTTAAATCTGTTCCCAGAACGCGTAATATCCTTTCCAATGTCTCAACAGATGGAGAGACTTTGTCGCTTTCAAGTTGAGAGATGAAACTTCTTGATAAGTCACATCGGTCAGCTAATTCTTCTTGTGTATAACCTCTTGCTAAACGAAGTCTTTTCAATTTACTTCCCAGTTTCATCGTTTCACCCCTAGTTGTTTGAATGTTCCTTGTGAACTTCAAAACCATTATACACCAAATCTCAAGAGATTTAACAAGGACGAAAAAACGGCAGGAATACTCCTGCCGCAAGGGGTGTGAACATGTCCTTTACTCTTCTCCGATGTATTTCTTAACAAAATTTGGAAGCGCAAATGCAGCTTTGTGAATTTCCTCGTTGTAGTATCTCAATGGTTCTTTGAAGTTTCTTACTTTTTCTGGGTTGTAGTCTTTTATTGGGTCCAAACCGGCTTTTGACGCATACGTATAGCTCCAAATTCCACCGGGATATGTTGGCATAAAGCCAAGGTACATCTTAACCAATGGAAAGTTGGCTTTGATTCTCTTGTAAGCTGTTGAACCCCATTCCCAGTCGTAAGTCATACCTTCCGTTTGCGCGCAGAGAATACCGTCCTCTTTAAGTGCTTCATTACACGCTTTGTAGAACTCAAGTGTGAAGAGGTGTCCGCCTTGTCCAGCTGTCGGGTCTGTCGAGTCGATGATTATAACATCAAATTCGTTCTTAAATTGTCTTACGAATTTTGCCCCGTCTTCAAAGACCAATTCTACTCTTGGGTCATTGAGTTTTGATGCTGTGTATGGAAGGTATTCCATAGCTGCTCTAACAACCATTTCGTCTATTTCGCACATGACAACTTTTTCTACGCTTGGGTGTTTCAACACTTCTCTAACACTTCCTCCATCTCCGCCACCGATGACAAGTACTTTCTTTGGATTTGGGTGCATGAACATCGGTACGTGAACAAGCATTTCGTGATACATGAATTCGTCAATTTCCGTTGTCATTGTAATACCATCAAGTGCAAATACGCGACCGTAGAAAGGTGATTCAAAAATATCTATTCTCTGATATGGGCTTTGAGCGGAATAAAGCCATCTGTTTACTTTCATGAATAATCCGCCCGGGTCACGAGAATACCATTCCATGTACAACATATGTCTTCCGGGTTTGAGTTCCATCTCTTCCATAGGCATTCCCTCCTCCTTTTCCTTATATTTTATTTAGCTTTCCCGCGTCATACAATTCACACGTATCAATTAAAGACTGACAACTGCCTGTTCGTTTTCGTCAACAACGGCTTTGTGAGATGCAGTCTCAGGAATGCCTATTTCGTCGTATCTGCCTCTTAAGTGTTCAACAACATGCACTCTCTGAGATCTGAAAACTTTCTTGAGATATGTGAAAGCCTTCCACGGGTCTACATGGTCACCACAAGTAAATAGGTCAACGGCTGCATAACCGTATTCTGGCCATGTGTGAATTGTCAAGTGAGACTCACTGACAACAACTACACCGCTCACTCCATAGGGGAGGAACCGGTGGAAAGATGAGTTGACGATGGTTGCTCCGGTTTCGTATGCAGCCTGCTTCATGTGAAACTCGATAGCATCGATGTTGTCAAGTATTTCTTTGTCACAGTCGTAGAATTCCGCAATGATGTGTCTGCCCAAGCTTTTCATCGCAATCCCTCCCCGACAAAAGATTTTTTTCTTGATTATTACTAATACTTTCGAATGTTCACTTAAGTAGACAAACTTTTTTCATATACATTGGCATGTCTATTTAAATGAACACAATGCGTCAGTATTGCGAACAATATTATATACCCCCTTTCGGGATTTTTTAGTTAAGAGAAAGTAACAATTTGTGTAATTTTTAAGCACTAAATATGAGTTGAATGAAGGGACAGATTATAATATTTTGCCTTGGGGTTAATGATAACGATTTAAAATAGACGATATTTGAAAGGAGAGGTGGCTTGTGGACAGACAGGAGAGAAGCGCTATGATTTTAACAACTTTGTTTATCACCGGAATTGTTATCTCAAACGTTATTGCGGCAAAGGTTATTAAACTCGGAGTGTTTTTGTTTCCAGCATCGATTATTAGCTATACTTTTACGTTTATAATTGCAAACATGATGTCTGATGTAGTTGGTAAAGAGCGTTCGAAATTTTTGGTTTTCATGGGTTTCCTAGCTCAAGCAGTTGCGAGCGGATTGATTTTATTTGGTTTATTTCTTCCATCTGCGGACATAAATAGAGCTGAAGCGTACCGTTTGATTTTGGGAATCAACTGGAGATTTACACTTGCTAGTTTGTCCGCATACGGAACTTCTCAGTTGATAAATTATTATATATTCAATTCAAGGTTCTTCAAAAAAGCATCTACTGCAAATCTTATCTCTGTTCTTGTTGCACAATTTTTCGATACACTGATATTCACGCTTGTCGCATTTATTGGTGTTTACGACCGCTTGTTTAATATGGTGTTGTCTCAGTATGTTATAAAGATTATAATAGTAGTGGTAACCAACCCAATATTTTTGTTGACCAAAAAAATGAAAGGTTAAGCTTAAAGTGCTAAGAAAGAGGCTTCAAAGTTTTTAAAGGAGTTGATAAGTTGTACGTTTTTGAAACTTATGGGTTAAACGGCTCAAAAAATATGGCAGTTGATGTTGCGCTTGGTCAAGTTGTGAATGAGCTAAACGATGTGATTCTTAGGTTCTATACATGGGAACGGCCAACGCTTTCTCTTGGTAAGCATCAGAAGGCAAAGGATGTAGATTTTGATTATCTTGAAGAGAATGGGTTTGATATTGTCCGGAGGCCATCCGGTGGACGAGCAGTTCTACATTGGGATGAAGTAACTTATTCGATAATTATTCCTCGAGGTCATGAGCTTTTCAAATTTGGAGTGCTTGAATTGTATAACTTGATTTCTAAAATCATCGTAGCTGGATTGAATAAACTGGGGTATCCTGTAGAATTAACAACGGGAAAAAACAAGCCATCCAGTCACATTTGTTTTCAAGTTCCTTCTGCCTATGAAATAACATTGAATGGTAAAAAAGTAGTTGGAAGCGCCCAAACCAGGACGCAAGATTACATACTCCAGCATGGTTCAATAGTGTTAATTCCCCACGAGGAAATTAAGCATTGTTTTAAAAACACGAAGACTCTTGATGTACCTTTAATAGGACTCTATGACCATGCATATAATGAATTTTCGCAGATAGTTGAAAGTTTGAAAGGAGCGTTTGAGAACTACTTCGGTAAAGGAACAGAATTCGACGAAAACTTGCAAACGAAGGTTTTGGAAATTAGCACCGGATTTGAGAAAGATTTCGTAGTTATAAAAGATGAAATTTTTGCAGAAGGATAGAAGGAAGTGGGATTATAATCGAGGAAGGAAAAAATCAAAATGTCTCGATGGATGATGAGACCTTTGGTGTGTTGTATGTTGTTGGAACGCCGATAGGTAATCTCAAAGATATCTCTTTTAGGGCTCTCGAAATCCTAAAAAATGTAGATTTAATAATTGCGGAAGACACCCGAAGAACTTCTCATCTGCTCTCTTATTACGGTATCTCCAAACCTATGGAGTCGTTTAACGAGCGAAATTCTTTCAAAAAGATAGACAACATTATTGAGCGTTTGAAATCAGGAATGAAAATTGCCCAAGTTTCTGATGCGGGAATGCCTGTGATTTCAGACCCAGGCTGGAATCTCGTTAAAAGATGCCATGAAGAAAAAATAAAGGTGGAAGTAATACCTGGACCAAGCGCTTTGACGAGTGCGGTAGCCATAAGTGGCTTTCCTGGAACTTATTTTTATTTCGTTGGCTTCATGCCAAAAGATAAGAACAGAAGAAGGCTTCTAAGAAAAATCAAAGATAACGAATTGATTGAACGCTTTGCTTTTTTCGAAAGTCCAGAGAGGTTGAAAAAAACACTGGAGGATATATACAATATCCTTGGAGATTGCAAAATCTTTATCGCAAGAGAACTTACAAAACTACACGAAGAGCACTTCTACGGAACAGTTTCTCAGGCATTGAAACATTTTGATAAAGTCAAAGGTGAGATAACGGTTGTCGTAGAAAAGCTAGAAGCCACAGAAATCCCAGAAGGTGAGGAAAGCCAGGATTTGGGATCTGGTGAATATATACGATAGAGCTATAGGAGAGAAATTGTATGCTCAAAATCGAGACAGGGGAACTGAAAGGTAGGACGGTCGATACTGTCCCAGACCCAAGAACAAGATATACATCAGCGATAATTAGAAGAAGTCTTGCAAACATGGTAGATTTTGAAGGAAAGACTTGCTTAGATGTATGTGCAGGTAGTGGTATCGTTGGTGTTGAGATGCTAAGTAATGGAGCACGGCATGTAACTTTTGTTGATGTTTCTGGTCTATCTATATCAACGATAAAAAGGAACATCAAAAAGTTAGGACTGGAAGAAAAAGTTGATATAAAGAGAATCGATGCACGCCGGTTTTTAGAATCTTATGCCGGCGTTTTTGATATTATCTATTCTGACCCTCCATATGAACTGGGAATTGTTAATGAAATTGCCTCGCGTGTTCATAACGTTATGGCTGATAATTCGATTTTCATCCTTCAATGTTCGAAAAGAGAAAAACCGAGTGAGAGTGTAATTGAAAAACTGAGAGTCGTAAAAGAAAAAGACTACGGTGATACTTTGTTGATTTTCTTTAAAAAAGCATGAATTTTGGGAAAGTTGTGATATAATTATTTAGGGGTGTTAAATATGCCGCTATCGTTTGCAAAGAAGGAGAAGGAAGTGATAGAGCGCTTACTTGCGCTATCCAAAAAGACAGTGGAAGCAAGTGTTACATTAAAAGAATTTTTTACTTGTTATTTCGAAGAAAGATGTGACGAAGCTCAGGATTATTTCCGGAGCATTAAACGCATAGAACATGAAGCCGATGAGCTAAGGCGTGGGATAATTTCCGATATATACAAGGGATTGTTCTTACCCGACATGCGTGAGGTTATCCATTCTTTGACGGAATCAGTTGATAAGATTGTTAACAAGTGTGAATCGGTTAGCAAGATTATAGATTACCAACACCCAAAAGTTCCGGATGAACTAAAAGAAAAGCTTATTGGGCAATTGGAATGTGCTGTAAACGCTGCCGAATCGTTTGTAAAGGCTGTCGAGAAACTTTTTGATAATCTTGATGAAGTACAACATTATGTGGTCGAGGTAGAAAGGTTCGAACACGAAGAGGATGTACTTGAAGAAGAATTGCTAAGGGCGATATTTGGTAAGGACACGCCTCTTGCTGAAAAGATGCAACTGAAGGAATTAGTAATAAATATAGGGGACATAGTTGATAGAACGGAAGACGCTTCTGACATATTGGAGGTATTGCTATTAAAGCTTGCGTACTGAACGTGCGCAATTTTTGGTTGATATCCTCTTTGATACTATTAGTCTTATTGATTTCAGGTCTCACTTTAGCTCAGCAAAATGATGATTATGGAGTATATTATGTTTACTATAATTCCCTAGTTCCAGTTTACAAAACGCTTTATAAAATAGACCCTTTTTTCGAGTATACCAAAGTAGCTGAATATAACTGGAAAAGACCAGAAACGAGACTTGTAGAAATTAGAAAACCAAAGAATCAAGAACCTTCGGTAATTCTTATACATGGGATAGATCCTAACGAAATAAATGGAGAATGGACAAATTACAAAAAGTACTTTATTGATACTTGGAAAAGATGTTTGCCGGAAGAATATGGGCTATATATTTTTGTCTATCCATCTTTAGATATCCCGTTAGAAGAAAGTGCTAAAAAACTTGTGCAAGAAATTCAAAAGTTAAGTTTAAGCACCGAGCAAAAGCGTTTTAATTTTTACGCCCACAGTATGGGTGGTTTGCTCTTAAGGTATGCTTTGCAAGACACTGGTTTTACAAATTATGTTGCAAAAATAATTTTTGCTGGAACTCCCCATATTGGTTCGCCATTTGCAAATTTAATTGTAATGAACAAAAAAATCCTAAAACTGAGAAACGATTGGGATTATCTCAAAATGATTTTGATTAGTGCAAACCTGTCAGGGATATTTATAGAAGCGCCAAACTACACTTATTTACAGTATGGAAGAGAACATCCCAGTATTCCGGAAACTGTTGAGTTTATGAATTTTGCAAGTTTAATAACAAACACCAATGAACCTATCGTTCAGAATATCTTGAAAACAGAGCCTTTTTCGAGTGTGGCTATGATTTTTCTGAATTCGGTAAGCAGGGTACTATTCCCAGAAGGGGAATTTACAAAAAATGATGGCATGGTTCCGCTGATTAGTGCAACCGCTTTTGGGAAGAGCAAAATATTTGAAGGTTTTGACCATTCGGATTTTATTTTGAGTGATATAATTGTAAAGAATGCAATAGAATTTTTCTATCCAATCGAGAAACCAGAAAAAGTTTCATGGAAGAATTGAAGAAGAAGGTGATGAACATTGCTATCCAAAACCATTAAAAGTGTTAGCTGGACTTTTATAATTTTAGTAAGCTTGTTCCTTCTCACTTCATGTTCAATACCATTTATTCCCGAAGTTCCGCCCGCAAGTTACTCGGTTGAGGCGGCTATAAATGTTATTGCAAATAAGTACATGTTGCTAGATACAGGATGGATAAACGGATTTGGTGACATGGAACTTGGAGAAGGTAGGTATGCAACTTTTGATGGTGTAGATGGATTTTTAATGGTCTTTAAATACGAAGACCCTGACCAGGCTAAAGCATCGTGGGACAAGATAACAAAAAGATACGGGAATCCGTTTAAGCTGAAGTATTTGAAAATAAACATGGGGACTTACGGTGTTTTTACAATCCGTTTGGAGAACACAGATTTGTACTGTTGGTATAAAGAGAATTGGCTATTTGTTATCACAGGTGACAAGATTGAAAAATTCGTGATGGATGTGAACAATATCTACAAGACTATAAGAACTGCACGATAAAGGTGCGATATGAAGTCAATGAATGAGGAGAAGTCAAAAAAAGTGAATTGGGCAGAAGAAAAGAAGCATATCGACTATTCTATAATCGGAGTAGACGAAGCAGGACGTGGACCTTTGTTCGGACCAGTTGTTGCAGCAGCGGTTTATTTTGATGAAGGGGTTTATATTGAAGGTATTGCCGATAGTAAGGCTTTGAGTGAGAAACAGCGTGAAGAACTTTACAATGAGATTTTTGCTCGTGCAAAATTTGGGTTAGGGCTTGCAACACCAGAGGAGATAGATTTATATAACATTTTCCATGCTACTGAACTTGCTATGAATCGTGCACTTGAGATATTAAGCCAGTTTGTGGAAATCAAAAATGTCTTTGTTGATGGAAAGAATTTGAAATTGAACATTCCAGCGGTCTGTGTTGTTAAGGGGGATTCAAAAATTTACCAGATATCTGCAGCATCTATTTTGGCGAAAGTTACACGTGATAAAATCATGGAGAAGTTCCATGCTCAGTATCCGGAATATAACTTGATAAAGCACAAAGGTTACCCTACACAAGAACATTTAGAACTTCTAAGAAAATATGGTCCAACACCTTTTCACAGGTTGAGTTTCGAACCAGTGATTAACCTAGTTTCAAAAGAGCTTCTTGACGATTGGCTCGACAGGAGATTAATTACTGAACAGAGATACAGGCATCTTCTTAATTTGCTGGAGGTGGATCTCTTTGGTAACACGAGAAGAAGTAAACGAAAAACCCGAGTCAAATGAACATAATTTGTTCGAAGCAAGAGTCTTAGATAAAGGTTTTGTTCGTCTTGTTGATATGATGGGTGATGATTACGCTGCAGTTAAAGCTGCCCGAGTTTCATACGGTCAAGGTCTAAAGACTCCGGAACGAGATAAAGCATTGATATTTTACTTAATGGAACACGGGCATGAAACTCCATTTGAACACATTGTTTTCACTTTCCACGTAAAGGCTCCACTTTTTGTTGCAAGGCAATGGTTTAGGCACAGGATAGGCTCGTTCAACGAGATAAGTCAGCGTTACACGGAGATAAAAGAGGAAGAGTTCTATATTCCCGAAAATGTTCGTGTTAATGTTCCTGAGGACAGACAAAAGGCAGTTCCTGTGGAAGATGAAGAACTGCTGGAAAAGGTTAAGGGTTTAATGGTAAAATCTTTTGATGACAGCTACAAGGTTTACAAAGAGTTATTGAGTCTAGGTGTTGCTAGGGAACTAGCAAGAATAGTTCTCCCATTGTCTACATACACGCAGTTTTATTGGACAGTCAATGCGCGAAGTCTTATGAATTTTCTAAACCTTCGCGCAGATTCGCATGCTCAATGGGAAATTCAGCAATACGCGATAGCAATTGCGAAAATGTTCAAAGAAAAATGTCCGTGGACGTACGAAGCCTTTACAAAATACGCTTACAGAGGTGATTTGCTTGAAGCTTAAAGAAGTGTTAGAGCTTGTCGAAGGTAGAGTTGTTGCACCGGAAAATGCAGATTTAGAGATAGAAATTTCTAAGGTTGCAGCTTCTGACCTGATGAGTGATGTTTTAGCTCTCTCTGAGCCAGGCTCTTTGCTTGTAACAGGACTCGCAACACCGCAATGTGCGAGAACTGCAGGTGTTGTGGGCATACCGGTAGTTTTGATTGTAAGGAATAGGGATATAATGCCAGAGACAATAAAGGCAGCAGAGCTTTCTGGTGTTGTTTTGTGTGTCACAAAAAAGGGAATGTACGAAGTTTGTGGTATACTTTACTCCGCAGGTCTTCAACCTGTTTATAACCAAGGTTGAAACTTTTGGATTACTTAAGAGGTGGTAGGGTTATGTTTTTGAATTTGGAACCGCTTTATTCATCAATTGTTGAGAACATAAAGGAACGAGTTTCAAAATTAGCAAGGCCACCGAAGTTGGCTGCTGTTACGTGTCAGCCTGACCCTTCTACACTGAGTTATTTGAGAAGTCAGGAGAAGCAAGCAAAAAGGTTGGGAATAGAGTTCGCAGTTTACGAAGCACCAAAGGCTTCGGATTTAAAACTGCTTTTACCCAAACTTTCTGCGGATGATACAGTCAATGGAATTTTTTTGACCCATCCACTACCATCAGATATTTCAGAATTGGAAGCAGTTTCTCTGATTTCTCCAGAAAAAGACGTTGAAGGAAGGCATCCCATCAGTCTTGGTAACATTATGTATGATAACCCTATTTTTCCACCATGCACTGCAGAAGCGGTTTTAAGAATAATAAAATATGTTACGAATCCATCCGGCAAGAGGATAACGGTAGTTGGTAGGAGCGTCACTGTTGGAAAACCTCTTAGCATGTTACTTTTGCAAAAAGGTGTAGATGCTACTGTTACCGTTTGTCATTCAAGAACTAAGGACCTTGCTGAAATAACGAAAAACTCAGAAATTGTGGTTGTTGCGATAGGAAAAGCAAAAGCACTCGGAAAAGAATACTTCAGTTCAGGGACACTGGTTATAGATGTAGGTATAAACGTTGAGAACGATGAAATATTTGGTGACGTGGACCCATCAGTTGCTGAGATTTGTGAACTCACACCAGTTCCTGGAGGAGTAGGTAGGATTACGACGCTCGTGTTAATGGAACATACTGTTAAAGCAGCCGAAATGGCAAGAAAATACTGATATATACCTTAGGAGGTGTTTAGAGTGAGATTAGTATTCGCTGGTGCACCTGACGTAGGTGCAACAACATCGACAGGAACGCAGACAAGTGCCTCAGGAGCCTTGATGCAAATGTTGATAATGCTCCTGATATTCTTCGCAATGATGTATTTCTTGGTTATTTTACCACAAAGAAGAAGAGAAAAAGAGTTTAGGCAAATGATTGAGAGCTTGAAAAAGGGTGACACAATTATTACAACTGGTGGGGTTGTTGGAAAAATAGTTGATATCAAAAAAGATGTAGTAAAAATAAAGAGCGCAAATTCTACTGAACTTGAAATTCACAAGGCTTATATAGCCAAAGTCATCAAGGAAAAAGAAGAGGTAAAAGAAGAAACAGAATCAAAAGACTAAACATTTGGGGGAGGGTTTATTGATGCGCTCAGATCGTGTAAGACTCATAGTCTCATTAATCCTACTTGTTGCGGCGATTGTTGCAATGCTCTTACCAGGTGGACGCCAGGCTAAAGGTCTTGCTAGACTTTTCAGCCGTATCAAACTCGGTTTGGACCTCAGTGGTGGTGTAAGGCTTGAGTACAAAGTAGATATCGAAAAGGGAGTAGAAAATCCAGCGGCAGTTGTGGATGATGTCTGGACAGTCCTTCGAAATAGACTTGACTCAGCAGGATACACAGAAGCAGTTGTTAAAAAGAGTTTCAGAGAGAATAATTCATTTATTATCATAGAAATACCAGATGCAACTGATACTACAAAAGCAGAAAAACTCGTTGGTTCAACTGGTTTGCTCTGGTTTGGACAAGCTATCGACGAAAGGGATTATGACCCTACAGTAAATCCAGATGATGTTAACCTTGCTCTAAGAGAAGGCGCACAATGGTATGCAGATAAGAATGGGAAAAAGTGGTACTTGATAAAGAAGGAAATAAACAACAGAAAGGACTTAGTTCTTGTTGGTCCTAGGGTTGTCGAGGCAGTGCCGACTATAGACCAGAAAGGAGTTGCCAACTACGTCGTTTCCTTCACACTCGACAAGCAATTTGTTGAGCTGTTCAAGAACATAACAAAAGAACTTTACGTTCCCGAACAAGTGTTGAACGCAGGCACGACTCAATACCAACTTGCGCTGAAAAAGAGACTTGCAATTGTGCTTGATGACAAAGTTCAGTTTGTTGGTTTTGTTGTTAGTCCTATCGAAGATGGAAGAGGACAGATTAGAGGTAATTTCACATTCGATGAGGCAAAAGAACTTGCTGCCATTCTTAGAAGCGGAGCATTACCAGCAAGACTTGAGAAAACAACAGCAAGCCTTGTATCACCAACACTTGGAAAAGACGTTCTCCAGCAATCATTAAATGCCGGTATCATTGGTATGATACTTGTTATGGT
This sequence comes from Fervidobacterium pennivorans, assembly GCF_001644665.1. Lineage (NCBI taxonomy): Bacteria > Thermotogati > Thermotogota > Thermotogae > Thermotogales > Fervidobacteriaceae > Fervidobacterium > Fervidobacterium ngatamarikiense. Next base: position 1,281,207 of record NZ_CP011393.1, read on the forward strand.
TTACATGATTGCCTTCTATGGAATTATGGGTATCGTAGCAGCTATCGGTATAATTTACGCACTGATAATAATCTTTGGTTTCCTTGCTGGGACAGGTGCTATACTAACACTCCCTGGTATTGCAGGTATCATCTTCACAATTGGTACACTTGTTGATGGTAATGTAATCATTTACGAAAGAATTAAAGAAGAAATCAGAGCAGGAAAGACACCTAAGGCTGCATTTGAAGTAGCATTCTCAAGGTCCTTCTGGACACTTTTTGATGCGAACCTTACAACGATTATTGCTGCTTTGTTCCTTTACTACTTTGGAACCGGAACAATAAAAGGCTTTGCAATAACGACTATCGTTGGTATCTTTGCAGCAATGTTCATGAACCTTGTATTCAGTAAATTCTTGTTTGATGCAATGGCCGGTGCTATTAGAGTTAGAAAAGCAGGGGGTGCGCAATAATGAAGATTGATTTCGTAGGAAAGAGATATTATTTCATAGCACTTTCTATTGTACTTATAGTCGTATCTCTCATTAGCATATTTACAAAAGGGTTCAACGTTGGACTTGAGTTTATTGGTGGTAGCGAGCTTGTTGTAAAAACTTCTGAAAATTATACAGTTGCTGATATTCGATCAAAAATTGCAAGTATCGGACCTGAATTTAAAAAGGCAAGAGTAGTAGAGGTTCATGCCATTGGACAAGCAGAGGAAAAGACATTTTCAATAGTCGTTGCCCCTAAAGATGAAAAAGGTGCTTTAAGAACTTACAAAGCAGAAGAAAAGGGTCAAATAGCAGCCAAAGTAGAAGAATTACTTAAAGGAAAAGTTGTATCTTTCAACGAAGTTAGTGGTGATGCAGCGGACGAAATAAAGAACCTTACATGGAAAGCCGTTGTTTTTACACTTCTTGGAATACTTGTGTACGTAGCGCTTAGATTCAAATTTGCATTTGGAGTTGGCGCAGTAGTTGCACTTATCCATGATGTAATTATCACCGCAGGATTTTACTCAATCTTTGGAGTAGAAATGAACATAGCAGCAATAGCAGCGCTATTGACGCTCGTTGGTTATTCTGTCAACGATACAATAATTGTCTTCGATAGGATTAGAGAATTTGGAAGAAAATACAAAGGAAAAGATATGGCTAACATAGTTAACGATAGTATAAACTCTGTTATCGTCAGAACTATAAATACGTCGCTCACAACATTCTTTACAGTATTCATGCTCTTATTATTTACAACAGGTAGCATTAAATCTTTTGCTTTCGGAATGACAATAGGTATAGTAGTGGGAACGTACTCATCTATATTCATAGCTTCTCCTATAGTTATTAAGTGGGGAAAATCGATATAAAAATCTCAAATAAACATGTTGGGGGCACCCACGTGCCCCTTTTTTGTAATATAAAAAGTAGATAACGGAGGTGGGATTTTGATATTTCTTTTCTCATCTATTTTGGCGGGTGTGATTCTCATTGTTTATCTAACTTTGACAGTGCTTGATAAGAGTACGGGAAATGAAAGAACTGAAAAGATCTCGAGAATTATCCAAAAAGGTGCGAGGTCTTTTCTATTTCAAGAGTACGCTGTATTCTTTCCCATAGTCTTTGTAATCGCTATACTTTTTGGCTTTTCTTCTGGATGGACTAACGCGATAGCGTTCATTATAGGTTCGATATTCTCGGTTCTTGCTGGATTTTTTGGAATGACAATTGCGACAAAATCAAATGCAAGAACTGCCTGGGGTGCAACAAAAGGTGTTGGTGAGGCACTTGATATAGCCTTTTCTGGTGGAGCAGTTATGGGTCTTGTTGTTTCTGTACTTGGACTTTTGGGATTAAGTATTGTGTATCTAACATTTGGTCTTAAAGCTGTCAGTTTTTACTCACTTGGTGCTTCCTTTTTTGCGTTATTTGCACGTGTTGGCGGTGGAATTTACACGAAGGCAGCAGACGTAGGAGCTGACATCGTTGGAAAGGTTGAAGCAAATTTACCAGAAGATGACCCAAGAAACCCAGCAGTTATAGCTGATAACGTTGGCGACAACGTTGGTGATGTTGCAGGAATGGGTGCAGACCTCTATGAATCTTACGTTGGTTCTATATTCTCAACAATAGTTCTTGGATATGCGCTCTTTGGTGACAAAGGGATTCTTCATACATTGTATATAATCTCATTTGGGCTTATCTCTTCGATACTTGCAATCATATTTGTGAAGGTTCTTTCAAGATTAAACACTGAACCAGCTGTAGCTCTGAGAATGGGAACTATATCTTCAAGTGTAATATTCCTCGTATTTGCACTCGCTTATGCTATTATAGAAAACAACATGAATTTATTTTGGACAGTTTTGACAGGTAATGTTGTTGGAGTATTTATCGGTCTTATAACTGAATGGTACACATCTGGTAAGAATGTTGAAAAATTGGCTCATTCAGCTGCAATGGGACCTGCTAACGTCATAATAAGCGGAACTGCACTTGGTATGGAATCGACAGCAGTAATTACAATATTGATTGCAGTAGGTACATTGATATCCTATAAGCTTTCAGGTCTTTACGGCATAGCGATGGCTGGTGTTGGAATGCTCGCAACACTTGCAATGAATCTTTCTGTTGATGCATATGGTCCAATTGCAGATAACGCTGGTGGGATTGCTCAGATGTCCGGACTTGATAAGAGCGTTAGAGAAATTACCGACAAACTTGATGCACTTGGAAATACAACTGCAGCTATGGGAAAGGGCTTTGCAATTGGTTCAGCTGCATTAACGGCGATAGCACTCTTCGCAAATTTTGGTTCTGTGGCACATGTTCAACAAATTCAACTCCAAGACCCGAACATGTTTATTGGTGCCCTCATTGGTGCTATGCTGACGTTTTTCTTTTCAGCACTTACCATGAACGCTGTCGGAGACGCTGCAAATGACATGGTTGAAGAGATAAGAAGACAGATTCGGGAAGTGCCGGGCATTTTGTCTGGAGCAGTCGACCCTGATTACGAAAGTTGTATAAAAATTGCTACAAAAGGTGCATTGAAAAGGATGGTATTACCCGCAGTTCTTGCAATTTTAGCTCCTATAGTCCTCATGGTAGGTTTAGGTGTTCAAGCAGTTGTAGGATTACTTATCGGTTCAACTGTTACTGGCGTTGCCCTGGCTATCTTTATGGCGAACTCTGGTGGTGCGTGGGATAATGCAAAGAAATATGTAGAAGAGGGGCATCTTGGAGGAAAAGGTTCGTTTGCTCATAAAGCGACAGTTGTTGGTGACACAGTTGGTGACCCATACAAGGATACTGCAGGACCATCGTTGAATATACTCATAAAGTTGATGGCAATAACGTCCATAGTATTCTACTCAATTGTGGGGAGGTGGCTATAAATGAGAAGGATAGGTGTTCTTTCTGTTGGAAATGATTGTCCAGGTTTAAACCCAGCAATCAGGTCGATTGTTGTTAACGCCATAGAACAAGAAATTGAAGTGATGGGTATAAAAGATGGATTTGAAGGACTGCTCAACGATAAAGTTGACATACTTGTTAGAAATAACGTATCAGGTATTCTTCACCAGGGTGGAACGATATTAGGAACTTCGCTTTTTATTCCTGAAAAAGACGAGGATTTAACTGCCATTAAAAACAAGACGATTCAATATGGTATAACTGGATACATAATTCTTGGTGGAAGAAATGCAGTTAGAGCTGCATTAAACCTACAAAGATACGGAATACCGTCAATAATCGTTCCTGCAACAATAGATAATGACCTCTCATTTACGGATTTTTCCATAGGATTCATAACAGCGCTTGAGCATGTAACACAGGCACTTGATATAATTCATTCGACAGCCGAATCTCACCATAGGGTCATGATTGTAAAGACAATGGGTGCACCTGGTGGTTGGCTCGCAACTTTTGGCGGTCTTGCTGGAGGTGCCGATTTCGTCATAACAAGCTCGGATGTTTTAAATCCAAAAGAACTCTTGACAACCATTCAGCACAGATATGAGAGCGGGAAGAGATTCTCAATAGTTGTAGTAGAAGATGGTGTAAAATTACCCGAAGAGATAATCGACGAATGTAAGTGCTCCCACGAAACAGACCCAGCCGAAGTTGTTGGTATATACATAGGTAAAAAACTCAACCTCGAATGGAGATATACAAACCTTGGATACATTCAAAGAGGCGGAACGCCTGCAGCAATGGACAGAATCATTGCAACACAACTGAGTGCAAGAGCTGTGGAACTTGTGAAAATGGGAAAATTCTACCATGCGGTTGGTGTAAAAGGTTTCATCGTAACAGAGGTGCCTTACAGTGAGACGCTCCTTAATGTGAGACCTGTTGATTATTACATCAAGCAACTTGCAAAGCTTTTCTATTAATCTCTTAATATCAAATAGAACAAGCGGTGGCATTAATTAAAAAAATGCCACCGCTGTTTTTTACGAAAAAAACAAGAGAAATCAAAAGCTCAAAGCAGTGTTAGATAGAATTTACAAGATAAAAACGACTGGCCTTAATAATTTCATAATTTTCGAAAATTGTAACCATAATCCCCTGAATGATATAATAATAGCGTTATCGGTAACGTTACCGATAAGATAATCAGAATTTGGAGTTATCGAGAAAGGGGTGTTGAGGGGATGGCAGAAAGATTACCATTGTGGAAGAAGTGGATGTATGCACTAGGGCAGTTGGGCTGGTCTCTGACCAGTTTTGCTATCGGAAACGCTCTTGTATATTTTTACATGCCCCCTGAGGGTGTGAATTTTCCCCAGTATATAACCAGAGGAGCTGTTTGGGCTGGATTGACTATCGTGGGACTTGTGTTAGGAACATCCAGACTCTTTGATGCAATTACAGACCCAGTTGTTGCTACCATGTCGGACAGAAGTAGATTAAAACTAGGCAGAAGAAGAGGATTTTTGGCAATCAGCGTGCTTCCTTTTGCGTTGCTTTCTTTTTTGCCTTTCTTTCCACCTTCGACAAGTTATACAATCAACACTATTTGGCTTTTTGCTACAGTTATTGCATTCTATTGGTTTATGACCATGTATGTTACCCCGTTCTTTGCATGGATGAGCGAACTTGGACATGACCCTGACGAACGACTGGGTCTTAGCACAATGATTTCCATCACATGGGCTCTTGGATACGTTTTAGGAACCCAGATTTACCTTTTCCAGACCATTTTGGAAAAACGAGGTTTTGAACCCGTTAAAGCGTTTCAAACAGTTACAGTGCTTTATGGATTAATAGGTTTTATCTTTATGTTACTACCTATTATATTTATCGATGAAAAGCGTTATTGTGAACAACACGTGGTTAATGAAGGAAGTTTAGAGGCTATAATCAACGCATTCAAAGAAAAGCACTTTACAATCTTTGTTATCCAGGATTTGCTTTACTGGATAGGTTTAACAGGCATAAGTCTTGGGCTCGTTTATTACATAACGGTCTTGCTGAAGCTTTCAAAAGAGCAAGCTTCTCAAGTTCAGCTTATAATGTTCCTTTTGTCTTTCTTATTCTACGTTCCTGTTAATTTCTTGGCAAGAAAACTTGGCAAAAAGGCGGTCCTTATGGCAGGGTTTATCGTATTTGCCTTAGACTTCGCATTTGCTGCACTTTTAGGTAAATTGAATATGTCACCATATGCCCAGAGTTACATTGTAGGAGTTTTGGCAGCAATACCACTTGCGATATTTGGAATCTTACCAAATGCAATGGTAGCTGATATTGCTGAAGCACATGGAAGAAAGACGGGTAACTACAAAGCAGGAGTCTTCTTTGGCGCAAGGACATTCATGCAAAAAATGGGACAAACAATAGCAGGACTCGTATTTCCATCTATATACATTTTCGGAACTAACCAAGTCAACGAATTCGGTCTTAGAATTAGCGCTATAATTTCGCTGACTTTAATGGTGCTCGGCTATATCGTAATGTTGTTCTATAACGAAAAGGAAATCTTAAAAATACTGGGGGTTAAAGCAGTAGCGCAAGAGGAATAAAAGAGTAAAACTATAAATTTTGCTACACAGTTTTAGACTTAGCCCCTATATCGTTAGTAATATCCGATATGGGGGCATTTTTATTTTATTGATTCGGGAATATGTTCACAAGTTGTCTTGACAAGATTTGTAAGAAGTGTTAAAATGATAGTAGAATTGTGAAAAATATCACGAATGATGCAGAGGATTTTTACTTTGCAGACAAGATTTCCGGTAATAAGTCAAGAGGAGAAAAAATAGAAAAATAAAAAACCTAGTCAACACTTTGACTTTCAATAACTTAATATTTCACTTTCATTCTTCACATACTTGATTTCGTTCTTTTTACCTATTTCATCGGTACATACGGTACGTTGTTCTTTAGTAAATAATACACTAAATTTACTAATTTCCTTGCAGTTAATATTAGCGCTCTCATGTGTTTGTGTGTTGTTGCTTCTGCGTACTTTTTGCGATAATATTCTTTGTATACAGGATCGTATGTCTTTACTCCGTTCGCTGCCATTACTAGGTATGTTCTTAGATACTTGTTCCCTTTTTTCGTTAGTTGGTTGTTTTCTGATTTGTAATTTCCACTTTGATTGATTGTCCATACAAGCCCTGCGTATGATGCTAACGCTGAGGCTTTTTCGAAACGATTGATGTCTCCTATTTCGGCTATAATTCCAGCTGCAGTTATTTCTCCTATCCCTTTGACTGTTGTTAGTGTGTTCGAAATTACTTTAAGTAATTTACTTATTTCTTTCTTTACTAGTTCGATTTGTTTTTCATAGTGCTGTATCAAATCGATAGTGGAAACAATAGATATTCTCAGAGTGTTTGAAGGATTAACAGACAACCTCAAGGCATCTTTAGCAAGAGTTTGGAGTTTTTCTGCTAAGACTTGTGAAGAGACATTGTGTCTGGAAATTTTCGCAATATATTCAAATAACTCTTCAATTGGCATGTTTGCGATTTCTTCGATTGTATAATCTTTAAGCAGGCATTCGAAAGTCTTATTTAGTTTAAAGTCAAGTTTAGGGAAATAAAGAGAAACATACGAATAGAGCCTAAGTTTCAATCGAGCGATATCTTCGTTGAACTTTAAATAAAGTCTGGTGAGATTACGAAGCTCAGAGATGATATATGAGTTATTGACAAAAGGGACTAAAGACTCAGGAAATTTAGAAGCGATAGAGAAAATAAGTTCAGCATCGATTTTGTCAGTTTTAGGACGATTGAGAATTTTGCGATAGAGCTTAATGTTATCAGTTTTAACCCAAAAGACAGGTACGTTGTTTTGAAAGAAGAAGTTAGCGACATTAAAAGAAAAAACACCAGTTGATTCAAGGACAAGAGAAAAATCGGAAGAAGAAGCAAAAGCTTTGTTAAAAAGTTCAACAATACCTTGAGGAGAGTTCTCAACAGTCCCACTACCGATGAAATCAGAAAAGAAAGAAAGATAGTTCTTTGAGACATCAATAGCTAAAATAGCCAAAGGAATCACCTCCGGATTGAGTACAGCCTTACAACCTCGCGGTACATAAGAAAACGAGGCAAAACATTTTCCGGCAAGTAAAAAGCTGTACTCTAGTTAGGCAATCTTATTTAAGAGAACAAAGTCTCAAGGAGGGGCAACCTGAAACTATTTTACCAGAGGTGTTAAAAAATATGCATTCAATTTTCAAAGACCAATTTTAATTTTTACCGAACTTATTATACGAGGAGGTAGAAAGTATGTTTGAGAAGAAGGTAAACATCTACAACGTCTTTGAGTTAAGATGCAAAACAACATGCTATTTTGGTGTAGGTGCGATAGATAAAATGGGGGATATTTCTGAGTATCTTTCAAAACATGGGATGAGAAAAGTAATTGTTGTAACGGACCCTGTTGCATACAAAGTTACTGGAGCATGGGATGTTGTGACAAAATACTTCAACGAATTTGGCATAGAATACGTTCTGTATGATAAGGTTACACCAAATCCAACAGTTGAACAGATTGATGAAGCAACGAAACTTGGAAAGGATTTTGGTGCACAAGTGGTGTTTGGTATAGGTGGAGGTAGTCCGATAGACACAGCAAAAAGTGTTGCAGTGCTTTTGGAATACGAAGGGAAAACGGGAGAGGAACTTTACGAAGGAAAATTCACCCCAGAAAAGGCTAAGCCAATTATTGCTATTAACACAACACATGGCACAGGAACTGAAGTGGACAGATTTGCTGTTGCCTCGATACTTGAGAAAGAATACAAACCAGCAATTGCTTACGACTGCATTTACCCAGTCTTTTCTATTGATGACCCGCAACTAATGGTTACACTCCCATACAAACAAACACTTTACACAACTATTGATGCACTTAATCACATCACAGAAGCATCGACAACGCTTGCAAGAAACCCATACTCCATACTCTTAGCAAAGGAAACCGTCAGACTTATTGCAACATACTTGCCACAGGCACTCAGCAATCCAAACGACCTTAATGCAAGATATTGGCTACTTTACGCATCAGCTATCGCTGGCATTTCTTTCGATAATGGATTACTCCACTTCACTCACGCACTCGAACACCCACTTAGCGCAGTAAAACCAGACCTTGCACACGGACTTGGACTTGCAATGCTACTTCCGGCAGTTGTAAAAGAGATTTATCCCTTTGTTGCAGAGATTCTCGCAGAAGTTTTCGAACCGATAGTTCCAGGTCTTGAAGGAAAGCCAGGAGAAGCAGAAAAAATAGCAAAAGGAATTGAAGACTGGCTTTTCAATATGGGATTAACAGAAAAACTTCAAGATGTTGGTTTCAGCGAAGAACATGTTGAAAAACTTACAGAGCTTGCTATGACTACTCCATCTTTGGGATTGCTTCTTAGCCAAGCACCAGTAAAAGCAGAAAAAGAGGTAATATCAAGAATATATAGAAACTCTTTGAGGAGAATGTGAGCCTTTTAGAATCTAAAATGAAAAACGCTCCGGTTTTGAACCGGAGCGTTATTGTTAAGTTGTAAGGTTAGTCACTCATCGGCAAGCTTTTTTTGACCCATTCGTATACATCTTCACATACTCGAAGTGCATCGATGGGTAGTTCTTTGTGTTTATATGCTTTTAAGATGAGTATTTCATTGTCTTTATATACTATACCTACAGAGGTAAATTGCAACAAATGTTCTTTTAAATCGTAAGGAATATTATCGATTATTTCCTTAGGTTTTGCGATAAAATACTTTAGAAATGGGGTTTTCTTGGAAATGAAAAATTTCGAAAGACCGCGGGGTACAATTGCAAATTCAGAAATGGGTAACGACAAGGTAATACCTTTAACCAGCATGCAGAAATACCTCTGAGAATTATATCTGTTAGACACATACATTTCGAAATAAAAGCGTTTCTCCTCGGTGTCTTCGTTTGTAAATATATCACTTATTCTAACGGATAACCATCTTAAAGTTGGATGAGCTTTCAATATGCCTTTTAGGATAGAGCGTTCAAATTCGTTATCAGATCCAATATATTTATATCCAAACCTTTCAACGTATTCTTTTCTCTTGTTTTGCCTGTTTTTAGACAGGTGGTATATCACTAGCAATTCAATTATTGAACTGGCAACAACGAACAAAATAATAGTCAACATAACCATACAATATCAACACCTTTACTCAACACGTGATTTCCCTGTAACATGTTCTAAGACAATTTTTATAACTTTTGTGTTTTTACACTCTTCCTCTTCTCCATTTCCATCGACTGGAACATTTATTTTGTATTTTTCAGCAAGCTGAGGCGAATACTTTTTGACAAGTTCATAAATCGCTACTCTTTTTTCTACACCTTCTACTAATTCGGCACTGCCAAATGCGATTGCACTTTCATATGCAGTTGTCAATTTTTCTGGCAATACTTTTGATTTTGCAGTTACACTGAAGCTGACTTTCGGGTGTTTTGATATATTCTCAAGTTTTTTGCCATCTAGTGCGCAGTGGATATATATTATTCCGTCTTTATATGCATAATTAACGGGTACTCCGTATGGGTATTCCCCATCGAATGTTGAAAGCACCCCATATTCGCCTTTTTCTATTATTTCTAGTGCCTTTCCGATAGGAAGTTCTCTGTCTTTTCGGCGCATCATTTTAAATCTACTAACACCCATTATTTGACGGATTTTTTCAACTATTAATCTTGGAGGGATGGAGCTTACAATAGCTATATTTTTGTTTGTGTACCTATCAAATTCTTCGTAGTTAAGACCCTTGCCAAGTTCGTATTCTTTTTCATATATTTCGAAATCTTCATGTGTTTCGATTTCGACAAGGTATTTGACGGATACATTGTATGGTTTTTCGAGTTCAACGAATTCGTCGAGCACGATTTCAGCAGGTTTTTCGCTGATGAAATATCTTACCTTTGCTGCGACAGGAATTCTTATCAAAGTATTCCATAGAGATTCGTTAAGTCTTATTTCGTATTCTTCTTCAATTCTTTTGAAACCTTCCATCAACTCCGATTTAAAAGCAACAATCCATTTTTCGTTTCCTGTTTCATCAACCATGTATCTGACACGGCAATTTTTGATATTCTTATCCTTAGCAAAATCAAAAAAGGAGCAGTCCTGTAGATACCATTGGACCACTCCTAGTTTCCATTTTGAAATTGCTTTAAGTTTCTGGGCTTTTTCTTCACTAACAAGGTACTTTTTTTCGCGTTCAATGCTTTCACTCATCTTTAACTGTGCTCCTGTCTACATTTCTTGGCATGATTACATGATCGTTGCCGATTCTACAGGATAATCAATTTCTTCGAGCTTTTGCACTACCCTCTCAATGCTATCCGTTTCAATGACAATTTCCTTCTGAGCAACCCTAATTTCAAAGTTGGTTTCACCAATTTCCTCGAGTGCCTTCGAAATTCTCATTTTGCAGTGATTGCAAGAAATGTCAGGGACTTTCAATAAATATTGTGCCATCTTTAACCCTCCTTCAACTTTCAGTTTTGAATTTCTTTCGGATGTTCATAGAATTCAAGATTACTGTTATTGAGCTCATCGCCATGGCTCCTTCTGCAATGGCTGGGTGCAAAAGACCAATCATTGCTAAGGGGATAGCCACCACGTTATACAAAAATGCAAACAAAAGGTTTGTTTTGATTGCACCAAACGTAGCTTTCGATATCGATATTACATCTGAAACTTTTGATATACCACCTTTTGTTATTATGATATCTGCACTATCTATCGCCAAGTCACTTCCACTTCCGATGGCAACCCCAATATCTGCAGCTTTCAAAGCAGCTGCATCATTAATACCATCACCAACCATAACTACTTTCTTACCCGTTGCCTGGTATTTTCTCACAATGTCCATTTTTTCTTCTGGTTTTACATTAGCATAAATTTCGTCTATGCCAACGATTTTTGCAACATGTATTGCGGTTTTTTCGTTATCACCAGTTACCATCACGGGTATTATACCATGTGATTTTAGTTCTTCGATAGCTTTTTTCGAATCTTCACGAACAGTATCTTCCAACGCGAAGAAACCTATGATTATGTCGTTTTTACACACTTCAACAATGGACATACCTCTAGAAGTGTATTCTTCGTAACTCGACACATCCTTAGGTTTTCCAATGAAGTATTCGTCAGTTCCAATTTTTGCTTTCAAACCCTTGCCGTGTATTTCTTCGAATCCGTTGATTGTTTCACATCCATCAGTTGTGTCGATTATTTCAGTTGTGTTTAAATACTCTGAAATGGCTTTAGAAAGAGGATGAGTCGATAATTGTATGATTTGTTTTACTTTTTTGCGTTCGTCAACCGGTAGGTTCTCTACCGCTACACGAGGTTTTCCATAGGTTATCGTTCCGGTTTTGTCAAAAAGAACATATCCTACATTCTTAACCGTTTGTATCGCCTCTGCGTTTTTTATCAAAAGCCCTTTCTTTGCTGCAAGAGAAGTTCCAACTATCAAAGCCATCGGAGTTGCAAGTCCAAGTGCACAGGGACACGCAATGACAACTGTTGTTAAGAAGACGAAAATTGAAAACGACAGTCTATCAATTTCATGCAATGACCATGGCAACATCAAGCGTATCGAATGCGTTAAGTCGCTTAAAGAATCAAAATTGAAATACCAGAGAAATGCACTTAGAAGAGCTAAACTGATAATTGTTGGGACGAAATAATTCGTTATCCTGTCAGCAAGTTGTTGGATTGGGACCTTTGCCCCCTGTGCTTCTTGAACAAGAGCTATCATTTTAGATAGGAACGTATCTTCACCAACTCTTGTAACCTTAATTTTCAAAACACCTGTCAAATTCAAAGCTCCCCCGACTACTTCATCGTTTACCCCCTTTTCAACAGGGATGGATTCACCTGTTATCATAGATTCATCGACAGAAGAATGCCCTTCAACAATTATTCCGTCAGCGGGTATTCTCTCACCAGGTTTAACAAGAGCTAGTAGTCCTTCCTTAACAGCCTCGATAGGAACCAATAATTCGCCTTTGTCTGTAATTATTCTTGCCTCTTTCGACTGTAGTGCCAGCAATTCCTTAACCTGTTTTGATGCTTTGTCCCTAAGGGTAGATTCTATATATCTTCCTACAAGGTGGAGAGAGACTATCATTGCACCAATCGTACCAAATGGGTGTATAGATAGACCAAAGTAAGTAGTAACATTTGTTAACCACGCAGTTACAGCTCCAAAAAATATCAAAGTATCCATATTCGAATGTTTGTGCAAGAGTGCAATTGTTGCACCGCGGATAGTGTCTCTTCCTGCATAGAAAATGACAATCGCTGAGAAAATTAGTTCTATCTCTTTGAAAAACGGGACGTGTTTTCCAGACATGTGCAGAAACATAAGGACCATGAGGGGTATAGTTATTGTAAGAGAAATGTATGTATTCTTTTTGATTCTTTTAAGCCTTTTTTTTTCGATGGCTTCAAGAGGTTCGTCTGAAACCCCGTAACCAACACTTTCGACAGCTTTCTGAAGAACTTCATCAGGTACATCTTTTTCCAACACAACGAAAGCAGTGTTTGTTGCCAAATTTACAGCTGCAAACTTAACCCCATCAACTTTTGACAGAGATTTTTCAACTATCCTTGCACAATTTGCACAAGTCATTCCGGTTATCTTTAAACTCTTTTTCTGCTCCATACATCTTACCTACGCTTTTGAAAAAATGCGTTTCAAATCTTCATCGAAGAATAGGATGATCATAGATACAAAATAAATTCCAATGAGCAACAATTCGTAAAATTCACCAGCTATTTCAAATAGATCCACAATCCCCTCGCCGAACATTTCTGCACCCAGGACTATTAGAACTACACCCAAGAACTTGAAAATCCTCTTAATGTTTATCTTGATAGCATATTTGAACATTGCAAAAACCAAGCCAACTGCCAAAACCAAGCCAATTAAGATCCCAGTTATAGTTTCGAACGAATTCTTCCCAATACTTGCGAGTGTAAATACAACCAACTCTATGCCTTCCCTCAAAACTGATATGAAGGCTAATGAAAACAAACCAATTGAAGATGAACGCCTATCGACATTTTCCTTGAGATTCTTAGCTATGTTTTTATTCTGCCTGCCAATCCAAACAACCACATATGTTATTAAGACTGATGCAATGAGTTTCATTAATGCTTCAAAAAACTCTCTTTCCGCACCTTCCGACGTACTCATTTGTAAATAACTTAGTAGACCTACTATCAAGCTTGCTATAACCCCACCAAAAGTTCCGTAAAGCACATACTTAATCAAAGTGTCCCTTCCAGATTGTTTTAAATATGTGAGTATAATACCAACTAAAAGAGCAGCCTCAAAAACCTCGCGAAAAGATAGGAAGAATGTCTGTAACAAACCAAGCACCTCCTCGACTTATTTGAATTCCCAATAAAATTATATCAAATGTATTGAATAAGTCAATAAGGTAAAACTAATTAGAAATACGAAATAATTTAGAAAAAACAAATATGGACAGAGGATACGATTTTAAGGCATTTAGACGAGGGGTTAATTGAACTGAGTAATACTAAACGTTAAGGTTAGAAGCGAGGAAGAAGTAAAGGTTGTTATTTTTTGCATAGTACATAGCAACATCGGCTTTTAATAACAAATCACCGAAGGATGTTGCATCTTTTGGATAAATTGCTATGCCGAAATTTGCGGATACGTTTATTGTATTTTCTTCATACTGTATGGGTTTTTCGAGTTCGTTAATAACTCTTTCTACAAATTGAACATACTCCTTGCAATCGTAAAGGAGATAAACAAATTCATCTCCGCCAACTCTTGCAAGAAAATCACTTTTTCGCATGACTGATGAGAGTCGCTGAGCTACCACTGAAATAACATAATCACCAGCTTTATGTCCAAATCTATCGTTAACGGGTTTAAAATTCTTCAGATCAACATATACAACGCACACCTGTTTTCCTTCCCTATTTGCTAGTGCGAGCATTCTTTCTGCTTCATTTTCAAGAGCTCTTCTATTTGGAAGGTTGGTGAGCGGGTCTCTCAAAGAGATGTATTCAAGATATTCTTTTTGTTTTTGTAGTTCATTTTCAAGCTTTATCCTTTCGAAAACAACACCAACTTGATTGGCAAAAACTGTAGCTATTCTTATTGAAAATTCATTAAAAGCTTTTTCGTCTTCAAAATTATCAAGGTTAAGGAAAGCTACTATCTCATTTTCCACAGATATCGGAACAGAGAGCATGGCTTTAATTTCTGAGATTCTTCCGTATTTCAGAAGAATTTCCTGACGCTCGTCCATAATTTTTGTAGAATCAAATTCGTCAAGATGCGTGATAATTTTCACTTGCCCGTCTAAGCTTTGTGCAAGTTCTTCAGGTTTGAATTTTACCTTCGATAACTGAGCAAAATCGTAACCTACACACGCAGCAAATTCATAGTAGTCTCCGTTTTTAATCAAAACAGAGCCGGCTTGTGCACCAGGAATAATTTCAACCGCTTTTTCAAGTATGAATTGATAACTTGGAGCAAGAATACCCTTAAGGAGCCCTTGAGTCAGTTCGGTTATCGCTTCAAGGGATTTATTCAATGTTTCTTCCATTTTTAACAGTTTTTGTGTTTTGAACTCGTTTACAAATAACGTAATCGATACAATCAGAACCAAAAAGAGCAGTATTAGGAATATTTCTTTAATAGTCAAAAATCTTTCGTATTTAAACCATAGACAAAGTCTTTTGATAGTGTTCTATCACCAGAAGAAATTTTTATCCCTTTTATCTGATATTTTTCGAGGATATAGCTTGCGTCTAATTTGACAACAGCAAACTTATCAGGCAAATATGAATTACCGAATGAGTCCAAAATCTTAAAGCGCATCAATAACAAGGTGCCTTCTGATGTGATTTCAAAATAACCAGTTGGGGGATAACCAGAAGAGAACTCCACATAATTCACATATGGATAGTCTTTTCGTATAATTTTCTTGACGTTATTGATGAAATTGGAATCATTATTTTTGAGTGCTTCATAAAGCTCGGTCCATTGGAAATATGCAAATGAGATGTTAACCGCTTCATTTTCAATGACTATACGTGCTAACTTTTTTAAGTTTTCGTCTTCATTATAGATGAAAAAATTCATTCCTATGATGAAAGATATGATAATTGTCAAAAGAAAAATTAGAAATTTCCAATTTGCAAGTCTTAGGAAACCCATCATACCGACCTCTCATAGAATGGATTTTCATGTGATATTATACCACCTAAACAAGTAAAAATGATGAAATGTCTATAAAAATCTTAAGCTCTTGTGATAAAATATAATAAAAAAACCAGAATCCCAGCAACTAAAGAGGTGATATGAATGATATTTACTTTAACTATGAACCCATGCCTTGATAGGTACATTTATGTTGATGAATTAATTGTGGATGATACTATCCGTGCCAAGAAAGTTGTTGATTACCCAGCAGGTAAAGGAATAGACGTTTCGCGTGTAATCAGAGAACTTGGAGGAGTATCGATAGCTATTGCGCTTGTTGGTGGAGCTAACGGTAGAAGGCTTGAAGAGATGCTTGATAAGGAAGGAGTCATATACTCATCCATACGCGTTCCTCAAGAGACGAGAATGAATATTATCTTGGAAACGAGCAAAGGGCAATATCGAATAAGTATGCCCGGTGAAAAAATAGGTGTGAAGAAATTGCAGGTTGTTTTGGAAGTGCTCAATGCCTTGGTGCGCCAGGGAGATGTTGTTGTAGTGTCCGGTAGCCTTCCAAAAGGAGTTGCAGCCGAGTTCTATACTGGAATCATCTTTACTTTAAAACAATGGGGAGCAACTGTTTACTTTGACTCTGATGGAGATAAACTAAAAGCTGGGTTGATAGGCCAACCGGATTATATTAAGCCAAATTTACACGAGTTTCAAAGATTGATAGGCAAAAATGTATCCTCTAGAGAAGAAATTATCTCAGAAGCGAGAAAGGTTATAGAAATTCACGAACTGAAAGCTATTCTTTTAACTCTTGGCGGTGAAGGTGCGTATTTTATTTCTAACGAAAAAGTATTGTACACAAAAACCATAAAGGTTCCTGTTAAAAGTGCAGTTGGCGCTGGTGATTCTTTCCTTGCGGGGTTTGTGTTGAAGAAAACAGAAGGTGCTTCTGATGAGGAAGCGTTGAGATGGGCGAACGCATCAGGAACAGCGGCAGTCATGACCCCTGGAACGAGGCTGTGTAGAAAATCCGATGTGGAAAAATTACTTGAGAAAGTGGAAGTGGAGAGAATAGAGTAGAATTTAAAATTATCAAAGAAGAAGGGGTGAGCCCCCTTCTTCGTTTTTGAAAGGTTTTGCTTATATTTTCCTACACCATTCCAAAACTTTCTCTACATCAATTGTTGCAAGTGCTATATAATTATCAGCAGCTCCATAGTAAACGTAATACTTGCCCTTATATTCAACCATAGCATCACTGAAGACTACGTTTGGAACTCCACCGAAAACTTCCCATTCTTCCGTGGGTTCTAGAATTGGTTCTTCGCTCCTCTTAAGTATTTTTGTCGGGTCGTTTAGGTCAAGCAACATGAAACCTAATCTGTAAATTGGTCTTGGTGCATCTTCAACACCGTGGTATAGCAACAACCATCCATATGGTGTTTTGATTGGTGGTGCGCCGGCACCAATTTTCAGGTTATCCCAGTATCCTTGTCTGGGACCTGCTATGCTTACGTAATCTCCCCAGTTAATCAGATCATCAGAAAATGCAAGCCAGATATCTGGTTCAAACCGATGCATCATGACGTATCTTCCGTTTATCCTTTCAGGAAATAAGGCAGCATCTTTGTTATTTATCTCGTCTTTTATAACAATTCCATAACGTTCCCAAGTTATGAAATTTTTAGTTGATGCAAGTGCAACCCTCGGACCTTTTGGTGAATAAGCTGTATAAAGCATGTAATACCTATCGACGATTTTCGTAATTCTTGGGTCTTCCACCCCATAGAGTTCTTCTTTTGATGCAGGTGTAAATACGGGGTTCTCTAATCGGTTAAATTTGATACCGTCTAAACTTACAGCGTATCCTATGCGTGAGACCATGTCCGCACCTTGCGCTCGATAAAGCATATGGAACAACTCTCCATCAAAAACCACTGCACAATTGAAAACGAACTTGTTCTCCCACAGATGTTCCGGAACAGGACTTAATATTGGGTTAAGTGGGTGTCGTTCAAGTTTTAACTCCACAATAATTCGCCTCCTTGCTCTTGTTGTCTTGCTGAAGTTTTCACCTTAGAGACATTGATATCCCCTGCAAGAAATAGTTTCTAAGTAGTAGGAAGATAATAACCATCGGTATTGTTTGAATCACGGCACCGGCAAGTACAGGTCCAATATAACTCGCGTATTCGTGATTAAAAGAAGCGAGTAAAACAGACAAAGGCATCTTTTTGTAATCTTTCATTACCATCAAGGGCCATAAGAAATTGTCCCAGACGCCTATGAAAGTGAACAACCCTACAATAGATGCTGTTGAGCGACTTAATGGTAACATGATACGTAAAACAATCCAGAAATTATTCGCTCCGTCTATTTTTGCGGCATCGATATAGTCTTGTGGTATGCTTTTGAAATTCTGGGCAAACATAAAAATACCCCATGAACTTGTTAAAGAAGGTACAATCAACGCTTGGTATGTGTTCAGCCAGCCAAAGGCTCTTATCAATATAAACATCGGTATCATAAACATAAATCCTGGGAAAAGCATTTGATAAATTATGAAATTGAATACTGCTTTACCAATTTTGAATCTTATCCTTGAGATAGCGTAGCCTATAAGCATAGAAGTGAAGATTACAGAAAAAGTCACAGTTGACGAAATGAAAAGACTATTAAAAAAAGCTCTGACAAAAGGTCTTTCAAACCTGTTTGCCATAACGAAAATGAAGCGATAATGCTCCAGAGTCAATCTCTTTGGGAGAAATGTTGTAAATATGTCCTCTGCAGGTTTAAAGGACGAAATGAGCAACCAAAGGTATGGGTAAATCCAAACGATTGCAAGAAACAAAAGAACAAAAGTTATAATGTACGAAGTAATCTTCTCGCGCTTCATACAAAGCTCACTTCTTTCTCAAAGAACTTACGAATTAACATAACCAAGAGATAACTCACCAAAGCTGTCACAATCGCTACCGTAGTTGCATATGATGGATCAACTCTTTTAAAAGCCGTATCATACATATAAATCAGGAATGTTATTGTTCTCTGCATAGGGCCGCCACCAGTTATTAAGTACGGTTCCGTGAAAATTCCAAAAGTGAGCATTACGGCAAGGACTGTCACAGTTATAAGCGATGGATTAAGCAGAGGTAATGTAATTTTCCAGAATATCTGGCTTTTAGTTGCTCCGTCAAGCTCCGCTGCTTCGTACAAAGATTGGGGAATTGACAAAAGACTAGCGTAAAGAATCAGACCGTAATATCCTATAAACTTCCATGTAATTATAAGACAAATCGAAAAGACAGCTAGCTGTGGATTTGAAAACCACGGAATAGTGATACCGAATAAATCATCCAGCAATCTGTTGATGGGTCCATTTATTGAGAAGAGATTTGAAAATAAAAGTGAATAGGCAACTCCGGAAGATACATTAGCTACCAAAAAGCTTAGCATTATAAATGTTTTTCCAAACCTGACTTTTGTCAGCGCAAGAGCGAAGAGTAAAGAAGCGGTTAATACCATTGGAATCAAGTATGCCAGGAAGTTCAGGGTGTTAAGAGCAATTCTTAAAACAGTACTGTCTGTGAGTATTCTTAAAAAATTCTGCAGTCCTATAAACTTCGGTTTGGAGAAATAGTTCCACTTTGTGAATGCAAGGACTACCATCCATACAAATGGATAGCCCCAAAAAATGGCAGTATAAGCTAAATATGGGAGCACTATGGAATAACCGAACAACCGTTCTTTTTTACCAAATTTCGAACTCACTTGCAACATCTCCAAATCATAGTTATGAATACAAAGCTTTTTGCCTAGAACTAGAAAAGGAGTTTATTTATTTCTTTTACTGCTTTATTCAATATATCTTCTGGTTTGCCTTTCAAATACATCAAAGGTTCTATCAGATTAGTTGTCATCGATTGTTGAATGTCAATAGTTTTGTCAGTAAGGGCGGGTGGGACAGCGTACGGCACGAATGATGCGTAAGCCTTGAAAAATTTATCGTTCATAAACTTAGCAAAAGCAGGGTTAGTTGTCAAATCTTCTCTGGCAGGTGGCATCTGTGTTTTTTCAATCCATAGCACATCATTTTGGACGTTAGAGAAGACCCAGGATATGAATTCAAAAGCTGCTCGCTTGTCCTTACAAGTTGAGTAGATAACAAGACCTTTAGTATCTGCAAATGTGTAGATAGGTTTATCTTTCGGATAGTTGTCTGGAACTGGAGGTGCAGAAAACCAAATATTCGGAACCACTTTTGGGAATGTCTCTTTAGCCCAGTTAACTTCCCATGGTCCTGTTATCTTTGCAAGTATCGTGCCGTTATAGAACGGGTTTGTGCCCAATTCAACCGCAGTCCATTTGTTCTGGAACATTGTATAGATGAATTGCACAACAGCTTTTCCTGTCTCATCACCGAAATTGACTTTGCGTTTCTCCACATCTATATATGGTTTTCCTCCCGTAGCGGCGTAGTAATAGGTGATGAAGTCAAACCATCTGTCCCACCAATTCCTACCAGATATAACTTGCATTGTGAATTTCTTTTTGCCGTCAGCGAATTTCTTGCTAAGTTCATAAATTTCCCCGTATGTTCGCGGAGGTTCGTTGTAACCCAAACTTTTTAGAATATCACCACGCCACCAAAAAATCATCGGGTTGGAGTAAATAGGGAAGACATAATATTTACCTTTGATTTTCCATGTTTCCATAATGTTCTTCATCTTCCTGGCCTCAACGAGTCTTTGGAAATCCGTTCCGAAGTTGTCAAGAGGATAAATCGCGCCAATTTCGGCAAGTTGCGCGGCAAATCCACTGAAGATGTTTTCTGAAAAATCGGGGGCATTCCCTGCTGCAATTGCGCTCAAAATAGCTTCCTCAGAGCTTCCAGCAGCAGGAATAGTTTGAACTTCGATTTGGATATCGGGTCGCATTTTATTCCACTGTGCGACAACTGTCTTCCAGAACTCTTCTTGAAAAGCATTTGGGGCTGTCCAGAAAGTTAACTTAACTGCAAAGCTAACTAACGAGAGCACCGCAATCAGAAACAACACAAATATCCTTTTCATACCTCATCCATCCCTCCCTCGAGTAGTTTAAGCAGTATTTTATAAACTTCTGGCTCCTATATAACGGAACTATTCCTTTTCACATAAGTTGTGTAAATACACTGTTTATATGGATGAATAGATTGCTTACTAAGAATTTCGTTAATCCTTTTTACGGCATTTATACCTAGTTCAACCTTCTGAACGCGCATAGTAGACAAACCTTCCTTTTCGGCAGCTGGTATATCATCAAATCCGACAATACTCACATCGCCTGGAACATCGTAACCCCAGTCCTGTAACTTATGAAGTACTCTAATAGCGATTGGATCATTGGAACATATTATTACTTCGGGCACCCCATCGCGGAGAGCTCTTCTCAAGACGGAATCAATTTCCTCGTGTAGATCATCATACTCAAATGTAATTGGAAGCTTACCGAATTTTGTCATAGCGGTAACGTAACCATTGTATCTATCGCGGAAACCATAGTACTTCAAAGGTCCATGGATATGAATAATCCTGTTAAAACCACTACCAATGAATTTCTTGGTTATGTAGAATATACCATCGTAACCATCGCTGACAATACTGTCAATCCTGAGTCCGTCAATATAATGATCTACCAAAACAACTTTGCCATTTTTCGAAATTTTCTCTATCTCCTCCTCAGAGGCGTCGCTCCCAACGAGTATGTATCCGTCATATTTGTGATGTTTGCCTTGAAGAACCTCATCCAATAGAAGAATGTCTAATGAAATTTTGTAGATACCTGCAGTGTTTTCAATCGCGTCAAGGATTATTTTGTAGAATATGCCGACATCACTTTGGATGAGTTCTTTTATCCTTTGACTTATAACAACTGCCACGCTGAATATCTTTTTACGTGCCAAAGTTTTGGCTGAGACGTGTGGAACATATCCGAGTTCTTTGACAGCTTTTAAGACCTTAATCTCAGTTTCTTCGGAAACATACCCGGTTCCGTTTAAAACTCTAGAAACTGTTGCAGTTGAAACCCCTGCTCTTTTTGCAACATCATCTATGGAAACCATAATTTGTTCACCTCCGGAAAAAATTTTACCAAATGAAAGACATGACGAAGACATTTTGCTAATGTAAGCGTTTACACATCGAAGATATTATATCAAGTGAAAGAGATAGCTCCAAAAATTATAATACAAAGAGAAAGCAAACAAATTTAATAATAACGAAGAACATAAAAGATTTATGTTTATAATTATCCATAAACTTCATTTTTTTTAGTTATTATACTTTCGCATAGTGTGTAGTAAAATATATAATAGACGCAGTATGTAAACGCTTACACAGTTCCTTTCCTACACTCTTGATACTGTTAACTTGTAGTGATGAAAGAGTATAATCGTAAAAGAATGCGATTGATATTGCCATTATGCATTTTCCAAGGATTCTTCACTACACAAAAACCTTTGAATATATATCACTAAATTCTTCGTATTCTTCTTAGGCAAGAAAGCATTGGGTTATGCATTTTGGGAAACCTGCTTTTGTTAAGAGTTGGTTGGGGGGTGTCCCCTCTTTATAAGGATAATGCGGTTTTTGGAAAGTTTCAATACTTTTAGTTAACATTATCACACTCTTCCAAGGAGGTGTTAGCATGAAAAAACTTGTTCTATTGTTGGCTATCTTGTTAAGTTTGGTAGTATTTGCTGGGTCCTTTTCAATTCCTGTGATTGCTGGTCAAGTTGAGGTACCGGTAGTTGTGCAGATGGGAAAACTGGTCGACATGCTCCCCGAAGACTTTGAACCAGATTGGACAAGTTTGAGAATCTTAGTAGAAGGTGTGGAAGTGCCTTTCCAGATTGAAGATGTTGATGGTAACGGACGTATATCTGCACCTGACTATTTGGTTTTCATCGCAAAAGGGAATACACAGATAGTTGTTCAGGATGCCCCAGGAAAAGCTGTTGTATACCCAAAGGCATTTGAAGTTGTAAAGGATTCAAAAGGGTGGACGATCAAAGCTGTTGACGAGAGTATAGAAGCCGTGGTAAATGACCACGGACTTTTGCAAGTTACCAAATTTGGCAGTGTGAAAGCAAAGTTAGTTGACGAAGTTGGAATTGCAAGAGTCAGCGGTTGGTACAATTCTACATATTACGTTGATGGAAAACTAGGAGACCACCATGAGGAAACAAGTGGAGCTTTTAGAGTAGTTTCATTGAAAGTGCTTGACCCAGGTCCTGTTGCAGTGTGTGTTGTTGCGGTTCTTAAATCTGAGAAATTCAACGGTCTAAAGCAGGAGCTTGTCACTCACCTTTTCAAAAACGGTGATATTCTTGTAGACAACAGATTCGTTTTTGAAACGTACGCCGATATGATGAAACTCCAAACAATGATTACAAGACCGATTATTCCAGCATTCGATGATACTCTACACATCCTTCCGGTGTTCAGACGGCTTGTATGGGCAGACCAACTTAATATAACTCCATACGAGTACTGGTTGCAAAGAAACGCAATTACGTGGGTTGACAACATGCCGTACATCACATTCCCCGCTGGAAGTAGTATGAAACCACTTTGGTGGGGTGCTACTTATATTTTTGCTTCCATGGAAAGATGGAGAACTAATTTCTCACCGAAAGGTAAAATCGGCGTTGCTGAAATTCTTCCAGAAATCCCTGTTGTTCCTGCTGACTATAAGAAGTGGTTAGATGGCGACACATGGGTTTACGAAAGTCTCGAATTCCGTGATGGAGTATTCAAATGGATGCCTGGAGAATTCGAAGCATATCCATCAACAACAGGAGTTTATTCAATGAAAGTTGAGGATATGCCAAACAGATACAAAGCAGGAGACATTGTGCAACACTTGAGATTGTACAGCATTTATAGTGCCAAGAGTGTAGAAGAAGCTATCAAATTCATCGAGGCAAAAAGCAATTCGTTTAGGAGCTTGAAAATAGGAGAATAAAATAGCTGTACTTTGCCGGAGGCCGGTTGTCCGGCCTCTTTTATTTGATTTAGAAAAGATGTGGTTCATAGAGAGGGTGATATTCAGGATGAAGAGGGTGTTTGTTGCTTTTGTTACGGTTATTCTTTCTTACGTTTGCTTTGGAGGTATAATTTTCAACAATACACATCTTGAAAGACTTAGTCAGCAATTCACCTTAAACGGTGAGATTGTAAAAGGATACTGGGTTTATGCCAACAACAAGGGTGATTATTTCGAGGTAACAACAGCCCAAAACGAAGGAGATTTTTGCGTAGATGACGTAGCACGTGTCGTGCTTTTGTATACAGAGGCATATGAAATTCTGAAAGAGGAGAAATACCTTTCCCTTGCAATCGAAGCCTCGAAGTTTGTACTCCAAATGCAAGCAACCGATGGTGAGTTTTACAACTTTGCGTGGCAAGATGGCACAATAAACAAATATGGTGTCACTAGTGAAAAGTCCTCGTCTTGGTGGACTCTTCGTGCTTTTGCTGCACTATCAAAGCTTTCGCAATATTATAAAGATACAAAAGTTGTTAACGCAGTAAGAAAAGCTTACAGTGCAATTAAGAAATCGCCACCTGTATATGGGGACCAACTTGCGATGTATATCCTCGGGCTATCATATTATGTGATTTCAACAAAAGATGAAAATGCGAAAAAGGAACTAATGAAATACGCTAATGAACTTATTAATTATCAGTGGAAAGAATACAAATACTTACCGGGTTTCTTTTCGGTTTACCAAGACAAATTCAACTGGAATGGATGGGGTAATCATTATCCTGAGGCACTTATCGAGGCATACAAAATACTTGGTGATAACCGTTACCTCTCAATTGCCCGTGAATCTTTAGATAGCCAGGTCCCGTTGCTTCTTTCAACAGGCTTGATTTATTCCATCGGAAGATACGTAAAACTATTTCCAGAACTTGCTTATGCGCTTGAATGTGTTGCTGTTCCTTCAGTTAAATTATATGAAATGACGAAAGATGAGAAATACGCTTACTATTCAGCATTGTTAACCTCTTGGTTATTTGGTAAAAATAGGCTAAACATAAGGATGCTAGGTGAGAATGGAGAAGGTTACGATGGCTTAGAATACATGCACTACAACAGGAATGCAGGTGCGGAATCAACCATCTGCGCATTAAGAACATTACTATATGCAACCAAACTTCCTGAAGATTTTCAGAACCTTGCGACTAAGCCTGTTATCTTGGGTAGAAATGGAATGATAGTTTTAGAAGTTGAAGCTTTCGATCCAGGACTTTCCAGTGTCCGTTTTATCTCTGGGGATTTCGGTGGTGGTGCAGTGTTTCAAATCGAAGGCAAAGCAAAATTGAAAAAAGAGATATTGGAGATACCGGAAGGCCATTACTTTGCTTTTTTGTCTGGTGATTTTAAAAACACGACGGTGATTGTTTCTTCAAAATCGCAAGTTAAGAAAGAAATATCGGGAAGTGGTCTCTTTGAAATAGGTGAAATCGAAGTTGGCAGAACTATAACCGTATCGGTTTCTAACCAATGTCTAGTTGATCAGTTGATACTGATTCCTCAAAATACAGGGATAACGTTTAAAATAAACGACAAAGTGTTGACACTTTACTACGATTTCAACAGCAGAAAAAATAAAATAATTGATCAGGCTCTTTTTTTGGGTAAAGAAGCTAGTGTATTTAACGCGTTAACTCCGAAATTAAGGTTTGTAGACAGCTTTACTATCCTTGAGCTTCGAGAACTTTTCAATAATGATGGCTTTGCAATCCCTCAGAAACCTGGGAACTTCGATAATCTTGGAGGTATTGTGGGTGCATACCTTCCTGAAAATGAAGTGTCAGAGGGAATAATAATAGTTAATGGTGTACCTTTTGAAGTTGTAGCGAATGGAAATGATAACATTCGTTGCAATGGCCAGAAGATAGTTTTACAACAACCTATTAATTGCACTAAGATATACATACTAGCGGCCGCAAATCACGGTGATTACAAGGTTGACTTTCTAATAAATCAGAAAGCCTATTCAGTAAAAATTAATGATTGGTGTAATCAACCTAATGCAACAGAGTTTGACTATCGTTACATACAAAGTGGAGAACGGCAATATATAAAATGCGGCCTGAGCCTTTACGAGTTGGATATCTCAAGTTTAAACGAGGCATTGGAGGAAATAATTCTTCCACGTGAAATTAATGTGCATATTTTTGGAATAACGCTTAGATAATTTGCTCCGACAACTTTAGAACAAAATACCAAAAATCTGCCGCACTTTGCGGCAGATTTTTACATATACGTACATCTTCTGAGCTTTGAGATTCTGTATTTGACTATTTTGCCTTCCTTTTTGCGATTATGAAATTCTTTCCATTGATGATGCAACTGACAGTTCCATTTTTTTCAACACGGTTGTAGATTTTTCTGGAAAATGTTCCAAGTTGTGTAACAATTTGACATGTATATGGGAAAATATAAACGGGTTGGTATTCTAAACCTCAGAAAAGGAGGGATACGCATGGCTTGGGTGAGAAGATTGGTAGTTTTTGCGCTCTTGATTGGTGTTCTTTCACTTGCGGCTTTAAAAGTTGAGGGGAACAAGGTTATCTTCACGTTCACCTATCCACAAGCAAATACTGTCCACCTCGCTGGGACATTTAACAACTGGTCTACCACAGCCAACCCGATGAAAAAGGAAGGCGACACGTGGATAACGGAACTCGAGCTAAAACCAGGGACTTATCAGTACAAATTTGTCATCGATGGTGGTAAGGTTTGGAAAGAAGATCCGGATGCTCCAGGTTACACAGATGATGGATTCGGTGGAAAGAATGGTGTCTTTACGCTTGCTCTTAAGGATGGAAAGCTAGTCATAGTTGCACCTGCTCCTGATATCGCCGGAAAAATAGAAATCAACGAACAAAGGGAAGAGAATTTCTCTATTGAGGACAACGCGTATGTTGTCATTCGTTTCTACAAGCCAGATGCAAAATACGTGTTCATCGCAGGTTCATTCAACAACTGGAGTTCATCGGACACGGAGTGCTATAGTGCAGGCGATGGTTGGTGGGAAGCTGTCCTCGAACTAACACCAGGTGTTTATCAATACAAGTTTGTAGTTGATGGAAAAGATTGGGTAGCTGACCCGAATGCACCAGCGTATGTAGATGATGGATTTGGTGGAAAGAACGGAGTATTCGAAGTTTGGAAAGAAGATGGCGTACTGAAAGTAGGGGCACCAAGAGTTCAGTTGAAAGTAGAAGAAAAGAAAGTTGAGATGCCGAAAGAAAACATTGTCAGGTCAGTTGAGTACTCAGTCGATGGTAAATTAACTGATACAGAAAAATCGACAGCTCACTTTAAGGGAACGGGAATTTTCAAAGGAGCTTATGTAGCAAGAACATCATCAGCACTTTATGTTGCCGTAGAACTTGATAAACTGGCAAAAGACTATCTCAACCAGAATGTTCTTGTCGAGGTATATACCGATTCTCCGAGAATGACTTCTTCAAATACAAAGACCTACAACGGAACGGAACTTACCAAAAAGGTTGGCTTCAGATTCTCTGTGAATATGAAAACATACCCAGCAAGAAAACGCGGTTCGTTCTTTGCAGCTATGGGAGACAACACTTGGGTTCTCCAAGCTAATCCATTCAAAACCGCCGTCGATGAAGTTGTGGAATTCGAAATACCATATGACATTATCGGCGTGAAGAGTGGAGAAATGTTCAACATTTTCGTTGTGGTATCGGTTGATGGAAAGGACCAAGTAGTGCCACCAGAAGGAGTTGCTATTAAGACACCAAGTATGATTTCAGGTAATGTTATTGCCAAGTTTGTTGACAAAGTCGGAGATGACTACGGCTTTGGAACATACACATGCCCAAAAGACCCTGCGTTTGCACCATACAAAGGACTTTGGGATATAACAGAGGTTACGGTGCTTGAAAACGAAGATGCATATGTATTTGCAATTAAATTTGCAGAGATGACCAATCCATGGGCTTCACCGAAAGGTTTTTCACACCAGCTTGTGAACATTTACCTTGACACAAAAGATGGTGGAAGGACAAATACATACAAAGAAGGTGCAAGAGTCCAATTCAAAGAGCCTTGGGATTACTTTATAAAGATTGCGGGTTGGCCTGACTATGGTCAAGTTTTTGCAACCGCTGATGGAAAAGAGATACCTGATGCAATAACATACGAAGCTGATCCCGCAGACAAGGTAATATACATTGTTGTATTCAAGAAATACCTTGATGTCCAGAGAGGTATAAAAGCTTACATCCTTTCAATGAGCCAAGATGGTTTTGGAACAGACCACATAAGAGCGGTTACACCGAATGCTTCACAATGGACACTCGGTGGTTACCCATCTGATTCAAAAGACTACGCACCATGGGTCCTTGATATCATAGTCCCAGAAGGATACACCCAAGAAGAGATGCTCAAATCCTACATTCCTGGTCAGGCATATGCAACGCTGATACCTGTAGTTATCAAATAATCCTGAAGATAGCCAAGAAAGAAAAAACCTGCCAGCAATAGCTGGCAGGTTTTTATTTGCATTTTTTTGCTTTATCAACTTATTTCTGCATCCTTTGTCTCAATTCCAAATATCAAAACAACAACTGAAGCAATAACCGACAAAACAGCAAGCCAAGAGAAAATTTCCAAAAGCGATTTGTTCAAACCAAACATATAGCCACCAAATTGTGGAGCCAAAATACCGGCAATCCTTGCAATAACTCCAGCCATACCATTTCCAGTTCCTCTCATTGAAGTTGGGTACAGTTCAGGTGTGTACGCGTACACAAGTCCCCATACACCGAGGGTGAAGAATGAAAGTAGCAAAGCTACAACAATTAACTGGACTGTGTTGGCTACAAATGCCCAAAGGATAGCAGTTATTGCCATACCCAAGAAATATAATGCAAGTGACTTCTTACGCCCAAGTTTTTCGATAGAGTACGCAGCAGATAGATATCCCGGCAATTGAGCAACCATCATAAAAAATGTGAACCAAAGCGACTTCGTAGCACTTAGCCCTTGTTGAGCGAATATCTTTGGTGCCCAGGAAAAGAGCACGTAGTAAACGAAACTTACGACAAACCAACTTGTCCAAATCATGATGGTTCGAGTAAAGTATGGTTTTCTAAGAATATCAATGACTGTAATTTTACTCTCAGGTATTGATTCAATCTCTTCTCTTAGCTCTATTCTTAATACCTTTTCTAAACCAGCTTTTCCATGTTTTTTAAACGCAAATTTTGGAGATTCCGGCAATTTGAGCAAAACTGGAAGTAATAGAAGCCCCATTGCAAAAACCCAGTATGTTATTCGCCAGTTGTTTTGAACTGTTAAAACCGCGACAAGTCCTATTAGTATACTTCCAATAGCCCAGCTGGCTTCAAGTAAGACAAGATAGGCACCTCTAAGCCCCTTGCCTAAAAATTCGGCAAAGTAAGCATTAACAGACGGCATCAAACCACCGTAACCGATACCGGCAAAGAAACGGAAAACCATAAAGGTACTTGCTGAGTTTGTAAAGCCAAGTATTGTTGAAAATAAAATTGTCATAAGAAAATATATTAAATTTGAAAGCTTTCTTCCAAACAAATCAGCAACAAAACCAACGCTCAAAGCACCAACGAGCATACCAAGGAATGTGGAACTTAAAATGTTTGCCGATTGCTGAACACTAAGCGCCCACTCTTTACTGATAGAAGGAAGTGTGAAAGATAAGGCAAGCACACCAGCAGCGTCGAACATCCACATAAGGGACGTAATATACAGCAGACTTTTCTTAGTTTTTTCACCTACGTGCATCTCAATAACTGAATCGATAGTTAGAATACCATTTGCCGGTGAGTGTTTACTCATTACAGTGCCTCCTTTCTTTAAGATTAGTATTTTTCTTTTTTGAGCGCAGAAATTTACTTTTACCAACTTAATATTACACTAAATGTATCATTCTGTCAATTAAGTAGAAAGTGGCTTATTTTTTAGTGTTCTAAGGATGGTTTTAACTTGCCAAACAATATATTGTCAACTGGAAGATTGCTGAAACGGTTTACAATACTTACAATATTTATTGCTTTTTATTTTCAACTGATTAAAGAATAGACTCATCTTCTCAATGGTACGTTGACTTAGGCATATTATAATTTTTGAAACTGTCTGCTTGAGGAAGTAGAGAAGAATTTATAAGGTTTTAAACTTCTGAATCACGAAAGATTTAAAAAAATAGAATATAAAGAATAACTCCCTGCGTAAACTGCCTTTTGAATCGCAATTCGCAGGGAGTTTTTTTACGAGTTGAATTTGAATTTTCATCTCTGCAAGTCTGCAAGCCCCTGTCTAAGATTTTCTTTTAATCCTGGAGGCTGTTGTATATGATAAAATAAAAATATCTTTTGAAAAGATTTGAAAAGAGGAGGTAAGTGATGAGGCAGACTCACATTAGATTAGAAAATCGTTCAAGAATAGTTGCTTTCTCATCGGTAATGCTTGGTTTATCGTTTGTTGGTCTATATCTTGGCTACGTTTCTCCGAGTAAGTGGACATTTCTCATAGTAACTTCTTATCTTGCATATTTTCCGTACCTTCTCTTCGATTCATTTTTTTCTGGTTTATGGATTGTCATTGGGTTGAACGTTCTTGCGTATATGTTTATCCCACGTCTTGGGTACGTTACTACTTTTACTTTCATCTCTTTATATGTTCCAATCAGGTACGTTTTAAGGGGTTTACCAAGCTTGTTTTCTTGGGTTTTTAAGTACATTTATTTCAACGTAGCATTTTTTAGTTGGCTGTTTGTGCAGTCCAAAGTGCTTGGTATAGATATACTATCTCAAACGGCAGAAGGTATTACAAAAATTGTTCAGTTAGACAAAGATTTAATAATATATGGTATAATCATTTTTGGGAATATATTTTTTGCAGCATATGAGTATCTTTTCGAAAGAGTTGTTCAAAAGATGAATACATGGGTAGAAAAGATTGTCGGAAAATAATTGGAATAGTTAAATTTCTTGGAGGTGTTCTCTGTGAAACGGAGCATATTTGAGTTACTAAATATTCCTTTAGATACACCGCACGCT
Source organism: Fervidobacterium pennivorans (assembly GCF_001644665.1). Classification (NCBI taxonomy): domain Bacteria; kingdom Thermotogati; phylum Thermotogota; class Thermotogae; order Thermotogales; family Fervidobacteriaceae; genus Fervidobacterium; species Fervidobacterium ngatamarikiense. The sequence goes on from NZ_CP011393.1 coordinate 1,312,027, forward strand.
GAAATCGAGATACTGTATAAGGAATATCTCGAGAAGTATAACTCTAAGAGATATGAAAATAGTGAGTTAAAACCTATCGCAATGGCTAAATATAATGAGCTTATAGAAGCTTATGAAGCGTATAAAAAGCAAGTAGAAGGTGATAATGCTTTGAATGCTGCTATGGATAATGGACTTGTTTATTCATATACTTCGTTGAGAGGATATAGACCAGGTTATTATTATAGACGGCATGATGGCTGTTGTGATGATATTTGCGAATGTATCGGTTGTATGTGGGTTGGAGATACTTGTTGTGAATGTATGGGTGGAGATTGCATTTCGTGCATGTAAATTTTTTGATTTTCTTTAAGAGGGAGTCTTTATGTTTGGATATGTCAGACCAGAAAAAAGCGAACTAAAGGTCAGAGAACTGAATGAATTTCGTGCGTTTTATTGTGGAGTTTGCACAAGTTTACATAAATCGCGATACCTTGGAAAGTTGTTTTTGAGCTACGATGCTGTTTTTTTCGCTCTGATTTTAACTTCGATTAGAGGCAAGATACTCGAATACAAGAAGCGTTTTTGCGGGGTTGAGTTAAGAAATATTTTGTATTACGAAAGCGATGAGATAAATCTTGCTGTAAGTAATTTTCTTTTGCTGCTGAAATACAAACTTTTAGACGATGTGAGAGATGAAAGAAATTTTGTTAAAGCAATGCTTTTGAGATTTTTCGAAAACATTCCTGGAAGCTCCGCGACTTTAGAATCTCGCCTTCAATCGCTTATTGAAGAACTCACTGAGGCAGAAAGAAAACGTGAACCTTCCATTGACAAACCTGCTGAGATTTTTGGTAGTATCGTTGCTCTGTTTTTTGAAAATTTGGGTGAGCTGTCTTCCGAGCAAAGGACGGTGTTAATACATCTTGCAAGGCATGTTGGAAAATGGATATACGTGCTTGACGCGTTCGATGATTTGAAGAAGGATGTTAGTAAAGGGAACTACAATCCATTGGCTATTCAATTTGGATTTACCCACGGCATGGATATTCAAGAGTTTACTGACAGGATTAGGCCTGAGGTTAGAGAGTACTTACTCAAGATTCTGGATGAAGTAGTCCTTGCTTACAATTTGCTTGAGTTGAAGACGTATAAAGGAATTCTTGATAATATAGTCTACCTCGGGCTATTTGAAGAGACGGAACGCGTTTTAAGCGGAAGAAAAACGTGCAAAAGGTTTTAAATGGCGTAATTCTCTTTTAGTTCTTTTAGTCCATTGATTTGCTGTTGGCTATTACGCTTTTAAAATGTGAAGAGTTATGATAAAATAAGCAAGCCAGTGCTAAAGGGAGCATTCTTTAAAGTTAGAAGCTTAAGCGAGAAATCTATTTTTTGTTAATCAGGAGGTTTTAGGATGATAAGATGGAACTTGTATTCTTTTGGTGAGTTTATTCCACATTGGTATAAGTGGGAAGACGGAACGAAGTTTGTTGTAGTTTACGGCACATATGAGATAGGTGATTGGGTTTTCCAAGATTCGAAATTGGAGATAGAACTAATTGAGGTTCCAGATGAGATAAGAGACCTAAGAGAAATATACGAATTCCCCTGGGAGAGATTTAAGATACTACCAACGGATAAAACGGTGGTTGTAAATCAAGGAAATTTAGAAGATATAGCAGAAACAGAATTCGAAAAGTTTGTACTTCGACTTGACAATAATAAAAACGAAGGTTAGTAAATTTTAAGATTATTGCTATTTTTCACGACGAAATCCAACAATAAAACAAAAATGAAGCGGGCCCGTTTCTGCCCGCTCTTTTTTTAAGATTATTGTTTTCCTTAATCTGGCTCAGGTGTTTGCCATTATTTCTAAAATGAAACTCGCAGTCTTTCTAAGGATTTCATCTTTTATTTGTAGTATTTCATCTTTCGATGGCTGGTAACCAATTGCTTTGAAAAGATTAACTGTAAATGTTTCATAATCCGAGCCGTCGGTATCAAAGAAATCGTCCAAAGGTGATTCCAGTAGGGAGATTAATTTTGTTGAGAATAGGAAGTGAATTTCTTCAATTTCGTTGTGGATGTCTTCGATGATGTGGTCTACATTTTTATCGCCAGAGAGTATGTGTTGGTATAGCCTTAATATCGCTGTCGAACACGCAAGTGGAAGTCCTGCACCCATAGTTGTAAGAGTGATTTTGGTAGCGTTCTTTTCCATAATTATCGGTTCTGTGCCTGCTATGTATATACCAGCCAGAATATACGGGAAGTAATCAGTGCTGGCATTATTGACATCTTTTAAGACAGGTTCTATGTTCAATAGTTTTATGAATTCTTCTATGATTATTTCTCCATTATCATCGGTCGACTGTATAATAGTTTCGAGCGCTTCTTCAAATGGGAATTGAATTTTTTCAAGGATTTCCTCTGATTTTTTCATCTCGTTTTCGAATTCATCGTTGTAATGTTTTTTACCAACAAAGAACTGTATTCTCTCGAAGTTTTCTGGGAAATCTTCTTGCACTCTTTCAAAGGTTTCGTAAGCTTCTTCATAGAGTCCGAGGCGACGTTGGAGTATGCCAAGTTCGTTGAGTACGTCGGGTGTTTCGTATTGTTTAGCTAATTCGAGTAAAATGTTGTAAGCCTCGAAATGCTTGCCAAGCTTCGTAAGAGTGTAGGCAAGGTTATACATAATCTCGGGTTTTTTGGAGATAGCTAAGCCCTTTTTGAAAATTTCTTCAGCTCTTTCGTATTGTTGGCGTAGGTTGTATACAACACCAAGTCTCAGGTATGCCTCTGGCATAGGTTCAAATCTTATCCCTTCGGCGGACAATTCACGTGTTTCCAGCTTTTGAATTATTGAACGGTAAATTACCTCTGCGTCACTTAGTTGTCCAAGTTCTATGTATATGTCCCCGATTTTTAAAAGCGGTAGTAAGAAGTTTGGGTCACTCTGGTAAGCTTTTGTGTAAGCTTCCAAGGCTTCGTCATAGTCTTTTTTAGCAAACAACACGTTGCCAAGTTCGTAATACGCAAGTGGGAAATTGGGGTTAAGAGCTAGCGATTGTTTAAGTTCTATTTCTGCAAGGTCATAATTTGCTAATTTGGCCTGTAAGATAGCATTGTAGAAATGGTATCGGTAATCTTCTTGGAGTTCTTTCGCTCTCTTTAGAATTTGCTCTGCTTCTTCAAATTGTGTTTCATTGATTAGTATTTTGAACTTTTCATACAGAAAGTAAAGCAAATATGATTTCCAGTATTCGCTCTTTTCTACTTTGTATTGTTCTGCAAGACCCCTGAGTATGACATCGATTGGTATATTATTTTGATCTGTTACAAGCAGAAGGTCTTCAGCAAGAATAGGCAATTTGACAGGCAAGTTCAACCTTTTTGCAACTTCAGGTTTAATGGGAAGGTATACTATCGCTTTTATTTTCTCCACCTCGCTTTTTGAATTTTAAATTATCCAAGAGGTCCTAATTTTCTGCCTCCGATTATGTGAAAGTGAATATGGTGTACTTCTTGTCCTGCGTCTTTGCCATTGTTTTGAACAATTCTGTAGCTTTCCAAACCATTTGCTTTGGTTACGGTCTTTATAACTTCGAACAATTTCCACATCTTTTGACTATCCTCAACAGAAAGCTCGCTGACTGTAGGCACGTGCTTTTTATAAATCGCCAGTAGGTGGACAGGTGCAACGGGTCTTATGTCTTTGATAACTATGAAATCTTCATCTTCATACACTTTTTCTGAAGGGATTTCTCCGTTTATAATCTTGCAAAATACACAATCTGCCATATCCAGCCCCCCTCGAGCGTAGTACAGATTTTATTCTTCTTGAAGTTTTGTCAACTTCTTTATGTTGCTTTCTAACTGATAGTATTTTGCATTTCCAACGCTTAATTGGTTGACATTGGTTTTGAATATGTAGGCAATTGAATAATCTTCAACTTTGGCGTTCATTAACGTCGAATTTTTTACTTTTAAGACACTACCTTTAGATAACTGTAAGTTTGTAATTTTTGAGGAAACAAGTGCAACAGATGAAAGGTCGGAAATCGAAAGTTTGTCAAATCTAGAGTCGTATGAAATAACTTTTGATACCAACCCTACTTTTGCGTCGTTAACAACTGTGTTATTTATAAAAACATTCCCACAGTTTTGAATTTCAAGTTCTTCAATGGATGAATCTATGATGTAAACTGCATAAACGCCGTTAATTGATACTCTGTTAAGCGAAGATTTTCTAATCACTACGAAGTTAGTCAAATTGGCATCAATATTTCTAAGATTTGACCCGTCTACAAAAATCAGTGAACCCCGGTCTGAGCTAATATCAATTTCAGGACCGATAGCGCTGACGTAAGCTGAACCGCTATCGGAAACAGTCAGTTTCCCACTTCCCAAGAAGCTAACTAGTCCTGTTGTTACAAGTGCACCCTTGATATTCAGTTCGGCATTGAGAGCCGTGATAACTGTAACTCCACTCTCCAGCATAAGAGCACTTTTCTCAGGAAGTAGGGTTTTGCTGATAATCCTATAAGGTGATTTTGAAGAGAGTAAAAATTTTCTACCAGAGATGTTTGTAATCGGGTTTTGTGAGTCGAGTATGTCGAGGTTCTCAAGTGTTGGCGGGACAAAAGCGACATCTGATATATTACCAAAATCATCACTTGCAACTGCCAGGTAGAATTTGTCAGAAAGCTTGATTTCGTTGGATTTATTGATAGCTTTCAGGGCTCTTACCGTTGGGTCGTAAAACGTGACTGTACTTTCAAAGACATATGTATAGACTTCCGTAATTCCATTCAGTCGAATTTGGTCAGGAGAGGTTTTTACTTCAACGATGTATTTTTGACCATTCATGGTTATGGTTCTCTTCCCGTCAACTAAAAGCATTCCATCGAGAAATGTAAAAGGAAAGTTTTTTCCGTCAACTTTTAGTTCTTTTCCAAGTTCAACCTTAGCAATTCCCAATTTTTGGGGAACTAAAACCCCGGCAGTCGCTATGACCACCGGGATGATTAAAGTTAGCAAGGCTACAAGCTGTACAAAACGTGTTTCTTTGAAAAGACGTTTTACAACCTTTCTCATTTTATCATCTCTTCTTACGTTTTATTTTATTTCCTTTCTCCTCTGAGCACAGCCGAACAACGTGGACATGTTTCTGGATGTTCTTCATCTTTACCAGTGTCTGGGTGATATTTCCAACAACGCTGACATTTTTGACCTTCTGCTCTTTGGACTAAAACGTTTGCAAACTGACCGTTTAACCCAGAGACATTTTCAGACAAAGTCACTTTTGAAACGATGAAGAATTCCTCAAGCAGTGACTCGTATTTTCTGAGCAAGCTTTTCAATTCTTCGTTCTTTGCTTCGATTATTACATGGGCATCGAGTGAATGGCCGATAATATCAGACGCCCTGGCGCTTTCCAGTGCTTTCAACACATCGTCTCTTATGAGTAGCAAATGATTGAATTCCTCGAGAAGCCCATCGTCAATGAATTCTTTTCTAACTTCTGGCCAATATTCAAGGTGAACACTTTCGTATTTCTTCAAATGGCTTTCTTGGTAAGCCTCTTCTGCTGTGAATGGAATAATTGGTGCAAGAATTTTTATTAGAGCCTCAAGTATGTAATGTAGAACGGTTTGAGCAGACCTTCTGTAGATTGAATTTTTCGCCTCGACGTAGAGTCTGTCTTTGAGTATATCTAAATACACAGCACTTAGTTCTGTAGTACAGTATTTGACAGTTGCGTTGTAGACTTTGGAGTATTCGAATTCTTCGTAGTATTGTGTTACATGTTCGATGAACTTTTGAAGTTTGCCAAGTGCCCATTTGTCCAATGGGAGCAGTTTTTCGTATGGCAGCAAATCTGCTTCTGTGAAGTCATAAAGGTTACTGAGCAAATATCTCAGCGTGTTTCTTAGCTTTCTGTAGACCTCAACTTGCTGTTCAATTATGTTCTTACCAACCCTGATGTTATCAAAAAAGTCCGTGCTTGCAACCCATAATCTCAATATGTCGGCGCCATATTTGTTGACGATTTCCGTAGGATCAATTACGTTTCCGAGAGATTTACTCATCTTCCTTCCTTGTTCGTCTTTGATGAAGCCATGTGTGACAACGGTTTTGAACGGTGCTATTCCTGCTTTTGCAGTAGACAAGAATATCGAGCTTTGGAACCAACCTCTGTGTTGGTCATCACCTTCTAAGTAAAGGTCAACTGGGAACTTCTCACCTTTGGAGCGTATCACCGCTTCCCACGAACATCCAGAATCTATCCAGACATCTAGTGTATCATGTGTCTTTTCAAAATTCTTACTTCCGCAAGCTGGACATTTGAAATCTGCTGGAATTAGTTCGGCAACGTCGAGTTCGAACCAGGCATCTGTGCCTTTTTCTTTAACTATGTTTGCAAAGTGCTCGATTACTTGTGGGTCGAGTGTAACTTCGCCACAATCTTTACATTTTACCGCTGGAATTGGTACTCCCCAAACCCTTTGACGCGAAATCGTCCAGTCTGGTCTTTCCTGAACCATTGCGGTGATACGTGTTTCACCCCAAGCAGGATACCATTTAACTTTCTTAATCTCTTCAAGCACTTTACCTCGCAAGTTGTTTTTATCAACGGAGATGAACCATTGTGGTGTGGCACGGAACATAACCGGGCCTTTACAACGCCAGCAGTGTGGGTAGCTATGGCTAATCTTTCCTACTTTAATCAAAGAACCGTTGTTTTTTAGGTCTTCAACTATAATTTTGTTGGCATCCCATATCTTTAATCCTTCATATTTTCCTGCCTCTTTTGTGAACCTACCTTCGTCATCCACAGGTGAGAGAACTGGAAGATTGTATTTTAAACCCGTTTGATAGTCTTCTTCACCGTGACCAGGAGCCGTATGGACACAACCAGTACCGTCTTCAAGAGTTACGTAATCAGCAAGAACAACAACGGAAGTTCTGTCGTAAAGTGGGTGTTTTGTAAGTTTACCTTCGAGTTCTTTACCTACGAATTTTTCAACAACTTCAAAATCGATACCAACATCTGCGGCGAATTTTTGAAGTAGTCCTTCTGCAACAATCCAGTATTCTTCACCAACCCTTATTTTGACATATGTGTAATCTGGATGGAGTGCGATAGCAACGTTCGCTGGGATAGTCCAAGGAGTTGTGGTCCAGATGACAATATACGTGTCTGGTTTGTCGACCATTTGGAATTTTACATAAATTGATGGGGATTCATGGTCATGGTATTCAATTTCTGCTTCCGCAAGGGCTGTTCTACACGTTGGACACCAATAAACGGGCTTGTTACCACGATAGACGTTCCCGTTTTCCACCAACGTTTTGAATACATCAAGTATGTGGTATTCGTAATCTGGGTCAAGTGTTATGTATGGATGTTCCCAGTCACCTTTTACGCCGAGTCGTTTGAATTCCTCTCTCTGAATGTCTACGTATTTCAGAGCAAACTCTTTACAAAGCTTTCTTATTTCGGCTGGTGATTTTTTCTTTGCTTCTTCTCCCAAGGATGTTGTAACTCTGTGTTCAATTGGCAATCCGTGTGTATCCCATCCAGGAACGAAAGGCACTCTGTAACCGCGCATGGTTTTGTATCTGGTGACGAAATCTTTCAGTATCTTATTCATAGCGGTACCAAGATGGATGTCTCCATTTGCGTACGGAGGTCCATCGTGTAGAAGGTATGTTGGTGCATTTGCTCTTGTTTCCAAAGTCTTTTTGTAAATCTCCTTTTCTTCCCAGAATTTCAACATCTCCGGTTCCTTGTTCACAAGGTTAGCCTTCATTTGAAAGTTTGTTTGTGGTAAGTTCAGCGTTGCTTTATAGTCCAATTTGAGCACCTCCTAATGCAGTTTTATCCTAATCAGCTATTTTATAATAGAAAAAAAAGGGGTGATGCCCACCCCTTTCTTGAAAGGTGTGGGCACCATTCACATGTTAATCAAACGACTGATTACTTCTTTTAATTCAGTTAAATCAGCAGACTTCACAATGTAGGCATCAGCTGCCCAAGAAGCCATATCGCTTTTGTAATGAGAGTAAGCAGTCAATAGAACCAACTTTGTTTCCCGTCTGATTTCTCTCAATTTACCCGCAAGTTCCAATCCGTTCATGCTTCCAGGCATCTCGATATCGATAGTAACAAGATCATACTGTTTTTCACCAAATTTTTTTAGCGCTTCGTCAGCATTTTCGGCTTCATCTACTTCATAACCAGCGTCCATTAATTCTTCGGCTATTAGTAATCTCATGTTGGGTTCATCTTCAACTACGAGAATTCTTTTGGGCATACTCTTACCCCCTTTCTCGGGGATATTATACCATATGAATTGTTAATATTTCAACTCATCGATAACAAGTTTCTGTTAATTACCTTTGTACATTACCATAGCTGATATAGCTTTAATATTTATCTTACCGCTAACTTGGTAGAGAACCTTTGTTCCTGCGTTATCTTTGTCAACAACGACGTTCCAAGTCCCATCCGGAAGTGTGAATTGTTGGTCTTTTGTGTCACCGTTGTAGATTACGAGTATTTCCTTCCATGGGTCTTTCTCATCTTTAAGTACAAATGCTACCATCTTTCTTGGACTTGGTAAGAATGTCAGTTTCTTTCTTATATCCTCGGCGGTCCTTTGCCTAAACGCAATGTGTGATTTTCTCAGTTCGATTAGACCTTTGTAGTAATTGAAAACATCTATAAACTCGGCTTTTCTAGCGTAGTCAAGTCCGTTTATGGAGATTGGTGATTTGTAAGAGTTCTCATCGAATTTCTTTGTTCTAGCGAAATCTTGACCTGCATGCAAGAATGGTATACCTTGTGATGTCAACAATATAGCACCAGCAAGCTTTTGAGCGTCTTTGAGCATTTCTTCAGTCCACTTTACCGTTGTATCCGCCTGTGCTGCCAGGTAGTTTTTGTCCCACAAGGTGTGGTTATCATGAACTTCGACGTAGTTGATAGTTTCCTGTGGGTCTTTCGCAAAGCTTCGAATTACTTCGTCGTATTCGATGCTACCTGCAACTCCGCGTTTTACACCTGTTTCTTTGGCAAGAGCGCCCATCAAGAAGCCCTTGACAGTTGCGTTGAAAACAGAACCACGGAGTGCATCTCTGAATTCATCGTTGAACGCGGCGATACCTGTACCACCAACATCGGCTTTTCCAAATCTAATGGGTGCTCCCCAACCGCCCCAAGGTTCACCGTAAAGAACCACAGAAGGCTCTATCTTTGAGAGTTCTGATTTTATCGCAAGCATTGTCACCTTATCCATTAATCCCATCTGGTCAAATCTGAAACCATCAATTTTGTATTCCGTGACCCACCATTTGAGTGTGTCGACTATGTATTTTCTCATCATCGGTCTTTCGCTTGCAATGACATTACCACAGCCACTTTCGTTCAAATATGCACCTGTTTTGTCAATTCTGTAGAAGTAATATGGAACTGCCTGGTCGAATGGAGACATTACACCAACGCCCCATGTATGTGGGAAGACCATATCAAGGATAACCCTTATACCATTTTCATGGAGTGCTTTAACCATTTGTTTGACTTCGATAATTCTTGTGTATGGGTTGATTGGGTCTGTTGAGTAGCGTCCTTCTGGAACTGTAAAGAGGTATGGGTCATAACCCCAGTTGTAACTTCTTTCAAAATCTTTATCAGCTTCATCGCCTGTCCAGAAATCGAACATTGGAAGAATATGAACGTGAGTAACCCCGAGTTCAACGAGGTGGTCAAGACCAGTTGTTACACCATTAGGACCTCTTGTGCCTTTTTCTGTGAGTCCCAAGTAAAGTGCTTTGTTCTTGACGCCAGAATTATCGAGTCCGGTCATATCTGCGATGTGGATTTCGTATATTATCGCATCTTCTGGGGCAACTAGTGGTGGTCGTGCGACTTTTTCCCAGCTCTCTGGATTTGTTTTGCTGAAGTCAATGATAGCACTCTTGGCAGAATTCTTCGTTACCGCTTTTGAGAAGTAATCAACTGATTCTCTATATTCTCCATAGCTGAAGTACCTGATTTTGTAGAACCATCCATCCCAGTTTCCTTCAAGGACGGCTTCCCATGCCCCGTTGCCTATATATTTCATTGGAACAACTTGCGTTGGTTCTTTATCATCCCAATTTTTGTAAAGTAGCACATCAACAGTTTTTGAAACAGGTGACCAAACCCTTATCGTTGTCTTTTCAGGGGTGTATTCAAATCCGAGTGGACCATCGTAATAAATCTTGTCCAAAATTTCCATCATGATGACCCTTGCCGGTTTGTACCCTTCTATCTCTACTTGGACATCTTTGTTAACATCCTCAAGTTTGATAGGTTCAGCGAGAACAACTTTGACATGGTTTGTTCTGGAAATATCCGTCGGATTGGCTTTCTCGACACGAGCTATTTTGAGTGGTTGACCGTCTACCGTAACTTTTGCACCGACTTTTGTTGTGTCGACTTGACCTGTTAAATATGCTTCGATTGTGTATTGGTCCCTAGCCTGTGCAAAGAGCACACGAGGGCTTGTGTCTGGTTTTGTTGTGTAAATCTGTTCTATTCCTTGCAAGAGCCACACCTCCGCCTTACCATCTTTGATTGTTATGAATCTATCCATTGCAACATCTTTTTCTCTCCATTCTCCAAGTCTAACTATTATTCCAACTTTCGTTAATGTCTCCGGGAATTTAACTTTTGCAACAACTCCAAAATCATCTTTTTCTGTGAACTGATAAGCTGCACCTTCTTTTGAAATAGGTTCAACCCACCAAATCCAAAGGTTCCATCCGTCGTAGTTACCATCCCACCTGTGATAATGGATAATCAGCTCTGTTTCCGCAAAGCTTATCGATAATGCGAATACGATGAGCGTAATAACTGAAAGCTTTTTGAGCAGACCCATACTTGAATCTCTAAACATACCCTGACACCTCCTTAAATTGGTGTTTTTGAACAACTATATTGTACCCAAAGTATTATACATTATCCCAGATTTTTTTCTACAAATTTTTGGAAATGTTTCCAGTGAAAAAAGAGACGAGCAGCACCTCAAATAATCGAACTTAACAATTCTTAACATATTAAAAATTTTACTTAATGGACCTCTGAGAAAATAAAAGCGAACTTTAAAACAGGAGGTGGAAGGTATGAGGAAGTTCATTTTAACGATAGCATTTGTTTCACTTTTTGCGGTTTTTGGTTTTGCGACTGCGTTGGTTATAAAAGGTTCGAACACGATGCTTGACATTGCGCAGTTGTGGGTCGAAGAGTTCAACAAACAGAATCCAGACATCAAAGTTACACTTGAGGGGGCAGGTAGTTCAACGGGGATTGCAGCACTTTTTAACGGAACAACGGACATCGCAAACTCCAGTAGATGGTTTAAGGATTCTGAAGTTCAAAAGATGTTTGAAATGAAAAAGTGGTTTGCACCAGTTCTTGTTGCTTGGGATGGTATCGCAATAGTTGTTCACAAGGATTTGCCTGTCAAGAACCTTACTATACAGCAAATAAAGGATATCTACACAGGAAAAATTACAAGATGGAACCAGATTGATCCGAACCTTCCGGCAAGAGATATTGTTGCTTTCTCCAGAAACACAGCTTCCGGAACGTTCGAAGTCTTCAAAGAAAAAGTGCTCGGTGATGAAAAGATGTCTCCAAGGGTAAGAATGCTTGAATCATCTATGGCTGAGCTTGAAACTGTTGCCAAAACTCCGTATTCTATAGCTTACTTTGGTGTTGGCTACGTAGATCAGAGTGTAAAAGTTGTCTCCGTAAACGGAGTTATGCCAACAAAACAAAACATACTTTCTTCGAAGTATGCACTTTCTCGTCCACTCTTCATTTTCATCGATGTTACAAAAGGTTGGCCCGAAGAAGGACCAGTTGCAGAATTCTTGAGATTTGTTATGTCAAAGAAAGGACAGGAACTTGTTGAAAAAGCGGGGTTTGTCGCTGCTCTTGGACAGTAAAAAGGGTAGCAGATACTGAAAAGAAGTTTCTAAGAAACAAGAAAGGGGATGCCATGTGCGTAGAGAAATAAAAGATAAAACGCGAAAAGCTTTGATGGCAATATCTTCAGTCACAGCGATTGCTGCTCTCTTTGGAATATACTATTACCTTGTTAAAGAGTCGCTTCCAGCTATCCGCTCCGTTGGAGCGGAACTCTTTTTATCTGACCAATGGTATCCCGTTTGGGAACCAGGAGAATATGGAATGAGAGCGCTAATTATAAATTCTTTGATTGTAACTGTATTAGGGACGTTATTGGTTGTTCCTGTTGCATATTTCATAGCCATCTATTTACATGGATTTGCAACGAAGAAGGAAAAATCAATTGTAAGGAGATTGATCGAGTATCTCTCAGGTATACCGTCTGTAATCATTGCTTTTGTCTTTCTTACGTACCTCAGTCCCATTTTTCCGGCGATAGGTATATATTCTCCCCAGAATTTGTTACTTGCATTAATAGGTCTGTTCTTTTTGACAATACCGATAAGTACCGTATTAATATTAGAATCCTTGGACAGTGTTCCAAAGGAACTAGAGGAAGCGAGCGCGGCGCTCGGAGCACTCCCGTTGAAGACTTACATGAAGGTCACGACTAAAGCAGCACTGCCAGGTGTTATGAACGCAATAGTTTTAACGGCGAACAGGATAGTTGGCGAGACGATTGTTGTGTTGCTCCTTGGTGGGGGTGCAGCTATGGTGCCTACAAAACTAACGGACCCGTTTAAGACATTGACAGCAGCTATTGCAAGTGAAATGCCGGAAGCTGCTAAATTTTCAATTCATTACAGCGCGTTATTCTTTGCAGGCTTGGTACTTGTAATCTTTTCAACGGTATTTGAACTCACATCGGTTATGTTGTTAAGGAGGAGCCGAAGATGAGAGAAATAGATAAATCACGTATCGCTGAAAACAGAAAGACAAGGCTTGCCCTACGAATTCTTACATACATTATTTCCTCACTTATCGTTGCTCTTTTCTTACTTGCGTTTGTGCCGGGGTTAAAATACTGGTCGTGGGAGTTTTTCACTCAATTCCCAAAGGAACGTATGACCGATGGGGGTATATTTCCAGCCATTCTTGGTTCAATCTTACTAACCGTAACATCACTTGCGATAGCGATTCCACTTGGTGTGCTGTTGGGAATTGTGCTTTCGGAATATAATTTGACCTATATAAAGTTCGCAGTTACTATTTTGAGTGGTATACCTTCCGTTGTCTATGGACTTTTTGGATTGGGGTTGTTCTGTATCACAATGAACATGAGAACTTCCATTTTAGCTGGTGCCTTAACACTATCTTTGATGGTCTTGCCGGTTATATCATCATCAGTTTACGAAGTGATGCAAGCAATTCCAAGAGAACTTAGAGAGGCTGCATATGCTTTGGGTGCTCGAAAGAGCGAAGTAATATTTGAAATGTTAGTCCCTTCAGTTAGAAACACCATCCTTACCGTTTCATTTGTCAGCGCGGGCCGCGTGATTGGTGAAACAGCACCGCTTATTCTTACCGCTGCTGTTTTTTATGCAACACAATTACCGAAAAGTCTTCTTTCTCCAGTTATGACGATGCCAACTCACATATATTTCTTGACCGCTGCATATGGAAGTAGTGCTCGATGGATGGCTGAAGGAACAGCTTCTGTTCTTATACTATTTATAATTCTTGTCTACACAATAGCATTTATGTTCAGGAGGGAAAAGAAATGACGGATACAGTGATTGAAATTAGGAATTTTAACGCTTATTATGGTGAGAAAATTGCTGTTAAGGATGCGAATTTGAAAATACAAAAGAACAAAATTACAGCAATAATGGGACCATCTGGTTGCGGTAAATCAACGTTGCTCAGAAGCATCAACAGGATAAATGACTTGATACCAGAGTTCAAAGTGCAAGGTGAGATACTATTTCACGATAAAAACATATACGACCCAGATGTTGATGTGTACACGCTCAGAAGAAGGATAGGGATGGTTTTCCAAAAACCAACGCCTTTTCCAATGTCTATCTTTGAGAACATTGCCTACGGCTTGAAATTGATAGGTGTAACCGATAAAAAGGAACTCAAAGAAAGGGTGCGTAATGCACTTGAGATGGCGGCTTTGTGGGATGAAGTTAAGGATGACCTTGAGAAAAGCGCTTTAAAACTGTCTGGTGGACAACAACAAAGACTTTGTATAGCGAGAACTATAGCAATAGAACCAGAAGTGATATTGTTTGATGAACCCACAAGTGCACTTGACCCGGTTGCTACGCAGAAAATAGAGGCTTTAATTGAAGAGCTTGCCGAGAAATTCACTATAGTCATTGTTACACATAATATAGGTCAGGCGTCGAGGATTTCAGATTACGTTGTCTTCATGTATCGTGGAGAGATAATTGAACAAAACGAAACTTCAAAGTTGTTAACCAATCCACAAAATGAAATCACTCAGCAGTTCCTTAGTGGTAAAATAGGATAAATAGGATAATGATAGATAATTATCAGGGGAGGAATAAAGATGGTAGACGAAAGGCATCACTTTGAAAAGGAGTTTTCTATGCTTAGAGCTGAGCTTTCTAAGATGGTTTCGTTAGTCACAGATTCGATAGAAATGGCTTCTGTGGCATTCGAGAATGTGGACCGCTCAATCGCAAGAAAGATTTTAGAACTTGACGATGAAATTGACGATCTCAACAGAGAGATTGAAAACCTTGTCATAGATATAATAGCAAGGTTTACACCTCTCGGAAAAGATTTGAGATATACAATCGCTGCAATGAAACTTGCTAACAATCTTGAAAGAATAGGGGACCATGCATGCAACTTCGCAGAGAAAACATTATGGATTTCGGACAACATGCCTGAATTCAAGCCCTCAGCCTTGGTAAAGCAAATGTTCGGAGAAGTTATCAATATGCTTCAGAAGACGGTTTTGGCGTTCTCGAGAAGGGACGTTGAACTTGCCATAGAAACGTGGCGTATGGATGACGTTATTGACGATTTGGACAGAAAGGTTACAAACGATGTTGAAGGTTTCGAACCTCACACTTTGGTTTTGAACGTGCTTTTTGCAAGGGACTTAGAACGTGTTGCTGACCATTTGACTAACATATGTGAGGAGATAGTATTTATAGAAACAGGAAAGGAGCTAAAAAGCCTACTATGAGGGTACTTGTTGTTGAGGATGAAAGGTTGCTTGCTGAAAATATAAGCAAGATGCTCAAAAGCGAAGGGTTTGAGGTTGAAATTGCATACAGTGTCTCTGATATGTACAAAAAAATTGAGGTGTTCGAACCAGAACTAATTGTGCTCGATTTAATGCTACCTGATGGCAATGCGTTGAACGAAATCCAAGAGCTCAAGACTGAACTCCCAGAAGTTGGAATTATCATTATTTCCGCAAAGAACACCGATTTGGATAAGATAATAGGTATTGAACTTGGTGCGGATGACTACGTAGGTAAACCATTCAACACAAGGGAACTTGTTGCCCGCGTGAAGGCGTTTTTTAGAAGAACAAAGGGATTAAAAGAGGTCATCCGTTACGGGAAACTTGAGATATATCCAGAAGATTACACAGTTTTCTACGATGGTAAGAAAATAGAACTAACATCAAAGGAATTTGAAATTTTAAGACTCCTTGCTCAACGTCCAGATAGGGTATTCTCCAGAGAGCAGATTTTGGAGGAGTTGTGGAAGGACGATTTTGAAGTCTACGATAGAGTAATTGATGTTCATATAAACAGCCTGAGAAAGAAACTCGGGAAGAACTGGATAGTAACTGTCCGTGGAGTTGGATACAAATTCTCAAAGAAAGGGGACACAGCCCTTGAATCAGATGAATCCGACAGAGAATAAATTATCACACGCTGAATTAGCGACAAAGCTTCTGGACCATGTTCAGGAAGCGGTTTTTGTTTTAACCGGTTCAAAAATTACGTATGCGAACAAAAGAGCAAAAGAGTTTTTTGGAGAATGCGAAGGTTTGGATTTGTTTGAGCTTCTCATCTTAGAAAAAGGAACCTTGATTGTTGATGCGATACATTCGGACAATTTTGGAAACACCCTGGAATTTGAGGATAGGGTTTTTTCTAGTAAAAAAGGTGGATGGGTCTATTTTCACATTACATATGTAAAAGAACTCTCCACCTTAATTCTTCGTGATATTACTCAAGAAAGAATTCTACAAGAAGCTAAGGACAATATGTCTGTTTTGATAGCCCACGAGCTCAAAAACCCGCTCGGAGTTTTGCTAAGCACGGTATCTGAGATGATTGAGGACGAAGATGATGAGGAGAGATTAAAAAAGTTACTCGCAATTGAGAGGCAAGCACTCAGGCTTAAAAGAATTGTCGAACAGGTTGAGTATATAACCAGGGCACAACTTGGACTTTACACACCTAAGCCTGTTCCAATTAATGTAAGAAGGTTAGTAGATACCGTTTTAGATGATGTAAAAGAGCTCGCCCAAACAAAATCAATAAAGATTGAAAAGCATATAGATGTTGAAAAATTGGTGGCTGATGAGTTTATAATCAGGACTATATTGAAAAATCTTGTCTCCAACGCGGTTAAGTATTCTTTCGAAAATTCAAAGGTTATTATCAAAATTACTGAAGATTACATTTCTATCCGAGACTTTGGTGTTGGGATTCCTGAAGAAGAAATTCCAAAGATATTTAACAGATTTTACCGCACATCAACGGGTGTCAAAATGGCTTCGGGCTCGGGTCTGGGACTTGCCGTGGTTAAACACCTAGCAAATATTGCGAATTACAGAATTGAAGTCAAATCTCAACACATGATTGGAACTGAATTTATTGTATATCTCCGTTCAGAATAGTGTTTTTATGCTAAAAAATAAGCCAGAGAAAACACCCCTCTGGCTTTTTGTTTTGAAGCGTTTAGAAAGGTTGATGAAGATATTAGTAAGTTTAAAACTCAATAAACAATAAAAAGCCACCGCGAAGGTGGCTTTTTTGAATCAGTTTAACGCTTTAGTTATTTTCTTCCTTAGGTTCTTCGACAATAGCTGTCAACTTCCTTGGAACTTTCTTGATTATGTAGAATTCCAGCTCGTCCCCTTCTTTTATATCATCAAAATTCTGGAACTTTATACCACATTCCTGTGGAGCACTAATTTTGTTAACATCTTGTTGGTAATGTTTTAAGCTTTCTATTTTACCTTCGAAGACCAACGAGCCATTTCTGTATATCCTAACAAATCCGCTCTTGTCCACATATCCATCGTAAACTTGAACTCCTGCAACGTTTCCATATTTGTGTATTTTAAAGACCTTTTTAATCTCACCTGTTCCGGTCTTTTCTTCAACTTCTTCAGGCTCAAGCATACCTTCAAGAGCTGCTTTTAAGTCTTCGAGAAGTTTGTAGATGATAGTGTATGTTTTTATTTGAACGCCTTCTGATTCTGCTAATTTCGAAGATTGTGAATCGGCTTTTACTCTAAAACCAAGTATGATGGCTTCCGAAGCTGATGCAAGCATGACATCACTTGTGTTTATTGCACCTACTGCAGCGTGGACGATGTCTATATCAATTTCGTTTGTTCTAAGCTTTGCTATAGCATTTTGCAAAGCCTGGAGGGAGCCAACCGTATCTGCTTTCAAAATAAGTTTCAGTTCCTTCTTTTCGCCTTCTTGCATCTTTTTCAAAATCTCTTCGAGTTTTATTTGTCTCTTCTTTCTCAACTCGCGTGCTTCGATTTCTCTTACCTTTTCTACAATTTCTTCAGCTTTTTCTTTTGATTCAACAACGTAAATGATACTGTGCGGGTCTGGGAGTTCTTCGAAACCAACTATCATAACAGGAGTCGATGGTTCAGCTTGGTTTATGCGTTTTCCTTTGTCATCTATGAGCGCTTTTACTTTTCCGTAAACCTTTCCAGCTACAACGTAGTCTCCCACTTTGAGTATACCATCTTTGACTATCGCATTTGCCACAGGTCCGTATCCCTTATCAAGGCGTGTTTCAATTGTTACAGCCCTTACAGGTTTATCAGGTATGCATCTTATATCTTGCATTTCAGCAACCAGGAGAATCATTTCAAGCAACGTATCAACATTCGTTCCGTTTCGTGCAGATATGGGGACAACGATTGTGTCTCCACCCCATTCTTCTGGTATGAGGTTCAATTTTGTTACCAAATCTTGTTTTGTGAGTTCAACATTTGCGTTTGGTTTATCTATCTTATTGATAGCTACAATAATCGGCACATTTGCAGATTTTGCATGGTTGTAAGCTTCTATCGTTTGGGGCATAACACCGTCATCTGCAGCGACTACGAGAACAACGATATCCGTTGCTTGAGCTCCTCTGGCTCGCATTTCTGTAAAGACTTCGTGTCCGGGAGTGTCGATGAATGTAATCTTCTTACCATTGACCACAACTTGGTAAGCACCAATACTTTGTGTAATTCCACCCTCTTCTTTTTCTGCTATTCTTGTCTTCCTTATATAGTCCAAAAGTGTGGTCTTACCATGGTCAACGTGACCCATCACAGTTACAACAGGGGGCCTTGGAACTAACTTTTCTTTATCTTGGTAAAGTATCTCAAATTGCCTCTTCAATTCATCGAGTGGGTTTTCCAGTTTGACTTCTTCTTTTCCTTGCTCCTCTTCAAATGTGAGGCGAACATCATACATCTTTGCAATTTTCTTTGCAAGCGATACAGAGATTGGTTGGCCAGGTCTGAGAACCTCACCTTTCATGAAGAAATCTTGGATAATTCTATTTTGCGGAACTTTTATCTTTTCCGCAAATTTGTCCAATTTTAGGTCTTCTTCTGTAATATGAACGGGAGGCTTTTTCGCCTCTACTTTTTCCTTTGTTGGTTCCCTTGATTTAGTTAATGTTACATCTTCCTCCTCGTCGAGGGTTTCCTTGTAGATTTCAAGGAGGATATTCACAGTCTCTTCATCGATAAAACTCATGTGGCTCTTTACTTCAATACCAAGCTCCTCTAGTTCGTGGAGCAATTCTTTTGTATCCATGTCGAGTTGTTTTGCAAGTTCGTATACCCTTAGTCTTGCCAAAAAATCCACCTCCCGTTTAACTCAAACTATATTATAACACACATTCTTTGGATTGTTCAATTCGTTTAACCAATTGAAAAAATCGTGTATTGAATCTTCAACTTTTCTGGGGGTGTATGGTATTATAGATGAGATTTTCGCCTTTGAAAATGTGTAATTCAAACGCAATGTGTGTAGTGCATAAGGAACAAATTCAGTTGGTATTGAAAAGAGCAAATTAGCAATCAATGAAATTGCGCTGAGTATATCTCCAGAAGTGTCATCTAGTATCTTGAACGAATTAAGACCACATAGTTGCGGGAGCTTTGCAAAATCAATGTCGTTACCAGAGACTATGAAACGTTGCTTTGAAATTTTGCTGTAGCTATTTGATATAAGCAGGCTGTATAGTTTAACAATAGCATCGGCGACGTCTCGCACATCGACGAAGTCAAATTTACCATTTACCGTATAACGCAATTTTCCAGTTTTATATTTCAACAGTACTCTTGAGAAATATGATAATTTGTAATCGTATGGTCCAAATATACCTGTTGGAAAGATGATAAAACCATCAAGACCTTCAGAAAATGCCTTTTCAACTTCTTTGGTGGCTATAGCCTTTGATTTTGCATAGTCCCCAACAACACGGGTTTCATCCACTGGTGTTTCTTCGGTTATTAAACTACCTTTTTCAACTTCAACAAACGCGTGAACACTGCTTACGTAAATCAACGGTATTTTCTTTTTCTTCGCAAGGTTTATAACATTTTTCGTTCCTCCAACGTTTACCGAATAGACCAGTTTCTTTTTGGCTGGGGTTATCGCTATAACTGAAGCGAGATGGAATATTGCATCAACATTTTCAAGTGCGTGTGAAAAATCTGAGCGCACGTCTGAATAGAAAACCTCCACTGGAACAAGTTGGAGTGGAAATAGAGTGTCACCTGGCTGAATCAAAACCCTAACCTTTTCACCTTTTTGGAGAAATTTCTTTACCAACACGTTTCCTAAATGACCGGTTGCACCTGTGATTAAGACCATATTTTATCACCTCTATCAATCATTGATTTTGTTAACCAAAGGTATTGATAAATTTCAAAAATCATATTATCTTCTTAAATAGGGGACACCCCCCAATATACTCTCAATAAGGAGGTATCCCGATATGGTTAATATCCAACCCAAATGCCCTCATTGCGGCTCTTCTAACTTCATCAAAAACGGTCATGATAAGTTCAAAAACCAAATCTTCTTTTGCAAAGACTGCAAGCGTTACTTTAAACTTACTTTCACCAAAAAACACAAACTTTTTTCTTTCCCTTACCCTCGTTGTGTTCATTGTAACCATGTCATGGAAATTTACAAAATCCACTTTCTCTTCCTCAGCCTGTGCCTTTCAACTTTCATCCTTTCAAATTCTTCCGTTTCCCTATCTATATCATTCTCAAAGCTTTCATCTTGTACTTCAAATACAACCTTTCTCTTCGTGCCATTAAAGCTTGCTTGAATATCAATGTCTCTCATGTCGCTATTTACAAATGGATTATCAAGTTATCTTCTATTATTTCGCTTTTTGAGTTTGAGAATGTATTTAAAGTTCATGGTGATGAAGTCTAAATAGAGTTAATAACCGATGGACTAAAAGCGTACGAGATAGCAGTAAAACTAAATTTTGATAATGTTGAGCACAGAGAAGTAAGACTAGGTAAAAACAACGAATGTGAATCGAAATTTTCGTTATTTAAGATGTTTGTTAGAGCGAAAAGGAGCTTCAAGAAATTTAGCAACATACGGTACTATGTAAATGGTTTTTGTGTAGTAAGGAACCTATGCAAGTTATATGAGAACGAAAATGAGATGATTACAGCTTTAGCTTCCATCATCATTACTAGTTAACAGCATCCAATCATTTTGTATTCATTAAGCATTCTTGAGAGTCTTACCATAACATCAAAGCCGAGTTGGAGGTTGGAAAGTTCTTCTTTCGAAAGTAAGGATAGAATCTTGTTAAAAATATCTTCAAACGCTTTCAATAACTTTTTGTAAAGACTTTTTCCTTCATCAGATAGGACAATGTAAAAATGCCTTCTGTCTTCTTCAGATTGAATAGTTTTTATCACCCCTTTTTTGATGAGTGATTTTGTGGCAATGCTAACTGCGGCTTTTGAAATATTCAGTTGCTTTGATAGTGTTCCATTGGAGACTTTATCAGACGTTGCGGAGAATAAAAAGACATAAAGCTCCGTTGTGCTCATACCTTCTAGCTCAGGTATCTCGGGTATGAGACTTACCATTCCAGTTACGATTTCAACGATATTTCTTAAGATGCTTTCTGGATTAAGAGAGTTATCTTCAAAATGTTTAAACTCCACTATCCCTCACCTCCTTAGTTACCTTGTAATCTATTGCCCATATATTTAGACCGTTTATTTTTTAAATCGTTTAATTTTTTAACTATTTTTGACAAATGCATGCGTTACTATCGTTGGTTAGTCTATTCTTAGAACGAAAATATGTGATAGCTTTGTTTAGATTGCAAAAGTTTTGGTATGCTCGTTTTATCTTTCGAATCTTTGAGTATGCAATGTTTATAGTTTCACAAAAAGAGTACTAAAATTGATATGCTTCATAGAAACCTAACTTTGCGACCTTAAGTATTTCAGAGGGGAGGGCTTTTTGATGTCGACCAAGGGAAGGTGGCAGTGGTCGGAGGTAAACAAGACAAATTTTTCTAAGATTAGGTCAACCATTGAAGCTGCGTTTTACGGTAACAACGTAGAGCTTTTAACATCGCGACGAGAGGCATACAAGAAAGCTATAAAATCGCCAGGGACCATAGTCACCGATTTGCCTGTCTACAAACCAGAATTGTTGAACTTAGATGAAGGAACTCGTATTCTTTTGTTCAACGATGGTGCAACCGTAGGTAGGTTTGCTGGTGCGAGGAAGATTATAGGGATGCCAGGGGTTAACGAGGATGCACTTGCAGAAGTACTCAGAGAAGCAGTTTATGGAACGCGTTACAGAAAGATGTATCATGCTATTAGTTACACAGGATTACACGAAGACTTTATGGTTAAAAACCACATACTTATACCCGAAGGTTTTGAGAATACGGTGTATAACTGGCTTTTGAATTTCCAAGACCTAACGCCAGAGTATGCTGCTATGTATGAAAGGTCTAAATTTTTAAATGAGCCGGATATTTATATCTTCACAGACCCTGATTGGTCCCACCCTGATTTTCCCGGTGGACTTGCTCTCTTTGACCCAAAAAACAACTGCGCCGCGCTTTTAGGACTAAGGTATTTTGGTGAGTTTAAGAAGGGTACGCTTACACTTGGGTGGTCTGTTGGGAATAGACAAGGTTACGTTGCTTGCCATGGGGGCTTGAAAAAATATGAGTTCGATGGGAAAAAATACGTTGCAGCATTCTTCGGGTTGTCAGGTTCAGGGAAATCCACACTAACGCACGCCAAACACAATGGAAAATACAAAATCACAATTGTTCACGATGATGCATTGGTGATAAATCTTGAAGACCTTTCATCAATAGCATTGGAACCTTCGTACTTCGATAAAACTTCTGATTATCCGTTAACAAGTGACGATAACAAATATTTACTGACAATCCAAAATTGTGGTGCAACAGTTGACGAGCAAGGAAGAATTGTACCAGTTATGGAAGACATCAGAAATGGCAACGGAAGAGCGATAAAATCAAAGCTTTGGTCACCCAACAGGGTTGACAAGATAGAAGAACCTGTTAACGCCATTTTCTGGATAATGAAAGACCCTGTGCTCCCACCAATTGTAAGGATAGAAGATCCCGTTCTTGCTTCAACGATGGGAGCAACTCTTGCAACCAAACGAACATCCGCTGAGAAACTACTTCCGGGTGTTGACCCTGAAGCACTTGTCTTTGAACCCTATGCCAACCCGTTTAGGACTTATCCACTATCTGAAGACTATGAAAAGTTCAAGGTACTTTTTGAAAAAGGTGTAGAATGCTATATAATCAACACGGGATTTTATTTGAATAAAAAGGTTCCAAAGGAGCTGACTCTAGAAATTTTAGAACTCATAGTCGAGCGAAAAGCTAACTTCGTTGACTGGTTCGGTGGCTTGAAAATATTAGAGATACCCGGCTTTGAAGTAAGAACTTCCGATTACGAATACAGAGAATTACTAAAAATTTCGTTCGAAAAAAGATTGGAATTTTTGAAGAACAAAGATGTCGAAAACCAAGGTTACGACAAGCTCCCAGAGGAGTGCAAGCTTTCTATCCAAAGCTTGATTGCTTATCTATAAAGTATCAATTGTATCAAGTAACGAAGGATAAGTATGGTAATCTTTTATTTACCGAAGAGTAACATTATTGAAATTGATAATTTTTAGACTTAGTATAAAATAGGAATTGATATAAATGATTTTGAAGAAGAAAACTTTCCGGATATTGAGAAAGTGAAGAAGTGAAAAAGTATTATCAAAAAGTTTGCGAAGGAGGTGTTTTTATGGGTTTTCCACTTATAGGTGATAAGGTTCCAGAATTTACGGCAAAAACTACGCATGGTGTAATAAACTTCCCGAAAGACTACGAGGGTAAGTGGGTTGTGCTTTTCAGCCATCCAGCAGACTTTACACCAGTTTGTACAACGGAATTTGTAGCCTTCCAGAAAAGGTATGAAGAGTTCAAGAAACTCAAGACGGAGCTTATAGGATTGAGCATTGACCAGGTTTTCTCACACATTAAGTGGGTGCAGTGGATAAAGGAGAAACTCGGTATTGAAATTCAGTTCCCGATAATTGCAGATGACAGAGGTCAGATTTCTGAACTCTTCGGTATGATTCATCCTGGGAAGGGCACGAACACGGTTAGAGCTGTCTTCATAATCGACCCGAAGGGTATTCTGAGGGCTATGCTTTACTACCCACAGGAGCTTGGAAGAAACATGGACGAGATTTTGAGAATGGTTAAGGGATTGCAGGTGAACGATGAACATGGTGTTGCACTTCCAGCAAATTGGCCAAATAACGAATTGATAGGTGATGAGGTTATTATCCCACCTGCAACTGATTGTCAAACAGCCGCGAAAAGACCTCAAGAATACGACTGTTACGATTGGTGGTTCTGCCACAAGAAACTTAAGTAATCAACTCAATACAAAAAAAAGAAGCGGGGATGTAACCTCCCCGCTTCTTCTTCTTTACTCTCGTTTTTTGTCTAACACTTTACACTTTTACACTTTTTTGGTTTTCCAAATATCTCTTACATATTCTTCGATAGTCCTATCACTTGAAAATTTCCCACTTCTTGCTATGTTGAGTAGCGATTTTTTGTTCCATTCTGCCTTGTTTAAAAATAGTTCTTCGACCTTTTTGTGTGTTTGTTCGTATGCTTCGAAGTCTGCTAATACAAAGTATTGGTCTGGCATAGGTGCAAACTTACCGTAAAGCAGGTTTTCATATATATCTACAAAAAGTTCTGGATTGTCTTTGTTGAAGTAACCGTTTCTAATCATATCAAGAACTCTTCGTATTTTTTCGTTTTCCAGATATATACCGAACGGGTTGTAGATACCTTTTCTTCTTGCTTCTTCTATCTCTTCCGCTTTCAGACCAAAGATAAATATGTTTTCCGCCCCAACTTCTTCAAGCATCTCCACATTAGCACCATCAAGAGTTCCTACGGTCAGTGCGCCGTTTAACATGAATTTCATATTTCCGGTTCCTGATGCTTCAAAGCCAGCTGTTGATATCTGCTCGCTCACATTAGCAGCTGGGATTATTATTTGTGCGGCAGAAACATTGTAATTTGGTATGAATACCACTTTTAACTGTTTGCTAACAACAGGGTCATTGTTCACAACGTCTGCAACGCTGTTGATAAGTTTGATTATCAACTTCGCCATCCTGTATCCTGGTGCAGCTTTACCTGCAAAGATAAACGTTCTCGGAACTTTCAAGTGTTTCCCTTCTTTGATTTCGTTGTAAAGATGTATTATATGCAGTATGTTCAAAAGTTGTCTTTTGTATTCGTGAATTCTTTTTACTTGAATATCAAAAAGCGAGGCTGGGTCCAATGTAACACTGAGTTTGTCTTGCACGTATTTTGCAAGTCTTTCTTTATTCCACATCTTTGCTTGGTCAAGTTTTTCTAAGAACTCAGAATCATCAAGAAAAGCTTCAAGCTTTCTAAGTTCATACAAGTCCACAATCCATTTATCGCCTATTGATTCGGTTATGAGTTTTGCTAGGGGTGGATTACATTCAAGCAACCATCTTCTCTGTGTTACACCATTTGTCTTGTTGTTGAATTTTTCCGGATACATCTCGTAGAAATCTTTTAGCACAGTTCTTTTAAGTATTTCTGTATGCAGTTCTGAAACACCATTTATGGAGAATGAGGCAATTGAGCAAAGGTTAGCCATTCTGACTTTCTTTATGTTCCCCTCTTCGAAAACAGACATATTAATTATTTTCTGCAAATCTCCATTGAATTTTTCACTGACATCTTTCAAAAACCTTGCGTTGATTTCCTCAATAATCTGATAATGCCTTGGCAACATATTTTGGAGTAACGGAGCTTCCCATTTTTCCAGAGCTTCGGGCATTACGGTGTGGTTTGTGTATGCTATTGTGTTCTTGACTATTTCCCAAGCTTCTTCCCAGCTGTATCCTTCTTCATCAAGGAGTATACGCATCAATTCTGGAATAGCTAATGTCGGGTGCGTGTCGTTGAGTTGGATAACCTCTGACTGTGAAAGGTTGCTCAAATCGTTACCAAACCTTCGTTTATGTCTTCTAATGATGTCTTGTATGGCTGCGCTTACAAAGAAATATTCTTGTTTTAATCTTAGCTCCCTACCTTGGAAGAATGCATCATTTGGGTACAATACTTTTGATAACGTTTCAGCAAGATTTTTCTCATACAAGGCTTTTTCGTAGTTACCCTTTTCAAATTCTGCGAAATTAAATTCATTTATAGCTCTTGGTTGCCACAGCCTGAGTACAGAAACGATATCACTGTTGTAGCCTGTTATATATATATCGTAAGGAACAACTAAAACATCGTATGTGTCGACCCATCTGAATTTCAGATGTCCTTTCTCATCTATGTAGCTTTCGCTTCTTCCGAAGAATTTTACGGTCACCGCTTCTTCTGGTTTAGGAAATTCCCAAGGATAACCGTTCTTTTGCCAGTCATCTGGTAATTCTTTTTGGAATCCGTTTTCGATTTCTTGTTTGAATAATCCGTACTGATACCTTATTGTGTAACCAAAAGAAAGATAACCAAGTGTTGCTAACGAATCGAGAAAACACGCTGCAAGTCTACCAAGTCCTCCGTTACCAAGAGCTGCGTCTTCTTCGAGCATGGCAATTTCGTCAAGCGAAAGACCATATGAAGCAAGCAATTCTTTTACCTCATCTTCAACTTGTAAGTTGAGTATGTTGTTGTACAAAAGCCTTCCAATGAGGAACTCCATCGAAAGGTAATTTACAATTCGCAGGTCTTTTCTGTTTAGTATTACTTCTTCAGTATTCAACCACTTTTCCGCTACTAAATCCCTAATAGAATAGGATATGGCTAAGAATTTTTGAAGAAGTGTGGAATGTTCTTTGTGTTCTGCAAGTGTATGGTTGAGATGGTATTCAAACTGTTTGGGAATTTCTAAGAACTTGCCATTTATATGTTTAGACTTCGCTGTTCTTGGCACAGTTTT
Source organism: Fervidobacterium pennivorans (assembly GCF_001644665.1). Lineage (NCBI taxonomy): Bacteria > Thermotogati > Thermotogota > Thermotogae > Thermotogales > Fervidobacteriaceae > Fervidobacterium > Fervidobacterium ngatamarikiense. The sequence continues at coordinate 1,338,786 of NZ_CP011393.1, forward strand.
GCACCCCTCTTCAGTAACGTTCTTTATTTTCCCCGCTTTCTCTAAAGCTTTTTTGAACCGGTTCCAATTCAGGTTCTAAAAAAAGCGAAAGACCAGGATAAAGTTTACACCAAAAACTTGAAAAAGTCAAATTAAGACCATAAATAACCGAATACTTGATGATATTTCACTTTACATCAATAAGCTTCTTTAATCTTATAAAACCTCAGATTTTTGAAATGCAATTACATGAAGTAATCTGTTAATTCAGGATGGATTTCGAGTTCATAATCTTCGGAAATGAATTCACTATCAAAGTAAACTTCGAATAACCTTTTCAATGCCGCTTCGACGAGTTGGTTAAGTGTGTAATCTTTTGTGAGTTTGCTGTTCACAATAGCGTATATTTTATATTGGTCCATAACGACAGCAACAATTGGTTTCGTTTCGTCAATTTCGATTATTTCCGTATCCACTACATGGAAGACTTTATCAATTACAATTGCAGATTGGTCGTCTTTTTCCATAAGCCATTCGATAGGGTTATCTGAGGCAAGGAATCCTGTTAACTTTATTGAGGGAGTTGCTTCAATGGGAGCGTAGAACTCGATACGGAAATTACCGTAATACTTACTGTTGACAGGTTTCAGTTCGATTTTTGTCTGTAATTTTGAGATTTGATTCACTATTTTAGTGAGATTGTTTTTCTCGTCTTTGTGTACGTATGTAACGTTTACACCATCTAAGAACTTCATTCTTTCTCCTCCTTTGGTTTAATACAATTTGAATATTTTGATAGGATTTTTGATATAATCAGCTATCATGTGGACCATAACACCAGAAAATGCACTGATTCCGAAAAATACAGCCAAACTGCTCTTTGGAGATGTAAATAAGTAAACCAAAAGACCGTAAATTGCGGCGAATGTTACTGAATGTGCAAATCCTCTATGGGAAAATATGGGAAGTGACAGAAATAGATTGATGAGGCTGATACCTATCACCATTGATATAGCGACTGAGAGTGCTAATATACCTTCTTTTGTAATTACACTCAGCTGTTGGATGGTAAGCAACTTTTGGTGTATAAACGCTGTGAAGACGTATATGCTAAACGCAAGTGAAATAGCTTTTGTAAAGTTTCTCAGAGGGGCATTAGAACTATCCAAATCGGGCAAGTCACTTCCAAGAATAAATACAGCATAGCTGATAGCAATTTCTATAGGTGTTGGGGAAAAGCTTTTGTTGAGAAATTTTGAGACCAGACCATATATCAGTAGAAAAGCAGGATATGAAATCATACCTATTCTCAGATGAGCTGTAAGGTTTGGCATAATTTGAACCCTCTCTTTAAATTAGTTTGTTTTCTAAATGTTTTATTCGTTCTTCAATAGAAGGGTAAGTTCCCGATATGAAGTTCATTTTACCTTGCGCATCTGCACAATTTGGATCGACGAAGAAGTGGTATCTTATAAATGAAAATTTCGTATCGAACTTATGGCAATTTTCCATTGCCTTGGAAAGTAGTTTAATCATAACCTCTTTCCCAAGAATTTCTGCTGCAAAAAAGTCAGCATCGAATTCTTTCCTTACACTTACAAAGATGTTTGAAAGAAAACTCAAGGGAATAAATATACTTGAAAAAGCCGCTATTGTAGCGTAAAGCGCTATACCGTTTGCAACCTTTTGCCTGTTTATTTTACCTTCATTCCAAATTTTTCGGAGTTTTGCTATCTTTTCACGTGACAGCTCGTAAATTAGCATTGGACTGCCAAATGTTCCACTTACTGTGGTCAGGTAATCCGTATCTTTGTGAATTATATGATAGAGTTCATGAAGAAATATAGCTTTCAACTCCTCGGGTTGCAATTTTTTCAATGCGCCGCTTGTGATGCAGATTGTATGTGTATGCTCTCCACGCCCAACAGAGAGTGTATTAACAGAAGGAGAGTCTATAAGCATTAATTCTACGTCTGATTGTATATTCAAAGAAGTTTTTAACTCATTAAGCAAATCTTTTGTTGATTTTACTTCTGGTTCTATCGTTTTGTCATTGCTTTTGAGACGCATCAGCCTGATAATTATCTTATCAACAACGGATAAACCAAACAAAACCTGAAACAAGGAAAATAATCCAAAAATGATAGTAAAAACCACCATGGTTTTCAGCAGAGTGTCTAGAATAAGCCCAAGTAAAATGCACAATGTGATGAATATCACGATAACGATATACATAGAAATTTTATTTGATAGTTTTCGGTCTAGTTTTGTTTTTTTTATGTCGGATAATTTGGTCATTTTTTCATCCTTTCCACTATTTTTTGGTCAACCATTGTTCAAAAGGTGGATTTTTATACGCCTCAATAGCTATCGTATTCACTAATTCTTCAAAAGTGAGACCGTAGGCTTTGGCAGACATAGGTAAATCGCTCAGTTCGGTCATTCCGGGTAAAGTGTTCACCTCAAGGAAGTAGAAAGTTCCATTACTTACAATTCCATCAACTCGTGCGAAGTGTTTACAGCCGAGTTTTTTGTATATGCTCAGAGCGATATCTTCAACCTTTTTTGTCATTTCCTCTCCGATTTGGGCTGGAATTATAAATTCCGTCATTCCATCTGTGTATTTGGCTTCATAATCGTAGAAAAGCTTTTTTGGACGAAGTTCTAGAATGGGCAGAACCGTGGGTTTCCCTTCGATATCGATTATCGATACAGTTATTTCCGTACCATTTATGTATTCTTGAACAATCATCTCACCATAATTATTGAATTCCAAAGTTAAAGCTTCTACGAGCTCTTTTTCCGAAAAGCAGATATGTGTTCCTATACTTGAACCTTCTTTTCTTGGTTTTATTACACAAGGCACCCCTACTATTTCTTTCACCCTTTGAATACCATTTTGAATGAACTCATTTTTTGGCAATAGGATAAATCTTGGGACGGAAGCGATATCCTGGACATAGAGATTGCAGATGTATTTGTCAAATGCGATAACACTTGTCTCCATACCCGAACCTGTGTAAGGTACCCCGATTGAATCGAGAATTGCTTGCAAGTGCCCATCCTCTCCGAAAGTGCCATGCAATATATTGAAAATGACATCGTACTTTCTAAGTTGATTTAAGTTATCCATAAAAGATAAAGTAAAGTCTATTTCATCTACTGTGTATCCAAAGTTTTTGAGTGCTTGAGCTATTCTTTTTCCACTTCTTATTGAGATTTCCCTCTCTCTTGATATTCCACCAAGCAGAACAGCTATTTTCAATTCTCATCAACCTCCAGATATCTTAGAATATCTAGGCATCGTTGAGGATTATTGCCAACTATGTACTTCTAATTACCAGTTCTGGTTTCAATATGTATTTTTTCGGCTTTTCTTTGAGTTTTCCGGAAATTCGTTTTACCAACGTTTCTGCTGCCAGTCGCCCCATTTCCGCAATAGGTTGTCTCACAGTTGTAATTTCCAGAATTTGGGCAATTGGGAGGTCATCGAAACCACATACTCGGACATCCTCGCCAACTTTCAGCCCCATAGTCCTTGCAACTTCTATTATTGGAACTGCCAAGTAATCGGTTGTTGTGAATATAGCACAGCGTTTAAACCTGTAGAATATGCGTCGTGCGACTTCAAACGTGCTTTCCCAGTCCAGGGGAACGTAGTAAACTTTATCGATGCTTCTACCTTTTTTTTCGAGCGATTCTTGAAATCCTTCGAGACGTTCATCAAACACAGTGCTTTCAAGTTCGTGGGTCTTTCTATGCGTTACTACAAATATATCCATATCAAAATCTGCAAAGTAGTCTCCAGCAATAACTCCTCCATAGTAATTGTCAACCATTATTGAATCATAATCGTCTGAGTCTTGTTCAATACATACAACAGGGGTTTGTGGTTTTATGATATTACTTAACACTTTGTCGACATTTACGGCATCGACTATAAGCCCATCTGTGGAAAGAAGTATGTCGGAAGACCTCTTTAACGCCTCGTACTTCTTCTCGTTGTAAAGAGGATACAACAGTGAAGAATAACCGTATTTGAATAGAACTTCATCAATGGCTGACATCAATATTTGGTAGAAGTCGCCCTTCATCTCAGGGGTTATAACGGTTATTAGCTGACTTGAACCAGTTGATAATCTTCTTGCATGTGGGTTTGGAAAATACCCAAGGACTTTTATTGCTTCCAGTACCCTTTGCCTTGTGTGTTGATCAACATGAGGGCTGTTGTTAAGAACTCTAGAGACAGTACCAACCCCAACTTTTGCATACTCTGCAACATCTTTTATGGTTACTCTTTGGAAACTTCTCTTTGTCTTAGCCATTCTAATATCCCTCTCCTCGCGATATCAAATGCAAGAAGCGTGCTTCTCTTTCTTATCATTTCCCTGTTTCCCCTCAAATGGTGTGTGATAGTGCGGGTAAATGAATCGGATGAAAAGGCAAAGCAAACAGTTCCAACGGGCTTTGTTTCGGTCCCACCGCTCGGACCGGCTATTCCGGAAACGGCAATGGAGAAATCGCTGTTAAGAAGGATTCTGACATTCTCTGCCATTGATTTTACGCATTCCTCACTTACAGCTCCATATGTGTTTATTATAGATTCCGGAACCTTTAATACGGAGGTCTTAACTTCATTTGAATAAGCTATAACAGAACCTTTGTAAACTTTTGAAACCCCGGGGATATCGACGAATTTCGAAGAAATCATGCCACCAGTGCAAGACTCGGCGAATGAGATAGTCAGGCTATTCTCGCTCAAAAGTTTGTAAACTACGTCTTCAATACTATCGTCATCGGTTGCATATACATGTTCGCCCAAGGCATTTAAAAGTTCAGAAGCAACCTTGTCTATCTCTTCTTTCAATTCTGTACTTCCGGTTAGTCTAACCTCGACACCTCTTTCATACGATGCCATCGTAGCAACCGTAATATTTGGGTTTGAATAGATGATGTCTTTATATTCGTTCATTAACACAGCTTCAGGAATTCCTAACGTCTTTATTCTTCTTGTATAAAGTGCATCATCAGTTTTTATCGTTTGAGTAATGCTCTCAAAAATAGGTATCATTTCAGCGGGTGGACCTGGTAAAATGATTACGATTTTTCCGTTTAATTGTAACATTTGACCAGGTGCTGTTCCAACAGGGTTATCCAACACACTTGCACCTTCAATAACCATTGCTTGTTTTTTCACACTTTCAGGAGCTTTGCCGTAATATTTCAAAGCCCTTTCTACTAATTCTTGCGCAATTTTTTCATCTATAACAAGTTTGCATCCAAGAGCCTGAGCCATCGCTTCTCTTGTTAAATCGTCTTCAGTAGGTCCTAGTCCACCAGTGGTTATAATCAAGTCTGCCTCGAGTAGACCTGCTTTGAATCTTTCAACGAGTATATCAAGTTTGTCAGGTAGAGTTTCTATGCGGACGACATAATATCCCAAAACTTTTAGTTTTTCACTTAGGTACTTCGAATTCGTATCTATAATAAGTCCCTCAACAAGTTCGTTACCTATTGAGAATATTATCGCGTTTCTCAAATACATCCCCCGCTTCAATTGGTGAGTAATTTAAAAAGAAACAAAAAGAGCCATTAAGAATTATACCATAAAAAAAGAAAAGCTACACCTTGGGTGTAGCTTTTTGACTCATTAAATTATCTGGCATATCTGGCGTGCCCGGCGGGACTTGAACCCACAACCTCCAGATCCGCAGTCTGACGCTCTATCCAGTTGAGCTACGGGCACGTCTTTTCTCTAACCATTCAAAAATGGGTGATGAGACATTTGAAACTCATCACCCAAACTTTCTTTGTGGCGGAGAGAGAGGGATTCGAACCCTCGGTGGAGAAACCTCCACACTTGCTTAGCAGGCAAGCGCCTTCGACCACTCGGCCATCTCTCCGCATAATCATAACTAATTAGTAGTATCTTTGCGTTAAGATTGTACCACATACTATAAAAATTTCAAGGGGTAAAGTGTCAAAGAAGAAGTTGTGGTATAATTAAAACAATGGCTGATATTACTTAAATAAATGCAGGAGGGGAAAAACTATGGAGTTTCGAAAATACACTGTTTTGCCAGAACTTTCTTATTTTTCTTTCACTAAGTTATTTGCTCTTTTAATTTTGTCGCTCTTTATCTATGTTTACGCATATACAAATTCGTTTGCCGATTGGTATGGTTTATCTTACATTAAACCTTCCTTAGTAGCACAAAAGTTTGTAGATAATTCTGCTCATGAATTGACACCTTTTGACAACTTAGTTGTCTATTATTCATTCGAATCAAATGCAAATCCCAGGGACCCATTGATAATTTCTAGTGGGTTCACTCTGAAGAGTACAGTTTTTAACCATTTACCGATATCTCCAATAAGGTACAGTGTTGTTGGAGCAAGTTATGATGTTTCTGCAAAGCTGATAGAAACGTTAATCGGTAACATGAAAAAAGGTATCATTTTAGGTTTTTCAGGAAAGTTAGGTATAAATTATGAAACGGTAAGTCTGCTCGTAGGAAGCTCCCGAAATTTTGATGATTTTACAACGAGTGATTTAAAACACTACAATACTGCATCAATTATAAACCTAATTGGCTCAGCGGAACTTTTCGTTCAATTACCAATGGATTTTAAACACTTTCCGGATTTGTTAGTGTATGTTGGATACAACATAGGTGCAAGCCTTTTTGGACCATTTACAGCGAACTTCGAATATATCGAAGGAGAATATGAAAGGGCATTTAGTAACATCTCTTTCGGATTGGCTGTACGTTACAAGTTCTAGCTTCTTACTTATTGGTCGGACAATGGTCAAGGGTGAGTGTAAATGCGCTTGCTTACATTGGAGTTTAAAAGAGTTATCTCACGTCCTATTACATACATAGTTCTATTAGGCTTACCGATAATTTTTATCTTACTCGGTACTGCATTTTTTAATTCATTTGGTACAGATAGTTTGAAAATAGGGGTTTATAGCGAAGACAAGTCACCACTTTCTAAATTCACCGTGGGAGTTGTTATGTCTTTGTTCCATGGAGGGACAATTCAATACGTCGGTCCAGATTATATTGAAAAACTTAAGAACGGGGAACTTAATGCAGTCGTTATAATCCCTAGTGATTTCACTACATCCTTGTTTTCGGCAAGGCAGACGGAAATTAGGTATGTCCCAAGTCCTGTTGATACGCAACTTTCAGCAGCAGCTTATCTTGTTTTTAAAAAGCTTTTTGAAGATTTAAGTGGCGGACCATTTTTCAATCCCAAAGTGCTCCAACAGATGTACACTTCATCGAGTGTGCCTGCTCCAAAACTTGTCACGGACAAAGAAGTGAGTTTTAGTCAAGTATTCGCACCAAGTTTGATTCTTTTGATAACCATGTTTGCTGGAATGTTGATAGGTGCAGCAAGTGTGGCTAGTGACAAAGAACGTGGTCTATTTTTGTATTATTCTATTGGAAAAATAAAGCCTTACCATTATTACCTTGCTAAGTTCACGACTACTTTTCTTATATCTTTCGTTGCGGGTTTGGTTTCCTACTTTGTCTTTCTGATAAATGGTTTTTCCATAAGCGTTATAGTTATCTTAACTGTCATTTTATCAAATGCCCTGTTTCATACTGCTTTAGGAATAACGATATCGTCATTTTCTCAAAACACTATGTCATCAAATCTTATTGCCGCAATTTTGGGAGTTTTGTTGCTTTTCTCGAGCGGTTCGTTAATGCCTGTATCATCTTTACCAGAGTTAGGAAAGAAGATTTTGAATTTTGTCCCAATATATAAATCAGTCTACTTACTTCGCATGGCACAGCTTTTTTCAATAAAGGACGATTTCAAAGTTTTGATTACTAAAAATCTTTTTCTTTCGATCATAGGCGCCTCTATTTTTGGCGCATTATCAATTGTGTGCATTAAAAAAGAGTTTTCACCAAAAAAGAGTTAACAATTTGAGAAAAGATAAAAATACTAAGCATAAAAGAATGAAAAGACGGAGGGATAACCTTGGGAGAGATGGTAAAACTGATTTTTGTGCTATTGTTGGTAGTTTTAGTTGTTATCATTTCAGTAAATTCTAAGAGGCAAATTCCGTGGGATTGGCAGATTTCTCAGCACGTTAGTGAAAGTTCCGATACTTTAGCTCCAACCATTGCACAAAGCGTGCAATCCGAAAGTTCAGAAAAAGTTTCACAATCTCCAACAGCCTCAGAAACTTACACTCAATCCACAAGTTCTCAATTTAGCCTGCAAGACGCAGCTGGACAGACCGGATACACTGGCGACACAGAAAACTCAACGACCGCTGCCGAGACTTACGAGGTAAATAATACAACGGGCACACTGTTGATACCACTTGTGACTACCGCAACGGAAACTACCAACATGACGGCTTTGGACATATATAATGAATTGAAAGAAGTTGAACAGGCTGCTAGGAAATATATAAGTGGAGGTTTTAAGATATCAACTCTCAATTCGCAGTCGATTTATTCCAAGGGTTACATGAGTGATTATTTGGCAAATAGATACGAAGTTGGTTACAAGCTTTACGGAGAGGGGTACACCATATTCATTAAAACAAAGTATGAAATTCCCGTTAATGTTTTGGAAGAACTTGCGGGGAAACCTAATATTCGGTTGGATGGGCAAAGTGTGGTGTATGAGTTTTGGATAAGGGCGTACAGATAATGATAGATGATAATTCATGGTAAAAGTGGGAGTCAGGACACATTCCTATGGGATAGTGTTAACTTGTAGTGATGAAAGAGTGTAAGTGTGAAAGAATGAGATTGATATTACCGTTGTGCGTTTTCCAAAGATTCTTCACTACACAAAAGCCTTAGATTTACCACAAGAAGTGCATTTGGGATAAGGGAAAGAGAAGTTTTTGTGTTTGTGAGAATGGGAAAGTTTGAAGGAATGATGGCAGAGTTTGCAAAGGAATTGTTGGTTACCGTATTTGTCATGACCGTTTTTGTATAAGCTGGTGGAACCGCATTTTGGACAAGAGAGCGTTGAGTTGTTCATATCGGGATACCTCCTTTGTCAAGAGATGGTTGGGGGGTGTCCCCTCTTTAAAGGATAATGCGGTTTTTGGAAAGTTTCAATACTTTTAGTTAACATTATCTCCTATGGAAAGGGGGAAGCAAAATGAAAAGCAAAGTAATTTTTGCAACTGTTTTAGTTGTATTGGTTGCGGCAATAGGTTATTCCCAGCTTATTATTTCCCATGAATCAGGATTTTACGAGAGCCCATTCCAAGTGGAAATCAAATCAACGGTCGGTGGGCGTATCTACTATACCATGGATGGTACAGACCCAGCCGTTGGTAATCAAGGGACTATTGAGTATGAAAGAGCGATACCTATAGTTGAACGATATGATAACACGCTCATTTATATTCCAACGTCTCCCTTATATTGGAAAACACCTGAAGGAGAATTCAAAAAAGCAACCGTTCTAAAGATTGTCGAGGTTGTGAATGGAAAAGTTACCGATAGTGCCGTCAGAACATACTTTGTAGGAATACACCACGACTTACCAGTTGTTTCTATAATCACAGACCCGTCAAACCTTTTTGATGAAGAAAAGGGTATTTACGTTCCTGGTAAACTCTTTGATCCCACGAACCCTGAGTGGAGCGGTAACTACCACCAAAGGGGAAGCGATTGGGAAAGAAAGGCTATTATGGAATATTTTGAAAATGGAAAACTTGTTTACCGAACAGAGGTAGGCTTAAGGATCCATGGCGAATACACTCGGAATTTCCCGATAAAATCTCTCAGACTATATGCGAGAAACAAAGAAGGAGAGTTCACCTATCCGTTCTTTGGAAGGAAAGGTTACAAAAAGCTTATTTTGAGAAACTCTGGCAACGATTGGGAAGCAACGTATATTCGAGATTCAGCAGTCCAAGAAATCTTCAAGGGATTAAATTTTGATACACAGGATAATTATCCAGTTGTTCATTACATCAATGGAGAATACTGGGGTATAAGCTATTTAATGGAGTATTATGATCAAAGATACCTGCAAGTAAAACACGGGGTCAATGAGAAAAACACGGTGATTATAAATGGTGATTTGAGTATACAAGATGGAAAAGAAGGTGACCAAGAAAGTTTTGTCAGACTCGCCAAGTTTGTTAGGGACAACGACTTATCAAAACTTGAAAATTATTCGTATGTTGCGAATATGATAGATATTGACAGCTATATAGACTACAAAATTGCTGAAATCATAGCGGCAAACATGGACTGGCCAGGTAATAACGAGCGGATGTGGCGAGTTTTGAAACCTGAAGACAAGCCGTTTGGGGATGGTAAATGGAGATGGATGATGTACGACATGGACCTTTCCTTCTGGGAGCCAACGCATAACACATTAAAAGTTGCAATGTATGGTGACCCAAATGTTTGGGATACTGTAACAATGGGCGAAACGTCTACACTTCTTTTCAGAAAGCTATTAGAAAATGAAGAGTTTAGGAAGAGATTTTTGGAAAGGTTCGAATATATACTCAACGTCGTATTTGATGAGAATAGGGTTGTAAAAATCATAGACGAACATGCAGATCGAATAAAGGCAGAGATAGCCTTGCATTCCAGACGTTGGGGAAAGCCGGAAATAGATAATTGGGAAAGTGAAATAGAGTGGATGAAAGAGTTTGCAAGAGAACGGAAGAACTATATAAGAGAATACTTAAACGAGATTTTTAGAATTGGAAAGTGATTTAATTAACAAACAAATACGCAATTACTCTGTTTTACCGTTTAGTTGCTTGTTTTACAGTGATTTTTCGTATAACATTACCCAGGAAAATTATAAAATGGTTATTGAAAAGTCGTTTGCAAGAACTAATACCACTATTCCTTGCACAAGATGGAAAATTGCAGCAAACAGATTCATTTCCCTCAACTTGGTAAGTTCACCATTTTTCATCTTAATACCCCTTTTCGTATGTTATATCTCCGGAGGAGTGACCTGCACAACCCAATCCCCCGGATATTTGGTTTTGATTTCACTAATTAAATTAACAACTTTAGATACATTTGTGGTTTTAACAAAGAACTGATAACGATATTTGTTCGCAACTTTAAATACGGGGTGCTCAGAAGGGCCAAGTATTTCTATATACAGCTCTTCTGCGTTGAGAATTTCGTTGTAAACGGCGTCGATGGTTTCTCTGGCTATTTCTTCTGATTGGTTTGAATACATAACATGCACAATATCTGCGAATGGAGGATAATTCAATTCTCTTCTTAACGACAATTCACGCTCGTAATAACCTATAACATCCTGTGCACTTGCGTAAACAATTACGGGATTGTTCGGGTCGTAGGTTTGTATGATAGCTTTGCCTTTTTCTTTTCTCCCAGCTCTACCAATGACTTGGACAAGGAGTTGAAAAGTTCTTAATGGAGCGTTTATATCAGGATAAGATATCAACGCATCGACGTCAACGATTCCAACGAGACCTATTCGATAGATATCCAGTCCTTTTGTTATCATCTTCGTCCCTGTAACGATTTCCAATTTTCCTTCTCTTAAAGCTTCGAGGACTTTTTTCAGTTTTTCAGGAGTGTCAATAATTTCTGCATCTATTCGTCCAATATTTTTACCAGGGAAGAGTTCCCTGAGTTCTCTTTCTATCTTTTCAGTCCCTGTGCCTTTGTCTGTGAATAGTTGAGAGCCACAAACTGGGCACATATTCGGAACACCTTTTTCCAAACCGCACAGATGACATTTCAGCTTTTCGGAATCGGAGTGGTAAGTCATGGAGACATCGCAGTTGTCACATTTCACGGTGTGACCACATACGGCACATTGGACCCTTGAAAATCCTTTTCGACGGGTGAATATCAAAGCTGACATGCCCTTGTTTAGAACGTTTGTAATTTCTTCGTGAAGTGTCTTAGATATCGAAGGAGTCACTTTCTTTTCTTTCCTCATGTCGATGATTTCAACTTCTGGTAATTCTACGTTGAATCTCTTTGTGAGAACGTGGAATTTGTAGAGCCCATCCTTTGCAAGTTTGTAGGTTTCAAGATGTGGAGTTGCAGAGCCAAATATAACGGTTACTGGAAAGTGATGTAGTATCTTTCTCACATCGTAATATGGCTCACTGTTGTTGTAGTATCCTTCGTCTTGTTCTTCATCAACAACGACAAGTTTTAAATTCTTCAAGGGAACGAAGAGGGCACTGCGCGGACCAACGAGGATGTTTATTTCCCCTTTTACTGCTTTTGACCATATTTCTACCCTTTTTGCGTCTGTCTGATAGCTGTGATACACCGCGATGGGGATATCTGGAAAGTGTTTTCGCAGTCTTGCAATGGTTTGTTCTGTTAATGATATCTCTGGCACAAGGTAAATCACATTACCAAAGTTCAGTGCGTGTTTAATAACATCTAAATAAACCTCTGTTTTTCCGCTTCCTGTAGGACCAAAAAGTAGGTGTTTTAAATGCGTTTTTCGGTCGTTTAATTCTTCTAAGATATTTTCTACGGCTTTGTGCTGTTCGTCCGTTAGCTTTCTTTTGCTGCTAAGTTGTTCAGTTGTTTCGTTTGGAATTGGTTGTTCTGTTATTTCAACAACACCTTTATTTTTTAGTTGCACTAAAACACTTTTATCTATACCTTCGCCTTCCAAGTCGCTCAGTATTTCATCGACGGTTGATACTCCTTTTAAAAGCAAATAGTTTACAACTACCGATTGTTTTGAAGTCAATCGTAACTTTGCCAATTCTTCTGGGGAAGCTAAAAGCTTTACAAATTCTTCTTTGCCCCTTGGTCTTGGCTTTTTAGTTTCGAAATCGCGGAAAATTCTAACCAGCCCATTTTCGATGTACTCTTTTGCCTTGCTCATTTTCCTAAATTCTTCGTATTTCATCTTTGGAAGGTTAAACAACGGGTTAGCACTTTCAACAAATAGCGTGAAGTATTTGTCAAAACTGGGAGGGAATGATAAGTCGAACAACCGACCTATTGGATAACCCAGAGAAAGTGCACAGTCGATAAATGCATTTAGTCGGACACTATCTATGAATGAAATATAGTCACAACGTTCAATGATTTTCGGTACCTTAGATGAATTCAATCCTATTTTCTCATAGTCAATAAGTTCTTTTATGTTACTCTCCCATATTTTTTCAATACTCTCAAACTTTTGAACCACATACGCCAAAGTCTTTTTATTTCTAAAAGATACCACAACCCTTTCTCCAAGGGTTATGTTTTCAGCGGAAGAGTATACGAACATCTTGTTCTCCGAGTAATTCGATATTGCTACAACGTAATACATCGTTACCTGCTCCTTTTGTTTGACTCTCTTGTTTTTTTAATACTGCGAAACTACTGCATCCGAAATTGTCTTTATCGTTTCCATTTTCTTTGTTGTGGAAGTGAGGTAAAAGCCATGGACATATGGTGCAAGCTTTTCAATTATGGAGATGCATTGATGAATTGAGTATTGTTCTAAATGTGCATCATTTTTTTGACGGAAGTATTCTTTTGGAACGAAGACGCCTGGGACTTTTGAGTAATGTTCAAGTTGTTGAAAGGATTCAAAAACCATGAGAGCGATGTAGATTTTAGTTCTTCTGAAAAGTTCTTCAGCTTCAGATTTTTCAAATAATTTTAAAATAGTCTCGGAATTGAAGATAGGTTGCGAGACGAAAAATTGGCATCCATTCTGCATTTTGAGTTCCATTCTTTCCAATGTCTGATTCAAATCTTTCTCAAATGGGCTGAAGACACCTCCCGCATTGAACGAGAAAGAACCAAAGATTTTCAAACCTGCGAGGTCTTCACCCTTTTCGTTCAGTAGTTTTGTTAGTTTGAACACATCGTATATACTAAAATCTTCAATACTCGATGAAAACGGATAGGTTCCAACCCTTGGGTCATCTCCGGAGAGAATCAAGAGATTCTTAATACCAAGCATGTGTGCAGCGATTAAATCACCTTCTATTCGAATTGCATTTCTCGTAGTTCGTGAAAAATGCATCAGCACCTCTAATCCCATTTCTACCAGCATATGAGCAGGTGCTATGGGAGATACCCTTGCACTTCCCATAGGTAAATCTGTGACCGCAATTATTTGAGCTCCTTGTTCTACAGCTTCTTTGCAGAAAGCTAAGTATTTGTCTGGGTTCGTTCCCCTTGGAGGAAGTGTCTCTAGAATAAACCGATAAGCAAAAAATTCGGTTTTATTTGTTTCATCCATATGGTAACACCTCGAGTACTAAGAGTGGGGAAAAATCTAATTAGTTTTCACAAATAAGCTTTCTGGTTGTTTCTGATAAGTATGCTTTTACAATATTGTATTCCCTCTTTCTGAGTTTTTCTAAAAGATACTTTTTCAGAAGTCTTGGCTCCTTTGTTACCTCATACCCTTTCAAGAAATAGTTTTCATCTTTTTCAAGATAGTACATAATTTCATAGTATTCTGGCAGGCGGTTGCTTACATTTTCCATTTTTGCGCGTAAAAGATTTTCAAGGTCTTGTCTTACAACACCTTTCGGAATACCTGTTCTCAAATAGTTGTAAATAGTCAAGCAGGATTCTATGTCGTTAATATTCCTGGACTTTGCAATCTGTTCTTCAAAATAATTTTCTATGTCTTCGAATGCTTGGCCGGCGTAAAGGGCAATATCCATGTGGGGGTCCTTTTGCAACATCCGGAGGTATTTCATATTCTCCTCGACATCAATACCGTGTGTTACGTATGTGACAAGTTTCTGAGTAACGGCCTTCTTTTCAGTTGTGTCTCCAATAATAATAATTGTTTTCACCGGGAGAACTGATTTTACAGTTTCGTCGATATTTAGCCGGATCTCCGGTGGTAGTGGTATGTTGAAGAAGTCTTCAATTTCTTCATTTTTCAAAGGGATAAAGAATAGCCAGGATAGTGGATAAGCTAACACGAAAAGAACAACTTCCGGTAAATTTTTTCGCTCGATGTAAAAAAGAACTGCAGAAATGAGTATGACGATAAGGTTCTCTAAGCGGAATCCATAAAAAAGTATGGAGAAAAGGTTAATGAAAACTATAATTAGGTTGGTACCCGAAATTATTTTAGAGCTTAATTGTTGGTGTTTGTTAATAGAATTCTTTCTGATATTTCTCATCTCTCCGGACCCTTTGAAATCTGCATTTTTAACATACCTCGATTTCATATTTATTGATCAACCTCTCAAGTATTTTTGCCTTTCCTTGAGCGTCGCAGACAGCTAAGAGGGCTCTTAGGACAATTTTACCATTTGTAGGGTATGCTACTAGCACATCGGATTTTCTGAAAGTGTTTACTATGGAGTTGTGGTATTCGGATTTGTAGGTTATACATAATTCCTCATAAGGTATGCCAAATCTTTCTTTTCGTTTCTCGAAGACTTTCTTCTTTTTAATGTAGTAATTTTCGTCCCAAGTTCCGTCTGGTTTTTTGTAGACTTCTTCCAGAGCTCTCTCTTCTTGCAGTATTGTCCTGACGTTTGCATACAACCAACCTGCAACAGCACTTATGTATTTTACAAGAGTTTCTGAAAACTTTTCTGGCGAAACATCTTCAACGACGAAAACACCAAAGGCATTTGATTTTTCACCAATTACCACGGCAAACCAAGGTTCGAAGGAAGTTATATCTGCTTTCATTATAACTTTGGGAAGCGTTGAATATCCGTTTTGAAGAGCATCGTAAATGACACTGGATTTTGTTGCATCGAGCGAATTTGGTAGTCTTTTCTGACCTATGCCAGCTACATACCTCATGAAGTTCCCCTCGCAGCGGTAGAGATGAAGATTTTCGAGTTCGAAGAACTCAGCGATAATTTCGACAGCCCTCGTAAGCATTTCATCCACATCTAGTATTTCCAATTCTCTAAGCCTTTCAAGTAAAACTATCAATCCTTCACCTTCAAAGTAAATTCTCATTTGCAATTGAGAGATGACTACTCTCATATCGCCTATAGCAGAAAGTAGCTTCTGGTTTTCCAGCTCCAGTCTTTTCTTATCGTTTTGTAAATCTCTAATCTTTTTATTAAGCATCTCACCAACAACTCCAATTATGAGTCCAACAACAATGGTAAAAATTGAAACGGTATTTAAACTCAGTCCACCAATGTTTTGCACTTGTTTGAAAAGTGTTAGTAGCAGTAACTGGAATATCGAAATCGATACTAAGAAAGGCAGTAACCCATATCTTGCGGACCATATGAAGATGAAGGCAACAAGAAAAACAATTGTAACTGAAGAGCTTATAACAGAAGTGAGGTGCAAGGTAATCACTATAGCAAATGATATTATCAGTTCCAACAGTTGGAACAAAAAGCTTTTCAAGTTTGTAAAGTTGTTTTTTTGAATGAGTTTTTTCAATGCTTTGTTATTCCATAGTTTGGGAGTCTTATGTTTTCCTGTATCATTCAGTTTCTTCAAAATATTTGTTTTCGTGGATAATCACCTGCCTTAAAGGAAGAGATAGTCTGTTTCGTATGAACTCAAAGTGGAGCAAATCTTTGTATACGGCTCTGAATTTTGTCCAGCTGTAAATCACTGCTATGATGAATCCTATAGCAAATCCAATACCGGGGAAACGTATGATAGTTAACATCGAGAATACGAAGTTAACCGTGAATGCGATTATGGAAGCATACATAGGAATATCTGGCAAATCAAAGTAATGAGCAATCAGTGAAACGTAGAGAAAAATACCGTTCGCTGCAGCTCCCACAATACCAAATCTTAAGGCTTTAAGACCATAATCGTTTAACAACAAAGCTTTTGCAAAAGGACCCGAGAGTATTAAGCCAGAAAGCATAAAAGCGAATTGGACTGAAAGAATGAGTTTTGTGGTTGCGTATAAGTTATTATCGAGTGTTTCTTTGGCGAGCTTGATATATGTAAGTGTGCGATTTTCTTCTATCGATTGGTAGAAAGCCCTGTAATTAAAGTAGAAATCAGTTTCTAAGTTCAGCACAAAGAGTGTCAGCGTTGGGACAATAAAGAGATAAGAAATGAACATAGGGATATCATACTGAGGAGCAAAAATGAAACCTTTTGAAATTGAGTATTTGAAATAAGACCATGCGATGAAATCGTCTATCCAGGCTGCCATATAAGTTATGAAACCCGAAACGGCTTGTTTTTTGTATTTTTTTACGGCTTCCAGGAATAGAAGTTTGGTCTCTTTGGAAGGTTTCACAACAAACAAATAGCGCCTTATAAACAACTGGAGCATTGAAGCTATAAACATCAGTCCGAAGTTGTAACCCAAATAAGAAAAGTATTCGCCTCTAAATTTAAAAAGATAAACACTTCCAAACAGACTCAGCAGACTTCCGAATAAAAAACTGAGTACAACAGGAGTAAAAACCCTTATTGCCGTTATGAAAATGACTTGTACCCAAATGATTGTCAAACTTGTTAGAGAATATGAAAACAGAAATATTTTCCAAAGCTCTGTAATTTTATTTATTAGGAAGAAGACAGTTAGGAAAGTTGCGGAAGAAAAGACTGCATATCCAAGAGATGAAATGTAAAGCCCATATATTTTTTCGAATTCCTTTTTGTAGATTAAATCCGCTAGAAACCTCGTTACAGAAGTGGAAACACTGCCGAAGATTATCGTGGAAAAGATAAACGTGTATATGATTGCCGAAATAAAGAACGGTATCTCATTTTGCGGAATGAGTAATTGAATAACAACAAGAGTGACAGAAGACATTATCCAAGGTCCAGCACTAACATTTGCTGAATAAAAGAAACTGAATATATCAGAAAAAAAAGAGTTTTTACTTAACAATTTGTTGAGTTCAAAACCAATCCCCGCCATATTTACCCCTTTTTAGGAAATTATTGGTTACATAGAAATTATAACACAATGTGTGCATAAATAAAAAATACCCCCGGTCCATTATCCGGGGGGTCTTGAAAAAGTTTTTCAACTCTTCCAAGGGGGGATAGGGGGGTCGCTGCACATATATTATCAGATATGTAAGGTAAAGTTTCAAGTATCGCAGTGTTAATGGAATGATACGGTTAGTTCAAATTCATGTTTAGATAAACTAGGTTTGAAGGTTTCGCATGGGTTTTTAACCATTTTTGGGAACAACCTATGTGTTGTTAAGTATAAATGTAGGCACGCGCCATATAAGTTTGCATTGAAATTTGTTTTGGTGTATAATAATTAAAAAACACAGTAGGTTAAGCTTGCTTTTTTTCGAACATTTTCCATTATTATTTCATATATATTCGGAGGTGAACGGTGTGGTGGTCGTTTACTCGGCAGTCCTGCTTGGAGGACTAGGTTTTGCTTTTGGGTTGTTTCTTTCATATGTTTCTGAAAAGTTCAAAGTCGAAGAGGACCCAACGGTCAAGCTCATTTTAGAGGCTTTACCTGGAATAAATTGTGGTGCATGTGGTTATCCTGGATGCGAAGGTTACGCCAAAGCTATCGCCAAAGGAGATAAGCCTGATAAATGTTTGCCAGGTAAAAAGTCTGGAGTTGAAGAAAAAATCAGGCAGATACTTAGTCAGAAAAATAACTAACTGCTGATTTCTGGAACGTTTTGCTAAAAATTAGAACCTATATATCTTGGGGGATAGGGGATGGGGTTGGATACTTCGCTGAGTATTGTTGCACTTTCTAAGGTTTTTAAGAAGAATATTACGCAGATAGAGCAATATCTGCATTATGAGCCAACAATCTTTGAAGATTTTGAGAACTCCTCGCGGGAATTTTCAGAACTGATTACCAGATTGTCGATTTATTTGCGTGAAACAGGTACTAAGCTGATAACTTACTGGGATGAAGAGTATCCTCAATCGTTAAAGAACATACCGGACCCTCCGGTATGTTTATTTGTTAAAGGAAAATGGGAGTATTTGTCGTATAATCTTTTCGCAGTTGTTGGAACGCGTAAGATGACTAGCTACGGCAAACAGGTAACAGAAAGATTTGTTAGCGAAATTTCAAAACATTTTGTAATCGTGAGCGGTATGGCTTACGGAGTTGATACCATAGCACATTCGAGTGCTTTAAGGTTGAACAGACCTACCATTGCTGTGCTTGGATGTGGCGTGGATGTGGTGTATCCTAAATCAAATAAGATGCTTTACGAACAAATAATAGATAACGGGTGCGTAGTTAGCGAATATCTGCCTTGGGAATCGCCTAAGAAATTCACATTTGTAGAGAGAAATAGAATAATATCTGGTCTTTCGGTAGGTGTATTGGTCACCGAAGCTGGTGTTGAAAGTGGTGCGCTCATAACGGCAAAGTACGCTATTGAACAAGGAAGAGATGTTTTTGCAGTTCCAGGAGATATCTTTAGAACAACTTCTCAGGGGACAAATTACCTTATTAAAAGCGGAGCCTTTGTTGCAACCGAACCTTCTGATATACTTGAATACTACGGCTTTAAAGACCACAGAAAGATAGTTGAACTGACGGATGATGAAGCTCAAATCTTCGGTGCCATTGAAAGTGAGGTAACAATAGAAGAAATGTCAGAAAAACTAAATGTCCCAATCTCGCAAGTTATGCTCATTTTAACGACTTTGGAGCTCAAAGGTCTTGTTTACAGGACAGAACGCAATACGTATGCAAGGGCTAGGTAAACATTAAAAACGGTGTAATAAAACGCACGCCAATATGCGGCGGTAATATCGAATATCGATTGTTCGAGATGTTTTTGCGAACGTATGGAAGGAGGCGAAAATATGCGCCTTGTTCACACAATAGCGGAAATGAAGAAGATAGTGAACGATATCTTGAAAAGCGGCAAAAGTATAGGTTTTGTGCCTACAATGGGATATCTTCACAAAGGACATTTGAGTTTGGTGGAAGCCGCACGCAAGGAGAACGATGTTGTTGTTGTCAGTATATTTGTCAATCCGACACAGTTTGGACCAAATGAGGATTACAGCAGGTATCCGCGTGACCTCGAGAGAGATTTGAGATTGCTGGAGCCCATAGGTGTAGACTATGTTTTCAATCCATCCGTTGAGGAAATGTACCCAGCTATGTATTCAACATACGTCGAGGAAGTTGAACTTTCAAAGTATCTGTGCGGTGCAAGTAGGCCTGGGCATTTCAGAGGAGTTTGTACCGTTGTGACAAAGCTTTTTAACATAGTGAAACCAACGAAGGCTTATTTCGGTCAAAAGGATGCCCAGCAGTTCAGAGTTTTGAAAAGAATGGTAAGGGATTTGAATATGGATGTTGAGATGATAGAGATGCCCATCGTTCGGGAAGAAGATGGGCTGGCTATGTCTTCGAGGAACGTATATTTAAATCCAGAAGAAAGAAAAGAAGCAACGAGGTTGTATAAATCACTTTTGAAAGCTAAAGAGCTTATCGAATCTGGGGAACGTGATGTACAGAAAATAAAAAGCGAAATGTTAAAAATACTTGACCATCCACTTTTAAAGGTTGATTACGTAGAGGTAGTTGATGAAGAAACGTTGCGACCAGTTGAAAAAATAGAGAGGAAAGTCATTGTGGCTCTTGCAGTTTTTGTTGGTAAGGCAAGGTTGATAGACAACATGATTTTTGAAGGTTAATACAAATAAGCTTTAGCTAGGGAGGTTTTGAAGTTGATATATAAGATAGTCTACGGAAAAGCTGATGCAGAAAGTTTTGCAGTGTTAGGTAAGTACGCAAATAAGATTCCGACGGCGAAACCTGAGGAATTTGAATCACTTTTCAAAGATTTATATGCTCAACTTGAAGTACACGATGGTCAAGAGTTCTTCGTTTTGAAAAGACAATATCATTCTGATGGATACTTCTTTGGCTTTGGTGATAAAGTAGGTCCAATTGATAGAAATGGGCGAAGATACACATTCTGGAATACGGATAATTTCACACACCATCCAAGTGCAGATCCACTTTACAAATCGTTCCCGTTTTACATTTACGTCTCAAAGGATTTAAATACTAAATACGGTTGTTTCACGGACTATCCGGGGTATTTGGAAATAGACTTGAATTTGAATAACGATAATACCCTTACTTTTAAGTCGAAAGGTAAAGGATTTGCCCAGTATATAATCGTCGAGGATTCAATAAAACAGATTTTAAAGCAGTATCTAAAACTGACGGGTAGAAATATAGCGTTCCCTATTTGGGCTTTTGGATATCAACAATCGAGATGGAGTTATTTCAACGAGAATGAAGTTTTGGATATTGCTAAAAAGTTCAGAGAGAAAAAAATC
Source organism: Fervidobacterium pennivorans (assembly GCF_001644665.1). NCBI lineage: Bacteria > Thermotogati > Thermotogota > Thermotogae > Thermotogales > Fervidobacteriaceae > Fervidobacterium > Fervidobacterium ngatamarikiense. The sequence goes on from NZ_CP011393.1 coordinate 1,359,974, forward strand.
CCTTGCGATGTGATTTATCTTGATATAGACTATATGGAAAAATACAAAGTATTTACTTGGAGCAGGGAGAACTTCCCAAACTACAAAAATATGCTAGAATCACTCCACAAAGATGGATTTAAAGTTGTGTCAATTCTTGACCCTGGTGTAAAGGTGGAAAAAGGATATTTCGCATTTGAAGAAGGGAAGAATAATTACTTTTTAAAAGACAATACTGGCAAAGATTTTGAAGGCGCTGTTTGGCCTGGAAGGGTTAGATTCCCTGATTTTTTGAACAAAAACGTTAGAAATTGGTGGGCTAAGAATGCGAAGAAGTATTTAAACGACGGTGTGGATGGTTTTTGGAACGATATGAACGAGATAGCAATATTCGCCGCGGAAAAAGATTTGGAAGAGGCAAGGGAAAAGTTAAGAGATGCAAAACTGGAAAATGGCATAGACCTTGCGAGTATGTTAGGTTCCATCGGCGAAATTGGACGCAGAGGACACGGGGAGGATATCCTACATCTTGATGGAACACCGCACTGGAAAGTGAAGAATGCATATGGATTGAACATGGTGCGTGCAACATCTGAGATGCTCCAGAAAGAGAATAAAAGGCTGTTTTTGATAACTCGCGCGGCGTATTCCGGCATCCAGAGATACGGTGGTGTGTGGACCGGTGATAACCACAGTTGGTGGGAGCATATTCTCCAAGAGATAATAAGGTTGAATTCACTTAGTCTTTCAGGCGTATTTTACAGCGGATGTGATGTCGGTGGGTTTGGCGGAGATGTGAATGCACAACTACTTATTAGATTCATGGAGTTTGGACTATTTACTCCAATGTTTAGGAATCATTCGGCAATCGGAACAAGAAGGCAAGAACCCTGGGCATTCGGACCAGAAGTAGAAGAGATAATAAGAGAAATAATAAAATGGAGATACAAACTCATCCCATACATTTACACACAATACATGTTTGGTGTTCTCAAAAACATACCCCTCATAAGACCTCTATTTTACGATTTTGAACAGCTTGAAGCTTTCAACATTGAGGATGAGTATTTATTTGGAACAGATATCTTGGTTGCTCCTGTATACCGACCAAACATCCAAAAACGTTTGGTTTGGTTGCCAAGAACAAGTATTGGAATTTTTGATGGGAAAGTTTACAAAAAAGGATGGAATATAGTAGATACGCCCATTCATTACATTCCGGCGTTCCAGATTAGCAACTCGGCAATACCGATGGTTGAACCTACGGATTACGTTGACTTATCAAAAGTTGATAAGGTCTATTGGAAAGTGTTTAAAACATCCCAGAAATCAAAAGTTGTTGGTTATTTCTACGAAGATGATGGCACATCACTTGACTACAAAAGAGGTGTTTACAACTTAAAACAAGTCATAATAAAGAACGGATATTTAGAAATCAAAACGCCGAACAACAAATTTCCAGTAAGAGAACGCGAATGGGAATTTGAGATTGTTGACCAGAAGGGTAATGCTAAGGAAGTTAGTGTAGTGGTGAGTAGTGATGGAGAATATAGGATTCCAATCGAGTGAACCTTTGAATTTTGAAACACTAAGAGATTTTGTGGAATACGTACATAGCAAGCTTAAGGAAACAAACATCTTGTCACAAAGATACAGGTTTGTTGCTGATGTTGTTAAGGTAAAACCATACAATGGGGCATTGTATATAACCGTTTCCCAAGAAGGAACGGATGGGAAAAAGTTTGAGCTTACAGTTATCGTATGGAAGCATCTTCTGAAAGGGATTATGAGCTACCTTTACTCTTTTGGAGTTAGAGATATTTACGATTTAGAGCACAAAAAATGGGAGTTTCAAGGAAGGCTTTCTTTTTATCCAGACAGATTCCAGTTCAGTTTTTGGGCCGATTCAATCGCACCACAAGGTGAATCCGATATATTGAAAAGGCGACAGAGAATAAGGGAAGAATTAAGAAGGCAAGGCTTGTTAATGGAAGTGACACATGAACTTTCAGAGTTGGAACCAATCAGACTGATAGCAGTGATTACATCAAAAACCGCACAAGGCTATTTTGATTTTCTTTCTAACCTCTTAGTTCCGGATGTCTATCGGCCTGTTATACATCTATATGAATCCTCAATGCAGGGTGTTTCTACAGCGCAAGAGGTTATCGCTGCCTTGAATAGAATCGAACTTTTCTGCAGAACAAACAACGTGAGATACGACGTAATAGCCATAATCAGAGGTGGCGGAGGACCAAGTGATTTGATGTTTTTTGACGATTTAGAACTCGCCGTTCGAATAGCTTACATGAATAAATATATCCCCGTTTTGACCGGAATTGGTCACGAGAAAGACGAGACCGTGGCAGATTACGTTGCTTGGAGACGCTTTCCCACTCCTACGGCGGTGGCAAAGGAAATCTCAAACCAGTTGAAAGGTTATATCGACGATATGGAGCAAAGCTACAGAGAACTAAGCCAAAAAGTAAGTGCTGTTGTTGGAGTAACTGAAGCCAAGATTCAGTCAGGAATTTTTAACGTATTGAGTGATGCATTTAAAAACAACGTATCAATATCTATTCGGGATATAAAAGAGTATGCCAGATATCTCATAAGTAAGGTAAGTTTATCTGAACTCGAGAGTAGAATCTCTTTTGATTTTGTAAACAACGTTTCGAGGAAATTGGATTCAAAGTTCTCCGAGTTAGAACAATTAATCGCTAATTCATTGCACGCAATGAGTAAGGACCTTTCGGTTAATATAGAGCGAAAGACAAGTGAATTGAAAAGTTTTGAAAACATATCTGCCGTTATGGATAAGAATTATTTGTCATTCTACAATAAAACAGAACAGATGAAAATGGAACTCGAAAGTATTGGGGAACCTTTGAAAGCGTTAGCCGTTGGTGGGGCACTAATTACGAAAAGCGGCGAGATAGTGAATAGTGTAAAACAAATAAGAAGTGAAGACGTTATTAAGATAAATTTCGTAGATGGTCAGGTCACTTCAAAGGTAATTTGAAATAGCTTGCAACTTCTCAGGATGATCCACAGTCAAAAGGGAGGGCTTAGAAAGATGAAGACTACAGAAACATTTGATATCGAAAAGATACTTGCGTTAAGTGAGGAAGAAATCAACAAACTAACATTTAAGGAACTCATGCAACTTATTGATATGATTAAAAACTACTTTATCTCCTCGGAATTGGATATAGAGAAGCAGATAGAACTTTATGCAAAGGCTATATTGCTTCTCACAAGAGCGAGGGAGAAACTTATCGCAATCAAAAAACAAAAAGAGGAAATAGATAAGAAATACGAGGAATTTTTGAAAAGCGTTGAAGAATAAGATATTTAAGATATTCGGAATAATTCGAGCGCAATGCTGAATAATGATGTATCTAGTAGCAGGTGAGAGAGAATAGGAGGGAGCATATGCACGAAAAGACGGATAAGAATTTCTTCAAAAAGTTTCCAATTCTTTATGTCTTGGTTTTCGCCATCGGTCTTATTTTACTTTTCTTGGATTTCTCATTTCTATCGTTCCTCAGTGATTATATGACCATTGTCGATTTCACAAAAATGGGGATAAGCATCATTTTGATAGCTTCCAGCATCTTTGAAATCATTGTTTATCTTTTCAGCTTTGTTCCTCTCTCAAGGTATGACAGGAATTTTGAAGAATTAAAAGCGCTTGTTACTAACCAAATTAGAGAGAAAGGTCAGACAATCCTTGGTGAATTTCTTTCATTCCGTCCATGGATGACGGATGAATACTTTGTAAAATCCAAACATGGCGTGCCAAAGTATTTTTATCCGGTCTATTATGTTATAATTTCCATTGCCAACAATGTGCTATACATCAATGAAGTTCGTTTTGATATCTTTCATAGGGCCTATCACACCGTTGGTTACAATGTAATACCTTTGAAATCTATTCTCTCGGCAGGTTTTATGCAGGATAGAATTCTTTTCTCCACACTTTCTGGTGAAGATTCTTCAACTGCCTATTTTTTGGAGATTAGGACCCTAAGTGGAGTTGTTAAGGTCCCAATATTTGAAGAAGAAGTAACTAACAAATTTGGGGATATTAACAATATCCGTGACGAAACTATCAACAAACTAACGATTATTGTTCAAACACTTACTCAACAAAAATCAAATTGAGAACCACCATACAAAACTTTCTAACGATGAGTATACTTGCTTTTATGGAGAATTAGCTTCATTTTTTTGAGAAAGCAGTCGTAAAACTTATCAATTAAGCTAAAAAAATCAATTCTAGGGAACTTGTAAGTTACAACCAAATTGTGGTATAATATGTATCAGTCAAATTTGAGTACATATCTCCAACGGCTTTAATCTGACTTAAATGAATTTCTTAAAGATAAAGCATTGAAGGAGGACTGGTAGATTTGGACCCCATTCTTAGTGTTAGGAACTTGAGCACATGGTTTTACCTTGAAGAAGGAGTTCTTAAAGCAGTCAACGATGTTTCATTTGATTTGTCTGAAAACGAAGTTTTGGGGATTGTTGGTGAGACGGGTTCCGGAAAAAGTATTACAGTTAGAAGCATCATGAGACTTATTCACCATCCTGGTAAAATTGTGAACGGTCAGATTATATACAGAGGCCGTGGAAGAGAAGAAGATATTGTAAAGATGGACGAGGATGAACTTACCGAAATCCGAGGTAAAGAGATATCAATGATTTTCCAAGACCCACTTACATCTTTGAACCCACTTTACACGATTGGCGACCAGTTAATGGAAACGATTATTCAACACCAACATGTTGACAGAGCAACAGCGTGGAAACTTGCAGTTGAGATGTTAAGGAAAGTTCAAATTCCTGAACCGGAAAAGAGAATGAACTCGTATCCTTTTGAGTTTAGTGGAGGGATGAAACAGAGGGTTGTTATTGCTATTGCTCTTTCTTGTAATCCGAAGATACTTATAGCTGACGAGCCAACAACGGCACTTGATGTCACCATACAGGCACAAGTTCTTGAATTGATGAAAGACCTTCAAAAAGAATTGAAGACGGGAACAATTTTCATCACCCACGACCTTGGGGTTATTTCTGCAATGGCTGACAGGGTTATGGTAATGTACGGTGGAAGGCAGATGGAATTAGCACCTGCAGAAGATTTGTTCCACAAGCCGATGCATCCATATACCAATATGCTCTTGAAATCTATCCCAAGGGTTGACATAAAGCAAGACAAATTAGAATCGATACCAGGTCAACCACCGAGAATGATAGATGTTCCCGAAGTTTGTCCATTTGCGCCAAGATGTCCAAGAAGACTTGATAAGTGCGCGAAAGAATTGCCACCATTTGCAGAACTTGAACCAGGGCACTTTGCCAGATGCTTTAACCCAGTAGAAGTCGGAGGGGATATAAATGCCAAGTAATGAAGTAGTTATCAGAGTCCAGAACTTAAAAAAATACTTCCCTATATACAAAGGTTTTCTTGTCAAAAAGCATGTTGCAGATGTTAAAGCCGTTGATGAAGTTTCTTTTGAAGTCAAGAGGGGCGAAACGTTTGCTCTTGTGGGTGAATCCGGATGTGGAAAGACAACAACGGCAAGAGTCATGCTAAGACTTATTGATCCAACGGATGGAAAAATAGAAATAATGGGAACTGATATTTCCAGATTGTCGAGAGAAGAACTCTTGCCTTTCAGAAGAAAGATGCAGATAGTATTCCAGAACCCAATTGGTTCTTTGAACCCGAGGATGACGGTTGGACAGATTTTGACAGAACCAATGTTGTTCCATAAGATAGTTAATTCAAAGGAAGAAGCTGACCAAAAAGCTATAGAGCTTTTGAGAATGGTTGGTTTGAAACCATTTCACATGGATAGGTATCCACACCAATTCAGCGGTGGTCAGAAACAAAGGATAGCTATTGCAAGGGCACTTAGTGTTGATCCAGAGATAATATACTTAGATGAACCAACATCGGCGCTTGATGTCTCTGTTCAGGCTCAGATTGTCAATTTGCTTTTGAAGTTCCAAGAAGAACTTGGGTTGACATATGTGTTCATCTCTCACAACCTTGCACTTGTTAGGTTTATTAGCCACCAAGTTGCGGTTATGTATTTGGGTAAGATTGTTGAGATGGGAGATGTAAACGAAGTGTTCGATAATCCTGTTCATCCATACACAAAGGCACTGCTGTCAGCTTCACCAATTCCAGACCCAGCTATTGAGAAGAAAAGGAAAAGAATCATCCTTACGGGAAACGTTCCGAGTCCGATAGCAAGACCAAGTGGTTGTTTCTTCCATCCGAGATGTCCATTCAGAATGCCTATTTGTGAGAAAGAATATCCAGAGATGAAATTTGTTTCTTCAAACCACCAGGCTGCTTGCCACCTGGTAGATAAAAGGGAGGTGTAGGTATGAGGAAGGTTCTCGTGTCGCTTTTGTTAACTCTTGTTGTTTTCTTTGTATTTGCTAACTACCTTGGTTACGACGCAACAGGTAAGAAGGGTGGAACACTCATTCTTCCAACATTGAGCGGTCCAAGAACATGTAACGACACAGTGTCCAAGGAAACAAGCTCATCCGATGTTATTGCTATGTTCATGAGTTGGGGTGGAACACTTATCGAAAGGTCCGCTATCGACGGAAAGTTCTACCCGGCACTTGCGGAAAAATGGGACGGTCCAAGGCTAACAAAAGACGGTGGTATGGAAATTATTTGGTATCTCAGAAAAGGCGTAAAGTGGAGCGATGGTGAACCATTCGATGCAGATGATGTCGTATTCACGCTCAACGAAATCTATACAAACCCTGACATCCCAAGCTCATTCAAAGATGTTATAAGAAGTACAAACGGATATCTACCAAAAGCCACAAAGATCAACGACTACACTGTCAGAATGTACTACCCAGAGCCATTCAGGCTAGCTCTCAGATACCTTGGTGGAATGTACATATTCCCAAAACACAAGGCAGAAAGCTGGGTAAAGAATAAGAAATTTGCAGAGTTCTGGACAGTTGATGCAATCAACAAGAAAGAAATCGTTGGATTGGGACCATTCATTCCTGTTGAATACGTGCCAGACCAATACGTAAGGTTTGTTGCAAACCCGAACTACTGGAAGAAGACAAAAGACGGAGTTCAGCTTCCATTCTTGAAAGAAGTTGTATACAAGATAATTTCGTCCCAAGATGCACAGAAACTCGCATTTGAAAAAGGTGAAATTGACATCTATTCACCAAGAGGAACAGAATTCAACTACTTCAAAGAAAACGAAAAGAAATTCAACATCACAGTTCTTGCATACGGTCCAGCATATGGTACACAATTCATCACATTCAACTGGAACAACAAAGATGCAGCAAAGAGAGAATGGTTCAGAAATGTCCACTTCAGGAAAGCAGTTGCATACGCAATGGACAAGAAAAAGATGATCGATACACTCTTCAACGGACTTGCAGTTGAACAATGGTCACCAGTTTCCATGGCATCACCATACTACAATGAAAAAGTCACAGTTAAATACCCGTACGACCTCAACAAAGCAAGAGCAGAACTCAAACTTGGTGGCTTTAGCTGGGACAAGAACGGAAGACTCATCGACAGCAAAGGCAGACCTGTGAAATTCGTAATTGAAACAAATGCTGGTAACACGGTTAGGGAAGGTATGGGTAACATCATTACGGCTGCTCTCAAACAACTTGGTATGGACGTTACATTCGTTCCTGGTGACTTCAACACACTTGTTAACAGAATGCTGAACGTTGGTGACTGGGATGCAATCATCATTGGTTTGACTGGTTCTGATGAACCACAAGGTGGTAGGAACGTTTGGGCAGTTGAAGGTTCACTCCACTTCTGGAACCTTTCACCGAAGGTTGCTGACTGGGTTGAACCAAATGCCTACAGTGTCCCAGACTTTGAAAAGGAAATTGATAAGATATTCGCAGAAAACGTCAGAATTCTTGACGATAACGTCGTAAAAGACTACTGGTCGAAATTCCAGAAAATTGCATCCGAAAACTTACCACTTATCTACACAGTTAACTCACTCAGGCTCTTTGCATGGAGGAACACTGTTAAGAACGTCAAGATTACACTGCTTGGCGGAACAACATGGAACCTTGATTGGCTCTGGAAAGAAGAATAATTTTATCAAGTTGTTATTCTCGGGCGGGCTTTCGCCCGCCCATTATTAGATTTTTTGTGGTCTGATACTTTTGTAAGTGTTTCTCTCATACATCAAATTGTGAAAGGTATGCTAAAAAGATGAACAAGGGAGAGGTGAACTGGGTTGATAAAATACATCGCACGCAGGCTTATCATAATGTTGCCAGAGTTGTGGATAATAACAATCATAGTATTTGCACTCATACAATTATCGCCTGGAACTTTCTTAGACCAGTACAAACTTGATCCATCAGTTTCGCAAGAGACACTTAAAGCTATGGAAAAAGAACTTGGGTTAGACAAACCAGCCATTGTTCAGTATTTTTACTGGCTCGGTAAGGTAGTTAGAGGTGACTTTGGTTATTCGTTCTATTACAGAAGACCTGTTGCTTCGCTTATAGGCGAACGTTTACTTGGAACATTTGTTTTGTCACTCTACTCGTTTGTCTTATCATGGATTATAGGCGTTGTTTTAGGTATTGTGTCGGCATTGAAGAAATACACACTTACCGACAAGATTCTCACAGTTGTTGCGTTCAGTGGACTCGCACTTCCAGGCTTCTTCCTTGCACTTGTGCTTTTATATATGGCTGCACGTACTGGTTGGTTCCCAATCGGTGGTATGTACAGTCCGGAAACATCTCGACTCGACGTATGGAATGCGTTTAAAGATATCTTCTGGAGAATGCAATTACCAGCTTTTACATTGACCTTCGGTGGTTTCGCAGGTTTGATGAGATATATGAGAGGTTCATTGCTTGATGTTCTTAATGAAGACTACGTTGAATTTGCTCGAGCGAAAGGAATGCCCGAAAGGGTTGTTATATACAAACATGCTTTAAGAAATGCTATCAATCCGTTGATTACGATGTTTGGTTATAGCCTTTCTGGTTTGTTGAGCGGTGCTGTCATTACTGAAACTATCTTCTCCTGGCCAGGACTCGGTAGGTTGACATATCAAGCATTGTTGCAAAAAGATTACTACGTTGTCATGGCGAGTACTGTTATCGGAACCGTTTTGCTTGTTTTAGGAAACCTTGTTGGCGACATACTACTTGCGGCGGTTGACCCGCGCATTAGATACGAGTAATGAGGGAGGCTTTGAGATATGGCTGAAGATAAAAAGAAAAACATTAATCAAGTTCCTCAGGACAATACTAACAATACCGTTGAGAGTACAGAAGGTATAGACTTCGAAGAAGTTTACCTTACGCGTGGTCAACTGATGTGGCGAGCTTTCAAGAAAAACAAGCTTGCAATGTTCGGTATGTGGGTTCTCATTATCATGTACATTGCCATGATTTTTGCAGACTTTCTGGCACCATATGACCCATTTAAGCAGAATTTGAACCACTCTTTGAAGAAACCTACAACTGTCATGATGAAATATAGCGTTCCGGACCTCAAAATAACGATGGCTCCGTATGTGCTTCCAGAAGTTAGTTATATTGATAAACTGGACTACACTCAGAATTTTAAGACCATGCTATTTCCGAGTAGGATAAAAGTCAAACTAAACGATGGCACAGAACTCGCAATAATTGATAAACATGTTGTTGAGATGAAAGAGGATGGCAAAATTGTACCGAAATACCTTCCGAAGGGAAGGAAACTCGATGAGAAATTCATTCTTGCAGAATCGATAAAACTAGTTGTCAGAACAATTGGTTATGCCCAAGTGGACGGTCAATGGGTGCAGTATAAAGATGAGACAGAAGATTTGGATGCACTCGTATTTGGAGTAGATAACAAGATATTGGAGCAGGGTAGGAACGAAAGGGTAACAAATTCAAGAACAGCAAGGTCTTTTGTAGCACAAAATGAAGGGTGGAAGTTTGGATTCTACGCAACAAACGAACAAGAAGCTATGGAACGTTTGACTGCTGTAAAGCTTGAGCAAGAACTTGTGGGTATCAAGTACTATGACTCAGATTTTAACGAACATGAAATATCGCTTGATGAAGCAAAAATATTGTCTTATGATTACAAATTCTACCCTATAAAATGGTTTGTCAAATCTTGGGGACCTGATAGAACAGACCCAGAAAGGGTAGGTTATCTATTCTGGATTATCCCGCTTCACTACCACTTGTTTGGAGTAGACAACTACGATAACAACGAATATGTGTCGATAAACATATTCGGTGCAGATAGGTACGGTAGGGATGTTTGGAGCAGAATTATATTCGCATCACGTGTTTCATTGACGATAGGTTTCATTGGTTTGTTTGTTACATTGACGCTCTCGCTCTTCTTTGGAGCGCTCGCAGGGTTCTATGGCGGAATAGTTGATGAAGTTATCATGAGGTTCTGTGAAATATTAATGGCAATACCAGGATTCTACCTGTTACTCTTGTTACGTGCAGTTCTTCCAATAGACTTACCAAGTTCCCAGACATACATGCTATTGATATTCATCCTTGCATTCCTTGGTTGGCCCGGTAGGGCAAGGATTATCAGGGGACAAATTCTGGCGGAAAGACAAAGAGAGTATGTTGAAGCAGCAATCGCGCTTGGGTTCCCAGATACACGTATTATGTGGAGACACATCATACCAAACCTTGCAACGTACATTATCGTAAGTTCAACACTTTCAATACCAGGTTACATCCTTGGTGAGGCAGGTCTTTCATACCTTGGACTCGGAATTAGAGAACCATCTGCATCGTGGGGTAATATGCTAACTGCCGCACAGGATGTTTACATACTCGAAAAGGCTCCTTGGTTACTCATCCCAGGTGCGTTCATATTCATCGTGGTTCTTGCGTTTAACTTTGTTGGTGATGGTCTCAGAGATGCATTTGACCCAAGAGCACTCGGGTAATTTAATAAAAAATTGTAAGAAAAAGTGGCGGTTTTCCCGCCACTTTTTTACTTATTTACTTACCGCATCTTTCAATTTTCATACTTTAACCAATCGACAATCTCTTGCACATAGCCAAAAGCGAGTGCAACGACCGTATCAGCAGCACCGTAATAAATAGCGAGACGCCCCGTATCCCCATCAACAAGACAGGCAACTGGAAATACAACATTCGGAACATCTCCAACACATTCGTAAAGAGTTTGTGGTGAGAGCAAATACGATTTCGAGCGTTTAATAACCTTCCATGGCTTATCAAGGTCTAGTAAGGCTGCACCAAAACTGTAAACATATCCGTTGCAAGAGAGTAAAACCCCGTGGTAAAAAAGCAACCATCCTTCGCTTGTTTCTATAGGTGCAGGACCTGCCCCGATTTTCAGTGATTGCCAAGGTGTGTAACCGGCACCCATGACAAATCTATGTACGCCCCAATGAACCATGTCTGGACTTTCACTGTAAAAAATATCGCCGAAAGGGGTATGACCGTTATCCGAAGGCCTGCTTAGCATTGCGTATTTCCCGTTAATCTTGCGTGGAAAGAGAACACCATTTCTGCTAAACGGTAGAAAAGCGTTCTCAATTTGATAAAATTTCTCAAAATCAAAGGTATATCCAACCCCTATTGTTGGTCCGTGGTATCCGTTACACCAAGTAATCCAGTATCTATCTTCAATAAAAACTACACGTGGGTCATATTTGTATTCACTTTCTACCGGTTCGCGGGTTTCTTGTATAAATTCAATGGGTTTATCGTCTATCTCCCAGTTAATCCCATCCTTACTAAAACCTCTACGTATGTTCATCCTTCTTTGTTTATCGTCTACTCTAAAAACACCAGCAAATCCTTCTTTGAAGGGCACAACCGCACTGTTGAAGATGCTGTTAGAATCTTTCGCTTGGTCTCTTCGGATGATTGGGTTTTTTGAATATCTCCAAACAACGTTGCTGCAACCTTCTGGCCTATCCTCCCACGGGATATTAGGCAAGCTTTGGGTAAGTATCTTCATATAAATCCCTCCAATTTTTCAAAGATAATGTTAACTAAAAGTATTGAAACTTTCCAAAAACCGCATTATCCTTATAAAGAGGGGACACCCCCCAACCAACTCTCGACAAAAGAGGTATCCCGATATGAACAACTCAACGCTCTCTTGTCCAAAATGCGGTTCCACCAGCTTATACAAAAACGGTCATGACAAATACGGTAACCAACAATTCCTTTGCAAACTCTGCCATCATTTTTTCAAAGTTTCCCATTCTCACAAACGCAAAAACTTCCCTTTCCCTTATCCCAAATGCCCTTCTTGTGGTAAATCTAAGGCTTTTGTGTAGTGAAGAATCTTTGGAAAACGCACAATGGTAATATCAATCTCATTCTTTCACACTTACACTCTTTCATCACTACAAGTTAACACTATCTTTCAAATAAAATCCTTCATTTACTCTTTGCCTGTGCCAACCACAGCTGTTGCCAATGGTTCGATCCAGTTTTGAGACCATTTATCGTATATGCCAAATCCTGCACAAAATTCCCAATACGCGTATGAAAATCCAAATTCTTCCGCCATTTTTCTCACACTTTCGGTCCACTTAACCCTTGAGTCCATGTCTGCTTTTGAATAAGCACCGAATTCACCAAGAAAGATTGGCACGTTATTTTGCTTTGCCCAGTCACTCACGTATTTGAAATGACTTCTGATTTGGTTAATTTCCCATTCCTCGCCATTCCACTTAACCCAAACAGGTGGGATGGGATTAACCCATTCGGCACCCTGATGTGTGAATTTGAAAGGTTCGTAGTAATGGAAGGAGACTATGATGCGTTTGTCGTTGACTAATTTTAGACTTCTCACTGCGCTATAGTGTGCCCAGTTTGGAGCATCGATAATGACAATCCGGGTTGGATTGCTCTCCCTGATAACTTTGAGCACTTTTGGATAAAGTTCGTTCCATTTTTCAGCTGTCAAATTCTGAGCAGGCTCGTTGTAGATTTCAAAGAACAGATTTTCCGGGTAATCTTTAAAGAATTTTGCAATCTGTCTCCAAATTTCCACCAAGACATTGCCGTATTTATCCGGTTCTTGATAAAGTTCTTCAAAATGGTGCGTATTGATGATTACTGTTAGATTATTCTCAAGAGCCCTATCGACAACATGCTTAACTCTTTCGAGAAAATTCCTGTCAATATCATATGGTGGCTTTTCGGATATATGTGCTGACCATCTTATGGGAATCCTAACAGAATCAAATCCCCTTTTCTTTATTATCTCAAAATATTCATCCTCAATTCTTACTCCCCAAGCTCCTTCGAAAGGAGCTTCTAAAGCATTTCCAATATTTACTCCTTTACCTATAATTTTGTTGTATTCAAGTGCTGAGTTGCTATCACTTTCAGCAACTGACTGATCCATGCTATTCACTCCTTTGTTTGGTTCATTTTTTCCACACTGAGTGGATGAGATTAGGAGCATAACAAGAAACAGGATGCAAATAAGAACATATCTGAAGTGTCTTTCTACCATACTACTCACCTCTTATAAATCAAACTCTTCACTTTACAACAGCATTTGAAATGTTCTTTACCGACGCACGTTCAACAATTTTTGTTGGAAGAACAACGTTTCGATGTATCTTCGGTCCTGTTCCTAGGATTCTTTCGATGAGAAGTTGTGCAGCCGTTTGTCCCATTTCCCACCTTGGTTGATGTATTGTTGTTAGTGGTGGATACAAAAATTCCGAGTATGGGGCGTTATCAAAACCAATTATCGATACATCTTCTGGAATAGAGAGGCCTAATTCTCTCAAAGCTCGCATCGCACCTATCGCTGACCAGTCGTTTATGCAGAAGACTGCGGTGAAATTCTTTCCATACTTTTTCAAATGGTTCATAACTCCTTCATAACCATGTTCTGGTTCGTATCCTTCATTTTCGCTGAAATAGATTTCTACATCTTTGTGCCTTTCCAAGAACTTTTTTATCCCTTTTTCCCTTTGCACAGCTGCAGGTGAATAATGAGGACCTCTCAAGAAGAGAATCTTTCTGTGACCATTTTGGTAAAGGTATTTTAACGCAGTTAGGGCACCTGAAATGTTGTCTATATTCACCGAGTCGCATAGTATTTCTTCAATATAATAATCAAGAGCTACAATTGGTACACCACTTTTGATGAATGGTTCAATGTAGTTTAAACCACCTAGGAGTTCGCAAAGGATAACTCCATCGATTTTTCTTTTGAAAAACTGGTCAAGAACATGCTTTTCCACTTCTGGCATCATTTTTGGAACAGATACCATCACTTCAAAATTATGCTTGCTTGCGTAATCTTCGATTGCCATAGCGATTTCATTGTAATGATACCCTCTTAAATCAGGCAATAAGACACCTATTGTGTATAACAAATCCGATGCCTTCCGTAAAGAAGGCATCGGTTTATAGCCTAGATGTTTGATTGCCCGAAGTACCTTCCTTCGAGTATCTTCACTGACATTTTTCGCACCATTTAATACCCTTGAAACCGTAGCAATTGAAACACCTGCTTCCCTAGCAACGTCAAAAATGTTGGGCATTCAAACACCCCTTAACTATTTTCATTGGTTTCTTAGAATTTCATCAAATTGTAAGGGTCGTATCCTTTGAACTGGTCTATACTTCTTGTCCTTGCGATTTCTCTGAAGACATACATCGAAGGTCTGGGGATATAAGTTTTCTTTTCCAAATCCGTATAAGCAAGTCCGAACCTTTTACTGTAACCTTTTGCCCACTCGTAATTGTCAACTATCGACCAGTGTAAATATCCTCGTACATCAACACCTTCGTTCATCGCTTTCTCAACAGCATAAAGGTGTGAGATAATTACTTGTGAGCGGTATTTGTCTTTCTCGTCGGCGATACCATTCTCTGTTACTATCAATGGTTTATTATATCTTTCATGTATAGCTTTGAGCAAATAGTAGAGCCCTTCAGGATATATCTCCCATCCGAATTCACTTGCTGGCCTTCCTGAAAGTGCAAGACCGCCTTCTGGACAAGCGTATCCGAAACCTCTAACTGTATACCAGTTAAGCTCGAAGTCTTGGAACTTAATAGGGGTAGGTAATTTGTCAATGACGGAGCGAGTGTAATAGTTAACCCCGATATAGTCGGTTTTATCCTTCACCTGATCCATGTAATTCCAGTTTGCAAGCCACATTGCATTTTCAAAAATCCCTTTATCGTTTGGTTCCACCGTGTCGAACCACGTAAATGAGTAGATAACTCCAACTGGTTTGTCGGAGTGTTTTTTGATAGCATCGTAAGCTAAATTATGTGCCATAGCTTGATTTTTGAGGCTCTTGATATACCATTCTGGACTGAAATAACTTGGTGGGAAACCTGCCATTATTTGGAAGTATCCAAGTTGTGCTACAACGTGTGGTTCATTCATACTTGACCAATAGTCAACAATGTTACTGAATTTCCATGCAATATATTCTGCATATTTTGCGAATTCTTTTGGAGTATTATCACTTACCCAGCCGAGCTTATCTGTTGGTTTGCCTTTGCGCACCGCGAGCGGATCATGGATCCAGAGTGGTAGTGTGAAATGATTCAAATTGACAAAAACCTTTAGGCCTTTTGCCTTCATATCTTCCATTATTCTTCTATAATGTTCAACAGCTTCTTTATTTGCAATCTCGTCCAATTTTTCGAGCATCCCTTCGCCAAAAGGAATCTCTTTTGTAGAACTTGGGAATATTCTCGACCATTCGATACCAATTCTTAAAGTATCCATTCCAAAATCGACTGCAAGTTGGTGGATTTTTTCGTAGTTTCTCCAATACCAAGCACCGTTTTCTGGTAAATCACCACTCACAATACCATTTAAAAGATTTTCAAGGTCTCTAACCCAGACAAACCAATCGGTCTGAGTATCGAGCTCTTTAACTTCATTCGGATTCCCCATTTCGAACTGGAATCCGGAAAGTGACGCACCGAACATAAACGACTTTGGAAACACAAAAATCCCTCCTATAAATCAAAAGTAAGTATTGCAACACTACACCTTAACACATGCAACTTGATGGTTATCTTCAACTTCTTTCAAAACGACGTTTTTGCAATTTGTATCACCGAGAGGGCATCTGTCGTAGAACTTACAAAAACCATTTGGCACAATTTTTCCTTCAAGCGCAATTTGCGATTTGGCCCATTTCTTGTGTACTGTCGGAACAGATTCCAAAAGCATTTTCGTGTATGGATGAAGTGGATTGTTGAAAACTTTCTCAGTTGAGCCGTACTCCATTATGGAACCTCTGTAGAGTATAACGGTCTTGTCGCTTGTGTAGTAACCAAGTGAAAGGTCGTGAGTGATGAAAAGTACGGAGAGACCCGTTTCCTTTAGTTTGATAAGAGTGTTCAGAACATCTATCCTTGTCGAAGCATCAAGCATGCTAATAATTTCATCAGCGACCAAAAATTTTGTTTCCATCAAAAGTGCCCTTGCTATTAATAGTCTTTGTAATTGACCTCCACTCAACTGATGTGGGAACTTGCCAAGTATTTCTTTTGGATTTAAACCTATGTAAGATATGACTTCCTCGACGCGATTTCGCCATTCGTTCTGACTCGTTGAAGCATAAAATTCTTCTCTGACCATTTCAAATACGCGGTCAATTTTGAAGATTGGGTTATACGAACTGTACGGGTCCTGAAAAACCCCTTGAACGTGCCGATAGTATTCCTTTAGATTTTTGAACGATGAAATATCTATACCGTTGTAAAGAATCTTACCACTGGTTGGTTTTATAAGCTTCAAAATCAGCTTCCCAATAGTGGTTTTTCCACTACCGCTTTCACCTATGAGTGAGACGATTTCGTTGTCCTCTATTTTAAATGTCACGTTGTCAACTGCGTAGAACTTTTCTCTGCCAAAAGCCCCAACGGAATAAGCCTTTGATAAATTAACAATCTCAAGCATTTGGTTTCACCTTCCAACAGTATGCAACGTGGTCCTTTTCCGCTTCTACTTTCTGAGGTTCTTCATCGCACTGAGGACCTCTTAACGGGCAACGTTCCTTGAATCTGCACCCAGTTGGAGGATTGAGAAGCTGAGGTGGTTGACCTGGAATACCTGAGAGCAACCTTTCTGTGTGTCGAACACCAACTTCCGGTAAAGAATTCAAAAGCATCTTTGTGTAAGGATGTAAAGGATTTTCTATTAGCTGCTGAGTAGTTCCTATCTCTGCAACCTTTCCGGCGTACATGACCATTATCCTATCGGCTATTTGATAGAGCACCGACAAGTCGTGGGTAATAAATATCAGAGACTTCACAATTCCATCGTCTTTAAAACCTTTAATCATCAGACAAACTGCCTTTTGGGAGGAGACATCCAGAGCAGAAGTTACCTCATCGGCTATCAGAAGCGAAGGATTAAGCAAAGTAGATATTACCATAACCAGCCTTTGTTTCATACCACCGGAAAGTTCTATTGGGTACATTTTTAGAACTCGCTCGCTGAGATTCACATATTTCAATCTCTCGATTAATCTCTCCATGATGTTATCAGGTTCTATCCCCCTGCTAATTAATACCTCTTTTATGTACGTTCCTATTTTCCTTGTTGGATTCAGCGCATCCATTGCGTATTGAGGAATGATCGAGAGCTTTTTAAACCTGAATTCGTTCATCTTCTCAAAGTCGTTAATTGGCAAACGTTCGTCGTCTAATTCAACGTTACCTCCGAAATAATTCAACGGTGGTTTCAACAATACCAAGCCGTTGCCAAGTGTGGATTTTCCGCAACCAGATTCACCAGCAAGGCCCAGTATTTCTCCATCTCTAACATCAAAAGTAACATCATCAACAGCTTTGACATACCCTTTCAAGGTCTTGTAGTAGAGTTTCAGATTCTCAACTTTTAGCATCGGTATCACAACTCCCTCATCCAAATGCAACTTGTTTTTGCTTTTACATCTCTCTTAGTCTTGGGTTGAATACTTCGTCTAATCCGGTATTCATAAAATAGAGTGCACCAACTATCAAAGTAATTACAAGTCCAGGTGGTATTGCCCACCACCAAATACCGAGCTGGATTGCGTTCCAAAGAACCGCGTTCTGCAGCATTAATCCTATCGATATGCCTTTTGTTGGACCAAGCCCTATAAAATCTAAGCCGACTGCTGCAAGTATGGCTCCTCCAAATTGAAGAATAAATACCATAAAGACATATGACATCATGTTAGGCATAATCTCATAGAGTATTATTTTTAGATGACTCCTCCCGGTAATTCTGGCTAGATTCACGTATTCCCTAGCTTTTAAAGACAAGGTCTGTGCTCGCACCGCCCTTGCGGTCCATGGCCATGCGGTTAGTCCAATGATGACACTCTCTATAAAAATTCCTCTGTATGGCAGATACGAAGCCACTATAATCAACAACGCCAACGTTGGAATAACAAGTAAAATGTTTGTAATCATCATTAATACTTCATCGAACAACCCACTTTCGTATCCAGCCAAAAATCCGACAACCAAACCAATTAAAGTTGCCAATCCGCCTCCGAAAAAACCAATGAAAAACGAAGACCTCAATCCATGTACCAACTGCGTGAAAACATCTTGCCCAAACGTAGTTGTTCCAAGCCAATAATCTTTGCTGGGCGGTTGATAGCCAGGACCAACGTATTCTAGTGGGTCTTTGTACTTGGAAATATACGGGCCAATTATCGCCAAAATCAAGAAGAAAAGAACAAGTGAAAATCCTATCCTCAACTTTTTATTCCTAAATGCGAAAAACAAGATTTCACGCATCATATCTCACCACCGTATGAATACCGGATACGCGGATCAAGCGCCATATAGACAAGGTCAACAGTAAAGTTAGCAATCAAAACACCGATTATTATAAAAAGAAAACATCCTTGAATGAGGAAATAGTCTTGATTTAGTATTGCTTGGGTGAGTATGTAACCGATTCCTGGATATGAAAAAACCACTTCCGTTGTTACTTGTCCAGCTATCACAGTTCCAAGTTGCAATGCTAAGCCTGTTACCTGAGGTAGTATAGCATTTCTAAATGCGTACTTTCTAATTAATTTTCGACTCGCACCGAGAGTTTCAAGATATCTTACATAATTTGCTTCAAGCTCGTAAATAACCAAATTCCTCATCCCTATTGCCCATCCGCCAAGTTGGACTATGAACAACGAAAGGAAAGGTAAAACCCAGTGCTTAAGATAATCCGAAATGAAAACCCAAGAAAGATGAGGTCTAAGGGCAAAACTGTACGCCCCAGCTATTGGAAACCATCTGAGCACAACACCCAAAAAGTAAGCAAGCAAAATCCCAAGCCAAAGGTATGGTGCTCCGGTGATAAAATACATAACAGGTAACATCACAGAATCTAACCTCTTCCTTCTTGCAGCAACTGCGCCAAGTGTATTTCCGACAAACCAGCTTGCCAAAATCGAAGGTATGAGAATACCAAGGGAATACGGAAGAGCACTTTTCAAAACATCGAGCACAGGCTTTGGATACAAATATATACTTATGCCTAAATCACCCTTGAAAAACGCTATCCAAAAGTTGATGTACTGCTTCCACATAGGTAGGTCCAATCCAAATGCCTTTGTCAAGTAACTATAAACCACCTTTGCAGATTCTGGTAGCGTAGCAAATCGCGAGACTAAAACAAGTATAGGATTCCCAGGCATGAGCCTGGGAATCAACCAATCTATAGTAACTGCAAATACGAAGGTAAGGAGATAAACAAAGATTTTCATCCTCAGATACTTTTTCATCTAATACACCTCTTAAGAATTCAAAGTCTTTTTCGTTTGCACTTAACTCACACTATTGGTATTTTCTACGCTAATAGGACTATTTACTTGTAATTCCTATAAGCATCAGTACTCCGCCAGTTTGCCATCTTCCGCCCCAGGTTACTGGGTATGCATATGGATTCTTTTCACTTGGCCAATTCTTCCAAACCTGAGTACTTGCCTGGAACCACATACCATTATACCAAAGTGGTATTGCTGGCATATCTTTCAAGAAGATTTCAGCAATTTGTTCAACTATCTTCTTGTTAGCGGCAATATCTTCCATAGGAGTAGAATTCAGTTGTGTTATTAAATCAAAGAGTTTTGGATTGTTGTACCTTCCGAAGTTACCATTGTACATGTATTTATCAAAGTTAGAGTTGAAGAGCCAGTTAAACATTGTCCATGGTGAGACACTCATTTGTGAGTTGAAGTTGTTAATTGCCATGTCAAAGTTACCACTTGTTAAGTCTTCCCAATATTTACTGAAATCTGGGAACTGAGCTTCAGCATTGATACCTACGGCTCGTAGTTGCGATGCTATAAGCTTAATTGACTCCATCCAATCGGTCCAACCGAATGGAACAATGATAGAGACTTTAAACTTGCTACCATCGGGCGCTTCCCTGTAACCATCTTTATTGATATCTTTGTATCCTGCTTTATCGAGTAAATCCTTTGCTATTTTTGGATCATACTTGAAGCCAAATTGTTTTACAGCATTTTCTGGATAGTATTTCATCCAACCTTTGATTGGCAAGAATCCAACGGGGTTACTTGGCAATACCTGACCTTCAAAGACAGTTCGGCAAATAATGTTGGGATCTATTGCATATGCCATAGCCCTTCTAAGGTTAGGATCGTTCAAAGGTTTCTTTGTGGTGTTGATAAACAAGAAAGCGGTGTTATCAGAGAGCATATAGGGTTCTTTTGCAAACCAAGTGTGGATGTCTGAATATGTTTTCTTCAGCGTTGGAACACCTGGTAGGAAGAAGTTTGAAATATCCAATTCACCTTTCATTATCATTCCAAGTGCTACGTTGTTGCTCAGAACTCTTAAATAAACTATCCTTTTTGGTTTTGGTTGCCCGAAGATCTTGTTGCCCCACCAGTTATCGTTTCTTAGATAAACCATTCTGTCATCGGAATATGTTTCAGGCATGTAAGGTCCTGTGCCTATCGCCTTTTCGTTTGCACCTGTTAAAATCTCGTCCTTTGACATCTTTGACCATATATGTTCTGGGATAATTGGTAGTTGGTACAACTGGTAGTTCCATTCGTGATATCTTGGAGATGAGAATGTGAATACTACGGTATAATCGTCAGGTGTATCAACCTTTGCAATCCAATTCCACAGATAGCTGTAGGAAATCTCAGGTATCTTCTTTGCAAGTTCAAGTGTAAACTTTACATCTTTCGAAGTGAATGGCATCCCGTCATGCCATGTAACTCCTTTTCTAAGTTTAATCTCGAAAGAGTTTTTCGATGTCCACTTTCCACTTTCTGCAAGCCAAGGAATTAGTTCATCCTTAAGTGGGTCGTATCCATACAGCGTTTCGTAAATTAACCCAACAGTTCCTGTAACCGCATTCCACGGAGTGATTGGGTTCCAGTTTGATGGTGGTGCCCACAAACCTCCGCCTGCATACAACGTTTCATCACGTTTGTAAACAACATCCGCAAATATGACTGTTGTCAATACAACCGCGAAAAGTGCTAACAGGAAAAACCTTTTCATACCAACCCCTCCTACATAAATGATTTGCCCAAAAGGGCGGGGATGTTATCCGCTGGTATTTTATTTATGTAAATATTTACATTCATACTCTTGATAAGTCTTTAAATTTTGTTTCATATGATAATTTTGTGTAGAGCCATTGCGAAATATATTTTTCTGAAAATATTCACATATTTATGCCTTTTGTTAGTCTCACGAACAAAATCCTCTAGACTTTTTGGAATTCTTTCAAAAAACTATTGCAAAATTTGAAAAGATTAGTGGTATAATATACAAGTGAGTAAGTTTCGGCTTAGTAGAATAATTTTTTTTGAAGCAGGATTTCAATCACAACCAAAGGGGGGAGATTACATGCGGAAAGTTTTCCTATGGGTACTTATTATTCTCACCATTGTTTCCACTATAGCGTTCTCTCAAGTAACGTATTCAACACCGTTAGCAAGGTTTTACTACGAAGTGAAAGCACTACTTGAAAATCCAAACGTTGATATTAGAGAAGCACTTGAATCATTACTTCAAAAGTATGAACCTGTTGTTGAACCAATCTTACCTCCAGGCGAGTACGAAGAGTACAGTCTTAGGTTGTCTGAGCTTGACAAAGCGCTGTTAGAAAACGGGATATGGATTACAAGGGCAACTGTTGAAATCTTCAACCAGGAAATCGTTGAAGGTCCCTTCCTTTTGAATTACGACAGAGAGACGGGTCAAGCGACAGGTTTGATAACAAAACTGAAGGCTGGTAAATACAATGTTATCGTCAAAGTCTTTGGGTTGGTTGATAAGAAGGATGAACGAATTGTTGCGTATGGTCGAAGAGATGGAGTAGAAGTTGTAAGAGATAGGATTTCTTTAGCAAATATTCCGCTTAATGTCCTTGTGGGTTCTGGTGGAGTTCTTATCAACGCCCTTATAGATTTCCAGAACACAGAGTTCATTCCAGGTGAAATTGAAAATGCGGAACCCACCAACGGCGCTACGGATGTGTTGCCTAATGTAACTTTATCTTGGTCTTCGCAACGAGCGAAGATGTATGATATTTACTTTGGAGAAGAAGGAAGTCTGCAGTTGATTGAAAAGAACTACTTTGACAATAAATACGAAGTCAAAAACCTTAAACCATCGACAACTTATCAATGGAAAATTGTAGCCAAGAATGCCTTTGGCGAAACCGAGAGCCCTGTTTTCACGTTCAGAATAGGCGATGCCCCAACTGTGCCAGAAAATCCTGTTCCATACGACGGTGCACAGAAGATTTGGATTGAACCACGCTTAATGTGGCGAGCAGAAAGAGCAGCAAGCTACGATGTTTACCTTGGAAAATCACCGGACGAATTACAACTTATTGCAACTGTTGATGAACCGGAATACGATACGCAACGACTCGAACTCGGAACGGTTTATTACTGGAAAGTCGTAGCAAAGAATGCCTACGGAGAGACGGAAGGGCCAGTGTGGAGATTCTCCACAGGTGACGTTCCAACAAAACCCGAACTTGCCGAACCGAAAGGTGAGAAAGTATGGCTCCTGCCAGCGTTCAAATGGACAAGCGAAGATGCGAAAGAATACGAGGTGTATCTTGGTAAGGAAATGGATAAACTCGAACTCGTAGCTACAACTACAGAAGCTGAATTTACCTTGCCATACGAATTACCTATGGACACAACATTCTTCTGGAAAGTAGTTGCAAAGAACGAATTTGGAACAAACGAAAGCGACGTAGAAATGTTCAAAACTGGTAAAGCCCCAGAGTTTGTTCAGATTGTAAGCCCACTTGATGGAGAGGAAGATGTCTGGAAAGACCCAGAACTTAGCTGGAAATTTGAATGTGCTGATGTGTATGATGTGTACCTTGGAAAAGAATCGACAGAATTGGAACTTGTCGCAGAGGATGCTACAAGCAATACACTCGTTGTGAAAGACCTCGAACTTGGGACAACGTATTACTGGAAAGTTGTTGGAAAGAACAGATTCGGACAAGCAGAAAGTCCGATAGTTAAATTCACTGTTGGAAATGTTCCAGCAACTCCATTCAATCCAGAACCAGTTGATGGTGCTGTTGATCAATTCAACAACTTAGTGTTGAGGTGGGAAAGTGCAAAAGCTGATGCATATGACCTCTACTTGGGATTCTCAGAAGATGCACTTGAACTTTATTTGGAAAATATCAAAGAGAGTGCGGTTGAGGTTTTGAACTTACTGTTTGGAACAACATATTACTGGAAAGTTGTTGCAAAGAATAGATTTGGCAACACAGAAGGACCTGTTTGGAAATTTACAACAGGTCAGGTCCCAGAACAACCAAGAGCTGTTTATCCAGAAAATGGAGCGAAAGAAGTTCCTGTTGATGTGACACTCAAGTGGGTCAGTGAAAGAGCAGAAGAATTCGAACTCTACTTCGGAACAGTTAAATTGGATCTTGTTGACAAACTTGAAACAAATGAGTACACGTTACCACGGCTCCATTTCGGAACTGAATACAAATGGAAAGTTGTTGCAAAGAACATATTCGGAGAAGTTGAAAGTGAAGTATTTACGTTTAGGACAAAACTTCCAACAATTCAAAAGCAAGAAGTTTTAGGTGGAGCTGGTCAAGATACTTCAAGAAGAATTATTAAGACAGCTGATGGAGGATATATACTTGTTGCAAGCACACAGTCCAGCAAACTTCCAGAGTTCAAAGGTGAGTCCGACATACTTGTGGTGAAATTGACAAAAGAACTCGATGTTGAATGGATGAAACTACTTGGTGGAGCTGGCTGGGATGAAGCAGCGGATGTCAAGGAAGTCGAGGATGGATATATCGTTCTTGGATACACATTATCGAAAGAAATCGCCAGTCAAGTTAACAAAGGCGGATGGGATTACTTGCTCGCAAAACTTGACAAAGAAGGCAATACCAAATGGCTCAAACTCTATGGTGGTACAGGTAACGATATACCATCGAGAGTTATTGTAACGTCCGAAGGCGGATTCCTTATCGCTGGTACAACGAACTCAGTGAATGGTGATACTGGTGGAAATATCGGAACATGGGATAGCTGGTTACTTAAACTTGATGCAGAAGGTAATATTGTAGCAAGCAAAACATTTGGTGGCTTAGATAGGGATAAAGCAGTTGATGTTATTGAACTTGAAGATGGATACCTTGTAGCGAATGTCACGTACTCGCTCGAAGGTAACATACCATACAACCACGGAACATCTGATATCTGGTTGTTCAAAGTAAGCAAGGACCTCAAAGATATAACACTTAACAAGGCTTACGGTGGAACTGACCAAGATGAAGTTTCAAGAATCATTAAGACAAACGATGGTAACTTCTTGATAGTTGGATACACCACATCCGTCGATGGTGATATCCAAGTAAATGCGGGCTTCTGGGACATACTCATAGCAAAAATTGATCCGAAAGGTGGAATCATATGGCTCAAGACATTCGGAGGTTCTGAAGAAGACATTGCATACGCAGCCGCAGAATTCCCAGATGGTGGATTTGCAATAGCTGGATACACACTCTCGAAAGTCGATGATCAAAAAGGTGCTGCTGATATCTGGTTAATTGACATAGATAACGATGGTAACCTTAGATGGTCTAAGGCATACGGCGGTAGCTTGGCTGACTATGCGAATGATGCGTTTATAGACGAAGACGGAACAATAATAATTTTAGGTACATCTTTCTCAAGAAACGGAGACATCGGTAAGAACATAGGCGGTAGCGACGTTTGGATATTTAAAGTAAAATAAAAACTCTGTTCAAAAATCCAAACTCGGCGCTCGAAAGGGCGCCGAGTTTCTTGTTCTAGAAATCTCAAAAAACATCTTGAAAAATTCGCGTTTAAATGATAAAATAACATACGCTCAGGGTTAGTGCCGAGGTGGCGGAATTGGCAGACGCGGTTGACTCAAAATCAACAGGGGTTTAAACCCCGTGCGGGTTCAAGTCCCGCCCTCGGCACCAAAAAGCAAAAGCGGTGGGAATTTTCCCACCGCTTCTTTTTTACTTATTGGAGCTATGGCTATCCAAGAAGTCTTAGAACATTCTGTGCGTTCACATTAGACTGCCCAAGTATACCTGCTGTTGCTTGCTGCTGGAGTCTTGTTCTAATCCATTCCATAACGCCACGTGCCATATCTGTGTCTGTTAAAACACTCACGGAGGAGGTGAGGTTTAACATAGTGTTGCTAAGTTCCCGTGCCGCCCCTTCCAGCCGGTTCGTCACGCTACCAACATAACTTCTCGTATTTGAAACAGTTTCTATCGCTCTATCAAGAGCTTTTAATGCATTTTGAGCATTTTCGGTGCTGTTGAGATTTACATTCTCAAGTCCAAGAGACTTAATGTCCATGCCCGGGAGGGTAACTTTCATCTGTTGCCCTTCATTCGGACCAAGTTGCACTTGCATATTTCTTATATCACCGCCTAAAACCCTTCTGTTATTATAAGTAGTCTGTTCAACCACCCTGTTTATCCCTTGAGCCAGCTGAGAAAATTCCTGTTGAAGTGCTGCACGGTCACTTTCCGAAAGCGTGCCATTTGAAGCTTGAACTGCGAGCTCTCTCATTCTTTGAAGATTGTTTGAAATGCTTTGAAGACCACCTTCTGCAACATTCATAACCCCGATTGCGTTGTACGTACTTGCCATAGCTTCACGATAACCGTTGATTTGTGAGCGAATACGCTCAGCTATCGCTCCGAAAGCTACACTTTGCTGAATAGGTATCGTTGCCTGTGCCAAGCTTTGCACTTGCCTGTTTTGTTGGGTTTGCAAATTTTGAAGATACCTAATAGCCCACATTCCAACGTTGTTGTTAATCCGCATTACCATCCCTCCCTACAGGCATGGACGGAAAAATAAGCATAACCAAAAGTCAGTATCTTAATCGAGCCAGTGCCTTTTTTTCCTACTCATTATATTAGACCACACATATGCGGAAATCGTTCAAAAGATTTTTGTAAATCTCCAGTCATGATGATAGGACTTATAACTTTGGGAAAAGAAGAATAAATTGTCAAACAGTGAAAGACAAGGGGGAATACTCAGATGTCAGACTTCCCAGAATTATCACAACTTACGGAACTAATAACACAAGGGAGATTCTCCGAAGCCAAGCAAATAGTAGAAAAGCTACCAGATATTGTTCAGAAAGAAAACGCTTTTGGCATGATATATTACTACGAAGGTAAGCTTGATGATGCAATAGAGCATTTCAAAAAAGCAGTTGAAATAGACCCCATCAATTCCGATGTTCTTTTCAATTACGGGAAAGCCTTGTTTGATAAGAAAGACTACAAGGAAGCTTGGCGTTATCTATTACGCATTCACAATAAAGACTGGGCAGTATACGATTTGCTTGGAGATACACAGATTGTCCAAGGAAACATTCCAATGGCACTTTACTATTACAGAAAAGCGGCAGAAATTTTACCACTTGAAGAGATGAAGAAAAAATATCTTGAATACAAAAAGCAATACCATCAAGATGTAAATATAGCGATTCTTTGCTTGCCAGGTCTTGATAATTTTATCCGTGACATCGCTGACATATTGGGAGAGGTGTATAACGTAAAACTCGTTGTATCAGCGAACGGTAACAAAATAGTGCAGGCGTACGAATGGGCAGATATCGTCTGGTTAGAATGGGCAAATGAATTAGCGGTGGAAGTGACGAATAAGTTGGAAAAGAAAGGGAAAAAGATAATATGTAGGCTGCATAGTTATGAGGCACTAACCAATGCCTTTCTGTCTAAGATTTTTTGGGATAAGGTGGACGCTATTGTTTTAGTTGCTGAGCACATGAAAGACGTTATAAGAATGTATCACCCCGACGTTTATAAGAGGATTGAAGCCAAAATCAAAGTTATCCACAATGGGTTAAATTTGGAAAGATTTAAGTACAAGCCCAGGACAAGGGGATACAACATTGCAGTAGTAGCTCACATAAATTACAAAAAGGATCCAACAATGTGGTTACAAATTATGGGATTACTGAAAAAAATTGATCCGAGATACAATCTATCAATTGCGGGTGATTTCCAGGATTACAGGTATCATCTTTACTTTCATTACTTTATTGAAGAGGCAGGCTTGCGAGACAATGTAAAGTTACTCGGTCATGTTAACAATATTGAAGAATTCTTGGAAGATAAGAATTACGTGCTATCAACGAGTGTGCATGAAAGTTTTGGATATAACATAGCAGAAGCAATGGCTGTTGGTATAAAACCTGTCGTTCATAATTTTTATGGTGCTAAGACGTTATGGATGGAAGATACTTTGTTCAATTTTATCGAGGAGATCCCACAAATTCTTGAATTTGATTACAGGAGTGAAGTCTATAGAACTTTTGTCGAGGAAAATTATTCCTTTGAGAAACAGATAAGGCAAATTGAGGATGTTCTTTTAAAGGTTTGAAGCATTTTATATTCGTAAACTTAAACTCTCTTCTGGCGGTTCTTTAGTTTCCCACTAAAGAACCGCTAATTTTTTCCGATAAAAATATTGGTAAAAACAAAAGGGCGCCCTTTTGGAAGACAGATTCTGGTTTTGAGTTCTTAAGAATTTAAAGGAAAAAACTCACATGGAGGTGGAGAGTTATGAGGATTAACCACAACATTAACGCTCTGAACAGCTGGCGAAACATCACGATGACCAACATGGACATGAGCAAGACGCTTGAAAGACTCTCATCTGGATTAAGGATCAATAGAGCAGGAGATGACGCAGCAGGTTTGGCAATCAGTGAAAAGATGAGGGGACAAATCAAAGGTCTTGACATGGCAATCAAGAACTCACAAGATGCTATCAGCTTGATTCAGACAGCAGAAGGAGCACTGACAGAAGTACACTCGATACTCCAAAGGATGAGAGAACTTGCAGTACAAGCATCAAGTGATACAAATACGAACGTAGATAGGAACCAGATACAAGCAGAACTTGACCAACTGAGAGAAGAAATAGACAGAATAGCAAGAACAACAGAATTCAACACAAAGAAGTTGTTAGATGGAAAACTTGAAGGATTCAGATACACACCGGATGCAAAAGTTGTTACAGGTGGAAATATTGACGTTGATCTTGCAGCGGTAAGCACTGCAGCAAGTGAAGGAACATATGTTATTGAAGTTGGGCAATTTGATGGTGCTGTTAGTAGCCAGATCGATGTAAGAATTGTACGCATTGGTACTGATGGAAGTATAGTGGAAGTTGCGATTACAACGATTTCGGCTGGTAGTTTGGCAGTTGGGGGAATAACATTTAGATGGAATTCCAGCACATTTGACATAAGTCAATTTAATGGAGCGCTGCCAATGAACGAAGTAATTGACAGTGCAGTAGTAAGGGTAGAAGCGGTGTACACAGCAGCGAATCAACTCGTTTTCCAGATAGGTTCAAACGAAGGACACAACATGATAGCAGGAATAGACAACATGAGCGCAGCAGCGCTTGGGTTGTCAACAAGTACGCTTAAGGTAACAGACCAAGACAGTGCAGAAAGAACGATAATGGTGGTAGATGCAGCGATACACAGGGTGAGTACAGCAAGAGCAGCACTTGGTGCAATTCAGAACAGGCTTGAACACACGATAGCGAACCTTGGAGTAGCGGCGGAGAACTTGACAGCAGCAGAAAGCCGAATAAGAGACGCAGACATGGCGAAAGAGATGATGCAATTCACGAAGCAGCAGATACTGTTGCAATCGAGCATGTCGATGCTTGCACAAGCTAATGCTCAACCTCAACAGGTGTTGCAATTGATGAGATAATCAATGAAAAGTTAATAAAACCCCAAAAATGGAAAAGCGGGCGAAAGCCCGCTTTTCTGTTTTTCTTAGTTTTTAAGGAATATTCTTTATTAAGAATGAATAATATGTTAGGAAAGTTATCAAAAGATTTAAGCGAAAAATTTGGAGGTCGAAGTATGCCAGACAAAAAGCGTTGCTTACTAAGTGTTGCCATGATTGTGAAAAACGAAGAGCACAACCTTGACAGAGCTCTTGGAAGTATTAGGCCTTACGTTGATGAAATCATTGTTGTTGATACAGGTTCAACGGATAATAGTGTGGAGGTCGCAAAGAAATACACAGACAAGATTTATTTCCACGAATGGAAAGATGATTTTTCAGAAGCAAGGAATTATTCTCTCCAATTTCCTACGTGCGAATGGGTTTTAATTTACGATGCCGATGAAGAGGTTAAGGAAGATTTCGCCGGGATAAGGGAATTTCTTGCAAATTTGCCGGAGGATGTAAATACCGTATATCTACCTACTCTGAGTTATTTGGACTGGGATTTGAAAAAGACAGAGATAGCTTCGACTGCAAGAGTGTTTAGAAATGGAACCGTGAGATACGAAAATATTGTTCACAACCAGCCTATTTACAAAGGTAAGGTTGTGGAAGCTCCTTTTACAATATACCATTACGGATACATTTGGACACGAAAACTGAAAAAGAAAAAATACGAGAGGACAAGAAACCTCATAGTCAAACTATTAGAAGAAAAAAAATACATACCTTCTCAAGAAAGAGCTTATTATTTGTGCCAACTTTACAAAACAGAGATGATTGGTGGAAATACGAAAGAGCTCTATCCAATAGTTAATAAGGTAATCGAAATAATTAAAAAAGACCAAAAGATGCCTGCCATTGCTTTTGAGGTTTTACTGATGCATGCTCTTGCTTTAAATGCGAAAGGCTTCAACAAAGAGGCCAGGGAGTTGCTGGAATTTTTGCTAAGAACAGAACCCAAAAACCCTGATCCATACTACGGGCTTTTGGCTGTCAGTGAAGCGGAAAAGAAATACGAAGAAACGATATCCTATGGAGAAGAGTTCCTAAAACGAATCGAATATGTAGAAAAGAATCCTCAAGAGTTCACCTGGACGATAATTGCTATTAAATATACTCCTATGGTCCACACTCTTCTTGCGATTGCGTACCTAAAGAAGAAAGATATTGAGAAATTTAAAATGCATTTTGAAAAGATATTTGATAAATCAAAACTCACCATAACTGAGGCACAAAAGCTTGTAAATGCTTTGGGCAAATATATTACAGAGGTCGATGATGATGACTTCATAAAAATTGTCCCTGAAATTGAAAAACTTTTACATGAAGCTCATCAGTTTGGTGTTCATTTTAACGTGCTTGATATCGTTGAGCGCGTGAAGAAAATAGGTCTACAATTCAACTACGACCTTTTTGAACCGTTCTTGAAGGGTACCTTTGGAAAACTTGTTATGGAAAATTTGAAGACAAAGAAAGATGGCTTGATGGAATACATCTTTGGTTCTGATGAAAATCAGTGGGCAGAAAAAATAGAGAAGATGGGACTTGAAGCGGTTTTATTCTTCTACGAAAACCTTCCGAATACCAGTCCGGAGAAATTGCGGGTGCTAAACAGGCTAAGAAAATCAGAAAACGAAGTTATCAAAGGTGTTAGCTACGGACTAATTGCGGATATTTACTTAGAAAAGGCGAATTTTAAGTTGGCTCTTGAGTATTACAGGACAGCTGCTGAAATCTTGCCAGAACTTGGTAAGTTCGTGAAGCCTGTCTTAGATGATTTAAAAACAAAATTAGACCCAACGATAGAAGGTATATTCCACGAACTTAAAAGGTTTTACTTTGAAAACAAAGAGCTTATGATGGGAGCACTTAAAGAGTTTCCAAAGGAGCAACTTGAAAGGCTTTACCTCATCTCGGACACAGACTTTGCAAAATACGTTAGCGCGACGAATATTTGGAAAAATAATAGGGAAAAGTCATCACAGTTACTGGATAGCATCTCTAAGAAAGAAGAATTCCCGTTTTTGGAATACAGGTATGCAAAATTGTTCGAAGATTCGAAGGACCAAGAAGAGTTGAAAAAAGCCTACTTATACCATGCCGAAGCTTTAAAGAAGAACACAGTGCTAGGTGATTTAGCGTTAGGGGTTTATAAATTTGATAATTTCTATCCGCATGAAGCATTTGAAAACAAAAATGATGAGATTGTATGGGTTGGGAATATCTCGGAAAAGCATTCAGGACTCGGTGTTATCTCACCATTGCGAGTTTGGCGGAAGGCGAGTAGATATTACTATGTTGAACCATTCCATATCGATGAAGCGATTAGGGTATACAAGCAAAGAAGAGTTGGTTATAACCTACCGGTTTTGGAAGTCAAAAGAGAAGATATTTTAAAAGTGCTCACAGAAGTGAATATATCAGAAATCAAAGTTTACGAGGAAGATGAAAAATATATCGAGCTAGTTAAAAATGTTGCATTAGAAACTGGTATTGAGTATGACGATAAATCAAAGAATATAGTAAGCTTTGAAATTGTCAACATAGCTAAGGAATTTGGTGAGGTCGTGAAGAATTTTGAAAGTGGAGTGCTTTTCTATTTTGTTCCGGATTTCAACAATCATGACGATATCGTTTGGTATTATCCAATCTTTAGGTTTATCAGAACAAGAAAGCAAGTTGAAGATGAGTTGAGAAAGGCAGGAGCGAAAAGGATTAGACATTTTGTTTTGAACGAGTCTCTAAGGGCTGTTATTTTTGAAAGGTGATTAATATATATAATAAATCATTTAGTTTCTATGGAGGTGAGGTTATGCGTATCAATCACAACTTATCTGCACTGAACGCATGGAGGCAGATAACACTTACGGATTCTGACATGAAAAAGGTGCTTGAAAGACTTTCGTCTGGTTTGAAGATTAACAGAGCAAGTGACGATGCGGCAGGTTTGGCGATTAGCGAAAAGATGCGAGGACAGATCAAAGGTCTTGAAATGGCAGTAAAGAACGCACAAGATGCTATCTCACTCATTCAAACAGCAGAAGGTGCACTTAACGAGGTGCATGCTATTTTGCAAAGGATGAGAGAACTCGCAGTCCAGGCGGCAAGTGATACGAATACCGATGTGGATAGGTCAAGTATACAAGCAGAACTTGACCAGTTAAGAGAAGAAATCGACAGAATCGCAAGGTCAACGGAGTTTAACACAAAGAAACTTTTAAACGGAAATCTTGAAAGTTTCAGATTTACACCTGATGTGAAGGTTGTTGCACAGGGAAATATAGACCTCGAAGTTACTGCTGTCAGCTCTGCCGCAAGTGTTGTCGAAGGAACTTTTGTTGTTGAAGTAGGTCAATTCTCAGGTAACGTAACAAGTGCACTTGATGTTAGGGTAGTTCTCGTAAAACAAGATGGTGTAAGCACTGTTATTACAAGCTACAGCCAAGGTTCTATCGTAATCGGTGGTGTGAAGATAATTTGGAACAAAAACAGATTCGATATTTCTCAATTTGGCGGAGGGTTGCCACTTGAAGAAGTAATCGACACAGGAGTTGCAAGGGTTGAGAAGACAAATATAACAGGCAACCAGCTTGTTTTCCAAATAGGTGCAAACGAAGGTGCTAACATGGTAGCTGGTATCGATGCAGTGGACGCGAAAAACCTTGGCTTGTTAACCTCTACACTAAAGGTCACAAGTCAGAATGATGCGGAAAGAACGATTAGTATAATCGATGCGGCAATCCACAAGGTAAGTTCGATTAGGTCTCAGCTCGGTGCAATTCAAAACAGACTCGAGCACACAATAGCCAACCTTGGAGTAGCAGCAGAAAACCTCACAGCAGCAGAAAGCCGAATAAGGGACGCAGATATGGCAAAAGAGATGATGCAGTTTACCAAGATGCAAATTCTCATGCAATCTGGTATGTCAATGCTTGCACAGGCAAATACGTTGCCACAAAATGTTCTTCAATTGATGAGAGGATAATTCTAATATCAATTTTTGAAAAGGAAAAGCGGGGCAAGTCCAAGGTGCCCCGCTTTGTTTTTTTGGTGGTATAATATTTCTGATACGCTGTCTAAAACGAGTCGAGGTGAATTTCATGGGTTTGCTCGAAGTTTCAGGTCCTGTTATGACAGGTCCATCAAGTTCACATACACTTGGAGCTCTGAGAATTGCAAGGTTTGTGTATAAGCTGATGGGAATTCCAGATAGTGTTGTCTTTACTTTGCATGGTTCGTTTGCGTTAACCTACAAAGGTCATGGAACCGATAGAGCACTGTTGGCTGGTATTATCGGATTAAAAGCGGATGACCCGAGAGTGAAGGATGCATACAAGTTGGCAAAAGATGTGGGTTTAAAATATGAATTTGAATTTGCAGACCTTGGTGATGTGCACCCTAATACTGTGTTAATTAAAGCGCATAAAGGAGATTTATACAACGAAGTTGAAGGTTCTTCCATCGGCGGCGGAGCGATTAGGATTACAAAAATCAACGGTGTGGAGTGTTCACTCGCTGGCGATTATCCTGCATTGGTTGTTGTTAATAAAGATAGACCAGGTGCTCTAAAGGGGATTTTGGATTGCATAAACGTGAATATTGCGAATGTTTATTTGCGCAGGGTTAATGCACTTGAGGGGATTGCTTTAACGATTATTGAGCTCGATGAAAATCCTACCGAAGAGGTTTTAGAATGCATCAGAACACTGAAGAATGTTATCGAAGTGTATGCGGTAAGGCTTGAAGAAGGTGAGATTATATGAAATTCGCAGAGCTAATTGAAATATGGCAAAACACAAATCTTGAGTTCAGCGAGATTATATTGGCTCAAGAGATGATAGAAACAGGTAGAGATCCGGAGAAAGTTAAGCAGGTGCTAAGTAATTTGTTAAGGGTTATGCTCGAGGAAGCTGAGAAGAATTTTGGTAAAAGGTTCGAAACGCTGACGGGATTGACAGGTGATAATGCCTACAAACTTGCGAATGTGAAACCAAGGATGATGAGCAATTTTAATCATATAGCAATGGTTGTTGCACTTTCTATGGGTGAGTCAAACGCATCGATGGGAAGGATAGTTGCTTGTCCAACTGCGGGTTCATGCGGTGTTGTCCCAGGTGTTGCTTATGCGCTTTGGGAGGTTGAAAAAGCAAATTTTGATGATTTGCTTAAAGCATTCATAGTTGCCTCGGGCATAGGGAATGTTGTTGCAAAGAGGGCAACGCTTTCAGGTGCTGCCGGTGGGTGTCAAGCAGAAATTGGAACGGCAACAGCGATGGCATCTGGGTTGTTGACTTACTATTATTCGAAAGATCCTATCAGAGTTGGGCATGCAGCTGCTTTAGCTTTGAAAGCACTTATGGGACTTGTATGTGACCCTGTCGGTGGGTTTGTTGAAGTACCATGTGTGAAAAGGAATGGCAATGCTGTAAATGTGGCGATTGCTACAGCGGAAATGGCATTAGCTGGTATTGAGAGTGTCATTCCGTTCGATGAAGTTGTCGAAGCAATGTACGAAGTTGGGAAATCGCTACCCGAATCGCTGAGAGAAACAGGTCTCGGTGGTATTGCTGCTACAAAAACTGCCAAGGAAGTTGTTGAAAAGATACGAGAAAATTGGAAAGGGACGGAATAAAGAAAAATAGAAAAATGCGTTAAATGATTTTTGAAATGCTTTGAATTTATTCCTAAACGTTTGTCTTTCTTAGGTATGGTTATTTTAGGAAGAATTGAGAAAAGTCGTGGTTAGGGGTAGAATAAAAATATAGAGCTTTTCAATGCATTTTGGATGTTTTTCAAAGGGGGTTTGAGTATGGCAGAAGTGATTAGAGCTCCAAGGGGAACAAAGTTAACGTGTAAGTCATGGCAGACAGAGGCTGCAATGCGTATGCTTATGAATAACCTCGACCCTGAAGTAGCAAGGGACCCGGCAAATTTGATAGTGTACGGTGGTAAAGGAAAAGCAGCTAGAAATTGGGAATGTTTCTACAAGATAGTCGAAGTGCTTAAGGAACTCGAAAATGATGAAACACTTATTGTTCAAAGCGGAAAACCTGTTGCCGTTTGGAAAACGCATGAATGGGCTCCGCGTGTACTCATTGCAAATTCCAACCTTGTTCCAAAGTGGGCAACCTGGGAGTACTTCAATGAACTTGAAGCACGCGGACTAATCATGTATGGTCAGATGACCGCAGGAAGCTGGATTTATATTGGCACACAGGGTATACTCCAAGGGACTTACGAGACGTTCTATGCGGTTGCTAAAAAATACTTTGGTGGAACACTTAGAGGAAGGCTTGTGTTGACAGCTGGGCTTGGTGAGATGGGTGGAGCTCAGCCACTTGCTGTAACAATGAACGATGGTGTGGTAATCGCTGTTGAAGTGGATAAACGAATGATAGACAGAAGGCTTCAAACGGGGTACCTTGATACGTGGACAGATAGTCTCGACGAAGCGTTGAAAATGGCAAAAGAAGCCATGAAGGAAGGTAGACCTCTGTCGATAGGTCTACTTGCCAATGCGGCTGACGTACATCCTGAACTTGTGAGAAGAGGAATCATTCCCGATGTTGTCACAGACCAGACAGCTGCACATGATCCACTCAACGGATACGTTCCGGCAGGTATTTCTTTTGAAGAAGCACTTAAGTTGAGAAAAGAAAATCCACAAAAATACTTGGAGATGGTATATGGTAGTGTTGTTAAACATGTGAACGCTATTTTGGAAATGCAAAAACAAGGTGCAAAGGTCTTTGAGTATGGAAACAATATCAGAAGGCTCGCTTTTGACCACGGCGTTAAGGATGCGTTCAATATTCCAGGATACGTACCTGAATACATCAGAGACCTTTTCAGTGAAGGTAAAGGACCGTTCAGATGGGTTGCACTCTCTGGAAATCCTGAAGATATATACAAAACAGACCAGAAGGTTTTAGAACTTTTCGGAGAAGACGAACATTTAAGGAAATGGATAGAAATGGCTCAGAAGAAAGTAAAATGGCAAGGGCTTCCGGCACGAATTTGTTGGCTTGGTATGGGTCAAAGAGCTGAGATGGGACTTGCAATGAATGATATGGTGAGAAAAGGTGAACTCGAAGCTCCTATCGTTATTGGTAGAGACCATCATGATACAGGTTCTGTTGCAAGTCCGTATAGAGAAACCGAAGCGATGAAAGATGGTAGCGATGCAATTGCCGACTGGCCCATTTTGAACGCTATGCTCAACGTGGCAAGCGGTGCTACGTGGGTATCGTTCCACCACGGTGGCGGTGTTGGTATTGGTTATTCACTCCATGCTGGCGTTGTTATCGTTGCAGATGGAACTGAATTGGCAAGGCAGAAGCTCGAAAGGGTGCTTACAAACGATGTAGGTATGGGAGTCGTAAGACACGCTGATGCAGGATACGAGATTGCAATCAGAACGGCGAAGAAACACGGCATCAGGATGCCGATGTTGAAAGATGAAGAAGGGAAGTAATTTTAGTTGATTTTGGGAAGGAAGGTCGAGAAATAGCGATGTATGTAGGACCTGAGAGGTTTAAGAAATTAGAAAAAATAGATTTTGATACTTCTGAACTTATTGGGTTTTTAGAGAGTAAGAAAGAAAGGCTTGATGTTTACCACCGCCATGTGGCGGTGGTAAGTTGTCATCTTAACCATACTGAACATTTTTCAACTTTCCCGTTTTATATGAACTTCATAGTCACGCCTTCCGATGAAAAAGTCGTCGGTATTTCGATTTCCTCGCCGATGTCACTCACACCTGCGATTTACAAAATGAATGAACTTGCGAAAAAAGATGAATTCATCAAGCTTTGCGGCGAGATTATAAACAATCCGAATGAGCAATGGATTTGTCAGTGTGGTATAATGAAATTGCCGTTAAAGACCAGGTTCGTAGCGATTGCTGGAAATGATGGATTTCTAAACAAGGAGATGTTCAGTGAAAAGGTTTTTGGCACAGAATCATTTTCTTTTGCCAAGCGTGTGAATGAGAAAGTTTTGGAATTTTTGGAAAAATACAAAGATGGACAGTATAAAATATGTAGAACGATAATAAACGATGAAGGGTTGAATCTCTTTGTGGTTGATAAGAAGGTAACTGATGAGTTCCGTCCATTGTATTCAGAGGTTATTTCGTTGCTAAGAAAGAAATACAGCCTTGCACCAGCTAAATATTATCCGATATCGGAACGCGTCATTGGTTCGTTTACGCTTGAGTTTGAAACGATTTTTTCCAATGCGCCGTTTGAAAGAGTTGATAGGCTACTGGAAGATTATGAGAAAATAAAATCTGATATCGCAAAGTATTTTTAAGCTTGCGATATGAATGGGGTTGAGTCGATGAGATTAAAGCGAACGTTTTACTTAATTTTGGGTTTGTTGTTTATTTCAAATATATTGTTAGCAGTTGATTTTCCAAAGCCCACACCATACAAATACATCAACGATTACGTTGGTGTGGTTGAACCAGAATACGTTCAAAAGATAATTTCGGTGGGAAAAGAACTCGAAGATAAAACCACAGCGCAGGTAACGGCGGTAATTATTGACTCACTACAGGGTATAACAATTGAAGAATATGCGGTTGAGCTTTTCAGAAGATGGGGAATAGGACAGAAAGGGAAAGATAATGGTGTTTTGTTGCTCGTTGCGATAAACGACAGACAAATGCGTATAGAGGTAGGTTACGGACTTGAAGGCGCCATCCCGGATGGGAAGGCTGGACGGATTAGGGATGAGTATATCATTCCATATTTCAAGGAAGGTGATTACTCAAAAGGTATTTACTACGGATATTTGGCTCTTGCGAAAGAAGTTGCCAAGGAATACAATGTGGAACTTACGTTTGATGTAGATGCCGAGTTACCTAAGAGTTCTTCGGCGTATGTTGAGACGATAGTGATAGTACTAATTGTGGTTTTTATCATGTTAGTTTTGTCGAGGCGAGGGGTATGGTATATTGGTCCACGTGGTCCAATGGGACCTGGTAATTTTGGTGGATTTGGCGGATTCAGAGGCTCTGGAAGAAGTTCTGGTGGAGGATTTGGTGGTTTTGGTGGGGGCAGAAGTGGTGGCGGTGGTGCTAGCGGGAAGTGGTGAGAGAATAGCGAGGTGTTTGCGGTAAATGAAAAGTATTTACAAAGTCGAAAAAATAAACATACTTATATTGGAAGGATTGGCGATATTCTTTGTTATGCTAGTTCACGCTGGAACTCCAAACTATATATATGCATTTTTCAGCTATGGACTTGGTTCACTTGTGTTTGCAAGGGGATACCAGTGGAAGAAAAGAGATTTCAAAGAGTTACTCTCATCAAGAATTTTGCTTGTTCAAACTTACTATGTTGCGGGTTTTATCAACACGATAATTTTTCTATTAATTGCACCAGCTAATGTGCAGAAGTATCCGAAATACACGTATTTAATGAATTTTCTCTTAGGTAGGATGGACAAATTAGACCAGGTTGCCGTCAATGCGATACCAACATGGTTTTTCTTGATGCTTTTCTTTGCAGAGATTTTGTTCTATTTTGTTGAGAAGAGTAAATTTCTGCTAATTTTTTCGATTATAGGTTCATTTGTATTTAGGATTTTCGCACACGAACCGCTACCTTTTAAAATTGATGCTGCAATTGTTGCACTACCATTTTTCTGGATAGGACGTGAATGGAAAAAGAGAAACCTTAGCATTTCCATCGTGGATTTTATGCTTGCAACTGTTGGTTTGATTCTAATAAGTCAGGTCAATGGTGATATTTCTTGGAACAACCAATGGTTTGGAAAAAGTGGAATAATTTCGTTCCTTGGAGAGGTTCTGGCGATAGTTGTTATCGCGTTCCTTTCTGATTTGGTGAAGAAGTTAAAGATTGATAAGTTCTTTTTGAGATTATCCATGAACGCACTTTTTGTGATTTCTTACCATATACTACTTGGTAGTTTGATTTATGTTTTGATAAATTCACTTGGAGTGGTCATCTCCGATGTGATGGTATTTTTGAATAAATTTTGGTATATTTATTTCACACTTGATCTAATTTTGGTATATTTAGCAATTACTTATCTTCCTTCAAAGGTAAAAGTGCTTCTGATTGGTGATTTGAGGAGATTACTAACTAAGCGATGAATTCTGACAAACCTCTTGTTTCAGTTGTCATTCCAGCGTATGATGTTGAAAAATTCATCCCGAAGACATTGGAGAGTGTGTTAAAGCAGACGTATGAAAATTTAGAAATAATAGTTGTAAACGATGGGTCAGTAGATAAAACAGGTGTTGTTGTGGAAAACATATTGGGAAATCAAAATAGATTTCCCTATAAAGTGATACACAAAAAAATGAAGGTGTGAGCGTAGCGAGGAATGTTGGAATTGAAAACGCGAAGGGGAAGTATCTGAAATTCCTTGATGGTGATGATTGGCTTGAGCCCGATGCCGTACAAGTTTTAGTTGAAACATGTGAAAAGTACAACTGCGAGATAGCTTTTGGCGGACAGGATGTCGTTAGTTCGAAGGGAAGGGTTTTATATAAGTACAACGAAAGCTATGTTTATGACGAAGGATTAAAAAATCCAAGAGAAGTGCTTAGGGATTTTCTTGTTGGAAAAAGTTATATTTCTATGAACAGTTCGATATTTCTCAAAAGCGTTGTCGATAAATACGAAATAAGATTTACTAAAGGTGCAAAATTTGGTGAAGATAACGAGTTTATCTCTAAATTCTTGTACTTTTCAAACGCAGCTTACATGTTCAATAGGAAGTTCTCATCACTTGTTTATAGACATAACTCAGTTACAAAACAGGCAACATTAGCAGTCTTTCATAATGTTGGATCTATGAAAAGGTTGAAGCGATTTTTTGAATTGAATAACGAATCTGAACTTGTAAAGTTGTTGGAAGAATACGTGATACCAAAAGCATATGCTTGGACTATTGGAAATCTTGCTTACAATGGATATTCATTTCGTAAGTGGATAAAAATCGCCAGAGCTCCGAACATTCGCAAGCAGATACTTAAGTTAAAACGCGAGTACAATCCAACGAAGATGGGGAAAGAGATGAAATTTGTATTGAGGATGTATGCTATTTCTCCGGAATTAACTTACGTATTACTTAGAACTGCAAATATAATTTTCAGATTAAAGGCATGAAATCAGCAGGATGACTCTGAGAAAGCGGGTGTTGTGCTTGACAATGAAAAGGTACTTGATAGCAACAGCATGTAACAAAAAATACGAAGAGTTTTTGCTGAACCACTGGTTCAGGTCGCTTAAAGATAATGTTGATTTATCTGAGATAGATGTACTGATTATGGATTATGGATTATCGGAAGATATAGTTCAAAAGCTTTCCGAACAAGGGGCTATTGTGAGGAAGGCAAACCGAGTAGATGGACACATTAACAATACAAGATTTTTGGAACTGGCGGATTTTTTAAAAGAAAATCCTGCTTATGAGCAGGTTATTTTATGCGATTCGGGAGATATAATCTTCCAAGGTGATATATCACACCTGTTTAAAGAAAGTACAACACAAATAAGGGCGGTTACAGAAGACTTTTCGCCAAATATGGATATGATAATCAATGAAACTAAAGTTGAGAATGCAGATGAGGTACGAAAAAAGCTATGGAAAAAGCAACTGATAAATGCGGGTTTTGTGGTATATCCTCGTGATGTTTATATCGACTTTGTAGAAAGAGCATTCTCAAAAGTTAAGGATAGCTACGCCTGGGGTGTTGATATGATACTTTTAAATTACTACGCTTATGAAAACGGTTTTTTCAAGCTTCCAGTCATATACAATTTCATCCCAACGACAGCAAGAGTCAGGTATAAAATAGAAGATGGGATTTTCTACATAATAAAAAATGGTGAAAAGATAAAAGTTTATGTTGTACACAACGCAGGTGGATACAAAGCTTTCAGACCTGTCTTAAAGTTCGGCTACGGCAAAAACTACAATATTCCACGACCGTTAACGATATTTACGCTGAGGATATTCTATATATCGCTTTATGGTTTAAGACATTTAGGCTCGATATTTCGCAAACGATAGAAGCTGACGAACTAAACATCCAAAATTTTTCTGAGCAGTTCTTCCAGATTCTTTCCAGTTGCTAGAGTTTCTGCTAACGCAACAATATTCTTCTTCCATGTTTTGTATTCATCTTCTGTAACCTGAGAAAGTTTTTCATCTAATTCCATCAAATTTGACACACCAAAACCTATATTGTATTGTTTGACAAGTTCATAGATTGCCGATTCTTTCCATACTATCAACGGTAAACCACTCACAATGTAAAGTGAGGCTTTATGCGGAGAGTTATACCTCAAGTACTCTCCGGTTGTGCCGGCGATAGTCTCTATTTCTTCTCCATCCCAGACTAATCCGAAGTGTCCTTCAATTTTGTATG
Organism: Fervidobacterium pennivorans; assembly: GCF_001644665.1. Classification (NCBI taxonomy): domain Bacteria; kingdom Thermotogati; phylum Thermotogota; class Thermotogae; order Thermotogales; family Fervidobacteriaceae; genus Fervidobacterium; species Fervidobacterium ngatamarikiense. Next base: position 1,401,718 of record NZ_CP011393.1, read on the forward strand.
GTAGTTCATCGGGGTGAAATGCCCCTTTTAGTTCAAGTATGCCTTCTCTGACTTCTCCGTTGTAACCTTTGCCGTATAGATGAAGTGTATAACCTTTAAAAGGCGATTTATGAAGCATTTTTTCTATAAACTTTGATTTTGCAAGGTTACCAGCGAATGTAATTATGTATCTACCATTTGGTTTATGTGGTGTTGATAGAAGTTTTTCTTTATCTATACGTTCAAGAAGATAATCAAAGAAACCTAATATGAAAGTTTCTCCAGGAAAATTCAGTTCGTTCTTAAGGTATTCTGCCATCTTTTTGGAGTGAACTACTGCATGTGTGAAATTCTTAAAGACAAAGCGTTCTCTCAATATGTCAATTTTTCTCGCATATCTGATGCTTTCAATATCATGTATTACGACGATTCTTCTACCATTCTTGAAAGTTGATTTCAAGAATGGTGCAATGAAGGAATCGAGACCTGTTCCGTTCTGAAATACAGCGTTTGATTCTCTAATACCTTTATCAACCCAAGAACGGAAGAGTAACGCGAAGAGTTTATGAGGCATAAAAACTTTTTCTGTCTCTTCTGTTTTACCTTTGAAAATATCTATCCGTTCAAGTCCCATGCTTATTAACACTCTTTCTACATCCATTTTTGCTTTGAATCCTGCGTTGAATTTGCTTCCCCAGTGAAAGTAAGGGACATAGTACGTCAGAAAAATCACTCCTTAAGCCATTTCGAAACTTTTTCCTTACTAACCTCAATAACTTGATCCATATTGTAGTACTTGTATTCCGCAAGCCTCCCTACAAATATGTATTCCCCACTCTCTTCTAACTTCTCTACCTCTTTCATATATTTTTCCCTTTTCTCCATATTATCCTGTGTCATCACTATGTAGTATGGTTCCGCGCTTGCAAGTGGGTATTCAAAGCATACTGTCGTTTTCTCACTCTTCTCGTTCAAAAAGTGCTTGTACTCAGTTATCCTTGTCCAATCGTAATCGTTCGGGTAATTGACAACTGCCACCGGTTGGTAATATTCTTTGTCGTATGTCTTCAACTCCAGCCTCAACGAACGATATTCGAGTTTCCCATACACATAATCAAAAAACCTATCAAGTTCTCCTGTATATACTGTTAGCTCCGATTTGAATAAATCCCTTACTTCGAAGTAATCCACTCCTGTGAGTATAGCTATATTTTCATGATTTAGCATGTTTTCTACCATCTTCGTGTAACCATGTTTTGGAATTCCTTGGTATTTGTCTGAGAAATACCTATCATCCCTATTTGTCCTTATCGGTATTCTCTTTGCTACCTCTGGTGATAGCTCTTCTGGGTCTCTTTCCCATTGTTTTATTGTGTAATTTTTGAAAAACATTTCATATAACCTTTCCCCAACTTGTGAAACAACTACATCTCTGAAATTCTTTGGTGGGTTATTGAACTTTGACTTTTTCACTTCTTTTTCCAAGAACTCTTCCACTTCGTATGTGGCTATATTAACCCCAAACACTTCGCAGAGTGTGTCCCTGTTGATTGGAAATGGTAAAAGTTTTCCTTCAACATAGCTCAGGACTTTGTGCTGGTAGTAGTGGAATTCGGTAAAACGGTTAACAAAATCCCAAACATCTTTGTTATTGGTGTGGAAGATATGCGGACCGTAGGTATGGATGGTAATACCATTTTCATTTTTGTAATCATGGCAATGTCCTGCAATGTGTTTGTGTTTTTCAATAACAAGAACTCTCTTTCCTGATTCAGCTAAGATTCTTGCTGCTGTTGCACCTGACAACCCCGCTCCAACTACAACTATGTCAAAGCTCATTTTCCCACCTCTTCTTTTTCTTTTAGTCTTTTACTGACTTGCTCCATTGACAACCCCAATCCTTATGGTAAAATATATTTTGCCTTGCTTGTTCAAGGCGTGTTGGGAGGTCGTCTAATGGCAGGACTGCGGACTCTGGATCCGCCAGTGGAGGTTCGAATCCTCCCCTCCCAGCCAAATCCAATACCCATAAGAAGCTCCCACACGGGAGCTTTTAATTTTTTACGCTAGTTCTGTTAGCAGGTCTTTGATACCGGTGACAACAAAGTTCTTCTCAAACTCAAGTTGCTCACCTGTTTCCATGTTCTTGACTAATACAATATCCCTTTCAAGTTCGTTCTCACCAATGATTATACAAAGCTTTGCGTCTGTTCTTGCAGCGTTTTTAAGTTGCGCACTCAGTCCTCTTTCCATGATTTCAAGGTTCACCGCGATACCTTCCCTGCGAAGTTGCTGGGCAAGTTTCATCGCTTCTATTTTAACTTCCTCTCCTCCAAAGTGTGCGATATACACTTCATTTATCTTTATATCATCAACGTGCACATTTTCGGCTTTTAATGCGAGTATCAGTCTTTCCATACCAGCAGCAAATCCTAATGCCGGGACGTCTTTACCACCAATTTCTTTTATTAAATTGTCGTATCTTCCGCCACCAGCAATTGCGCTCATCGCGCCAAGTTTGTGATGGTGCACTTCGAACACAGTTCGATTGTAGTAATCAAGCCCTCTTACGAGTCTTGGGTCTTCTACATATTTTATTCCAAGACCGTTGAGTAATTTTTTTAGTTCTTCGTAATGTTTTCGTGCGTTTTCGCCTATGTAATCTATAAGTTTGGGGGCTTGTTTTGCGTATTCGACGTCTACTTTACAATCGAGCAATCTCAAGGGATTGCGTTCGTATCTTACTTTACAATCATCGCAAAGATGATCCAGGTGCTGAGCGTAATATTCTCTCAGCGCTTGTTTGTAATTTGCCCGGTCTTCTGCGTCTCCAAGGGTGTTTATATGTATCTCAAAATCCACTAGTCCTATATCTCTAAGAAATCTATCAACAAAGGCTATTAATTCGGCATCAGCGAGAGCAGAGGGGCTTCCGAAGATTTCTGCACCAAATTGATGGAATTGTCTCTGTCTTCCAGATTGTGGACGTTCGTAACGGAACATTGGACCGATGTAAAAATATTTTTGAGGGAAGCCTTGGGTAATCAAACCATTTTCGACAAATGCGCGCACAACTGGAGCGGTTCCTTCCGGTCTTAGAGTGATGCTCCTACCACCTTTGTCTTCAAATGTATACATCTCTTTTTGGACGATATCTGTATCTTGACCAACACTTCTGACAAACAATTTTGTCTCCTCAAATATCGGTGTGCGAATTTCTGTAAATCCGTACACCAAAGAAATCTTTCTGGCTTTTTCTTCTATCCAGTACCAATACTTCATCTCTTGGCCGTATAAATCTTCCGTTCCTTTTATTTTTTGGTACACTTCCTTTCCACCTCCGAGATTCTGGTTTTTATCTCGTTTTTTGCTTCCTCGTCAACTACTTTCCATTCTGGTCTGATGGATAACTGGAGTGCTGTTTTATAGACGTTCAGTGCATCGCAAAATTGTCCTTTCTTTTCGAAAAGTTTGCCATACATTAAGTATGTGTAGATGTGGTCCGGATTGTTTTCTAAAGCCTTTTTCAAATATTGTTCAGCGAGTGTGAGGTTTGGAAAAAGCGGGACTTCCAAATTTCGAACGCCTGCTAAAAAGAAAGGTTCCCATTCTTTGGGTCCGTATTGCATGGCTTGGTTAAGATGGTAGTCTATTTTTCCAACAAGCGTTATAGCAAGAAGATTATTTTTTTGAACCCTATGGGAGAGTACAACCGCCATCGCATAGTGAAATTTCCAGAATTCCGGATGCTTTTTGAGCATTTCATCTGTTAATCTGTAAGCTTTTTCAGAATAACTATAATCCACACCTGCCCAACTGTAAAGCTCGCTAAGAGCGATTATATAATCAGCTTTTTCAATCAACGTCAACTTTTCAAAATCTAAAGAGCCAAGGAACTGTACAAGTTCCTTGGCTTGTCGATTGCCTATCATATACTGGATTTTGTAGGATATTTCACTCATTTGTTTGGCATCTAAAAATGCAAAGCTAAAAGCCCCTAAGAAAATGAATAAAATCGCAGCTTTGAACAATTTAGTTATTCTCATCACCAACTCACTCATCTATTCCTAATGCCCATTTCTTTACTGCGTAAGCAACTCCTGCTTCGTTATTAGGTTTTGTGATATATCTTGCGTATTGTTTAACTTCGCTATGTCCGTTTTCCATAACTACCGGATAACCCACCATTTTAAGAAGCCCTATGTCGTTGAAGCTATCTCCCAGATACATCGTTTCATCGGGCGTAACATTGAAATATTCGAGAAGATACTTTATCGAATGTTCTTTTGAAGCATTTGGTCCAAAGACTTCATAGAAAGTTTCTTCGTTTATCGTGTTATTTTTTACAATGCTTGTTGCATTTCTTAGTCCGTCAAGGGCTTCATTTAAAGCGTGCGTTATCTGTTCCTCATTACCAACAAGCGCGATTTCGGCAACTGTAAGTTTGTTTTTTAAGTATTTTAACACATTGTCGACAATATTCAACCTCCAGCGATTTTGATTCAGATAAAGTGAAAAGTTACCGTTGTATGGTTGGTCTATGTACATATCTTTTTCTTCGAGAAAGTCTCTGTAGAGTATGTAGAAAATCTGATACTTTCTTGCCGTCTCAATAACCCTTTCGGCAATTTCTGTTTTAAGCTCGGACTTGTATATGACTTTATCTTCCATCCACTGGTAAATAAACGCGCCGTTTTGGAAGATGACAGGAACATCGAGTCCTAATTCTTCGATATATGGTTTGGCTGAGTAGAAATTTCTGCCCGTTGCAACACTTACGTGTATACCTTTTTCCATAGCTGTTTTTAGTGCTTCGATATTTTCTTTTGGTATGTGTTTTTCATCGTTTAGGAGAGTGCCATCTAAGTCTGTAACTATGAGCTTTACCATCTCTCTAACCTCCAAGCTTTTGTGTTATCTTGAGACTATAACCTTACTGAGGTCGCCCACGATTATCTGGACACCTTTTGGTTTACCATCGTTCTCTGTTATTTCTACCTTCTTACCTATGACAGAGGAATCTATTCTGAACGAAAGGTTAGAAATCTTAACTTCGTCCATGACAATGGAATTTTCGATTTCGCAGTTTTCAATCATTACCCCGTTACCTATCGATGTGTAAGGACCTATGTACGCGTTCGAAATAGTGCAGTTGTCCCCGATGATTACCGGCCCTCTTATTACGCTGTTAACCACTTCTGAATTCTTTCCAACACTTACTCTACCTTGTATAACAGATGAAGCTTCAACGGTGCCTTCAATTTTGAATTCTTCGATAATTTCATCCAGAATCTTGTGGTTTGCCTCTATAAGGTCTTCAGGTTTACCGGTGTCCTTCCACCAACCATATATAATGTGTCCTTCAACAGTTCCTTTATGTTGAATAAGCCAGTCTATCGCATCTGTGATTTCGAGTTCTCCGCGCCAAGAAGGTTTGATGTTGGCTATGCCTTCGAAAATATCCTTTCTGAATAGATAAAGTCCAATAATTGCGAGGTTTGAAGGTGGTTCTTTGGGTTTCTCGATAGTTTTGATAATTTTATTTCCTTCCATTACCGCTATACCAAAGCGTGATGGTTCTTGGACTGGAGAGAGCATAATCAATGCGCTTAACTCCTTCTTTTCTTCAAATTCTTTTACAAAGGGTCTTATATCGTCCATGATGAGGTTGTCACCAAGGTACATCATGAAATCCTCGTCTCCGAGGAAGTCTTTTGCCATGAGAACGGCATGTGCCAAACCTTTTGGTTCTTCTTGGAGGATGTAAGTCAGGTTGACGCCGTATTGTGAACCATCACCAAGTGCAGCTATGAAATCTTGCCTGTTTTCTGGACTGACAATGATTCCTATCTCCTTAATCCCCGCGCTTTTGATTTTCTCGATAGTGTAGAGTATAACAGGTTTGTTTGCAACAGGAATAAGGTGTTTTGCCGTTGTGTAGGTAAGAGGTCTTAAACGTGTTCCTTTCCCTGCGCAAAGGATAATAGCCTTCACATTTCTCACCCCTCATCAATGATTTCAATTGAATTCATTGTGTTATTTTAAGAAGCAAAACTATTATATAACAATGGCGTTGGATTTCAAATAGAATTAACCTAAAAACAAACGTCTTTTTAAAGAGCATATCGAAGAATTTTTAAGAAAAAATGAGAAGCTCTCAGGATAGTTTAAGATAAATCGTTTTTTGTATGTTCCACTTGGATGCTGTAATTTGTTTCCTTAAAGTAGGCATGTTAGTATTAATATGCAAAGAAAGCAATTAGGAGGGATTAGGATGACCAGTTCTCAAGTTCTGAAATTGATTGAACAAGAGGGTATCAATTTCATAGACCTTAAGGTTGTTGACCTTTGGGGTAGATGGAGACATGTGACACTTGCAAGAACAAACTTTTCTGAAAAGACTTTTGTTGAAGGTGTAGGATTTGATGCATCAAATCTTGGTTATGCCGAAGTCTTCAGCAGTGATATGGTTATTATACCAGACCCCGAGACCGCATTTATCGAAGAATACGAGGGTGAAAAGGTTCTTTCAATGATTTGTGATGTTTACGAAGTTGAAAATATGACACCGTGCTCACATGACCCGAGAACTATTTTGAAGAAAACTCTTGAGTCAATAAAAGAAATCGCGGATGAAGTTTATCTGGGACCTGAGTATGAATTTCACATCTTTGAAGATGTGAGATACGATGTGAAGTCTAACAGAGTCATGTTCGAAATCGATAGCTCAGAGGGTTTTTGGAAATCTAGTGAGACAGGGGAATATTTCATTGGTAGGAAAAAAGGTTACCACAGAATCCCTCCATTTGATAGGTTGATGGAAGTCAGAAATGCGATTGTTAAAAAGTTGCTTGAATACGGAGTGCCTGTTAAGTACCACCATCACGAAGTTGGAACTTGTCAAGTAGAGATTGAATTAACATTTGTAGATGCTTTGAAAGCGGCAGATTACACGATGCTTGTCAAACACGTTGCAAGAATGGTTGCAAAGCAATATGGATACTTAGTAACATTCATGCCTAAGCCTATGTTTGATGAGGCTGGTAATGGTATGCATGTGCATCAATTCTTGAAAAAGGATGGAAAAAATATTTTCAATAGTGATAAGCTTTACAATCTTTCTCAAGAAGCGCTTTGGTACATTGGTGGTATGTTGAAAAACGCGCCAGCACTCATGGCTTTTACAAACCCATCAACGAACTCATACCGTAGATTGGTTCCAGGATTTGAAGCGCCAACAAACGCTGTCTTTGCACTTGCAAATAGGACATCAGCCATTAGAATCCCTGCTTATGTTAAAGACCCAGAAAAGCGAAGGATTGAGTTCCGAACGATAGATGCGACGTGTAACCCATACCTTGGTTTTGCAGCGATGATACTTGCTGGTGTCGATGGTATTAGGAAGAAGATAGACCCAACATCTGAAGGTTTCGGACCGTTTGAAGGAGACGTTTACGAAAAAGAACTTAAACCTCTTCCAAAATCACTCGAAGAAAGTTGTATAGCATTGAGGAATAATCACGAATTCTTAACCACGTTCCCGAAAGATTTAATTGAACACTGGATAAAGGCAAAACTATTCGAAGAAAGGCAAGTCAACTCTGTGCCACATCCAAAAGAATACGACTTGTATTTTGATGTGTAATATGATAGTCTAAAATAAGAGTTAAAAACATCGGAATATCAGAGAAGCTTCCTCATACCAGTACCCCCACCCCCTTGGGCTAATAAGTGCCAAGGGGGTTAATTTTAAGATATTACTTGACAAAAATCAGTAGTGATATATAATCAATGCTGATAATTATAACAAGCAGTTGTTGAGGAGGGGAATTGGGTTCGTGAGAAGAAAATGCGCATGTCAACATCATGGTGAAGGACATCATGGACCTCATATATGTGAGCAGTTAGGTTTTTCTGTTGGTGACTATCTTACGGCGGTTGTTTTGAGAGAGCTCTCAAAAAAGCCGATGCATGGTTACGAATTATACGAAAAGATATCACAATTGGAATATTATCCATTTAAGCATGATCAAAGTGTCATCTATAGTTTGCTAAGAAAGCTGAACAACCATGGATTGGTGAGTTACTCACTTCAGGAAGGAAACGGTGGGTTGAGGAAAGTCTACGAAATAACAGAAGAAGGTCTCAAATACTTGGAGCAGTTGGTGGAATACATATCGAAGTTAAAGCAAGCGTTTGATTTGTTTTTGAATGCCTGAAAGATGGAAAAGAATCAAACTTGAAGGAGGTGTTGGGTGTGAAAATTGCGATTCCCACTGACGATGGAAAAACGGTGGCAAGTCACTTTGGTAGGGCTGAGTATTTTATGATAGTTGAACTCCAAGATGGAAAAGAAATAGCCAGAAGACTTTCAGAAAATCTTCATGCAAGAGGACATGGTCATCATGGTCATCATGGTTATCACGAGCATTATGAAGAACACGAGAATCACGAAGGATATGGTCATGGTTGGCATCATGGTAATCACGGCTTTGGTGAAGGTCATCACCACGGGCATGAAGACGTATTTGCCTCGACAGGAGAGATTCAAGCAGTTATTGCTGTTAGGATAGGACCACATATGTTTGAGGATTTGAAAGAGAGAGGTATAGAAATTTACTTGGTTCAACCAGGAACAGATATTGATGAAGCAATTTCAAAACTTGCTTCGGGAGAACTGAGAAGAATTGAACCAAAAAAGTAAAAGGTGAGAGAATTTTCCAAACAAACCGACGCTTTAAAGGCGTCGGTTTTATTATAAGTCACTGTTATGATAAAATTAGTGTTGAAGGGCGAAAAATCTATTCGTTCCAAGGGGTGATTAACTTTGCGAGTTTTCCTATTTTTGCAAGTAATAGCACTTATTATCTTCGTATATACGATGTATTTTTTACCTTCAAATTTGTATTTCATCTCTGTTGTATCTGTGTTTGTCATAGTGAACACTGTTGGTTTGACTTATTATGTTTTCAGAACTTGGTGGAAGGAGCTACAGAATCCTGGAAAAATAACTAAATTTCTGTATTTTACACTATTGTTCATTGCAGTTATTGCTGTAATTTTCTTGTTTTCAAATATCTTCAGAATGTGGGTTTACAAATATCCAGAAGATTCGCTTGTGAACTTTTCAAATTCGTTACTTGTTATTTCTACCTTTCTTTTGGTTTCTTTTGGAATTTCTTATTTAACTTTGAAGAGAGAATTAGAAAAACAATTGCAAGAATATGAGAAGTTAAGAAACGTCCAGCAGAAGTTGAGCATCCAGGTTGTGAGATACAAAACAAACCCACATTTTCTTTTCAATTCGTTGAGCACAGCAATTTCAATGTTGCACCTACAAGTGGAAAGAGAGAAGATTAGAGAATATTTGTCAAACATCGCAGAGCTTTTCAGAGTTGTGTTGAATGCACCTGAAGTCTGGACATTGAAGGATGAACTGGAACTTGCCAAGCGCTATCTTGAGATACAAAAAGTTAGGGTGGAAGGTCTTGAGTATGAAATTACTATGGGTCCAGCATGTGAGACAGTGAGAATTCCTTCTTTGGTTTTGCAACCAATAGTAGAAAATTCTATAGTTCATGGAATAGCGAAATCGAAAAACGGCGGGAAGATAAAACTGGAATGTATGAAAGTTAATGGGATTGTTACTATAAAGGTTAGTGATAACGGGAAAGGTGGAGAGAAGATAATTCCAGGAATGGGCTTAAAACTTGTTCAAGAATTGATGAGTGCTTTTTCACGGAAGGTGGAGTTAAATTTTGAAACTTCCCCGGAAGTTGGAACGATTGTTACTCTTTCCTGGGAGGATGTTAACTAAATTAGAAAAGATTCTTCAAGGGGGGAGTCAATGACTTGCGTAATTGTTGAAGATGAAAAACTTTTAGCGATGTTATTGGAAAAAATGGTAAAAGAAGAAGGACTGGAAGTGCTTGGTGTTGCCAAGGATGCAGAAGAAGCGATAAAAATGATAGACGAGAAAAAACCTGAGGTAGTTTTTCTTGATATAAACCTTGGAGAACACGATGGGTTTTACGTGCTCCAACATATCAATCACAAACCATACGTCATATTTACTACCGCCTACTCTGAGTATGCGGTAAAGGCTTTTGAAGAAAACGCCGTGGATTATCTTTTAAAGCCGATAAAAAAGGAAAGGTTGCGGGAAGCTATTGAAAGGGTTAGAAAGTTGAGTACTTTTGAAAAAGCGAATATAGCTGATAACATTCAAAGATTAAAAGAGTTAGCGCAAAAATTGAAAACAGACAAGTTCATTGTAGAAACTGGCGATGAAATAGTTTTTCTAAATGTCGATGAGATAATCTTTCTAACCTCGGACGAAGGCGAGACGGTAGTCGTTACAAAGGATGGTAAGATGAAGACAAAGATGCCACTTAAAGATTGTGAGATTAAGTTGCCACACGAAAAGTTCCTAAGAGTGCACAAGTCGTATATCGTTAATGTTGAAAAGATAAAAAAGATTATCCGAAATTATTTTGGTTCTTTTGCCCTTGAACTTTCGAATGGGGATATTATCCCTGTAGGAAGAAATTACAAAGACTCTATAAAAAAACTGCTCGAGTAAATCGAGCAGTTTTTTGCTAAATTTCGGTGGTCTTATATTTCCGATAAAAACTTTATCAATCCTTTCATTTTTCCATCATCCATAATGCTACCGGATAATATGAACACATTTCGATTCTCATCTCTTGTTATTGAAAAGAGCATACCGTATTCCGTGTCAATTGTTTTCTCAACAATATTGATGACATTTGAGTTTTTGTCGTATTCAAAAATACCATACCAAGGGACTTTTTTCTCATAATCGTATTTGTAACCTGCGAAATAAACAACGTCATTCGATTCTTGAGGTCGGCTTTGCGAATTACAAACCACAGAATGGATTCTCACATTTTCTCCAAACGTTTTTAAGTACTCCACCTCTCCGTTTAGGGACAATTTTGCAACGAAGGCTTTCTCGGTTCCAAGCTTTTCGAAATTCGGAACGTTGGAGAATTCATAAACGTAACCTGCGACAAAAACGCTCTCAGCTGTGACACATAAATCCATGGGCCAAAGGGTTTGAGAGTTTGTAAGAACTGTTTGCCAAAGTAGGTTCCCGTTTGTATCATAACTGACAACGTATCCATCGTAACGTGTCCCATCTGTAAATGAGTTACTTGTCCCTGCAACGATTATTTGTTTGTTTTTCTCATCATAACCAACAGCGTAAGCCCTGTCCCAGCGTACTCCTCCAAAACTTCTGTCCCAAATGATTTTACCTTCTTTTGAAAGTGAAACAATCCAGTAGTCGTGTTCTCCAAAATTTTGAGTTACATCTTTACCTTTTTCGTAGTTATCACCAATGAAAACAAAGTTGTCTTCTACTTTCGTTATTTTGTAAGCTCTATCCCAGTCAGGTCCTCCAAATGATTTTTGCCAAATCACATCCCCGGTTTTATCAAGTCGAATGACGTAAGCATCAAATCTTCCTAAAGCGCCTAAACTTCCTGAAGAGGTTGTTCCAAGAAGTAAGAAGCCATCGTCTAAAGGAATAATGTCGTATCCAAAATCATCCCCATCAGCTCCTAAAAGTTTAGTCCACAGAATTTTGCCGGTTTCGTCTATCTTGGTAAGTAATATCTGATATTTCTCTTTTTCATCAGTCATTACTGAACCAATTCCGGCAAATCCATCATCGGTGCCGATAACCCTTGATATTCTTGATTCTAACCCTGTGTCAATTATTACTTCTTTATCCATTGTTACATCCTTTTTGCTATGAGTGCTTTTTATCAAAGACAGCGACGGGTAATTATGTGTGAAAATAAATCCGAAACTAAGAACTAAAATTCCAAGGATTATAAAAAGTAAAATCATAGAAACTAAAATTTTTGACTTTGAGCGTTTTTTTGTTTTCTGTGGTCCCGAGACTGAAAATGGACTTGAAAAGCTTTCTCTTTTAGAGTTTCCAAGGAATTTTTGACTGCAATGTTTGTTGAACTTTCTCTTTTTTTGAAAATTCCTTAGTTTGTCTCTGTCAAGTCTCAAATTTCTAAGCCCCTTTCCTTTGCTATTTCTTCAAGAAATTTTCTTTCTTTAGATGAGACTCTTTTTGGTATTAACACTTTTACTTCTACTATGAGATTTCCGCGCTTTCCTGTTCTTGAGTTTGGAATACCTTTTCCTTTAATGACAATACGTTCATTTGGTTGTGTGCCTGAAGGTATCTCTACTGGAACACGTTCACCATTTGGCAGATTCACATATACAGTCCCACCAAGTATGGCGGTGACATAGTCAATAGGGACAGTTATTATTATATCATCACCTTCACGTTTGTAATCACTTGTTTTTCTAACCCGAACATGGACATACAGGTCACCATAATCTCCACCACTTATTCCAGCGTTACCTTTCCTTGGAATTCTAATTACGGCTCCATCTTCTACACCAGCTGGTATGTTTACAACGGTACTTGTTCTTTTCCTTACTCTTCCAGAGCCTCTACAAATATGACAAGTTTCTCCAGGAACAGTTCCACTACCGCCACAAACGTCACAAGTGTATTGGTTTATGAAGACACCAAATGGAGTTCTGCGCTCTTCACGGACTACACCAGTTCCATGGCATTTTGAACATGTTACCCATCTGCTACCTGGTTCTACTCCTTCTCCCTTACAATTTTCACAAGTTTCGTATCGGTCGTACTCTATTGTGACATCTTTGCCTGTGAATACGTCGGCTTCCGTGATGGTTACCTCAAGATTTATATCTTCTCCTCTTTTGGCGTATCTTCTTCCACTAGTTGTTCTTTGTGTTTGTGATGCGGTCGTTCTGTGACCACCGAAAAATATGTTAAATATGTCATCGTTCAGGAAATCTCTAAAGATGTCGCTTATATCGTCGAATCCAAATCCACCAGTTCTTCCTGAAGGTTCGTACACGTAACCACCCTCGCCCACGTATCCAAATTTATCATACATCGCACGTTTTTGAGGGTCACTTAAAACCTCGTACGCTTCTTGTATCTCTTTGAATTTCTGCTCTGCTTCCTTTTTCTTATCACCAGTATGCCTATCAGGATGCCACTCTTTTACAAGCCTTTTATATGCAGCCTTTATTTCATCCTCAGAAGCGTTTCTTGGCACTCCGAGAATTTCATAATAGTCTTTTCTTGCTGGCATTGCAAACCACCCCTATTTTGTATTTTGATTCTCACGTGTTTTGTTGGTCATTAACTGCATTCTCTTCCTTTTTTCTTGGTTTTATAGCAACACGTACCTTAGTTGGTTTTACAACCTGCCCATTGAATGTGTAACCATCTTCAATGACTTCAAGAATAGTGTATTCTTCAACATCATCACGTTCCTCTTTTTCAAATGCTTCATGGTTGAACGGGTCAAACTTTCCAGAGGCATCAATAATCCTTAATCCCTCGTTTTCCAGTGTCTTTAGAAGTTTTTCATAGATTTTTTCTACTCCAAGTTTGAATTTTTCTAAATCCTTGTCTGAGTCGTAGTATTTGAACGCTCTCTTAAAATCGTCTAAAATGGGTATAAGCGCTTTTACTATACGAAGCGCCGTTGATTTCGTTGCGTCTCTAATTTGCCTATCAACGTCGAGCTTGTAATTTTCAAATGCTGCTTTGATTATGCGTGCAGCGTTCTGTATTTCCTTCAGTTGGTTTTCTAACTCTGCTATCTTTTCTTTCAGTTGTTTGTTCTCTTCTGATAATTCGTTTTGGTTCATTTGGTTCACTTCTTCTCGCTCCTTAATTTCATTTGAACTTTCCAAGTTGTTTTGAACTTGCAGTTGTGTTTCATTTATTTCATTTATTTTCTTTTCTTCACACATGTTCCCTACCTCCTCTTTTAGTTTGAGTTTTTAGACATTCCTCGATACTATAGTGAAATACTCGCTCAGTCTGTTGAGCATAAACTCGAAGCTATCCATAATCAAATCATATCGACCGTATTTGTCGAATATAACAGCAACGCGTCCAACGGGATTATCTTCTGAGTAGAACTGTCCAAGAATTACCGAGAAATCTTCAAGGAACTTCAATCCATGCTCTTTACCGATGTATATGTCGTTCTCAAGCTCAAATAGTTCTTTGTAAAACACGTCGGATGAAACATACACAAGGATGTTTTGTAATTTTTTCAGATTGATTCTATCGTTTGCAAGAAGGTTTGGTAGTCCTTCCGTTATGTAATCTTCGTAGCTTTCAACAGATAACCTTTCCGTGATTTCTAAAAATCCACGACTGATAGTTCCAAAATCGCTGTCTTTGAAGCTATTTAAGTTGTTAAAATTATTGATTCGAGTAAGTATATCTCGCAATTTGGATTTGAATTCGTTCAATGTTAATCCTGTCATCGCTTTGTTAAGCATCTGCTCTATTTTCTCAACATCGTCAAGTTCGGTGTGCTGGATTGGAATGGAAGAACTGAGACCGAGGGATGTAATTATATTCGCAATTGAGAAATTCTTACTCACAGGTGTTACAACTATACGCTTGATTCTTAGCGTTAGTGGGCTGGGCTTTTCAATAATAACCATACCTTTTGTTGAAGAGCTTAACAACTTTGCTGCACCCGTGAGCACCTTTTCCATATCACCGATTGGAAATTTTGCCGCAACCTCCACTTGTGAGCTTTTGGACTTTATCTCTTCCCTGATTTTTTTCAGTTCATTTACGTAAAACCTGAGTCCTTTGTCTGTTGGAACGCGACCAGCAGAAGTGTGTGGCTGGAATATATATCCCGTGCGCATTAAACGGTTCATATCATTTCTAATCGTTGCACCGGATCTCTCAATTGCAGCACTTTCCAAAACCCTTTTTGAGCTTACAGGGGTCCTCGTGTTGATGTATTCTTGCACAATGCAGTAAAGAACTTTCTTTTGTCTTTCGGTGATATCGTTTCCTAACACGGTTATCACCTCTCCGTTTTTCTATCTGTTTTAGCCTAATTTTTGTTATCAGAAATGTTAGCAATCTACACTTTAGTCTGCTAATATATTACCATAAGTGTGAGAATTTGTCAATTTTTGGAGTGTTTTCAGTATCTGAGATATCAGACACAAAGCAAAGAAAAATATTGATGAAAATTTCCTTTTTGGTAAAATAGTAACAGAAAAAATTGTGCGGAATACGAACATTTGTAGATGATTCTACTTTGCCTGAGGTGATAAATGTGAACTGGAAGGTTTATATTTCTGGATTTGCAGTTTCAACGATATTTGGGTTATCATTCCTTTTTACTAAAAACAGTATAGAACATATAAACGTTTACACGTTTTTAGCCTTTAGGTTTGGTGTGGCAACCAGTGTGATGCTATTACTTTGGCTTTTTGGAATCGTAAAATTAACAAAGAAACCATTTTGGAAATTATGGAAAGTAGCGCTATTTCAACCGATTGCTTACTTTGTGTTCGAGACTAATGGACTCAGGTTTACGACGTCCTCTGAGGCTGGGATGTTGATTGCATTAATTCCAATCGTTATAACGATTTTGAGTCCAGCATTGCTGAAAGAAAGAATCAGATGGTACCAAATTCTCTTCGCATTTCTTAGCTTTTTTGGAGTGTTTCTTATCGTCAAAGGTGGGGGATTAGAACAAGGAGCGCTACTTGGAAAGCTGTTGGTTTTGGGTGCGGTTTTCTCCGCAGCATTTTACAATATTTTCTCGAGAAAGCTATCCTCAGAGTTCACTCCTGTTGAGATAACGTTCTTTATGATGCTTACGGGATTTGTCTTTTTCTTTTTCCTGAGCATCGTAACAGGAAATTTCACAATCGCATTCCACCCTGCTGTTGTTATTGGAGCATTGTATCTTGGCATACTTTCTTCAACGGTTGCATTTTTTCTTGTGAATTTCATGCTTAGCAAGGTTTCACCAACGGTTTCTTCTCTTTTCTCAAATCTAACGACGGTGATATCTGTAATTGCAGGCAGTTTCATTCGGCATGAAAGGATTGCTGCAGTACAAGTATTTGGAATGATTTTGATACTTGTTTCGCTAATTCTTAATTCTTATCTGAAAAGCAAAGAAGTTGAACAGAGTAGATAACAAAAAAGCCCTCGGATTTCCCGAGGGCTTTGGTATTATTTATTTTCCTTATATTTCCTCTTCGTCAAGGTTTTCTGGTATGCTGATTTCAATTTCTTCTACTTCTGTCGTAGTTGTGGTTGCTTCTTCTGTTGAGTAAGGTACTCCTTCACGACCTTCGAGGTATGCATCCGCTATCTTACCGGCAATGAGAGCTATTGCTCTTATTGCGTCATCGTTCGATGGTATTACGTAGTCGATAGGATCCGGGTCACAGTTTGTATCAACCATTGCAACTATTGGTATTTTGAGGTGGTTCGCTTCTTCAACGGCTATCTTTTCTTTCCTCGGGTCGACTATGAAGATGACATCGGGTAAGCTCTTCATGTTTTTGACGCCACCGAGGTTCTTTCTGAGTTTTTCAAGTTTCTTTCTGAGTTTGCTCTGTTCTTTTTTTGGAAGCTTGTCGAGTTCACCATTTGCTTCCATTTCCTCGAGTTCGATGAGCTTTTGGATTCTTGTCTGGATTGTGGAGAAGTTGGTCAAAAGTCCACCGAGCCATCTGTTGTTAACGTAGAATCCTCCGCATCTTTCAGCTTCATTTTTGACAACTTGTTGTGCTTGTTTCTTTGTTCCAACAAAGAGGATAGTTCCACCTTTGCTTGCTACGTCTCTGACAAAATCGTAGGCTTCATCGAGTAGTTTGACAGTCTTTTGCAAATCGATAATATAGATACCTTTTCTTGCGCCGTAAATATACGGTTTCATCTTAGGGTTCCATCTTTGTGTTCTGTGCCCGAAATGGACACCTGCTTCCAAGAGCTGTTTCATCGTTACAACTGGCATACCGACACCTCCATGATTTGGTTTTATCCTCCGCCCCCTTGACCCACCGACCTTGCAATTACCTTGCAAGGCACCGAGGTGGGAAACGGGTTGGCGTGTGGATTGGGATACATTTTTAACGCATTCGAATTTTATCATATATTTTTTGTTCGTCAAGTATTTAGTGTTGCAAACGGAAGGCATTAAATGGTAGTTAGTTGTTTTATTACGCAAAAATGTGATAAAATATGTAGCGAGATGCTCAGTCTGAAACTCAGAGGAGGGCAAAGCAACAGTGAAGAGAAAATTAAGTTTTCTTTTTTATTTTTTCTTGATGTCCACTCTTTTGTTTTCGGCGATAAAAATAGGTTATTACGATAACTACCCGCTAACTTACGATGACAATGGTAAGCCTAATGGATTGTTCATAGACGTGCTCAAAAGAGCTGGAATCCTAAGAAGTTTCGATGTGGAATTTATCTTTGGCGAATTTGCTGACCTTATGCAGCAATTGAATAAGGGTTATATTGATATGGTCGTTTGTGTTGCGCATACTCCCGAACGCGAAAAATTATATTCGTTTAACACAGAACCTGTAATTATAAACTGGGGTGTACTTGTTAGTTTTAGGACACTTGAAGATATAAAAGCAATAGATGGAAAGAACATTGCCGTAAATCGTGGGGATATATACTATCAAAAATTCTTGGAGATTGCTCAGTCCTTTGATGTAAAACCAAATTATGTGGGATAGGACTCGTATGAAAGCGTTATAAGAGCTGTCAACGATGGAGAAGCGATAGCTGGTGTTGTTAGTAGGTTAGCTTATCTTGTCAACAATACTAAGTATCCGAAAGTTAGAGCAACATCCTTTGTTTTTAGTCCTGTTCAACTCAAGTTTGCAATTCGCAAAGGTTCTGAAGTTGCCAATAAAGATATTTTAGAAAAGATTGATAAGACGGTTGCGGTTATGAAAGCTTCTGGTGAGTTGGATAAGATTTTTAATTCATATTTTGGCGTTTCAAGAGAGGTTGGAAGGCAAGGCATTTAAATGTATTTGGTACTAACCTTTATAGGACTTTACGTACTTACCATAACTGGCTTTATGCATGGAATAAAACTCCAAAAAGCTCGCTATGAAGCTGCTTTAGAGGTAAACAGACACAAGCTATAGCGAGAGAAAGCATTCTCGACGAAAGTAGAGGGATTTACACTTACAGTATCGGATTAGAAATTTTGAAAAAGTACATGGAACTTTCGAAGCGGGAGAATCAATTGCTCGGAGTTGTTATTTTGGAATTTGAAGGAACAGGATGCGAAGAAAGTAAGGGAAAGGTAGAAAGCATACTTAGGCAAAATGCAAAAGAAGGAGATGTTATAATTTACATATCACAAAATACATATGCGCTGGTTCTTTACAAATATGGTGTTTTCTTTGCGGGACATTTTAGAAGAAAGGTAGTAGATTCTTTGGAAAAAAATAATATACCTTGCAACCTCTACATTGGGTTTGCAAGGTATATTCCAGAAAAAAACATATCGGCGGAAGCTCTTGTATATGAGGCAACTGCTGAAATGGAAAAAGATAAAGAATTCAAGAAAAAGATGAATATTGAGTGAGAGAATAATTAAATCATCTTAATTTCTCCCAAATTTTACGTATTTCATCAGCGTTTTCTTTAAATACTTCCAGTATCTTCGGTGAAAAGTGAGATGGAAGTGTTCTACCATCACCTTTTAAGATAATTTCCAATGCCTCTTCGTGGGTCATACCTTTTTTGTAAGGTCTGTCAGAACGCAGAGCATCGTAGACGTCTACGATTTTTACTATTTGTGCCTCAGTTGGTATTTCTTCATTTGCTAAGCCAAATGGATAACCTGTTCCATCGTAATTTTCATGGTGATATAACGCTATGTTTAAGGCTGTTTCAAACCCAGGAACATCAAGAATCCTTCTTGCATAGATTGTATGTTTTTTCATCTCTTCCCATTCTTCTGGTGTTAGTTTTCCAGGTTTTAGTAGGATTTCCTTTGGTATGAAAATCTTTCCTATATCATGCAAGCTTGCAAACATGTTTATCTCTTTAATTTTTTCTTCAGACAAATTCAGCTTTTCAGCAATTAATTTGGAGAGGTGTTTAACCCTATATATATGCTGACCTGTATTTTCATCGTAGCCTTCGGCGATAATAGCCAACTTTTCGGAAATATTAACCAAGAGTCTTTTAAATTCCTCGCTTTTGAGTCTTATTTCATCGTAAGAACGCATAAGTTCTTGGTTTGTGGCTTCTAATTCCTCCATAGTTGCGCTCAGTTCTTGTAAGATTGCCGAGAGAGTTTCATAAAATTCCTGGGTTTCGACTAAGTTAAAGTTGCCTGCAGGTGGTAAAGTGCCTGTGTTCCCAATTTCTCTCACGGCAATGGATAACTTATTCAAATCGGAAGCGAAAGGTTTTAGCGTTGCTTGTGTGGCAAAGAGCGTAAAAATAATTACGGTTAGTATAAACGCAATCAAATAGATGAGAACGTAGAATAAAACTTTTCGGTAATCAAAAACAACTTTGAGATAAATTGGAACGGTTAATTCTCTGTAGGAAGAAAGAACGTAGGCTTTATAGAATATGGATTTTGGCCAGTCCCTTTTTAAATATTGGTCCTTAAAGCCTTCTGCAATTATTGGGTCAGCT
Organism: Fervidobacterium pennivorans; assembly: GCF_001644665.1. Classification (NCBI taxonomy): domain Bacteria; kingdom Thermotogati; phylum Thermotogota; class Thermotogae; order Thermotogales; family Fervidobacteriaceae; genus Fervidobacterium; species Fervidobacterium ngatamarikiense. Next base: position 1,421,261 of record NZ_CP011393.1, read on the forward strand.
ATCTTTTTAGAGGTATCCAACCTGTTTTCGTAATCTACGTATATGGCTATCTCAGAAACATTTGCTGCGGATAAGTTTGCTAATCCTTTTATAAATCCTTCGTATAATCTTGGACTTAGGTATAACGTGAAAAGAAGATATTCGGTTTCAGAGAACTGTAACCATAGGTATTTGACCATGCGTGATGTCCCTGGAACAAAGCCTGTAATGATTGATATGGAATTTGTAGAATAAACTGTAGGTTTAAATCCAATATTTTTTACAGTTGCAAGATAACCTGTTGCGTTCAAAATTTCTCCTTTTGAGTTCAACAGAGCGACGTCTATATCAACGAAGACGTTTGGAATACTGTATAAAATGGTCTGTGAAAGTTGCTTTTTAATGTTTTCTAAGGCTTCGTTTTTATTTAAATTACCGATAAGCTCCTTGGCTAAAGGAAGGTTAGCCCTTATGTAATCTTCCAGCTCTTCATCATGATGTGAAACTAGGGTATTAAATGTGTCAAGAAAGTTTCTAAAAGCTAAGTCTATCTTTTCAAAATGCGCAGTCGAATTTTCCACACTGTAGAATCTTGTCCAAATCAGTGAGCCAACAAGAACGAATATAGTAACTGAAATTGCAACTAGAAAGTTTTTTATGAGGATACTCTTCTTAAGTTGGTCAACCCTTAACATTACTACCGCTCCTTTTCGTTTGAATCCAGTCATTCTGAAATTGAAATGAGTCATTTTTGAAATTTTTTCAGGATTTGCAACCTGTCTGGGTTTTCATAGTTTAAACAACATCCACTTCCAAAAAGTCTAATTTCAAGTTTTTGTGATTCTTCAAATGCGTTTATTTCATCGTATTTGCTACACAAGTTATCTTCAGTTAAATACTTGCATTGGTTTTTCTCATAGTCCCATTCACCGTAGTAACAAACGGTATGTTTACAGCACCAGCCACACTTTACACATGGTGGGCATGCCGTTTGTTTTGTTTCATCCAACATTTTTTCAAGTTCTTCTACAAAATCATCTGATAATGGCTCTGAGCTACTCATGAGTCTATTGCCTCTCTTTGAATTTTAAGAATATCGGAGCACCTGTGAATGGGTCAACTTGCTCTCTTATTGTTTTCCTTATCGCATTCTGGAAACTCTCAGGCACTTCTAATTTGTTCACGAAGAACAAAAACGTTGGTGGACGTATGTCAACTTGTAGACCGTAGTAGAGCTTTAGTCCGTGAGGTGGTTTGGCTATCATCCTTTGGATAGCTGCGTTTACTGCACTTGTTGGGACTTTTTTGTGGAGAGAATCGTATGCTGTGTTGATTGCTCTTATCAACTCCTTGTAACCAACACGATTTATCGCACTCGTGAAGACAACAGGTGCAAAGTCTACGAAGTAAAGTTTTTCGTTGAACTGGTCCATGAAATCTTTGATTCTTTTGTCTGCATGTTTAATCAAGTCCCACTTGTTGAATACGACCACAATACCTTTACCATTTTTTTCTGCAAGTCCCGCTATTCTTTGGTCTTGTCTTGTTATACCTTCTGTAGAGTCTATGACCAAGACAACGACGTCCGAACGCTCAATTGCGTCTATCGTTCTGAAAGTGCTAACGCGTTCTATAAAGTCTTCGATTCTACTCTTTTTTCTCAAACCAGCGGTATCGACAAAGAGGTAACTTTTATCACCTATCTTGACAATCTCGTCTATCGTGTCACGTGTTGTCCCTGCAATTGGTGTGACCAATGCACGCTCTTCTTTCACAATCATGTTAAAGAGCGAAGATTTGCCAGCGTTAGGTCTACCGACGATAGTAACCCTAATGAGGTTTTCAAATTTTGGAGTTTTACTTAGGTCGTATCCTTTCTCTTCAAGCTTGGTGATAATTAGTTCAACTAATTCGTCCAAATTCTTGCTTTGTTCTGCAGAAACCGGGAACGGTTCGCCAAATCCCAAGCTGAAAAGCTCTGGATAAACTTTTGAATAATTCTTTTCACTTTCAGACTTGTTAGCAACCAAGATAACGTCGACCCCGGATTTTCTGAGCATATCTGCTATTGTGTAGTCTTCTGAGGAAAGTCCATTCTTTCCATCAACAACGAAGAGTATTAAATTGCTTTCTTGCAAAGCTTTGAGTGTGAATTCTTTGCTCTTCTCATAAATTTCGTCTTCTTTTCCCTCGAAGATTCCACATGTATCGACCAACTGAAACATTTTGTCAGAATAAACGACGCGGTCAATGACCGCGTCTCTTGTGGTCCCTTGCTCATCTGCAACTATCGATTTTCTCTTACCGATGAGTTTATTAAAAAGTGTTGATTTTCCAACGTTACTTTTTCCAACTATTAGAACCGTTGGGAGTTTTGATATATCTACAGTTTTGTTCTCTTGTTTCACTTGTTCTTCATTCTTTAGCTGTTCCTGTTTCTGGTCCCTTGGATTCAACGGCATCCTCTAATTTTCCCTCCATAGTTACTTTTGCTATGTTTGTTTCTTCTGTTGACTTTGCACTTTTCAAAGCGTTTTCATCTTCGTAAGCTTTAGGACTGACGATAATCTTATAGATATCTTTTTGTGGTTCGAGTTTGATGATTTTGCCAGTAATTTCATCATCGATGTTCAAATTATCGTATACTTGCGTTTTTGGTATGTATACCTCCACACCTTCGCAAAGTCCGATGTAACCTTTATCGACAGCTTTTATTATTTTGGCAGTTACTGTATCTCCTTCCTTGTGGCTCTTTGCAAATTTTTCCCAGGGGTTTTCCTTCGCTTTCCTAATGCTAACCCTTATTTTTTTGTTATCTTTGTCAATTGAGATTATCTGGAATTTTACTATGTCGCCTTCTTTTATCACATCTTCGATTTTATCAACAAAGTTCCAGCATATTTCTGAAATGTTGCAGAAACCAGTAATGTTTGGTTCTAGTTCGACTATGACTCCGTTTGGCAACACCTTGATAACTTTACCAGTAGCTATACTACCTTCTGGATATTTCTGTTCAACCTTATCCCACGGATTTCCTTCAACAGATTTATAGCTCAACACAATTCTTCGCTTTTCAGGGACAATTTCAAGAATCTGCAACTTAACTGCATCCCCGACAGCAACAACATCCGTGATTTTGCCTGGTTTTCCCCAGAAGATTTCGGATATCGGCACTAGCCCTTCTATACCGTCATCTATTTTTGCAAAGAACCCGAAAGGTTTTATTGAGGTGACGATACCTGAGACTTGTTGACCGACCTGGAATTTCTTGGTTACGTTTTCCCATGGATCCGGCATCAAGGTTTTAAGGCTGAGCGTTATTCTTCTTTTTTCTGGGTTTATTTCTTTAATTTGGAATTTCATGACTTTTCCTGCTGTTAGGACATCACTTGCTTTAGTAGAACTGTTGTACGAAACTTCGCTGTTTGGTAAGAAACCAGTTAAAACCCCACCTATCTTAACAAATGCGCCACGTTCGTCAATCGTTTCAACAATACCTTCGACGACATCACCTTGTTTTTTTGTCTGGAAGAATTCTTCGATGAGTTTTTGGAAAAGTCTTTTTCTGGAAACTACAACGTTAGTTTTTCTACCTCGTTGTTCAAAATTTATAACCGCGAAGTGCATTTTTTCTCTTGGCAGTTCTTCACCTTCTTTTATGTTGGACTCGCTACCTGGAAGGAACGCTTCTACTACATTTTCGATAAGGACTCTGTATCCACCTTTAATTCTTTCGAGTATTCTCCCTGTAACGGTTTTGCCTTCTCTAAACGCGTTGAGTATATCTTCCATCACTTTCCTTTGCATTGGTTTCTTTTCAGAAAGGATTGCAGTTCCTTCTTCCTCGTTGAACTTTTCTATTCTAACAAGGATTTTTTGACCTACTTTGTATTCTGAAAGTTCTTTGTAAAGTTCCTCGAGAGGTACCACTCCTGTTCCTTTCCATCCAAAGTCTACGGTTAAACCTGTCGGTGTGACTTCTGTTACGATGCCTTCTACTATACGCCCCTTCCCCACACGATTCTGCTCCATCGCTTTTTCCGACTCGTTAAGAAGTTCTTCAAATGATGGTTCGCTTTGGTTTTCTAACTGTTCGAAGTTGACCTGTTCTTCTTTAACAGTGTCGTTGAGTTTTTCAAGTTCCGCCATGAAAAGTTCCCTCCCACCGTATTTTTCAAGAATATATTTAACGATGTTGTTGACATCGTTATTTGATGTAGAAGTACCACTCAAAATACCAATCTTCGAATCTGCGTTCGAAAGAATTTCAGAAAGCTTAGAGTCAACGGAAATCAAGCTTTTCAGTTCTTCAATATCCTCAACGTGAATAGCGTTACCCCGTTTCTCTAAAGCTAACTCGTAAAGTTTCTTCGTGTTAGAACTATTCTTTCCACCTATTACTATTGTTAAATCACACATCTCACCGAATTTTTTCGCAACATCTTCTCGTTCAATAGTGACATTGCATATGGTATTGTAAATACTGAATTCTGCATCTGGGTTCAGTGTTTTCATCGATTTTACAAACTGCTCATAGCTATCTTTAGAACTCGTTGTTTGGCTTATGATTGCCCATCTTCCAGGTTCAACGCGAACAGGCATTTTTGTAATTATTGCGTCTTCGACATGTCCTTTTAGCGCAATCATTTCTGCATGAAGGGGATTACCGTAAGCAATTATTTTGAAACCATTAGCTCTAAGTTTTTTGGCGAGTTTGAATACATTCAAAACTATCGGGCATGTTAAATCAATTATTTGGTATTTCTTTGAAATTTCACTTAACACCTTTGGTGGTAAGCCATGGGCTCTAACAACAAAGATAGTTTTGTCAAAACCAACATCTTCCTCGACCTTCAAACCAAGCTCTTTGAGATGGTTCATAACATTTTTGTTATGAACTATCTCACCATCAGTAAGGACATTTTTTCCTTCCCGAAGCAACTCTTTGACCTTTTCAACAGCTCTTTCAACGCCAAAGCAAAATCCAACAGGTCCGATTATTACATTTGGCACGAATATCTCACCTTACTGTCTTTTGAAAATTTAGACTGCACCGCTCTTTAATTATTTCCAGAATCTTTTGAACTACATCTTCAACACTTAGATTGGAAGAGTCAATTTCAATAGCATCTTCTGCCTTAACCAGAGGTGCTATTTCTCTGGAAGAATCGAGTTTGTCCCTCTCTATTATTTGTTTAAGAAGCTCATCGTAGCTAACTTCTAAACCTTTGCTTTTGAGTTCTTCATATCTTCTTTTTGCTCTGACTTCTGGAGAAGCGATGAGGAAAATTTTAACTTGGGCATCTGGCATGACGACAGTACCTATATCGCGCCCTTCGGCAACGATGCTCCTCGTGGCACAGATTTCTTTTTGAATTTTTGTTAAAAATTTTCTCACTACAGGGTTTGCACCGTAACGTGATGCGTAAATGCCTGCTTCTGCTGTTCGTATCTCGTCTCCTACTTGCTTGCCATTTAAATAGTACTTTCCATCTTTGTATTCTATTGAAACGGTACTTAACGTCTTTTCGATTTCTTCCGTTGAATCTGGACTCACACCACAGTTATGAAGATAAAGCCCAACGATGCGATACATCGCACCCGTATCAAGGTAATCAATCCCCAGCCTTTTGGCAATTTCTTTTGCAACAGTAGTTTTTCCGGAGCCGGCTGGTCCGTCTATTGCGATTTTACAATGCAATTTATCATGCCTCCTCAACAGTCTGCACAATTTTGAATACTCTATCGAGTCGTGTCATTTCGAATATTCTCATAACGGTTTGTTTTAGTGAGGCGAGAACGAGTTCTTTTTCGGCCATCCTGGCATCTTTGTAGAGTGCAACCAAGCTACCAAGACCAGCACTGTCAATGTAATTTACTTCCGACATATCAAGGACGATTTTTGGTAACTTTGTTTCATTTATGGCATCTTTAAGAAACTTTTTGACCTCTCCAGAATGGTACGCATCTATCTCGCCGTGAATAGAGATAATCAGTTTATCCTTTTCTTCCCTTTTGTCGAACTTAATAGCCATAGACACACCTCCCGTTGTTAGTGGTATTCCAAGTTTTATATCATTACCTCAAAGAGATTCCAAGCTCTTCAAGCTGTTTTTGTGAAACTGTCGATGGTGCGTTGGTTAATAAACAAGTCCCACTAGATGTTTTTGGGAATGCGATAACCTCTCTGATACTATCAGCCCCAACTGCTATTGTTACTAGTCTGTCCAGTCCGAATGCAATTCCTCCGTGCGGAGGTACGCCGTATTTAAGTGCTTCCAAGAAGAATCCAAATTTCTCCTCCATCTCTTCTTTTGTCAAACCAATTATATCAAAAACTTTCTCTTGTATATCCTTCCTGTGAATTCTTATACTTCCCCCACCGACTTCATATCCGTTTATAACCATATCGTACGCATGTGCTCGGATTTTTGAAAGTTCCACTCCGTTTTCTAAGTCTTCTACGTATGGCATTGTGAATGGATGATGTCGAGCGACGAATCTATTCTCTTCTTCGCTCCATTCAAGGAACGGGAAGTCTACAATCCAAAGGGCATCGAAACCTTCCACTTTGAAATGCTCTTTTCCTATCTTTAGCCTTAGAGCACCCAATGCTTCATTCAGCCTCTCTCTATTATCATGTGCTGCAAGTATGACAACGTCTCCTTCCTTCATTTCGAATGCTTTTGAGATTTCCAAATATTCATTTTCTAAATACTTTGCTGTCGTTGATGCGATTTGACCATTTTCAATTTTAAACCAAAGAATGCCACCTAGGCCGAAAGTCTTTACAAATTCTGAGTATTCGTCAGCTATTTTTCTACTCATAGGTATGTGTGTTTTAAAACCTTTTACTGAACCACCTTTTGCAAGAACATCTGCCACGATTTTGAACTGCGTGTTAGCGAAGTGAATTGTTAGGTCATGTAGTTCCATTCCATACCTTCGGTCAGGCTTGTCTGACCCATATTTTTCCATCGCTTCTTCATATGGGATTCTATCAAATTTTTCGGGAAGGTGTATCCCCACCTTTGAGTAAATGTATCTTATCAGGTCTTCGGCAAGGTTCAGGACATCTTCCATGTGGACAAAAGACATTTCTATATCAATTTGGGTAAATTCAGGTTGTCTATCCGCTCTCAGGTCTTCATCCCGGAAGCAGCGTACTATTTGGAAATATTTATCCATTCCTGAAATCATGAGTATTTGTTTAAATAACTGCGGGCTCTGTGGAAGGGCGTAAAATGTCCCCTTTTTCAAACGAGATGGAACAAGAAAGTCCCGCGCACCCTCTGGGGTACTTTTTGTAAGGTATGGAGTTTCAATTTCCAAAAAGTCTTTGCTTGTTAAGAATTCTCTAGCATGGAACGCCATTTTGTGCCTGACTATGAGGTTATTTGCCATCTTTGGATTTCGAATGTCCAAGTATCTGTATTTCAAACGCATTTCTTCCGAAACTTCATCACCCGGATAAAATGGCGGTAGTTCGGATTTTGAGAGAATTTCGATTTTCTCCGCGAGAATTTCTATCTCTCCGGTAGGTTCAGAAGTCACCGCTTCATTTGGCCTTGCTCGAACAATGCCTTCAACATTGATGACGTCTTCTCTGGAAATTGTATTGACAATCGAGTAAACTGGTGAATCCGGATTTACAACAACTTGCGTTTTTCCATACCTATCTCTGAGGACTATGAACTTAACACCGCCGAGGTCTCTGATTCTGTCAACCCAACCCGCAAGTTTCACTTGCTTTCCTTCGTCTTTTAAGCGGAGCTCACCACAATTATGAGTTCGATACATCTATTTACCTCCCTTTAGTGTTCGCATTCTTTTTACTTTTTCGAAGATTTGTAAGATTCCCAGTCTTGCAAGAATCTCTTTATCCCAACATCGGTTAACGGATGCATAAACATCTTCTTAAGCACATCGAATGGAACTGTTGCTATATCCACACCTATAAGTGCAGCTTCCACAACGTGCATTGGGTGTCTTATACTTGCGGCAATTACTTCTGTTTCAAAACCATAATTAGCGAAAATTTGCATGATTTCTTCCAACAATTTCAGTCCATCGTTACCGTTGTCATCTATTCTTCCTACGAAAGGACTAACATACGTTGCACCAGCTTTCGCTGCGAGTAAGGCTTGGTTTGCACTAAAAACAAGTGTCACGTTTGTTCTTATACCTTCGGCTGATAGTATCTTCACAGCTTTTATTCCATCAGGAGTCATTGGAATTTTTATTACCACATGTTCGTCGATTGCGGCAAGTTTTCTAGCTTCTTCGACCATGCCTTCCCAGTTCAAAGAGATAACCTCAGCAGAGACAGGTCCTTGGACAAGCTCGCATATCTCCTTTATACGTTTTTCGAAATCTGCTCCTTCTTTTGCTATGAGTGTTGGGTTTGTTGTAACTCCATCTACTATTCCCCACTCCACTCCCTGCCTTATCTCCTCAAGATTCGCTGTATCGAGAAAGATTTTCATATCACTCCACCCCCTATCAAAGGTTTAGATGAACCAAAACCTTTGGTAAGATTATACCATACTTGTTTTAACTTTTGAAAGCCTGACTTAAACTTTTTTGTTGCTAAGTTCGTTGTAAACTTCTTCTTTGCCGAACTTTATGCTTTTGTTTAGAGCGTATGTGTATCTATCGTTACCATGGTAGAGCAGCAACGATTTTGAAAGTCCATTGTCGTAGTATGTTTTATCGTAATGTATTCCAACAATTTCGCCGACGTATAATATATGGTCTCCGTATGTTTTTTGGTCTACTATTTTGCATTCATAACAAGCTATTGCGTTTTCTAAAACAGGCACAGGAAGAACTTTCCCATCAAAGTATTTTAGTTCGAATGTTTTAACTTTATCTAAGTCCTTTCCTGATGTTCTTCCGACAAAGCCGGCTATTTTGTAATCTTCGAACTTCAGAAAATTGACAGAAAATGCATCTGTTTGTTTTATAAGCTCGTTTGTGTATCTTTTTGGTGAGATTAAGATACCATATAGCGGCGGGTCAAAAGAAAGTTGTGTATGCCACGCTACGGACATGAAATTTACCTTTTCGTCAACCTTGACTCCTATTATAGCAACAGGAAATGGGTAATGATAATAATATTTACCACTTCTCAGTTCAAATGTTAATTGGTTCATCCTCTTCCCTCCCAATGTCGTTTTGGCTAAGTTTTCTTTTCATTTGCTTTGTTATCAATTTTAACACACAACGGTGTATTTTGTTGAATATGTGATATAATTTCCTCGAAAGAGCAAGGAGGTGTTCACATTGGAAGAGAGGGTTTTGAATTCCGAGGAATTTAAAAAACTGACACTCAGAGAAGCTATTGAATTTGCAAAAAGTGACGATTTAGGAATACTTGTGAAAAGAGCGTTAGAAGTCATTGAAAAAGAAGACAAGATTTTGAATGCGTTTATAAGTGTAAACAAGCAAGCTCCAAGAGGAGTCCCTATAGGGATAAAGGATAACATAAATGTTCAAGGAATTGAAACCACATGTGCATCGAAGATATTGAAAGGATACATTGCTACCTACGATGCTACGGTCGTGAAGAAACTCAAAGAAAATGGATTTTCTGTTGTTGGAAAGACAAATCTCGATGAGTTTGCAATGGGAGCGAGTACAGAGTACTCCGCCTTTGGACCAACAAGAAATCCGCATGACACGCAAAGAGTTGCGGGCGGAAGTAGTGGAGGCTCGGCTGCAGCTGTAGCATCTGGAGAAGTAGTTGCAGCGCTTGGAAGTGACACAGGAGGTTCGATTAGACAACCAGCCGCCTTTTGTGGTGTTGTAGGTTTTAAACCATCTTACGGTTTGGTCTCGCGATACGGACTTGTCGCTTTTGCTTCTTCACTGGACCAGATAGGACCTATCACAAAGACGGTTGAAGATAGCGCGATATTGATGAACATAATTGCGGGAAAAGATGAAAATGATTCTACAACAGTTGACAGAAAAATCGATTTTACGCAATTCATAGGGAAAGAATTGCCAAGAATGAAAATCGCCGTTGCTAAACAATCTTTCAATGATGGGGTCGAAGAGGGCGTAAAAGGAAAGATTGATGAATTCATTAAATTCCTGGAGAGCTTAGGACATTTTGTTGATATGGTTGATTTGGACGAAATCAAATATTCGGTTGCAACTTATTACATAATAGCCCCTGCGGAGGTAAGTTCAAACCTGTCGAGGTTCGACGGGGTGAAATACGGTTTAAGGGTTTCAGCAGAAGGGTTAAGAGAGATGTACGAAAGAACGCGAGGGATAGGGTTTGGTGACGAGGTGAAAAGAAGGATACTAATAGGAACGTTCACACTTAGTGCTGCTTACTACGATGCGTATTTCGAAAAGGCTCAAAAAGTTAGAAGAAAAATATCGACGAAGCTCAACAGTGTCTTTGAGCAGTACGACTTCATCGTTACACCCACATCTCCTATCGTTGCTTTTAAAATAGGTTCTGTTAGTGACCCGCTTGTTTATTATATGATGGATATATTCACAATCCCTGCAAATCTTGCTGGATTACCAGCAATTAGTATTCCTTTTGGTAAAGTGGAGCATCTACCCGTTGGTATCCAAATAATGGGTCCGAGATTTTCTGATGCCAAGGTCTTAGGTTTTGCTGATTACATTGAAAGGCACTTAGGAGAAAAGGGAGCTTAGATGCTAAGGAGGTTGAATGTTAGATGGAAAAGGCGAAGAGATATAAGCCTGTCATAGGGCTTGAAATACATGTTCAATTGAGCACAAAAACGAAGGCATTTTGCAACTGTAGTGCGGATGTATTCGATTTGGAACCTAACACTTCAATATGTCCTGTATGCACGGGTCAGCCCGGTGCTTTGCCTGTACCGTCAATGGAGATGTTTGAATTAGGAGTTAGGTTAGGATTGGCTTTGAATTGTAAGATAAACAGGTACTCAAGATTTGATAGGAAGAACTACTTCTATCCGGACTTGCCAAAGGGGTATCAGATTACTCAGTTCTTTTATCCACTTGCTGAACACGGATTTTTGGAAGTTGAAGGTAAAAGGGTTCGAATAAGAAGAATACACTTAGAAGAGGATGCTGGAAAATTGATGCATGCTGGAGATAACATCACCGAAGCTGATTACTCACTTGTTGACATGAACAGATGTGGGGTGCCATTGGCTGAAATTGTTACTGAACCTGATATAGAATCTCCAGAGCAAGCAAGGATATTTATGGAGAAACTAAGGAGCATTTTGAGATACATAGGCGTAAGTAGTGGAGATATGGAAAAGGGAGCTATGCGTTGCGATGCAAATATTTCAGTCGTAGACACTCTAACGGGAAAGCAGAGCAACAAAGTAGAGGTCAAAAACATGAACTCTTTTAGGTTCGTTGAAAAGGCTCTTGAATACGAGTATGAACGCATTGTAGAGCATTTGGAAAAAGGGCTAGACGTGGAAAGGGAAACAAGAGGCTGGAATTTAAGCACTAAAACTACGGTGAGTATGAGAAGTAAAGAAGAAGCACACGATTACAGATACTTTCCAGAACCGGATATACCACCTGTCGTGCTTGATGACGAGTTTATTGAGAAAATCAAAGCAACAATTGGGGAGTTGCCAGAACAAAGGCTCAAAAGATTTGTAGAAACTTACGGTTTGAACACAAAAGAAGTTTGGGCACTTGTTGAAGACAAAGAGATTGGTGACTTGTACGAAGAGGCTGTGAAAAAATCAGGAGAACCTAAAGAGGTTGCAAACTGGTTCTTAACAGAACTTTTTAGATTGTATGGCGAGTACGAAAAAGAGAAGCTATTTGTTAGTGCAGATACGTTTGTAGAGGTTATCAACTTAATGAAGGATGGAACCATTTCACGGAATATGGCAAAGGACGTTTTCCAAGAATCGTTACTCACAGGTAAAATGCCAAAACAGATAGTTGAAGAGAAAGGTTTAAAACAGATAGACGACACTGCGTTGATAGAGCAGATTGCAAAGAAGGTTATCGAGAGCCATCCAAAAGAGGTTGAGACTTTCAAAGCTGGAAAAGAAGGCCTCTTTGGTTTCTTCGTTGGACAAGTTATGAAAGAGCTCAAAGGCAAGGCAAATCCAAAGACGGTGAACGAAATATTGAACAAACTGCTAAGAAACTAAAGTCTATTTTCTTGAAAGGTTTTAAGGGGGGGACAAGATGGATACATGCAAAAGCTTAAGGCTTGTGTTACTAACTCTGGTATTCTTTTTATTTTCATCAACAATAGGTTTTGGTGACGTAGCTGAGGATACTGTAAACGTCCTGAAGAGTGTGAATCTTGAAATACAGGGCATGTATAATGCTATTTCGCTCAATGTGTGGAATGCATCCTTAGTATATGAAAATTCCAAGTGGGCGGTAGGATTAAGGTTGCACGATGAGAATGTCAGAAACGAAGCTTATAAGCTGGGATTTATAAACATGAAGCGCCCTGTTGACAAAAGTTATTTTAACTTACTAGCGTTTGTTGGGCAAGTGCAAGGAGTTGCTCTTACGATAGGATATGAGAGTTATTCTATACCTGTTACAGGTTTTGAAAAGACTTACTATATTTCCACAAACCAGGTCTTGCAAACCGAGTATTCCAAGACATGGCTTGCTTTACCAAGCTTGCCATTAGGTGATTTGGTTATAGGACCTTTCGCGTTGAACTACGAAGGTTTTTCGTTCTCAAAACTAGGGAACGAGCAGCCCAAGGTCGAGATAAACATGAAGAGGGGATACGCCCTAATCGATACATTACCTCTCAGCTTTGTGCAGATAGGCAACATCTATTCACTTGGCATTTTTGTATTTGCGGACAAATCACTTGAGCAAGGAGCAATCGTGAACCTTGGGTGGGATTTCGATGAAGGAAGATTAGTAGGGCTTCTTGGAGGGAGAATATTTATAGACTTCCAGGATTTCAGATTTTTCTTCTCAACCTTTGGAACTTACGTTCCATCTTCTCAGAACCTAAAATACGGTGTTTGGTTTAGGTTCCTTTCACCGTTCTCAGGAGATTTGATAATCCAAAACAACGTGGCTTATTTTAAGCTTAGATTTTCTGAATAATTCAATGGAGAGGTTGAGTAAATCAATGCTTTTCAAGAGTCTTCAGGAAGGATTAGGGGTATACATACATATTCCATTCTGCAAAAGTCGTTGTGTATACTGTGATTTTGTGAGTTTTGTAGATAGAAGTTACGATGAGTATACGGAATACTTGTTGAAAGAGGTAGAGATGTATAAAGAGTATCTCAGTGAAGGTGTTACAACATTGTACATAGGTGGCGGAACTCCAAGCATATTTCCTTTGCAGAACCTTGCCAGGATGGTTAAGTCCATTTCTATTTATGCAAAAAATAGTTTTCAAGAGTTTACGATAGAAGTTAACCCCGACTCTTTCGATTTAAACTTAGCTGTTGAATACAAAGCGCTTGGAGTAAATAGACTGAGCATGGGACTGCAAAGTACAGATGACAACGTGCTTAAGAGGTCTGGTAGATTATATGATTTTGAAACATTTTTGAGAAAGTACGACATTGCCCGAAGGTATTTTGATAACGTGAATGTAGATTTTATTGTAGGATTACCTGGAGAAACATGGAAAACTATTCAAGAGAACGTTAGGTTTGTGAGCGATTTTGTGCCTGACCATGTTTCCGTTTATATGTTGGAGATTCATTCAGAAAACGGTGCCGGTGTACTAAAAAAGCCAGACGAACAGACGTTTCAAAGGTATGATGAGTTTTTAAATGCACTAAGAGCACTTGGATATGAGAGGTATGAGATTTCTAATTTTACCATCAACGGTAAATATTGTTTACACAATTTAAAGTATTGGTTTAATACAGACTACATAGGTTTGGGTGTTGCCGCAGGTGGTCATATAGGTTTTCTGAGGTATAATAACTTCGAGAAATTGAGTGACTATTTTTTGGCAATCTCCGAAGGTAGATTACCCAGGTCTTACGAAGTGTTCAATACACCCGAAAGAGAAGCATTAGAAACACTCTTTATGTCGTTAAGAACAAAATGGGGTTCTGACCTTGAGTATGTCAAACGAAAAACAGGTGTAGATCCAAAGGATGTACTTGATATCCTTAAAAGAAGGTTTGAATTTTTTGATGGTGAAAAACTTACAGAGCAAGGTATGGACTTTAGTAACCTATTTTTCGTAACACTTCTTAGTGTTTGGGAGGAGTATTTCAAGTGAGAGCAGAACTCAAAGCTACTCTGGTCACTTATCTGGTGCTTTTTGTTATTGGAGCTTTGGCAATGTATAGCTTGGACCTTGCGAAAGAACAGGTTTTCAATACCTCGAGCAATTTTTTTGTAAAACATGTAGTCACAATGGCTGTTAGTCTGTTTCTCATGCTGATTGTAAAGAATATACCTTTCAGTTTTTATGAAAGGTACGATAAATGGCTCTATGCGATTGGTATTGTTTTGCTAGGGGTAGTATTTCTATTCCCTCCGATAAATGGTGCACACAGATGGATACACATCGGAGGGTTCACATTACAACCTTCCGAGTTTGCTAAAATCATACTAATACTTTATCTATCGATTTATGCGAAAAAACACAAAGCAAAGATGTCTGAAGTTTGGACAGGAATGTTATTACCGCTCTTATATGCATTGGTTTACGTCGGTTTGATTGTCCTCGAACCGAATTTAAGCACAGCCATGTTTACGTTTTTGATAGCCGCAGTTACTTTGTATTACGGTGGTACGAAGCTAAGGTATTTTCTTGTAGCTGTTGTAGTAATTGTTATTGCAGTTGTAATTGCTTCAACGACAGGTCTATTGCATTCTTACCAGCTTGGTAGGTTGCGATACTTCTTCAGTGGGGAATTAGCACCGCAGGTAGAGATAGCGCTGAAGACTTTGAAAAACTCAGGACCAACAGGTGTGGGAATAGGTAACAGTTGGTTGAAGGTTTATGTTCCTGAAGCGGAGAGTGATTTTGTCTTGGCAGTCATTGGAGAAGATTTTGGCTTTTTTGGTATAATCCTTGTTTGTGTGATGTACATGTTTTTGAGTTATTCACTCATGAGATTGGGAAGTTACATAGAAGACACAGCACTTCGTGTCTTTACTTGGTCGTATGCAACAGTTATACTTTTCCATGTGACAATAAATCTTGGAGTTTTCGCCGGGCTTTTCCCGGTGACTGGTATCCCGCTACCTTTTATAAGCACAGGCGGAAGCTCCATGATGGCACTTTTGATAGGCTTTGGGATAATACTCTCAGGATTATTTGGAAAAGAAGAGAACGAAAAACGGGAGAATATAAAAATTTCAAAAGAAGGAGAGAGCATGTAAAATATGTTGGAGAAAAAAATAGCAACAGATAGACCGTTAAAGATAGCTGTTGCCGGCGGGGTTACCGGCGGGCATTTTTACCCAAATCTAGCGGTGTTGGAGGAGTTCCAGAAAAGAAGAGAGATTGAAGTATTATATTTCTGTGTTGAAGGTAAAATAGAAGAACGGGTACTTCCAAAGTTTCATCCGGAGTTCAAAAGGTTCAGTGTAAGGGTAAAGGGCTTGCGTAGACCGATATTTCATCCAGAAAATGTGCTAAGGTTTTCGAAGTTGGTTTTAAATTCGATAATCATAAGAAGAGAACTTGAAAGATTTTCTCCTGATTTTGTCTACGTATCTGGTGGTTATGTAAGTTATCCAGTTGCTTTAGCAGGTAAAAAGCTCGGTGTTCCTGTATACGTCCAAGAACAAAATACTATACCAGGGAAGGCGAACGTAACTATTTCGAAATTTGCTAAAAAGGTCTTTGTCTCATTTGAAGAATGTGTGGAAAAATTTCCCCAAGAGGTGCGAGAAAAGATAATGGTTACTGGTAATCCTATCTGGGCAAGGGAAGGGAAGGTAGAGCTAGTTCACCCCACGGTGATAGTTATAGGTGGTAGTGGCGGTAGCGAGTTTCTAAACAAAATTACGTTAGATATTGCAAAGTTACTGCCAGGTGTGCATTTTATTCTGTCTACCGGTGGCAAGAAAGTAGAAGGAGATGTTCCTGGTAACGTTCAAGTCGTGGATTATATAGAAAACATGTACGCATACTGGCGGAGTGTTGACTTGGCGATAACACGGGCTGGTGCAACAACTATTTCTGAGCTGATTTACTTTAACGTTCCTGCTGTTGTTGTACCTTGGGAAGGTGCTACTGAATCTCACCAGGTTGTAAACGCAAAAATCATTGAAAGAAAGGGACTTGGAGTAATGATTAAGGAAAGTGAGTATGAACCCGACAAGTTGGCTGAAACGATAAAACAATTACTGGCAAAAGGTAGGAATTTTCAAGAGCGCGAAAATCCTGCGAAGAGAATAGTAGATGAGATAGAACGAGACATATTAGCCATTTAGTCCTGTGAAAAACGAACATAATCTACAGCATGGAGGCATGGAAGATGGGATTTGAGAACGGCAAGAGGGAAAAGATACACTTCATAGGTGTTGGCGGCATTGGAATGAGTGCACAAGCGATGCACGAACATTTCACTGGGAAAGAAGTCTCGGGTAGTGACCCCTACAGTTCTGAGAGAACGCAGTATTTGAGAAGTCTTGGAATAAAAGTTTACGACAGACATGAAGAAACGAATGTAGAAGGCGTGGATGAAGTCGTTATGACTCCCGCTATTCCCAAGGACAATCCGGAATACGTTGCGGCAATTAAGAACAACATCAAGATAACAATGCGCATAGACCATTTTAGAAGGATTTTGGAACCGTTCAAAGGTTTCGCTGTAACTGGAACGGATGGCAAATCTACAACTACTTCGATGCTCGCAAACAGTTTGATAAACCTCGGTGCTGACCCGTATGTTTTCTTAGGTGCGTTGCACAACAAATTGGAGCACGGAAACTACAGAAAAGGATCGGAAGAAACAAAAGTTGTGGTTTACGAACTTGACGAAAGCCAACCAGGATTTGAGCAGTTTTGTCCTGATTATTTAATAATAACCAACATACGTGAGGACCACTTAGAGAATTATCGTGACTTGGAACATTATTACAGCTGTTTCGAAACGCTTATCAAAAATTCGAAGTTTGTGGTCACATTTGCGGACGAAGGTAAGTACAAAGGACATGCAACATTTGGGTTATATTCTGGTGATTTCAAAATGGTTGAACGTAAACAAGAAGGCTTCAGGCAAATTGTTACAATAATTACCCCATGGGGGGAGAAAAAACTGTTTTTACCCGTGCCTGGATATCACAACGCTTTAAATGCACTTGCTGTTGTCACTTTACTCTCAAGTGTGGGGTACAATATAGATGATGTGCTGAACTCTTTCCATGATTTTACACTGCCTGGCAGAAGGTTCAACGTAAGTTACGACAACCCGAGCAGAAAGCTTACGATCGTGGATGATTATGCGCACACAGCGGAAGAAGTTGAAGTACTCTTAAAAACAGCCAAAGAGGTTTATCCAGACAGAAAGGTCGTTGTCATATTCCAACCACACCGTTATACAAGACTGAAGAGGGAAGCTGAGCGGTTCAGTAAGGTTTTACAGTTAGCTGATGAAATATATGTCACGGAAGTTTACGGTGCATTTGAAAGCAAGAACGGGGCGAGTGCAAGAAAAATTGTAGAGAGTATCCCCAAGGCAATTTTTGTAGAACAATTAGATGAATTGAAAAACCTGAAATTCGAAGATGGAGCAGTCTATATGTTTGTAGGAGCAGGGGATATATATAATGTATCGCAAGAGATAATAAAAGTTTTAAGTGTTCAGTGATACCAAGAATGTCCACATTAAAAGATATGGCAGTCCCTAAGAATGGGGAGGGTGGTCGGTGGTATTAAAGGAGATTTTCATAAAAGGTTTCAAGTCGTTCGCTGACCCAGTTCGATTGGAGGTATCAGATAGAGTAACAGTTGTTGTAGGTCCCAACGGCTCTGGAAAATCAAACGTGGTCGATGCGATACGTTGGGTGCTCGGTGAACAATCTATGAAAGAAATCCGTGCGCAAGAGCGCGAAGATGTGGTATTTTGGGGAAATGAGAAAAGACCACCCGCACAATATGCTTACGTGGAACTTGTTTTTGAAGATAACGGGAATAAAGTTTCTATTGCTAGGGAATTATCACGTGACGGGACAAGTAGGTATCTGCTCAACGGAGATGAAGTAAGGCTTAAAGATTTGAGAGAGCTACTGATGACACACGGGTTTGGAAAAAACCCGTATTCTATTATTGGTCAAGGTCAAATCGATAAGATAGTATCCGCCACACCCGAAAGTTTGCGTGCAATAATAGAAGAGATTGCTGGAATTGGTATCTATCGAGAAAAGAAGAAAGAAGCATTAGCAAAACTCGATGCAACGCAAATCAACCTCAGTAGGATAACAGATGTGCTTTTTGAGGTTGACAAAAATAGAAAATCACTCTACTTGAAAGCAAAAAGAGCAGAAAGATATCTTGAGTATTCTCAGGAATTAGAAAATGTGAAGAAAGAATATTATGGAGGAGTCTATCGTTTAGAAACCCAAAGACTTGCCGACATGGAAAGTTATTTCAATGAGTTGAACATCTCTTTGAAAGAGAAACTAAAGCAGCTTGCGCAACTTGAAATGAATTGGTCTACTCTCCGTGAGGAATTCAACCAGATAGACGTGGAAATGGAAAGTTACACAAAGACTTTGGAAGAGTTCAAGATACGAGAAGACCAGCTCAGGGAGATTAGAGAGAAATTTACAAAGAAACTCAATGAGCTTGAAAGTAAGTATATTGAAATAACAACACGTCTTGACATGTTGACGGATGAGGCAAATTCACTGAAAAATAGATACGAGGAAATAAAACTCATCGTCTCAAAAATAACGGAAGAGATTAATGAGAAAGAATCCGAGCTCTCAAAACTTGAAAAAGAAAAGAGCGAAATATACACGCAGTATTCTGAGCAAGAGAAGGAGATACTGAAAAAGAAACAAGAATACGAGGAGATAGAAAAAAGCCTTGCAAAAATCCACAATGAGATAGTTCGTTTGACGGAAACAAACCAAGATATCAAGCACCGACTTGAAATGATTCAGAGTCAAAGAACGTCCAAGGAAACAAGGAAGCAAGAGCTGGAGGAAGAAATAAACGACCTTGAGAAACATTTGCTTGAAATCGTAGAGAAAGAGAACGAACTTGTGAAGGAATTAGAGGTTGTCAAAAGTTCACTGGAAGAGTACAATCAAAGTAAAGAATTGAAAACTCATCAGCTGGATACGATTGTGCGAAGGCAGAAAGAAATACTAGCAGAAATCGATGTTTTGAATAAGCAAATCTCAGAGTATCAAGGATTTGGTTATTCAATAAGGAAGATATTCGAAAACAAAGACATATTTAAAGGACTCATAGACGTTGTTGCCAATCTTATTGACTTTGATAAATCGCTCTCTACAGCTTACGAAACACTTTTGGGCGGAGCAGTGCAACATGTTGTTGTAAAAACCGCAGAAGATGCAAAACAAATAATCGACTTCTTAAAAGCGGGTGAGTATGGTCGTGCCACTTTCATACCCTTGGATTTGATAGACGCTTCATTTTCGCCTATCAGCGGTATTGAACACGAGCCGGGATTCATTGGATATGCCGCGAATCTTGTAAATGTATCAGCAGAATACAGGAATTTACCACTTTATTTATTTGGTAACGACATAATTGTCAAAGATATCGACTGTGCAATAGAGATAAAAAGAAAGTATGAAATCAGGTCAAGGATTGTTACACTCGATGGTGAACTCATCTCAGGTCGAGGGGCTATCAGTGGTGGAAAAGCGAAGGAAGATTATTCGAACTCGTTGATAGCAAGAAAGGTTAGACTAAAGACACTACAAGAAGAACTTGAAAAGTTAGTTAATGAGAAGAGCAAAGTCGAAAAGGAGATTGAAGAAATCAGTAAAGAGATAAAGCAACTTCAAGAAAATATGGCAATAATAAGAGAAGAGCTTGCAAGTGTGTCAAGTAAGTCTCTCTCATCCAAACGTGTGCTCGAAGAACTCCAGAAAGCACTAAGGGATGTTACAAACGAACTTTCTGACTTAATCAAACTCGAGGCAGAATACAACGGAAAGTACGAAGGTAATATTGCTCGAATAGAATATTTGGAAGAAGAAAGCAAAGTGCTGGAAGAAAAACGAAAGGTTTTACAAGCAGATGTCAGCGAATTTTCAAAAGAACTAGAAGAGCATAGGAAAAAATTGGAGATTCTAAATGAAAATATCGCAACATTACGTGCGGAGTTGAAAAACCTTGCTGAAAGAAAACTACAATACACAGCCGAGAATGATAGAATAAACAACAGGTTGGAAGAAATTGCTAAAGAGGTGGCCGATGCTAAGTACAATATATCGCAACTTGAGCAGGAAATAAATGACACGAAGAACTTCCTAATAGAAAACGAAAGGGAACTGGAAAGTTTAAAAGCAACGGCACAGGATATCTTCACAAATATTAGAGAAAGAAAGAGCGGAAAAGAGGAAAAACTACAACAACTCCAGACATTGGAAGAGGAGATAAGCCGAATAAAAAGTGAGATAGAATCAACAAGGGAAAGAATCCATGAAACGGATTTAAGAATACAAGAAATTAGATTCAGGATTTCAAATGTTCCCGAGGAATACAGAAATCCCGTAGAGATAGAATCTGAGAGATTGGATGAACTCGCTCAGCTAATGAAGGATTTGGAGAATAAAATAAAGATGCTCGGTGCCGTTGATTTGAGTGCTATTGATGAATACAAGGCTGTTGAAAATGAATATAACGAGCTTGTGAAACAGAAATTGGACCTGGAAGAAGCAAAAAGGAAGTTGGAAGAACTCATTGAACAGACCGATATCCAAGCAAGAGAGCAATTTTTAAACACATACAACAGAATTAACGCAGCCTTCAAAGGATACATAGAAAACCTGTTCTATGGTGGAACGGGTAGTATGAGATTAATTGACGACGGGAATATATTTGAATCAGGCATAGAAATCGTGGTTTCAAAAGCTGGTAAAAAGGTCCAGAAACTCCAATTGCTCTCTGGTGGGGAGAAAGCGCTTGTTGGAATTGCACTTATAATGGCGATGCTTGAATCTAACAAAGGGGTTTTTTACGTTCTTGATGAGGTTGATGCCCCACTTGATGATTACAACTCAGAAAAGTTCAGAAGACTTTTGGAACAACAACAGTCGCAGTTCATAGTAATAACGCACAACAAGCTGATTATGGAAGCTGGGGATATTGTGCACGGGGTAACTATGGTTGATGGCATTTCAAAAATCATTCAAGTGAAGATGGAGGAGGTAACAGCATGAGGTATCTATACTTTTTGCAACAGTTTTTTGAAAGACTTCCAGCACCTGCGTTTATTAAAGACAATAAAGGACGTTACCTGTGGATAAATAAAGAACTTGAAAACGTTCTGGGGTTGCCGGAAGAAAAGATTATAGGAAAGCTCGAGAGCGAAATTTTTGGTATTGAAGAAATTGAGGAAATCGATAGGAAGGTCAAAAGAACTAGAAGAAACCACTCACATGAGATAGTTTACAACGGAAGACATTACAACATCCAGAGAATGCCTATCAGACTTGGTGATGGGAACTACGGTGTTGCCGGTGTGATGTTCGATATCACACAAAAGGTTCTTGAACAGAGCTTGTATAAACTACTGTCTTTTGTTGAAGAAAAAATTATGGAAGCTTTGGGTGAAGCTGATGGAGATATAGTTACGTTTGTAACGTCTTTTTCCAGAAAATTCCATGCACAGTATCCTCACGTTGCAGTTGTTCTTCTAATGAACAACGAATATTTAATAGGGACAAAAGATGAAAAGATTATAGAGAAGGCAAAAGAGATTAACGAAGTTAAAACATTCGTCCACGATAAGAAGACTTATCAAGTTGTTCCTATCGACCGTTTCAAATTTGTTGTTCATGTGCCTGAGCACTATACAAGCATGGCAAAAGCGATGGCAGGATTCTTAGGTTCTTACGTGCTTGCTGCGTTAAAAGTTTTGGAAAATCAAAAGGTCTACAAAGATGTTACAGAAAAACTCAATTCAATTACCAAGATTATCGAGCTTTGGAACAAAACCCAAACACTTGAAGAATATCTAACACTCATGCTCGATGAACTTGTAAAAGTTATCCCAGAAACGCAAAAGGCTTCTGTGTGGCTTTTAGAAAATGACGAATACAAGTGTGTCGCAGTTTACAACTACGATGATGAAGTTAAGAATCTTGTTATAAAGGCTTCCGAAGACAGTTATGGACCGCACATTGGCGAAAACAAAGTTGTGGAGTTGTTGGATGCATATAAGTTAAACAGGGAAAGTAAATACAAGGACCTCTGGGAAAAAACAGGGGTTACCTCTCCGAACTTTATTCCCTTGATTGGTAGTGTTAAGGTTGGTGATAAAAAGGTAATAATTATATCGCTTGATAATTTTGAAGGTAGTCGTTTTTCGGAGGCCAGTAAAAAAGTTTTGCAGATTTTTGTTGAATTGCTCTCAACATTCTTGTCTTCAAAGGAAAAATAAGTGGGAGTAAAAGGAGAGCAGAGAATTTGTCATTCCGCCTTGAAAAGTTACTGTCACTAAGGCAAAAGGAAGAAGAGGCTTTAAAAAATGAGCTTAGCAGAATCAGGGCAGAAATAAGAAAGTTAGAAGAAGAGATAGAACAGGTCAGCAACTCGAAAAAAATCACAGAAGAGCAACTGCGTAGTGGTGTTCAAACCGGTGCGCAGGTTGCTTTTTTAATCTACCTTGTTCAAATGTACGATGAACATTTGAAAAAGCTTAAGCTGAAACTGAGTAACATTCGTAAGATAGAGGAAGAAACCTTAAGAGCTTATCTTGAAAAACGAACCGAGCGCAGAAGTTTCGAAAAGCTCAAGGAAAGATATGTCAGAGCGCAGTTGCTGGAAGCTGACAGAAAAGAAAGGAAAATTATAGATGAAGTGGCTCTACAAAAGTACATAAAAAGTTTAGAAGGGCGTTGAAAAAGCGTGCTGAGTGGGAGGCGTTTAACGTTCAAATATGCTTGAACTCACGAAGATAATATCTGCTTTTATTATATTTCCAGGATTTTTCGTTACATTTTTTGCGATTTTAGCATTTTATTTTTTTCTTAAGAAGAAAAAGCCATTAAAACCTCTGAGAAGTGCTTGGTTACCTGTTCTATTCCTTTCACTCTCTGTGTTCTTTTACATGGTTTCCTCAACCTGGTTCGTGAATTTGTTTTCTAAGGTTCTATACATTCCAGATACAAAAGACAAAGGGGATTACATCGTTGTTCTTGGTGGAGGAATTGATGAATACTCTGGAAGCGTTGAGGTAGGAAAACACACACTTAGGAGATTGTATAAGGGGTATTTACTTTACAAGTCAAAACCAAGAAAGATTGTCGTTACAAGTGGAGTGGTTTCAAAAGGTATTCCGGAAGCTTTTGTTATGAAAGATGTGTTAATCTCATTTGGTGTACCTGAGGAAGATGTTATTGTTGAAGATAAAGCAAGGAACACCTTCCAAAACGCACAGTATACTTATAGTATAATTGGAGACAGACCTATTACTCTTGTGACGAGTGTAACACATATGAAGAGAAGTTTGCTGTCGTTCAGGAAATTTTTCAAGGAAGTTTACCATATCCAAAGCGACGTGCCTCTTGATTTTCGAAATGCCTTTCTTGATTACATACCCACATACAGAGCCTTTTATACTTTTTGCAATATAGTGTATGAGTTGGTTGGGATTCTTCAGTATGCGATTTTTAAGAGCTAATTTAATTTCTTTTTATTAGAGAGGTGAGAGACAAATGTTTCCACTTTACGATACAATACCAAGTTTGAGAAAACCTGTTGTGAATTATATGATTGTGATAACCAACGTCCTTGTTTTTCTCTATGAATTAACATTATTTTGGGATCCAGAACTTCTCCAGGAATTTTTCTACACGTTCGGATTTGTTCCAGAGCGTATGTTCTATGCATTCCCTGTCTTACAGATTTTCACACATATGTTTGTCCATGGTGGGTGGTCGCATATAATCGGTAATATGTGGTTTTTGAAGATATTTGGCGACAACGTCGAAGATGCCATGGGGCATTTTAAATTCTTTCTGTTTTACATAACGGGTGGAATTTTTGCTTTGTTTTTCCATGTAATATTTAACCCGTTCTCCCCTTATCCATTGGTGGGTGCTTCTGGTGCAATATCCGCAGTTATGGGTGCTTATTTCATTTTGTTCTACTATTCACGCATAGTTTCTCTTGTCTTTTTCATCCTTCCATTTATCGTGGAAATTCCCGCGGTGATTTACTTATTTGTCTGGTTCTTACTGCAAGTATTGAACGGTATGTTAGCTGATGTCACAGGAACAGGTGTTGCCTACTGGGCACACGCTGGAGGTTTTATCTACGGCGTTCTTGTTGGAATGAGAATCAGGAAGAAAAGGTACTGGTATTGATTGCCATCGGTAAACTTTGAAAGGGGAGAGGGATTTATGATTTCTGGTAATTGGATGACCAAAAGAAAAAAGAAGATAATTATTATAAGCACAGGTGGAACAATAGCAATGGTGAAAAAAGGTAGGACTGTTGTTCCGTATGACAAGGGGAATGCACTTGTTACAGACATACCCGAACTTTACGATATCGCCGATGTGGAGCTTTACGAATTCTCTAATATTCCAAGTCCTTACATGACTCCAAAGTTGATGTTTGAACTTGCAAGAAAGATAGATGAATTTTTAGAAGAAAAAGGATACGACGGAGCTGTCGTGACGCACGGAACTGACACATTGGAAGAGACAGCTTACTTTCTTGACCTCGTGTTGAAGACGGAAAAGCCCGTTGTCTTGACAGCGTCAATGAGGAACATCAGTGAGCTTAGCACGGACGGTCCACGAAATGTACTTTCATCTGTACTTGTTGCTTCTTGTGATGATAGCTACGGAATGGGGGTTGTTGTGTGTTTGAATGACGAAATACATGCGGCGAGGGAAGTGACAAAGACATATACGAGTAATGTGGCAACGTTTGATTCTCCAGGTTACGGTCCACTTGGCTTGGTGGATGAGAACAATGTGATATACTTTAGAAAATCACTGACAAGAGAGAAGATACCGACCGATAGAGTAGAGGAAAGGGTAGCTGTTGTTAAGACTTTTACAGGTGATGATGGCACAATTTTGCGTACTGTATATGAAATGGGTTACAAAGGGATTGTATTGGAGGGTTTTGGACGCGGTAACGTTCCACCAGAACTTGCTGATGTGGTTGAAGAGATTGTAAAAAAGGGAATTCCTGTGGTAATTACATCGCGATGTTTCAAAGGAAGGGTGTATCCAATATACGGATACACAGGTGGTGGCGCTGATTTGAGAAGACGAGGTGCTATACTCAGTGAACACCCACTTGCTCAGAAGGCAAGAATTAAACTGATGGTTGTCCTTGGAATTACGAACGATATAGAGGAAATAAGGAAATACTTTGAAAAGCACATAGGAGGGGTGGTAAGTGAAGTTGAGCATTAGACAACAAGCACTTCTCATAGTGCTTTTGTATGCTGCGATATTTTTCATAGCATTTGCAATTTCAAAAACATTGTTATACGTCTTCGTTTTTTCGCTGATATCCATATTAGTGGTAAATTTCATCTACAAAAATTTGCTGAAGATAAAAATCCCGCATCCTATCTCTGTGACTTTATCACTGATTATATATTTTGGAGTGTTAGTCTACGCATTTGTCAACATCATACCCTTAGTTGTTAACCAAATAGGCTCTTTCTATGAGTTCATGAAGAAGATTCTAGATTCAAAATATTGGGAAAATTACTTGGTTGACAATCCAGAACTGTCCAAAGTTATAGGTAACTTAGCTGACTGGGCAAGCCCAAGGATTTCAGAGCTGTTCAACAATTTCCTTTTGGATTTTGCTAAGAAACTTCCCGGTATTGGCGTTATTATTTTTTATAGCATACTCTTCACAGTCTACGTAACGATATACACTAAATGGACAACAAAATCACTACCAGGACTTTTCCCCAAGCGAGTTAGACCTCTGATAGAGGATTTCCTTACAAAATTGGGAAATTCTTTGCAAAGTTATGTTGATGTGATTCTTCTTGGAGCACTTATCGTAGGCGTGAGTTTCTATTTCCTTTTCACGATTTTCCTTCCAGAGTATACAATCCTACTTTCCTTTTGGGGATTCATAACTAATTTTATACCAATAGTCGGGGTTGTTATTGAGTGGATACCTATTCTGATAGTTACACTGGGATTGGGTTTCAAGAACTTTTTGATAGTGAATTCAATCGTTGCTATAGTTCATTTAGGTGCGTTTTTGTTCTTCATCTTTATCATGAAACACAAAGCTGATATCAACCCGGTTTTGATGTTGATATTCATCTTCTTAGTAGGGTTGGTCTACGGATTAGTTGGAACATTCTTCGCTGTGCCTGTTGCCATATTTTTTGTGACATTGTGGAACGAATTCATCAAAAGCGAGTTGGATGAAACAAGAATTTGATATCTTTTGATATCTTTGTTATTCAAATATGTGTTTTTCTTCAGGGAATAGTTTAGATTTAACCTCTTCCCTATATTTTTTAATAGCATCTAACATTATCTCGTAAGTGTTTGCGTATCTTTTTACGAATTTCAAATTCATTTGAGATAGACCTACGATGTCATGGAATACAAGAACTTGTCCGTCGCAAAATCTTCCAGCTCCAATTCCTATGGTTGGTATATTTATGCTTTCCGTTATCTTTTTTGCCACGCTCTCAACAACGAGCTCAAGAACGATTGCAAAACATCCAGCTTCTTCCAAAGCTTTTGCATCTCTCAAGAGCTTTTCTTTGCTTTCGTTTGTCTTACCTTGTACTCTGTGACCACCGAGTAGATTAACCGACTGGGGAGTAAAACCAAGATGTCCCATGACTGGTATTCCAGCACGGATAATTTGTCTTATTGTGTCTGCGTATTCTTCTCCACCCTCGAGTTTTATTGCGTTTGCACCGGCTTTAAGCATGAGTCCTGCATTTTCAACAGCTTTTTCGATGCTAACCTCATAGGATAAAAATGGCATATCCCCAACGATAAATGCTTCAGGAGCACCTCTTCGAACAGCCTTGATGTGCATTAGCATTTCTTCCATACTCACAGGTATTGTGGAATCGTAACCAAGCACAACGTTTCCCAGGGAATCACCAACTAAGATGATATCAACACCAGCTTCTGATGCTATCTTTGCAGTTGGGTAGTCGTAAGCTGTTACCATAACAATAGGTTCTTTGCCCTTCATATCTATAATCTTCCTCGTGTTAACTGCTCCCATTTTCCATCACCCCTTGCATTTTGGAAAAACAACTTCAGATAACAAAATTATACCACCTTTGTGGTATAATGACTACACATGGAAGATGTGTAGGAAAATTGAGAATAGACTAAAGGGGGTTAAAAAAGATGAGATGGGTTTTGACAAATATCTATTCTTCATTTGAATCAGAAGATTTCAAGTCTGATTTAGTAAAGTTTGAAAAGGAGCTTTCAGAATTTCTAACGTGGATGGATGAGGAACTTCAATCAACAGAAAGAGTTGAGGAAAAGTTAGAGTACGTTATCAACAAACTTAACGAACTTTCCTTGCTTGGAGGGAAGTTGTACAGTTTCGCCAGCTTGACACTAAGTGCGGATGCGAACAACGAAACAGCAGCAAAGTATCTTGACATTATAAGAAGTAAATTTGTAGACCTTTCAATCGCAAGGACAAAGTTTAGGAAGTTTTTGAAGCAGGTAGAAATTGAAAACCTCGAAAATACCTCTTCAGAGGTTATTAAATCGCACATGTTTGTGATTAAAGAACAAAAAATGTTGTCAAAATACATGCTTTCTGAAAATGAAGAGAGAATCATCAATATGATGAGACTAACAGGTGGAAACGCATGGAATAACTTATATGAAAAAACAACATCAAATCTAACCTGCGAAATGGAAATGAACGGCGAAAAGAAAAAATTGCCTTTAATGAAAGTTAGAAATTTGGCGTACGATAAATCTCCAGATGTTAGAAAGAAGGCGTATGAATCAGAACTCAGGGCATGCGAAAGTGTTGCTGATGTTGTGGCACAGTGTCTAAACAGTATAAAGGGTGAGTTTTTGACTGAGGTGAAACTCAGGGGATATTCATCACCTCTGGAACCTATGCTTTTTGAGAATAGAATAACTGAGCAGACATTCAGCGCTATGATGGATGCTGTTAGAGAAAGTATGCCAAAACTGAGAGAATACCTAAAAAAGAAGGCAAAAATGCTTGGATACGATAAAGGTTTACCTTGGTATGACTTATTCGCACCACTTGGTGGATACGAACGAAAATGGAGTTATGAAGAAGCTAGAAGATTCATAGTGGATAATCTCTCAACATTTTCAAAAGAGCTTGGAGACTTCATAGATGATGCTTTTGAAAAAAGCTGGATTGATGCAGAGACAAGACCAGGAAAACGTGGAGGAGCGTTTTGTGCATCAATAAAAGCACTTAAAGAATCAAGGATACTCATGAGTTTTGACGGAACTTTGGATAATGTTCTTACACTTGCCCACGAGCTTGGGCATGCTTTCCATAACTATTGTCTGAAAGATGAAACACCTTTGAACAGTACTACCCCCGCTACTTTGGCTGAGACGGCATCGATTTTCAATGAGACGTTGCTTCTGAACATGATAAAGAAAGATGCGAAAAGTAGTGAAGAAAAGCTTGCACTTTTGGATAAAGAACTATCCGATGCAGTCCAGATAATAATAGACATATACAGCCGGTTCTTGTTCGAAAAGACAGTCTTTGAAAAACGCATATCAGGTCCTCTTAGTGTAAAAGAGCTTAAAGAGATTATGATAACTGCTCAAAAACAATCCTACGGTGATGGACTAAACGAAGAGATTCTTCATCCGTTCATGTGGCTTGTAAAACCGCACTATTATTCTCCAACATTCCACTTCTACAATTTTCCATACACGTTTGGTATGCTCTTTGCATTGGGTGTTTATGCCAAACGCGATGAACCAGGTTTCTTTGAAACTTACAAAAAGCTCCTTGCTTCCACAGGTAAGGGCACGGCAGAAGAAGTTGCAGCCAGCGTAGGGATAGATATAACCAGAAAAGAATTTTGGCAGTCTTCTCTGAAAGTGATAGAAGAGGCTATAGAAGAGTTCTTAAAGATTTAGTTTGGGACTATTTTAAGGATAGTGTTAACTTGTAGTGATGAAAGAGTGTAAGTGTGAAAGAATGAGATTGATATTACCATTGTGCGTTTTCCAAAGATTCTTCACTACACAAAAGCCTTAGACCTACCACAAGAAGTGCATTTGGGATAATGGAAAGAGAAGTTTTTGCGTTTGTGAGAATGGGAAAGTTTGAAAAAATGATGGCAGAGTTTGCAAAGGAATTGTTGGTTACCGTATTTGTCATGACCGTTTTTGTATAAGCTGGTGGAACCGCATTTTGGACAAGAGAGCGTTGAGTTGTTCATATCGGGGAACCTGCTTTGTCAAGAGATGGTTGGGGGGTGTCCCCTCTTTAAAGGATAATGCGGTTTTTGGAAAGTTTCAATACTTTTAGTTAACATTATCATTTTAAGTGGTGGGGTGGTTTATTTGAACAACACAAGTGTTTACGGCTCAGTTGAACAAAGCCTGTTCGGACATACGCAAGAGGGTATACCTGTTCACGAATACACACTAATTAATAAACACGGTTTAATGATGAAAGTCCTTTCGTTGGGTGGCATTGTTCGTGAGTTATGGGTACCGGATAAAAACGGAAGGTTTGTTGACGTTGTACTTGGGTTCAACAGTGTTGAGGAATACGAACGCAATCCGGGATACCTCGGGGCTATTATTGGTCGGTTTGCAAACCGAATTGATAATGGAAGATTCCAAATTGATGGGGTTACCTATCAACTGGCATTAAACGACGGTGGTGGGAAAAGACCCAACGCGTTGCATGGAGGTGTGAAGGGTTTTGACAAGAGGGTTTGGAAAACCTTTGCTGAAGTAACTCCGGAAGGTCCGAAGGTTATCTTGAAACTCCGCGGTCACGATGGAGAAGAAGGTTATCCTGGAAATCTGGACGTAACAGTTATTTACACTTTAACTAACGAGAACGAATGGAAAATAGAGTATTTTGCAACGGCTGACAAACCTACGATCGTAAATTTAACGCAGCATACATACTTCAACCTAAATGGTGGTGGTAAAATCTACAATCATTGCGTTCTAATAAGAGCAGAAAAATATACCCCAGTTAATGAGAATTTAATTCCAACAGGAGAAATTGCACCAGTTGAAGGCACATCCTACGATTTGCGAAAGCAAATAAGTATAAAAGAAGCTATCGCTCGGCTAAGGAATGAATATCCAAACCTGAAAGGATTTGACATTAACTATGTGCTTTCGGAAAACCACGAAAACATTGAAAGATTTGCAGGAAGCGTATATAGTGAAATGACCGGAATAAGAATGGAGGTCTACACAACTCAGCCTGGGTTGCAGTTTTACACGGGAAATTACTTACAGGGGTTCCAAGGAAAATATTGTCAAATCTACGATGAGCATACGGGTTTCTGTCTTGAGACTCAGCATTTTCCGAATTCACCAAATCATGAGAACTTTCCAAAAACAGTGTTAAGACCAGGGGATATATACCACTACGTAACACGTTTCAAGTTCTTGATAGGCTAACCCTAAGGAAAATTGTAAACAAAAGCCCCCGATTAATTATTCCGGGGGCTTTTGCAATTTTCTAGTTAGGGACTTACGCATTTCCTGCTATATCAAGGTTACTTATTAAAACTGAAGGTGTTATTATTCCCATAAACGCGCGTATATCATTTCCAATATCTTCAATATTAACAAGCATTTCTAAAAAGTTTCCAGAGATTGTTATCTGCTCAACCCCATGCGTGATTCGACCACCTTCAACTCTGAATGCCTTAGCACCAAGTGAGAAGTTACCGGATATTGGATTAGCTCCCGAGTGCATGCCTTCAACCTCAATGATTACAAGTCCATCGTCCAAGGATTTGAGTAATTCGTCAAACGACCTCTTACCGGGCTCAACATAGAGGTTGATTGGTTGAATACCTGTTCCCATAGCATTTCCGGTTGGTTCAACACCTTCTTTTTTCGCGGTTTTTAGATTATGCAGGAACGTTTTGAAGACACCATTTTCGATGATTGTTTTCTCTTTCGTCGGAACGCCTTGTGTATCAAAAGGCGCACAGCTTATGCTCAATGGATGATACGGCAAATCCTTGACTGTTAGAATGTCACTACCTATCTTTTCTCCAATCTTTCCTTTCAAAGGTGATAAGTTCTTCTGTGCGTTCTCAGCACTAATCATAGAAATGAGCATTCCTAAGATATCGGAAAAGACATCGTTTCTAAGAATAACTCGGTATTTTCCGCTTTTGACAGATTTTGAGCCAACAAGTGCAAGTGCCTCATCGCGGGCTTTTGAACCAACGTGGATAGGATTGAGTGCTTCTGGTTTTCTTCCAATAGCAAATTCTACTGCGGATCTTGGTGACACATCTTTTGCAACCGCCATTGCGTACATGAAGCCTCCGCCGTTTGTGTAGGATAAGTCAAGTCCAAGTGTATTAGCTAATCGCATTTCGTTCATCTGTTGTCCGTAGACTGCCATATCGTTTATTATATCCAAGCTTTTCCTAATTTCTTCGTGAGCTTTTTCAACGTAAGATAACCTTTCTTTCACAGAAAGTTTTTCAAAACTACCATCGTATGGCTCAATCTTTGGATATTCACCTTTACCATCGTAAAAATACTCTACATCTTCACTATCGATTATTGCAATGTTGCTCAGTGCGTCTTCAAAAACTTTCTCTGGATCATCGAAAGTTTCTGTATACGACATCCCCAGCTTTCCATCTTTCAAAAGCTGTAATGTAATTTTGAACTTACCAGCGTCTGTGTATTGGTCCATCGTGCCATTTTGATACCTAACCTGGAAGTTTTTGTTTTGAGAGAAACTTAACTGTGCTTCCACACCATGTACTTTTGCAAGCGCAAATATTTTATCTTTGAATTGTTCGAATGTCATGCATTTCGCCCCCCAACGATGATTTCCCTAACCTTTATCGTCGGTTGCCCAACGTCTGCTGGTATTGAACCACTGTAAGAACCGCACATACCTTGACCTCTTGCAACATCGTTTCCAACCATCTCTATTTTCTGGATGATTTCGTATCCTTTTCCTATCAATGTGGCACCCTTTACTGGTTTTGTTATCTTTCCGTTCTCTATTAAGTATCCTTCGTTTACAGCGAAATTGAATTCTCCCGTTGCCGGATTCACAGAACCTCCGCCCATCGTCTTTGCATACAGACCATATTCCACGGAGGCGATGATTTCTTCTGGATGATAATCACCAGGAAGGATGAATGTATTGCTCATTCTGGATGTTGGTGCAAATGTGTAGTCTTGGCGTCTTCCACTTCCCGTTGAAGGCATTCCCATTCTCCTTGAGCCGAGTTTGTCTATCATGTAGCCTTTGAGGACTCCGTTTTCAATTAGCACAATTCTTTGAGTGGGTGTTCCTTCATCGTCAACGTTAGCGCTCCCCCATGCGTTCGGAATTGTTGCATCGTCAACAGCACTGACACATTTCGCTGCCACTTGTTGACCAAGTTTTCCAGCGAAAACAGACATTCCACGAGCAACGGAAGATGCTTCTAACGCGTGTCCAACAGCTTCATGGAAGATAACTCCGCCAAATTCGTTCGAGATTACAACGGTCATCTTTCCGGCCGGTGCTGGTTGAGCGTCAACCATCCTTACCGCGATTCTTGCTGCTCTCACACCGGCTTGTTCGACATCAATTCTTTCCAAAAATTCTGGTCCCATACCAGCGCCTGGTCCATAAAATCCGGATTCCATCTGCCCGTCTTTTACGGCAACTGCATTAATCATCAACCTTGTGCGTACTCTGTTGTCTGTCACAAATACGCCTTCTGTGTTGGCAATTAACACATTCTGATCGTAATCCCAGTATCTTACAACAACCTGTGCTATCGTCGGTGAATATTTTTTAGCTGCTTCGTAAGCTCTCTTCATATAACCAACTTTTGTCTCTTTTCTTACCTGTTCTGGTTTCCACAAAACAAAATGTTTATTTTCTAATTCCTTCTTCCTCAAATCTATAGAGAAATCCTTGAGTTTGACCTCACCAAGAGCTTCTCCTACTCTCTTAGCAACAGCGAGGATGTTATCTTTCGATAGGTCGTTTGTGTATGCGTATATTGCCTTGTCCCCAAGGAAACCCCTTATACCAATACCGAACATTCTACCCGTTTGTGCAAGCTCTACTTTACCATTTTTTAGTTCGATGTTCGTAGAATACCTATCTTCGACAAAGACCTCTGCAAAGTCTCCACCGTATCTCATAACCGTTGCCAAAATCTCTTCAACAAACGGTTTGTCAAATTTGTCCAACACAGTCTCACCCCTTTTCTCACAGTTACTAGCAACATCACTACCACTTAGTCACATAGTTCGCTTTTCGAACTAATGGTTTAAATAATTATACCATATTCAAGCAAAGTTTGTCAAAATTTGTCAGAAAATGTTATCTTCTTTCAAAATAGCTATCCAATTGGTCAAACGTGATTTTCAACATTATTGGTCTTCCATGAGGGCAGGTAAGTAGATTTCTTCGTTTTATCTCATCCAGCAACATTTTTGCTTCATCTACGCTGAGTTTATCACCGGTTTTTACGGCTGTTTTGCATGCTTTTGATGCAAGACCGTGTAAGATGCTCTTTGGTTTGTTGAAAGGAATGCGGTATTCTTCGAGCATCTCAATTAACGTTTCCTGAGCCTGCGTTATTTTTAAAAGCGAAGGGATTGATTTCAGGACAACCTTTACGCTGTTCTCAGATTTCTCCGTTTCTAAACTGAAACCGAGTTTTTTTAATTCATTTTCTAAACTTTCCAAAACACCTGCCAAGCTCTTTCCAATAGAGAATTCCACAGGTATCAATAGATTTACTACTTGGAATTGGCGTTCCTTTAGTTGTTCGTAGATAACTCTTTCGTGTGCTGCGTGGAAGTCAACAATGATGATTCCATCACTATCTTCGAAAAGGATGTATCTGTTCTTTATTATCGTAAACTCGCCTATTTTTTCTAAATTTGTGAGGCTCACAACGTGTGGAAAGAGAGCAGATGGTTGTTTTGAAGTTGTGAAATCAAAAGGTTTCTGATAATTTTGGATATTTCGATAATTCCGGTCGTATACGGTAACACCTTCGAATGTATAGCTAGGCTCTCTAAGCTTGGGAGTGTCTGACTGCTCAACAGCTCGTTCAACATCTCTAAAAACAGTTTCATTGCCGTTGATATGGAGCGTTTTTGATTCATCTTGGTTATCGCTTGTCGAAGCAATTTGTTTTGCCACATGACTTTCAATTTTTTCGACGAACATTTGGAATCCTTCGAATTTTCTCAGTGTATCTCTTACACATCTGGCTATAGCATCGTATATCATGCGAGGTTCGGAGAATTTTACTTGTAACTTTTGTGGGTGGATATTCACATCTACTTCCCTTGGAGGAACTTCGATGAAAATCACAGCGTATGGGTGTGTACCCTCGGTGAGAGCTTCACCGTACCCACGTTCAAGAGCAAGGTGGAGAAGGTTATCTAAAACGAACCGCCCGTTCACAAAAAATAACTGACCAGAACGGTTTTTTCTAAAAAATTGAGGTGAAGAGATTATGCCAGAGATTTTGATTATTTCGTCTGTGCAACTATCGATTTCTTCAAACGATTTCACTTCAGGAAAAACTAATTTGAATCTTTCCGACAGATTAGAAGAAGGTGCATTGTAGACAACTTCTTCATCGATTTTGAAGAGGAATTTTATTTTCGGTTTTGTGAGCAAAAACCTTTCAATTACTTCAGTCACCATTCTTCTTTCGATTTTTTCCGAAGAAAGAAACTTCCTTCTGGCAGGAATGTTGAAGAATAAATCGAACACTTCAACAGTTGTTCCTCTTTCTCTATAGATTTCACTGACCTTTATAACCTTTCCTCCAACCATCTCAAGTTTGTTGGATTCATTACCGTTGGATGTAGTTATCACCAAGCGTGATACTTCTCCGATGGAAGCAAGTGCTTCCCCTCTAAAGCCATAGCTTGTGATGTTGTAGATATCTTCTATGGATGCAATTTTGCTTGTAGTGTACCTTTGAACGGCAAGTAAGAGGTCTTCTTTGGACATCCCAAAGCCGTTATCGGAGACTTTAATATAGCTTTTCCCACCATCTTTTATCTGGACCTCAATACTGTTAGCATCAGCATCTATAGAGTTTTCCACAAGCTCTTTAACAACCGATGCAGGGTTCACAACCACTTCACCAGCAGCGATTTTTGAGACAACTTCGTCGGGTAGTTTGATTATTCTTTGCCCTCTGTTCATACTTGAGTACCCCTTTCTTGGCATTATCTCAAAGCAATTATACCACCTTATATTGTAAATTAAAAAAGCCTGCCGGCGCTCATTTCGGCAGGCTGTACACATATTTGAACAGAAACGGGACTTCTATATTCCTTGGTCGTAAATTCTAATCTTTATAGTCCACCTGACATTGTTAAAGCAAAGCCTATTCCGGGGGTAGAATTACTTGATGGTATTAAAGAATTCGTTGTCGCTGTGAGTTTTAAATCCGCATTGAGCAGGAAGAGGTTCATTCCAACGCCTATAGTGTGTGAATAGTTTATCTGGTTATATCCAAGCATGTAATAAGCCCTTGCAATACCGATGTTCAATCCCGCGTAACCTTTTACCGACCAGTTACCGTCGAGCCAGTAGCTTCCCATAACTCCCCATATGATGAATCCGTCGTTTTTGATATAAGCTGTTATTTGAATTGGTGGGGTGACAGTAACAGGAGTTGACAATCTCGCGACCGTTGGCTCAGAAATGGAATATGTTGCTTCAAACGTAATATCTGTCTCCTGTGCGGTGTATGTAACTTTTCCATCACCGGTCACTTCGAATGCATACCATGCCTTTGCGGGAGTTATGACAATATTTCTAACCGCAATACCAAAGTTGTCGTTTCCATAGCCGATCTCAAGGGATAAACCATAATCTTCAAAATGGCTGAGTTCATCTATTAAACCGTCGATGTTTCCGGTTCTGATATCGTTCAGTGATACACGACTGTAAGCACGAACTTTGCCAGATGCGTTAAGCTCAGCGTATGCTGGTGTTGAGGAGGATGTGTAACTTACTGTCATCGTAGTTTGTGATTTGTCGGTGAAAAGAACGGGAACAAAAGCATTACCCGCTACGTAGAAATCTCCGAGCATTAAACCGATACCACCGTTCGCCATAATACTTGCGTTGAGAAAGCCTTCTTTCGTATCGTTGTAAGCGTTATCAATAAGAGTATCTCCTACAAGCAGCTCGGCAAATGTCTTTGGTAGATTCAAAGCTATATTACCATCTATACGCACGTAAGGAACAAACCTCAGTGCCCCGAATTTTAAATCAACATACGTTCCAAGACTGACAGGTGCCGACAGTCTAAAACCATTCGCTAATGCATCAGCAAACGCATTTTCATTGATATCTACTTGTTCTTCATTTAAGAGAGCGTTTATGTTGTTCAATGTTAGGATATTTTGCCCGAGTTCAAACTCCACAAATGGAACAACCTTGATTAACGCTGTTAAATCGTGCCTTACGAGCGCAACATTTCCGAAAAGTCCAAACGGTTGAATCACAAAGGAAAATGCTGACACTGAGAAAACAACGAGCAAA
This sequence comes from Fervidobacterium pennivorans, assembly GCF_001644665.1. Lineage (NCBI taxonomy): Bacteria > Thermotogati > Thermotogota > Thermotogae > Thermotogales > Fervidobacteriaceae > Fervidobacterium > Fervidobacterium ngatamarikiense. Next base: position 1,458,102 of record NZ_CP011393.1, read on the forward strand.
AAGACTGAGATACCAATTCTTCTCATCTCAATCACCTACCTTTAATTCCCAAGTTTGACTTCTGTTGCAGCCTTCAAATCAACAGCGATGTATGGGGCGATGCTAAATTTACCGTTGTAATTCAATGAAATTGTTGAATTTGCAGGAAGCAGTATTTCATATGGTACGTTGTTATTGGAAAGTGTTGGAAGCTTGTCTTTTGTAATTATAACGCTTGGAGAAGACACTCCAATTAATGTTGAAATCTCATTATTAGCACCGAGTTTCAACTTTGCCTGTAATCCTGTGGTATTTGAATAATATCCGAATTTGAGTTCTACTTTGTCCAAAATATCTTTGACATCATTAAGCATGCTTAAATCAACTGTTCCGGATTTTATCAGTATCTCATTTTCTCCCGTTGATGCGCTAAGTGGCAGTGCAAACTCAAGGGATGCAGTGATTAAGCTGTCTTTTGTCAACGTACCTGTACCAGTTTCTAAGATTATAGATAAGCTTAGTGGTGTACCTTCATTAATTAGTTCTTCTATAATATGTCCAATGTTGACTTTCTGGCCTTTGCTGACTTTAACTTCATTTCTAGAAATGTTTAGAGTTACTGTTGCTGGGACAGTTGCTTCAGTTATGTTGAAAGTTACTGTAGCGTCAACGTTTAAATCTAAGTCCTTAACGAATGCAAAATCGTCTTTGAAAATATCTCCAAAGTTTATTAGTGTTCCAAAGTCTTGCTCAAACGACTGACCTTTTAAATCAACCTCTGAGATTAAGAATTGTTCTACTACTGGTTGAATTACTAGCTTTACTCCTTCTCTTATATCTACGTTACTCACCGTTACAGCTGGCGGAACAGTAGGTGTTATTGTCATTGTAAAGCTGGTAAACGTTGAGAAATCAAAGACTTTGTCTACAGAACTCAGTTCAATTGTACCAGTTCCCGACAGGTTGTGTGTTCCATTTCCGGTGTCGAAAATATTTGAGGTAATATTTATAGAAACACCAGAGATATTTCTTACGTCGTAATTGAGCTTAACTTTAATAGTTGCTTTAACAAGATTAGCAAAATCCTTTACCGTTGAAGGTACTGGCTCGTTGATTGTTACTGGATCAATGCTGAGACCTGTAATTTGTGCGTTTGCAATTTTTATCGTCTGGTTTTCAGGCAATTCGAGAGTGTAAGATATTTCATTTGAATTAACATTACCACTTATCTGAGCATTTATCGTAGAAGGTAAAGATATTCCGCTGAATGGCAACACGATTCCACCGGAAAGTGAAAGATTGTTACTTCCAAATGTTCCTGATACAGCTGTAAGTGTTATTCCGTTTAGTTTCAATAGCATGTGACCGCTGTCGTTAGCAAAACTTACTGACTGGACATTGTTTGGCAAAGGCACAGTAACACTCAACGGATAGTTTTCTATCTTTGTTACGCTGACGTTCGGTGTGATTGTTATTGAAGGTGCCACCCTCAAATCTGCGCTGACTTTTTCTGACAATTCCACAAGCCCGTTGAGTACTATACCATCACCAACTGTGAATAATGTGGTGCCATCAAATCCTATGTTGCATGTTAAATTCGATGATGAACCTGAGCCTATCGTAATTGTTCCTGACTTTGCCGTGTAGCTTTGCGATATATTTCCGCTGAATCCTAATATGTTTAAATTCACATCAACGTTACCGCCCAGTGCTAATTTCCAGGTGCCGGATGTAATTGTTATATTCTGTGTCACGTTGATTGAAATTTTTCTATCTGCAAGCTGAGTTGTGTCGAGATTCTTAAAGTAGTCGACTTTTTGATTTAAGAACTTCAACGTGACTTGGGCAAAACCGGTGCTTGATGAGTCAAACTTTAACTTAATATTCGATGATTTTTTGATCATTACGTTAGACAGATTTTTTGTACCATTGACAGTAATCTGATACGTTCTGCCATCTACTATCAGAAAAGCGTTAGATGCGGAAACACCACTGATTGTGAACTGTACATCGACGTTTTTCAGATTTGCTTCATCAAAGATCAATGAGTTGAGCACACTTGATGGTAATTCTATTATGTTCGTACCATTTGTCACAGGTATTGATAGATTATCTGCAACTGTAAAATCACCTATGTTTGGTGCATCGACCGATATTGATTGGTGAATTGGCTGGACTGTTGGCAACACAATTTTCCCATAGACTTTTGACAGGAAATATGAACTATCGACTCTGTATTCGAAACGTTGTCCAAAGCTTTGGAGTTCTGTTTTGATGGAGTTCTCTATATCTTGTAAAAATGTCCCTGGACTATATTCTACGGAAGTTGCATAGTTGATACTTATAGGATTTCCTTTTATAACAGATAAACCGGCGATGTTTTTTTGTAAAAGACTATCTACGAAATCCGATACTTTCAAGTCCAGCGTTGTAATCGGGAATTCCAAATACTTCGTGTACTGGACCTTTACCTTCTCAGGCGCTTTCGAAGGTAGTTTCAAACCACAGGAAAACAAGAAAAGGCTGACAAGTACAGCGATGAACAATAAATAGAGCTTCCTCATGAATGTCACCTCCCAAATAATATCATCTCTACTCTAGTAGTTTAGACCTCAACAACTTTAATATGGTTCAATTCAATTATACCATTTTCCGGTGTTTAATTGTTTAACTAGTTGTAGGAATACTAGTATATATGGTAGAATATTAAACATGACAGGCCAGCCAACAGAATGGCATACAGGGAGTGGAAAAAGTATGGCGAACATATTCAACTCAAACTTTGAAACTCTCAAGGTAGCAATGGATGTTCAAATGAAAAGGCAAGAGCTACATGCTCAAAACATTGCTAATGCCGAAACTCCTGGATACAAGCGAAAATATGTAGCATTTGAAGAGTATTTGCAAGAATCAAAGATGAAATTGAAACTGACAACAACAAACCAAAGACATCTTCCCACATCACCGAAGATTGTGACTGCGAAGGAAGTTAAAATGAAGAATACCTCGCTAACCAACGACCAGAATAATGTTGACATAGACATGGAAGTCACAGAAATGGTGAAAGATGCACTTAGATATCAGGTTCTCTCAAGATTGATGAGTGCAAATATCGATAGATATAACACAGTGATTAGGAATACTAGGTAGTTTTGTGGTAAAATAATTTGAGAGGTGATACAATGCAGAGCGAATTCAATATAATGAACATTTCAGCGACAGGATTATCAGCTCAAAGGTTTAGAATAGAGCTTATTTCTACAAACATAGCAAACTCGGAGACGACAAGAACAGAAAAGGGTGAACCATACAGAAGAAAAGTGCCTGTTTTTCAAGAATTAGTAAGAAACATTCAAGGAAGGCGAGAAAATTCAGGTGTAATTGTGAAAAGTGTTTACGAAGACCCTTCGGACTTCAGAATTGTTTATGACCCAACGCACCCAGATGCGGATGAAAATGGTTACGTGAAACTTCCAAATGTTAATATCATACGCGAGATGGTAGATATGATAAACGCCCAAAGGGCATACGAAGCGAACGCAACAGCCATAAACACAACAAAAGCAATGATAACTTCCGCCCTACAGATAGGGAGGTGAAGTAAGTGGTGGATAAAATTGGAGGGATTAACCATCTAAAACAGAATGTTTCAATTAATCAAAGCGTTAAAAAACAAAACGAAAGTGAATTTAGCAAAGTACTGTCAAATGCATTAAAGAATGTGAATGAACAGCAAAAGAATGTTGAGAAAATGGCTGATGATTTTGCCATGGGAAAGGTGAGTAACATACACGAACTCATTGTTGAAGCCGAAAAGGCGTCTATATCGTTAAGGTTAACTGTTGAGGTGAGAAACAAGATAGTGGAAGCTTATAGGGAAATTATGAGGATGCAGTTCTAAAGTTGGGACGTTTCGTTGCGGTGTTATGGTGTTATAAAGAGCTGGGAGTTCTAAGTTTTTATTTTGAATTAGCAAATAATAGGCGGGGCTAAAAGCCCCGCTTTATTATACTCGTTATAATATTAGTTATATTCGTTACATTCGATAAACATCCATTTGATTACTGACCTCTGACAAATGGAAGAACAAGGGCTACTGCACCAAGAACAACGCCTATCCAAGCAATCATGTTGACGTTGTTAACTTTTTCTTCAACTGCTTTTGCGTCTGCTTTTGTATCAATCTTTGCTTGTAAGTCTTTCACGGCATTTTCAAGAGCAGAGGAGTCTGCTTTTGTATCAATCTTTGCTTGTAAGTCTTTCTGAGCATTTTCTATAGCTTTCCTGAGGAGATAGTCAGTATCACCGATTTGTGCAGCAAGTCCTGTGAGTATCTCATTCATCCCTGCAATCTGTTCTTGTAAATCTGTAACACTTGCTTCTAAATCTGTAACACTTGCTTCAAGAGCATCAACTTGTTCTCTGTCTGCTTTCATGGAGAGGTTGTCGTAGATATTGACAATATCTTGGTCGTGCATATCGAGTTTGAGGGTCAGCGATTCTATTGAAGCTGATATTTCTTCAAAGCTTGCGAGTTTTTCTTGGACAGCTGCAATTTGTTCGGAAAGAGTTCCAAGTGTGTCGTATATCTTGAGGATATCGCCGTCGTGGATATCAAGTGTGACTTTAATATCATCGAGCATCGGGAGAATTTCATCCATAACCTCGGCTTTGGCTTCATCTTTTAATGTTGACAATGAAACTTCCATATAAGATGTCAATCTTTCTTCAACTGCAGCGAGATTTGCAGAAAGTTCGTAAAGCATGTCTCTAAGTGCTGGCAATCCTGTATCAATGGTGCTTTGAATGTTCAAGACTTTTGTCTCAAGTTCGGAAATTCTCCCATCTAATTCTGCTAGCGCTGTTTCAAAATCATCTGAAGAGACTTTTGTGCCCAAAACATCGTAGATCATGTTTGTGTACTCTTCCAAAAGTTCAATTCTGTTGAGTAAAGTCTCCATATCTACTTCTTGCGCAAAAGCGAAAATTCCAAAAAGAACGACCGCAATAAGAATCCCCAGTTTCTTCATACTCAATCCCTCCTTCTGAGAAATGTGATAAGTTTAAAATGCAAAAACCAACCGTTAAGAAAGAAAAAGAAATAATTCCAAACTTATAGCGATATATTTCAATGCAAAAAATTTCACCGCTACCAGCCAAATTATATTATAGCACTACTCTACAAAAAGTTGTAAATAAATATCTTAAAAATTTCCACGAAATATTGTGCTTTTTTGTTGGAAAGTGAAGAAATTAGCTTAATGCGGTTTTTAATCTTGTTTTTCCAAGCATTAGGATAATATCTCTCCACTCAGCTCAAGGTTCTTGACATACATTCTGTTCTATTGTATCATATCATTGCCCTTGCTCGGTTGTGGGAGTATTCCCCTACTTGGCAAGAGGACATTAGACGGAGGTGTAGCAGATGGAAAAGCAGGACATCATTAAGGAATTCCAGATTCATGACGCAGACACTGGAAGCACAGCGGTCCAGATAGCACTTTTAACAGCTCGCATAAGACACTTGACAGAACATTTAAAGAAACATCCAAAAGACTATCACTCCAGACGGGGACTCATGAAGATGGTTGGACGCAGAAGAAAGATGCTCAAGTACCTGATGAAGAAAGACCCCGAACTTTACAAACAACTCCTTGAAAAGTTGGCATTGAGAAAGTAAAAAATCAAAATTTCAAAGGGCGGGAAACCGCCCTTTACTTTTGGATTGGTAATGGAATCACCGATAGTGTTAACTTGTAGTGATGAAAGAGTGTAATTGTGAAAGAATGCGATTGATATTGCCATTGTGCGTTTTCCAAAGATTCTTCACTACACAAAATCCTTGAATATATTTCGCTAAGTTCTTCGTATTCTTCAGCCCTCGCTTGAGTCGGAAAAAGTCTTTCAACAATGAAAACTTAGATTCACATTGATTGTTTTTACCGAGCGGTACCACTACGTGATTGATATTTCTGAACAACAGCTTTACTGCACTTTCATATGCACCAAGTCCATCAGTAATAAGTTCAATGTTTCTAGGTTTTGAATTACCAAAGAACTTCTCGAGCAATACTTTGACTTGTCCCATATCACGATACTTTGAGACATGCCAACAAAGAATTAAGTTAGTTTCGTGATCAACTAATAGCCAAACATAGTACTTTTGTTCTTTGAACACAAGAACAGTTTCATCAGCATGAACTGAGAAAACATTTTCGATGGTAAATGTTGGAAAAAGTACAGAGAATAAAGTACACAGTTTAATAACCCATTTATATATGGTGACATGAGATACTTTGATATTAAGAGAATGAGCAAGAGAGCGATAAGACATATTGTGTTTCATATACAAAACAAAAGCCTTTAAGACGAAAAAGATAGGGAAGCGGAAATATTTAAATTTCTCAGGAATAAGGGTGACTGGTTCGGGGAGGTTAAAAGGTACTCTATCTTTGGTACGACAAGCTCTACAACGGAAGACAACGAAAGAGCGACGGACTTTGTAAATTTGCATAGATTTACCACAAGAAGTGCATTTGGGATAAGGGAAAGGGAAGTTTTTGCGTTTGTGAGAATGGGAGAGTTTGAAAGAATGATGGCAGAGTTTGCAAAGGAATTGTTGGTTACCGTATTTGTCATGACCGTTTTTGTATAAGCTGGTGGAACCGCATTTTGGACAAGAGAGCGTTGAGTTGTTCATATCGGGATACCTCCTTTGTCGAGAGTTGGTTGGGGGTGTCCCCTCTTTATAAGGATAATGCGGTTTTTGGAAAGTTTCAATACTTTTAGTTAACATTATCGAATCACCAAAGGGGGACAAAAAGTATGAAGCCAGTTGACTTGTATAAACTAGAAGCATATGATTATACCCTTCCCGAAGAATTAATTGCTCAGGAACCTGTAGAACCACGGGACCATTCAAGGCTCATGGTAGTGAACAGAAAAACGCAAGAAATTGAGCACAGGATTTTTAAAGACATTGTGGAGTATTTAAATGCTGGGGACCTTCTGGTATTTAACACTTCGAAAGTGATTCCAGCAAGGATAATAGGCAGAAAACCTACAGGTGCAAAAGTCGAACTGCTTTTGCTTGAGAAGATTGAACCAGGCGTATGGAAGTGCCTTGTTAAGCCAGGTAAGGCGATAAAGGAAGGAACAGAAATTATTTTTGATGTTCACAACAACGAAATCGCGTTGACAGCCAAATGTGTAGGAAGAGCCGAAGAAGGTACACGACTTGTTGAATTTTCAACAAAAAATGACAACGAAATCTTTGCGTTAGGAAAAGTTCCTTTACCACATTATATAAGCAATGACAATATAGATTTTGAAAGATATCAAACTGTGTATGCAAAATATGAAGGTAGCGTTGCTGCTCCTACTGCTGGGTTACATTTCACGGAACAGCTATTGGAAAGGATTCGAGAGAAGGGTATTCTCACTGCTGAGGTTGTACTCCACGTTGGCATTGGGACGTTCAGACCTGTTAAAGTTGAAGACATCCGTCAACACAAAATGCATGAAGAATATTACGTTGTCCCTGAAGAAACAGTTCATATAATTGAGCAAGTAAAAAACGAAGGTGGGAAAGTTTTCGCTGTTGGAACCACAAGTGTGCGAACGTTGGAGACCATCGCTCGTCTCCCCAAAGCGCCATCTTATTCTGGAAAAACAGATATATTTATCTATCCGTCTTTCGAGTTCAAACTTGTTGATGCGTTAATTACCAATTTTCATCTTCCAAAATCATCTTTGATAATGCTTGTTAGTGCATTTGCCGGCTATGAGTTGATAATGAAGGCTTACAAAATTGCTGTTGAGGAAAGGTATAGATTCTTCTCTTTTGGTGATGCAATGCTCATACTTTAAATTAACAAAAAGTGTGCAATAAAATGTAACATACCAACCGGTAAGAAGGATGTATAATTATTAATCGAATATCAAATATCGATTGAATATCAATTGAATAACCACTGAACAACAGAACATACAGAATATACTGAACATACTGATGACTTTTTTTTTTTTTTGACAAGCGATGCTCAGCCTATCGAGTTCCTAGAAAAGAGGTTGTGAAATGCGGATACTTGGTATAGATCCAGGATATGGTATTGTGGGTTACGGGGTTGTGGAGAAGACTGGAAATAGGATAGTTCATGTAGCCCATGGTGCTATTACAACTGGCAAAGAAGAGCATTTTGAAGATAGATTGGATTACATTTATTCTGAGATTTCTAAAATTATCTCCACTTACAATCCATCACTTGTAGCCATCGAAAGTTTGTATTTTTACAAAAATGCGAAAACTGCCATTTATGTTGGTGAAGCACGTGGGGTTATCCTTCTTGCGATAAAACATTCTGGAATTCCTTTTGTTGAATTTACCCCCCATCAGGTGAAACAAACGGTAACGGGATACGGTCGTGCTGAAAAGTCTCAAATCCAAAAAGTTATGAAGATGCTTTTAAAACTCTACGAGGTCCCTAAACCAGACGACGCAGCTGATGCACTTGCTGTGGCCTGGTGTGCTGCAGTAACCTCTTCTGGTTCCGGACAATTAGGCTTGTTAAACCAATTTAATCAGAAATGATAAAGGCACAGATGCTTCAAAAAGTTGCATAACGTTTCCGAGGTGGGGGCTATGTATCACGTATTTGATGTTTCCAAAAACCTTAAAGATATCTCAAAGAAAATAGGTATACAAGCAGAAGGTGTAATCAAAAAGATCATCTACGACCGGAAAAGAGAGTCGGTCTCTTTCGTTATACAAGATTTCAAAGGTGATGTGCATTCTTTGAAAAGCGTGCTTGAGAGTTTCATCGGTGTTCACATCGATTTGGTTCTTGAGAATGAAACAAACGGACAGATGGAAAGCTTAGAAACGTTACATGAAAAGGTAATGCAACAATTAAACGGTTCAGGAAAATACGTAGAAAAGATAGAGATAAATGGAGAACAACTCAAGATATATGCTCTTGGTGAATTCGGAAAGGCACATGTGATTTCCAGACTGAAAAAAATAAAGCATTCTCTGCCATTCAAAGAATACACTATTGACGTTATTGAACAAACCTATGAATCTTCTCCAAGGGACCTAGTGGTAAATGGAGTATCACAGAATTCTGCTCATTCACCTCAAGCAAAAACGAGTGAAAAATTTAAAGGAACTGATGAAAATAGCGCAGTTCATCCTTCGGGACTTACCGAACTTACAAACTTCAATCCTTCTATTCTCAAAACACTTTACAGTCCATCAGAACCTCCACAAGTTAAAAAGAGAGCAAAACTTTACGGAAAGATATTCAAAATTGATAGAGTATCTGATGAGATAATTAATGTCTACATCACAGATAAGAAAGATTCCATCCTTGGTAAAGTCTTCAATTCAAAGGTAAAGGAGTTGGAAGAACACCTTGTAGAAGGTGGTTGGTATATATTCAATGGTTCGATGAATTACGACAAGAACGGAAATCTCTTTTTCAAAATAGATTCCGCAACAGAAATCCCTTCGCTTGATAGAATGGACAATGCTATTGAGAAACGTATAGAACTCCATGCACACACAAAGATGAGTGATTTGGATAGTGTGCTCGACGTTGCCGAATACGTCAAAACCGCTAAAAAATGGGGTTGGGAAGCTATCGCAATAACTGACCACGGAAACGTTCAGAGCATTCCAGAGTTTTACGAACTTGCGAAGTCTGAAGGTTTGAAACCCATCTTTGGTTGTGAGCTTTACATTGCAAACGACCCAAAGAAAATAATGATGAACGAAATAGAGGGTTCGATTGAAAGTGCAACTTACGTGGTTCTTGACTTAGAAACGACAGGTTTGAACCCCAGGCTTGATGAAATCATGGAAATTGGTGCTGTAAAAATTGTGGAAGGGCGAATTGCTGATGAATTCCACACGTTAGTAAAACCAACAACGTTGAAAGAAAAGAGTCTGCAAATCACTGGTATTACAGAAGAGATGTTGAAAGATGCCCCAGAAATTGGTGAAGTAATTGACAAGCTATGGGAATTTTTGAAAGATGCGGTTCTTGTTGCACACAACGCAGATTTCGACATCAGCTTTTTGAAGCACACATTTGCAAGATTTGGAAAAGAGTTCAACCCACCGTACATAGACACACTCAGGCTATCTCAAGCACTCTTGAGGAACCAAATGAAAGCCTTCTCACTCGACAAACTTGTCGAACATTTCAAACTTGGAAAATTCCAGCATCATAGAGCGTTGGATGACGCAAGAGTAACTGCAAGAGTATTCTTAGAACTTGTTGAATTGTTGAAGAAAAAATCTATAACTACTTTTGACAGGATTAACAAACTCGTTGAGCATATAAATCCACTTTCAAAACATCCTCAACATCTAACAGTTTTAGTACAAAACAGAACAGGTCTTAAAAATCTATACAAGCTTATCTCCAAGTCCCATACAGAAACGTTCTTTGCGGTTCCCCAAGTGCTTCGTTCAGATTTGGAAAAACGCAGGGAAGGCTTGTTATTAGGGACCGGATGTGCAAATTCCGAGGTATTTGAAATCGCTCTTGAGGGAGATAAAGATGCACTAAACGAAATTTTGAAGTTCTACGATTACGTCGAAATCATGCCTCTTGATACGATTACATCAGAAGAATTCACAAAAGAGGAAGCAAAGAAAGCTTATAGGTTGTTGTATGAAGTTGCTAAGGAATTAAACATTCCCGTTGTACTGGTTTCGAACGCGCACTTTTTGGATCCAGAAGACATAAAGGCACGTAAAGTGTTATTGGCTCCACAAAGTAACATTGAAGATGCCGATGCAAATTATTATTTGCGCACGACAGATGAAATGCTTCAAGCTGCGATAGAGATTTTCGAAGATGAAAAAATAGCAAAAGAGGTTGTAATTGAAAATCCCAGAAAGGTAGCTGGACTCATAGAGGAAATCAAACCACTTGAGAAACAGTTGCACCCGCCAAAAATCGAAGGTGCGGAAGAAAAATTGAAAGAAATGACCTACAAACGTGCATACGAATTGTATGGAAATCCGTTGCCTGAAATTGTTGAAAAGCGAATCGAGAAGGAACTAAATAGTATCATAGGTCATGGATATGCAGTTCTCTACATGATTGCTCATCTTATTGTCAAAAAAGCGGGCGAGGATGGATATGTTGTTGGTTCAAGAGGTTCGGTTGGTTCTTCGCTGGTTGCACACCTTGTAGGAATAACCGAAGTCAACCCGTTGCCCGCACATTACAGATGCCCAGATTGCAAATATTTTGAGCTCCATGAAGAAGTGAGTTCTGGTTATGACCTTCCAGACAAACGCTGTCCGAAGTGCGGAGCAAAATTGGAAAAGGCAGGTCAAGATATACCGTTTGAAGTCTTCATGGGATTTGAAGGAGATAAAGTTCCGGATATAGACTTGAATTTCTCAGGTGAATACCAAGACCGTGCGCATAAATTCATAGAAGAATTGTTTGGTAAGTCACACGTTTTCAGGGCAGGGACGATAAGTACGATAGCTGATAGAAGCGCAATTGGATATGTCCGCGCGTATATGGAAGATAAAAATGGTAATATTGTAAATCCACTCAATCCAGCCGAGCAAGAGCGTCTGGCTATGTACGTCACAGGAGTTAAAAGAACAACAGGTCAACACCCAGGTGGACTCATGATTGTTCCTAGTGACTACGATATACACGACTTCACGCCTTATCAACACCCTGCAAACGATAAAAAGTCGGGAGTTTACACCACACACTTCGCTTACGAAGCTATCCATGATGACTTAGTCAAACTCGACGCACTTGGTCACGATGACCCAACGATGATAAAACTACTGTATGAATATAGTGGCGTGGACCCAATGACCATTCCAATGGATGATAAAGCTACGATGAGTATCTTCTCATCAGTCAAGGCACTTGGCGTGGATCCAGAAGAACTGGGAACAGACGTTGGAACAATCGGTATCCCAGAGTTTGGAACAGATTTTGTCATGGGCATGCTTAGAGAGACAAAACCAAAGACTTTTGCAGAATTAGTACGTATATCGGGATTATCACACGGAACAGATGTATGGCTCGGTAATGCACAGACATTGATTGAAAAGAAAATAGCAACGCTTTCAGAAGTTATCTCTTGTCGTGATGATATCATGATTTACCTTATCCACAAAGGTGTTCCGCCGTCAAGCGCGTTTAAGATTATGGAAAACGTGCGTAAAGGTAAGGGATTGAAAGAGGAAGAAGAAAAACTGATGAGAGAATACAATGTCCCAGAATGGTTCATCGAATCCTGTAAGAAAATCAAGTATCTCTTCCCGAAAGCTCATGCAGTGGCTTACGTGAGCATGGCATTCAGAATAGCCTACTTCAAAGTCCATTATCCACTTGCATTCTATGCATCATTTTTCTCAACAAAAGGCGATGAATTTGATGCGGAGCTAATACTAAAAGGCAAAGAAGCGATAAAGAAAAGGCTTATTGAACTCAACAACAGTCCGAAAAAAGATGTTAAGGAAAAGAACGAGGAAAAGGTCCTTGAAGCTGCACTCGAAATGATTTTACGTGGATTTGGGTTTAAGAAACCAGATTTGAGAAGGAGTCATCATTCAAGGTTTATAATAGATGGAAAAGATTTACTTATACCCTTCAACAAAATTCACGGTATAGGGGATAACGTAGCAAAATCGATAGTCCAGCAAAGAGAACTCAAAATGTTTACATCCGTTGAAGACCTCATGACAAGGGCAAAAGTGACCAAAGCACAAGTGGAAGTTCTCAAACGATTGGGAGTATTAGACGGGCTACCAGAAACTGACCAAGCATTTTTGTTCTGATTCTCTGATTCATTGTGATACTGCATCAAATGATGATTTCTTTTGATGATTTCTTTCTTTTAGTTGAGCGACTTACGTTTAAATGTCGAAAAATTTCTTGTTTAGTATTGCAAAATTTAGAAAACATATGCTATAATTAGCACTGAATTAGGCAACAAGAAAGCTAAATCGTAAAAAAGAGTTGGAGGTGTTGTGATGTTGGCAGTTCTTTTACTAGTCATCCACACGATTATTGCAGTTGGTTTGATTTGGATGGTTATGCAAGAAATGACAAAGTTTGCAGAACTTGGTGGTGCTTTTGGAAGTGGTGCTGCCTATACGATGTTTGGCAGAAAAAAAGGATTAGATACTTCAGGTAAAATAACCGTTGCGTTGGCTGTTGCGTTCTTTATTATGTGCTTTTTAACATCCTGGGTATTGTCCAGGTAATTGAAAAATAAAACTTCACCAAAGAGACGAAATAATTAACTAAGAGGGGTGTATCTGTTGTCCACGGTAAAACTTCCTCCCGAAGAACAGCTAAAGATATTGAAAAGAAATTGCGTAGACTTGGTTTCAGAAGAAGAATTGTTTGAGAGATTGAAAACTGGAAGGCCCTTGAGAGTAAAGTTGGGAGTAGACCCTTCGAGACCAGATTTACATCTAGGTCATGCAGTAGTTTTGAAAAAACTTAAACAATTTCAAGACTTAGGGCACCAGGTTGTATTAATCATTGGTGATTTTACCGCAATGATAGGTGACCCGTCAGGAAGAAACACAACCAGACCCATGCTCTCAAGAGAAGAGGTCATGGAAAATGCAAAAACATACGCGGAACAAGCCTTCATGATTCTTGACAAAGGCAAAACAGAAATTCGCTACAACAACGAATGGCTCGGGAAAATGACATTCGCCGATGTTGTAAAATTGGCTTCAAAATACACAGTTGCAAGAATGCTTGAAAGAGAAGATTTCGCAAAACGGTACGCAGAAGGCACACCTATCAGTATCTCTGAGTTTTTGTATCCACTAGCACAAGCTTATGATTCTGTTGCTATCCAGGCGGACGTAGAACTCGGGGGAACTGACCAGCTATTTAACCTCATGGTTGGAAGAAAAATACAGGAAGAATACGGACAAACACCCCAGATAGTTATGACAATGCCAATAATTGAAGGAACTGACGGAAAGCTCAAAATGAGCAAAAGCTATGGAAACTACGTAGGTTTCACCGACGAACCAAAAGATATGTATGGTAAAATAATGTCGATACCAGATGAGTTAATCGTGAAATACGCAAGATTGTTGACAGATGCGGATGAAGATTTTCTGAGCAAAATGGAAAAAGAGATAAACGAAAAGACAGTCAATCCAAGAGATTACAAAATGTGGCTTGCAAGAGAAATAGTCAGACAATTCCATGGGGAGCAGGCAGCGAAAGAAGCGGAAGAATATTTTGTTACGGTTTTCCAGAAAAAAGAAAACCCCGACGAGATGCCAGAAAAAGTTGTTGAACTCGGTGTATACAACGTTGTAGAACTGCTCTTTAACCTGGGAATAGGCACGAAAAGTGAGATAAAAAGATTAATTACGCAAGGTGGAGTTTATTGGGACAACAACCGTGTTGACAACTTTAAAGCAACGGTTCCTGTTGTGGGAGAACACATTCTAAGAGTTGGGAAGCGTGTATTTATAAAGATTTTAGGTAATCAGAGCAAATAACCTTTTGGTAAGTTGTCAGTAATATACTAAATTTTCCTTTGGAAATACAGAGAAAAATTTGCATCACTAACGGACTTTGTGGTATAATATATACGCGAATATTTTAGGAATGTGGAATTAGGGTTTTAATGTAGATCATCATAAAGGGGGTAAGAGTATGAAAAAAGTCTTGACGCTAGTTGCTATTTTTTTAGTTCTCAGTATATCTATGGCAGCTTTCAGAGATATTCCAAAGGGACACTGGGCAGAATCATTTGTAACCAGATTGGAAGAAGCTGGAATTGCAACGGGCTTTCCCGACGGCACCTATCGTGGTGACGAGGCAATAACAAGGTATCAGATAGCGGTTTTCCTAGTTAGAACTCTTGATTATGTCTTTCAAACGGTTGATTCAAATTTGCAAAACTTGAAAGCAACGCTTGAAAGTACTACCAGCGAAAAATTAGATGCAGTAAAGCAAGACATTGAACAACTCCAGATTGAACTTGAAGATGCGAAAGTTGTTCTTGATTTACATGACCAAGATATAATCAAACTTTACGACCTTGTGAATTCTATCCAAGACAAATTCATTTACACAGATGAAGATGGTAATCAACAAGAAATTGACCTTGTTACTTTGAAGAACGACGTTCAAACGATAAGCGAGATTCTTAACGGTTTGGCAGCTCAGCTCGGTGATGTTGATTACCTTTTGAGAAAGCAGATATCTGACACAACAAAAGACCTGCAATCGAAGATTGATGCAATTAACAAGACTGTTGAAGATATAAAGAGCCAACTTGCAGGTTTGCAGGAGACACACCAAATTGTTGAAGCGAGACTTAACGAACTTGACGAGGCAGTGGCAAATTCTTATACAACTCTCTCAGATGCGATTATGGGACTTCAAGAGGAACTCAACACGAGCAATAGTGAATTGAAGGAGCTATTGGAAACAAAAGCGGATAAAGAAGCATTTGCATCATTAGTTTCAAGAGTAGAGTTACTTGAAGAATATGTAAACATGATTTACGATGTGCTTGGAACAAAGGTTTCTTCGGAAGAATTTGAAGCAACAACGACAGAATTAGATAATAGACTTTCAGAACTTGAAACTAAGGTACTCAACATTCAAAGTACAATAGACACAGGTTTACCAGCCATCAGAGACATGGTTTATGAGCTCTCTTCCAATTTGGCAGCACTCGAAGAAAGAGTAACTACATACACAGATGTTAGAGTTGAAGCTGTTGAAGAAAATCTGGATGTTTTGGCGGAAAGAGTGAACCTTCTTGAAAACCAAGCTGTAAGCCTTGAACAGATTGTTAAAGAAGTCAAAGCTGACAAAAGTGAAGTTGAAGAAGTAAATAAGAAGCTAGAGGAACTAAAAGCTGAGAAATCTGAGGATGTAAAACGATTAGAACAACTGGCGCAGTGGGGTATTGGGCTTGGTATAATAGGTGTAATCGTAGGAATAGTTGGTTGGTTTAGACCGTAATTTTTGTTAAGCTGTTGGCTTTTATGTGAAGGCACAAAGGCTATAAACATCCAAAAAAGGGGGGATGGTTAGAAGTTCGTGAGTTCAAAAACGCGATTTCTTTAAGTTTCATTTATAAACATTTTTACACCTAAACTCACAGGAGGAGGGAGAAGGTTATGAAGAAACTTTTAACGGTTTTGGTAGCACTTTTGGTAGTTGTTAGCATGTTTGCAGCGGAAAAACCATTCACACTCGGTCCAAACGTAACGTACACAGGAACAGTTAACTTCTCGCTTGTCGTAACAAAAGACGGAGTTGATATTGACGGTTCATTAACAAATGTTACAGCATCGCTTGCATTTGGTCCAAAAAGCGATACACAGGCTGGGGCAACATTTAGTATAACTTACGTACCATTTGGTGGAGTTAATCTTACACTCAAGAGCATCACATTCTCCACACCATACTTTGGAGCATTCTACAGCACAGATAAACAGTTTGTAAGTGATTATTTCACAGGTCTTGTCTACAACTCAGATGGTACAACCTCATGGGCAGACGCAATGGCAGATTTCAAAGACTCATTAAAACTTACACTCCCAGCAGTTCCAGGTCTTGAAGTTTACTACCTTGACAAAGTAAACGAAGGTGCCGCAACATGGTTCAGCGATATGGTTCTTGTAAAATACCCGGTAGCTGGTTTCACAATCGTTGGTGGAACATACAATACAGGTAACACAACAACACACGAATTCGGTGCAGAAGTAAAAGGTGCACTCGACTTTGGAATATTCAAACCAAACCTCACAGTATTCGGTGGTATGGTTGATGGCGGAGAAGGAATGGTAACAGCATACGACGTTATTCTTTCTGGTTCACTCTCACCAGTTACAGGACTAACACTTGCTCCAACATTCAAATTTGCAGAAAATCTTGACAAACTCGACTACAGATCAACAAAGATTGCAAACGGTAAATACATCAGCCTTGGTGTAACATATACAACAACATTTGCACCAGTTACGCTTACAGCAAAAGTTACACCAAAAGTAGACTTCGCATCAGCCACACCAACGACAACACTTCCACTTAACGAACTTTCAGCAAAGATAGCACTCTCACCAGTAACATTCTATGTAAAGACAACAAATACTAACCTTTTGACAAACAACCCATTCACACTCTATGCAAAAGCATCTTACGAAGATGCAATGTTGTCCGCAGCTGTTGATGCAAGCTGGGCAGATATGACACAGCTTGCAACATACACATACATCCATGGAGCAGTAACCATCAAGGCAACACCAGAACTTACACTTTACTCGGATGTTCACAAGATAATTGCAAGTACGAACGACTTTGGTTACAACGTTAGAGCAGAATATGCGATCACACCAAACGTAAAGTTGACAGGATTCTACGGAACATTGACGACAGATCCTGACACCGGTGCTTACGTAATCAACGAAGATCCAACATGGAACGTTAAACTCACATACACAGCAAGCTTCTAAAAGCCAGCTAATCAATAATTAACAAAAATCAACAAACCCCGTCCGAGAGGGCGGGGTTTTTCATTTCTTTCACAAAGAGCGTATATAAAATATAAAAACGCCCCTCCAGCTTGTAGGAGGGGCTTGGCATTTAAACTCTAACTTTGGTTTAGTTATCTTTTCATCGAATAGAATGCGTTCAATCCTTTGTAAATTGCCGCGTCACCGAGTTCTTCTTCGATTCTAAGTAACCTGTTGTATTTTGCGATCCTTTCGCTTCTTGAAAGTGACCCAGTTTTAATCATACCAACATTCGTTGCAACTGCAAGGTCTGCGATGAACGTATCTTCCGTTTCTCCGCTTCTGTGTGAGATAACGTTTGTCATACCAGCGGTCTTTGCCATTTCTATTGCATCGAGCGTCTCTGTAACCGAGCCAATCTGGTTGAGCTTTATGAGGATTGAATTGGTGGCGAAGAGTTCAATTCCTTTGGCAAGTCTTTTGACGTTTGTGACATACAAATCATCACCAACGATTTGCACCTTTCCACCGACTTTCTGTGTGAATTTCACGTAGCTGTCCCAATCTTCTTGTTCGAATGGGTCTTCGATGGAGATGATAACGGGCCAGTATTTGTCGACGAGCATGGAGTAGTACTCAATAAGTTCATCACCAGTCTTTTCCGTTCCATCGATGTTGTATTTTCCTGTCTCTTCATTGTAGAATTCACTCGCTGCGCAGTCGAGCGCGATGAATATGTCTTTTCCAGGTTCATAGCCAGCTTGTTCAATCGCCTTTATGAGCACCTGAATAGCCTCTTCGTTTGAAGAAAGATTTGGTGCAAATCCACCTTCGTCTCCAACGGCTGTCACGTGACCAGCGTCTTTGAGTATCTTTTTGAGTGTGTGGAATACTTCTGCACCATATCTGAGTGCTTCTTTGAACGAAGGAGCTCCTGCTGGAACGAGCATAAATTCTTGGATATCAAGGCTGTTATCTGCGTGTGCACCACCGTTGATAACGTTCATGAATGGAACTGGAAGAACCTTTGCATTTGCTCCACCAAGGTATTTGTAAAGTGGCAAACCAGCGCTTTCAGCTGCAGCTCTTGCAACCGCCATTGACACACCAAGGATAGCGTTTGCACCAAGTTTGGACTTATTTTCTGTGCCATCAAGTTCAAGGAGAACTTTGTCAAGGTAAACTTGATCAAACGCGTTCAATCCAACGACTCGTGGTGCGATGATTTCATTCACATGTTCAACTGCCTTGAGAACACCTTTACCCATGTATCTTTTTTTGTCGCCATCTCTCAATTCGAGTGCTTCAAATTTACCAGTGGAAGCACCACTTGGAACTATCGCACTGCCAAAGCTACCATCTTCAAGAAGAACTTCAACTTCAATCGTGGGATTTCCGCGGGAATCAAGCACTTCTCTTGCCCTTACATCAACTATCTCTACGTACATACTAACACCTCCTAAGTGTTTTGGTGAAAAAAGTTAAGAGCCTAAGTATATTATACCATAGAGTTGCATTAGTGACAATTTTCACTAACGTAACAATCGATGAAATCGTATTTTCACACTTAGACTATTTTCACTTCGTATGGTTTCAAAGTGATTCCTTCAAACGATTCGTTATGTCCTGCGATATTTGCGTATACTCTAAAACCATAATTACCATCGGTTACCGTATATGCGATAACAAATGTGTTGTGTGTAACGTTTTCGACCCATGCGTTTGTGAGCCACTCGTTTTCTTTTCTGAATTTCGTCCATGCTATGACCTCTCTGAGCAAGCTCCCTTCTCTGCTGAGTTGTTCTTCAACAGAGACTCCTGTAAATGCTCTGTTAAATCTAATTGCCTTCCAGAACGTTTGACCTTCTCCAGATAGTGATGCATACCATGGGAATGGTTCGATAACGTCTTCTGTGAATGTGGAGTCGTAAATACCTTTCATGCCAAGTTCATCACCGTAGTAGATGAAAGGAACACCAGGAGTTGTCATGAGTAAACCGAAGAAGACTTTTCTTTGTTCTTCCTGTTGGATAAGGCTTGCGAGTCTGTGCATGTCGTGGTTACCTGTGAAGTTGCTTGGTAGGTATGGTTTTTTTGTTAGTGTCCTTTGGAAGCAATCGACGATTTTGTAAACGGCTCCATGTTGCATCGATTCTCTAATTGCTTCTGTGAAATAGAAGTTGAACGAACAACCAATTGTCTTTGCGTATCTGTCAACTATCTCTGGGTCGTCCCAGACCTCCGTAACGGCAAATATGTCTGAACCTTTTACCTGTCTTGCTTTGTCCATAACAAGTTTCCAGTATGCAACATTTTTTTCGTGGTCGTATCTAAATCTACCTTCTTTAATATCGTAATCGTATATGTGTTTTGCTGCATCGAATCTGAAACCATCAACACCTTGATTGAGCCAAAATTCAACGATTTCAAGTGATTTTTGGACAACTTCTGGATTTTCGTAGTTCAAATCAGGTGAGGAGCCTCCGAAAACCCCATAATACCACTTTCCATTCCTGTTGTGCCAGAGTAATTCTTCATCCCAGTGCCTCTTTTCGCTTAGGTTGAAGTGTGGTTGAGCCCAGAGGAAATAGTCTACGTAAGGTTTTTCACCGTTCATTGCTGCTTTAAACCAAGGGTGTCTGTCCGAAACATGGTTGAGTGGAAGGTCAATGACGACCTTTATACCTTTTTCATGGAGCGTATTGACCATCGCTTTGAAATCTGAGAGTGAGCCGAAAGAAGAGTTCGTATCGAAATAATCAATGATATCGTATCCGTGATAGCTCGGTGATTTGAAATGTGGTGTGAGCCAAACAAGGTCAACACCGATAGCTTTTAAGTAGTCTGCTTTCTGTGCTATACCTTTGAAATCACCTATACCATCATCGTTTGAATCTGCAAAAGACCTAACAAATATCTCGTAGCCTATCATCTATCTTCCCTCCAATTTGGGTATTGAAAGCGTTTTTCAAATTATTGTTCCAAAAGCTTTTTGACTATCGCTTTGAAATGGTCTCCACGTTCTTCGAAATTTTTATACGCATCGTAACTTGCACCAGCTGGTCCCAAGAGCACGTAATCGCCTTCGCCTGCCATTTTTGATATTTCAATAACTGCTTCTTCGATATTTTTGTATCTTTTGTAATTAATCTCTCTTTCCTTCAAATACGGTTCAATTTGGTCCGCGATAGGTCCGACTATAGCAACGTGTTTGCATTTTTTCTTTATCTCATCTGCCAGTTTTGTGTAGTCTTCGTTTTTACCTTTTCCGGCAATTATCAAGAAAAGATTCCCGTCGAAATTTTCAAGGGCTTTCAATACTGCTGCAGCATTTGTGGCTTTTGAATCGTTGTAATAATGTGCTCCGTTTATTGTTCCACAATACTCCATTCGATGTGGCAATGGCACGAAATCTTCGAGTATACTCATGTCAAATGGTAAGTTCAACACCTTCAACACGGTCTTTGCGGCGGCGATGTTTTCAACGTTCTGTTTTGTGCGGATGTGGAATGGTATCTCTTCGAATTTGAAATCCGCTGTGAATGGAACACGTTTGGCTTGGACGAGCGAGAGTCTTTTGAATGTTTCCATATCTTTTGGATTGTAGATGAAGTGGTCTTCGTTATCTTGGAACTTTGTTATTTTAAATTTCGATTCAACGTAATGCTCCATAGATGGATGCCAGTCGAGGTGGTTCGGATATATGTTTGTGATAACTGCCACGTGTGGTTTGAAGTATTCCGCCCAGTAGAGTTGGAAACTGCTAATTTCTATGACAAGATACTCAGGTTTTTTACCTTCCAGAAGTACTTGTGCTATTGGTATGCCGATATTTCCAGAGAGTTGAGAGGTTGCGGATTTTGAAATGAGATGGTTAATCATTGATACGGTTGTGCTCTTTCCAACGGAACCTGTAACCGCGATGATGGTTGGGTTCCAATCAAGATTTTTCGTAAAATAAGTGATTTCTGTGTCAACATGTTTGCCCAATTCTTTTGCTTTCATGAGAATGGGATGGTTGTATGGAACACTTGGGCTGGTTAATATAACGTCTGCTTCGAGGATTTTTTCGCTGTTGGTTCCCTCTTCGTAAGGTATGCCAGATTCTTCTAAGTATTTCTTGTCCTCTTCTGAAAGCTTACCACCTTCGCTTACAAAAACTTCCTCCCCAAGTGATTTTAAATATCTTGCCGCATATTTGTTACTTAACCCAAACCCCAGGAGTGCAAACTTCAAACAAATCACTCTCCTTTTTAAGTCTAAATTTTCCTGGATTTTCTCAAATTCTGAATATATTTTATCACAAAGTAGATTGTGAAACCGATTTTTGTGGAAATGTTCAATGAATGTTCATATTTCTAAACTCTACACTCTTGGCTTAAAATCCCCCAATATTGTTTGACTTTGAAAATCGCTTTATGGTATACTATACTTTAGTAAACTATACATATGTTAAGTATGTGTTATAAAACGTCATTGTTGGATTGATGAATATTGATGAATAATAAGCAGGGGGGTGATATCTGTGCTTTACAAGTGTGTTGCTTTGCTGGATATGGACGCTTATTTTGCTTCCGTTGAGGAAGCGAAAAATCTTTCGCTTAGAGGTAGACCTTTTGCGGTAATTGGGAATGGGGAAAGACCTATAGTTATAAGTGCGAATTATGTAGCAAAAAGTTTTGGAGTGAAGACTGGGATGGTTATAACAAAAGCACGGAAGTTGTGTCCGAAGATTATTTTTGTAAAGGCAGATTTTTCGCAATACGAGTTCACAACGTTGAAGATTATCCAACTTGTTGAGAAATATTTTCCTGTCTACAAAGAGGCAAGCATAGACGAAGTGTATATTGCGGTTGATAGTATTGGAGATGTATCTTATGGGGTGGAAAGGCTCAAGGAACTGAAGGAAGAGATAAAAGAGAAACTCAACCTTACTTGCACGATAGGGGTTGGACGAAATCCGATAATTGCAAAAAGTGCATGTGAGTTAGCTAAGCCGGATGGTTTCTTTGTCGTTCAAGATTTTGAGGAATTCGCAAAGGATTTGCCAATAAAGAATGTAACTGGAATAGGTAAGGAAAGTGAGAAGATTTTGGAAAGGTTAGGAATAGGAACGTTGGAGCAATTTTTGAACGATAAAAGGTTAGACGGTTTGAGTGGATTTCAAAAATTAAAGACGTTGATTTTAAAAGAATACACAGAATCTGAATTTTTCAAATTT
This sequence comes from Fervidobacterium pennivorans, assembly GCF_001644665.1. Classification (NCBI taxonomy): domain Bacteria; kingdom Thermotogati; phylum Thermotogota; class Thermotogae; order Thermotogales; family Fervidobacteriaceae; genus Fervidobacterium; species Fervidobacterium ngatamarikiense. Next base: position 1,480,808 of record NZ_CP011393.1, read on the forward strand.
GTTCCTCCAAAGAGTATTGGCCATTCGCTTACGCTAGATAGACATGTGAGCAATTTAGAAGAGTTACTAGAGGTTTATAAATACCTTACGTTCGGTTTATACGCAAAGCTGTTGAGAGGACGAATGGGAGCAAAGAGTGTAAGTTTGTATTTAAAAGATAGGTTCGGCTCTTTTTCGATTTCCCGTTCGTTTATTTTCTACACAAACGATTTTCTTCTCATTTCGAAAGTTGTTGAAAATTTGGTTGAAAAGTTGTTCAGAGGGTATCCCGTTTCGAAAGTAGGTATCTCTTTGAATAATTTGAAGTTAATCGATGGTGTTCAAAGTTCGCTATTTTGGGATGAACAGCAGAAAAGGTTTGAGAAATTGGCAGAATTTGAGAACATCTTTTTTGGAGGTTATTTTGTGTTGCGCACAAAGAAGATAGTTTGAGTTTTGTTTGAAATAATTTGGAGGGTTGGAAGTGTTGAGGTGTTATAATTAGATTGTGAAATAGCAAAGCAGAGGAGTTGAGAAAGTGTATGAGGTAATTGATGTAACGGAATCTGTAAAAGTGTTAAGGGCGCCTGTTAATGTGGTGTTTTTCTTCAAATCTACGTTGGGAAAAAGCGAGTGCTTGGTCATCGATTCTGGAAGTAGCAATGAATATGGGAAAAAGATATTAAAATACCTTGAAAGCCAAGGTGTGAATAGGTTTTCGATACTCAATTCACACTCGCATGCAGACCATATCGGAGGAAATAGCTTTCTGCAGGAAAGAACCAAGTGCAAGATTTATGCGACGTATTTTGAGAGCGTCTTCATTGAACATCCTCAGCTTGAGCCGATGTATCTCTGGGGAGGACCTATTTTTGAAGGGATAGATAACAAGTTTTTAATGGCAAAATCTTCAATAGTTACAGACATTGTAGAATACGGCTGGTCCTCTGAACTCGATGTAGAAATCATACCACTTAAAGGGCACTCTTTTAATATGGTTGGAGTGTTGATTGATGATGGTAAAAAGAGGGTGTTGTTCGTAGCCGATGCTGTTGTTTCTATGCAAACGATAGAAAAATACAAGGTTTATTTCTTATACGATGTGCACGAACATCTAAAAACTCTGCAAGGTCTAAATAAATGGGCAGAAAACGTAGATGTTGTTGTGCCGAGCCATGGTGAGATTTTTGACTTCGGCAAAGAAGATGATGGAGAAAACAAAAAAAGAGAGTTTTTGAACCTGATTAAAGGAAATGAGAAAGTTATAGAAGATGTTTTGGGTTTGATTTTGGGAATTCTGGTGGAACCGAAGACGATAGATGAGATTTTGAGCGAGGTTGCAGCTAATTTCTTAATCCCCATTGATGCCACGTCTTATGTGTTACTACTCCAAACTCTCAAAGCATATTGTAGTTATCTGGTTAATGTAAACGCGATCGGTCTTACTTTCGAAAGAGGGAAATTGGAGTATATTAGAATGCATTGAGCTAAGAACAAAAAATCGGAGGATTGAGCGCAATGGATGAACTTTTAAAAAAAGGTTCGAAAAATGTGCGTAAGGCTACCTTGATAGTGTTATTTGCTGGTGTTTTGTTCTGGGTTGCTACTATATTTTATTTCTCAACCCGACCGCCGGAGGAATCGCACCAGCAATCGAGTTTGGCGTATAAGGTTATAAAGAAAATCGATAGTATTTTGGATTTTTCCAACACGGAAATTTTCAAAAAAGTTGAGAGGAAATTGAAATTGATTTGGTTTGGGACGGAATACGTGCCTGCAGAAATGGTGATTAGAAAGACAGCACATTTTGGATTGTATTTTGTATTTGGGTTTTTGGTAGCCTTAACATTTTTTTGGTGGAAGAGGGATATAATAGTATCGGGGATAACAGGTCTTACAATCCCTTCAACGTATGCGATTTTTGATGAATATAACCAAATTTTCTACCGACGGGGTTCTTCACTTAACGATGTTGTTATCGATGCTTCTGGAGCATTAGTTGGTGTTATTGTGTTTCTCTTCTTACTTACTCTGTTTTGGGGAGTAAAAAGGTTAATTCAAATTCTCAAATGAACTTGTTTGAAATTGCTTATTATATCTCGACTGCTGTTTTGTTTGAGGGGTGATAAAATGTGTATGAAAAGCATGCTTAAGGTGGTTTTTAAAAGTTTTATAATGTTTGCTTTGTTTTTCACACCTTCTTTGGTGGTTGGTCAAAAAATTCTCTACACATACGCTCAAAATGCTGAACCAAAATTCATGTTAAGCGGTGGCAATATAACAGGGCTTTGTCACGACATTATTCAAAAGCTGAACGAGGAACTTAGAAGTCAAGCAATTAGAATTGAGTACAAATCAAAAGAGTTGAAAAGCATCTCCGAGATTTTTGATGCACTTTCCAAAAATGAAATTCAGATATTCGTTGGGGCTGCTTACAGTAAGCAACGAGAAAGTTATACTACATATCTCCAGCCTCCACTTTACGGATTGAGGGAGATGTTTCTTATTAATTCAAGTGATGTAATGAGATTTGCTGAAAAGCAGTATGCAAAGATAGGTGTTATAGGTAGTACTGTAACATCGGAAAGTTTACCTACTATCGCACCAAAACAGGAAGTTATTCCGTTCAAGAACGTAAATGATGCTATCAAAGCCCTTGAACGAAAAGAGATAGACACGGTGTTTTATTCCAGTCTAACGCTTGGATATATGCTTAAAAACTCAAAAGGGAAATTCGAAACCTTAAAAGGTCCTTCGGAAAAGTATTACCATTACATCGTTCTTTCAAAGAGCGTGGACAAAGATGTTGTGGCTAAGATTGAAACGGCGTTGGAGAAATTGCACAAAAATGGGGTATTGAAGGCGCTTATAAAGAAATACGGCCTGGATGATTATGTCGTTCCTGGGAATGTTATAGAGATACTTACAATTGATTGGAAACCATATGAATGGTATGATACCATCAAAAAAGATTGGGTAGGCGTAGATGTAGATGTTGTCAGGGCAGTTTTGAGTAAGATGGGATACGAAGTAGCTTTTTTCACATTTCCATGGTCCAGGTGTGTAGAATTAATGAAAATCAAAGCCTACGATGGAATTATGAGTTTAAGAATTACCCAAGAACGTCAGGCGTTCTTGAGTTATCCAGATGAACCACTTAGCACTGGAAAGGATGTTTTGTTTAAGCTTAGAAGTTCAGAAGTGAACTTTGCACGCTTGGAAGATATTTCATCTAACGTGCTGTGTGGATACACGGAAGGTTATGCCTACGGTGACTGGTTTTGGAACGCAAAATTTAAAAAGATAGCTGTTCCAGATGATGTGACTGGCTTTAAACTTTTACAGAGTGGAAGGATACAACTTTTTGTTTGTAACTTGTTTGTTGGAAAACAATTGGCAAAAGATTTAGGTATTGAAGTTCAACCTTCTCCCGTTTTCGGAGAAAAGATGATTTACTACTTGGCTTTTTCAAAAAACTATCAAGGAAGTTATCTATCAGAAGTTTTTTCTCGAAGATTGAAAGAATTTAAGCTTACAGATGAGTATTTGAAAATTTTGACACGCTACGGAATAACCTATGACGATTTTTGGAGATGAAAAAGCTTGTGGTATAATGATAGAGAGAGTTAAAATAGGATTGCGTGTGTTATTTTTATTCGATACTTTGTTTTTTGATAGCATTAGAAGGTGGTATTATGACAAACAAAAACGAAGGAACGGCAAGCAGGATTTATTTAGTCGTTAATTTTGTTATACTAATACTTATCACAATTCTTTTTACATGGCACGCAACTCGCTACTATAGCGATTGGAACAATGGATTGGAAAGTTTTATGAAAAACATGGCAGTTAGTCTTTCTTACCCTGCTTGGACTTACGACAAGAGAGTCATTGAGCAAATTACCGCAGTTATGATTGAAAAGGATGAGATAATATCCGTAGTGGTCTACGATGACAAGAACAATAAACTCGTTGTCAAAGAGAAAAAGTTGAATTTAACAACGACTGATTTGCTATTTGGAACAAAGCGATTAGATAGAACATACAACTTAATCTATGCAGATACCTACGTTGGAAAGGTTATTTTCACTTATATTGATCGTTCAACTAGGACTTTTTTGGTCGTCTCAGGAACCGGTGCCGCATTGCTTTACATAGTATCCGCGCTTTTGATTTTGAATATAAAAAAGAATAAAAAGCTTGCAGTCATGGTTAATGAACTCAATGAGCTTAATGCCGAACTTGAAATGGCATTTAACGAGCTCGAAGAGACACAGAATAAAATAATAAACGCAGAAAAAATGGCTGCGTTAGGAAAGTTGATGGTCAATATCGCACATGATATTAACACGCCTGCGGGGATTATATATTCCTCACTGACCGAACAACAGAATAGGATTGATAGTATAGTAAAGAAATTCCAATCTGACCAGCTTACCGAAGAAGATTTCAAAGACTGCCTAGATACAATATCAGAATTAAATCAAATAATGCTCAGAAATGCAAAAAGAATCATAGAGCTTGTTCAAAGTTTAAAACGTACAGCTATGAACGAGATGACGCAGACTTGGTCAGAGTCAACGTAAAGTCCCTTGTTAATGATGTTTTGAACGCAATGCACCCAAGGTTGAGAAAGACGAAGATAGAGGTTATTACGGAAGTGGATGATAACCTTGCAGCTTATACGGTGCCTGGTGCAATAGCTCAAATTCTAATGAATTTGATAGACAATGCGATAGTCCATGCTTTTGAATACGACAATCCTGGCAAGATAGTGATAAAGTTCGAGAAGGTAAAGAGCCGAAACGGAGAAGAGTATCTACAATTAACCTTTTCGGACAACGGGAAAGGTATGGATGAGGAAACAAAAAAGCGAGCCTTCGAGCCGTTTTATACAACTGATAAGGAAAATGGTACGGGCTTAGGGTTAAGTATCGTCTACAATCTTGTTGTAGATATGCTCGGTGGTGATATAGAGCTTGAAAGTGAGATTGGAAAAGGAACAACTCTCCGGATTAAAATACCCTTAACGAAAAAGAACGCGTGATGTTGAAGTGTAATCCTACCTTTCAACCCTTTCAACTCGCGTTTCAGCACCGGAAATTTTTTGTTATCTGTGAGGTGAATAAACGTGCCTAGCTTTTTGAAGAAATCAAGCTCAAAGGGTGGCAACGGAGAATTTTGGAAAATCTTGGTAGTAGATGATGAACCCGATGTGCATGCTATCACATCGGTCGTTGCACGGGATATAGAGTTCGAGGGAAAGAAAGTAAAACTTTACAGCGCGTTTTCTTCGGAAGAAGCTAGGAGAATACTTCAAGAAGTGCCAGATATAGCCCTGGCTATAATTGACGTTGTCATGGAAAAAGATATGGCAGGACTTGAATTGGTTAGATATATCAGAGAAGAGTTGAAAAATCCTTACATAAGGCTTGTAATCAGAACTGGTCAACCAGGGTCTGCTCCTCCACGAGAGATTGTTCTTAAGTACGATATAAATGATTACAGGGAAAAGGCAGAGCTGTCTAGCAATGGTTTGTTTACCATGATAATCGCAAGATTGCGTGAATACAGGGACATTGTGGAACTTGAAACCCAAAAGAGACTTTTAGAACGTAGCTCTTTCTATTCTTCCGTTGTCCTGAATTCCGATATTCAAGATTTTGAAGAGACTTTAACAGAAGCACTGGACAGCTTTTCCAACATCCTCGGACTGACGGTGAAGGTTGAGAAACTTGGTGAAATAAAAGAGGATAAATTTAACGAAAGCCTTCCGTCTGTAAATCTTTCCTGGCGTGAAGACAAGAGTGTAGAATTTAGCTTGAGGGAAGAAATAAACCTAAGCGAGAGAATTAAAGTAGAATTTTCCAAACCATTGACACTCCATCAATTGGAAATAATATCCATATTTTTGGAGCGTTACTTAGTCACCGTGAATAATTACGTGCTGTCTAAAGATTTAATAGAAACACTCTACAAAGTAATCTATATCATTTCAGAAGTTACCGAAACAAGGTCACTTGAAACAGGCGAGCATGTAAGAAGGGTTGGAAGGCTTGCTAAATTGCTTGCATCAAAATTTGGATACGAAGGTGAATTCCTTGAGTTCTTTGAAATTGCCGCGATGCTCCATGATGTTGGAAAGATAGGTATACCGGATGCCATTTTGAATAAGCCTGGGAAGTTGTCGGATGAGGAATTTAAAATCATGAAAAGGCACACGACAATTGGTTACGAAATCCTTTCCACTGTTGACCATCCACTCTTCAAATTGGCTGCAAATATTGCACTTTACCATCATGAGAACTGGGATGGTACAGGTTATCCAAAAGGATTAAAGGAAGAACAGATACCGCTTGAAGGTAGAATCGTTAGTATAATTGATGTCTATGATGCACTATTTTCTGATAGAGTTTACAGACCTGCATGGAGTGAAGATAATGTGATTAGATACATAAAGGAAAACTGTGGTAAGAAATTCGACCCAAGGGTGTGTGAAGTCTTTTTTGAGAATTACGAAGAGATTAGAATCATATACGGCTTCAAAAAATGAGTAAATAAAGAAGACTTAGTGCACCGTTATTAAATCTCTCAACTTCTCAAATGTTTTTTCGCCTATTCCTTTTACGTTTTTTATTTCCTCAATATTTTTAAATGGACCATTTAAAGTGCGATAATCGATAATTGCTTGTGCTTTCGCAGGGCCAATACCAGGAAGCTTTTGAAGTTCTTCCAAAGTTGCCGTGTTAATGTTAATTTTTTCATTTTGTAACCTCATCTGTGTAAGTTGTATTTCGTTATCCTTTTGCTTAATTGCCGTGTCTTTGTTTTCTTTTTCAATAGTGGTTACATTCTGAACAGCGTTATTTTGAACCTGAGCATCCATGTTTTCAACTTTTATTCGTTCTTTCAATTTTTCATAAGTTTTTTGACCTATTCCAGGGACGTTCATCAGATCTTCTGGCTTTGTGAATGGATGCTGTTTTCTGTATTCAACTATTGCCCGTGCTTTTGAAGGTCCTATTCCCGGTAGTGTTTGGAGCTCTTCGATTGATGCTGTGTTCAACTCTATTATCGATGATACGTATTTACGTTGAGTTTGTGCATTTAAGCCTTCTAAGCCATCTTGGTTTGTACCTTGTTGGTCACCTAAACTGGCAACTTGGGACTTAAGTCTATCGTAACTGGGATGAAAGAATACACCAGAGAAAACTACCAGTGCAGAAAATATCAAAAAGAACGTTCGTTGTTCTTTTGAAAGTTTCTCGTAAGCAGTTTTAAAGAATTCCACAATAGATTTTAAAAACGAACCTGAGAAATGCCCATTGGAAAAGTCACGATTTTCTTTTGGAAAATTATCCAAATTATCCATAGATAACATAATTAAATCCCCCTGAGACACACCCCTTTTGTTTCGCTTGTTTTTACCCTCCTATTCTACTTACCTTTGCCCCTGTTATATGACCATATTTTAATAGTTCTGCCCAATCTTGAGAATAATAAAAGCTCTTTGCTTGGTTCTCGTTGGTGAAAATACCAAGACAGATGATATATCCTGCGTTTGTAGATATGCTGAACGCACTTATGCCTAGCGTTCTTAAATTGACCACTGATTTGAACGCCTCTTTTGAACTGGATATTGGATCTGTTTTTATCGTCCAAAATCCTTTGGATGGGTTTAGTTCGGGCATTATATTGGTCGGTGTTACGATAATATATTTGCCTCCACTAACGCGATCTAATATATAGTTCTGTGTTAATTTGGCAATCTTTAAAGCAATTTCTCCGTCAACAACGTATACGTATGCATTCGTCAAAAAACTTCCCGGTAAGTTCTCTGCCATTCTCGAAACTAGCAGGTTGTAATCGAATTTCGTGATATCTTTGAGAAATTTATTTTCACCTTGTTCAGACTTTGATTGTTGAGTTTCCGAAATAGTCGATGTAGCTTCCTGCAATGTTTTGCTTTCAGAAGTTTTTCCAATTTCAACAGAAGTTGTCTTTGTTGCTTGTATGAGAGGTATCAAATTGTCTGTTTGTTCACCTTTTTGAGTCGGAACCTGTAACGATTGTTCGAGTTTAGTTGCGTTAGTTGTGCTAGTTGTGTTAGTTGTAGTATCAGTCGCAACAGGTACCGTGGGCGTGAGTTGAGAAAGTGTGCTTTCTGGAGCTGGCTCAACGATAATTATAGTTTGAGTCGCCGTTGTCAGAGTTTTTTCAACGGGCGGATTGGTATTAGCACCTAAATCCTTTATCACAACTTCCACTTTCGATTTTTGCATTTTTAAGTAAAACGCATACAAAGCCAACGATATGGTGGCTAATGAGAGTATTATGATAACAACCGAGAGGACTTTCAAGTCAAAATCTGTAATTTCTTTCCATTTTCTTGAGCCTATTGGAGTTCTCTGCTTCATCCAGAATTATAGCCCCTCTTCACAATATTTTATGGTAAGTTCTATCGTAGCTTCCACATCTGGTTCATATACCATTTCATTTGGAGTGTGGATATATCTTGTAGGTATCGATATTGTAGCACTTGGTATACCTGCCTTTGTTGCCTGATAACCTGCCGCATCTGTGCCTCCGAATATCAATACCTCCATCTGGTATGGTATGTTGTGTTTCTCCGCAAGCTCTTTTAGTTTGTCAACAATGTATCTGTTGCTTATCGATGCAGAATCCTTCACTTTTATGCAAGCGCCTTTTCCAAGTTCCATGGGCACTCTCTTCAAACCTTTTGGTGTATCTCCAACACCTGTAACATCGATAGCGATAGCAACATCAGGGTCTATGTCGTATCCTGCCACGTGAGCACCAATAAGCCCAACTTCTTCTTGAACGGCAAAGACACCGTAGATGGTGTTAACAGGCTCTTTGACACGTTTGAACACTTCAATGATAACTGCGCATCCGATTCTATCATCCATAGATTTGCTTATTAAGTATTCTCCTTGTTTGTGGAAGTAGCTATCAAACGTTCCAAATGTCCCTATTGGACAGATTTTCTGAGCTTCTTCTTTTGATTTTGCACCTATATCGACAAAGAGTTTCTCAAACGACATCTTCTGAATGTTGTTTTGGAGTTCTTCAGGAGTTTCACCTTCGATTCCCACAATACCGATAACATCTCCGAATCTAAGCCTCGATTGGTATATGGTGTATGGAGAAACACCACCAACTCTGTCTATTTTGAGAAAACCTTTATCATCGATATTTGTAACAACAACGCCGATTTCATCCATGTGAGCATCGAGAAGAACTTTCTTATCACTCTTTCCCTTCTTCCATACGATTAGATTGCCAATCTTGTCTATTTTGTAGCCATCAATATGTCCTTCGAGTTCCTTAAGGATTACCTTTGTGATTTCTGATTCTCTGCCACTTGGGCTTTTTGCCATCGTCAACTTTTCAACCAATGTTTCCAACACAATGAACACCCCCGTTTTGCTTTTGATTTTGTGTTTTGTTTCTTCACTAAATACAATTATATCACAAGTTGTGCATGGAACAAACAATTAATTAAGGTTTAAACAACACAATCTAAACATAATCTAAATTTTTCGAGCACTTTTGTGTGGTATAATCAAAATTGCGAAAATTTCTGATTTAATCTAAGAGGAGTTTGAGAAATATGGGAATTGGAATAGATGTTCTCAACGAGTGCACTTTGTGTCCAAGAATGTGTAGAGTGGATAGAAGAACTACTAAAGGAGTTTGCACGGTAGGTTATCTCCCAAAGCTTTCTAACATCGTTTTGCACAAAGGTGAAGAACCACCTTTGTCGGGAGAGAAAGGTGCCGCCGCTGTATTTTTTACAGGTTGCCAGATGAAGTGCATATATTGTCAAAACATGGGCTTTTCACAGAAAGGTGTGGGGTTTGAGATTACGGTTGAGGAGTTAGCTTGCGCATTTTTAAAGGCACAACAAGCGGGTGCAACAACACTCGATTTGGTCACCCCTACACCTCATCTGCCTTGGATTATTAAAGCACTGGATATGGCTAAGGAAAGAGGTTTTTCATTGCCTGTTGTGTACAATACATCAAGTTACGAACGTGTGGAAGTGCTTAGAGAAACCGAAGGATATGTTGATATATATCTTGCCGATATAAGGTACACGAATAACGAATATGGTAAAAGGTATTCAAAGGTGCCAGACTACTGGGATGTCGCACGGCGAGCAATTGCTGAAATGTACAGACAAGTTGGTCCTTTCGATGAACAAAGGATGAAAGGATTGATAATTCGAATACTCGTTTTGCCAAACAATGTCAGTGGTCACGAAAAAGCCCTCGAGTTTGTTGCTGAACTTGACAAAAGAATACCTGTTGCCTTAATGTCTCAATACATACCACACTTTGGTGCAAAAAACGATCCATTGATAGGCAGAAAGATAACAAAACAAGAATACGAAAGTGCCCTTGATAAATTAATTGAACTTGACCTCGATGGCTGGATGCAACTCGATGAAAAAGAAAGAGTTACAACAGCACCGCTCGATTGGAGATGCAGGTTTTAACGCCATAACGTTATAAACACTTGCATGTTTCGAAAGGAGAGCAATTATATGAACAAAAAAATAGACCCATCCGCGACGTTATCTGTCACTGTTACTCGGGGATGCCCACTTAACTGCGCACACTGTGGTGGTCATTATTTAAAGCATATGGTTCACGTTGAAGAACTGGAAAAGTATGTAGACAGATACAAGTCTTTCCTTATAAGTGGCGGAATGTTGCCAAATGGTGAGATACCTTTTGGTGGATATATAAACTATCTAAAAGAGCTCAAGGAAAAGTATGGACTGAAGTATAACTTCCACATTGGGTTTCCTTTACAGCCACCTTATGAAATTGAAGAAGTTGCCGATGTGGTGAGTTTTGATTTTTATGCTGATAGGAACGTTCTTAGAGAAGTATACGGTATAGAGAGGGAGCCTGAACAAATTTTGAACGCGGTTTTACCATTAAAAGTGAAAAAGGTGCCACATGTGACGATAGGTGCGTTATGTGGTAAAATATCTCATGAAGAAAAAGCTATAGAAATACTTTCGAAATACTTTGAAAGCGTTGTTTTGAATGTCTTTATTCCTACTCCATTAACAAAGTATGCGAATTGTCAACCACCGGAAATTGAAGAAGTAGCTCGGGTGTTTTCCAAAGCAAGTGATTTATTTAAGAATGTTGTGCTCGGTTGTATGCAACCAAAAGGTGAATACAGAAAAATGCTACAAGAAAGGATACAAAAATATACGGGATTTATTGTGAAGCCGATAACGAAAAGTTACGATTTCCAAGGTTGTTGTTCGTTCTATGTTTGATTTATATGATTTTGGAGATAAAAATACGAAGAGGTGAAGGTGACATATATGAAAAAGAACATTCTTGATTTTAGTTATGAAGAACTGGTTGAAGAATTTTCAAAGTTTGGACTTGAAAAATTCCGGGTTGACCAGGTGTGGGATTGGATATTCAAAAAAAAGGCATTTGATTTTAACGGGATGACAAATTTATCGAAAGAACATAGGGCTCTGCTTTCGGAAAGATTCTACGTAGGGGTGCCTGAGTTATTGGATATGCAAGTTTCCAAAATCGATAAAACTACCAAATTTCTCTGGCAGTTGGAAGACGGCAACACCATAGAATCCGTGTTGCTGTTCCACACTGACAGAGTAACTGCTTGCATCTCATCTCAAGTTGGATGTCCTGTTAAATGTGCATTTTGTGCAACTGGTCAGAGCGGTTATGTCAGAAATCTTTCCGTTGGTGAAATCGTTGCTCAGGTTATTGCGATGGAAAAGGAAAGGCGTGTGAATATTGGTAACATTGTTTACATGGGCATGGGAGAACCACTTTTGAATTACAACGAAGTGGTAAAAAGTGTGCGCATATTGAACCACAAGAAAGGCAAAAATATAAGTATGAGACGAATTTCGATATCAACAGTAGGTATCCCGGAAAAGATAGTGCAACTTGCAAACGATTTGCCCGAGGTCAAGTTGGCGATTTCGTTGCATGCACCAACGAATTATAAAAGAGACATTATTATTCCTATGAACAGAAAGTATTCTGTCGAAGAGATAATCCATGCTGTCAAAGAATATCAAAAGATTACCAAAAACCGTGTCACATTTGAATATATCCTTATTAGGGAATTCAACGATTTTGTGGACGATGCGGAAAAGCTTGCGGAACTTCTCAGAGGTATAGGCGCTTACGTTAACCTTATTCCTGTTAACCCTGTACAGACCGATAGTGAAATCAAAATGGAAAGACCTCACCATTGGGCTATTGAAAGGTTCAAGGAAATCTTAGACAAGCACAACATCGAAAACGAAATAAGAAGGGAAAAAGGAACTGATATAGATGCGGCTTGCGGTCAACTGAGAAGAAGACACATCACAAGCAGTAAAGTGAAACAGACTAAATAAGGGAGTGATGCTGTTGATAGATAGAAGAATCAAAAAAGCAAACAAGGATTCTTCGAAGAAGAAAAAACACCTCGGCGTGGTTGTCCTTTCTTTCCCAGTTTTAGTTGTAATGGTCATAATTTTGGCGGTTATTTCGGGATTACTTGCATTTTATTTGGTAATGTTCCTGGAAACGAAAAGGGGAACTGTACTCCTTCCAAATTTCGTAGGGACTGATGTTCAAACTGCAGAAAAAGAGCTGAAAGATTTGGGGTTCAAGGTTGAGAAATTGGGAGACGCGGGAAGAGTAATCAATATGGAACCTCCAGGAAATACTGTTGTGAAGAAAGGTAGGAAGGTGAAACTTTTCACAGAAAATGCAGTTCAAAAATCTCTTATTCTTCCAGATTTTAAAGGGACATGGTATGAGAGTGTTCAAAAGATATTTGATTTGATGGGAATACACTCAACCATCAAAAAGGTCCCAGAGGCGGAATTGGGTGGCACAGTTATACAAACATCACCAACTCCTGGTAACAAAGTCGTCACGGGCGATATTGTTACATTGTTTGTAAGTAGTGGATCTGGTAAAACAGACACGAGCATTCCTGAAAACGCTCAGAATTCAGCTGAATCGAGTGATATAAAGTTGCCATATTCTGCATCAGAAAATGCACTGGAGGTTATACCTCCATCTGTCCCTACTGAATCTCAAAACTTTGGACAGACTGCCCCGACACCTGTTTCTACACCAGAGGATATCGGGAAACGTCAGGAAAACCAAGAAAGTACAAATAATTCAAACTTCCAAGGGGGGCAGTTTTAAAATATGAAACAGGGAAGAAGATTGGGAAGAGTTATCAAATTTTATTCTAACCTTTTGGTTGTACAAGACCTTGAAAACGGTGAAAAGCTTCTGTGCAAGCTACGTGGTAAATTCAAAAAACAAGGTATCAGACCTATTGTTGGAGATGTTGTTGAGTTTGTAAGGGTGGTTGGTAACGAAGGTGTTGTGGAAAATATTCTCAATAGAAGCAACGAACTCAAAAAGCCGAGTGTTGCAAATGTGGACCAAGTGGTTATAGTTACGACCCTTGAAAAGCCGGAAGTTCCATACGATATACTTGATAGATTCATTGTTCTGGTGGAATATGAGAATCTACCTATTGTTATAGCTCTCAACAAAGTGGATTTGTTGTCCGAAGAACAGATACAAAAATTCGAATCGATATATGGGAAGCTTTATCCAATAATAAAGACAAGCGTGACTCAAAGGATAGGTTTAGAGGACCTAAAAAGGTATCTTACAGGAAGAGTATCTGTCTTTGCTGGGATGTCTGGTGTTGGAAAAAGCAGTTTGTTGAACGCGTTGGAAAGTACACTTAGACTAAGAACAGGCGAGATTTCCGAAAAACTGGAACGAGGCAAGCACACAACAACTGCAGCTGAGCTACTCTCACTTTCTTTTGGTGGGTGGGTAGTTGATACTCCTGGATTTGCAAGTCTTGAGATTTCACACATAAAGCCTTTGGAACTACGCGAATTATTTATTGAATTTGAAAACGATAAGTGCTTTTTTCCAGATTGCTTGCATTTGAACGAACCAGAATGTTATGTAAAGAAGGCAGTTGAAAAAGGAAAAATAAGTCCAACAAGATACGAAAGCTATGTGAAATTCTTAAATGAATTGTTTGAAATCGACAAGACAAGCGAACGAGCTTAGAGGAACTCAAGTGATGTTTGGGTTAAAAAAGCGCTCCACATGATTTTTGGAGCGCTTTTTTTGTTTTTTTAGTCAAAGAGCTCAATCAGTTTTTTGAATACCGCGTTTAGTTTCATTTGTAACGACGTGTTGATTATTGATGGCATTGTAAAGTCGATGAATCCTTGTTGTATAGCTGTTTGGTAGATTTTTTCTAACTTGTCAGCCATTGTATTCATTGACCAGTATTTTTCCACATATTCAATACCTTTCTTAGAAAGTTCTTCTTTTCGTTCCAGGGCAATTCTTATCGCATGGTAAAACTCCTCTTCATTAATACCAGTGGTTATGGCTCCCTCGCCATTCACAAGCACGTTTGCTATACCTTTGTAAGCTATTGCAACAACAGGTGTGCCACTTGCTAAGGATTCGAGAACAACCAGCCCTTGAGTTTCTGTTAAAGATGCGAAGACAAACAAATCTGCAGCTTTGTAATAATCCCTCATTTCTTTATGGGGAATGTATCCTGTAAATATTGTTCTGCCCATAAGACCTTCATCTTCAAAGAAGCTTTCAAGAGCTTTTCTTTCCGGTCCGTCACCTACGATCAAGAACCAAACATTGCTATTTTCATGCATATAACGAGAGACCACTTTTGAAAGGAACTCTAAATTCTTTTCCTTTGCTAGTCTTCCTGCGTACATTAGTAAGATAGAATCGTGTGGTATGCCGTATTCTTTCCGAATATCCTTCCTTGGTGGTTGGGAGAATTCTATCGTATCGATGCCTGTTGGAACAACTTCAATGGGTCGCTGAACACCGTAAGATATGAGTTCCTGCTTTATTTCCTCTGTTGGTGCTATAACGATATTGACTTTGTTGCAAAACCATTTTGAAAATTCCTCAACGGTTCTTCTGTCTGGAGTAAACGGCGGAGGAACGTAATGTCTGTATTCCGTTAAAAGTGTGTGATAGGTATGAACATGCGGTAATTTTAAATCTTTTTGGACCTTTAATGCCCTCATACCAAGTGCCATAGGGTCGTGGCTGTGGATTATCTCTATTTTGTTTTCGAGTGCGAATTCTATAATTTTTATGTGATTTGCAAAAACTACCTTGTGTTGTTTTTCTAAAGGGAAAGGTATGCCTGGAACTAAAAGGATTTTTTCTTCACCTTCCGGCTTTACAGGAGCGACTATAAAAACCTCATGGCCTCGCATCTCCAAATATTTTTTTGATAGATAAATCGAGGTAGCAACACCATTTATTTGAGGCAAATATGTATCCGATATCATCAATATCCTCATCACTTGTCCTCCTCATTGATGGCAGGATTCGATGCTTCAACTTTTTTGGCCTCACGATACGATTTCTCTGCTGTGTTAAGATACCAGCAGAACGAAATAAGCAAATCACCTATGAGACCTGCTGATGTGACAAAACCAAACTCTCTGAGTAACTGTCCCTGAGCAAATATAAAGCTACCAAATGAGGCTACCGTTGTGAGAACGCTCATTATGACTGCTTTTTCTGTTTTTATAACACTCTCTTTCCCATATCGGATGCTGTGGTCCAATTCAACTAAACTATCAACACCTATTCCCAAGAATATTGGTAAAACAATAAAGGTAATGAACGTTGTTTTGATACCTACTAGATAAGAAATACCAAAAGCTGCAAGGGTATTTAGTGTTGTCAGCGATATTATGTTCCAAGATTTTCTAACATTTCTAAACTCGATGTAAAGGATTATAAATTCTATCAGGAAGACGATACCAAAAACCCAAATGGTCGAGATGAGCAACTCTTCTATAATTCCATAGAAGAGTGTTGTGTATCCGTAAGTTCTTATGTTTCCTATTTTTTTAATAGACTCGAAGAAAGTTTTTATGTTGTTGCCTGCCCAAATTTCTATTGCGGGTGTCACAAACGCAAGCAGGTATTTTTTCCCGTGGATATCCTCGTAGAACAAGCTGGGAATATCTTTCTCCATGAGTTTGAAAAGGTCCTCTGTTGATGAGATATTTCTTATCACATCAACTGTTGAAACGAAACTTTCATAAAGCCCATACTTTCTGAAGAGAATCTCTAAAAAAGGTGTATTAGTTATCTGAAGAACTTGGACATAGATGTTGGATTTTTCCTCTGCTATCTTTTCAGGATTTTGGATGAACGTAAGTATTGAAAAGTCGGAAGTTATCAGTCCTTTTTCTTTGAGTTTTGCAAGAAAACTCTGCAGTTCTTCAGATGTTTCCGCAGCTATTACTATATCGCTGGAAGCAATGCTACCAAATTTTTTAGATATTAGTTCACTAGTGACATTTGTTTCTGATTTCTTTGGAATCAAGCTGGAAGTTGTGTATGAAAAGTTTATAATTGAGTAAATCCCTACAGCTGACAAAAGCAACGTAGTTATTATTGTCAGTGTCATTAGCACACGGCTCTTTCTTACTATATCAACCACTCTCACATAAGTTTCCCTTTGACGACCTTTGAATTTTGGAAGGAGCATATTGTGAGCTATTGGAACAAGCGTGTTGAAAACAAAGAAGTAAACAACAACACCCAGAGCTATGGAAAACCCCATCTGCTTAATTGCATCAGAAGGACTCAAGAGCATTCCAAGGAATGCAAGACAAGTTGTAACCATTGATATGAACGATGGTCTAAAATTTTCGATGAAGGCATCTACTATACTCTGGCGTAAGATACCTTCCATATTAAATCGCTCCTGTATTCTTGTGACGATGTACATAGCATAATCTATACCCATTCCCAATAACATAGCGTTGACGAACGTGGTTACTATATTCAATTCTTTTAAGAATAAAGCTATAAGCCCAAGAGTTATACCCATTGACATTAGAAGTCCTGCAAAGAGGATAAGGAGCTCCCATATATTACCAAAACCGATGATTATTATAAGTATAATGGCGACGAGAGATATAAAAGTTGTAAGGGTAAAATCTTTCGATGCCTGGATGTTTGCTTCGTATGTAGACATCACGCCGCCAGTAAAATATATTTTTACGTTATGTTGGTTTTCAAATTTCTTGGATAGTTTTTTTAGCTCTTGGACAGCCTCTGCGACGAATTTTACATCTGACATTGGCTTTTTCATGGAGAAATTCATGACTAAAAGTTCTTTGTCGGGTGAAAGCAAATAATATTTCTTGATACCGCTTTTTTCTACTATACCTTTGATGTAACTATGCAAATCGTAAAGTGCAGAGCCTACATTTCTCCAGAATCTGAAGTCAACAAGAGTTTTCGGTTCTACCCTTGTAAGCGATTGGTAGTACCTAATGGTATCGTTTATAGTTCCCTCACCAAAAGAAAGCATTCCGTATTTAACCAACGTTTCTGGGTTATCAAAAGGTTCTGCGTGGTTTATATACGGTGTGTTTTCAAAAAGTTCTTTAATCATTTTGGCGATGTTATCTGGATTACTCGTTTTCACACCGTCGATGGCAACTATCAATGTATTAGAAGTTACTTTTTCTGAAGTGTATTTCACAAGGTCCTGGAATCTGGGATCGTCCTTTGGTGCCAATCCTGTTATATCTGCATTGATTCTTAAGCCAAAAACAGCATAGATGCCCAGAAGGGCAGAGACTATAATTAGTGCTAAAATAATCTGTTTCTGCTTATTTAGAATATTTTCGACATACCATTTGGCAAACCTTTCCAACTCAGCTCGCCCTCCATACTAAAAGTAGTAGCAACGCTAATCCATTGAATATAATTACAGGGAAGCGCTTTTGGAAATGCGGTTTTATGAAGTTACCAAGCGTATAACATACCACATAACCATAATGGAAAGAAAATCCATACCATCCAAGTCTAAACGCAAAAATCGGAGTCAATGAGTAAACAATGAGTCTTTGAACTTCTTGGAAGACCTCCTCTACGTTTAAAAACAAACTAGAGAAAAAGACAAGACTTGGAAGATAAAGTATGAAAAAATTAAAGACCTCGGGGTCTAAAAGGAATACTCTCAGGTGCAAGTATTTAGCAGACCACGGGTAAAGAACGATTAATAATAAAAGTGCTATAAGCGATTTTATCATTTCGGTAGTTGCTTTCGATTTTATCTTGGCCATTAACAGGTTCTCCCCTTCTTTTTCAAGCATCTGCAAATTTTGTTTTAGTGAACTGGAATTTGTGTGGCATCCACAAACTCTACATTGTATTTTTCCGCGATTAACCTTGCTATCTCTTTATCTGATTTGCCCAGTCGAAAGGATGTATTTATACCGTTGAGCGCTTTCCACAAAGCGTCACCAAAGGTTTTATCTGGAAAATAAGGACCTTCACTTGAATATATTCTTGGATACCATAAAAGGTCAATATGCTTGATTTTATATTTTATCCATTCTATTCCGTATCCCCACCAATAGTGCCAGACCTTTTTTGTTATAAACATAGCAGCGCGTCTGTCTTGAACCGAAAATATCGTTTGCTCAAGAGTTTTTGAATCATCATATACTTTTATTCTTCTTTTGTATTCGAGGAAAAATAGTTGCTGATTTATCTCGTTTGTTTTTCTTAAAATGAGGTACTTATAAGGATTTTTCAAAAAAAGAGACGGAGAAGGTAAAACCTCCTCCATCGTTACAGGCTTTCTTTCTGATATCAAAAAACTTAAGGTGACAACCGAGAAGAGAAAAAAGACAAATGCATAAAATTCTAACCTCATCTCTCAAACTTCGCTTTCTTTTTGTAATACAGTCCTTGGCACATCTTAGTAATGCGATGTTTTCACAAGTAATTAAGCTCATTACTTTGCCTGATTTACAAGGTAGTCGAGGGCAACTTTTACAACCGGGTCATTTTGGTCAACTTCTATCTCAGTTAACGTGTATGTTTTGGCATCAAGCTTCCTAGAAGTGTTTGTTGAGCCTTGTGTTTCCTCCACTTTGATGTTTGGCTCAATTCCTACTTTGTGTATATCTTTTCCAGATGGTGTTAAGTAATGTGCGATTGTCAAAAAGACAGTTCCGCCGTTGCTAAGTGGGAATCCTCTTTGAACAGAACCTTTTCCAAAAGTCTTCTGACCTATGAGTACCGCCCTTTTATTTTCTTTCAGCGCAGCAGCAACGATTTCCGAAGCAGATGCAGAGCCATTGTTTATGAGCACTGCCATAGGAACTTTTGGATAATTGTTGCCCTGACTAATATAGCGCTCAGTAATTTTTCCATCTCTATCCTTCACAGAGACGATAACATTACCTGGGTCTAAGAATTGATTCGCCACATGAATAGCAACGTCAAGCAATCCACCAGGGTTATTGCGCAAATCAAGAATAAGAGCGTCTATTTGGTTGTCATACAGTTTTCTGAGAGCTTTTTGTAGTTCATTTGGGACAGGCTCGTTGAACTTAGTCAAAAGAACATAACCTATCTTTTTGTTTTTATACTCCGTTATCCCTGACTTAACAGGAATTATCTGGATAATTTCTCGAACTATAGTAACCTCAATAATCTCATTTCCTCGCTTTATTGTTAATTTTACGGAAGTTCCAGGTTTTCCTCTCATCTTGTTAACCGCTTCCATGTATTCCATTTCACTTACCGGTTGGTCATCGATACCGATAATAAGGTCTCCAGGTTGCAACCCAGCGCGCCATGCCGGTGTTCCGTACATTGGACTTACTACTTTAACAGCTTTATTTTCACTGTCGTAGGTTACTTCGATACCAAGTCCACCATATTGCCCTTCCATTTCTATCTGTTGTTCAGTCATCTGTGACGGTGGGTAATAGTAACTGAAATCGTCCCCAAGCCCTTTAATCATACCATCTATGGCAGAATCTATGAGTTTGTTGAAATTAACGTTTTTGATGTCGTAGTAGTTGTAATTAATTCTATAAAGCGTTTCGTAGAGTGGCGAAATGTAATTGAGTAACTCTTTGTCAGAGGCACTAGATAGAATCATACTTGATGCAATAACTACGATAGCCAAAAAGACGTATGAAAGAATTCCCTTAAAAATGCTTCTCATACCTCACACCTTCCTTTCGAATTTCAGAATTTTAAATCTCGGCGTTTTCGTTTGTATTTTCAATTTGAATTATTGGCTCTGTTTCTTTCATTTGCTCTTTGCTCGACTCTTCTTTAATTTTGACAAAAGCATTCACCTTTCTTGCGAAAATCATATAAGTTGTGTGTGCTACCATTCTGTCAACAGGTCTCAGCCTGTTGGGATAGGGTTTAAACTGTCTCATTAAAGATTCCCAAACCTCGACATCTATGAATGGCAGTTCGTACATTTTCTCAAGCACCATAGAGACTTGATTAACTGTTGGGCAGATTACACCTATCCGTCCACCTCCAGCTAACGCTTCCCAACAAACTTGTATGTAATTCTCTGGGTCAGGCACGTCCAAGAGCAAAGCATCTACATTTGTTTCGTCAAATCCGAAAACTATATCACGTAGTTTTAACTCAACTCTATCTATAAGTCCCCATTCTGTGAGATTCTGGGTTGCGAGTTTGTAGAAATCTTCCCTTCTTTCGTAGGCATAGACTTTTCCTTCGTTTCCCACAAGCCTTGCCATTGCTGCACACATGGCACCACTACCAACACCGGTATCGATAACTCTACTACCTGGTTTAATGTCCAGTTTCATTACAATATAGCTCGAGTCCTTTGGATAGACAATTTGTGTTTTTCTTTTCATCGAGAATATGTCATCAATGTAAGTGGGTTGTAAAAGGTAGTAGGACTTGTTTGTTTTTCCTATAGTAATTGCGTCCCCGTAGTTTTTTCCAATTATTTTATCAAATTCGACGACACCAAGGTGGGTTCCTTTCTTTTTTCCCGCTTCAACTCTAACAAGGAACTTCGTTCCATCTTCGCCATATAGCAAGACTCTGTCTCCACCCTTTATCAACTCATTCACACCTGCCTTCTTTTTTCAATCACTGTTGTTTATTTTTAATTTTAGCACGGGAGTTCAAAAGTTCAATAACTACTAGTCCAGCGATTAATAGACCAAGAATGTAACCTGATGATTGTACACCTATGACATCTATAAGAATTCCTGTTAAGATGACTGCTACATATATTCCAAGAAGATTCACTGGGTGGAATTTAGGTCTATTTATTTCATTATTCGAATTGTATTCTGATAGAAATCTCACTATTCCTGGCGTTGTATAACCAAAGCGCTTTTGGATTTGGTGACAAACGAGGAAACCAAGCAAGAAAGCAGACGTAGATATCCAACCTATTTTTGAAAATGTGAAAGTCGTTGCATAAATTAAGAGCGCAAGCGCAATATTCACAGGACCAAATAGCTCAAGCTTTTTAGAATAACTTTTGAAAAAAGAGACTAAGACTGTATTTAAAACGTAGCCCAAAACAAAGAAATATAAAGTTTTGGCAGCTTCAAATTCGGCAGATATACCTTTGCGGATGTTTAGCAAATACCATGCATGGAAAGGTAATAGGAATTCTATTTGGTAGAGGAGCACCTTCGCAAGTTCGTCTGATAAGATTTGTTGCGGACTTTTGTTTAGCACCTTCCAAGGAGTCTTCTTTGCCTGGAGTTTATCGTATATTTCCGTTTTTTCACTAATGCTTAGCTTTACTTTGTATTTCTTATCCTCAACTATTAAAAATGCTACAGCAAAGACGGAAAAGAAGAACAAAAGACTGACGTGTGAGACTATTTTGCTATTTGAATCTGTTGTCAAAAGTCTGACGGAGTAACCGTATGACCAAAGAGCACCTAGAACACTCCAGAGCATGGGTTGAATGCTTAGTAACCTTTGGTTAAAATAGTTTTTCCTATCCTCCAGCATTCCAAGTAAGGATAGTGCGTAGATAAACAACGAAAAGTTGAAGGTTATTACAAGAAAAACGAGACTAAATAAATTCTTGTCAACTGTTAACAAGTTTGAGATTGTTGAAAGCAAAAAGGAGGAGATTGTTCCAAACACAAGTATATATGGTGTTCTCCGACCTATAGCTGTTCTTGTCATTTCAAAAAGAAACAGTATTTTGTCTTTTAGGAAAGCAATTATTATAAGTTCCGAATAAAAGCTTCCAAGCAAAATCCATTTGGGAATAGAAGATTTCAACAAGAAGCTGAGCATTATGTAAATGTAGGTAGGTATGAAAAAACCAAGCCCAAAAAAGCCAAATGACAGTACAACAGTGTCCTTAACATCTTCGGACCTCAGTTTCCTTAGGTTATACCTTTCACTATCTTTTGTTGTCATCAACCACTCACCTCCGTGCCGTTAAACTCACGGCACAGCTGTCTTTATTCTTTTCGAAGTTTCATTTGTATCTTTCAACCGTGAATTTGTATATCTCAAAATCATCGTCAAATATTCCTGCTTTGAGTTTAGCTATACGCATTTGTTCTTCAATCGTATCCACACCCTCTATATCTGGCAATAGTAATCCTCTTCTCCATCCTTTTTGGACGATTATTCCATACTTTTTCGGGTCAAGTTCAGCGATGCTTCTCACCGGTTCATATGGGCTAAGAACGTCAACATTAACGATGATGTTATCAAGCTCGTAAGGCTCGACAGGAGGAAACCTTGGGTCACGAGTTGCAGCTGCTATCGCGTTATCACGAATCTCATACGCGAGGTTTTCATGAACAGGCATAAATGTTCCAATACATCCTCTTAATGAGCCATCCAAGTTGTGCAAAGTTACAAAACATCCAGCCTTTCTTTCGAAAAGCTCTTTGGGTAAACCTTCGTATGGTTCTATAATCCTTCTGTACTTGACGTAATTTTCTATCACTTCTATAGCCCATTTTACATAAGGGTGCTCACCCACCATATTAATCCCCCCTCACCACACTAATCTCTCATTTGATGATAATCAGGGCTTCTGTCTTTTCATAAGGTCGATTATCAACTGAACCTCTCCAACACCCATCTTCATTTTCTTGGCGATTTCAACTGGTTCGAAACCGCTGAGATACATGTCGAATATTAATTCTTCTTTCTTGTTCTTTGCATCATCGGTATACTCGTTTTTTTCATACTTCTCATATTCATCGACTATTTCTTCTCTTTTTTCAGGCACGCGCGTTGAGTAGGTTGGTTTGTTTTTGAGAACATATCCTTGGATTAATGCCTTTTCGTCAGCGGAGAGCTCTGTATCAATGTTGGAGAATTTTCCTATGGTCTCCGTTTTACCATTTTCTTTAAAGCTTTCGTTTTTGAGTTTTTGGTTAGCTTCCATTTCACTTGGACTTCCTGTTTTTTGCAATTGGTTTTGCAATTGGACTGCTAAGGCAGCCAATGACACATACTGCTCGTTTAAGTCTTTAATCAAAGCTTTAGCTTCTTCCATTTTCCTATCAAGTTGTTCAAGTTTTGAGTCAACGAAGATTCTCACCTTTCCGATAAGTTCTACAAGTTTTTCTTCTTCCTCGTCTATTGCAGTTTTTTCTGTTCTTTTCTTGAAGCTTTCCAATATATAGGTAGCCCATGCAAACACTAGGGAACTTATCGATGCTAAAACTACAAACCAGTGGAAGGCTGACATTTTTATTCACCCTCCTTTTGGTGGTCCTGGAGGGATAATCTTTTATATACGATTCTCGGGAAGGTCTTAATGTCTTCTCCACTCCAAAGAATTAGGGTCCTAAGATTTTTTGTTGGCGTGGGTTCCACACTTTCAATTCGAACATCTTCCGGCAAATGCACTTTAAACGTGGAGTTTGCAACAGAGTTCATGCGAATCTGTCCCATGTCAAAGATGTAGGTATCGTTTTTTGGTTGCACAATGCCTTTTAGAACGACTGTTTCGGTAATCTCTAAGATACTCGCATTGTTCTTTATGTTTGACTTAAAATCCAGTACTTCGATTTTCTTACCTATGTCTTTTGAGATTTCGCTGAAGTATTTTTTGAACGTTTCAAGAGATGTTTGTTCATATGTTGTTAGATACTCTTCTTTCTTTTTCTCACTCTTGAACTTTAAACCACTTACGGTTGTTATCGTAGCAACATCAGTGTAGCCAACCAAAACATCAGAGTTGTAGTATTCAACGGTGAAGTTAGAACCTCTGAACATCAGAGTTATAACATCGGTAATAAGGAAGAAAAGAACTATGAACACAAGTAAATAAATCATTGTTTTATTTCCCATGTCACACATCCTTTCACCAATCGTTTCATTTAATCGAAACACCTGAGTTTATCCTTTTTGATAGACGTGTTTCATCAATTTTTTTGTTTAAATCGTTTATCACTTTCGTTATAGCATATATCACTATCAAAAATTCGAACCTTCCTGTGAACATTCCTATTATCAACGTCCACATTGCTGTTAATGGCATATTTGGAGATGTAACACCACAGCTAAGCCCAACACCATCCATTGCCGAGGCGAATTCAAACATCGAATTCAAAGCGCCGTATCCGTGTAGCATGAGTATAAATGAACCAATGACAAATGTTATCAGATAAAGTGATACGACAAGCAAAGCTTCACGAATGTTGTCATCACCAAAGATAATTTGTTGTTCACCTTTAAATATTACTTTCTTCCTCACCGTGCCTCTTGGCATAAGGAACCCTTTTACGCTATCGTGCAGAGTGTTCAGTATGACCCAAATACGGAACTGTTTGATACCACTCGATGTTGAGTCCATCATACCACCAGATAGCATAAGTACTATTAGAATAAACATAAATGGCGAAAAAGATATCCATTTCTCTTCATTTAACGGCAACGTTTGGAAACCTGTTCCACTTATAGCCGAGACCGTTTGGAAAAGTATATACCTTAAAGCTTCTCCAAAGTTTTTGTAGTACTTTCCTGTAGCGTAAACAGATAAAACAATTGCTGAACCAAATGAAGAACCTATCAATAACCAAGGCTCGCCATTCTTCAAAACCGCCTTAATATTTCCTTTCCAGAGAGCGTAGTGTATTCCAAACCCCGTTGCCCCGATAATCATGAGAACTATTGTGACAATTTCTATCGCCAGGTTATTGAACTCTCCTATACTACCGTTGCGAGTTGAAAATCCGCCAGTTCCTAATGCGGTCATCGTATGATTAAGTGCCTCAAACCAATTCATCCCGGATAATCTCAAAGCGATTGTTCCAGCAACTGTGTAAGCAAGGTAAATCTCCAATATTAACTGAGCGGACCTTCTTATATTTGGCACAAGGTTGTCGGACCTACCTTCTGATTTATAAAATCCCAGAGCTCTTGGACCCAAGACCATGCCCAGCATCAAGACCGCGAAACCTGCACCACCTACGTATTGTGTAAATGACCTCCAAAATAAAAGAAGTTTAGACAATTTGGTCACGTCTGTGAACATCGTTAATCCTGTGCCACTTAGTCCACTCGCTGATTCAAAGACAGCTTGAGAAAATGAAAGGTTTCCTAACAAAATATGCGGAATGGCGGAAAGCAACGATATTATAACCCACGTGAAGACGGTAAGTACGGCTCCTTCTCTATACCCTATGGTTTCTATGTCTTCAACTTTTACTGCGAAACCAGAGAAGTATATGGCAAAAGAAAGCACAGCAGTAATTAAAAATGGATAAGCGTTTTTGATTTCTTCCGGATAGAAGATGCAAAATACCGTAGGAACTAAAACAATGAACGCGTATTGAAGCATAACAAGTGTAAACGCTTTATATATTCTTAGATAGCTTTTCAGCATTTATAACAACCTCCAGAAAATTCGGTCGCTTCTACATATGTATTCTATTACCGATTACTGCAAAATTGAAGAGCGAAACAAGCTGTTTACGAGCTAAAAAATGATAGAACCTCCATACGCTTTTCTTCTCGGCACACAAGGACAATCTCGTCACCAGGTTCGAGTGTAGTTTCACCACGAGGTATCAAGAAATTATCGCCTCTTTTTATCCCTACTATGACCACATCTTCTGGCACGCTAAGTTCCTTAATCTTTTTATGGACGATATTTGAATCCCATGTTAGAGTGATTTCCAATATAGCTACACCTTTAGAAAATGTTTTCTCTTCAAGGTCACGTGTTATCTGGCTTCCGAAAAGCAATGGTTCCAAATTTCTCATAATCAAATCTGTTACACCAAGCGTTCTGATACCAAAGCGTTCAAATAAGTCGAGATTTTCAGAGTTGTTTAATAAAGTAACTACGTTCTTTACTCCGTAATATTCTTGAACCAAACGAGCGATAAAGAAATTTTTTCTGTCTCTTTCCATAAGTAGGACAACAATATCGTTTGGCTCAATCCCAAGCTGGTCGAGGACTTTTTTTGATGTGCCGTCCCCGTTGACAATTGTAGCATTAAGTGTCTTTGAGTATTCTTCACATAAATCTTGGTCTTTGTTAACAAAATAAACGTCGTAACCTTGTGCTATTAATCTTTTAGCAAGAAAGTAAGGGACTCGTTCACCACCAATAATTATTATCTTCACTGTTTTTCACCAACCTTTGGTTCAACGTGTTCAAGGATATTGTGTTCAAAGGTATCTACCGTTAAATCGATTGGTGAGATTACATCAATACCACTCTTTATGAAAAGTGGCACATTTTCTCTGTCATTTACAAGGGAGATAACCCTTGGAATTCCAAATATCTTTGCTCCAACCAACGATACAAAGTAATTAGTTGAATCGTCCTCTGTTGTTGTCACTAGTAAGTCCGCCTTTATAGCTTTTGCCCTTTCCATTGTTTCACGTTCGGTAGCATCACCTATAACTATAAAACCACCGTAATCTTCGGGCAGTAGGTCTAACGTGTTGGGATTTTTATCGACCACAGTGACGTTAAACCCTATTCTTGAGAGCCTGGTTGCAACTTCAAGACCGACTTTGCCACAACCGACTACGACAACATAAAACCTAAGCCCAACAGGTATATTTATGTTAATCGGACTCAAGTTCATCACCCTTTCGGTATCCCTTCATGTTTATATCTAATGCTTTTGCTGCGTTCCTATGACGCTCAGCCAGTTCAGAATTTCCACGCTTTTCGAGAATTTCTGCCATTAGATAGTGTGGTATCGGTGAAGATGGCATGAGAGAAAACATTGTTCTGACAATTTGTTCTGCTTTGTCCAAATCACCTGGAAAATTAGAATGTATTAATCCTTCAGCTTCTCTTAAGTATCTTTCAAATGACTCTTTCTTGTAGTCAAGCAAATCTTTGATTTTTCTCCGCAATTCATCCTGAGTGAAAGGCTTAGCTAAATAATCTACAGGCGCATATTTGCAAACTTCTGCAATGTTTTCGGGTGTTGCAAAAGCCGAAATAATCAAAACAGGTGTAAATATTCCTCTTAATCTTAATCTTTTTATGAATTCAATCCCATCAAGGTTCTCGTCATTCTCAAACTTGATGTCGGTTGTAATCAGATCGAACTTGTATCTATCACAAAGTTTCAGAGCGGTTTCAACGTTTTCTGCTTCGACTGGATTGCACTCGTAGGCAGTGGAAATCATTCGAACCAACAAGTTCCTAACGTGCTTTTCATCATCAACTACCAGGACATCTATCATCTTACTCGCCCCCTTCTTTGGAAATTATACCACTTCTTTGGAAATTGTACCACACCTTCGTTTTTTATGCACTCCCCGTGGTAGAATAAGGAAAGCTTTGGGATAGCAATTCATTGGAGGTGGAAGGTATGAAAGGGAAAGCTTTTGCAAATTTCTTGAAATCTGTAGTAGGTTTGCTACTTTTTGGATTTATGTTCAGTTACGTTTTAGATGCTGTAGGCTTCTCTGATGTGTTAACTCAGTACAAGGGTGGATGGGCTGATAAGGTTTTGTACATGATAATGATTGACCGTTTTAACGATGGAGAACCTTCCAACAATAACCAGGGAAAAGGTGAATACAACCCTCGTGACGGAGCGAAATACAGCGGAGGAGATTTGAAGGGTATCATCGATAAAATCGACTATATAAAAGGTCTTGGTGTCGATGGAATTTGGATAACACCACCTGTGGCTAATCAGTGGTGGGATCCATGGGTAAATTACGGTGGATACCATGGCTACTGGGCAAGAGATTTTAAAAAGGTTGACGAGCACTTTGGAACACTTGAAGATTACAAAGCGCTTGCAGATGCACTACACAAGAATGGAATGAAGTTAATCCAGGACATTGTTGTTAACCATGTTGGAAACTACTTTAGATTCAGAAACGGGAAATTCGAACTGAACACTGGAAGTATACCAACGTCAGCACCAACTCAATACCCGTTCAGTTTGAACAATTACAACGACCCTGAACAGAGGCAGAGAGCTATATACCACTGGACACCTGATATCAACAACTACTCAGACCCTGAGCAAAAACTCAACTACCAAATGAGTGGTTTAGATGACCTTAACACTGAAAACCCAGAAGTTGTTGAAGCATTAAAGGATTCTTATGCATACTGGATAAAAGAAGTTGGGGTTGATGGCTTTCGTGTGGATACAGCAATGTACGTTCCCAAATCCTTTTTCGACGAGTTTTTCAAAGGCAACGGAGGGATGTTCTCCTTGAAAGAAGACTTTATAGCCTTTGGGGAAACATGGCTTTCTTCAAAACCATACGAGAATGTATCTGACTTTGAGATAGCTTCCTACTTTGACCACGGTTTTAATTCTATGCTTGATTTCACCTTGATGGAAGAAATTAGACGCGTAATAAAAGGTGGTCAACCAACCGATTTTCTTGCTTACAGACTCAAGGTGCGAAACGAGACACTAAAAAAAGGTCTACTTGTGACATTTATTGATAACCACGATATGGAAAGGTTTGGAAAAGGTGCAACACCGAATATCACCATGCAAGCTCTTGGATTGTTGTTGACACTACCTGGAATGCCAGTTATATATTATGGTACAGAGCAGTACTTTGAAGAAACGCGTGCGAGTATGTTCAAAGGTGGATGGGGGTCGTTCGGTCAAGATCACTTCAACACCGAGAGTGATATGTACAAGTTTATCAAGAACGGTATCGAATTCAGAAAATCACACCCGGCAACAAGATACGGAGAAGTTAATGTTTTATTATCGGAAAAACGAGGTGCAGGTTTGTTAGTTTATACGCTGAAATGTGAAGAAGAGGAGCTGTTCATTGTTTTAAATACAGCAAACGATCCAAGGATCGCGAATTTTAAAACAAATTATGAGCCTGGAACAACCTTGGAACCTATTTACAATTTCAGCGGAGGCGTAGGTACTCCTCTTGTTGTAAAAGATGGAGGCTACGTGTCTTTGCGAATTCCAGCACGAACACTGACAGTTTTCGGTATATTAACCGAGAAATCGGAACTCTACAAAACTAACACAACTATCAGTTTGAACCTTTCAGACGGTGAAAAGATAACCGCACTGAAAGAAATAACCGGGACGACGAATGCAAAAGCGGTTTATGTTTACATAGACAGAAAAGTTGAGAACGAAATTAAGATAGAACCAACAGATGGGAAATTCGCATTTACAATAGATCCATTCAAACTCGACCCAGGTGAGCATGTACTACTTGTCAGGGCAGTTGGAAAAAACGTTAAAGATACAGTTTACACTGATGAAATAAGATTCATAGTTGAACTAGAAAAGAAGTTGTTAGCTGAAACGAAAGATCCTCTCGATGATGACATTGGTTTTACAGGAACTTACGTTTACCCAACCGATGCAACATTTAAGCGGCAGATGGATATTGTTGAAGAGAAAGTTGAAAGCATCGGTAATACGTTGGTAATTTCTATCAAACCAAGAGACTTAACAAAAACCTGGGGACCACCAAACGGCTTTGACCACGTTACATACCAAATATTCATCGATGACCCAACAAAGAAAGGCACGGGAGTTTTGCCTTTACAGAACTATGAGTTCGATAATTGGGACTGGGATTGGGAAGTTTTTGCAACTGGTTGGTCGAGTGCGATTTACACTTCACAAGGAGCATCAAAAGATAGATTTGGGACGCAGATAGGTTCTCCCGAAGTTTTTGTTGAAGATGGTTGGGTAAAGATAATCATAAAAGGTGACTGGCTTGGCAACCCTTCATCTTTCGAAGGATGGACAATATATGTGACCAGTTGGGACTACGATGGTATTGAAAACAAATTCAGACCACTCCAGCAAGAACCAAAAGCCTACATCATGGGTGGAGGGAATCCAACGGATCCACTAATAATGGATGACCTATGGTTGGAAATTAAATCAAATCAAGATTGATTTTGTAAGTAAGCAAAGCCCGCCATCGGCGGGCTTTTTAGATTTTCTAGTTAGTGTTTTTCTTGAAAACCTTTGGAATCGTTGTCAAACTGAAAGAATAGCCCTCTTTTACAATCCTGACCTCAATAAAAATTGCTACGTTCTTTTTTAAGTTGCTTTCTTTAGGTATGAATTCAACCATTTTGTCCCCGTTTTCACTAAATTGTATTTGCAAATCTATACTTTCCCATCGTGCTTTTCTGAAATCCAGCGTATCTGAAAGAGCAACCCATCCCTTTGCGTATTCTAACTCCTCAGATGTTCTAAGGATTATGCCGTTTTCGGTCTCTTTCCACGATATATCTGGAAGTTTGTTTAATATGGACAGTGCAAAAAATGCTCTGAGAGTGTTGAAAAATTCAGCCTGATTACTTACATTGTGTGCCTCGTTTGGCATAACGTATGCATACCTTGGGATAGGTACGTCATAGAAATATAGCTGAGAAGAATCAACAACCCAATACGGGTCGTTCGTGCCTATAACGACAAGTTTTGGTATGGTGAGTTTATCTTTGTAATAGAAGGGGTCAATTGCCCTAACAATTTCTGGAACTTCGGTTGGGGAAGATTCAGCTATCATTTTTGTGAGGCCATACCTTGTGTAGTCTTTTATCTGTTCACTGAATGTTCCATAATGTTCGAGCTGTTTTCGCATTTGTGCGGGCATGTTTAGATTATCGTATACGATTGGAACTATCGCAAGAACTCTTTTTTCGATAGCACCTGTCAAATATGTTGTCCAACCTCTTTTGGATGCGCCAGTTACTAAAAACTTTTGAAGTTCGATTTGTAATTCTTTTTTGAGAAAGTCCTGAACGCAGTTCATCGTTGCAACGACAGCCTTTACCATGGGAAAGAGCAAGGGCCAATCTTCCTCGCCTGTTTCGAGGTATTTTGCTAAAGTGTAAGCAATCAGGGCATCTTCTTTGAGACCAAATAATGGTTGGTTTGGTACATCCCATAGTATCACAAACGGAGCGCCGATACTTTCAATAACGAGAGCGTATTGGCTGAGGCTTGCCATGGGATCTTTTGGTGCCGAACCAGATACCATAAGGATTCCATGGTTTTTGTAAGCTAAATTTCGTGGGATGTATATACCCACTTTGTGGTTCCATTCGATGCCTCTCCAGGTTTGACTCTTCACGTTCAAAACATAGAGCTTCCCTCTGAGAAGTGAAGTTGAGGAAGAAATTAGAGTATAAGCAGATGTATCTGAACTTTCCAGATACTTTTCCAGAGAAACGGCAAAAGAATCATTGGGAGAAAGCAAGAAGAGAAAAGTGAGAATAACTAGTATCATGAGCCTATTTGCTGGACTTTTATTTTCCTGAGTTTTTGTCACTTTGCTCATCGTGTTCATCCCCCTTCTTTTCAGGTATCGTGATGATTATCTTGGTGCCTGTTGCCGGCGAGCTCTCTAAATCTATTTCACCTCCAAGCTTTTCAACAACCAATGTGTAAACTATGCTCAACCCAAGTCCTGAGCCAACACCTGGTTTCGTTGTAAAGAAAGGTTCGAATGCATGCTTTTTTGTTTTTTCGTCCATACCTTTTCCATTGTCTGTAAATGTTATCTTTATCACTTCTTTCCCCTCGTCAGTGACTATTTTTTCTGCTTTTATAAGCATCGTACCTTCTTCATTTTCATCGAATGCATGCACCAATGCGTTGTCTATGAGATTAATCAAAATCTGTGCAAGTGCACCCGGAATGCTGTAGACGACCAAGTCGTTTGGTATTTCCGTATATATTTTTACATTTGACTTTCTAAGTTTCGGATACATAGCCCTTAGGACATCTTCTACTAACACTTTCAGATTCACAGAAGAATAGTTTTCGACCATCTCGCTTATAGCAACGCGTTTGAGACTCTGGACGAGGTCGATTATTCTTCTGATATTTCTGGTCATTATTTCCGTTAACTGGTATAAGACATCAACCTTGTCTAAGAATTCACTTTCGGTTAGTTCCTCTGAGAAGAATTTATTCTTCATATCATTTAATGTGTGTTCAACTTCTGTTAGTGACGAGTAAATCACCCCGGCTGGTGTGTTAACATCGTGTGCTATATTTACCATCATCTTACCCAATGCCGCCAT
Source organism: Fervidobacterium pennivorans (assembly GCF_001644665.1). NCBI lineage: Bacteria > Thermotogati > Thermotogota > Thermotogae > Thermotogales > Fervidobacteriaceae > Fervidobacterium > Fervidobacterium ngatamarikiense. The sequence goes on from NZ_CP011393.1 coordinate 1,513,214, forward strand.
CTTTTCTGAGTTTATTATTTTACTTTGTGCTTCCTTCAATTCGTTAAAAGCGGCTTCAAGTTCGTTGTTCATTTCATTGAGTTCGTCTACCATTTTCTTCAATCTTTCATTTTTTTCAACGTTTATGGCAAAAAGAATGATCACGACTGAAAACAAGATTGCCAAAAATGTACTGAGCGTTATTATCGCGTGGGAAAAACCTCTCAACCTGACGACATTGTTAGCTTCTTCAACTATCTCGGAATATGGAATGACTGCAACTACCGTAAGATTATATTTCGCAACTTTGCGAAATGTTGCGAATTTTTTAACTTGAAAAGTATAAATTCCTTCTCCTTTTTCATATTTCATTATCATTTCAGCAAAAGATTTTGTCCAGCGATTATTCGCTAAATCGAAGTTCCCAACATATTCTTCCATAGGATGTGCTACCGTTAATGTGCCGTAGAGTAACCCAACGTAACCGGATTTTCCAAATTTTGTCTGCACTATCAATTTTTGGAGATCGTCTGCAGGATAAAGTCCTATCAAAATCGCTTTCGTTTCTCCATCTGGACCTTTGATTCCTACCAGAACGGCGATGCTTTTCTTTCCTTTGTATTCGTATAGCATGTATATATCATGTTCCTTTTCACCTGAAAAAATCATTTCAGTTATCTTAGTTGGTATAGACATCTTCACTAATCCGTCTTCGGAGACGACACGATTATCTTTCAACATAATAAATATTTCCAGATAACCTTCCAAACGCAAAGCGTTGTTAGCGTTTGCAACTTCCCATTGCAGCAGCCGAATTGATAATTCATCCATAGCGCCCTTGATGTAAATCGAAAGGTCATTATCTGCAGTGTATTTTACGAGGGGTCTCACTATTTGTTCTAAATATTTCTCAATATCTGATGTTATTTTTTCGACAACAGTCGTTTGGATTCGAGATATCAGATGGATTGCCACAGAATTAGCTAGCAGATGAGCTATAAGTATTACAATTCCCAAGGAAAGAATACTTGAAATCACAATAGCTATTATTAGATCTGTTCTTTTAGATTTTAAAATCTTTAACAATCTATCGCCTCCATGCATTTTTAGTTTTTGCAACTTTTCCGTAGGGTTTGACTATCTCTACCAATATTATATACCATGTGATATAATATTAAAAGAAAACAAAGTAATCAAACTGTTTGTTAACAAATTTGTGATTAGGAGGTGGACAAATATGGAAAACTTTGTTTTTCACAACCCAACGAAATTGGTCTTTGGAAAAGGAACTGTTGAAAAGATAGGTGAATATCTGAAAAAAGATGGGATAAGAAAAGTTTTGATGCTTTACGGTGGAGGTTCGATTAAGAAAAATGGTGTATACGAAAAGGTTGTTAGGTCGCTCCATGATAATGGTATAGAGAAAGTAGAGGTTTCTGGTGTTAGACCTAATCCTGTTCTTTCAAAGGTTCACGAAGCTATAGAAGTTGCGCGTGAGAATAACGTTGAGGCAATTCTTGCAGTAGGTGGAGGAAGCGTTGTCGACAGTGCAAAAGCAATAGCAGCTGGTTTCTATTACGATGGCGATATTTGGGACGCGTTTATAGGTAAGTACAATGTAAAGAAGGCACTTCCTTTGTATGTTATCCTTACGATGTCAGCTACAGGTACTGAAATGAACGGAAATGCGGTTGTGACAAACGAAAAAACTCAAGAGAAGTTTTACTTTAGCTCAAAACACGTCTATCCGGTCCTTTCGATTGTTGATCCGACTACACAATACAGCTTGCCAGCGAATCAAGTTGTGTATGGTGCGATAGATGCGATAAGTCATGTTATGGAGTATTACTTTGATGTTGCTGGTAGTGATTTAATTGATAGAATAGATGAAGGTATAATTAAAACACTGATGGAAACCACAGAGGTAATACTCAAAGAACCTGAAAACTACGAAGCTAGGGCAAACTTCTGCTTAGCTACAACGTTAGCACTCAATGGTTTGACAGGTTTGGGCACAACAGGTGGAGATTGGTCTTCTCACGAGCTTGAGCATGCTATAAGTGCGTTCAATCCTGATATCGCCCATGGCGCAGGTCTTGCAATTGTATTTCCTGCTTGGATGAGTTACGTTAAAGAACAGATATCTGAAAAACTTATCAAGTTTGGTAAGAATGTATTTGGTATGAGTGGCGAATTCTCACCAGATGATGTTATCAATCAACTTAAGAGTTGGTACAGGAAAGTTGGTGCTCCCGTAACATTGAAAGAGGTTGGTATTAGCAAGGAAGATATCGAAAAGCTCACTGAAATTGCCAACAAACATGCACCATTTGGAACAGTAAAGGAACTAAAGGCAGAAGATATCAGAAAGATATACGAAATAGCCTACGAATAATAAAAGACGAACTAAAAAATCCAAAGATGGGAGGTATTAAGAGTGCGAAAGACACTTGATGAACTAAAAAGGCTGAGCATTCAGTGCCGTGGTGATATCCTGAAGATGACTTACGTAGCGAACTCAGGCCATCCCGGTGGGTCAATGTCTTCTATCGATATGCTATTAGCTCTTTATTCATTTGCCAATGTCTATCCCCAAGACCCTTGGAATGAAGATAGGGATAGAATAGTCATAAGTCATGGTCACATTTCGCCAGCTGTTTACTCTACCTTAGCTGCCTATGGTTTTGTGGATAGAGATGAAGTGATAGCTGGCTTCAGACATCCAGCATCTATATTTGAAGGACACATTACTCGTGGGATTCCTGGTGTGGAGTGGACCACAGGAAATCTTGGACAAGGTTTGTCGGCTGGTGTTGGTTTTGCCCTTGCAGCGAAGTATAAAAATAAGGATTACCATGTTTACGTAGTTATGAGCGATGGGGAAAGTGCTAAAGGGCAAGTTCAAGAGGCAAGAAGAACCGCAAGGAAGTATAAACTCGATAATTTAACTGTGTTGGTTGATTACAACGATATTCAAATCAGTGGGCATGCACACGAGATTATGTATGTTGATATAAAGGCAGAGTTTGAAGCGGCAGGCTGGAAAACGATAGAGATAGACGGTCATGATTTTGAACAAATACTTGCAGCTTTGAAAATTGCAAGAGATGATGGTTATCCAACAGCAATAATTGCTCATACCGTTATCGGTAAAGGTGTAGATTTCATGGAGGATAAACCTGATTACCATGGGAAGCCTTTAAATAAAGAAGAGTTGGAAAAAGCGTTAGCTCAACTTGGTGTTGAGAACGACGTTGAGAAATATTTAGAGATGCGCAAAAAATTACCTATTGAAGCTCACAAGAAGGTAAAACTTTACTACGATGTGCGTTTGGACACGGGCAAAGCCAGGGTATACGATAAAGCAACGGACAACAGAAGTGCACTTGGTAGAGCAATTGCAGACCTTGCTGTGATAAACGATAACGTCGTTACCGTTGATTGTGACCTCAAAGGTTCTGTGAAGCTGGACTTTTTAGATAAAGAAAGACCTGATAGAGTTGTCGAAATAGGAGTACAAGAACATAACGCAGCCGCTTTGGCTGGCGCGATGTCTGTAGATGGTATTGTTACATTCTTTGCCGATTTTGGGGTTTTCGGTATCGATGAAACATTTAATCAACACAGATTGAACGCTATCAACAACACGAACCTCAAGGTTGTTGTCACACATTGTGGTATTGATGTAGGTGAAGATGGTAAAACACACCATGCACTAAATTACATCGGTGCGCCACTCGCCTGGTATGGCTTTAAGGTCATAGTTCCAGCAGACCCGAATCAGACAGATAGGGTAGTTAGATACATAGCCGAAGAATACGGAAACTTTGTTGTCGCGGTTGGAAGAAGTAAGGTCGAGCCAATAAGGAAAGAAGACGGGAGTTTATTCTTCGATGAAAATTACGAGTTCAAATACGGAAAAATGGATATCCTGAGGGACGGAACAGATGGTGTGATATACGTGATAGGTTCTGCTGTCCCACATGCACTTAAAGCCTATGAAATTTTGAAAAGCAAAGGGGTCAATTTTGCAGTTATCAACGTGAGTTGTCCGTATGACTTGGATGAAGAAGTGCTCAGAAAATACTCGAATTTCGTAGTCACCGTTGAGGACCACAACGTGCTAAATGGGTTAGGTAGTCTCATAGCCCAAAAACTTTTTGAAATGCGCATACTACCAGGTCGGTTCATCAAGCTTGGGTTAAATGATTTCCCTGTTTCCGGTGACGCAAAACTACTTTTTGAAATCTACGGACTGAGCAGGGAAAGAATTGCCGAAACCATTCTTTCAAAACTTGAATGAGCTATGTTGTAAGATGGTAAAAGAAAATGCGGGAGGGATACTCCCGCATTTATTTTTAATTTTTAGTGAAATACTTGGAATTTTTGGGAATTTAATGTATAATAGTATCAGCAAACCGTAGGAGTGGTCTAAATGCCCAGAAGCATGACAGGATATGCAAAGGTTCAAAAGATATTCGAGGATTACAAAATTACGTGCGAAGTAAAAACGTTAAACTCAAAGGGACTTACAATCGACGTCTCCATGAATTACTTTCTTAATTCGAAAGAGCTTGATGCTATAACAAAGATAAAAGAATACATTTCCAGAGGAAAGGTAACTGCAAGAATTTGGGTTAGATTCATCAAGCCAATCCAAGTTTCTGTTGACTATTCTTTGCTCAAAACGTATTACGATGCACTTTCTGACATCAGAGAGAATCTGAACATCCCAATGCCTGTTAGCTTAGAGCATTTACTTACTTTCAGAGATGCATTTCAATTTGAGATAAGTAACGAAGAGATTGAAAATGCTTGGCAACATGCGAAAGCCGTTTTGGAGGAATCATTGATTGAGGTAGTCAAGGAGAGAAAAATCGAAGGTGAAAAGTTAACAAAAGATTTGGTAGAGATGGTAGAAAAGATGCAATCAATTGTAGACAGAATAAACGAGAGGGCGGCGGAGATTCCAAAAGTAGTTGCGCAAAGGATTAAAACAAACACACGCGAACTGCTACCTGATGATATTGAACTTAATAGAGAACTTTTTGAAAGTGCTGTTGCACTCATTGCCGACAGGGCAGACATACGCGAAGAGCTTGTCAGGTTGGATAGCCATCTCAAAAGAACGCGCGAGTTGCTTTCAAAGGACGAACCTGTAGGTGACATGCTGAATTTCATATCACAAGAAATTTTAAGGGAGTTCAATACGATACTATCAAAGAGCAGATTCACCGATATTACCAACTTCGCACTTGAAGGAAAATATTTAGTTTCCCAATTCAAAGAGCAGATAATGAATATAGAGTAACAATGCGACCGTGATATTGAAAATATGTTCTACCAATCTGGGAGGTGTAGATTATGTTTGGATTAATCAACATCGGTTTTGGTAATGTTATCGCTGGTGACAGGGTTATTGCTATAGTCAACCCTGAAAGCGCCCCACTTAAAAGGTTGAAAGAGGATGCAAAGAACGAAGGAAAACTCATAGACGCAACTTACGGAAGAAAAACAAGGTCCATTCTTATTACGGACTCAAACCATATCATACTCAGTGCTATCCAACCTGAAACAATTGCACAAAGATTCATCGAATCGATGGTTGAAATTGAAAAACAACTCGAAAAGATAAGAAAGGGCTAAGATAGGAATGGATGGTCAGGGAAAGGACTTTGATGTGCAAAACGAAGTCCATGCCGGAGGAATACTGTTTGTTATAAGTGGTCCAAGTGGCGTTGGTAAAACAAGTATTATTAGATCCGTTCTTGAGAGAGTTGAGCGAGTTGTCTTCTCCGTCTCGTGCACAACTCGAAAGCAAAGACCTGGAGAGATACACGGAGTGGACTATTTCTTTGTGACGCACGAAGAATTTGAAAGAATGATAAAAGAAAACAAATTTATCGAATGGGCAAAGGTTCATGACAACTACTATGGAACACCTGCAGAAATGGTCTACGACAACATAAGAAAAGGTTTGGATGTCATACTTGATATAGATGTTCAAGGCGCTTTAACAGTCAAGAAGAATTTCTCTGGTGCCAAGTTTATTTTTATCGCACCACCGAGTTACGAAGTTCTTAGAGAGAGGCTTAAAAAGAGGGGAACGGAAACAGAAGAGAAAATACAAAAAAGGTTAGAAACTGCCAAGAGAGAACTTAAGTTCATCCCAGAATTTGAATACTTAATAATCAATGAAGACTTAGAAGAATCGATAAGAAACTTGATGTCCATAATCTACGCAGAAAGATTAAAGTTTGAAAGGATTAAAAATACTTCCAAAGTGAAGCGGTTGATGGAGGAGGTGCAATAAGTGAGCAGACTTGTTATACAATATGACAAACTGTTGGAGAAGATACCATACAAGTATGCAATACCAATAGTCGTTGCAAAAAGGGCAGAAGCGATAAACGATTTTGCCAAACCGTTTGTCACAACACCTGACAACTACTCTGTTAGCATCGCTTTCAAAGAACTCCAAGAAGGCTACATCAGAATCAAGAATGAAGACATTTTGAGAATACTCCTACCTGATGTGAAATAAGGGATAAGTGTGCGCAGAGGAACCGGTTGGTTCCTCTGCGTGTTTTTAATAACATTGGCAAAGATAATAATAAAAAGAAGAGAGTAAATCTCAGATTCACGTGGGGGGAAAAAGATGTGTGGTATAGCTGGTGTATGGAACGTTGACGAGGCGTATAACGTTATTCACGATGTTTTACTTACGCTCCAGCACAGAGGTCAGCAATCCGCAGGTGTAGTTGTGAACGGGTTCAGGTCGGTAAAGGGTGAAGGATTGGTTGAAAGTGTTCTGACTTCAGAACGTTACATTCCTGGCACCAAAGGAATCGGTCACGTACGTTATTCCACTTATGGCTCACTTGACGAAATCCAGCCGATAACAGCCCACACCCTCAAAGGGAGAATTTCGGTTGCACATAACGGAAATATTGTTGATGCAGACGAAAAAAGAAGATTCATAATGGAAAGTGGAGGTATATTCGCAACCACACTTGACACAGAGATTATTATCCACTATTTTTCCATAGCTCCCTATGAAAATCCGCGTGAATCGCTCCAATGGGCACTCTCCAGGATAAAAGCGGCGTATTCGATAGTGGTTTTGCACGATACATTCCTTGCAGCAGCAAGGGATTCCTTTGGCATCCGTCCACTCTTTTATGCCAAGTTTCAGGATGGCTATATTATAGCATCCGAAGATGTAGCATTGAGGGTTTTAGGTTGCGAAGAAATAACGGAAATCGAACCTGGAACTGTTGTGTTTTTTACCGATAACAACCCACCTGAAATTGTCAGATTTGCTAAACGCGATGATAGATTTTGTTCGTTCGAGTTCGTCTACTTTGCTCGTCCTGATAGTAATTTCTACGGTGTGAACGTGCATGAAGTTAGAAAAGCGTTAGGAAGAAAACTATACGAAGAGCACAAGCTTCAAGCGGATATTGTTGTTCCTGTTTTGGACAGCGGGTTTTCCGGCGCGCTTGGTTACAGCCAAGCATCTGGCATACCAATCGAATATGGATTGATAAGGAACCACTACATTGGACGGAGTTTTATCATGCCGAAAAATAGGCAAGACATTGTTCGAAGAAAACTGGCAGCTTTAAATGCCGTACTCGAGGGTAAGGAAGTTTTGTTAATTGACGACTCAATTGTTCGCGGAACAACGATGAATTTGATAGTCGAAATGGTAAAAGAGGCTGGTGCTAAAAAGGTTTACGTTGGTATCCATTCACCACCTGTGATTGGACCTTGTAATTATGGGATAGATACATCGAGAAGAAGCGAACTGATTGCTTCTCAAAACGACATTCAAAAACTCCAAGAGTATGTTGGAGCAAATAAATTGGTTTACTTGTCTATTGAAGGATATCGAGAAGTCTTCGAAAACTGTGGGGTGCGTGGAATATGCATGGGGTGTTTCGATCTGAACTATCCAGTATGAACTCTGAACAATTTAACAAACCAAGCATAGTCGTTCTTGCTTCCGGTAATGGAAGTAACTTCCAAGTGCTGGCAGAAAAATCACTTTCCGGCGAACTCATTGCTGATGTGAAAGCACTTATTGTCGACAGAGCATGTGGAGCAATTGAAAGGGCAAAGAAATTAGGTGTAGAGGTAATAATTCTTTCGAAACCTTGGTATGAGGACTTCGAAAAGGTTATGGCTAACTTAAAACCAGACTTGATAGTGTTGGCGGGGTTTATGAGAATTATCCCTGAACATATCGTGGCTAAGTATTTCCCTAAGATAGTCAACATTCATCCATCTTTACTTCCAGCCTTTCCGGGAAAGGATGCGATAAAACAAGCGTATGATTATGGAGTCAAGGTAACGGGGATTACCATACATTTTGTAGACGCTGGTATAGATACCGGTCCGATAATCTTTCAAAAAGCTATAGAGATTGAAGAGAACTGGGACTTGGAGACTTTGGAATCGAAAATTCACAAGCTTGAGCATGAGAACTATTGGAGGGTAATCAACAATCTGCTTCACAAACCATACAAGATAGAAGGAAGAAAAGTTACGTGGGGGGTGTAAGTGTATGGAATTTTTGCAGGTGGAAAACGTTAAGAAACTTGAGCTTGAAAGATACGATATCGAGTTGAGGTATGGTGAAAACGCACATGAGAGGGCTTTTATCTTTGGACAGCCTCAATTTGAATTGCTGCATGAAGGTAAACAACTTTCGTACAACAACATACTGGATGCTGAAGCAGCTTGGGTTCTTGCCAAAAACTTACAAACAATCGGTGGTGGCGTTGCGGTTATAAAACACCAAACACCTTGTGGGGTATCGTATCTAAGAAATGATAGTGCTGAAGAAAAAATAAGTGCTGTCAAAAGGGCAATTCAGGCAGATAGTGAATCAAGCTACGGAGGAATACTTGCAACAAGCTTCCCATTTACTTTGGATATGGCGAAAGCTATAAACATCTACCTTGAAGTTATCGTTGCACCGGATTTTGAACCACAAGCAGTGGAATACTTATCGAAAAAGAAAGTCAGACTGATAAAGCCAAAGGAATACACACCGTACGCTGGAAAAGTAGCATTTGGTAGCCTGGTTCTATCTGAAAGAAAATTCGAAGGCGAACCGGAATTACTTTTCGGTGTACCATGTGATGTTAAAGAAATAAAATTTGCACTCATTGTTGTGGAATCAGTAAAATCTAACGCGATAGTGATCGTAAAAGATGGTGTCACTGCTGGCATTGGCGGAGGACAGCCGTCAAGAAAAAGGTCAGCGTGGATAGCCACAACCCTGGCAAAAGATAATACAAAAGGTGCGATAGCGGCGTCTGATGCATTTTTCCCATTCACAGATGGTTTGGAAATACTTATTGATGCAGGTATTAAATGCATCGTTGCTCCGCTCGGTTCTATACGAGACGATGAAGTGCTGAATTTTGCCCGGGAGAAGGGGATAACATTCTACAAGTCCCCAATAAGGCTCTTCAGACACTGAAAACCGTGCTAAAGAACGTATTTCTGGGAGTGAAGATGCATGAGCGAAGTTGGAAGAATTAAAAAAATTTTGGTGCTTGGAAGTGGTGGAAGGGAACACGCTATAGGATGGGCGTTCAAAAACGCTGGTTGTGAAGTTTCTTTCTACCCAGGTAACGCCGGGACAAAGCTAGTGGGTAAAAATTTGAGTATTAACGAAGCTGAGCTCTTTGCTGGTAATATCTTAGCTGATTTTGATTTAGTAATTCCCGGCTCTGAGGATTTCTTGGTTAAGGGTATCGCAGATGGAAAAATAAACGTCTTTGGACCAGATTCTGCTGGTGCCAGACTCGAAGGTTCAAAATGTTTTGCAAAACTCTTTATGGAGAAATACAATATACCTACCGCAAAATTCCAGATTGCGCGAAACAAAGTTCAGCTTGTTGATGCACTCAAATCATTCACACCTCCTTATGTTATTAAAGCAGATGGGCTTGCGCAAGGTAAAGGTGTGATAATAGAGGATAACTTTTCAAATGCTATTGAAAACGGTAGCAAACTCATGGATGGAACTCTAATTCCAGGGGTTAGTGGTCCCGTGGTTGTGGATGAATTCTTAAAGGGTTGGGAATTATCTGCCATTGCCATCGTAAATGGTCGCAAATTCACACTGCTACCGTTCACCCGTGATTACAAGCGTGCCTTTACGGGTAACAAAGGGCCAAACACCGGTGGGATGGGAGCTTATGGACCTGTTGAAATAACCCAGAAACTGATAGAGAAAATAAAGACCATATTTGATAAAACATTGTTCGGGTTGGAAAAAGAAGGAATTTACTACAAAGGTTTTCTTTATATAGGCCTTATGATTGTAGAGGATGAACCATACGTTTTGGAATACAACGTCCGACTTGGAGACCCAGAAACTGAAGTGATAGCTGCTATGGAGCCTGAAAAGTTTGTAGAAAACGTTCTAAAGGCTTTTAAAAACGAAGAATTTGATGAATACAGACCATCAAGATTCGCGGTTGATGTGGTTGTTGCCTCGGAAGGCTACCCAGAAAGTCCTAGAAAAGGGCAAAAGATTGTGATTGAGAATATCGAAAATAGTAAAAAAGAGGGAAACATACTCTTCTATGCTGGTGTCAGAGAACAAAACGGGGAGTTGGTTGTTTCCGGAGGAAGGGTTCTACATTCTGTTGGAACTGATAACGAATTGGGAAAAGCGAGGGAAAAGGCATACAAGAACCTTCAAAATATACATTTCGAAGGTATGTTTTACAGAGATGACATCGCTTTGTAGTTTGTTATTTTGGGTAATTATGCGGGGTGAGAATATGAATGGAGAAGGGAGAAAATACACATACTCAGGTTCGGGTGTGGATGTCCTTAGAAATGATGAATTTACCGATTATATTAAAAGCATCGTCAAAATTCCGGAATGGGTGGTTAAAGAACCTACAGGATACGCTACGATTTTGAATTTCACGAATCCTCCGATAGTATTAACGGCAGACGGTGTTGGTTCGAAGTTGTTGTTACATATTGAACACAACAGATGGGAGGATGCAGCCCAGGATTTGATAGCGATGAACTACAACGATATTGTATGTGTTGGCGGATTTCCAAAAGCATTTGTCGATTATTTGGGTGTGAACCATATAGACAAAGAACACTACGAATTTATCAAAGCGCTTGCCAAGAAGCTTTCAGAATTGAATATGGCACTTGTTGCTGGTGAAACGGCGGAAATACCATCTATTTACGGTGATAAAGATTGGGATGTTGCAGGTTTTTGTATTGGAACGCTTCAAAGAAGGATACCTGTTGAAACAATAAATTATGAAGACTTAATCATAGGATTACCCGCCAGCGGGTTTCATTCCAACGGATGGTCACTGATAAGAAAAATTTTAAAAGAAGAAAAGATAAGCATCAAAGAGTTAGGTTTCGACCTCCTGAGAGGTACAAGAATATACAGTGAGGTTACCAATGTCTTTGAACTTGTAAAAGGTATTGCCCACGTTACAGGTGGTGGTGTTCTGAGAGCGTTAAGAAGAGTATTAAGGGATAAGGGATGGGAAATTACTATTAGATTGCCAGATTACATGCGATGGATGTTGAAATTTGTTGAAATTGAGGAAGCTATGCGAACATTTAATATGGGCTATGGCATGATTTTAATTGTCTCGAGGGAAAATTTAAACAAGGTGTTAGAACTCACAGGTGGTGAGGTTATAGGCGTGGTTAGTAAAAATACAAAAATCGTGGTACAATAGTTTCGAATCCAGTGTCAAAAAGTTGGAGGTGAAGAAGTTGAAGTTAAAACCAAGGATGGTAGCACTTATTGTGATACTAATCATCGTCTTAATATCCATCTTTTGGGCGATAGGCACGTACAACAAGATGGTATCTCTGGAACAAAAAGTTCAAGAAAGTTACAGCCAGATTCAGAACCAATTGCAAAGAAGGGCGGATTTGATACCGAACCTTGTTGAGACTGTAAAAGGTTACGCTTCACACGAAAAGGAAATCTTTGAAGCGATTGCTGATGCAAGGTCTAAATTAATAGGTGCACGAACTCCGGAAGAACAAGCAACAGCCGATGCGCAATTAAACACCGCCCTATCAAGATTGCTTGCCATTGCTGAGAATTATCCAACGCTCAAGGCTGATGCTAACTTCAGACAACTAATGGACGAACTGGCAGGCACAGAGAACAGAATAGCTGTAGCAAGAAAAGACTACAACGAAGCTGTTAGGGAGTACAATGCGTTTATAAAAAGATTTCCGAACGTGTTGATTGCAAATGCTTTTGGTTTCAGGGAAAAGCAATACTTTGAGGCAAAACCTGGAGCAGAAGAAACACCAAGTGTTAAGTTTTGAGAAAAATAAATAACAAGAAGATGGCCTGGTTTTCAGGCCATCTTTTTTTATCGCGTCCGACATGAACTAAAACTTGGTGGTGAGAGTCGGTTATGAATTTGGTAGGGGAACACCACCAATACATACCCGTAACACAGGATGAGAAAGCATATTTTAACTAACGATCCATCGTATACAGGTCAGTACATACGGTTGTGTGAAAAAACGCTGGGTAAATTAAGTACCCAGCTTTTATTTGATTATTTTTTTGTAATTTTACGAACCATACGTGGTATTAAGTATTCTTCAATTACAGCATAAAGCGCGCCATACAAATATGTGTCAGTTATAAACGTTGAAGGCATGACTTTTAAAATCTTTGCAGCATGTTCAAGTGAATAACGCTTTGTAAATTCTTCCAATATTTCGTAAAATTCGCCATCCAGTCCGGAAAGATCTCCACCAATTATCAAGTACTCAGGATTTAACGCGTTAACTATATTTGACAAAGCTCGTGAAAGCAAATCAATATATTCCAAAATCTCGGGATTTTCTCTCCAATTCTTTTCGGAAAGATAAGACATAAAATAACTATAATTTTCTCCAAAGAACGAGGATAATGATACATAGGTCTCCACACAGCCTGTATTACCACAATGGCACAGATTCTTACTATGTACGTCAAACGTTGTATGCCCAAATTCACCTGCTGTGAAAGACGGGCCGCGAAAGATAGAACCGTTTATCCACACCCCTGTTCCAAACCCTTCTCTGACAGTCACAAAGACGGAACATTTTGAGGTGCGAATCTCCTGTCTTTCAAAAGCCTCTGATATCATGGCAAGATTTGCTTCGTTATCGGCATATACTACCTTTCCTTCAATCTCTATCTTTACATCACGCCACCCCTTACTTGGAACAAACAGAATGGTACTACTTTTTACGTCAACCATACCGGGAATTGAGAATGCTACGACCTCTACTTTTTTGTACGAAGTTAAAAGTTTATTTACTTTATCCAATATCTCTTCGAAAGAGTCCGGTGTATTCAAAGATTCGAGTTTTTCTAACGTACCATCTGCAAAGCCGAGGGCGTAATTAGTTTTAAAAGCTCCAATGTCAACTATTAGCACATTAAAAGCTTCTGGATTGATTTTAAGTTTTACAGGCTTACGACCAAGCTTTGTCCTTTCAGAGGTTCCTACTTCTGAGATAAAACCAGCATCTATCAGTTCTGCAATACAACGTGTAACTGTACTTGATGATAGACTAGTTTGCTGTACCAGGCGTACTCGTTCGATTGGCTGCAAGTGATATAAAGTTCTTAAGATCAAAGAATAATTGTTCTCTTTCATTGTTTCATGAAGAATTTTTGCCAGTTTGGACACCTCCAACAACTGATTTTTGTTTTGGAAGTATTATCAACTTATTTTACTTCTTGTCTTGATATCAAACACAACTGCAGCTATAAGAACTCCACCTCTGATTATGTACTGCAGTGATATTCCCACACCAAGGAGGTTCATACCGTTAATCAGTGAAGCCATGACAAGAGCTCCTATGAGCGAATTAGTAACTTTACCAACCCCACCTGCGGCAGAGACACCACCAACGTATGCAGCTGCAATAGCATCGAGTTCAAACAATGTTCCAGCGTCAGGTGCTGCAGATTGGAGTCTTGAGGTATAAAGTATACCCGATATTGCTGTCAAAAATCCCATAGAACCAAAGACAAAAAGAGTGATTTTTTGAACGTCAATGCCACTTAAACGTGCCGCTTCGGGGTTTCCACCAACAGCGTATATATGTCGTCCAAGGACAGTTTTTGTTGTAAGAATGTGGTATATGAAGGTTATAGCGAGGGTTATGACAAATGTCCAAGAAAGACCATTATAATTTGCAAGAATCCAGAAAATATAAAATACGATAGCACTTATAAACAAAAGTTTGAGTATGAAAATAGGAGTTGATAATACTTCAAAGTTGTATTTTATTTTGTTGTTTCGCGTTTTTATTTCACTGTAGATATAAAACCCGATAATTGCAAGTCCGATTGTTAGTGTTAAGAGATGGATATCGCCCTTCCCCAAAACGTCCGGTATAAATCCATTGCCTATTTGGTTGAAAGTGTCATTTGTGACGATTATTGTTCCAGTAGATTGTGTAAACAGTAATAAAGCACCTCTGAATATCAACATACCTGCAAGCGTGGCAACGAAGGAAGGCAATCCTATTTTTGCAACCCAGAATCCATTAACGAATCCGAAAACCGTACCAAGTGCAAGGACTATCAAAATGGTTGGTAACACATGCATGCCGTCTCTCAAAAGCCTGGCAGCGATGGCACCAAGAAAGCCTGCCATGAACCCAACAGAAAGATCTATATGCCTAATAACAATGACCAGTGTCATACCAACTGCAAGGACTGCTATGTATCCCATTTGATTAAATAGGTTACTTATATTCCTTGAGGAAAGGAAAAGTCCATCCGTTAGAATATTAAATATCAGCATTATAACACCAAGGGCAATATACATCCCGTAGTCTCTGATGTTCTTTTTTATAACTTTACCAAGTTCAGCAAAAAAAACCATGATCTGGTTCCCTCCTTTGTTAATTATTAGTAATCAACTGCCATGTGCATTATTCTTTCTTGCGTTGCTTCTTCCCTATTGAGTTCGCCTACGATTCTTCCACCAGCCATGACATAAATTCTGTCACTCATTCCTAAGATTTCAGGTAATTCGGAGGAAATCATTATTATGCTCATCCCTTCTTCTTCTACCAACCTGTTCATAAGTGTGTATATTTCATACTTAGCGCCAACGTCAATACCACGTGTCGGTTCATCCAGGATAAGAAGTTTTGGCTTTACAAATAACCATTTTGCAACTGCAACCTTCTGCTGATTACCACCGCTGAGATTCATAACTTTTTGTTCCACCGTGGGTGTTTTTATGCGCAATGATTCCTTAAACCTTTCGGCTACTACGATTTCTTCGTTTTCATTTACGAAAAGACCGTTTTTGAGTTGTTTTAAGCCAGCTAAGGTGATGTTTGTCTTTACATCGAAATTTAAAATCAATCCTAAAGCTTTTCTATCTTCTGATAGGTATGCAAAACCTGATTTAATAGCCTCAGATGGCGATTTAAATTTTACCAATTCCCCATTGAAGTAGATTTCTCCTTCTACTATATATCCCAGAGGGTTTCCAAATAAGCTTAGTGCCAGCTCTGTCCTTCCGGCTCCCATCAAGCCGGCAATTCCGACAATTTCGCCTTTTCTTACGTAGAAATTAGCTTCCTTGACTATATATCTGTTCAGTCTTGGGTCGTAAGCTTTCCAATTTCTCACTTCAAATATCTTCTCGCCAAATTTTCTCTTTTTTCTTTTTGGATAAATATCTTCTATTTCCCTACCAACCATATACCTCACTATATTACTTTCGGTGAACTGTGACCTGTCTTCCAGTCTTGCAACCATTTTTCCATCACGCAAAACAGTAATCGTATCTGCCACTTCTATGACTTCTTTAAGTTTGTGTGAAATAAGAATCGAGGTAATACCTCTTTTCTTCAGTTCTTTTATAATCCTTAGCAAGTTTTCGCTATCATCCTCATTTAGGGCAGATGTTGGCTCGTCCAATATTAGAAGCTTCACATTCTTACTAAGAGCTTTGGCTACTTCAACAATTTGTTGTAATCCAACACCTAAGTCTTTAACTTTTCTCGACGGATCTAAATCGGGACGTAGAGTATGAAGGATTTCTTTAGATTTAGCGATGGTCTCGTTCCAGTCAATAAATCTACCTTTCTTTATCTCGTGTCCCAAGAATATGTTTTCATAAACGGTAAGTTCAGGTATTAAGGCTAACTCTTGGAATATTGTCACTATACCTGCATTTTCACTGTCATGTATATTTCGGAAATGTCTTTCTTGTCCATCGAAAATTATCGTACCTTCATACTCCCCGTGTGGATAAAATCCACTCAGAATCTTCATAAGAGTTGATTTTCCAGAGCCGTTCTCACCCACCAAGCAGTGAATTTCTCCCCGGCGAACCTTAAAGTCCACGTTGTCAAGAGCTCGAACACCGGGAAATTCTTTTGTTATACCTTTCATTTCCAGAATAAAATCTTCTGCCATTAAATCACCTCCAAAAGCCTTTACAACAATACTAAAGAATTTTTCTAAAAACTGGGTGGTGCTATTTCACACCACCCAGTTTGATTTAGTTAAAGTCGCAAATTATCTTATTTCTTTGGCCAGATAAAGTCCTTTTCAGAGTAGTAACCAGAATCAATAAGAATCTGTTTTACGTTGTCTTTTGTAACGACCTGAATTTCAGATTGTATAGCAGGTACTTTCTTCTTGCCATTGTCATAGACAGCTGTCGTTGTTGGCTTTTTTCCTTCTAATAGTAACTGCGCAGCATTTATGGCGTCTTTAACAAGGATTCTGACGTCTTTAAAAACAGTCATTGATTGCTTACCATCGATTATGTATTGCACTGATGCCTTCTCGGCATCCTGACCAGTGATGTAGTATTCCTTGACATCTTTATCTGCTCTAAATGCATCGGCAATAGCTCTTGCAGTTCCGTCGTTTGGAGCAAGAATGTAAACTGTTCCTTTATCGGCGGCTCTGGCTCTTGTGAGATCGTCTTCTGCCTTTCTCTTAGCAACGTTAAAGTCCCAGTTTGTGGTAATCTGACCAATTATTTTTGCCATCTCGTCTCTTGTAAGATTTTTCTTGTTCTGAACTTTTTGAGCTTCCGAAGAGTTGATTATCCTAAATGTGCCATCAGCAATCTTTGGTTGTAGGATTTCCCATGCGCCTTGGAAGAACAAGAAAGAGTTGTTATCAGAAAGAGCACCTGCGTAAAGGTAAAGTGGGTTATTCTTTGTCCCAGGTTTCACTTTTTCCACAAGGAACCTACCCATGGCTCTACCAACTTCTACACTGTCAAATGTTACGTAGTAATCTACTGCTTCGGTGTTCATGATGAGCCTATCGTAAGAGATTACATAAACACCCGCTTTTTTAGCAAGCTCTGCTGATGCTGCAGCGGCAACCGCATCATGTGGACATATGATTAAAACTTTGATACCCTTTGCAATAAGTGCTTCTACATTTTCCCTTTCTTTTGCTGGCGAGCCTTGGCTGAATAAAATCTCAACGGAGTACTTCGTGGTCTTTAAAGCTTCTCTAAACCTGGTTTCATCCTGAACCCATCTTGGTTCTACGTTTGTTGGAAGTACAACTCCAACATCAACCGCAAAATGCAATACCGAGGCAATCATAAGTGCTAAGAACACAGCTAAGAGTAACCACTTTTTCATAGGTCTCCCTCCCTAAAGTAATGTGTTTTTGCGGGTGTGACCACCCTCGACGCAGAGTATAACATACATACCCTATGAAAACATAATTCACCTATCTTTTCAAAATATTTCTTTCAGAAAGAAAAAAATAACCTGTGAGAAGAATCCTTTTGATTACTTATTTTTTCATTTATTTTCATTAAATTTCACATAGCGTTATCAATCATTCTGTTAGAACAACGATGAGTGCAATTCTTGGGACATATAAGTTTTAATTTGTCAAATGGATAGTATAATACTATTAGTCTGACTGACTAATTTGTGAGAACACTATCTGGAGGGATAGGTTATGAAAATCGACTTATTGTTTGCGGAAATTGGTTCAACAACAACGGTTCTAACGGCTTTTCATTTTGGCTTTAAGCCGAAAGTAGTAGCCCAGGCGGAACATTGGACCACGGTTAACGAAGGTGATGTGACGATAGGTATAGAACGAGCTCTTAAGAAGATTAAAGAACAACTCGGTGAAGATATCAGTTGGGAAAAGTTCGCAGCAACAAGCAGTGCTGCAGGTGGGTTGAAAATGACTGTTCACGGACTTGTTTACGATATGACAGTGCGAGCAGCAAAGGAGGCAGCACTTGGTGCAGGAGCGGTTATTAAGTATGTAACAGCTGGAAAAATGGATGAGTTTCATTTAAAAAAGGTAGAGTCCATACAACCTAAGTTGATTCTTTTGGCTGGTGGAGTTGATTATGGTGAAAGTGAAACAGTTATACATAATGCCAAGATGTTAGCTAAATTGCCACTTGATGTACCTATTGTTTACGCGGGAAATGTCGCAGCAGCTGAGCAAGTAGAATTCATACTAACAAATGCGGGTAAAAAAGTCTACGTTACTGAGAATGTCTACCCAAGGATTGATTATCTCAACGTAGAACCAACAAGAAACGTAATAAAGGAAGTGTTCGCTGAACATATTGTAAAGGCTCCTGGAATGGATAAGATAAAAGATATGGTGAACTACGAAATCATTCCAACTCCCGCTGCGGTTATGATAACAACAGAGCTTGCCTATGAACATTTTGGTGATTGTTTAACGATAGATATCGGTGGTGCAACAACGGATGTAGATTCTGTCACTGATGGCTCTCCAGAAATCCAGGAGATGCTCATTTCTCCTGAACCTTTTGCAAAAAGGACCGTTGAAGGCGATTTGGGACTATACGTAAACGCACACAACGTTATCGAGATGATTGGTGAGGAGAATTTAAGAAAGCAATTTGAAGATTATGATGAGCTTGTCACAAGAATAAGTCCATATCCTGCAACTGAGCGCGATGAATATTTCATCAGCAAGCTGGCAACGTTCTGTGCTCAGCAAGGGTTGAGAAGGCATGCGGGAAGCAAAAAACATCTTTACACTCCAACAGGTAGAAAAACTGTAGCTGAAGGAAAAGATTTGACCGCTGTGCGTGTTATCTTTGGCACGGGTGGATTTCTATCAAGGTCTAAGTACGCAAAGGAAGTTTTGGAAAGTTTGAAACATCTTTCAAAACTGCACCCGATGGAGTTATTACCGTCGGAAGAGGTAAGGTTGTACAGAGATAAACACTACATATTTGCCGCAATAGGACTTATTGCGAGTAAAATAGATAAAGATATAGCAAAGCAACTTCTTGAGATGGATGTTGAAACATATTAAGAGGAGGAGAGAACAATCATGAGCACTGCTGAAAACAACGCTATGAAAGAAAAAGTACTTGTTATAAAAACAGAAGAAGTCGAAGGTTTGTGCAAAGGTCGAACAGGTGTTGTGGAAGTTCCTCAGGAAGAGTTTTTTAGTGTGCTAAAAAATGGATTTTTTGTTGAACGAGAAATAGCAGAATACGACGAAACGACAAGGCAAGTGATTCCATACATTGTTCTGAAAGAAAGAGATGAATATATATTCTTTAGGCGAACTGCGAACCAAACAGAAAAAAGGCTCCATAACCTGATTACACTTGGAGTTGGGGGACACCTGAATATAGAAGATTCACAGGACCCAATTGAGTGTTTGGAAAAAGGGTTAAGAAGAGAGTTGTCAGAAGAAGTCGATGTTGAAGTGAAATCACTGAACTATGTAGGTTTAATAAACGAGATAGAGAATCCTGTGAGTCGCGTTCATGTTGGTGTGCTCTATATTGCAGACGTTAAATACAATGGGATAGTCGAGAAGGAGAATTTCGTAGAAATGAGGTCGAAAAGGTTAAAAGATTACATTGGGGAGATGGAAGGATGGGCAAAGGTGGTAGCATTATACTTAGAACGTTCGCAAAGTTGAACCTTTGCCTGGATGTTTTGAGAAAAAGAGAAGATGGTTACCACGAAATAGATTCGTTGTTTCAAACGATTTCGCTTTTTGATAGGATGACCGTCAAAATAACACACGGAGATGGGCGCCTGAAGTTAGAATCAAACGTGGAAATTGAAAACAACATAATTGAAAGAATCTGGAGACTGGTTAAAATAAATAACTATGACGCATACGTCTTGCTTGAGAAGAATATACCTATCGGTGCAGGACTTGGAGGTGGTAGTAGCAACGCTGCGGGATTTTTGATGGCTTTAAAAGCTTTAGGGCTTATAAGTGAAATGGATGCCTTTGAATTGGCAAAATCGGTAGGTAGCGATGTGCCTTTCTTTTTATATGGTGGTACTGCAATCGTTTCAGGCAGGGGGGAAATAATCGAAAAGGTCGAACCACTTGAAGGTTTCAACGTAGATGTGTATTTTCCTGGTTTTTCAATATCAACAAAAGAGGCTTACGGAAAGTTGAGAGCAGAATGGTTTGGAAAAGCCCCGATGAAAGCAATTGAACTATACGAAGCTTATCGTTCCAAAGATTTGGAAAAGATAAAGTCAGGAACCTACAATATCTTCGAGAAAGTTATCCCTGAGGATTTGTTAGACAAGATAGAAGTGCTAAGAAGTGAAAACCCTGCAGCACTTACAGGTTCTGGAAGCGCTTACTTTGTTTTGACACCACATGGTAAGCACCACTTCACTAAGAAAGGAGTGAAGATTGATGCCTTTGAGGAAAATTAGATGGGAAGAACTGGTTGTAGATAAACGTATAATTCCACAGATAGAATCTACCGAAGAAGTTAAGAAAACGCAGTCTTTCATAGGTCGTGAAAGGGCTGTGAAGGCTTTGCGTTTTGGATTGGACATGGACAAGGATGGATACAATGTCTTTGTCGTTGGGCTACCTGGTACTGGTAGAAAGACCTTTGTCAAACATTTTGTTACCGAATATGCCCAGAAAAAACCCGTGCCGTCAGATGTTGCTTACGTAATGAATTTTGATGACCCACAGAAGGCAGATACACTCTTCCTGCCTGCAGGAAAGGGCGCTGAGTTCAAAAAAGATATGGAAAAACTTGTGGAAAACTTAACGGAAAAGATTTCAAAGGTCTTTGAGGGAGAAGATTACAAAGCACGGAGAAGAGAGATAGATGAAGAATTCGAAAGCGAACAGGAACGTATAACGAAAGATTTGGTTGAAAAAGCACAGACATTGGGTTTTTTGATTAAGTTTACACAAACCGGTGTGAATTACTACCCTGTTATCAATGGCAAGGTCTTGAAGGAGGAAGAATTTACAGCTCTGAGCGAAGATGAAAAAAGAAAGATAGAAGAAAATGAAAAGAAAGTTCAATTATTAATTGAAGCAGCTGTGGAAAATGTGCGTAAACTTGAGAGCCTGTACAAAGAGCGTGTAAAAGATTTAAATCGATACGCGTTGTTGTTCGCTACGGAAGAGTTTTTCTCCGTAATTGAAGAAAAGTACCCGTTTAGTGATGTGAGGGAGTTTATACATAAAATCAAAGAGGACATAATAGAAAAAGTTAGTTCAACAAAAAAGCTTGCGGACCTCGAATATTATTTCAGAAGAGCTTACAGTGTGAATCTTGTGGTTGATAATTCTGATTTGAATTGTGCACCTGTGGTTTTCGAAGACACACCAACGTATCATAACCTGTTCGGAAAAATCGAGTATATTGAGCGCGAAGGAATGCTATATACAGACTTCAATATGATTCGTCCAGGGTCGTTACACAAGGCAAACGGGGGTTTTTTGATTGTTGATGCGAGGGAACTGCTCGTGCATCCGTTTGTATGGGACAGACTGAAGAAAATCCTTTTTTCAAAACAGCTTGAGGTCGAGAACATCGATACAGCATACGGTTATTCAACGATAGCAACTTTGAAAACGGAACCTATACCGCTGAAAGTTAAAGTGATACTCATAGGAACACCCGAGATATATGAACTATTACATGAATACGACCCAGATTTTGAAAAGCTATTCAAAGTCAAAGTGGAAATGGATTGGGAGCTCGATGCTACTGTTGAAAACATCTCGGACCTGGTAGCTTTCATTACTGATTACACTCGCGAAAGAGAACTTTTACCTGTGAGAAGAGGTGCAATAGAAAAAGTAATCTGGTATTCGGCGAGACTATCTGGTGATAGAACAAAACTTTCAATGAGACTTGGCGCATTAATCGACCTTTTGGAAGAGGCGAACTTTTTTGCCACAAAGAGGAATTCTAGGTATATTGAATACGAAGACGTGGCACGTGCTTTAAAAGAACGAGAGGACCGGTTGAAGCTTGTTGTGGAAAAATACGATGAGATGTTTCGAAAAGAGGAACTCATGATAGACGTATCTGGCAAAGTTGTAGGGCAGGTGAATGGGTTAACTGTAATGAACTTTGGTGATTTTGAATTCGGTTTGCCAGTAAGGATAACAGCAAAGACATATCTTGGTAGTTCTGGTATTTTGGATATTCAAAGAGAGGCTGATTTGAGTGGTCAGATACACAGCAAGGCTGTAATGATTTTAACAGGATATTTAGGTAGTAAATATGCCAAGAAAGTGCCTTTTTCGATAGGTGTTTCAATTTCTTTTGAACAGGTTTATGGGTATGTCGAAGGTGACAGTGCATCTCTTGCTGAAGTTTTAGCAATTATCTCAGCGATTTCCAAAATACCATTAAAGCAAAACATAGCGGTTACAGGATCGATAAACCAACATGGGCACGTTCAACCAGTTGGTGGCGTTACTGAGAAAGTGGAGGGTTTTTACCGTATTTGCAAAATAAAAGGGCTCACAGGTAATCAAGGAGTTATTATACCAAAGGCGAATGTAAGAAACTTGGTCTTGTCTGATGAAGTGCTTGAGGCGGTAAAAAATGGACTTTTCCACATCTGGACCGTCGATGATGTGGACGAAGCAATCGAGTTGATGACCGACATGAAAGCAGGAATTATGAACAAAAACTACGAATATCCGCGCGGTACGGTGAATTATTACGTTGTTCAAGCCCTTAAACGCTCTCACGATATAGCTGAAGGGAAAGGCAAAGAGAAAAAGACTAAGAAAAAACGAGAAAGAATGTAAAATGTTTTAAAAAAGCTGATAATATGGGATTAGGTAGACTATTGTAAGATTTGTGGTATAATTCTCCTTGTCTTGATACGAAGTGGAAAACCCTTTTTTAAGGAGGAGGCGGTCAAGTTGAAGAGGATAGCAGTGATGACAAGTGGAGGAGATTCTCCAGGAATGAATGCCGCTATCAGGGCTGTTGTAAGATATGGTATCAAGTCCGGTTTGGAAGTTTATGGAATTAAACGCGGATATGCGGGACTTCTTGATGAAGATATCGAACCGATGACGTTTGCATCCGTTGGTGGCATTATGGAAAAGGGTGGAACGATTTTGAGAACGAGTAGATGTCCAGAATTTGTTAGGAAAGAGACAAGGGCGGAAGCGGCAAAAATTCTAAAAAAACACGGTATTGAAGGTTTGGTTGTTATTGGTGGTGAGGGTAGTCTACATGGTGCGATGTTCTTGGAAGAAGAGCAGAAGATACCTGTCGTTGGAATACCTGGAACAATAGACAACGATATCGCCATGACTGATATGAGTATAGGTGTAGATACCTGTCTCAACACGGTTGTTGATGCTATACAAAAATTAAAAGACACTGCCAGCTCACATGAAAGAGCTTTTATAGTTGAGGTCATGGGTAGGTCTTCGGGTTATATCGCAACGGTAAGTGGTTTAGTAACTGGTGCAGAGGCAGTAATCATTCCAGAGGTTCCAGTGAATTACGAAGAATTGGCGAATAAATTACTGGAGGAAAGGGCAAGAGGGAAGATTAACTGTATAGTTGTTGTTGCAGAAGGTGCGGCGAGTGCATACACCGTTGCAAGACACTTAGAACACAGAATAGGATACGAAACAAGAATAACTATACTAGGTCACATCCAGCGTGGAGGTTCTCCAACAGCGTTCGATAGGCTCCTTGCTTCAAGGATGGGAGTGGCAGCTGTTGATGCTTTGATGCGTGGAGAGAGTGGAGTTATGACAGCACTCCAAGGAGGAAAGATAACAACGGTCAAGCTTGACGAGGTGTTGAAAGAAAAGAAGAGACTCGATATGGAATTAGTAAAGCTTGCTGGGATACTTTCATAAAAATGGCGGACAGAAGGTGTAACTTTGATAGTCAAGAACGGTTACGTTTGGAACGGAACGATTTTTGAAAAGAAAAATCTTTACATCGAAAATGGTAGGTTTGTACCTTATTCAGATACCGGACCTGTGGTGGACGCCACAGGTCTATTTGTAATGCCTGGATGGGTAGATTCACATGCACACATCATTGGGACTGGAATGAAAGTATTGACACACGACCTGACGAAAGAAAATCTTTTCGACATTTTTAAAAAGGTAAGAGAATCATCAGAAAACTTTATTATTGCACGTGGTTGGGAGAGCCTTCCTGAACAACAAATACTTGATAAGGCGAATGAGCTGAAGATACCCGTTTTGTTAGTGCGAAAGTGTGGCCATGTTGCTTGGATAAATAATTATTTGAAAGAGAAAATAGGAAAACGCAAAGATGAAAATAATTTACTCTTTGAAAAAGAGATAGAAAAAGTTTGGAATTTCCTTGGAGATGAGTTTTTCTCAAAGGCTTTCGAAAAAGGCCAGGAGGAATTTCTAAGACACGGTGTTACCCAAGTGCACTCAGATGACTTCCACGGCGTTGGTTTTGAGATGCTAAAAAAACTATTGAAAAACAGCAAAATTAGAATTTTTGAAAAGCTCTACACCTATGAACCTTGGAATTACGAGTTCGGAGAATTCGGCATTTCGAAAATTGGTGGTATAAAGCTGTTTGCCGATGGTTCGCTTGGTGGAAGGACTGCATGGATGGTTTATCCATATAAAGACACAGGTGGTTTTGGTATAAATACGTTGCCGGACAACTTCGATGAGGTAGTAAAGTTTTCAGAGCAAAGACATATCCAGTTGAATATACACGTAATTGGTGATAGGGCACTTGCGGAAGTTTTAGGCCGACTTGAGAAAAATAAAGTGAGGTTAAGACACAGGTTGATTCACCTGCAATTTGTTTTGAAAAATGATTTTCCAAAGTTGAGAAATTTTTATCTATCAATCCAACCCCACTTTTATTTTGAAGATATCCCGCTATTAGATAACGTTTCTTTCGAACTTGCTTATCCATTTTTACAAATGCACAAATCCGGCTACATGATAGCATTTTCTACGGATTCCCCGGTTTCGCCAGCGGATCCAAAGTACGTGCTCGAACATGCATTTAAAATGGGCTTTACAAGAGAAGATGCGGTTTATTACTATACCGAGGCAGGTTCTAAGATTGCCGGATATCAATGTGGAAAAATAGATATAGGGTATTGCGCGGACTTTGCTTTATATGATAATGACCCATTTGAAGAAAATCCCGTTGCTGTGTTTGTGAATGGTGAGGAGGTAATGAGAAGATGAAAATAGACTACGGCAAGTATTTTGAAAGACCAGAGGATGATTACTCTTTCGATGTCATCGTAATTGGTGGCGGGCATGCTGGAATTGAGGCAGCGCTTGCGTGTGCAAGGCTTGGACTAAAAACCATGCTAATAACAGGAAACCCTGACAACGTCGGTTGGGCTTCATGTAATCCTGCCATTGGTGGCTCAGCCAAAGGTATCGTAGTCCGAGAGATAGATGCGCTTGGCGGAGAGATGGCAAAAACTACCGATGAAACCATGATAAATGTGAGAATGCTCAACACAAGTAAAGGACCAGCGGTTCAAGCGTTGAGGGCACAAATAGATAAATACGCTTATTCTCGAACAATGAAAAGAAAACTGGAAAATCAAGAAAACCTGCTTTTACGTTATGGAATTGTAAAAGAACTTATCGTTGAGAATGGGAAGGTTACAGGTGTCGTTGATTCGTTTGGGATAGACTACCGTGCAAGAGCAGTCATAGTAACCACAGGGACGTTCCTTAGAGGGCGGATATTCATCGGTAGAGAAACTATGGAAGCGGGTAGAATGGGTGATTTTTCTGCACATGGGTTAACAGAATCACTGATAAATCTTGGCTTCAAGGTTGGGAGGTT
Source organism: Fervidobacterium pennivorans (assembly GCF_001644665.1). Lineage (NCBI taxonomy): Bacteria > Thermotogati > Thermotogota > Thermotogae > Thermotogales > Fervidobacteriaceae > Fervidobacterium > Fervidobacterium ngatamarikiense. The sequence continues at coordinate 1,539,337 of NZ_CP011393.1, forward strand.
TAAGACAGGAACCCCTGCGCGTGTACTGAAAAGAAGCATCGACTTTTCAAAAATGGTGAGGCAAGATACAGATGATGTACCCTGGGCGTTTTCTCATTTTAACGAACCTAAGGTTCTTCCGAAAGACTATCCATGTTGGTTAACTCATACGCTTCCGGAGACGCACAAAATCATACGCGATTATCTGATATTCTCGCCACTGTACGGTGAAGTGAAACTTATCCAAGCAAAAGGACCCAGGTATTGTCCATCAATAGAAGACAAAGTTGTAAAATTCGAGCGTGAAAGCCATCAGGTCTTCGTTGAACCTGAAGGGAAGGACACGGAAGAGTACTACCTGAACGGTTTGTCCACAAGTTTACCTTACGCTGCTCAGATTAAGATGCTCCGAACAATCCCAGGACTTGAAAATGTCGTCATTGTTAGACCCGCTTACGCTGTTGAGTATGACTACATCGACCCAACACAGCTTTATCCCACATTAGAATCAAAACTTGTTGAAAACCTTTATTTCGCGGGGCAAATTAACGGAACCAGTGGATACGAAGAGGCGGCTGGTCAGGGGATTATAGCCGGAATCAATGCGGCGTTGAAATTACGTGGGGAAGAACAACTGATTTTAAAAAGGTCTGAGAGTTACATTGGAGTCATGATTGACGACCTCGTAACAAAAGGCACGGACGAACCTTACAGATTACTCTCTTCGAGAGCAGAATACAGATTACTTCTTAGACACGATAACGCACACCTTAGGTTGGCAAAATACGGTTACAAAGTTGGTTTGATTCCGAAGTGGTTTTACGAAAGAGTCTTGGAGATAGAGCACGAAGTACAAAAACAGTTAGAAAGACTTGAGAACGTCAAAGTCCCACTTTCAGCACAGGTGAACGAACTTTTGGTAAGACTTGGTTCATCTCCTTTGAGTGAAGGAACAAGATTAGCAAAGCTGCTCAGAAGACCTGAGATTAAATACGAAGATATAAAAATCTTAGACCCAGAGCCTATTACGGACAGAGAAGTCCTTACACAAGTTGAAATACAACTTAAATACGAAGGATATATAAAAGCTATGCTGGACCAAGTGAAAGTATTTGAAGAATACGAAAATTTACATATTGGAAACTTAAAATTTACAGAAGTGCCCAATTTATCGACCGAAGCACGGGAAAAGTTAGAAAAAATCAGGCCCTTCTCAATCGGACAAGCGATGCGGATTCCTGGTGTAACACCAGCTGATATCATGGCATTATTGACCTATATTAGGAAAAAATGAGAATTTTTAGAACTTGATGGGTGAAAAATAGTCAGTAGCACTCCGATTTTGACAGAATGAAATTTTATGGTAAAATATAACAGGATTTTTTTGTAACAATTAGAATAAGGGGTGGTAGGAGTGCGAAAAATACTAGTATTCCTGATGTTAGCGATGGTTGGAATGGCATTGGCTTTTTACATAAACTATCAAGTGCAATCGGGAGACACTTTATATAGTATCTCAAAGGGTTTTGGGATACCTATTCCAGTTATTCTTGATTGGAACCCAGATATATCGCCATCAAGTTTAAAAGTGGGGCAGAAGCTGAAAATACCTTTTGTCCCAGGAATCATGTACAGACCGGTCAAAACTTTGACACTTTCAGCTTTGGCTAAAGCGTTTTTTATCGACCCGGAGGATATTTTAGCAATAAACCCTGCAATTGGGAACAGTATACCGGCTGGTAAAGAAGTTTTTGTCCCTCTTGGAAAAGAAAATACTTCGTTTACGCAACTTGTAGATTACATATGGCCTGTTTACGGTAGTATCAGCTCGGAGTTTGGTTGGAGAATCCATCCGATATACAACAAAACGATGTTTCACACAGGGGTGGATATAAGAGCAGATACAGGTAATCCTGTATTTGCCGCCAGGTCGGGTGTTGTTAAGTTTGCTGGATGGAAATCCGGATACGGAAATTTAATAATCATCGACCATGGTGGTACTGAGACTTATTACGCGCACCTTTCGAAAATTAATGTCTATGTTGGTTTGAGAGTTGAAAAAGGTGATTTTATTGGAAGAGTTGGGAGCACGGGTACATCAACTGGTCCGCATCTACATTTTGAAGTTAGAGTTGCTTCAGAACTCAGAGATCCCGTGGCTTACTTGCCAAGAAACAATACTTACGTTATGAGGAGGGTACTTTCTGAGTAATTTAAAGAACAACAAGGTTTTTAAAGAAATAGTCTTTACTTTTGATGAGTCAAAGCAAGACATTGTAGATGATATATTATATGGTGAATACGATTATTACGAAATAGAAAGCAGCGAGGGAAAATTCCTCGCTGTTGTTTCGCCATATGAAGAGAAGTTGGAAGAGGTCAAGAATGCACTCACAGATGCCGGGTTGGTTTTTGTTGGGTATAGGGAAACAAAGCCCGAAGATTGGTTCAAAAACATAATAACGGAACCTTTTGAAATGATAGAAGGCGTCTGGGTAGACCCGGAAGAACATCATTTAGAAGAAAAGGACGGAATTATCGTTTTGAAAATACCACAAGGCTTGGCTTTTGGGACAGGGTTACATCAGACAACAAAAATGTCTGCGATGTATCTTAAAAAGTATTTAAAACCCGGAATGGATGTTCTCGACCTTGGTTGTGGCAGTGGAATACTGGCAATACTTGCAAAGAAACTGGGAGCAAGAAGGGTTCTGGCAGTAGATAACGACCCCCTTGCAGTTGAGGTTGCACAAGAAAATGCGACAAGGAACAACGTGGATATTGAAGTAAGATGGTCTGACCTTTTCTCGAATGTTGATGGAAAGTACGATATAATCGTTTCAAACATCATTGCGGAAATACTTGTTGAGATGTTAAAGAGTGCTAAGAACTATCTAAAAGAAGATGGGTTGTTAATATTATCTGGAATCATCGTTCAAAAAGCGAACCTTTTTGAAGGGTACAACATTGTTGAAAAAATGGTGATGGACGAGTGGAACGCGTTAGTGATAAAGATTTAAAAGCTATCCACTCGCAACTTGGTAGAAATGTTGACAACGTTCTGGGTGTTGAAAAGCGTTGCTCTTGTGGCTTTCCACAGGTTGTCCTCAGCTATCCCATCAGAGACGGTAAGCCGTTCCCCACGATTCATTACCTCACATGTCCTCATTTGAGAAAAGAAGTTTCCAAGTTAGAAGAAAAAGGTTATATTACCAAATACGAAGAACTGATTAAAAATAACCCGGAACTCTTGGAGAAACTTCGAATTGCACATGAGAAAGTTATATCAAAAAGATTATCTTTATTGAAACCAGAGGATTCTACTTGGTCTTCTGTTTTGTCTTCCGTTGGAACAGGTGGGATAAAGGATTGGAAAAGGATAAAATGCCTTCATCTTCACTTAGCAGATTATCTTGCGGGGATTGATAATCCAGTAGGTGAGATGGTGTATAATCTTATTGACCAAAAAGAATGTGATAATTGCTACTGTAAAAGTTTTTAAGCCTTATTTTGGTTTTTAAAATTACTAAGCGCGTTAAGAGCATTCTGGGGGAAGAGGTGAACAGAATGGAAGGGGCGGTTTTTTCCACTTTTTCTAATATCTTCCTACTTTTTGATTTTCAAAATCAACCGGTAGATGTCCAACTTGTGTACAAAGAAGCGCAGAAGTATGGGAGAATCGTTGGCGGAAAGGCTTACGGTTCTTGGTCGAAAAATAAAATGGCAGCATTTGCGTTGTACAACTACGGTATAGAACTTGTCGAAGTGCCAGAAGCAGAATTTTTGCCAAATAAGAAAGGAAACGATATAAGATTAGCAGTGGATTGCATAGAACAAGCGCTCAGAAATAACATTGTAGATACATTTTTCCTTGTAACCGGTGATGCTGATTTCACCGCACTAGTGTATAAACTCAAATCGTATGGTAAACGTGTAATTGCGCTCGCAAGGACAAAGTCAACAAGTTATGAGCTCGTTTCTGCCGTTGATAAGTTCATACCCTACGAGGACATAGTGAAAAACGAGAATCTCACAGACCCCGTAGACAGATTAGCTGAAGAGATGGAGATATTCTTAAAACGCTCTGGAAAAGAATTCACTCGTGACAACCTTTCTCGCTTTTTAATTTCCTTTAACATCAACCCTTCCAAATACGGTTTCCAGACTATGCACGAGCTCGTTGACGAGGTTTACGAGAGGAAAGTCCAGAAACCTGAGAGGTTGAAGAATATAAAACTAATGATTCTGAGAGCTGTTTTGTATGAGTCATTAAGTGAAAAAACACTTCCGCAATTTGCGGAAGATAACAAAATTCCCATAGGTGACCTTAAAGCTGCAATTGATATCTTAGTTAACGATAAGATTTTACTATTTTCAGAAGGCGGTTACGAGATAAATAGAAATAAAGCCTTCTTTGCAACACTACTTGAAAAATATCCAGTAGTTGCTGAACATCTTTTAGAATTTGTTGAGAAAACTTACAAAGCATTTGTCAACGGAAGAGTAAAAGCTTTGAACCAGCTTGCGCAAAATGAGTTCAAGATATCATCAAACGAATTCAAAACTTACGTCGAGGCTGTGAAAAGAAGCGGATGTTTGAAAGGTTTAGATGAAAGTGACTACATATCCTACTCAACACCTGCAAAGATGGTATGCGATTTGGAAATGCTTAGAGTCTCTACATTTGCCTATTTTGTAAAGCGCATATTGTCCCAAACATTCGTTTTCAAAGAGGAAATGACCTACATAAAAGAGTTAGTATTTTCAAACAATGAGGCATTATTTGAGAAAACACTGGACTTTTTGCAACAGACTGGAGAGCTAATAGAAATAGGAGGTGTTTATTTCTACTCACCAGTATGAGGATAGAAATCATCATTCCAGGCAAAATCTCGAAACATCTTCTGCCAGCTCAGGAATTCTACGAAGAAAAAATCTCACGTTTTGCAAAAGTTGAGGTAAACTTCGTCCCGCTTGGCGGGGATATCAACACACTCGACCCAAAAGTAATAATCTCAAAAGAATCGGAGCACATATTGAAAAGATTGAAGGACCGTAAATACACACTTATTGACCTTTGGGGAAAACAGATGACCAGTGAAGAATTTGCTCAGTATATGGACAAAACTTTCATGAAAGACTCTGAACTGGTCTTCGTCATAGGTGGTCCTCTCGGTATCGATGAGACTCTGCGAAAAAACGCAACCGAGAGGATTTCTTTTTCTAGGATGACGTTTACTCATGAAATGTGCCTGATTCTTTTGCTTGAGCAGATTTTCAGAGGTTTTAAAATTCTAAAAAACGAAAAGTATCATTACTGACATTGGTACTCAAGAGAATTCGAATTATTGCCGATAATTAACTTAGGAATGGTTATAAATCTTTGAAAGGATGGTGAAGTGTATGATTGACAAAATCAACAAAGCGGGAATACAGGGCGCTCAGAACGTACAGGAAGTTAAAGGAAAAACGGAGAAGAACGTAGAAAAATCTAAAGTGAAGGGCGAAGCAAAGAACGTAACTGATTCTATTACTCTCGAAGAAGGAAAGAAAGTCGCTGAATATATCGAGATGGCTAAGAACTACCCTGAAATTAGAATCGACCTTGTTAACAAAATTAAACAGGCGATTGAGAATGGGACTTTCAAAGTTGATGTGGAGAAGATAGCAAAGAAGATATTGGAGGGATGAGATAGTGTTAATTGAGAATCTGAAAAATGAAATTCGGGTATTTGATAGTATGATTCAAGCCTTTAGGGGACTTGAAAGTGCTGTTCTTAATAGGCAGTCAGATATGCTTTCAAGGTACGCAGTCACGATAGAGGAGCTCTCTTTGGAAATTTCAAGGCTGGAAGATGAAAGGGATGTTATTTTAAGGGAAATGGGTTACCAAAGCGTCAAGGATTATATTGATAACTCGACAGCACCCGATGTTTCGCAAGTAGCTTACTTTGCTGCTGAGATTGTTGAGAAACTCAACGAACTGACAATTGTTATGGACAGTATAAGGCAAATCTTCGAATTTGAGAAGCACTATTTCGAGTTTCTCAACAATCTTGTCAGAGGTGTTAATCCATCCCCAAATTATTCGTTTAACCAAAATAAACAAGGTGTGGCTCCGTATACCGCAAACTACAACTCTTCCAGATATGATAGCTTAAAGTGAATTACCACTACGTTTGTTTCCCAAGTCAGCAAAGGGAGTGATGTGATTTGCCAGACATCAGCTTATTTGGAACACTAAACACCGGACTCCTTGGAATTTACGCAAGTAAGTTGGCAATGAACGTTGTTGCCCATAATATAGCAAATGCAAATACACCCGGTTTTTCAAGGCAAAGACCGGAATTACTTACCATGCACCCCATTCCTACAAGCTCGCTCACACAACCTTCTATTCCTTTGCAGATAGGAACGGGTGTATATGTTCGTGACATCAAAAGGGTAAGAGATGCGTTCCTCGATATACAATTCAGACAGACAAACAACAAATACAATTACTGGGACACAATCACTGCGAACCTACATTTCGTTGAACAACTCGTTGCTGAACCTTCCGAAGCGGGAATTAGGTATTTGTTTGATTCGCTCTGGTCAGGAATTGAGGAGGTTATAACAGACCCAACAAATACTGCAGCGAAACGTGGACTTGTAAGCAGAGCGGAGGAATTGGTCCAGCATGTCCAGGATTTGTATATGCGTTTGGAGCAGTTACGTGTGGATTTAGATAACGAAATTGCTCAACGAACGCAGCAAATAAACGCAATGGTCAAAAGACTTGCTGATATAAATGCGAAAGTAAGAACAGCGGTGAGTTTGAGATACACACCAAACGATTTGCTTGATGAGCGAGACAGGATTTTAGATGAGTTGTCAAATCTTGCTGATATATACTACTACGAAGACAACGCTGGTCAGATAACACTTAGAATAGGCAACCAGATAGTCTTAACAGGTCAAGATGTTGTTGAGTTACGGGCTTTGGAAAGACCGTTTGGCAAAGGATTCAAAGAAGTCTTTGCAGGGAACTCGAAAGTGGTGTTCAACGATGGAAAGTTGAAAAGTTTATTTGACCTTCGCGATGAAATCCTTGTCAAATACATGAATAGGCTCGATGAATTTGTGCTCTCTCTGACAGACGAATTCAATTTAATCCACCAAGATGGTTTTAACGGGGATGGAAGTGTTACTGGTTTGAAGTTCTTCAACGATATATCTGCAGATAGGATTGAGGATTCTAAGCTTTATCGATTGGCTGGAGCAAAACGTGTTGAAAACGGTCCAATCAAGTTCATTTCTGGTATGAGCGATAGGAAGGATTTCAGCGATATTGTAACGAAACCTTTTATCGAAAAGGGTGCGATAGTGTTTTTTGACGGAACGGAGAAAATCTTCGCTGCACGGGTTAACCCATACGATAAAGTTGAAGATTTCCAAAATACGCTTTCATCGATTTCCGATAGGTGGTTTGACTTGAAAGTTGGTGCACACGGTGATGGTGGATATAGGCTCTACTTTGAATCTACTCAGAATTTAAGAAATACACTCGCACTTGACTTCAACGGTAACATGTTCAACACTATGGGGTTTGCGACGAAAAATGTTGATGTTTTTGTGGTTGATAGGAAGGATTTCAAAGTCAATCCTGGGAGCTACAAGATAGCTATCAATGGAAAAGAGGAAATCTTAAACATCACAGCGTCTACTACGCTTGAGGACTTGGCAAATCAACTTAACACACATTTTGGGAGTGATATAAGGGCATTCGTGCACGATGATAAGTTGCTTATAATCCCAACCAAAGCGAACGAATTTAATTTAAAGAACATAAAATTATCAGATTCCGGTGGACTGTTCACACAAGCTAATATTCGTGTGGAAACGTATAAAGCCCTTGACACATCTCGCGAAACGCTTGAAAACATCGTAGGTAGAAGCCAAGCATTCTCTATCAGAATTGGGGCAACAGAGATAAGAATTGACCCTACAAAGACTACATTACGAGATTTGGCAAAAATGATAAACGATGCAAATACGGGTATCATAGCGGATGTTACACCCCATGGAAAATTTGTCTTGCGTGGCTCACGGTCTTTAGATTTTGAACTTAAGAAAGTTATCCAAGGTCCAGAAGCACTTTGGACAGCGCTCGGATTTATAGACCCCGATGGGAATCCTTTAAACGACTGGGATGAAGGATTTGTATTTGTTAACCCATTTGAACATCCAAAAGACCAGAGAATGAGATACATAAAGGCAGATGCATTATTCATAGATAAACAGATCCCGAAAGACCCATATAGGTTTGTCGAAAAATTCGCTGTTAACTCAACGATTAAGAGTAATCCCGAAACGTTGGCTGTGGATATCGGATATACTGAAGAAAACCCGAACTGGGATGCAAAGGTCTTTAAACCTTCCGGCCGTGCAAACACAGGTATTGTAGAACTACTTTCGGCTTTGAGAAACAAAAAGGTTCTCAACGATGGATTGGAATCATTTAACGAATATCTTGGTAGTGTTGTAGCAGAACTCGGTGTTGAAAGTGAAACTGCGATGAAGATAAAGAGCAATACAGATTTGATGAAAAAGGAAATTGATGGTGAAAGAGAAAGAGTTAAAGGAGTTTCTTTAGATGAGGAAATGGCGAATATGATAAAATACCAACAGGCGTTTAATGCGGCAGCAAGGGTGATGACCGCTGTGGATGATATGATTTCAAGAGTCATTGATAAATTAGGTTTGGTTGGTAGATAATATATTTCCTTGTCTGGATAAGCTGAAGAGGTGATAGGTATGAGAATTACAAATAACATGATAAACGAACGAACACTTTTCAACATTCAACAAAGCTTATACAGAATCGCACGAATGCACGATAAACTCTCTTCTGGAAAGGAAGTCCAGTATCCCAGTGATGATGCTGTTATCGCTACAAGGGCTTCTAATATCTCAAGCAGGTTGAGAGAACTTGAACAGTTTAAAAGGAACGTTGACCATGTCAACAATTTTGTCCAATCTTACGATACCACACTTCAAGAGCTATCAAATGTCTATCACAGAATCCGTGAATTGATGGTCCGGGGTGCGAATGGCACGAATACCGTTGATGAAAGAAATTCGATAGCAGCTGAGCTCAAAGCTTTGAAAGAGCATCTCATCGAGATTGCCAATACAAGAGTAGGTGATGAGTATATCTTCGGTGGTGCAAGGTCGGAGCTAAGACCGGTTGATGAAAATGGTAACATACAAACACCCATAGAAGCAAATATAAGAAGGAGAATCAATGCTTTAGGTTACGCTATTACCTATGGAGTAACTGTTTACGATGTCTTTACCCTCGAGAACGGTAAGACAGTTTTTTCCACCATTGATGATGCGATAAGTGCGTTATACGAAGGAAATGAAAGAAAGCTTTCTGAGATATCTTTGAAAGAAATCGGTGTTTTGGAACGCTCAGTTATGGAGCATTTTGCATCTGTTGGTGCAACGTCAAGGATGGCAGAGATGGTAACTTCCAGGATAGAGGATTTGAAACTCTTCAACACTGAATACCTTTCAAAAGAGCAAGATGCCGATTTGACAAAGGTCTTAACGCAACTGAATATGCAACAAGCTGTGCTTGAGGCATCTTTAAAATCGGCAGCCATGGCTATACAAAAATCACTTGTTGATTTCGTCGGTGGATAACTTTAAATGAGGGGAAAACCTTGTGATGAACATTGGGAAATTTTCTTCAGAGATTTTGCGGGGAATAAAAACTATAGATACACCACATCACAAGCCGACGCACGCGTCGGCTTTTTTAGTTTGGTATTCTAAACCGACAAGTGATGTGAAAACCGTTGTAGAACTTGGAAGTGGAACAGGGATAGTTGCTTTTGCACTTGCCAAACTGTATAATCTTACTGTTGAGGGAATAGAGATTCAGAGCGAACTTGTTGAACTTGCAAACCTCGGCGCAAAGTTAAATGGTATTGATGATAAGGTAAGGTTCAGAAATTTGGATGTTAGAGACGTGAAAGATATTTATAAACCAGAGACGTTTGATATGGTTGTGTCGAATTTTCCGTACCATTTATCAGGGAAAGGTAAGGAAAGCCCGAGTAAGATACGACGTTTGAGTCGCACTGCTGATTTAGAAACAATAAAGGGGTTTATACAGAGTGCTTCGTATTTGATAAGGAACCGTGGAACGTTTGTATTTGTCTTTTCCCCGAATATCTTAACGACGGTCTTGAGTTATCTAAGTGAAGTAAATCTCACAGTTCAAAGAATGTGCTTCTTACACGGGGCACCTGAAAAAGAGGCAAAATTGGTGGCTGTTAGAGGAAAGAAAAACGGTGGGCAAAATCTGATAGTTGACCCACCACAGTGGGGGGTGTAGTAAGATGGTAGAGCGATACGCACTTGAACCATTGAAAAGTTTATGGACCTTGAAAGCTCAGTATGAAAGATGGCTCGAAGTTGAACTTGCCGTGGTTGAAGCATACGAGCAAGTTGGTGTTGCACCAAAAGGAACATCTGAAGAAATCAGAAAGAAAGCAGTTATTGATGTGGATGACATATTAGCTACAGAGCAAGTGGTTGACCATGATGTTATTGCGTTTATAAAGTCCGTAACAAAAAATATGGGAGATGAAGCCAGGTACTTCCATTATGGGCTAACTTCGTCTGACGTTGTTGACACGGCTAATTCACTTGCACTTGTCCGGGCAACAGATATCATTTTGGAATCGATGGAAAAGCTAAGTGCGGTTCTATATGAGAAAGCCCTCCAATACAAAACGCTTCCTACGATTGGTAGAACACACGGTGTACATGCAGAGCCCACATCTTTTGGGTTGAAGTTTCTCTCGTGGTATGCGGAGCTTCTCAGAGATATTGAAAGACTGAAAAATGTTCGTGAAGAGATAGCTGTTGGAAAATTAAGTGGTGCTGTTGGCAATTACGCAAATATCTCTCCAGAAGTTGAAAGAATCGCACTGGAAAAGCTTGGATTAAAACCGACACCCGTTGCCACACAAGTTATCTCGCGTGATTACATAGCTCATTTGCTTGCAACATTTGCTCTAATTGCAGGCTTAATTGAGCGCATAGCAATTGAAATAAGGCATTTACAACGTACGGAAGTGCTTGAAGCTATGGAACCATTCAAGGAAGGACAGCGAGGTTCTTCAGCCATGCCTCATAAGAAAAATCCAATCCTTTGCGAACGATTGACGGGTATGGCGAGGTTGATGAGAAGCTACGCACAAGTCGCTTTTGAAAACATGGCACTCTGGCACGAAAGGGATATTTCCCACTCATCTGCAGAAAGATACATACTCCCGGATTCAACAATGACAATATACTATATGCTTGAAAAGGCAAGATACCTGATTGGAAACTTGAAGGTCTTTGAAGACAAAGTTAAAAAGAACATTGACATAACTCAGGGGTTGGTTTATTCTCAAAGAATACTACTTGCACTTGTAGAAGCTGGAATGAGTAGGGAAGAGGCTTACACACTTGTTCAAAAATACGCCTTGGAATGCTGGGAAACAGGAGAGTCATTTAAAGAGAGAGTTCGTTCCGATGAAAAAGTACGTCAGTTAATCACAGAAGAAAAGTTTGAAGAACTCTTTAGACCGGACTACTATCTTAGGAATATTGATAAAATCTATGAAAGGTTTGAAAAAAGTTAAAAAAGCGGGCTTTAAGCCCGCTTTCTCTTTTAAAAAAATTACATTGTTGCTTCTGTTGTCTCTGTTGCTTCTGTTGTTTCTGTTGTTTCTGTTGCTTCTGTTGTTGTTTCTGTTGTTATTTCTGTTGCTTCTGTTGTTGTCTCTGTTGTTGCTTCCATTGTCCCTTCTGTTGTTTCTGTTGTTTCTGTTGACTCAACCGTTGTGTTTGTTGCTTCTTCTGTTGCAGCTGCTTTGCTCTTGTTTGCTGCTACTGCCCAAATGATAGCTACTACGATGATAGCGATAACAATAAGTGTTACAGTCAAACCTTTTTTGGATGCCATAGCTCCAACCTCCTTTTAATAAGTTATGAAAAAATTACGCACTTCATTTTTTGTTTTCATGCTTATTATATCATTCTCAATGTAACTTTCAATGAGTAATTAGTGAAAAAAGTATGTTAAATTCACATTAAGTAAATCACTTTATCGACCGATATTATAATTGTGTTGTTTTACATCTTTTGAAAAAAGATCCTAAATCACCATTTTCGAAGTTTTTTTATTCGCTTTGCATACTAACGTATAAACGAGCATAACAAAGAGAAAACGAGCATGAAGGGGCTATAATTGCATGTCTTTGGTTATAGCAAATACCATACGCTTAGAAACGTTTGAACTCCGACAATAAAATTGTGTAAAATTAATAAAAGAGAGGTTTTGATTTAGCGAAAAGGCATCTTTAAAAGATAGTGTTAACTTGTAGTGATGAAAGAGTGTAAGTGTGAAAGAATGTGATTGATATTACCATTGTGCGTTTTCTAAAGATTCTTCACTACACAAAAGCCTTAGATTTACCACAAGAAGGGCATTTGGGATAAGGGAAAGGGAAGTTTCTGCGTTTGTGAGAATGGGAGAGTTTGAAAGAATGATGGCAGAGTTTGCAAAGGAATTGTTGGTTACCGTATTTGTCATGACCGTTTTTGTACAAGCTGGTGGAACCGCATTTGGGACAAGAGAGCATTGAGTTGTTCATATCGGGATACCTCCTTTGTCAAGAGATGGTTGGGGGGTGTCCCCTCTTTATAAGGATAATGCGGTTTTTGGAAAGTTTCAATACTTTTAGTTAACATTATCCTTTAAAATGGGAGTCAACTATGTAAAATTAAATTTTGAGTAGAAGACGAAAATGTATGATCGATGTTGAATTTCTCGCGCTTTTTCATCATAGCAAATATCGTCCTTAGCAATTTGTGCGCTACACTCATCATCGCTTTTTTGTATACTAACCCTTGCGCTCGTTTTCTTTGAAAATATGCTTTAAAATATTCGTTGTGTCTCACTACATTCACACTCATCAGCCAAATTATTCGTCTCAGGTGGGCATTGCCCCTTTTGGATATACGGCTTTCTCCTTTGTGTTTGCCTGATTCATCTACGCTTGGGTCAAGCCCACAATAGGCAATTAGTTTTTTGTATGTGCTAAATCTTGAAATATCGCCAACTTCGGCAAGAAAATACAGTGCGCTATTTTCACCAATTCCGTCAATTGACGTGAGTATTTCAACATCTTGATTAAGCGAAGCACATTTGCAATATTCTTTGAGCATCTCATCAAACTCATTAAGTTGCTGTTGTAAAAATCGAAGTTCCTTGATAGTTTGAATAAGAATCTTCTCTTTCACTGGCCAATACTGAGCGATGGAGTTGTTAGCAAGCTCTTTAAGAGTTTCTGGGGTAAGTTTTAACTTTCTACCGATTGTTTTTGAAAAGAAAACACGTAGAGAATCAATGGAGGCTTTTTGGATAGCTTTAGCAGAAGGGAAAGAAGAAAGCAAATCCAAGATAGCATCATTGTAGATGTTGGTCACTTTTTCAAGTTCAGGGAAGAGGAGAGAAAGAAGCTTTTCGATGTCGTTTTTGACTCTTGAGATTTGATGAGTGATGCTTTCCTTTTTCCTTGCAATATCCCGAAAATCTGAGTTGAGGAAAGAAGAAGTAGGAAGAATGTGATGGGTATAGAAGATGGTAAGAGCAATAGAGCGAGCATCGATTTTGTCAGTTTTAGTTTTCCTAAGCCCAACGGGAAGAGATTTGTTAACAAGCAAAGGATTAAGAACGACACAAGAGAAATCATTGAGAGAGAGGAAAGAAAGAAGGTTAAGATGGTAACAGCCAGTAGACTCCATAGCGATAAGGACAGAAGACTTAGGGAAAACGGAGAGCTTTTGAACAAAGGAGGAAAACCCTTGTTTGGACATATCGAAAGCAGATTCGAAGATGATAGAATTAGGATTTTGGATAGCACAGGCGTTGAACTTATGCTTGGAGATGTCAATACCGACAAAGATGGAGAAGTTTTGAGACATACTAAAACCTCCTTTCGATTGAATAGGTTAAAAGGCGAGGGCAGGGGCCTGCTGAACCAAACCTCCAGTGTGACGAGGGTTAAAAACCCAACCAACTTATCATGGTTAAAGGCAGGCGACAGACTCCTGTAATGGCTTGAAAGCCAAGGGACACTAAGTCGTCCTGCCCTGCCTATTTTTTGACTAAAATATTTATACCATACTTTTACGTAGGAGGGGATCATGATGAGAATAGTAACTTGGGGCTTTGGTGCTATGGGACGTGGCATCGCAAAGAATGTTATTGAAAGCAAGTTCATGAAACTAGTGGGAGTTATCGATAAAAACCCGGAATTCATAGGTAAAGACGTTGGTGAACTGCTTGGGCTTGGAAACTACGGTGTTCGTGTGAGAGATTCTATCGATGTCATTGAAGAAACAAACCCAGACCTTGTTGTTATTGCAACAAGTTCGTTTGTTAAAGACGTTCTACCACAAATAGAATACGCTGTCAAAAATCATGCAAACGTTATTACTATAGCTGAAGAAATGGCATTTCCGTTTGATTCACATCCGGAAGAATCCTTTTACATGGATAGCTTGGCAAAAAGATACGGAGTGACGATACTTGGAACCGGAGTCAATCCAGGATTTGTTCTCGACACGTTAATCATTGCTCTCACGGGAGTGTGCACAAGAGTTGACAAAATTGTTGCGAAAAGAATAAACGACTTATCACCATTTGGGAAGACGGTCATGGAGACACAAGGAGTTGGCACAACACCACAACAATTTGAAGAAGGGTTAAAGAAAGGTACGATAGTTGGTCACATTGGATTCCCACAGAGCATTGCGATGATAGCAAGAGCTTTGGGCTGGAACATTACAAAGATAGAGGAAGAAAGAAAACCTATCATCTCGAATGTTTACAGAGAAACCCCTGTTGTTAAAGTTGAACCTGGCATGGTTGCAGGTTGCAATCACTCGGCGAAAGCATACGTTGGAGACAAATGTGTCATTGAACTTTACCATCCGCAACAAATACATCCACACCTTGAAGGAGTCGAAACAGGAGACTACATAGAAATATATGGGGACATAAATATAAACCTTTCTATAAAACCAGAAATACCCGGAGGAAAAGCAACGATAGCAATTGCAACTAACATGATTCCAATAGTAATGAGCGCACAACCTGGTTTGAAATGTATGGCTGACTTGCCAGTACCTAGGTCTATTCTTTCGTTCACAAGATAACAACGGAGGTGAGCTCAGTGCTCGCTAACCTTGCCAAAAAAGGTGATTGGGTGCAAGTTCAGGTTACTATACTACATCCCTATGAACGTGCACCACAAGTGCCCGAGGACACTAAAAAAGTTCCACTCGAAATGAGGGTTAAGGGCTTTCTACAAGACGAGGTGGCAGAAATAGGAGCGACTGTTACCATAAAAACGATGACAGGGAGACTGGTTACAGGGAAACTTGTGGCTGTCAATCCAAAATACGAGCACGATTTCGGTGAACCTGTCCCGGAACTCATAACGATAGGTTTGGAGTTAAGGGAAATATTAGAGTCATCGGACGGTGATGACAAATGAGCCAAGATAGGTCTTATGCTGCAGTAATGGCAAGACGTGCCGAGATAATGCGAAAGGCTGTGGGTATAGATTACGAAAAATTTATCATCGAAGGTATCGCATTTGACTATGAAAAGATGATGGAAGAAGTTGGGTATTCCATTGAAGAAGTTAGAAAAATCCAAGCTGAGACATGCGTTGGAAACACACCTTTGGTAGAGCTTAAAAACATAAATAGGCTTATCAAAAAAATAGCTCCGAAAGGCAAAGGTGCAAGGATATTCTTGAAAGATGAAGCAACAAATCCATCCGGAAGTTTTAAAGATAGAAGAGCAGCGGTAAGTGTATACCACGCTCAAAAACTCGGCTATAAAGGAGTTATAGCAGCCACAAGTGGTAACTACGGTGCGGCTGTCGCTTCTCAAGCTGCGAAAAGAGGCCTAAAGTGCATAATAGTCCAAGAATGTTACGATAGCCAATGGAGAGGTCAACCTGAGATTCTTGAAAAAGGACGTGCATGCGAGGCATACGGTGCAGAGGTTATTCAACTAACGGTAGGACCTGAATTGTTTTACTACACTTTGGTATTGCTTGAAGAAACAGGTTACTTCAACGCATCACTTTACTCTCCTTACGCGATAGCAGGTATTGAAACCCTTGGGTATGAAATTGCTGAGCAGATGAAGGAATTAACAGGAAGATTTCCTGATGCCGTTGTTGTAACACATGCCGGTGGAGGGCTGCTAACAGGTACCGCACGGGGGCTAAAGAAAGCTGGAGCGACGCAAACGAAGGTCATTGGTGCAAGTGTCGATTTGAGAGGTCTGCATATGGCAAGTGACACGGATTTCAACAGAAAGTACTTTACAACCGGTCATACAGGATTTGGTATACCGTTTGCAGTATTCCCAGACAGGTCCGATGTGCCAAAGAATGCAGCAAGACCGCTCAGGTATATGGATAGATACGTACTTGTGACCCAAGGAGAGGTTTTCTATGTTACGGAAATGCTTGCTCAGCTTGAAGGGTTGCAAAGAGGACCGGCGGGCAACACATCACTCACAGCAGCGATAGCGCTTGCTCTCGAGATGGATGAAGACGAAACAATAGTGGTCAACGAGACAGAATACACAGGTGCTGGTAAATTGCCGTCAGCACAACTCACATTTGCGAAAAAGATGGGAATGATTGTAAAACGTGGAGACCCAATAAAAGAAGATGTTCCTGGGAAGGTCATAGCGATTCCGGAACATCCTTCTCAAATTGGTGTTATTGAATATCCTGTTGAAGAGATGAAAAAGAGCTATTTGAAAGAGCTTATCAAAAGAGAAAATAGAAGTGAATTTACTGAAACCGAAATGAAATTCCTTGAAGAAGATTTAAGAGCAACAAGAGAGGAAATAATCAAATGGATAGAAGAAGTCAAAAAGAGCTTATAAGGAAGAGCAAAGAGCTTGATGGGGAGGGAAACAGATGAAACCAAGACCAGATGATTTTGCAGAAAGGTCTAAACATCTTCAAAATATGACCGATGAAGAACTCAACGCTTACTTTTGGCATCTTGTCGAGAAAGTTGTTGATCCGCTTGTTGAACTTGCCAGAACACACACAAGTCCATCTATTGAAAGGTCGGTCTTGTTGAGGATGGGATTCAACAGTTTGGAAGCGAAAAAGCTTGTAGACATGATTTTCGAAAGAGGACTCCTTGGAAAGGGCGCCGGTCACATCGTCTGGAGAATAGCAAAAGAACACAACATCGATTACATAGAAGCGGGAAGAAGAATGATAAATGGAGAATACTGGGACGATGTTGACAGGATATTCAAAGGGGTGAAGAAGAATGGATAGACTCGATCCAAAAGTTCCAATCGACGTTGAAGAAATATTAAAAGACCTTGATAAATACCGTCCAAGAAGAAGAGGTTGGACATGGAGGAAGAAACTTCCTGAAGGAACAAAAGTTGATAGATACGAATATTACCAAATAAGCGAACCTTTGAAGAATAGCATTCCATTGCCAGCTGCGCACTATTTCAACAACATCGACCCACAACCGGACGTCGTTATCACTAGTGAAATCGCCTCTGGAAGGTTTGAAGATGACATCAGAAGAATGCGTATGGCAGCTTGGCACGGTGCAGATCATATAATGGTTATTAGAACCCTCGGTCAATCACACTTTGACGGGCTTATCGAAGGAACACCAGAAGGGGTTGGTGGAATACCCATCACAAGAAAGCAGGTAAGAGCGACAAGAAAAGCTTTAGATTTGATAGAAGATGAAGTGGGAAGACCTATAAACTTCCATAGCTACGTCTCTGGTGTTGCAGGTCCTGAGATTGCGGTATTGTTTGCTGAAGAAGGGGTCAACGGTGCCCACCAAGACCCACAATACAATATTCTCTACAGAGGTGTTAACCCTGTTAGGTCTTTTGTTGACGCAGCAGTTGCTAAGAAAATAATGGCATGGGCTAACATGTTGCAAATTGATGGTGCGCACAATGCAAACGCATCAGCAAAACTAGCATGGACCGTTATGCCTGAACTGCTTGTCCAACATGGTATCAACTGTATGTTCTCAGTAAAAGTTGGTATGCCAAAGGAAAATATCGCACTATCAACTGTTCCTCCAGTGATTGCACCGCTACCAGAGATGAGAATAGATTTGCCATACGCCGTAGCGCTTAGAGAACTCTTTAAAGGTTTCAAATTCAGAGCACAGATGAACACAAGATACATCGAATCAGACTTGTTTGATGCAACGAGAGTACACGTTCTGAATGCCGTACTTTCAAGGTTAACAAGCGCAGACTTACAATCAACAATTACCCCGGACGAAGGAAGAAATGTGCCATGGCATATAAACTCTATCAGAGGAATCGAAACAGCAAAGCATACTCTCCTTGCAATGGATGGTATAAAGAAATACGTAAAGATTGACCAAGAAGCAATTAGAGAAAAAGTCAGGGAACTGAAAATGAGAGCTATTCTAATGCTTGAAGAGATTCTTGAGATGGGTGGTTATTTTGAAGCACTCGAAGCTGGTATGTTCGTTGACAACGGGTACTATCCGGAAAGACTTGGTGATGGAATCGCACGAAAGAAAGACGGGGAAATTGCAGCTGGAACAGTTGTTCCAAGAGACCCAGATTATATGGCTCCGGTCTGTGAGCACTTTGGATACAATAACCTGCCTGAAGGTATAGAAAAACCATGCGACCTCATCGGCGGTTGCACATTCCATAAGCCAGAAAAGATACAATTCATTGATGAACTCGATGAAACAGACAACGTGAACCTCAGATTACAGCGTATAAAAGACATGAAAGCAAGAAACATTATCAAACCGGAAGTCGAATGGTACTCCGATGGATGGATTCAGATTGATATGACATTCGCACTACCAGAAGAATATGCAGAGGCAGCAGCACTTGCAGTTTGTGAAAAGCTCGGACTTGAGGACCCAACAATTATTGCAAAAACCGTGCTCCATCCTGCTGAAGGCACGTATGTTGAAGTCAAAGCGAAAGTTCCTTTTGAAATCAAGATAGATGAACTCAAACTGCCGAAAAAACCAGAAACTCTCCCAGAAGAAGAGATATTCGAATATGTTGCCAAACGACCGATAAAAGTCGTTGCAGCGACTGTCGGAGAAGACGAACATTCAGTTGGATTGAGGGAAATCCTTGATATCAAACATGGCGGTATTGAAAAATACGGAATAAAATACGTATACCTTGGCACGAGTGTTCCACCTGAAAAACTTATCGATGCTGCAATTGAAACAGGTGCAGATGCAATCCTTGCATCCATGATAATTACACACAACGATGTTCATATAAAGAACATGCGAAGACTCAACGAACTTGCGATAGAAAAAGGGATTAGAGAAAAAGTTCTAATCATTGTGGGCGGAACGCAGATAAACAACGACATGGCTGTAGAAAACGGTGTTGATGCTGGATTCGGGAGAGGTACAAAAGGTATCCATGTCGCTTCGTTTATCGTGAAAAAACTTAAAGAAAGGGAAGGAAACTAAAAATTAATGGGAACTCAAATCTATTCCAGGGGGGATTGGGATGTACGAGGTAACAGATTGGACGATTATACCACCTTTCAAAAACGAACCATATGTTGATTTTTCCGTTCCTGAGAATGAGCAAAAGATGAAAGAGGCTCTTGAAAAAGTCTACAAAGAGTTTGGTAAAGAATACGACATAGTCATCGGAGGTAAGCCGTATAAAACAGAGAAAAAGATTAAGTCAATTAACCCAAGCAAACCAGATGAAATTGTTGGTATTGTAAGCAGTGCAAATGAAGAACTTGCAGAAAAAGCACTAGAAGCAGCATGGGAAGCCTACAAAACATGGAGCAGAACACCTGCGCATGTAAGGGCAGAGTATCTACTCAAAGCTGCAAAAAGAATTAGAGAACGAAAGTTAGAATTCGATGCAATAATGGTATACGAGGTTGGTAAAAACTGGATAGAAGCGGATGCCGACACATCAGAAGCAATCGACTTTTTAGAATTCTACGCACGCGAGATGTTACGTTATGCATCGGAACAACCACTTGTCAGAATTCCGGGTGAATACAACGAACTAAGATACATACCACTTGGTGTTGGTATCATCATTCCACCTTGGAATTTCCCACTTGCAATACTTGTTGGGATGACAAGCGCAGCGATAGTCACAGGAAACACGGTTGTTTTAAAACCAGCAAGTGACAGCCCAGTTGTTGCGGCAAAATTCTTTGAAGTGCTCCAAGAGATAGGGCTACCAGACGGGGTTGTTAACTTCTTACCTGGCAGTGGTGCACTGGCTGGGGAGTTCTTGGTAAAACATCCGAAGACAAGATTCATTAGTTTCACTGGTTCAAAAGATGTTGGACTTCGCATCCATGAACTTGCAGCGAAACCACAACCTGGTCAGATTTGGATTAAACGAACGGTACTTGAAATGGGTGGAAAAGATGCCGTGATTGTTGACGAAACAGCAGATTTAGATGCAGCGGCAGAAGGAATCGTTGTCAGTGCATTCGGATTCCAAGGTCAAAAATGCAGCGCAGGTAGCAGAGCGATAATTGTTAAGGAGGTATACGACAAGGTAATTGAAAAGGTCTTAGAAAGGACATCTAAAATAACGATAGGAGATGTTAGATACAAAGAAAATTGGCTTGGTCCTGTTATAAACAAGAGTTCAATGGAGAAGATAATGGCTTACATCGAGGTTGGCAAGAAAGAAGGACAACTGATTTATGGTGGAAATGCAAGAGAAGACCTTGGTGGTTACTTCATCGAGCCAACAATATTCAAAGATGTTGCCTGGGATGCAAGGATTGCTCAAGAAGAAATCTTTGGGCCTGTGCTTGCGATAATCAAAGCGGAAGATTTCGACGACGCATTAAGGATCGCTAATTCGACAGAATACGGACTTACCGGTTCACTCTATTCAAGAGATAGAAAACGCATCGAAAGGGCAAAAGAGGAATTCCACGTTGGTAACTTGTACTTCAACCGAAAATGCACAGGAGCACTCGTTGGTGTCCATCCATTTGGCGGATTCAACATGTCCGGAACGGACAGTAAAGCGGGCGGAAGGGACTACCTTGGACTGTTCTTACAAGCAAAGGCGATAAGTGAAAAGATATAGCGCATTAACAAGAAATTGAACGTTTAAAGCTCGGCTGTTTCTTAAACACCAGCCGAACTTTTTTATAACTTTCTTTTGGAACTTTCCAAGATTTCGCTTACAAAATAAGATTTTTGTTAAAATAACAAAAAAGTGCGTTTCAAATTGCTTAGCGCACAACGTGTTGTGAGAAGGTTAAACAGTGGAATTACGACCAACGCTATTGTGAACGGAAAGGAAGTGGGCTGGTTGTACTGAATAAGAAAGAGCTTTACAAAGCCAGTATAACAGCTGATGCTAATTTATCAGAATGGACGATACACGATTTATTCAGTATCGATAAGAAATGTCGTTTCCTACTGAAATTAAACACATTATCATTATCATTATCATTTAAGAAATGGAAGAAATATACCAAAAATTAAAAAAAAACTGGTAAGTAGCAACCCTTTACCGGTTTTTTTAGATTTTCTGGACTAATATAGGAAAATTGAGCTTAAAAATATCTTAACATTACGATATAATAATAAGCTACGGTGAAATACCTCATTCCTCACGTTAACCACAAATTAAAGAAATAATGTAGACTTTTTCTAATTCGATAGTGTTAACTTGTAGTGATGAAAGAATGCAGTTGTGAAAGAATGAGATTACCATTGTGCATTTTCCAAAGATTCTTCACTACACAAAATCCTTGAATATATTTCGCTAAATTCTTCGTATTCTTCAGCCCTCGCTTGAGTCGGAAAAAGTCTTTCAGTAATGAAAACTTAGATTCACACATGTTTTTACCGAGCGGTACTACTACGTGATTGATATTTCTAAACAACAGCTTTACTGCACTTTCATATGCACCAAGTCCATCAGTAATAAGTTCAATGTTTTTAGGTTTTGAATTACCAAAGAACTTCTCGAGCAACACTTTGACTTGTCCCATATCACGATACTTTGAGACATGCCAACAAAGAATTAAGTTAGTTTCGTGATCAACTAATAGCCAAACATAGTACTTTTGTTCTTTGAACACAAGAACAGTTTCATCAGCATGAACTGAGAAAACATTTTCGATGGTAAATGTTGGAAAAAGTACAGAGAATAAAGTACACAATTTAATAACCCATTTGTATATGGTGACATGAGATACTTTGATATTAAGAGAATGAGCAAGAGAGCGATAAGACATATTGTGTTTCATATACAAAACGAAAGCTTTTAAGATGAAGTAGATAGGAAAACGGAAATATTTAAATTTCTCAGGAATAAAAGTGACTGGTTCGGGGAGGTTAAAAGGTACTCTATCTTTGGTATGACGGGTTCTACAACGGAAGACAACGAAAGAGCGACGGACTTTGTAAATTTGCATAGATTTACCACAAGAAGTGCATTTGGGATAAGGGAAAGAGAAGTTTTTGCGTTTGTGAGAATGGGAAAGTTTGAAAGAATGATGGCAGAGTTTGCAAAGGAATTGTTGGTTACCGTATTTGTCATGACCGTTTTTGTACAAGCTGGTAGAACCGCATTTAGGACAAGAGAGCGTTGAGTTGTTCATACCGGGATACCTCCTTTTTCAAGAGATGGTTGGGGGGTGTCCCCTCTTTAAAGGATAATGCGGTTTTTGGAAAGTTTCAATACTTTTAGTTAACATTATCTTTGAAATTTCGGAGGTGGTATAGGTGAAGAGGGTTTATATTGCATTTATTGTTATTTTGACATTGGTTTTGATTTTTGTCGTAACAAGCTGTGTTCCACAACATCCATCGCTTGTGTCAGTTAGAAGCATCTATGATGCAAAGCTGAAGATTTTAAACTCAGCAGGTCCGGTATCGCTTGATAAAGTTGAAGGAACGATTATTTACGTCTCAGGAAGTGATGCAATTATTCACGATGGACAAACCGGTATCTATGTTTACAAAGCGGGATTTTACTCTTCGGATGTTGGAAAGAAGATCACGTTGAATAACGTCATAGGCACGACATACAGAGATTCTGTGCAAATAGATTTCAGTAAAGGTGGTTCTAAAAGCTTTGCAACAGAAACGTTTACGGTTGAACCTACCGACTTGACAATCGATATTGCAAATAATGTAAGCGTTCCTACACGGGCTCTTTGGGATTTCCAATACGTTAAAGTATACGGTATTCTCAACGGCGGGAAGATGACATTCACCTATGAATACGATAAGACAAACAAAAGAAAAGCAACTATCAATGTGGTATCCTTAAGCTCGAGCTTCTCTCTTCCTTACACCTACGACACGGAAGCTACTTTGACAGGTTACCTACAATTTTCAAATGGTGCGTGGAGTTTAAAAGTTCTAAGTGCTGAAATCGGAGATAGCTATCCTGGAGTTGGCGTTTTTGTTGATGAAGTTGTCGATGGAAAAACGTTCAAAGTGAATGGACAAACTTACGAACTTATAGGAATAGACGATAGTGTAGATTCTTCAACGGCAAAGGCGAGGCTTGAAGAATTTATAAACTCCCAACCGGAAGGAATTGCCCAGGTTCTTGTTAAAGGTGAAAAAGATGGAAAAAGATATGCTTTCTTGTTCAGCAAGGATGGTAAGACTTTGTATCAAGAACAGGCGCTGAAAGATGGTGTGATTGTTCCAAACCTTGCTGAAGAATGGGAGGATATAACGATATATGAAACGCTAAAGAATGCCTACAAATCTGCATATTCTTCTAAAAAAGGTGTTTATTCAACATTCTCTGGAGCTTCTGTTATTACAGTTGAAAGTTCAAACACATATGTTGAAGGCAATTATGCTATCTTTTCTGGAACAGTGTCAGATGTAACTAAAGATGAAGCAGGAAACATTAACATTAACGTCAGCAACTGGCTCAAGATAACAATCTCAGCTGGCAATTTCAAATATCTGTTCAGTTCTACGTTTGAACAGTTCAAACAGTCACTTGAGGGTAAGGGTATTAACTTCTACGGTAAAGCCAAAAGAAACGAAGGAATACTTGAAATGCCTCTGTATGCAGAATGGGAAATGTTCTCGTTCGAATCAGGTTCAGGAACACCAGATGATCCATATATAATCACGAAACCTGAACACTTAATTAGTGTAAGAGCGTTTGCAAGTGCTAATAAGTATTTCAAACTCGGAGCAGACATAGACCTTGCAGGGGTTGATTGGACTCCGATAGGAACATATAGCTCGAATCTTTCAGCAAGTGCGTTTGTCGGAACGTTCGATGGTAATGGGCATAAAATAATGAATATATCTTTCAATGACACAACAAAGAGCAATGCTGGTCTGTTTGGTTACTTGTACAACGCAACAGTAACAAACCTAATAATTGAAAATGCAAACATTACGGCAAGTAGCCGTGCAGGAGCGTTAGCAGGTGCTTCTCAGCTTTCCAAAGTTTACAGGGTCAAAGTTGTTAACAGTTCTGTCAGGGTAACATACAGCGGTTCTGGCTATGGTGGAGGTCTTATTGGAGAAGCCACAGACGGAACAGAAATCGAAGAATGTACAGTTAGAAATACGATAGTTTCGGGAGTTAAATATGCGATTGGAGGATTACTTGGTAGGTTAAAGGTGAATTCAGGTAAGCCTGCGGTAGTTGTGAGAAATTGCTATGTTGAAGGAGGACAAGTGAGTAGCGATTACTCAAGTTCAACAAGTTCAGCAGGTTTCATATGTAATTTCAGCGCAGCTTCTGGAAGCGCGGTGATAGAAAACAACTACGTGGCTGCTTCGATAATAAATGGTAAGGCTTTCATAGCATACAAAGAAAGTGGGAGTGCGGATCCAGTTGTGACAAGTTCATATTACGATACACAAGTAGTTGGTTTAGGAGTTAGTGATTCATATGCAACAGGTAAAACTACAGCTGAGATGAAACAACAAGCTACATTTGCTGGTTGGGACTTTACGAACGTTTGGACAATCAATGAAGGTAATGACTATCCAAGGTTGAAATGGGAAAATTAGTCTTTTGGGGAGGGAGCTAAGTTGAGAGGCAAATTAATTAGATATTTTGTCCTGTTTTTTTCGATTCTTTTGGTTTTGATTTCATTTGCCTTCAAAATTGATTTCAAGTTAACAGGGTATTTAACCTACGACATGAACTTGGGAAATCTCGATAATTTTCCAATAGCATACTGGACAGTCACACCACCAGCACCTTTTGATTCCGTGGCAATCAAATTCACCGATTATCTAACGTATTCGCATACCACATTTAAGCTCTTTGACTATGACTTCATCGTCCCAAGGTATTACTTCGTTGATACAAAGCTTTCTGTTAATATTCCATATGTTCAGACCATTTACCTTGCAGCAGGTAGGATGAGGCTTTCAAGAGGTTTAACTTCTCAATACGAGGGTGTTTCGCTCGGAGGGCTGAAGTTTGATACATACAACACTTCAAATACAACACCTGGACTTGGTGGGGTTGCTGGTTATGTCTATGGCAAATTTGACAGTTATTCATACGAAATAGGTGGAGCATACAGCACAGAGTTGAATAATTTTGCGCTTTACGGAACGTTAACAACAGATTTTGGCCGTTTTGGAGCTTATTATGAAACCCGCTACCATCAAGTTTCTTTGAATTACTCCAATTCCCAAAAGTTCCCATTTGGAACGGTTGATTACTGGGCTGGTATCGGTGCAGCAACCAACACAATCAATGAGCCAAGCGTTTTGGTTGGTGCCAAACTCACATCCGGTCCTTGGTTTGCAGCTGGTCAGTTTGTTTGGATTGGTGCGAATAAATACGATGTGAGCTTTGCAACAGGGGAACCTTCAAACCCGAACATGCCACGCTCTTGGAACGTTATGGGAGAAGTTGGATACAACTTCCCAGGATTTTATGTTGGGATTTTTACAAAATACAACAGCAACTGGGCAAGTAGTGGTTGGTTGCCGCTGTATGGTGTGAAGTTAAACATTGCAGATTTTTCACTCTCATTTGCCAACGGTGATTTGTATGCTTCTTCCTCACTTCCAACAACTCAGTTTGCTTTACTTAAGCTAACGTATACATACCAAACAAGCATAGACCTACTCGGTACAGTGCAATCGCTGGTTGCAAGTCTTACCCCAAGACCAGCAGTTCAGGAAAGCAAGCAGACAACAATCAAAATTGCAGACCTTTACAGTATGCCAGAAGGTTCAAAGGTTACCGTGACTGGAACCGTTCTAGCACCTGTTGGATTGCTGAGCAATTCGGTAACGTATATCCAGGATGAAACAGGAGCAATAATGCTTTATGGAAAGTCCATTCCTACGAGTTTGAATGTGGGAGACACTGTTATTGTGAGTGGCTCAACGAAAGTCTACAACAACGTTCTTGAGATAGTCGTAGATAACATAACTGTGGTTGGTAAAGGCACTGTAAAACCTGTTGAATTAAAGTTACTTGACAAGTCTTACGTTTCAAATCTTGTATATGTAACCGGCACAGTTGAGAGTATTGGAAAAGATAATTTCATTGTGAACACCGGAGCCTTTAAAGTAAAGGTTTACATTAAGAGTGCAACAGGTATTAGTCTGGTTGGCATATCAGAAGGAAAGACTGTTAAAGTAACAGGTATATTGACCTTGTTCAAAGATGAGCTTGAAATCCAGCCTTTGAAACAAGCAGATATCGTAGTAAAATAAAATCAAGGTTAGAAATTATAGAGGAATGAAAAGGGAAAATGGTTTTTAGAAAATCCAAAACAAACGCTGTATATTTTCTTGTAATCGCTGTTAGCTTGGTTCTTACCTTGACACTGAGTTCTTGTTCTCGTCAAGAAACAGCGGTAAGTGGTGTTGAAGTGCTCGATGGGGATACACTAAGAGTTTCAGGACAATCATTTAGAATTGTTGGTATTGATGCACCGGAAATTCATGAAGGTGACAAACCTGTAGGTGAATATGGACAGGATGCAAAGAATTACCTTTACTGGTTCGCGAGTAATTTTGAACTTTCATATGAGCAAAAAGGAAAAGATAGCTATGGAAGGATTTTGGTTTACCTTTTTGGAAAAGATAGACAAACTGATGCGAAGTATCTTTATGAAGCATCACTTACTGAGAATGGATATGCTCGACCCTTGATTTACGACAGCACATCAGTTCCAAACTATACTAAGGCAATCGTCGATGCTTATAAAAGAGCATACGAAAACAGAAGAGGTATATTCTCGAAATACGATAACGCACCGGTTATTGACAAAACTAAGGCAAGCCAGCTGAGTTCATACAAAGGTAAGATTGTATGGCTAGAGATGGATGTTAACAACGTAATATTTTCTAACGATACTTACTACGTATATTCTGACTTTGCGCTCGTTAAGATAAGAAGTGGTGAGTACAACAATTTATTCAATGGATACAACCTCTATGGTCTAAAAGGTAGAAAGGTAAGGTTCTACGGTGAACTCTGGTATGATAGCTACGAAGGAAAGTACATGATTATGCTCCGCGCACCGTTTGAAATTAAAATCGTCAACTAAAAACAAAGGGGATGGATTGGCAGTATGAAAAGGATTTTGGTATCACTTTTATTGATTCTCAGTGTTGTATTCTTTGCACAGAACCTAGTCAAGATTGCTGATATTTACAAACTTAAAGAAGGAGAAACGGTCGAGGCTACGGGTATCATTCTTGCCCCAGTTGGAGTGCTTGGAAGTTTGACAACGTACATGCAGGACGAAACTGCAGGAATCATGCTATACGGAAAGGTCTTACCTGTCGACCTAAAAGTTGGTAATGTTGTCAAAGTTGCTGGCAAGACAAAAGTCTACTATGGGATTCTTGAGATAATACCAGACAAGGTTCAGGTTATTAGCTCAGCAACACCAACGGCTGTTGAACTTAAAGATGCTGACTTCAAAAAGTATCTTTCAAATTTGGTTGTGGTTACAGGAACTGTGAGCTCTGTTGATAAGTATCAGTTCAAGGTAAAGACGGATAATTTTGAGATTTTGGTGTATATAAGAAAAGAAGTGCCATTCAAAGTTGAAACACTAAAAGTTGGAGACAAGGTTTCGGTAACAGGTGTTATGTATCTGTACAAAGATATGTATGAAATGCTTCCAAGGATGCCGGAGGATATAAAGAAATTCTAAAAAAAATTTATTAACGAAAGCCAGCTGGGAAAATGCCAGCTGGCTTTTTAAATCTTAACACTTTTAAAGACTCTGCTAATGCAGACGTGTTAGACTGCTGATGGATTCCTAAAGAAAAAACTGGGAAAATCAAAACGATACTGTTAACTTGTAGTGATGAAAGAGTATAATCGTAAAAGAATGCGATTGATATTGCCATTATGCATTTTCCAAGGATTCTTCACTACACAAAAACCTTTGAATATATATCACTAAATTCTTCGTATTCTTCTTAGGCAAGAAAGCATTGGGTTATGCATTTTGGGAAACCTGCTTTTGTTAAGAGTTGGTTGGGGGGTGTCCCCTCTTTATAAGGATAATGCGGTTTTTGGAAAGTTTCAATACTTTTAGTTAACATTATCAATCAAAACTCTGGAGGTGTCGGGTATGAAACTTAGAGGGTTGGTGTTGTTATTTTTAGTATTTGTAACCATCATCTCATTTGCGCTGAACATCATTTACCTTGTTGGCGATGGTATGAGTTTCAATCAACTGCTTTTAGCAAGTATTCTCGAGGGACGGGTTTTGACGACCATGACACTGCCATACACAGGTATTACTACAACATACTCTGCTGATTCGTGGGTGACCGATTCTGCTCCAGCAGGGACGGCACTGTTTGGTGGTTACAAGACATTGAACAGGGCTATAGGTGTTCTTCCAGACGGTACACCAATGCCTTCAATATTTGAAATTGCTAAGAGAACTGGTTACAATATTGGATTAGCAGTTACGTGTAGAGTAACTCACGCTACTCCAGCTTCTGTATACGGTCATGTTACCAACAGAGATGACGAAGTGACACTTGCTAAACAGCTGGCTGAATCTGGAACCGTTGACGTCATTTTTGGCGGTGGATGGGATATGTTTGTCCCAACTGCGCAAGGTGGTAGAAGAACCGACGGGCTAAATCTCATTGAATTAATGAAGAGCAAGGGATATGAATATATAACAACAGTTGAGCAACTTAGTACTGTACAGTCTTCAAAAGTTCTTGGTTTATTTGCCAAAGGACATCTTGACTCAGTTTCTAATAGATCATCTGCTCAACCAACACTTGATGTTATGACCAAAAAAGCAATCGAGCTTCTCTCAAAAGATGGCAAACCATTCATGCTCATGGTTGAGGGTTCTCAGATAGACTGGGAATCACATTCAAACGATTTTTACGGCGTATGGAAAGAAGTTGTTGAATTTGATAACGCGGTCAAAGTTGCTCTGGAATTTGCGGCTAAAGACGGTAACACACTTGTGATTGTTACCGGCGACCACGAAACAGGCGGCTTGTCACTTTCAAAAGGTGGTTACACAATCAATGTTGAACAGGCAAGAAAAGCGAAAGGAACTACACAGATGTTTTTAAGTCAATTCAATATTGCAGATAAAGAGAAATTTATTGCAGGTCTTAAGGATTGGTATGGTATATCTATTACAGATTCCGAATACGAAAACTTGAGAAAGATTCCATCAAACAATTTGAGAAGAGAACTTGCAAGATTTGTCAGTGAGAAGGTAGGATTTGGTTGGACAACATTCGACCATACAGCTGCCCCTGTTCCAGTATACGCATTTGGTCCTGGAGCATATTACTTCACAGGTTTTATGGACAACACGGACATTCCTAAGATTATTATGCAACTAACGAAACTTTCGACAATTTCTTTCCCTGAGATTAAATCAACGGGTAGTGGGTATTAAATTAGGTATGAAAATTCCCATTCAACGCCTTACTGTGTTCTTTTGAGTGCTTTTCTGCCCCTGCACGTCTTTGTGTGCAGGGGTTTTCTTAATTTTGAGGTTTTGCTATCTGCTGAAAATGTTATACAATAAAATCGTGAGATAAAGTTAGAAGGCATAGCTAAAAGTCAAGGGGGAACTGATATGGCAAAGATGGATTTTCTTAGTTACCCACTTCCAGATATTTTGAAAAAATACATCTACCAAGGTTTTTTCAAAAAAGCCCGTGAGCAAATTGATAAGATATTAGAACACAGACTACCACCACAGATGAGGGAAAGATTAAAATTTGAACTCTTCAGGATGGAACTACTAAAAAGAACGTACAGATATGCTCAAGAAGAAGCCTTCAAAATCTTTAAAAAGACGTTTAAGAATGCAACAAAAGCTGAATTTGAACAACTTTGGAAAGAAGGTCGATTAGATTGGATTTACATCGAGACGCAAAGATTCTTTGAAAGCAGGTTTGATAAGAACCTGGCTTTCAACGAAAAGGAATACAAGGCAAGGCAAAGGGTAGATAAGCAAACGCTAAAAAGACGGGAGCTAATAAATAAAGCAGTTGAGCGGTTACTGAAAAGCGGGAAGCCAAAGAGCTATCGTGTGCGAGCAAGAATTACAGTTGAGAAAGAGAATCCAAGAGAGGAAAAAGTTCGTGTATGGTTGCCTTTTCCAAAAGAAGAATTTCAGCAGAGCGATGTCAAATTGATAAGTGCAAGTCACGAGTGCGAAATTGCAGACAATTCAGTTGGTCAAAGAACAGTATATATGGAAGGAAAGGATAACGAAAAATTCTATGTGGAATTTGAGTACACAGTTCACGAGTGGATTGGTCAACAATCACTCTACACACAAAAGCCCTCAAAAGAAGACATCAGTGAATTACCACCCCATATCGTGTTCTCTCCTTTTCTAAAAGAGCTGCTTCACACGATATTCCACAACGAAGATTGGACCACGCTCGATGATTTAGCACGTGCGAGAAGGATATACGACTTTGTGACATTAAATGTGAACTATTC
The DNA here is from genome assembly GCF_001644665.1 of Fervidobacterium pennivorans. Taxonomy (NCBI): domain Bacteria; kingdom Thermotogati; phylum Thermotogota; class Thermotogae; order Thermotogales; family Fervidobacteriaceae; genus Fervidobacterium; species Fervidobacterium ngatamarikiense. The sequence goes on from NZ_CP011393.1 coordinate 1,570,415, forward strand.
GTATGTCTTGCCTTATGCATTGTATGATAACATTCCAGAATATGTTGCAACAACATTCAAAGGAGATTGTGGGTTCCAGGCGTTGCTCTTCATCACGTTATGTCGCATGGCTGGTATACCTGCTAAATGGCAATCTGGCTGGAGTATAACTCCGCTAGTAGCTTCTCCACACGATTGGGCTCTTGTCTATCTTGAAAGATACGGATGGGTTCCAGTTGACCTTTCGTTCGGAGGAGCGAGAAGAGAACAAGAACCTATGCGTATATTTTACTTTACGAATATCGATGGTTTCAGAATGTTCGCTAATACTGAATTTCAAGGGGATTTCCATCCAGAAAAGAAAGCGTGGAGATTGGATCCTTACGACAATCAAATAGGAGAAATGGAGATAATCAGCAAAGAAGAAGACGGCTATGTGATTGATTTAAAGAGTGAAATTGAGGTTGTTAAATTCGAAGAGTTAACTATGGGAAAAAGAAAATAGGAGGTGTTTAAAGTGGGAAAAATCAAATCGGTAAAGTTTAAGTTGAACCGTTTTGAATACGTTAAGCCATTTCATATCACAAACAACATTTCATATGACACGCAGAACATTGAGGTTATCATCGAGCTTGAAAACGGTATCATAGGTCGTGGGGAAGCATCGCCATCATTTAGGGTAAACGGTGAAAAGATACAGGCACTCTTGGGGTTAGAACCTGTTGTAAATGAAATGATTATTGGAATGGATGTTAGAAATTACCGCCAGATATTCGATGTGACCGACAAACTTTTTGGTGCACCAAGTATCAAAGCTGCAGTGCAGTATGCAGTTCTTGATGCATTTAGTGAAGAAATTGGCGTTCCGGTTTATCAAATACTCGGTGGTATGAAGACGAAAATAGAGACGGATTATACAGTAAGCATAGGGACTATTGAAGAGAGAGTGGAGGATGTAAAAAAGATTGTAGAGCGTGGGCACAGCGTGATAAAGATAAAGGTGGGAGAAAACCTTGAAGAAGATATCCAAGCGATGATGGCAATTTATGAAGTTTCAAAAGGGTGCAAGTATATAGTTGATGCCAACACAGGTTATACACCAAAACAAGCGGTGAAATTTGTTACCGAGTTATACCGTGCAGGGATAGACATACATGTTTTTGAACAACCAGTCGCAATGCACGATATTGAAGGGCTTAAATACGTAAGATGGAACTCACCTTTCCCTGTTGCAGCCGACGAAAGTGCTAGGACAAAATACGAAGTAATGAGATTGATTAAAGAAGAAGCGGTGGATTACATAAACATCAAGCTTATGAAATCTGGTATTAGCGATGCACTTGCGATTGTTGAGATGGTGAGAGCTGCAAATCAGAGATTAATGCTTGGTTGCATGGCGGAATCAAGTCTTGGAGTGAATCAGAGTGTCCATTTTGCACTTGGGACCGGGGCGTTTGACTTCCATGATTTAGATAGTCCTTTGATGCTTAAAGAAACGGAATTCAGAGGTAAGTATAAAGTTGATGTACCATATTATTATGTGTAAGTTTATCTTTCTGGTTTCGCGTATTTCCTAATGATGTTATTCCTGAAATAGCAAAGATTGTATCTGAACATTGAACTTTGTGAAGCAAATAATAAAAAATCAGGGCATTTAGCCCTGATTTTTTTGGTCGGGGTGACTGGACTTGAACCAGCGACCTCTTGCGCCCCATGCAAGCGCGCTAGCCACCTGCGCTACACCCCGAACATTTTTATCGGCAAAATAAATTTTACCATATAGGTTCTCAAAAATCAAGAAGATTAGGAAATTGTGAGTTCCATAAGAATGTTTAGAAATTTTGGAAATTTAGAACAAGGTGATATAATAAAATGAAACCGGATAGTGTTAACTTGTAGTGATGAAAGAGTGTAAGTGTGAAAGAATGAGATTGATATTACCATTGTGCGTTTTCCAAAGATTCTTCACTACACAAAAACCTTAGATTTACCACAAGAAGTGCATTTGGGATAAGGGAAAGGGAAGTTTTTGTGTTTGTGAGAATGGGAAAGTTTGAAAGAATGATGGCAGGCTTTGCAAAGGAATTGTTGGTTACCGTATTTGTCATGACCGTTTTTGTACAAGCTGGTGGAACCGCATTTGGGACAAGAGAGTGTTGAGTTGTTCATATCGGGATACCTCCTTTGTCGAGAGTTGGTTGGGGGGTGTCCCCTCTTTATAAGGATAATGCGGTTTTTGGAAAGTTTCAATACTTTTAGTTAACATTATCTGAAACCGAAAGGGGGGATTGCTGTGAAGTATGTAATGTCTATACTGGTGAGTCTGTTAGTTCTTGCGGTTGTTAGTTTTGCATTTGACCCAACTATCTATGTTTCAGCAGGTGTTGGTGAACCAGATACACTTGATATTCACCAAGCGTATGATACTGTCAGCGGAGAAGTTATTTACAACGTCTACGAAAGCCTTATCGCTTATAAAGGTAGTAGTTTGACAGAATTCGAACCAAGGTTAGCGACACAAGTTCCAAGCGTTAAGAACGGACTTATAAGAGACGGTGGAAAGACGTACGTGTTTCCTATAAGGAAAGGAGTTAAGTTTCATAACGGTGCAACGTTGACACCAGAAGATGTTGAATACTCTTTTGAAAGGGGATTGCTTTACGATCCTGCTGGTGGTCCAATGTGGATGCTTTGGAACGCTATTTTCGGTGTTAACTCACTCAACGAGATGATACAAAAGTATGTTGGAAAACCTGTTTCTGAGGTATTCAAAGATGGTGAGCCACTGCCCGAATACAAGGACAAGATAGTTCAAATGTACAAAGAAGTTATAGACCCAGCTATCGAGGTTGAAGGGGACAATGTAGTGTTCAGACTTGCAAGACCATATGGTCCATTCCTCACAATAATGGCACACACAGTTGGATGGTCGGCTGTGCTTGACAAAGAAACATCTATTAAGATGGGACTCTGGGATGGAAAACCGGATACTTGGTGGAAGTACAGAAACATAGCTAAAGAAAAGTCACCATTGTACGCGATAGCGATTGGAACAGGTCCATACAGACTTGTGGAATGGGACAGAACAAACAGAAAAGTTGTTCTTGAAGCATTCAAAGACTACTGGCGTGGCGAACCAAGACTTAAGAAGGTTATTCTTCTCACTGTTAGTGAGTGGGGTACAAGAAAACTTATGCTTGAAAAAGGCGATGCTGACGATATTGCCGTTGTTCTTGAATATCTTGACCAGATAAGAGGGAACAAGGACATACAAATTATAGACAATATTCCATCTATGTCAGTCACCGTTGTGGGATTCTCCTGGTCAGTTTCGCCAAACAGCAAATACATAGGTAGTGGAAAATGGGACGGGAACGGAATGCCTCCAGACTTTTTCAGCAACATCAACGCGAGAAAAGCGATATCCTATGTCATCAACTATGATGCAGTGATTAGGGATGTTCTAAAAGGATACGGAACAAGAATTCCCGCGGCATTGCCCAATGGACTCTTAGGATTTGACCCAACATTGCCACTTTACAAATTCAACTTAACTGAGGCAAGAAAAGCACTTGAAAAAGCATGGGACGGGAAAGCCTTAAAGATAGGCCTTAAGTTTACGATAGCATACAACACTGGAAACTTGATGAGGCAAAGAATAGCTGAAATGATTAAGACGTATCTTGAGATGATAGCTCCTGGCAAAATCAAAGTTGATATAGCAGCACTTAACTGGCCAAGTTACCTCGATGCCATGAGAAAAGCTGAACTTCCAATGCCAATCTTCAACTGGCTTGCTGATTTCCCAGACCCGGATAACTTCATATTCACGTTCTACCACTCTGCTGGAACGTATGCACCAAGGCAGGGAGATAACTTTAAGAAATTTGTCAGTACACCAAGAAAAGAGCTTGGAGGTAAGAGCTTGGATGAGCTCATAGAAATGGCGAGAAATTCATCTGACCCAGAAGAGCGAGCGAAGCTGTATGTGCAGATACAAAAATTCGCTATAGATAACTACATCAGTATCCCTGTTTATCAGCCAGTTGGTGTAAGGGCTCAGAGGGCTTGGGTCAAAGGTTGGTATCCAAATCCGATGAGGCCCGGTAACGATTACTTCGAACTTTACAAACAGCAATAAGTAAAAGCATTAAAAGCGCAATAATTGCTCTCATGCAACACAAATTCATAAATTCACATGGCTCCGGTTCACCGGAGCCATGTTGTTTAATCTTTAGCATTTTTGTATCGGCAAGAGTCAATAGGACATAATTCACACAAAGGTTTGGTTCTACAAAACATCTTGGCGTGTTCAACTATAAGCCCATGGAATTCTCGATAGAGTGCAACATCTTTGGGATATGTTGTTTCAAAAAGTAATCTGTACTGGTCGTATTCTTTTAATTTGATGCCTAAAAGCCTGTTAAGTAACCTTTTTGTGTAAGCGTCTATAACGAAAATGGGTAACTCTAATGCGTAAAGTATTATAGAATCCGCAGTTTCCTTCCCAATTCCTTTTATGGACAGAAGCTCCTTTCTTATCTCTTCGATGTTTTTTGTTTTGATTTTCTCTAAATCAAAATCGTAGTTTTTTAGCCACGTTAAAAGGTTTTTCAATCTTTGGGCTTTAATATTGAAAAAGCCTGCAGGTTTTATCAAAAAAGATATCTGCTGGGTGCTCATTTTTGCCAGGCAATGTAGAATATTGTTTTTACAATCTTTTTTAATGTTCTCAAGTGCCTTTTCAACATTCTTCCAATTAGTATTCTGCGTCAGTACTGCCGAAACTATAATTTCTTCTTCTGAGCCTGGCCACCATTTGCCTTGAGGACCGTGTATGTTTCTTAGCGTTTCATACATATTCTCCAATTTCATACAGCAAACTCTCCTTGCTATATTTGGATGTTTCTACAGGTTTTTTCCAAATAACGATTATAACACATTTCTTCACTTGCGAAAAACAAAAAGCGGAGGGTGAACCTCCGCTTTTCACTTGTGCCAATGGCTTAATAATTTTCTTTTATTACCCTCCAAGGTATGCCTTTCTCACTCTCTCGTCTTCCAACAGTTCTTTACCTGTGCCTTGCAAAACAATTCGACCTGTTTCAAGTACATAGCCATAATCGCATAGCTTCAATGCTTCATAGGCATTTTGTTCAACAAGCAGTATAGTAACCCCTTCGCTGTGTATTTTTTTAATCATTTGGAAAACTTCCTTAACCAATACTGGTGCGAGACCTAGGGATGGTTCGTCCAATAGGAGTAATTTTGGGCGCGACATTAAGGCTCTACCTATTGCAAGCATCTGTTGCTCCCCACCAGATAGTGTTCCTGCACGCTGGTTGATTCTTTCTCTTAATCTTGGGAAGAGGTCAAAGACGTATTCGATGTCCTTTTTTATACCCTCTTTATCTTTTCTTAGGTAAGCACCAGCAAGCAAATTTTCGTAAACAGTTAGATTTGAGAACACGCGTCTTCCTTCTGGAACCATCGTTACCCCGAGTTTAACGATTTCACTTGTATCAAGCTTTGTAAGTTCAACACCTTTGTACTTGATACTGCCCCTCGTTGCCTCTTTTAGACCGCAAATAGTTCTTAACGTTGTTGACTTACCGGCTCCGTTAGCGCCGATAAGCGATATAATTTGACCTTCCTCAACTTTCATCGAAATTCCTTTTATCGCATGGATACCACCGTAATGGACATGGAGGTCTAATATCTCAAGCATCTTCATCACCTGCACCTAAGTAAGCCTTTATAACAACTGGATTTTTCTGTATTTCTTCAGGTGTTCCTTCAGCAATGGTTACACCGTGATCAAGCACAATGATTCTCTCACAAATGTTCATTATAACTTTCATGTCATGCTCAATAACTATAATTGTTAGTTTGAACTTTTCTCGGATATCGAGTATCAATTTGTTCAGTTCAAGTGTTTCATCTGGGTTCATACCTGCGGCTGGTTCGTCAAGCAAGAGTAACTTAGGATTAGTTGCCAGAGCGCGTGCAATTTCAAGCTTTCTTTGTAAACCATACGGCAAGGAAGTTGCTTTATAGTCAGCCAAATGCTCAATTCCAACTTCTTTCATTAGTTCCCAGGTCATGCTATGGATGTACTCTTCCTCTCTTTGATAGTTTGGAAGAAATGCGACTGCGGAGAATAAATCAGACTTCAAGTGCGCATGAAAAGCTGTCATTATATTTTCTTTGACTGTCATGCTTCCAAATAATCTTATGTTCTGAAATGTTCGTGCAATACCTAGTCTTATAATTTTGTCAGTTTTCAACTTTGTGATGTCTCGTCCCATAAATTCGATTTTGCCTTCGGTGACTGGGAACACGTGGGTAATCAGGTTGAATATTGTGGTTTTACCTGCTCCATTGGGACCTATGAGACCTAATAGTTCTCCTTCTTTGAGGTCTAAATTGAAATCAGAAACTGCTACAAGACCCCCGAAACGTTTCGTTACATGCTCCATTCTTAAAATTGTTTTCTTCTCACTAGTTGGTTGTTGAATAGTCTGGGTTGCTATCATTGTTGGTTCACCTTCCTTTTAGTAAACAAACGAACAAATCCTTCCCATGTGAATTCTCTCTCTCCAAATAGTCCTTTTCTGAAGAAAAGGATTGTAATCATAAGCAGTATTGAGAATATGAGCATACGCATACCGAGTATTCCAGGGATTGTAATACCAAAGATTTTCATAGGCATTTCTACGAATCTTAGTGCTTCCATGAGGAATGCAAAGCCGATCGCAACAACAACGCTACCTGTTATATTACCAAGACCGCCCAAGAGTATTATTGTTATTATTTGATATGTGAAGAGTATACTAAACGAGTTAGGATCGATAGTCATGAGAAGACTTCCGAGTAATCCACCCGCAACTCCTGCAAAGAATGCACCGACTACAAATGCGAGAACTTTGTGTTTGAAAAGGTTAATTCCAAGATTTTCTGCGGCAACCTCGTCATCTCTTATAGCCTTCAAAGCCCTTCCATAAGAGCTGTCGACTATTCTTCGGACAACTATCACGGTTATGATAGCCCAACTAACAGTCCACCAAAGGTTGGTGTAAGTTGGAAGACCTTTTAGACCAAGAGGTCCGTTTGTGATATTTTGAAGGTTGTTGAAAAGAGAGCGAATAATCTCAGAAAAACCATACGTTACTATGGCAAGGTAATCTCCACGAACTCTCAGAGAAGGAGCACCAACTATAAAACCTGCAAGCGCTGCCATTAATCCACCAACGATTATAGCCCAGAAAAATGGTATTTGGATTCTGTCTAATGGAGATATTAGAGGCTCCATGAAAAAGTTTGACATTTTACTTTCTGGCGACATGTAAAGTAATGCCGATGTATATGCACCAATTGCCATGAACCCTGCATGACCGAGAGAAAATTGCCCTGTGAATCCGTTTATTAAATTCAGACTAACTGCGAGAATGACGTATATGAACCCTGTGTTTAGTATCCTTTTAATGAATGGGTCCATGTGTTTTTCGGCAAAGAAGACAAACACGTAGATCAAGATTATAAACAAGATACTAAGCAGAACTCTCGTTGAACGTTTCATACTTTCTCACCAACCTCTTGACCAAAGAGCCCATTTGGTTTGAAAATTAAGACAAGCACCAAAAGCAAGAATATGAACGCTTCTCGGTAACCAGAATATTCGGGGAAGAAAGCAGGTATCAAAACCGTTAGTAAGCCTAAGACGAAACCACCGATAAGAGCTCCTTTAAGACTACCAATACCACCCACCACAGCAGCTATAAATGCTCTACTGCCCGGATATTGTCCCATAAACGGGAAAATCTGGGGATACCTGAGCGCCCAGAATACGGCGCTGACTGCAGCAAGAGCGGAACCAAGAGCGAAAGTGAAAGATATAGTTCTGTTTACATTTATTCCCATTAGCCTGGCTGTGTCGAAATCTCTTGAGAGAATTCGCATGGCAAGTCCTATTTTCGTTTTTTGTAATATGAACGTCAGTATGAGCACAACTATAATGGAAAAGATGATAGTGTAAATTGAAACTGCTTGAACCCTTATTTCGCCAAACACAAGTGTTTTTTTCATCGGTTCAGGAACTGGAAATGACCTTTGAATACCTCCGAAAACCACAACAGCGAAGTTTTGCAGTAAGAAGGACATTCCTATCGATGAAACAAGTGAATTTATCCTTGGATACTTTCTTAAAGGTTTGTAAGCAACTTTCTCGATACCAACACCCAATAATGAAGTGAGAACGATACCTAATATAACAGCACTTAGCCATGGTGCACCGAATATGAGCGAAGTGTAAAACATGAAATAAGCAGCCATCATGAACACATCACCGTGTGCAAAATTAACCAGCTTAACAACACCATAGACAAGAGCATATCCAACAGCTACCAAACCGAAGACGAAACCAAGAGAAATAGCGTTAACAAGATGTTGTAAAAACAAGCTTATATCCATTATGACAGCACCCCCAAGATTTGTGAAATCTACTTGTAAATCTTTGAACCTGAAGCATTGGTTATTTAAAACGTGGGAATGGCAGAAAGCCATTCCCACGCAACAAGCTGATGATAGTATTACTCACCTTTAATAACTGTCACAAACTCGAATTTTCCATTCTTGATGGTTTTAATGACGGCATCTTTTATTGCGTCGCGATTTTGGTCAAATCTTATTCTTCCGGAAACACCTATAAAGTCTGTTGTAAGTAATGCTCTTCTGATTTTTTCCGGATCGTCTGACCCAGCCCTTTTTATAGCGGCTACCAATACCATGTAAGCATCGTAAGCAAGAGCAGGTAAGTAACCTGGGTCTTCGTTGTATTTCTTTCTGTATTTTTCCACAAACGGTTTTGTTTTGTCTGAAAGTTCCGCTTTAACATCGAACATAGTACTGTAGTATGCTCCTTCAACGGCGCTCCCACCAATTTCAATCAACTGTGGTAAATCCCACGTGTCTCCACCAAGTAGAGGTTGTTTGAGTCCGAGTTCTCGAGCTTGCTTAGCGATAAGTGCGGCATCACCAACTATGCCAGCAGGTATGAATATAACATCAGGGTTCGCTTTTTTAATCGCTGTTAACTGTGCTGTGAAGTCTTGGTCTCCGCCTTGGTAGGCGATGTAAACTTTGACAGATTTTGGGTCACCTGTGAGTTTTACAAAAGCGTCTCGGAAGTAGTATGCAAGACCAACTGAATAGTCATTTGAAACGTCGTAGATTACTGCCGCTGTCTTTGCTTTCAAGTGTTGAACTGCAAACTTTGCCATCACTGTTCCTTGGAAAGGATCAATGAAACATACTCTGAATACGAAAGGTTTATCCTTTGTCACAAGTGGGTTTGTATTCGACGGTGCAATGTATACTACCTTATTCTTGTTGGCAATTTCCGCACCGGGAATGCCAAGTGCACTTGAGTATGTGCCTATTATAGCAGATACTTTGAACTGCTCTATCAACCTTGTAACAACGTTTGCGGCCTCTATCTTGTCGCTTTTGTTATCGAGAACAACTAATTTGATGGGTCTGCCTAGAACACTAGGAACTTCTTCGTAAGCCATTTCTATGCCTCGTAGTCCTAGTTGCCCACCCATTGCATAGTTTCCCGTGAGTGGTTGCGTGACACCGATAACTATTTCATTAGCTGCAAAAATAGCAGAGAAGATTAATAAGATTCCCAGAATAGTAAATAAACGCTTTAACATACGCATCACTCCTTCCCTCTAATAAAGCTAACAATTATGGTTTAACGATACTTACGAGTTTGAATTTCCCATTTTCAATTTTCTTTACTATTGCATCCTTAATAGCATCACCGTTTTCGTCAAAGGTGATTGAACCAGTCGCACCTTGGAAGTTCTTGGTTTGTGCAAGAGCGTTCTTTATATCTTCAGGTTTCGCCGATTTCGCCCTATTTATCGCGTCAATAATTACAAGGTAAGCATCGAAACCAAGAGCGGCAAATGCGCTTGGTTCTTCATTGTATTTCTTCCTATAAGCCTCTACGAATTTCTTTGTCATCTCAGTTGTCATAGCCTTTTCGTCGAAATGTGTGCTGAAATAGGCACCCTCAACGGCATTACCGCCAACTTCTATGATTTCTGGTACTTCCCAAGTGTCTCCACCAAGGAATATCGACTTTATTCCCATTTCGCGAGCTTGTTTCATAATAAGAGCCGCATCTCCGTATGAACCTGCTGGGATGAAAAGAACATCTGGGTTTTTGGATTTTGCAAGAGTGAGTTGAGCAGTGAAATCTTGGTCACCACCTTGGTATGAAGCTACTCCAACCACTGATTTAGAGTTCTTTGTGAACTCTATAAACGCATTTCTGAAATAATGCGCTAACCCTACTGAGTAGTCGGATGAGATATCCTGTATAATGAAAGCAGTCTTGGCACCAAGGGTTTCAACTGCGAACTTTGCCATGACTCTTCCCTGGAACGGATCGATGAAACATACCCTAAAAACATACTCTTTGTCCTTTGTCACCAGTGGATTTGTTGGTGAACATCCGACCATTGGAACTTTCATCTTATTTGCTACTTCACTACCTGGGATTGCCAGCGAGCTACCGTAACTACCAATGATGGCACTCACGTTATAAACTTGAATCAGTCTTGTGACTGCGTTAGCAGCTTCAACCTTGTCGGTCTTGTTGTCAAGCACTATTAGTTCAACCTTCTGGTTTAGAACAGTCCGGTACATTTCGTTAGCGAGTCTGATGCCTTTCAATGTGAGCTGACCGCCTGCAGCAAAAGCACCAGTAAGTGGTTCAAAGACACCTATCCTAATTGCCGAAAGCGCGACGACCGCAAGAAGCATCAGTGAAACCAACAAAATCTTCCTCACAACTATCCCTCCCTTTCAAGAGTTGAGAAACCAACAAGCAGTTCTTAGAAGCCCGATATATGCTTTACTAAGCTTGATGTAACAATTTTCTGTTCTTTTGTCACATTATACAAAAAAGAGTTAAAATTTTGAAAGCTTAAAACGGTCATTAAAAGCATATTTAAGGACAAATGTTACTGAATATTTGCATAATCTCAATAGGTTCTCATGTTTTCAACCTGATGTATAAAAAACCGGGGACATTTCGTCCCCGGCTAATTGTTCAATGCTATTGTTTTGTCTATTAGAAAGGATAAAATCCAAGCTCAAGATTGTTTCTTTCAATTATTGCTTTGATTTGTTCCTCGATTATCTTTTTGTGTCCTTCTTCCCAGTCCCTCAAGATTGTCAAAATGCTCTTCACTTTCTCGTTTGTCTCTTTCTCAGCTGCCTTACCGTAAAATTCCATGAAGTCTTTTTCAATCAAGTAAGCCATTCTTAAAACAGAAAGGTCTGCGATGTCATCTTCTGGTGATGTTTCTGAAATTTTCTGCCCTTCGTATCGTGATTTGAAATAGCTTGCGCTTTGACTGGGGATTTCGGGTATTTCTCTACCTTCTTCAAGAGATTTCATAAGGTTTCGGATGAATTCAGTGTGTTCTTTTTCCATTTGTGCAAGGTATTCAAAAATCTCAGCGACAGATTTGTTTTTAACTTCCTGCTTTTTCGATGTGTAGAATTTGTAGCCCTCGATTTCGAATTGTTCCGCTAATTTAAGAACATCGTACATGTAGTTCACCTCCTAAAATAAGGATAAGATGTGATTATCTTTTTTATTTTTGTTCCCTCAGATACTGGTCAATACCCCTTGCTGCCCAATATCCGTCCGCAACACCATGGATTATATCTGGTCCATTAACTATGTCTCCACCAGCGAACAACCATGGAATTTGAGTCTGCCTAAGGTTGTTTGTCAGTATCCTTGGACCAACAAATTGGAGCTTGGATTTCCATTCCTCTGGTAGATATGAATAATCCGGTGCTTGACCAATAGCTTCAATTATCATATCACCATCGTAGTACTGGACTGTCGATTCGTCAAATTTTGGGTTAAACCTTCTGTTTTCATCGAATACTTCGACACATTTGACACATTCAATACCTTTGATGTTATCTTTGTCGTCAAAGACTACCCTTCGTGGACCCCAACCCGGGCAGATTTTGACGCCTTCCTCAATAGCTTCTTCGATTTCTTCCATGTCAGCAGGCATTTCGTCGTGTGTTCTTTCAAGACAAGTGACAGTTACGTTTACCTCTCCGTATTTCATCTTTTGTAACCTTGCCATGCTCCTTGCAATATCCATTGCAACATTTCCACCACCAATGACTACGACACGTTTTGGTATTTTCGGCTCAGGACCTTCACCACGTAGGTAATCTCTGATAGCTCTTAGCAGTGGCAGAGCTTGGACAACATCTGGATGGTCCGAACCTGGTATCTTCGTTGACCTACCGAGTGTCAAACCTGTTGCCAAAAAGATTGCGTCGTATTTGTTTTTCAATTCATCAAAAGTGATGTCTTTCCCGACAGCGACACCTGTGAAAATCCTTACACCAAGTGATTCGATGAATGCGATGTCTCTATCAAGAGCCTCATCTGGAAGCCTGTATCTAGGGATACCGTATCTCATTACACCACCAGGACGGTTAAGCGCTTCGTAAATATCAACCTCGTAGCCCATCGTCGCTAAAAAGTAAGCTGCAGACAATCCAGCAGGTCCACTACCTACGATAGCAACCTTTTTGGGTTGTTTCTTGACATCGAAGGTCACAATCTCATGCCATTTCTCAGCCGGAACACTATCTGTTATGTATCTCTTCAGCCATCTAATGGCGATTGGTTCTCCCCTGTGACTAATTGCACAGACTTCTTCACAGCGATGCGTACAGACTCTGCCACAGACACCGGAAAGTGGGTTCGCACCAAAATTGTTTTGGTCCTCCACGCCCTTAAGGAGCCATTTTAGTGCGTCTTGCAAATTATCTTTCCAGATAGCCTTTATGTATTGTGGAATTTGCATGTGCTCAGGACACCTGTCAACACATATACCGCATTCTACACATCTTGCCGCTTCCGCTATAGCTTGTTCTTTGCTATATGCTTTTACAAATTCGACAAAGGAATTTACGCGTTCTTCTGCTGATAACATTTCCGGCATTACTCTGTCAAGGTCGAGAAGTTCACTATTCTCATCCCTGGTCCAGCCAATTTTGATTTCCTCTGGGTTTTTCTTGAGCAACCCCTTTTCAGTTGGTGCAAAGTAGAAATCTTCGGGGTTAGGAGAAACGAAGATGTATTCCCTGGTCATTTTCAGCGAACCTGTTGTACAAATGTCAACACACATCGCACAGAAACTGCAGCGTCCGTAGTCTATAGTTGGTCTCTGCGGTTTCATACCGTATTCTTGTTTCATATCCGGTACTTCGACCATCGTTATTGCGTCTGTCGGACATATCTTCGCACAGGTCCCACAACCAATGCATTTTTCCCAATCGTTCACATGGAAGCCCCTGTATCTTGGTGCTGCTTCTCTCTGTTCTTTCGGAACACGGATGGTAACCGGTTTTTCGAAAAGGTTCTTCCAAGCAATCAAGGGCGCGAAGAAACTTTTCTTTGGGGTTTCTGTTCTATTTTCTTTTATTTCCATCATTGGCACCTCCCATTACCTATCAATTTCTGGTGCACAAACGCCCATTGTATCAAGCCAGATAGGTACATCGTCTATCCTTGTTCCAGGTAGTAGATGTTCAACGCCATACAAGCCTTGCGGATAGGAAGCGCCTCTGACTGCCACTCTGTAAGGTGTCTCCCCACCGTTGGATACGACAAGATAGCCATATTCTCCACGCGTAGATTCAACACGCGCATATGCCATTCCTTTCGGAACCCTAATTCTTAAACCGTTTCCATCACCGATTTTTGTGTTCACAGGACCAGATGGCATCTTCTCAAGTGCTTGCCTGATTATCCTGATACTCTGCCTTATTTCCTTTGGTTTTAGGCTTATTCTTGCTAGTGCGTCACCTTCTGTAGCAGTCGGGATTTCGAATTCTACCTTGTCATAGAATAAGTAGGGGTCAATCTTTCTGATGTCGTATGGAACTCCGGTTGCCCTCAGGCCTATACCTGTTACGCCAAGTTTCAAACAGGTTTCTGTATCTATCTTTGCAATACCTTTGAGCCTTGTATGGAGTATTCTATTTTTAAGGATGAACGTTTCGTATTCTGGCATTCTTTGTTCCAAGTAATCCATGAGTTTCATAATCTTTTCCTCAAGTTTTGGTGGTAAATCTTTTCTTACCCCACCAGGTATGATGTACATATGGTAAACCCTTGCTCCTGTCAATTCTTCAAAGATGTCAAGTACTTTGTCCCTATCAGCAACGCTCCAAAACATACTTGTATACATTCCTAAAGGTCCTCCGATACCTCCAAAGGACCATAGATGGTTTGCAATTCGTGCAAGTTCAAGAACTATCATCCTTATCCATTGTGCCCTCTCAGGTACTTCCACTTTGGCTATCTTTTCAATTGCCATTGCATAACAAGCTTCATTTATATCAGGCTCAGGCACACATATTCTTGGTATCAATGCAAGATTCTGATACCAAAGTCTTCTTTCCATCAATTTCTCAAACCCACGGTGTAAAAAACCTGGTAGTGGTCTTGCCTTAACAACGATATCTCCTTCGACGTACATGTGAACACTGAAGTTACCGTGCATTCCAGGGTGATTTGGACCAAAGAACAGTTTGACCTCACCCATTTATATCACCCCTCGTATTTTCCAAATCTGCTCTTATTATCTTTGCTTCATGTATGGCATCTTTCTCGTATTCTCTGTCAGGGAAGTGTTCCTTAGAATATTTCAATGGGTCGAAATCTTTCCTCAATGGTGGTAAATCGTTCCAGAGTTCAAGAATGAGCGGTAGCTTGCATCTTTCGTTTCCTTCAAACTCTACACCAAAGAATTCATGGACATCGCGTTCATAATACTCAGCCGTTGGCCACATATCTTTCACAGTATAGAACACAGGTTTGTCTCTATCGATAAACGTCGAGACAAGGAAGGTCACACCGTTGGACCAATTAAAGAGTATGTAGACAAGTTCAAACTTTTTCTCTTCAATCCAGTCAACGCAAGTAAGAATTGACAAGTGTGAATAACCTGATTCTTTTAGAAAAGCAAGCAGAGGAATAGCCTTGTCTTTTTCTGCTATAAGTTTGTATTGCCTTTCTGCAATGTCTTCGACTTTGACATTGAAAAGTTCTTTAGCCTTCCCAAGTACTTCAGTAACAGGTTTATTCGTGGAATTCGTCATGGACAATCACCTCGCCGAGGCTTCTAATTTGATTTTGCTTGTACCATTCGTAATTTTCTTTGTAGCGCTTCCAACCGTTAGCCTCACCTTTTCTAATCATTTCCATCAGGGTATTAAAAGCATTCAATATTGCCTCTGGTCTTGGCATACAGCCAGCGATGTAAAGGTCAACAGGTATATAATAGTCGAGTCTGTTGATTGTGGAGTAGGAATCATAGTAAATTCCTCCGTTTATGGTGCAAGAGCCAAAACCGATAACATATTTTGGGTCAGCCATTTTTTCGTATGTATATATAACCCTTCTTAATGTCTTTGCGCTAAGGTATCCGGTTATAAGGAATATATCAGCTTGCCTTGGGGTTGCCATAGGTCCCATTCCAAGACGTTCCATATCGAATCGTGAAGTCATTGATGGTGGTAGTTCTACCGCACCACACCCGGTACAGTAATGCAACATCCACATTGACCTACTTCTTAGTTGGTCAGCAATCTTTTCCCACACACTTCTTTCGTCTATCTGAGCCATCTATTTCACCTCCGCATTATCCATTTTTCTTAAAATACCCAACCATTTACAACGAAGAACGCTTGCACGAAAGCAAGTAATATCGGAACCGTCCAGTAGAACGCAACTGCTTGTTCTATTCTGAACCTTGGTAAAACTGCTGAAACCATTACTGCAAATATCCAAACTAAGAAATATTTGAGCAAGAACACAAAATATGTTCCTCCGCCAAGGAAGAAGTTTACAAAAAGGCTTATTTCGATGAATTCCATAAAGGTGTTCATGAGGATCAGTAATCCCATATATTTCGCAGAAAGTTCAACCATGGGACCAGATGCAATTTCGGCTGGTGCAATAGGTGCTTCAAATGGCTCTTTACCGAGCATACCCTGGAGCGAAATGAGAGCAACAAGCGCACCTATTGGGAATTTAACTATATTCCATTGACCAGACTGTGCTTGCGCCATTATTATGTTGGAAATGTTCCCCGTTTTGTGATAGAACAATAATGTGGTTATCACTATCAGATATGGTACTTCGTAGCCAAGCATAAGGGTTAAGGCCCTAGCAACACCTATAGATGCCCAAGGGTTTCCAGTTCCAACCATACCCATTGCCATACCAAGCGCGCCGACTGTGAAAAGGTATGCGATAACGAAGAAATTATCAAGACCTGGGAATGCAACAAGATTACCAAGAGGCACGAACGAAAGCGTTGCAATTACTCCTCCGAGTGCCATAAGCACACCGAAGTCGAAAATCCAACCGTGCGTCCAACCATGTTTTGTTAATGTTTTGAAAACATCAATGAAATTCTGATACCAAGGTGGACCGTATCTTTTTTGGATACGTGCGGTTATCTTTCTACCTAGTCCTTCAAATGTTAATCCAAAGAAGAATGCAGTCAATAAAACAGCGGTCACTCTTCCAACAGTTGCCAATGTCGTCATCGCTTACCACCTCACCCACATGATTAACGCAAGAACTATTGCTGCCCAGAAGATGTAAGCCGAAGCTGTTCTGCGAGCTAAATAGTCGACAAATTTCCCGAAGGCTTTCAGGGCGTTCACAATGGATAAGTACCAGTCTTCGAACGATGGATGACCTTCATATTCTCTTTCAAGGAAAGCATAGAACTTAGTTGCATAGTGGTAAAGGTCATAATTATGCAGGAATTCTCCTGATGTGTACTGGTCCTCCAAAGGTATCTTCTTTCCCTTTGGCATGAGCATATAAATAACTGCTGCGATTGTAAAACCAACTGCGAACATGACAAAGACTATCCATGTGTCCCAATAGCCCATGCTTGTTTTTAACACGGTGCCTTCGAATTCAAATGGTTTCATGCCGAATTCTTTTTGGACATTGGTAATCCATACGAGCACTTGCTGCGGAAATACACCCCAAAGAACTGTTAATGCAACAAGGATTATCATTGGAATTTGCATAATTATAGGTACTTCTTTAACTTCTTTGTGTTTGCTCTTTAGCTGACCAAGGAAGACACCAGCAAGTGGTCTGAAGACATAGAGGAATGAACCGATACTTCCTATGAACACAAACATTTCTGTAACGAACATGCCTTTTGATACGAGAGCCTGGAAAATCATCCACTTTGAGATAAATCCACTTGTCGGTGGAATTCCAGCTAGCGAGATAATGCCAACAAGGTATGTGACAAATGTTACAGGCATTCTATGAATAAGTCCACCCATTTCGTCAATCTTTGTCGTTCCCGTTCTGTAAACAACCGCTGCGAATGAAAGGAATATCATCGTTGCGGCAAGCGCGTGATTGATTACATGGAACAAACCACCTGCGTAACCAACCTGGTGAAGCATAGCCAAACCTATAAGTATATAGCCACCGTTTGCAACAGTAGAGTATGCTATCAACATTTTCATATCGTTTTGCTTTATTGCCATCAACGTTCCAACAAGGATGGAGATATTACCAAGCCATATAAGTATGTAGGAAAGGATATTTACTCCGTTGTAGAACTCTGAAAACATGTTTGCTATTGGAAAAACACTCAAAATTAGCGCGATTAAGTAAGACCCCATCTTCACAAGTTGACCAGAAAGGACTGCACTGAACGTATCTGGCGCGTTGCCATGGACGTTTCTGAGCCACACGTGGAGTGGGAATATACCGCTTTTTGCTATACCTGCCGCAAGCAACAGTAGAACGACAGCCCATCTAAATCCAGTCGAAGCGTTTTGAATATGTTGAGCGATTTCGAATATATCAAATGTTCCATATCTTTCGTAGAGCATGAAGACACCGTATAGGAACAGATAAGTACCTATCGAGCTTATGACTACGTACCAAATTGTCGCTTTTCTTGACTCTTCTTTCCCCATAGGAACTATAAAGAGAGATGCAAGAACAGCAATTTCCCAGAATATGTAAAGCACTATTAAATGAGCAGAGAAGAACACACCAAGTGTACCGAGCAATGTTAATATAGAAAGTGCATTGAACGCTGCTGGACGTTTCGCTTTTGAAATCCACGAAATGTTGAAAAAGCCATAACATGCAAATACTATCAGGGTGACAATTGAAAGGTATTTAGATAGTGCTGTGAATTTTAGAACACCTTCAAAACCGAATAGTGACTCTGTCACTCCTGTCGGCATTCCCCAAAGAGCGTAAAGTCCGAAAATGGATAATGCAAAAAGCACAATAGGTCCCAGATGCTTATTTATCTTCGACAGGAAGTAACCGATAAGCGTTCCTACTGCAAGATAGATTATAAGACTTTGCAGACTTTGCATTATCACATACCCCCTTTCAGTATCGTGTCGAAGTATGTTTTGAAATCAAAGATGTGAGATGCTATCTTGTCTGTGTAGGCAGTGATTAAATCTGGCATAAAACCTGCTATAACGAGTGCGAGAGCAAATAACAAAACAACGACTTGCGCTCCGAATGGAAGTTCCATTTCTTCATTTTCGCTATCGTCATCGACATACCAGAGGTCAACGTTCCATTTAATTAAGTATCCTGCTTCAATAACTGTTGCAACAAGTAGTATGGCCGGGAGTATGTAATCCCCTGCCTCAAAAAGCGCAGTGAGTAAGTTAATCTTAGCCCAAAAACCAGCAGTTAGCGGGAATCCAATGAGTGATATTGAAGCAAGCGAGAACGCAATACCTGCAACTGAATTGTTTTTGAAACCTTTGTGGTTGAGGTAACCATAAATTGTAAAAAGAATGAACATGGAGATTGCTTCGTTGAAAAGGTATAGATAAGCTGCGGATGCAATTTTTTCTACTCCAAGTGCACCGGAAGAGAGCGCTGCCATAACCGTACTTGCTCCTGCAATCGATGCGTATGCAACGGTCCTGCCCAATGTTTTTTGTTTCATTGCTGCAAGCTGAGCAAATACTATCGATATCAGCGAGAGTACATAGACCGGCATGGACTTGACAGGTTCCAAAATATTAAAGAATATCCTAGAGAACAAGTAAAAGATAGCAACTGTTACCGCACTGCCAAGAGCAACGGGTGTAACTGTTGAACCGTTAGAATAAACATCAGGAGCCCAAAGTCCCAGTGGTAGTATCTTTAACTCAACAAGGAGGGCTATAACAATCAAAATACCTGCAACTTGAACATATTCTGGTGAAGCGATGAAACCTGCATATGCCATATTGAGTGTCCCAGCATAGACATACATCGAAACAACACCTATAAGGTAAAGTATCCCGGCAACAGAACCGAAGATAAGGTATTTAAACGCAGCGTAAGAATTCTTGTTCTGAGACGCCAACACATAAGCAACTGCTGCGATGATTTCAAGGAAGACGAACGAGTTGAAGAAATCGCCTGTTAAGAGCAAGCCATTCAACGCAGCCGTTAAAACAAGCAAAAGTACGCCAAGTTTGTCTTCATACGTTGCTGAGATGGAGAGTGCTAATAACATTAAGTTAACAAAAATAAGGAACGGATAGCTAACATTATCAAGTACAAGAACAATACCGTACGCCGCTGGCCATTTGCCTATTTCTGTAACCTGACCTGGATGAACAAAACCAAGCAAAAGCACTAGGTTGAAAAGTGCAACGAATGGGAGAATATATCTACTCAGTTTTGGAAATGCAACAGTTGCAAACCCAAATGCAAGAGGAACAGCAACGAGCAACGCTATCATTCTATCACTTCCTTTGCTGCACGAATTTCATCAGCGTCAACTGAGCCATGCTCTTCGTGTATGTGTACCAATAGCATAGCAGCAACTGCCAATGTTCCAACGCTTATAACAATTGCTGTGAGAACGAGAGCTTGTGGGAGCGGGTCAACGAAATTAGCTAAGGGAGTTACAGAAGAATAGATAGGCGCTTCCGCACCGTGTAAATACCCAAGTGACACGATGAAGATGTTTACTGCAGTGTCTATTATTGTTAACGAGACAAGTTGTTTAAACAGATTTTTCTGGGAGACTATTCCATACAAGCCGATACCGAAGAGAATAAAGGCAATGTAGTATATCATGCTTTATCCCCCTCCCTCATATCAGATACAAGACTCGACAACTCGGCTCCAACTTTGAAACCAATAAGCGAGTAGACAATAGGCACTACACCTGCACTAAAGAGATTTCCGATAGTTCCTGTTGGGAGGAAGTTTGCGAGGAAAACACCAACAACTGCCATACCAATAAGCCCAACGAGCACATAGCCAGAACCAGCGATTTGTTCTGTGTGTTTTGCAACATCTGTGACTTTAAACTCGTTTTTGGCAAGCATTAATAACAAAACACCTAAAGCGATAACAGTACCTCCTGGGAATCCGCCACCTGGAGTAAGGTGACCGTGGATGAATATATAAGCACCAAAGAGTAGTATCAGAGGGAAAATTATACCCGTTGCGACGGATAAGACCTTGTGTTCTTCGAATTCAATTCTTCGCTTTTTGATATTTGCGAGAATTCCTACTCCAAGTGCCGCTGCAAAGAGGACTGTAACTTCTCCAAGCGTGTCGAATGAACGGTAATTCACAACGATAGATGTAACAACATTTGCACTGCCATCTTCTAACCCTTTGGATTTTTTATACTCAACAGGTTGGTAGCTTGTTGTCGTTGATTTGCTGATGTAGTCGAATGATACCCTTCTGTACATATCGATGTTTCCAAATTTCGGTAGCGTTGGAAAGTAAGTTCCTAAAAAGAAGTAAAGAAATACAACACTTATAAGTACTGCCCAAATTCTTCTCATTTCTTTTCACCTGCCTTCATTCTGAAAAGGGCGAAAATCATAACGGCGCTCGCGAGACCAGAGCCCACGGCAGCTTCAGTAATAGCAACATCTGGAGCTTTCAAGACAATGAAAAGCAAAACCGAAAGAAGACTTACAGCTGAAAGAGCAAGAACCGAATCAAAGATTCTCCTTGCTTCGACTGCAAATATCGAGAAAACAACCATAAGCCCACCTACTAGGTAAAATATCCAGTCGATAAGTTCAAGATTGGTAAAGAATTCTACGAGTTTACTCATGATTCTCACCACCGTTTCTTTGACTTTCTTGATTTGTAAGTATCGGAGCAATTTCATCAACTGTTGTTTCTTTACAGACAGGTACTTTGTTTTTGTATGCAGCTCTAATCATAACGGAAGAGGCAACCGGGTTTGTGAGCGCCACAAAAACAATCAGCAACAAAGATTTACCAAGGAAAGATGGGTTTAGTATTCCAACTCCAAGCACAACTGAGAATGTACCGAGTGTTGTTGCTTTCGTTGATGCTTGCAATTTAGTGTAGAAATCAGGCATTCTCAAAAGACCGAGCCCAGCGTAAAAATAGAAAAGTGCACCGAGCCCTGTCAATGTGTAGCCTATTATTTGCTGGGTTAATTCTGTCATTTCGCATCACCATCCATAGATTTTGTTTCAGCACAATTGCTGGGTGTGTTCGCTTGATTTTCCAAATACCTTGCGAAGACTATGGTTTCTATGAACCCAAGCAATCCGTAGAGTATTGCGATATCCATGTACATATTGTTCTTAAACATATATGCCAAAAGTGAAATGAGCCCAATTATCATTACATTCATCATGTCAATTGCCATAAGTCTATCGAAACTCGTTGGTCCTATAAGAAACCGCAAAAGTGAGAAGAAAACTCCAAGACCTGTAAGACCGAAGACGATAAGATCGATTAAGAGGCTTCCACTCATTCGTACACCCCCTTCAGTATGCGTTCAAACCTTCCATAGAACTCTTTCTTAGACTCCTCATCGGTTCCCTTAACATCAATCCAGTGAACATAGAGTTCATCATCTTTAATATCAACAGTAATCGTTCCAGGAGTGAGCGTTATAGAATTCGCGAGCGTCAGCTTTGCAACATCGCCCTTTAAACCTGTTTTAATTCGAACAAAGCCGGGTTTCACCCTTACTTTAGGTTCAACAACCCTTGAAGCTACGTCAAGGTTTGCTTTCAACATCTCCCAAACAAAGACCGGAACGTAAATGAAAAGAAATTTGAACAACCCAGGAATAAACTTCCCGTTGAGCTTGATGTTGTAGTACTTTTTGAATATCAATGAGACAACAAACGAGACGATGAGACCTACAATGATTTCCTGAGGGTCAATCGTCCAGGTGAGAATCAACCAAGTGAAAAATGTCACAATAAAAACTGAAAAACTCACAAACATCCCTCCCACTCAGGATTAAGATATTTTTCACAAGATACCCAAAAACGAAAAATGAGACTTTTAAGTAGTTTTATAGTCTTTCTTTGTGAAATGAAATTAGACAACAATACTCTAATTTTCAGGCATATTTTAACCGCGTATTTTAAAAGTGTCAAATACGAAAATTAGATAAAAAGTGTCCAAAATGTTAGATATCTATCTCATTCTCTGGTTTTTGTTGTTAGGGTTTTTGATTTCAAATTGTGAATAATTTTCAAGCGTATTATACCAAATTTCTTTTTTTAAACAAAATTGAGAAGGTGGAACTTTAATTTAAAGAACAAAAAACGCCGCCGTGTGGCGGCGTCTTAATGATTTTAGAATTGTCATTTTTTACTGTATTGTTTTACCATCTCGACGAAATATTCATGTATGCGTGTGTCATCTGTCAATTCTGGATGGAAAGATGTAACGAGCACGTTGTTCTGTCTTAGCATGATAGGATGGTTATCAAGGAATGCGAGAGTTTCTACCCCTTCTCCCCAAGCTTCGACACGTGGCGCACGGATGAAAATAGCTTTGAAAGGTCTGTCAAATCCTTTGATTTCTACGTATTCTTCAAAGCTGTCGACTTGTCTTCCATATGCATTCCTGCGCACCTTTATGTCTATAACCCCCAACGACTCTTGCGGGTAATTCTCAATTTCTTTTGCAAGAACGATAAGTCCTGCACAAGTTCCGTAAACTGGAAATCCATTGAGAATTTTTTCCTTTAGCGCGTCAAATAAGCCTATGCGTTTCATTATTCGAATCATTGTTGTTGATTCACCACCGGGAATAATTAGTCCATCGACTTTCTCCAAGTCTTCCGGTGTTCTGACAACGTGGGTTCCTATTCCGAGCTTCTCTATCATCCATTTGTGTTCTCTGAAATCACCTTGTATACCAGAAACTCCGATTACCATTTTTCACCAACCTCTCTCTTGCAATCTTACTTCGAGTGTTTCGATTTCCAAGCCCTCCATTGGTTCTCCGATATCTTCAGAAATCTTCAAAAGCATTTCCGGGTCGTTCCAGTATGTAACTGCCATAACGATAGCCTTTGCCATTTTCATTGGGTCTTTTGATTTGAATATACCGCTTCCTACGAAGACACCATCTGCTCCAAGCATCATCATAAGTGCAGCATCTGCTGGTGTTGCAATGCCACCTGCTGCGAAGTTGACAACGGGAAGTCTACCAAGTTCTTTTACTTGTTGAACAAGTTCAACAGGAGCGCCTATTTCTTTTGCATAAGTAACTATTTCTTCATATGGCATGTTTTGAACTTTTCTGATTTCAGCCATAACTGTTCTCATGTGTTTGACAGCTTCAACAACATTTCCTGTTCCTGCCTCACCTTTTGTTCTTATCATTGCGGCACCTTCTGCGATTCTTCTCAGTGCTTCCCCAAGGTTTCTTGCACCACAAACGAACGGAACTTTGAATTCGTGTTTGTTTATGTGGTATTTGTCATCGGCTGGTGTGAGGACTTCCGATTCATCAATAAAGTCTACACCAAGGGCTTCAAGAATTCTGGCTTCTGCAATGTGCCCGATTCTGACTTTTGCCATAACTGGTATAGAAACAGCCTCCATGATTTCCTTAATCTTTGCAATACTAGCCATCCTCGCAACTCCACCAGCTTTTCTTATATCTGCTGGCACTCTCTCAAGTGCCATAACGGCAACAGCACCTGCTTCTTCTGCAATCTTAGCTTGCTCTGCTGTGGTAACGTCCATAATAACGCCACCTTTAAACATTTCAGCAAAACCTTTCTTGATTTCCCATGTTCCCTTTTCCATATATATCAATCCTCCCTTCAAATATATTAAACTACCTTTGTCAACATTTTCAAGACCACCAACTTTTGAAGGCAGCTAGATTATCACTGTTTCTGTGTATTCACCAAAAACTTCTCGCAGAGCATTACTGATTTCTCCAACCGTTGCGTAAGCTTTGACCGCCTCAAGCACGTACGGGAAGAGGTTCTCATCTGTAGCGGCAACTTCTTTGATTTTGTTAAGTAACTTTTTCACTTTTTCGTTGTCTCTTCGTTCTTTGAGTTTCTTTAACCTTTCTTTTTGTTTCTTTTCAAGCTCGGGGTCTACTTTAAGAATTTGTGTTTGTTTCAAGTCTTCTTCTATCTGGAACTTGTTAACTCCCACGATTATTTCCTCGCCCTTTTCAACAGCAAGCTGGTGTTTGTACGCACTTTCGTGAATCTCTTTTTGCACGTATCCTGACTCTATCGCTTTTACCATACCGCCCATTTGGTCTATTTTTTCTATGTATTCCATCGCACGTTTTTCAATTTCGTTCGTCATCGCTTCCACTACATAGGAACCGCCCAATGGGTCTATTGTGTCAGCAACGCCAGATTCATATGCAATTATCTGTTGAGTTCTAAGTGCGATTCTTGCAGATTCTTCCGTAGGTAGACCGAGCGCTTCATCGTAGCTGTTGGTATGCAATGATTGAGTTCCACCAAGCACGGCCGCAAGCGCTTGAATTGTTACACGGATGATATTGTTAAGCGGTTGTTGGGCAGTTAATGTGGAACCTCCTGTTTGTGTGTGGAATCGGAGTTTCATTGCCTCTGGGTCTGTGACACCGAATCTGTTCTTCATTATCTTTGCCCACAATCGTCTTGCTGCGCGGAATTTTGCGATTTCTTCTAAGAAGTTGTTGTGTGCTGCAAAGAAGAACGAAAGCCTCTTACCAAAGACGTTTGGATCAAGTCCTTTTTTTATCGCAGCTTCAACGTATGCAATACCATCGGCGAGAGTGAATGCAACTTCTTGAACAGCTGTAGAACCTGCTTCTCTAATATGGTAACCGCTGATACTGATAGGATTCCACTTTGGCATATACTTTGAGCAGTATTCAAAAATGTCTGTGATAAGTCTCATAGAAGGTTCGGGTGGATATATGTACGTTCCACGTGCGATGTATTCTTTAAGTATATCGTTTTGAATTGTTCCACTGAGTTTGTCTTGTGATACGCCTTGTTTTTCAGCTACGGCAATGTACATGGCAAGCAGAATCATGGCAGTGCTGTTGATGGTCATTGACGTGCTGACTTGGTCGAGGGGTATGCCGTCAAAGAGTATTTCCATATCTTCAAGAGAATCTATCGCGACTCCAACCCTTCCAACTTCTCCTTCCGCCATTGGGTCATCTGAGTCATATCCTATTTGTGTTGGGAGGTCGAAAGCAACTGAAAGTCCTGTTTGCCCTTGTTGTAAAAGGTATTTATATCTTTTGTTCGATTCTTCTGCGGTTCCAAAACCTGCGTATTGGCGCATTGTCCAGAATCTTGCGCGGTACATTGTGGGCTGGACACCACGTGTATATGGATAATCTCCGGGAAATCCGAGGTCTTCTACGTAATCCAGGTCCTGAATATCCTCTGGCGTGTAAACACGCTTGATTTCGTAGCCTGATGTGGACATGAACGGAGATTTTCTTTCAGGGACTTTAGCTATCGACTTTGCAACAACCTCTTCGTATTTTGCTTTTGCCTTTTGGTATCTTTCGTCCATTTGTGTTCTCCCCCTTCACTTAAAATAACTGAATATTATCCTTTTATTTCGCCTTTGTACCTTTATTCAATATTTAACCACGTCGGTCTATTTCTTGACCCTTGTCTTCTGTTTGAATGTAAGACTGGACCATCTTTTTCCCTGTTTCTGTTTTTAACGCTATATTCTTAAATTCCTTCATTTTTTCTCCAAGTACTCTCATACGGAGCTGGTCGCGTTCATAGATTTCCCTTAGCTCATTTTCCGTAAGTTTTGGAAGCAGCTTTTCACGCTCATCGAGCAAGGTATTCAATTTTTCGTAATCTTCATTTTCAATAGCTTCGTCGATTTCCTTTTCGATAGCTAATATATCACGTTCTGTTTGATTTTCCATAGTGAATCACTCCAAATTGTCTTAAAATTCCCAACTGTTTAATGGGTGCATGTTATTATTTAAACTTTTGCTTTTTAACTCATCAAATATCTCACTCATAGTTTTCAAAGAAATGGGGTGGACAAAATCAGGCGCTATTTCAAGCATTGGTTTTACGAAGAATATCCTGTTTTCAAAATCATAGTGCGGAACGGTTAAATTTTCATTTTTGAGAACTAAGTTTCCATAAAACAGGATGTCTAAATCAATAACCCTCGGTCCCCACTTTTCAATGCGTATCCTTCCCATTTCCTTTTCTATTCTAAGCAGTTCTTCCAAAAGTGCGTTTGGTGTTAAGTTAGTGTCTATTTCTACTACACAGTTCAAAAATGTTGGTTGGTCTGTCTTTCCATACGGTTCGGTTTCTATTATATTCGAAACTGATACTATCTTTGAAATCTCTGTAAGTTTTTCAAGAGCTTTTTGTATATTCTCTTCTCGCTTCCCAAGGTTCGTCCCTATACCAATAAATACCTTTCCTTCTATCTTCTCGAGCAATACAGTGGCATATGCAAACGAATCGTGCGAAAGCGATGCGTAAACAAAGTTGTAAATACCATTTTTCGAAGGTTTGTATTTATGAAGCATTAAAAACACACTGCCGTCTCTTCTGTTAAGAAATGAAATGTCTTGAAAAGAATTACCAGATATACCAGTGTAGAGAGCCTTAAAATAACTTTCTTTCAATGCAAATCTACCAGCTATGTATTCTTTCGTTATCTTTCCATCCTTGTTTTCCCTTTCTTCTTCGGTTAGAATTCGTTTTTCGAGCCTTTCATCAACACGAGAGATATCAACAATGTCGTTTCCCAAACCAACTATCAAACTGGATAGCCTCCTTCGTATTCATTTACAAGCGACCAGTCGACGCGTATTTTTTCATCATACCGTTTTTTTAGATACTGCCTACCAACTTCTCCCAAAATTGCGTAGATGAGCAAATCCTCGTCTGTTTCAGCTAAAAGACCTATCTCTTTTTTTCTTTTTTCTAACTCTGGCTCAATGTAATCAGCCGGTCTTCCTTCTATAGGTTTTTCATCCCCCAGTATTTTCTTTACAAGTTCGGGGTCAATGGGTGCAGGTGGTCTTCCGTACAACCCACGCACATAATCTTTGACTTCTCTTGTTACTTTCAAGTAGCGTTCACCTGTTAAAACGTTTAAAACAGCTTGAACGCCAACTATTTGACTAGTTGGAGTGACCAATGGGGGATATCCTAAATCCTTTCTTACACGTGGAATTTCCTCAAGAACAGCGTCAAGTTTATTGAGCATCTTTTGTTCTGCAAGTTGCTTGACAAGGTTTGAATACATACCGCCTGGGACCTGTGAGGTTATTATCCTGTGGTCTATAGTATACATCTTTACGTCGTATTCTTCGTATTTCTTCCTTACTTCAGTTAGATACTTTACAATCTTATCGACTCTTTTCCAATCTATCTCCGGAAGCGGTTTATATTCTGACCAAGCATAGTAGATGGGTTCAAAAGCGGGTTGGCTTGTCGTCATTCCGAATGGTGAAAATGCTGTGTCAAGAATGTCCGCACCTGCTTCGATTGCTGCAAGATAAGCAAGTTCTCCAAGCCCTGCTGTCGCATGCGAATGGACTTCGATTGGCAAATCAAACTTTTGTTTTAACTTTCTAACTAATTCGCCAGCAACTTTTGGTGTTAATAATCCTGCCATGTCTTTGATGCATATCGAATGAACTCCACGTTCGACAAGTTGTTTAGCGTAGTCTAAGTAATATTCAATGGTATGGACAGGGCTAACAGTGTAAGATATGGCTCCTTGAACATGTGCGCCACATTTTAGAGCAACCTCTATGCTTTTTTCTAAATTCCTGATGTCGTTAAGTGCATCGAATATCCTAATTATCTGTATACCATTTTCAATCGCTTTTTTGACAAATAGTTCTACAACATCGTCGGCGTAGTGTCTGTATCCGACAAGATTTTGACCACGCAGAAGCATCTGTGCTTTTGCATTTTTCAGTTTTGAGCTTATGAGTCTTAAACGTTCCCATGGGTCCTCATTTAGATACCTGACGCAAACGTCAAACGTTGCACCACCCCATACTTCCAATGCTTGAAAACCCAAACTGTCCACTTCATCTATTATTCCTAATATGTCTTTTGTTCGAATTCGGGTAGCTATTAAAGATTGATGACCATCACGAAAAGTCGTATCTGTAAACATGTTCAAGATTGCCAACGAAATCACCTCTTTTTTTTGAAAAGCTCTGTCAAAAATAATTATAACACCTTATTCGGAAGTATAAAGTCATATGTTGCTAAGCAAACAAAAGAAAAGAAAAGCTCCGACTATGTTTGTTTAAATAGACCTAATTGTAAAAATCTGGTATAATTTAAAACGAAATGAGCGTGAGTTAGAAGGAGGTCGTTAAAATGAGCCAGGAGAATTTTAGTACGAATGTTCAAGGGGAGCGTCACTCAAGATATTCTGGAAGTGTTCGATTTTTCAGTAAAGAGCGATCGAAACTACCGAAATGGGAGTTTTACTTAATAATCCTTGTGGGATTCATAACTTTTGTCTTTGGATTTATATCCACAGCCGTTTATTTTGCTGTTATGTACGTTTCACCAATTGTATCGAACCTCACAGGGTTCACGTTCTTAGGTTCGAGGTTTTTACTTTTCACACTAGCGATGATAACGTTAAGTGGGTTTTTTTTGGCAGTTTATCCTTATTCAAGAGCCGTTGATGGAAATTCTTCTTTATTTATAATCCTCTCGTTTATAGCTTCCGGTATTGCGTTAGGCGTTCAGGTCTACAAACTGGCATTTAATGGACCGACGTGGATAGGATTGGATTTGCTTGGCGAACATGGAAATACTGCTGAAATGATGTACCTGGGCGCTGTGTATTTTGTGTATAATTTGATACTCTTTGTTTTGATATACACGATTATGAAAAGGGAGTTTGAGGAGTAAGGAATATGAAAGTGCTTGGAATTGTTGTAGAGTATAACCCGTTTCACTACGGTCATCTGCATCATTTGAAAGAATCGATAAAGCTTGTCAACCCAGATTATGTGATTGCCGTTATGAGTGGCAACTTCTGCCAACGTGGGGAACCCGCGATTGTGAATAAATACGCGCGTGCTAAGATAGCTTTACTAAACGGTGTAGACCTTGTTTTAGAACTACCAACTGTTTATGCGATTCAAGATGCCGGAGGATTCGCGCTAGGTTCCGTTGGCATACTCCACAAGACTGGGGTTGTTACAGATATCGTTTTTGGAAGCGAAAGCGGAGATATAGAGTTTTTAAAGAAAGTCGCTCATATACTCGTTAACCAAACACCCGAATTTCAAACGGAGTTCAAAAAGCAACTGAAGATGGGCTTTTCTTATCCAAACGCACGAAAATATGCCCTTATGGGGATTTTGAGCGAGGAAGTGGCAAAACTTTCCAAGTCCAACGATATCCTAGGAGTTGAATACGTAAAAGCTTTGATGAAATTCAATAGTTCAATAGAACCACACATTATAAAGAGAATAGGTGCAGACGACAATGACCCAGAGTTCAAAGGAAAGTTGTCATCAGCAACGGCTATTAGAAAAGTCATTAGAGCAGGGCAGTTTGAGACGGCAAAAGATGCAATTCCTCCTACGACCTATGAAATACTAAAAGAAGAGTTTAGCAAAGGTAGAGGACCTATCTTTTGGGAATATCTGGAATTTGTGATTGCTATGTTTAGAAAGATGAAAAGGGAAGATTTTGAGAAGATATACAGTTTCAACGAGGGGCTTGACCTTAGATTTTGGGAAGCTGCAAGGCAAACAGGTGATTTGCAACAGTTTGTAGAATTAGTAAAAGCCAAAAGGTTCACATATTCAAGAATTAGACGCGCCATCTTGCATGTGTTATTTGATTTAGAAAAAGAAAAGATGGAAAAATCTAACGTATCGGGTCCACAGTATTTGAGAATCTTGGGATTTAACAACAAAGGAAGAGAATTGCTCAAGGAGATAAAGAAAAAATCAGAAATACCTTTAATTGCCACGGCATCACTTTACAAACAGATTTTGGAAGAGGTTGAAAAACAAAGAGATGAAGGAAAACGAGAGTGGAAAGTGGACCGTGAGTTATACTTGTGGCAATTTGAAAAGGATATCCTTGCTAGCGATATATACGCATTCCTTTACCCTGATAAGTCAGTTCGCTCAGCGGGTATGGATTTCGAGCAACAACCAATAATGATGTGAACTGTAAATAACTAATGAAAGAGACTGACTTGATGGAACGTGTAAGTGTTTAAATGGAGGTGTTTATTTAATAAAGCGATGAATGAAATCATCATAGTTCCTACGGAAAAAGATTGTGAGATAGATGGTTATTATTATATACCAGACTATGATGTGCTTCCTTACGAGAATCTAAGCCCCTCTTGGTATGTGAGAGCTCGCCGAGTATTTGCACTCTATCTTGCGACACAAGGAAAATTAAAGGGAGTCTGTACACTGCGTTCAATTCTCCACTACGTAATGCCCCCGGAGACGTTGAAAGAGAATACGTATCTTCTCAAATTAGGAGACAGGTTTTCGGAACCTGAAAAACTGTTCGCAAAACTTGGTTATGAAAGAGTTTTTAACGTTCGCGAGGGCGGGACGTTTTCTATAAGAGGAGAGATTATTGATTATTTAGGACCCGATGGTGTACCGGTTAGAATTGAGTTATTTGGTAACGTCGTCGAGGATATACGAAAGTTTAATCTAAAGACCCAGCGTAGTGAGGAAAGTTTACAAAATGCACTTTTGCTTCCTGCACGTGAGTTCATACTTAAAGAAGAACATTTTAAATCAAATGACGAAGAGTTTTTAGAGCCTATAGAGAACCAGTTCACTGGTAAGTTTGTGAACGGAACGATACTTGATTACGGAGTAGAACTTTATATAAAAGACAAAAAGAGTGTGCTCGAACATTTCACACGCTTCGAACGAGAACTGCGCAAGTCCATGGAAGAGATGGGCCAAGATAATAGACTGAGGGATTACAAGCGCTTCGGGGTATTAGACTATGAAACGATTCTATCGAACGCCAAGGAGTTACCCTCGGAAAAAGCGTTCTTTGTTGTAAAGAAAGTTCAGGAAGAAGAATACATACCTTCGGAACCTATAATTTCAGAAGAAGAACTGCAAATAGGGGACATTGTTGTCCACAAAAAATACGGAATTGCTCGGTTCAGCGAAATCAAGAAAGTAGAGGTGAACGGTGCTCAGAGAGAGTTCTTAGTGTTGAATTTTGCGGATTCAGTTTTGTACGTGCCTATCGAAAGGATAGATTTGGTAGAAAAATATGTCGGTGATGAGGTAAATGTAAAGCTTGATTCACTTAAAAAAGGAACTTGGGCACGCAAAGTGGAGAAAGCAAGGAAAAATATAGAGCAACTTGTTCGCGAACTTGTGCTGATACACCATGCACGAAGCAACATCAAAGGGCTTTCGTTACCGGGAGATGCGGAGTTGGAGGGAGAATTTGCAAAGACGTTCCCATTTGTGGAAACACCAGACCAGTTGAATGCCATAAATGAGGTGCTTGAAGACCTTGCCAGCGAAAAACCGATGGATAGGTTACTTGTTGGGGATGCTGGCTATGGTAAAACAGAAGTAGCTATTCGCGCAATATTTAGAACAATTGTCTCCGGTAAACAAGCTGTTCTTCTCGCACCGACAACCATTTTAGCAAAGCAACATTACGATAATCTTGTAGCGAGGTTCAAACCATTTGGTATAAATGTAGCCCTCTTGAACAGGTTTTCGACAAAAAAAGAACGTGAGGAGATTTTGGAAGGTGTAAAATCAGGAAAAATTGATTTACTTGTGGGAACACACAGTGTACTCCGTGATGTGAAATTTGCAGACCTCGGTTTGGTTGTTATCGATGAAGAGCAAAAGTTTGGAGTTGAACAAAAAGAGAAATTCAAAAAGTTGCGTGTGAACGTCAATGTGCTCTCTATGAGTGCAACGCCCATTCCGAGGACCTTGCATATGGCTTTGTCTAACTTGAAAGATTTGTCTGAAATAAAAACTCCGCCACTTGGGAGAAAAGAAATACAGGTCCATATTGGCCCATTCGATGAAAGAATAGTAAGACTTGCGATACTGAGGGAGATAGGACGAGGAGGCCAGGTTATCTACGTTCATAACCGTGTTAATTCGATATACGAAGTTTATGAAAGGTTGAAGAAGTTAGTTCCCGAAGCAAATATCGTTATCGCACACGGGCAACAACCAAAGAGCGAGATGAAAAAAGCGATAGATGCGTTTTATCACAAGCATGCGGATGTGCTACTTTGCACAACGATAGTTGAAAACGGAGTAGATGTTCCCGACGCGAATACACTTATCGTAGACGATGCGCACAGATATGGACTTGCGCAGTTGTATCAACTACGTGGTAGGGTGGGCAGAAGTGATAAGATAGCCTTTGCGTACTTTTTCCATGCAAGGAACGTCAACGATAAGGTTTTAGAAAGACTTTATGCAATAAAATCATACCAAGGTCCCGGAAGCGGTATGAAGATAGCGATGAAGGATATGGAGATAAGAGGCGTAGGTGCCATCTTCGGTGTTGAACAGCACGGATTTGTGAATGACCTTGGACTTAAATACTATCTTGACCTGTTGAACGAAACGGTCATGGAATACACTGGGAAAGTCCAAAGTAAAATCGATACAGAACTCGAAGGTATTCCTGGGAGTATCGTGATACCGGAATTTTACATATACGACCCATTCGAACGTATGAGGTTTTACAGAAGAATCGCCTCGGCGACGAGTGAACAAGAGATACAAGAAATCTACGACGAGCTTGTTGATAGGTTTGGTAAAACGCCTGAAAGTGTCGAGAACCTTTTAAAATATGCACTCTTACGAATAATCTTATGGAGAAAGAACGTTGCAAAAGCTACAATCTCGGACGTAGGGCTTGTTGTTAAATTCAAAAACGGCTCCTTTGAGGAGATATCCGCAAATTACATATACAACGAGAAAGATGATGTTTACTTGTTCTTTGTTAATATAGATGAATTGATAGAACAGTCAAAGGTGGTTGTATAGGGTGTGAAGATTTTTGGGTTTGTCGTGGAGTCTTATGGGAAATACGTAAAGGTCAAAACATCCGATGGCGAGTACATAATCAAAAGTGGAAAGAAAGCACCTAAAGAAGGTGCAAAAATTGAATTGAAAGATTTCGGCATAGGTGATTACGTAGCAAAGGTTTTGGCGAAAAAACCATACAACTTTCGGGAATTGCCTAGCGTCAGGTTTGTTCAGCTTGCTGAAGAGTTGGTCGAAGGGTTAGACGTTTTGTCTAAAGAGCGTCTCATTGTTGCCATCGCGCTATTTTTAGAGGAGATTTCTAAACGAAGAGAAATAGATAAATCAATCCTTCAAAGGCTTAGAAAAGCTTTAAGACAATCCCAAGCTGTGGATTCGGCACAACAAAGCATGGAAAAGAAGGAAAGCAATGATGACCGTCAAGAATTAGAGGATTTTTTGAATTATCTGAACATTTTGTCTGGTAGATATGGTCTAATTATTAATGAAGGGATAGTATTTCTTGACAGAGAGGGTGGAACTTTTGAGGTTTTTTTGAAAGATAACCGTATCTACGGGGTGACTCAACAAAACGCAATGAGGTCGAGTGTGACGCTTTACTTTGAAAAGATTCCTGAAAACGTAACGGAGTTAGAAAAGCGTCTGAGGAATAATTTCGACGTCGTGTCTATAAAACTCGAGGCGATGCGTGATGGAACGTACGTATGATTATGAAAAATACGATGAAGATTGCACACAGAAGTTGGCTGTTGCTTTGAGATACAAACCAAAAGAAGACTATGTGCCCTTTGTTGTTGCAAAGGGCAAATGTCATTTGGCAGAAATGATAATAAAGAAGGCGATGGAAAGTAACGTGCCGATAGTGAAATCAGAAGAATTGGTCAAAGAGCTTTTCAAGCTAGATTTATTGGAGCCTATACCAGTGAAACTCTACGTTGCTGTGGCAGAGGTACTTGCATTTATCCAGCTTGGTTTGAACAAGTGAAGCGTTTTTGAGGAGGTGCGCAACCATGAGGATTACAGGTGGAAGTCCTGTCAATCTTTTGATGTTTGGAGTAGCGGTGTTTCTAATATTGACAACAGTGATATCAGTCTCTGTGTTTTCTGAACTTTCCTTTCAAATAATCATAGGCATAGGAAATGTGCCTAATATTTCTCTTGATAGTTTACCTGATTATTCGGTCTTACTCTACACAGATGAACCATTTGCTGCTGTATACATCGATGGAAAATATGCGGGTAATACCGATGTTTTTGGAAGGATTGTCGTAAAATTTGATGCAGAAGGTTATCATTCGGTTTGGATTGTTAGCTCGAACAAGTATGTTTCGTTTGACAAGATAGTGTTCTATGTTGAGAAACAACCTAAGATAGTCTATATACCTTCAACACGCTTGGGTGAACTTACGATTTTTTCAAATGTCTACCCTGTTTCCGTGTATTCCCCTAAGGGTTTTCTCTATGGTGTTGTAAAAAAAGATGGTGAAAAAGTCTTGGCACCAGTTGGACTCCAAGAACTGGTTTTTTCTTCGCCTGGATTTGAAGATATAAAGCAAAGTGTCAACGTCCAGTATGGAAAAGAGAGTCCTGTTTGGTTGAAATTCAGCCCTGTCCCATTTAATTTGGAGCTTATCGTGTCTGATAAATTCTCACCGAATGGGGATTGGACTGACGATGAGTGCATTATCAAAATATACTCATCAAGGCCAGCAAGCGGAAGTATTCAAATTGTGGATAATTCTGGTATAATTGTATATGAAAAGCCTTTAAAAATTGATGCCGGCACAACACAACTAAAATGGGATGGAAAGGGTTATCCAGACGGTGTTTATACCGTCAAAGTTTCGTTATCAGATGGTTTGACAACAATTCAAAAAGAGGCAAGAACGATTATAGATAATTCTGTCTACACCTATGCAAAGGAGATCACAATAACAATACTACTTCTTATGACAGCGCTCATTACTTACCTCACGTTGATTGGAAAATAATAGTTAAGAAGTAAAATTTGCAAGGAGAGGTGTATAAGTGTGATAACATACGAGCAAAAACAACGAATCGAAGAACTTAAGAAAAAGTTCGACGATATTATTGAGGTCTTCCACCCCGAGGATAAAAAAGCGAAACTTAAAGAACTAGAAGAAGAGAGTTTAAAACCTGATTTTTGGAATGACCAAAAAAGGGCACAACAAGTCAATAGAGAGATACAAAGGACAAGGAAGATAATCGAAGATATGGAGCGTATCAAAGCGCTTTTCGAAGACATAGAAGTGGGTATAGAACTTTCCGAAGAAGACCCATCGATGCAGGAACACTTAGAAGATATGATAGAAGAAGTAGCAAAAAAAATAAGGGAATTCGAGCTTGAGATGATTCTCAACGGGAAATTCGATGCTTCGAATGCATACCTTTCTATTCACCCAGGTGCCGGTGGAACTGAGTCTCAGGACTGGGCCTCTATGTTGTTGAGAATGTATATGCGCTGGGCTGAAAGGAAAGGCTATGATGTGGAGATAGTCGATTATCAAGAAGGTGAGGAAGCGGGAATAAAGAGTGCAACACTATACATTAAGGGCGATTTCGCATACGGATATTTGAAGTACGAGCGTGGAGTACATAGGCTTGTGAGGATTTCACCGTTTGATGCTAACAAAAGAAGACACACATCATTTGCTTCTGTTAACGTGCTTCCAGAAATAGAAGATGATATTGACATCGAGATTAAACCAGAAGATTTAAGGATTGACACATACAGAGCAAGTGGTGCTGGTGGTCAGTATGTAAACAAGACTGAATCTGCCGTAAGAATTACACACTTACCAACAGGTATCGTTGTAACATGTCAAACGGAAAGGTCACAGCTCCAAAATAGAGAAACTGCAATGAAGATGTTGAAAGCTAGGTTGTACCAACTTGAGCTTGAAAAAAGAAGAAAGCAGATAGAACAAATTCAGGGCGAATTGAAAGACATTAGCTGGGGTAACCAAATTAGATCCTACGTCTTCCATCCATACACTATGGTGAAAGACCACAGAACAGATGTAGAAACGGGAAACATTGAAGCTGTGATGGATGGAGATATTGACATGTTCATAGAAGCTGAGTTGGTTTATTATGCAAAATTGGGTTTGAACGAATAGTGAAGTTTTCTCTTAATAAGACCAAAGGGGTGGGGCATGTGAACAGACCTAAGGTGTTTGTTGTTACATCAGGGAAAGGTGGTGTGGGCAAAACAACCTTCACCGCAAATCTTGGTTGTACATTAGCCAAGATGGGAGAAAGAGTGTGCTTGATTGATGCTGACATAGGTTTGAAGAACCTGGATGTAGTCTTAGGACTGGAAAATAGGATTATTTACACATCTTTTGATGTCGTAAACGGGACTGTTTCAGCCAAGGAAGCGCTCGTCAAACACAAGCAATTGAAAAACCTCTATTTACTTGCAGCTTCTCAAGTTGCTACAAAAGAGATGATGTCACCAGAAGACATGAAGCGAATAGTTCAAGAGTTGTACGATGACTTCGATTTCATACTCATCGATTCGCCTGCTGGTATAGAACGGGGTTTCAGGAATTCTGTTGCACCAGCTGAGGCAGCATTCATTGTGACCACGCCGGAGCTACCAGCGATTTCGGATGCAGACAGAGTTATCGGATTGCTTGAAAACTATGGATTTTCTGAAGACAAGATGTACATCGTCCTGAACAAATTTAAACCTCACATGGCTAAACGTGGTGAGATGCTCGATAAGAGTGATGTTGAAAAAGCTTTGGCAATGAGGATAATAGGCGTAATACCTGACTCCGAAGAGGTAATCATAGCAACAAACAAAGGTATACCAGTTGTTCTTGAAGATGGTGTTGTTATAGGTAGAAGTTTTGAAAATATCGTCAAGAGAATCAAGGGGGAAGAGGTACCTATAGAGGAAGATCTCAAAGGTGCCTCTAAGGGGTTCTTAGCTTCATTACTTTCTGTGTTTAAGAAGAGGTGATTGTGATGTGGATTATCGATATATTCAGAAAGAAAAAGCACAAAAATACAAAATCACCTAAAGAGGAAGCGGCAGAAAGACTCGAAACAATGCTCACAAGAAGAAGAGAGATTGTCAAGATGATACCTGTGGAAGAGTTTGAGGCAAACTCTGAAGAAATTAAATATGCCGTTATTGAAACGATTTCAAGGAAGTTCAACATACCACCGGAGAAGGTAAAAGTGGATTATCACGAGCAGAATGGATATATTGTGATCGTGACGAATGTTAATTTCAAATAGTTCAAAAGTTAGCAACCAAGCGAGGCGAAATGGCTTGAAAAGGGCAGTATTGGTTTCTGTAATAGTTGCCATGGTACTTATCTTATCTAGCTGTGCTTATCTGCTCAGCAATTTTCTGTCTGGAACAGGTAAGCAGGTCTATACGTTTTATTTTTACGTTAATGGGCTTCCAAAAGAGGTTTTGGGGATGCTACAGGATATAGACTCCGCAGGTGGTCTGGTTATATCATCGATTGAACATGAAGCAACGATGACTCTTGAAAATCCTTTCAAAGTCTCAAAATTGTCTTCGTACATTTTTGGTGATACGCTTGGTAAGTATGATATACCTACAACATCAAAAGAAAATTTGGATTTTTCATCAAAACTAGCGATAACTTTTTCCACAGATACAACTCTTCCTGCCACTACAGTTGCTATAAACTTTCCAAACAGAAGTTACGACATAAGGGGAGCTAACGAATTTTACATAATTTACGATTTCACTAGTGAGAGTTCTGAAGTTAAATTCTTGAAAAAAGTTAACGGTTACATCTTTGAAATTCGAACAAAGGCTCGTGAGTTTGTTGAAGTTTACGATATCAACTCTGGGAGAAGTTACAAGATGTTCACAGAAAATGTTTCGGGGACATTCAAGGCATTTTTCGTTGCTGAAAGGGGTAAGACTTACACATTCAAAGCTGTCGAACGGGGGCTACAACAGACAAAAGATGCACCTTCCTATTCTGATAAGGACACTGAAGTTGTTGATTTAACTGGAACAAGCTCTATGTAAATGTCTAAGTGTGTAACTTTTTTCAATCCGTTTCTTCCGAGGTGTTGGCATTTGAAAGTAAAAAGTAGGAAAGAAAAGAGAGAAGATAACATACTCCTTGTGCTTTTCATTATTATATTCATCATTTTCCTAGCGTATTTTCTAACTAGTCTTTTACGCTATATAATGATATCGAAAGAACTTCGAGAATTAAAGCGTGCTTACGAGGCTGAGAAAGAGCAGATTGCTGATAAAGAAAGGACATTACAAAAGTTGAAAGATTTGGTAGAAGCAAGTGATACCACCAACAACAAGATTTCCGGTAATAAGTCAAGAGGAGAAAAAATAGAAAAATAAAAAACCTAGTCAACACTTTGACTTTCAATAACTTAATATTTCACTTTCATTCTTCACATACTTGATTTCGTTCTTTTTACCTATTTCATCGGTACATACGGTACGTTGTTCTTTAGTAAATAATACACTAAATTTACTAATTTCCTTGCAGTTAATATTAGCGCTCTCATGTGTTTGTGTGTTGTTGCTTCTGCGTACTTTTTGCGATAATATTCTTTGTATACAGGATCGTATGTCTTTACTCCGTTCGCTGCCATTACTAGGTATGTTCTTAGATACTTGTTCCCTTTTTTCGTTAGTTGGTTGTTTTCTGATTTGTAATTTCCACTTTGATTGATTGTCCATACAAGCCCTGCGTATGATGCTAACGCTGAGGCTTTTTCGAAACGATTGATGTCTCCTATTTCGGCTATAATTCCAGCTGCAGTTATTTCTCCTATCCCTTTGACTGTTGTTAGTGTGTTCGAAATTACTTTAAGTAATTTACTTATTTCTTTCTTTACTAGTTCGATTTGTTTTTCATAGTGCTGTATCAAATCGATAGTGGAAACAATAGATATTCTCAGAGTGTTTGAAGGATTAACAGACAACCTCAAGGCATCTTTAGCAAGAGTTTGGAGTTTTTCTGCTAAGACTTGTGAAGAGACATTGTGTCTGGAAATTTTCGCAATATATTCAAATAACTCTTCAATTGGCATGTTTGCGATTTCTTCGATTGTATAATCTTTAAGCAGGCATTCGAAAGTCTTATTTAGTTTAAAGTCAAGTTTAGGGAAATAAAGAGAAACATACGAATAGAGCCTAAGTTTCAATCGAGCGATATCTTCGTTGAACTTTAAATAAAGTCTGGTGAGATTACGAAGCTCAGAGATGATATATGAGTTATTGACAAAAGGGACTAAAGACTCAGGAAATTTAGAAGCGATAGAGAAAATAAGTTCAGCATCGATTTTGTCAGTTTTAGGACGATTGAGAATTTTGCGATAGAGCTTAATGTTATCAGTTTTAACCCAAAAGACAGGTACGTTGTTTTGAAAGAAGAAGTTAGCGACATTAAAAGAAAAAACACCAGTTGATTCAAGGACAAGAGAAAAATCGGAAGAAGAAGCAAAAGCTTTGTTAAAAAGTTCAACAATACCTTGAGGAGAGTTCTCAACAGTCCCACTACCGATGAAATCAGAAAAGAAAGAAAGATAGTTCTTTGAGACATCAATAGCTAAAATAGCCAAAGGAATCACCTCCGGATTGAGTACAGCCTTACAACCTCGCGGTACATAAGAAAACGAGGCAAAACATTTTCCGGCAAGTAAAAAGCTGTACTCTAGTTAGGCAATCTTATTTAAGAGAACAAAGTCTCAAGGAGGGGCAACCTGAAACTATTTTACCAGAGGTGTTAAAAAATATGCATTCAATTTTCAAAGACCAATTTTAATTTTTACCGAACTTATTATACGAGGAGGTTGACGAAACACAGAATGGTCAGTGACAATTCAATGGACATAGTAAGTCGAGAACGAAACGAGTCCAAAAACGAAGATTATGCAGTAGTAATCACTACTTCACATACCCCATCAAAAGAGGCTGTGGAGTTAGCAAAGAAACTTTCGCAAGATTTTGGTATCCCTTATTACAACCGAAGGCATTTGTCTGAAAGGGTAAAGGAAGGTAAGGTAAAAGTTTACTACGTTGTTGACAACAATCTCCAGCTTTCAGTAGTTACACCAACTGGTAGGTTATTTTTCCATCCAGGAATGGCGAAGATAAGGATGGAAAATTACAAAAGAGATGGGAAAGACTTACTTTTGGAAGCATTAAAGCCTTCTTCGGAAGATATCATTTACGACGCAACGTTTGGATTAGGAATGGATGCAGTATTTATGGCACATTTTGTTAAACAAGTTATTGGAACAGAAGTGTCAGCGCATATTTACAGAGTGGTTTCCTACGGACTTAGCAAATATCAATCAAAAGAAGAATGGATAAACATAGCGATAAAGAAGATAGTTTTGTTCAACGAAGATATGAAAAGCTTTATGAAAAAGCAATCCGATAAGTCCTTTGATATAGTTTACTGTGACCCAATGTTTGAAAACCCTGTGTATGAAAGTTCGGCCCTCAATCCGCTTAGACCGTTAGCAAGTTACGATACGTTAGACACATCGACTGTTAAAGAGATGGTAAGGATTGCAAGAAAAAGAATAGTTATCAAAACTCTTATAAAAGATAGTTTATTGGAAAGACTTGCCGTGAAGTTTGATAGGGTAATCACTAGCAAGCGAAGTGGATTAGTATATGCATGTGTCGATTTGGACAAATAAAACAAAAGCTTTAAGAAAGTGAGGAGGTCACAGATTGCTATGGGATTTTTCGACAAGCTAAAAGAAGGCCTTAAAAAAAGTAGAGAGGCATTTTTTAATAAAATAGGTCAGATACTAAAGACAAAGAGATTTGACAGAGAGACACGTGATGAAATCGAAGAGTTGTTGATTCTTGCAGATGTAGGAGTGGAAGCTACTGAATATATCCTTGAAAGACTCGAAGAGATGAAACCAGAAGATGCTTTTGAAGCTTTAAAGGAAATTTTAATTGAAATTCTTTCAAAGGACAACAAACTCTATATTCCTTATGAAAAGCCTTTTGTGATAAGCATGGTTGGAGTAAATGGTTCAGGAAAGACAACAACGTGCGGAAAACTGGCGTATATGTTTAGAAGCGAAGGTAAACAAGTTGTGCTCGGTGCGTGTGATACGTTCAGGGCAGCTGCTATAGACCAACTGAAGGTTTGGGCGGAAAGAAGTGGAGCAACGTTTATTGCACATATGGAAGGTGCCGATGCAGGCGCTGTAGCATACGATGCTGTTAATCATGCTATTTCTAAAGGAAAAGATGTGGTCATTCTCGACACAGCGGGTAGATTACACAACAAAAAGCACCTTATGGACGAACTCCAAAAAGTTCACAGAGTAGTTCAAAAGCTTGTTCCGGCGGCACCACATGAAGTGCTCTTGGTTATGGATGCTGTAACTGGGCAAAATGGATTACAGCAAGCGAAAATATTTAAAGAAGTTGTTAACGTCACGGGTATCGTACTCACAAAACTTGATGGAACAGCAAAAGGTGGAATTGCAATAGCCATCGCAAAGGAACTTGGAATACCCATTAAATTCATAGGTATAGGTGAAAGGATTGAAGATTTGAAGCCATTTAATGCAAAAGATTTCGTGGAGGCTTTGTTGGCAGGAGATGAAATCAGTGAATCAACTCCCGCAAGTGTATGACAAAAGGTACAAGTGTCCCATTTGTTCAAATATCACAGTTTCAAAAAAAGTCTTTACAGACAGGATAAAGATAAAAAGTTACGACGAGGATATGAAGCCAAACTATGAGGGTGTTAATCCTCTCTTGTATTCTGTAGTCGTTTGTTCTGGATGCTTTTATGCCGCGTTAGAACAAGATTTTGAACATCAGGTATCTCCTATTTACATGGATGAAGTAAGAAAGGTTCAAAATGAAATCAAAATACCAGAAGGTATTTCATTTTCACAAGAGCGTGACCACAAAACTGCAATATTTGCTTATGCACTTGCAACCTTGTTTTATAACGCGAAAAAACAGCCTTGCCGAGTAGCAGAGATGTATTTAAGAATGGCTTGGCTTTACCGGGAGATTTCAGACAAAGATAATGAGTTAAAAGCGCTTGCAAGAGCTTTGGTGTATTTTGAGGAGTGCTACACAAAAACAAATCTTGATACTGAAAAAGAACCTATGGTACTGTTCTACCTGGGAGAGATATCGTATAAGCTTGGAAAAATTGAAGATGCTACAAAATGGTTTTCAACGCTTGTTACAAACCATAGGAACGTAAACTCTTTTTATGTCAAGGCAGGGAGAGATAGATGGCAGAGTATAAGAGGAGAAATAAAATAACATTAGATACGCGAAAGAGCACTTCTATATTTTTGTTTTTGCCACTCCTGTTGCTTTTGTTCTTGACACACTCGTGTATGCCTTTGGGAAATTATTTAGAGTTATCTTTGCAAGTTAAGAATATTGAGGAAAGGGTTGAGAAACTCGAAAAATCAGGAATATCGCCGAATATTTCCGATTCACAAATACAACAAACTCAGCAATTGCAAACGCAGTTGTCTCAAGTCAAAAATTCGGTCGTTAGACTCGAAAAGTCTGTGACAGAGCTGCAAGCAAAGGTTACATCGATTGAAGGCGTTCAGGAGGTTTTGGAGAAGCTTTCAAAAAGGGTAGAAAAGGTAGAATCATCAAACGCTAGTAACGCAAATTCTATAAATGATTTATCGAAGAAAATTGCCACCGTCGAGAAGAATAATAGTACTATTCAAGGAAAAATTGCTAGCTTTGAGAATCAGTTGAAACAAATTGAAAACCTACAAAAAAGTGTAGATTCACTTGCCGCTCAAGTAAGAAATATTCAGCAGAATATGCCACAGAAAATAAGTCAGAGTGATATTGAATTTTTAAGGCAGTTACAACAGCAAATAAACGAGATAAAAACAGCTATTCAGAACATAGACCCGGCAACACTTCTAAAATTAAACACAGGCTATATCTACTATATTGTGAAAGCCGGAGACACGCTTTCATCGATTGCTTCTGCTTACAAAGTAGACTTGAATACACTTACAAGTATAAACAACTTAAAGGATCCTTCGAAACTCTCTGTTGGGCAATTGATTAAGATTCCTGTTGATGATCCAAAAAACTATGTACGCGTTCCTGTAAAAATACAGCCTACGGATATACTCTCATACCATGGTCAGGAAAGAAACGGTGGCAAGACCATTGGGATGGATATCTACGCAAAAGGCAAGGACATATACCCAATTCTACCAGGTAAAGTCTTGAGCGTTAGCGATAACACAGTAACAATCGACCACGGAAATATGATATTGGCAGTATACGGAGGAATTAACACTTCACTAAAACCAGGTAGTTTCGTTACAATTGACAAACCCATCGGGCAGTGTATTGATGTCTTTCATTTCGAGCTCTACATAGAGGGTGAACCAAGAGATCCCCTAAGATTGTTCACGGAATACAAGGGAGTCTTTACTGTGACTTTTTACTCCGAGTGGGATGACGGCAAAGTTCCAACACATCCCACATTTAGGATTGCACGGAATGGAAGAGTGCCTCAGCAGTTCTTAACGATAGCAGTCGACCCTTCGGTAATCCCACTTGGCTCGCTTGTTTATATCCCAACGTTGGCTAATGTGGTTTTTATTGCTGAGGATACAGGCAGTGCAATAAAAGGTAATAGAATAGATGTTTACGTGAGTGACGTAAGACTTGCGCTTAACAATGGAATTACTCCACATCCTGTTTATATAATCAGACCAGATTTGAATAACTGAAAGAACTGAAAGAGCTGGAAGAACTGGAAGAACTGGATATATTAAACAAGAGGAAGGGTGAGATATTGGCCATCACAATGAAGAGTGAGTACGCAATAAAGATAATGATACTAATCGGCTTGGAAAATAGACGTGTCTGTGCACGTGAGTTAGTGAAAAAATGCAGGGCAAAATTACCACTTGAATTTGCTGAAAAGATTTTGGCAGACCTTGCAAGGAATGGTATTCTGAAGGCTTACAGAGGCAGGGGCGGAGGCTACGAACTGGCAAGAGACACTGAAGAAATAACGGTTTACGATATAGTTACGGCAGTTGACAACCCGACCGATGCTATCAAGTGCTTTGTCGATGTAGTTCCAGAGCAAGAGAGTCCAGAGACTTGCACAGTTAGTAAAATATGGGAAATTGTTTTAGGAAAGATGGAAGATACGCTTAGAAGCATAAAACTCAAAGATTTGATAGAAGACTACAAAGCGAGGTGCAAAATTTGAACGTTGAAATAAAGAAAAAAGGTGTCAAAGTTGGCGTACTGCTCAGCGGAGGTGTTGATAGCGCAGTTGCTTTGTATTTGCTTTTAGAAGAAGGATACGATGTTACAGCTTACCACATGAAGACTGTTAGAGATGAACTCTACATAACCAAACAGATAAAACACAAAGTTTGTTGTAGTCCTTCAGATACGTT
Source organism: Fervidobacterium pennivorans (assembly GCF_001644665.1). Taxonomy (NCBI): domain Bacteria; kingdom Thermotogati; phylum Thermotogota; class Thermotogae; order Thermotogales; family Fervidobacteriaceae; genus Fervidobacterium; species Fervidobacterium ngatamarikiense. The sequence continues at coordinate 1,615,293 of NZ_CP011393.1, forward strand.
CGATGCACAGATGATAGCAAAAAAATTTGGAGTTCCGTTTAAAATAATTCATGTTGAAGATATTTTCAAAGAAAGGATAATTAATTATTTCATAAACGAAAATTTGATAGGAAGAACCCCCAATCCGTGCTTTTTCTGCAATGAGTACATAAAATTCGGTGCAGTGATGGATGTTGCACTAAGTGATGGAATGGAATATGTAGCTTCCGGACACTACGCAAGGATAATAGATGGGAAACTTTACAAAGCCGTTGATGAAAGTAAAGACCAGTCGTACTTTTTAGCTTCAATAAAAAAAGAAAAGTTGAGAAGGATTATTCTTCCGAATGGGTATTACACGAAAGAAGAAATAAGAAAAATCGCTCAACAACAAGGCATACATGTGGCGCAGAAGATAGATTCCCAAGATTTGTGCTTCTTACCGGATAACGATTTGAAAGGCTTCTTTAGGGATTTAGGCATAGACGTCAAACCGGGGAACATAATTACAACAGATGGCAGGATTATTGGAAAACACGAGGGATTACCATTTTACACAATAGGACAGAGAAAACTTGGTATAGCTGCTGGAAGCAAATTTTACGTGAGGGCAAAGAATGTTGACGGCAATTTTATATTAGTTGCCCCTATTGATGAGTTATACGACAAACATATGGTTGTTTCCAATTTGAATGTCTATGACGATTATTTACCAAATGAATTCCGGGCTAGCGTAAAGATTCGCAAAAAGTTCAAGGAAGTTGGGTGTACAGTCCAATACAAAGATGAAAATGGTGGAAAACTATTTGTAACATTCGACGAACCTACATTTGCTGTAACTCCAGGTCAAATTGCGGTTTTCTACGACGGACCAAGGGTTATCTGTGCAGGGGTAATTGAATCAGGAAAATAAAAACTTATTTCTAACAAGTTAGAAATCCAAAAAGCTAATGTAGGAGGGGATTTCCTTGATAGAGGTTATGATATCCAATGAACAAATCAGACAGCGTGTAAAAGAACTTGGAAAAGAAATTACGGACTACTACAAGGACAAAACCGATACATTGCATGCAGTTTGTGTTCTTAAGGGGTCTATACACTTTTTTAGCGAGTTAGTGCAGAACATAGATATGAACGTAGAATATTCATTCATCCAGGTTTCAAGCTACTCTGGAGTTTCATCAACCGGACGTATCAGAGTGAAAAGCTGGATAGATGAACCAATAGAAGGTAGACACGTTATAGTAGTTGAGGACATTCTCGACACCGGGCTAACACTTTCATACATACTGGAGTATTTGAAAAGGTATCGCCCAGCCGATTTAAAAGTAGTGACCCTATTGAAAAAACTTGGTAGGACCCCTCAGGTTATTCCTGATTTTGTAGGCTTTGAAATCGAGGATAAATTTGTCATTGGTTATGGACTTGATTACAACGAAAGATACAGAAACCTTCCATACATAGGTTGGGTCAAGGGAGATATAAAGTGATATGAAGAATGTCCTTTATGTTTTTGTAATATTCATAGGTGTAGCTGCCGCGCTCTTTGTTTCCACAATATGGATAGAAATGTTTTTGAGGATGTTTTTTATCCCCACTGAGGACCCTGTTAACATCTTAGTTCTTGGGTTGGATAAAGACATTGGTGGGACAAGACGAACCGATGTTATACTTGTAGCTAGTGTAGACCTTGAAAAAAAGAAGATGATAATTTCGAGTATTCCGAGGGATTTGATGATTGATGGTAAGAAGATTAACTCCTACTATCAATCAGAAGGGCTAGAAAAGTTTAAAAAGAGAATCGAACAATTAACAGGAATAACAATAAAGAGGTATTTTATCGTTGATTACGACATTTTCAAATTCCTTGGCGACGAACTTGGACCAATTGAGATATTCGTCGATAGGCCCATGCATTACAAAGACGTAGCGCAAAATTTGGAAATCGACTTCACGCCTGGTTATTACAAAATGAAGGGAAAGGAATTACTCGCCTACCTGCGTTTCAGAAAAACAGCCGAAGGAGACATAGGAAGGCTGGACAAACAGCGGGTAATAATAGAAAAGCTTGCCCAGAAAGCCTTACAGAAAAACGTATTTGCTTTAACGGAACTGTATAGAGAAATCAAAAAACGCACGGAATTCAATATGGAAATAGGGGAAGTTGTTTACATCTTTTCAAAAGTGAAAAACAACTTCCAAATTGAAAGCGTCCCATTTCCATTTTACATAGCAGAAGACGGTAATTTATACATCGATGAATCTAAGATAGAAGAATACCGAGCGAGTTTTGCAACTAGGCAAAAGAGGTTAGAGGAAAGATACAGGTACTACGTTGTAAACAATACTAAGAACAGAACAGCCGGCTTTGGTGAGAAAATTGGGAATCTCTTCTCTTCGAAAGGTTACAAACCAAACAACATTTTTTACGAAGGAGTAGACGTAGATATAAAGAAAAATGCGGTTTTGATATTAAGGAAAAACGAAGGACTGAAAAAATTTGTTGATAAACTTTTGACAGATGTATTCTCTGAAACGGAATTCGAAGTTGTATACGTCGAAGACAGGCTTGATTATATTTCTAAATACCTCGCGATTATAAGTGAATTAACAAAGACTGGTAAGAAAGTTGTCTTTCCAATAGATTTCATAATAATTTTAGCTGGAGATTTGAAAATTTAGCAAAGTTAAAAACTTTTTGACCCATTTGACGAGGTGAGGATTTTGTTCAAGTGTAGGAAAACTTTCTTTTTTGCAGCAATTGTGGGGCTGTTATTCATTCTCTTTACCAGCTCTGTATGTGCGCAGAATACTTCGCAATTGTCTCAAACAAAAACGTCTGACGACGGCATAAGTGTTTACGGTTTCATCGAGAAGTTGGCTGGAAATCGTAATTTCAATATAAGCACGGTTCTAACCTTTGATGTTTTTGATGGCCAGCAACGTAAAAAAATTGCTTTCTCTTTCGATTTGGTTATCAAAAACTTGGAAAAATTTACATTTTATCTTAAATCCCCCGAGGTTGTCGAAGATATTGTCATTCAGTACGATATGATTTCCAGAAAAGTGGAATACGTGTACAAAAACTACAAAACGACGGAGAACGTTCTTCCAAATGTCTCGCAAGTAGGAGATATACTAACGTCAATAACAGATTTCCTTTCAACACCACTTTTCAACGCGACGTATGGAAGAGATTATGTTGAATTCAGACCAAAGAATGCGGCAATTCTTGCGAGATTCGGTGTTCAACCGATAACAGTTAGGCTTTACATGGAAAGGGAACTTCCAAAAAAGATAGAGATACTTAACGATAAAACAAATGAAAAAGTAGTTTTGGAATTCACCAAATTTGTAATAGGGTAGTTTTAACTATTTTTGAAGAGCAAAAAAGGGGGATAAAAAGATGTTTAAAAGGTCGATTGTCTTTTGTTTTCTCGTGATAATCACTCTTGCTTACGCTTACTTCAACATAGGGATTGGATATAATTACGGAGAATTATCGAACTGGGTTTTGAGGGCTGGTTACGAGTACATTGGTTTTAACCTGAATGCTGATTGGACCTTAAATAAACTATGGAATATTTACGCTAGCGTATACTTTGAAGCAGACCTTGGAATTTTAGTTGGACCTGCCATTTATGCGACGTACGATTACAATTCCTCTTCGAATGCTTTTTCTGTTGTATACGGTCCTATTTTGGGCTTTTCTAATAAACAACTCTTTGTTCAAGTTGGTTATTTCAGTGATTTTACTACTTTCACAGATGTATCAAACGCAATATTTGCAAGCTTGAGATTTTACGTTCCGGACCCACCGGGAATGAAAATGGTTGATAAGCTTTACATCGAGGCACAATACTATAGAGGAAGCTTCAAAATACTTGTTGGTTTACTGGAACCATATTTTTAAATGTTTAAACTTCTCTATCTGAGGGCCAGAGACTTGAAAACTCTTGCTTATATGGTATAATAAACCTTGCTGGTAGATAAAAATAGATTTGCCGAGGTGGCGGAATTGGCAGACGCGCATGACTCAGGATCATGTGGGGTTTCCCGTGCGGGTTCAAATCCCGCCCTCGGCACCAAACAGTAAGTCAGCAAGGGTCGGAGTAACCGACCCAAATTTTTTAATTTTCTAAAAGCTCGGTGGTGGTATTTTGACACAGGTTCAATTTTATGACTACAATGTCCTTTGCGGAAAAGCTGAAGATGTTAGAGGGTATCTTGTTGAGCTCATAGAGAAAGGTGAAAAGCTATTTGTGGTAACGTTGAATAGCCAGATATTTTTGAAGGCAGAGCAGATTTCTGATTACAAAGAAGCTTTACGAAACGCCTCTTTTCATCTTCCAGACGGTGCAGGTGTTGTTTGGGCGATAAAAAGGCACTGCACGGTTCATACCGATAGGATACCAGGTATAGACACTATGATATACCTTTGTAATGAGGCAGTAAACAGGAAGTGGAGTGTTTACTTGTTGGGGGCAAAGCCGGATGTTATACCAAAGACCGCCGAGAACTTAAGAAAACGTGGAGTGAACGTTGTAGGTTACCATCATGGATATTTTGAAGACCAAACACCTGCTGAAGAGATTGAGAAACTAAAACCAGATCTTCTATTTGTTGGAATGGGCACTCCAAGACAAGAACTTTGGATATACCAACATAGACATCTACCGTTCAAACTTGCCATGGGAGTTGGTGGAAGTTTTGATGTTATCGCAGGTGTGAAAAAACGAGCACCCGTTTTCTTTCAGAAACTGCGTCTTGAATGGTTTTATCGTTGGTTAAACGAACCCATAGCGCGTGCGCGTGTTCCTCTGGATGTTGCTAAATTCTTTTTCAAGGTGGTTCTCGATGGAAAAAATGGAACTTGTCAAAAAGTACGTTGAAGAACTTATAAACGCTCCAATAAATCTTGTTGGGTACAGAGACTTCAACGAAGCTTTTCATTATCTATATATGGATTCCGTTCTTGCTGTGAAACCAGAAGACCTCGGGAATAATTTCTTAGATGTAGGAACAGGTGGTGGAGTTCCCGGTGTCTTTCTTTTAATAGAATTTGGCATCCATGGTTTCTTGATTGACAGCGTATGTAAAAAGATAGATTACGTGAAGAACTTGTGTGAAAGATTGGGGTTAAGTAATGTAGAATTGATGTGTGTCAGAGCTGAGGAGCTTAAAGACAAAGGAATGTTCAGAGAAAGATTTGACAGTGCAGTGTCCAGAGCTGTTTCCAGGATAGCAACAGTTTTGGAGCTTACGGCGCCGTACGTAAAAGTTGGTGGGAAGGTTCTTCTATACAAGGGTCCTGGATATAACGAGGAATTAGGTCAGGCTGTGAACGCTATGAAAGAGCTGGGAGTAAAACTGGCAGAAATTAGAAAGTACAGCATTTTAGGGAAAGATAGATTTTTGGTCATCTTTGAGAAAATGTCGCCAACACCAGAAAAGTATCCACGAAAAGTTGGAATACCGGAGAAAAGACCTATCAGATAATTGAATTGCAAATCTCCGAGCAGTAAAGAATGAAAAGTTCGTTCTTATTGCCTCGGAGATTTTTTTATGATATAATGTAATTGCTTATGTTCATTCAATGAATGAATTGTTAAAAGGGGTGCGAGTGTAGAATGAGCGAGAGAAAGCTGAAAATGGCGCTTATTGGGTGTGGAAGAATAGGTTCATCCAAACATGTGGAAGCGATAGTGAAGAATTCCGATGTTATCCAGGCGATTGCAGTTTGTGACATTGTTGTGGAAAAAGCAGAACGAGTTGCACAAAGTATAGAAGAACGGGCAGGTTACAAACCTAGGGTCTATCAAAAGTACGAGGATATAATAAAGAGCGAAGATATTGACTTTGTTGCAATTGCCACAGAAAGCGGTTATCATTATGAAATCTCTATGGACTTTTTGAGAGCAGGTGTCCATGTTTTAGTTGAAAAACCTATGGCACTTTCAACGAAGCACATGGATGAGATGATAAAGACTGCTAAAGAAAAAAGTGTAAAATTGGGAGTTTGTTTCCAAAATAGATTTAATCCTCCAATAGTGGAACTGAGAAAGAAGATTGAGAGCGGTGCATTTGGCCGGATAAACTATGGAGTTGCGAATATCAGATGGAACAGGGATAAGAATTACTACGAACAAGCACCTTGGCGTGGAACATGGCAGCTTGATGGCGGTTCACTCATGAATCAATGCACACACAACATTGACTTGCTTCAGTGGATGCTTGGAGGCGAGATAGAAGAAGTATATGGAGTAATTCGTAACTTCCAGCATCCTTACATTGAAGCGGAAGACTTTGGAGGAGCAATTGTGAAATTCAAGGACGGAAAAGTTGGTATCATTGAAGGTACATCAACGATTTATCCTAGGAATTTAGAAGAAACGCTTTCGATTTTTGGTGAACTGGGGACAGTAATTATAGGTGGACTGGCTGTTAACAAGATTTTGGTTTGGAAATTCCCGGATGAAGATAGTCATCCATTTATGGAACTACCGGATCCTGATACCGTGTATGGATTCGGACATGTCCCTCTTTACAGAGATTTCTGCGAATCGATAATTTACGATAGAGCACCCAAAATCCCTGGTGAAGAAGGTAGAAAAGCGGTTGAAATCGTGCTTGCAATTTACAAGTCTGCGCTTGAGAACAAACCTGTCAAATTCCCGTTCGAGTTTGACTCCACACAGATGAAAGGATGGGAAGGTCATTATGTTATGCGTGGTTAAAGAATTCACATTTGATGCTGCTCACAATTTAGTCCAGTATCATGGAAAGTGTGAAAAACTTCATGGGCATACTTACAAACTCCAAATTGTCGTTTGTGGAGAAAAAGACGAAGAGGGAATGGTCATCGATTTTGTTGAGTTAAAAGAGATAGTAAAAAGAGAAGTACTGAGTTACTTAGACCATGCCTACATAAATGAAATAATACCTCAACCAAGTGCGGAAAACATCGCGGAGTGGATTTGGGATAAGTTGGAAAAGCATCTCACAACAGAAAGATATAAGCTTACAGAAGTAAGACTTTGGGAAACACCAACATCGTGGGTGGTCTATAGGAAAGATTGAAAGGGTAAGTAAAATCGAAAGCAAATAAAAATAAGCGGCACCTTTTTCAGGTGCCGCTTTTCAATTTTTTGTAATCGGTTATGCCAACTTTTCTTTTTCTTCGAGTGCATGTCTTGGCGTTTCTTCGTACTGAATGTTTGCAAATATTTCAAATCCTGTTCCAGCAGGTATGAGCTGTCCAACGATAACGTTTTCTTTCAAACCTTTGAGGTAATCGACCGCACCTTTGATTGCTGCGTCTGTTAATACTTGTTGCGTTTGCTGGAAGCTTGCCGCGCTCAGCCAGCCTTCGTATTCAAGAGATGCCTGTGTAATTCTGAGTAGTTTTCTTCTGTATTTCACAGTTTCTTTTGGCATTATCTGGTAAACTTCTTTCTCCTTGCCATGGTTGATTACAAGGACATCTTTTACATTATACTTGATGAGTTGTTCCAAGAGTTCTTCTGTTATTTCTTCCCCTTCTTTTGCAAGTTCTACAACTTGACCTTCTTCGTTCTTTATTAGGATATGCTTTGCGAGTACTTTTCCGATAACGCGTTTCCTGTTGAGCTCTATCTTCGCGTTGCCTTCCATTATTTCTCTATTAACTTTGTTGAGAATAGTGATTGGTACAAGGTCTCCTGGTAAGAAGTCGGTATCGCCTGGTTCAATGACTTCGGCTTTGTTAAGCATCTGCCTAATTATCAGTTCAAAATGCTTATCATGGATATCGACACCTTGCTGTACGTAGACTTTCTTAATTTCTCTTAGTAGGTACATCGCAGTGTCTTCTACTCCAAGTTCCTCGAGAATCTTTCTCACTTTGAGAGAACCTGTTGTGAGCGACTGACCGGGTAAGACTTTTTGACCAACGGATACGTTTACTCTCACCCTTGATGGAACAACGTATTCGTGCATGGTTCCAAGCTCGTCTTGTACGTAAATCTTCTTTGGTTCGTCTTGAGAGATATCAACTACAACGCCTTTAACTTTGGAGAATATACCTTCTGGATCTTTTGTCTTTTTCCTTGCTTCGAAGAGTTCCTCAACTCTTGGCAAACCTTGTGTGATGTCAGCAGTTGTAGCGATACCACCTGTGTGGAACGTCCTCATTGTGAGCTGTGTACCCGGTTCGCCGATAGATTGAGCTGCCACGATACCTACAGATTCACCAACGCTTACAACTTTATGGTTCGATAGGTCAAGACCGTAACATTTCGCGCATACACCGTGTTCAGCTTCGCATGTGAGTGGTGAGCGAACATAGATTTCCGGTCTAACTACAATGCTGTCTATGTTATTTTCCTCTAGCATTTTTGCAACTGTTACATCTATTTGTTCTTCTTCTACGGCAAGTTGTTTTTTCCGCTCTTTGTCCCAAACAACTTCCTCTGCTACTACGTTTCCAACGATTGGGTAGAGTTTTACTTTTACAGATTTAACACGCGCGTCTCTTAACTTTTTAATGATTTCCCAGTTGAGTTCACTTTCAGCTGGCAGAACTTCTGTGCCAAGGTCGACATCTTCAGCAAGTTCCGTGTAAACCTCAGGAATGTTAATATCACTCAAATCGAGAACTTTTTCTTCAACAACAGGGACTCTCTTTTTGTAATTTGACAAGAACTTAGCATCATCGTCAAGTATCACTGTATCTCTCTGGTAAACCTTTCCTGTTTCTGGGTTAACTAATATGCTGCCGCTTCCTGGTTCGTAGACGTCCTTTGCTAACACTCGACCGAATATGAAATCTTCTATTTTTTCAACAACGAAGTTGTCAGAACTCTTAAGTATCGCTGCCCTAACACCTTCGTGCGTTCCACAATCTGGTTGTGTGATTACAACGCTCTGAACAACGTCAACGAGCCTTCTTGTAAGGTATCCAGCAGAGCTTGTTCGCAACGCGGTATCGGCTGAACCTTTTCTCGCACCGTGTGTACTGATAAAGAATTCAAGGACTGAGAGTCCTTCTCGGAAGTTTGAAAGAATCGGAATTTCAATGGTTCTACCAGATGGGTCTGCCATAAGACCACGCATACCAGAAAGTTGTTTGAGCTGGTCTTTGTTACCCCTAGCTCCGGAATCAACCATTATGAACACCGGGTTGAATGGATTTTCACCGAGATATTTGTAGGTCTCTTCTTGGACCAAATCTGTGGCTTTGGTCCAAATCTTTATCGTCTCTTTGTATTTTTCTTCATCGCTCAGTAAACCTTCCTCGTAAAGTCTCTCTATCTCATCTATCTTTTTCATCGCTTCAGTGATGATTTCGTTTTTCTTCGGAGAAATGAGGAAGTCTTTCAAACTGACCGTTAAACCGGAAATCGTGGCGTAGTGGAATCCAAGCGTTTTTATATCATCAAGCAGGTCTGCTGTCCTATCAATACCGTGCTTTTTGAAAGTTTTGTAAACAACATCTTTGATTCCGTTCTTTCCGAACGTTTTGTTGTAATCTCTGAGTTCCTCTGGAAGAATCGAGTTGAATATGACTCTACCGAATGTTGTTTTTATGACCTTATCGTCAATTTTGACAAGTATTGGTTCATGTAGCTTTATGTAACCAAATTCGTAAGCGATTTCCGCTTCCTCTGGGCTTGCGAATTTCCATTTGATATCTTCCGGTTGAACTTTATCGTAGTTCTTATCGACCATCGTTAGGTAGTAAATACCGGCAACAATATCCTTACCGGGCATCGATATAGGTTTTCCATGTGCCGGGGAGATTATGTTGTACCTTGATAACATTAGTAACCTTGCTTCCGCTTGCGCTGCTGGCGAAAGCGGTAGATGGACTGCCATCTGGTCACCATCGAAGTCTGCGTTGAACGGTGGACATACCAGTGGATGCAGTTGTATAGCGTTACCTTCTATAAGTTTTGGCTCGAAAGCTTGGATAGACATCCTGTGCAGTGTTGGAGCTCTGTTGAGTAAGACAACCCTTCCCTGAATAACCTTCTCAAGTTTTTCCCAAGCTTTCGGGTCTTCTCTTTGGAGTTCTTTTCTGTATTTTTTAACTTTTGTCTGTGTAGCTTCCGCATTTTCCTCTTTTGAAAGTTCGGCAATAACGAACGGTTCAAAGAGTTCAAGAGCCATCTTCTTTGGCAAACCACATTCGTGTATCTTCAGATGAGGACCAACGACAATAACGGCTCGACCTGAATAGTCAACACGTTTACCAAGTAGATTTCTTCTGAAGCGTCCTTTCTTTCCTCTAATGAGATCAGTAAGTGATTTCAAAGGTCTACCATTTCTATCTGTATAAGCTTTTCCAATTTTTCCATTGTATATCAGATTATCAACGGCCTCTTGTAACATACGCTTTTCGTTTCTGATTATGACTTCAGGTGCATTCATTTCATACAATCTCTTGAGTCGATTGTTTCTCATTATGACCCTTCTGTAAAGGTCATTGAGGTCTGTTGTTGCGAAACGTCCACCATCTATCTGTATCATTGGTCTTATTTCTGGTGGAACAACTGGCAAGACCTCCAGAACCATCCACTCAGGTTTTGTTCCACTTTCCATTAAATCTTTAACTATTCTTAGTTTTTTTAACAATTTCTTGGCTCTTACGCTGCTTTTTGGAATTTTGTTAAGTTCGTTTTCCAGCTCGGTTTTCATAACTTCGAGATCAAGTTGTTGCAACAGCTTCTTGATTGCTGCAGCTCCAGTCTCAGCTTCAATCTTTCCTGGGTATATCATGCTGTAAGCTTCGTAATCTTGCTGAGTGATTATTTGACCTCTTGTGATACCAGTTTCTTCCGCAATCTGTGGGTCAATGTATGTGACCACCATTATTGGTTTATCGTTTTCAACTTGTTCTTCAACAACAAACATGCCATGGTAGTGCTGGCTGAAGATTTTGTACTCTTCAATAGATAGTTTCTCATCTTCGAAGAGGAATCTGTCGGCAATAACATCGCCAGCTTTTACCATTTCCCCGTCCTGAACATATATAGTCGCTCCTTCAAAAACAGGATACGTTTTGGATGACTGGACATTCTCAATGTATATTGTTCCAGTTGTAATGACTTCGTAGCTTCCGTTTTCAAGAGGTCTCAGGTTAAGGTTCCTGCTAAACTTCACAGTTCCTGACAACGGTGCTATGATACGAGGCAATATAGTTTCTGTCGTCAATTGTTGCCCTTTCTTTATTTTATCTCCATTCTTCACTAATGCTCTTACACCGTATGGTAGCGTGAATGTTATCGGTGTATTTTTACTTGTTGGGAGAGGATTAAGAGTAATAGTTTCTGAAACTTCGTCGACTTCTACGGTTCCGTCAAATGGTGCGAAAATGGCATCGACCCTTTTTTCTGAGACTATTTCATCACCTTGGTTGACGAAATCTCCATCTTTAACCCTGAGTTCCATTCCGCTGTAAACACGTAGTTCGGTTCTTATAATGTTCCTTATTGTTATCCAATAAATATCTCTGTCTGTGTGTGTTCTTTCATGCTTTATATGAACCTCACCATCTATATCAGCTACAAGCGGAGTCCTTGGTTCTTTTACTATATATGCAGGTGACACTTCAAAATCCCATTTTTTCGCGTAGATTTCGTATTCAGTTTGGTTCAATATAGAGCCTTTCACAAAAGGTGTGTTCTTTGGGTCGGTGACTATAAGGACCCTTTCGTTTACCCTTCTACTACCAAAATAGACGATGTTTTCTATATCCTTTACTGTCATGTCAAGTAACGTGGCGATGACACTTGGAGTGTTTTTAAGATACCAGACATGCGTAACAGGAGCAGCCAATTCGATATGCCCAAATCGGCGCCTTCTTGCATCTCTTGATTCGACCCTAACTCCACATTTTTCACAAACTGTACCTTCGTACTTTTTACCACTGTACTTTCCACAAGCACATTCATAGTCTTTTACAGGTCCAAATATTCTTTCGCAAAATAGTCCATCTCTTTCTGGTTTGAAGGTACGGTAGTTTATCGTTTCTGCTTTCTTCACTTCTCCACTTGACCAGCTTCTGATAACTTCGGGGGATGCCACCGCCACTTTTACTTTCGCAATTTTCCTTTTGAAAGAAGAACTCATTCATTTTCCCTCCTCTTAACGTCGGGTAAAAGCCTTATAGAACTTACCAAACCTTACAGTTTTTCGATATCTATTTCATTACCGTGCTCGTCGTAAACGCGGACATCGAGTGCGAGACCTTTCAACTCTCTAACAAGGACCTTGAAGCTCTCGGGTAGACCTGGTTCTGGTAAGTTCTTACCTTTCATGATAGCTTTGTAAACTTCGGTTCTACCCTTGATATCGTCACTTTTTACTGTAAGCATTTCATTCAATGTGTAGGAAGCACCGTATGCTTCAAGTGCCCAGACTTCCATTTCACCGAACCTTTGTCCACCAAACTGAGCTTTACCACCGAGTGGTTGTTGGTGTATCAATGAGTAAGGTCCTGTTGCCCTCGCGTGAATTTTGTCCCTTGCAATGTGAATGAGTTTCATAATGTACATGTAACCAACGAGCACCGGTGAATCGAATTCCTTACCTGTTCTTCCATCTCTGAGAATAACCTTACCTGATGGATTTTCTGGGTCATCTCCAAGGTGCAAATTAAGTTTTTCGCGAACTTTGTATAGTTCTGGCAATATTTCGTCTTCTTTAGCACCATCGAAAACAGGTGTAGCAAAGTGTCTGTTTGTTAACTTTGCGAGCCAACCAAGAGAGGTTTCGAGCACTTGACCAATGTTCATACGTGATGGAACACCCAATGGGCTTAAGACTACTTGGACCGGTGTTCCGTCTGGTAGGAACGGCATGTCTTCTTTTGGAAGAATCATTGATACGACACCCTTGTTACCGTGCCTACCGGCAAGTTTGTCACCAACTTCAAGAGGTTTTCTGGTTGCAAGATAGACTCGAACAAGTGTATTCACACCAGGACCAAGGTCTCCGACTTCTTCTTTGTGGAATACGTGTACACCGATGACCCTACCTTCAACACCGTGCGGAACTCTGAGTGACGAATCCTTGACGTCTTTACCTTTTTCTCCGAAGACGGATCTCATAATTTTTTCTTCCGGTGTTGCATCACTTTCACCTTTTGGTGTTACCTTACCAACAAGGATATCTTGCGAGGTGAAGTATTTTTGTTTACCAACGTAGGCACCTATTCGGATAATTCCGTTTTCATCGAGATTTCTCAAATTTTCCTTCGAGACATTTGGTATTTCCGCAGTGATTTCCTCTGGACCAACCCTTGTTTCTCTTGCTGTTGTTTCATAGACTTCGATGTGTACAGATGTGAACGTTTCTTCTTCTAGTAGTTCTTCGCTTACCAGTATAGCGTCTTCGAAGTTGTAACCTTCCCATGGAAGGAACGCAACGAGCACGTTCTTACCGAGTGCAAGTTCTCCGTTATCTGTCGCTGGACCATCAGCAATTGGTGTACCTTTCTTTACAAAATCTCCAACATTAACAATAGGCTTTTGATTGATACAGGTATCTTGGTTTGACCTAACGTATTTCAAAAGTGTATATTCATCGAGTACTGGATTTCCTTTCTTGTCATAAAGTGGGGTGCCATTTTCGTCTGTTCTGTGGATGACTATTTTTCTGGCATCGACCTTTTTGACAATTCCGTCGTGTTTTGCCAATACGACATGTCCAGAATAGATAGCAGCTGGGTATTCCATACCAGTTCCAACAAGTGGAGCTTCAGATTTGATAAGTGGAACCGCTTGTCTTTGCATGTTAGAACCCATCAAAGCACGGTTAGCGTCGTCATGTTCGAGGAACGGTATCAGTGATGTTGTAACACTGACAATTTGTTTTGGTGATATATCGACAAAGTCGACTTCGTTTTTGTGCACGTAGACTACTTTTTCAAGATATCTAACTGGGACTTTTTCTTGCAATATGTTACCATTTTCATCTCTTGGTATTGTTGATGACGCAATTCTGTAGTTTTCTTCTTCATCTGCAGCAAGATAAACGACTTCGTCAGTTATTCTACCATTGACAACCTTTCTGTATGGTGTCACAAGGAAACCGAATTTATCGATTGTGGCATAAACAGCGAGAGAGGTGATAAGACCTATGTTACCACCTTCTGGTGTTTCAATTGGACACATCCTTCCATAGTGAGAGTGGTGAACGTCACGAACTTCAAACCTTGCCCTTTCTCTCTTTAATCCGCCAGGTCCGACAGCTGTAAGCCTTCGTTTGTGTGTTAATTCAGCGATTGGGTTGACCTGGTCCATAAATTGTGAAAGTGGGTTCGTTGCAAAGAAACTGTTAAGCGAAGCGACGACGTTTCTCAAATTAATCAAACTTGGAATCGATATCTTATCTAAGCTTGTATAGGTTGCAAGTTTTTCTTGAATTTGATGGACAGATTTTGAGAACGCTCTTTCGAATTCTGAACCTATCAATTCACCAACTGTTTTGACCCGTTTATTTGAAAGGTGGTCTTTTGTATCAAGAGTTTCCGGGTGTTTTTCAACTTCAAGTAGCATTCTAACAACCAAGATTATATCCATCGGTGTAAGAGCATCGGAAGTCTCCATGTACTCAACATTCTCAACACTCTTTGGATTTCTTCCTTCTATTTCAACAAGGTATTTTCTGTACGTGTTTGTCAATTTTTTGTTCATTTTGTACCTACCGACTTCGGTAAGTTCGAAGCGTTCAGGATTAAAATAAAGATTATTCCAGAAGGATTTTGCAGCGTTGTATCTAAACACCTCGCCAGGGCGCAGTTCTTTGTATATTTCCATGTAAGCCCTAAGCTCGCTGATATTCTCTTCAAGAGGCATTTTTAGCCTTTCCTTAAGCTTCAGATAGGTCTTATGTATGTATTTATTTGCAACTTTTATTCTATCAATCCCATGTTCTCTAAATATCTCAACAAGTGTGGGCGTTAATACTGAACCTTTTTCAGCGAGGACCTCTCCAGATTTTGAAACAACTTTTTCAAGAATTATAACCCCTTCTGCTTGTTTCAATGAGTAATCATCTTCAACGTCTATGTAAGTTGGGAATAGAGAAAGGATATCGATATCGTTTTGATAACCAAGGGTTTTTAAGACCAAGAAAAGGTTCAGCTTTTTCCTTCTATCGATTCTTGCATACAAGGTTTCATCATTGAGATTGAGCAATATTTCAAGCCACACACCTCTGACTGGTAGGAAGTGTGCTACATATATCGGCTTTGCTCCTATGTTTTTGGTTGGTTCCTCGACAAAATAGACTCCTGGGCTTCTTACGAGCTGACTGACGACAACTCTTTCAACACCGTTTATCACGAACGTTTGATTTTCAGTCATGATAGGATAATTGCCAAGACTTACTTCTTCTTCGCGCATTTCTCCTGTTGACAAATCAGTAACTCTCACCGTTGCGTAAAACGGTGCGACATACGTGAGAAGACGCTGTTTACACTCTTCGACCGAGTGAAGAGGCTCACCTACACGAAATCCAACGAATTCGAGGCTGAAACCTTTGTCTCTTCTACCCTCGGTCTTCACTGACGTTATGGGGCTGAACTTCTTGAGGATACGCAAAATACCATGGTCCAATAACTCCTTGAAGGATTTATGCTGGATTTCTACGAGGTCTGGGACGTTGAGAATCTCATCAACCTTTCCGAAGGAGTACCTTATCCTCTTGCCCACTTGATAAGTTTTCAATCTGATCACCTCTTCCTAAAGTGTCGATACAGAATGGTTGGAAATTACGCACTGTGAGGGGCTAAAAGAGCTGAGTATATAAATAAAAAACGTAGGGTTCTAATGAACCTATTCGATGCTGTAACTCTAGGGAATTTTTTAGAATGTTTATGCATGTTTATGTTCGTCATTTGGGTCATGTTAGACAATAATACCGCAATTATATATTAAATCATAAAAACCCCGCACTGTGTAGTACTGTGCGGGGTTTGATACACAATATTCTTTGTTTTGAAAAATATGTTACTTAATTTCAACTTCTCCGCCGACTTCTGCGATCTTTTTCTTGATTTCTTCTGCTTCTTCCTTCTTAACTCCTTGTTTGATGAATGCATCTGGTGCGCCAGCTTTTTCAACAAGGTCTTTTGCTTCCTTGAGTCCGAGTCCTGTGATTTCTCTGACAACCTTGATGACTTCAACTTTCTTCTGACCAAAGCTCTTGAGGAGAACATCAAATGTGTCTTTTTCTTCTGCTGCCGCTGCTGGGGCTGCTGCTGCCGCTGCAACCGGCATTGCTGCCATGACTGGGGCTGCTGCGCTAACGCCGAATCTTTCTTCAAGCATCTTAACAAGTTCTGCAAGTTCCGCAACTGTTAATGACTCAATAGCTTTTACGAGTTCTTCCAATGTCATAATATACACCTCCTGATAAGTTTACCTTATGTTTTTGTTCTAACCAACTAGTACTAAATACTTAAAATTACTGTTTTTCCTTTTGTTCCTTAATAGCGTTAAGAGCATACAATACACTTCTAAGCACACCTGCGAGAGAGTTGACAAGGCCGCGAATAGGTGCTTGGATACCACCAACAACCATTGCAAGTAGTTGCTCTCTTGATGGGAGCTTGGACAAGTTTTCGAGTTGGTCTCCTGCAAAGAACTTTCTTTCCAGGTACAACCCTTTGCAAACAGGTGTTCCTTTGTTTTCTTTAACAAAGTTGTAGAATATCTTGATGGCCTCAACAGGGTCTGCTTTAGCATTCACGTAAAGAACTGCGGTTGGTCCAAAAAGCGCATTGTCGTGACCCTCGAGGTCATACTCTGCATTTTTGAGAGCCATCCTTAAGAGAGTGTTCTTAACAACCGTAAATCTTGCGTCGTTACCAAGCTTTTCTCTTAAACCTCTTCTAAGTTTTGTCATCTGTGCAACTGTAAGTCCGGTAAAGTCCGCGAAAAGTACCAATGAAGAATTCTTAAAAGTCTCTGTTAACTCGTTAACAAGTTGTTCCTTCTCAGGTCTCTTAAGCACGTCGTCACCTCCCTAATCAAATAAAAAATGCCTCTTTACGAGGCACAGCGGAGGGAAAATAGCACCAATACGTGTACGATAAAACGCCAAGTAGGTGCTTTTCTATCCCTTCCGTGCCTCCTGCAGGCGCCCTGGTTTGTTTAGGGCTTTATTTAACCTGCAATCTACGGCAATCACTTATTTTAGGACATCGTTTATTTTACCAAAGTTTTCTGTTCTGTAGTGAACAATGAGTAACATCTGTGTAAAGAAATAAGCTTATTGAACGATATGTTTCAAAGTTATTGGGGTATCCGTCAGCCAGACTTCGACAACTGTTACATTTGTTGCGTCGGATGTTGTGGCTGTCGCATACTTCTCTACATACAAACCCGTTCCGTTTAATTTTAACACAACACTTGTTGATTCGGCAAGCTCTTTGAGTTGTGAGATATTCCAACCAGTGATATCAGGAAGAGTTGTATAAGATGGTTTCTTAGGATTTATCAAATCATCCTGATATTGTTTTAATTTCAAAACAACTTCCTTAAAGAACGGTGCAGCAACGATACTACTTAGTTTTTCGGTTTGGGGGGAATCAACCCAGACCATTATAGTGTAAGGCTTATCTAAGATAGCTTGCCCTACGAAAACAGCAGTGACATCCTTTTTCTGGTTCTTTTGCGCTGTACCAGTTTTTCCAAGTATTTTTACTCCGTCTATCTTTGCATTTATACCGGTTCCTCTTTCCACGACATCTTCGAGCATTTGTTTTACAATATCGGCAGTTGCTTTCGATATAACTCGTTTCTTTGTCACTTCTTTTCCCTCATCGATAGTAGGTGTAACGTAGATTCCGTCATTCACTATAGTATTAAAAGCAGCTAGTAATTGGATGGGGGTGACCCCTATTGATTGCCCGATGCCCATAAATGCCCAGTCGGCTTTGTACCACTTATCTGGAGGGTTAAGTTTTCCTGGAATCTCCCCTTGTAATTCTATACCTGTCTCCCTACCGAAACCAAAAGACTGGAAAATTTCGTAAAGCTTTTCAATACCGAAAGAATCAATGATTTTCTTTGTCGTAAAGATGGAAACCACGTTGCAGGAGTGAACTAGCCCATCGTAAAGATTGATATCCTTATGAACTTCAAGGTCCTTAATTGTCAAATTCAAATCTTCGATAGGTTTCACGTAACCAGGACAGTAATAATTAGTATTTGGTGTGACAAGGCCTAGTTCTAGTGCTGCTGAAAATATAATAGGTTTAATTGTGGAGCCCGGTTCAATATACCCCATATAATAGGTAGGCCAACTCTGGGTGGTTAAAGCGGCTCTCACTTTCCCTGTATTACTTTCCATTACCAGCACTCCGACTTCTGTTGCTTGTTTTTTCGCCTTGTAATCCTGTGCCAATAAGTAAAGTTGTCTTTGGAGTTCACTATCTATCGTAATCCTGACATTTTTTCCATTTTCGGGCTCAATTTTTACATAGTTCAAAGGTCTGCCAATTATTCCTGAATAAGTTACTGAGACAACACCGTCTCTGATAGGTCTCAGTATTTTATCGAAATAAGCTTCTACACCACTGATTCCGTGTCTTTGATCAGTTTTACCAACGATTGCAGAGAGACCAAAATCTGATAAGGAAATACGGCGTTCCTCTGGAACTATCGCAACAAATTTCAAAAATTGAGTTGGAATCTTTTTTATTGCTTCCTGTCTGCTATTGACGATACCGAGTCTGAGAATATTTTTTTTATCGAGTTCGCTTAGCTGTTCAGATGCTCCAAAAGCGTTTAACAACCTTAGGAAATCTGGTGATTTCTTGAACGCGTTGCCTGCGAAGCTCCGCAAGTAATTCAAATCCAAATAAACACCATAAACAATCTCACTTGTAGCGAGCAGACGCCCGCGAGAATCGTAAATATTACCACGCAGTGCAGGAACGTAACTTTTAACCGCGTACCGGTTAGTATATATATTTGTATAAACCTTTACAAGTAAGATAATTATCAAGACCGAAACAGTTAATAATACTAGTCTATAGCGGTATTTACTTCTTCTCAATTGATTACATCACGTCCTAATACCAGTTTCGCTATTTGAACATCTAAAACTTCGTTGTGTTGTCTCAAATTCGATAAACTTTCTCTATACATCTCAACTTGCCTTAACATCTCCGCTGTTCTCAAGTTAAGGTGATACGCACCGAGAATCAGACCCGTGAACAAAGAAAATGCAAAGATGTACTTCAATACACGAGAAAAGGTTTTATGCTGCTCTTGTAACCCTTCAAGCGCGACTTCTCTCCGCTTACTTCTTACGAGTGTCATACTCTATCCCCCTTCGCTCCGCTAAGTTATGAAAAAACTAAGATTGAGAACTTACTAACGGAAACGAAAACGTAAGCCTATGAACTACGGCTCTCCCCTGCTCCGCTAAGTAAAATATTGAACATTCGGAAAATGTAAAAAGCAAAAGCAGAAAGTGTAACCTAACTTTCCAGAAAAATGCTAACTTTCTCCGCTTTGACTTGAATTAAGTTATTATTTGTTCTCTAACAATTAAAAAATTCCAACCCTCCTAGCTACCCTTAACTTCGCACTCCTCGACCTTGGGTTCTCCGCTATCTCTTCCATGCTTGGTGCTATAAAGTCACCTAAAGGTTCTAATCTCGGGTCATTTTTAAATGTGTGTTTTACTAATCTATCTTCCAGTGAGTGGAACGAAATTATAGCAATTCTACCTCCAGGTGTTAACAAATCAGGTGCGAACGAAAGGAACTTTGCTAAGTTCTCAAGTTCCTTATTTACTTCTATCCGTATTGCTTGGAAAGTTTTGGTTGCAAAATGCCTTTTTCGGTTGTGAATTTCCTTGTAAGGTAGAGCTTTTCGAATGGCTTCAACCAACTCTCGAGTAGTATTTATTGGCCTATTTTGAACAATAGAATGGGCAATTCTTCTAGCAAAGCGTTCTTCACCGTAATTATAGATAATATCGGCTAATCTATCCTCAGGGTAGGTATTAACAACATGGTGGGCAGTTAATTCACTCTCGAGGTTCATTCGCATATCGAGAGGTTCATCCTGATTAAACGAAAATCCTCTACCTTCTCCTTTTAATTGGTAGGTAGAGACCCCTAAATCAACAAGTAGTCCATCAACTTTATGGACTTGTAATAGGTTAAGCAAGACGGGTAAATCCACGTAGGAGAATTTGAAGAGCTGAACATTGGGGTAGGCTTCCAGGTTTCGCTCCGCTATTTGTAAAACTTCGCTGTCAACATCTATTCCTATAACCTTGCCACCCGTTTCCAATATCCGCTCCGCTATCGCTTTGGTGTGTCCACCTTCTCCTACCGTACAATCCACATACACCCCGTCCGGCTTCCATACCAAGTTGTCTACAACTTCCTTCAACAGTACCGGGATGTGTCGTTCACTATAAATCCTATTCATGCTTCACTCCGCTCCGCTAGTTTAGAAAAAGACTACTTACATTGTAGAACAAAATGTGTAAATTTTGCAATTTTTTCCGAAAAAAATGACGGTTGCAAAAACATCTATTTAAGCCAATTTTGGAATGATCGTGATTATATACTTAAGTATAGTAAAATTTAACATTTCTCAAAAAACAAACAGGGGGGACTCCCCTGTTTGTTATTGACATACATGGTAAGAGTGAGATACTACTATTTTTTAAAGCGTTATTCTTGTTCCCGTAAGTCCTTTTAGTGCCTTATCGAGTACTGCCATATCGGTGATTAGACATTCTCTCCCAGTTGAGGTTACGAAATCAATAGCTGCTTCGATTTTTGGTCCCATGCTACCTGATGGGAATTGACCTTCGGCAAGGTACTTTTTCGCTTCTTCAACTGTAAGGTGGTCTATCGCTTTTTGATCCGGTTTGTTATAGTTGATGTAGACTTTTTCAACTCCGGTAAGAATTATCAGTATATCTGCATCAATTTCCTTAGCAAGCAAAGCGCTTGCTCTATCTTTATCGATGACAGCTTCAACACCTTTCAATGTTCCGTTTTCTTGTATCACAGGTATTCCGCCCCCACCAGCAGCTATGACTATCATGTCTTTTTCAACCAATGTCTTTATGACGTTCTTTTCAACTATGTCGAGTGGGATTGGAGAAGGAACAACACGTCTCCAACCTCGTCCGGCATCTTCTTTCATTATCCAACCTTTTTCTTGCTGTAGCTTCTCTGCCTCTTCTTTTGAATAAAATGGACCGACTGGTTTAGAAGGTTTTTGAAAGCCAGGGTCGTTCTTATCGACGATAATTTGTGTGACAACGGCGGCGATATCTCTTTGTATATTCCTTTTTCTTAGCTCATTACCAAGAGTTAATGCTATCATGTAACCAAGACTACCTTGCGTTTGGGCATCGTTAACGTCGAGAGGAAACGGTGGTATAACGTGCTTTGCTAATTCTTGTTGGACTAATAGATTACCTACTTGTGGTCCGTTTCCATGAGTTATAACTATGTCGTAATCATCGAGCATAGAAACCAAAAATCGGGCAGTTTCGGCAAGGTTTTTCATCATGTTCTCTGCTGTTGCTTCCTCACCAGGTCTGTTGACCGCGTTGCCACCAATAGCTACAACTGCTAGTTTCTTCATGTGCACACCTCCAACTACGGATATGGAATTTTAGATTTATGAAAGTGCAATTGCCAAAGCGATAGATGCAAATTTTGACTCACTTGTATCAGCACGTGATATGACAATAACTGGTGCCTTTGCTCCAGCTATGATACCAGCAATTCTTCCATTTGCAAAGTATACGGCAGACTTGCCAAGGAAATTTCCACTGTGAATGTCTGGAACAACTAGTATGTCGGCATGACCTGCAACATCTCCCTTAACACCTTTGACTTCTGCTGCGTAAACGCTCAGAGCGTTATCTATTCCAAGAGGTCCATCTATCTTGCAATTCTTTATCTGACCACGCTCGTTCATCTTGGCGATAATAGCAGCTTCCATTGTCTCTGGCATGTCGGGATTTACTGTTTCAACAGCAGCTATAAGTGCGACTCTAGGCATCTCGTAGCCAAGTTTTCTGGCAACAGCAACTGCGTTTTCTATAATCTGCACTTTTTGTTCCAAAGTGGGTCTAATTACCATACCACCATCTGTGATAAAAATCAAACGGTTCACACCAGGAACTTCAACAACTGCAACATGTGAAAGTAATCTTTCGGTTCTGAGCCCTTGCTCTTTGTCTAAGACAGCTTTCAGCAACATGGAGGTTTTTACAAGCCCTTTCATAACTATGTGTGCTTTCCCTTCGACAACTGCTTTTACGGCAGCTTTGGATGCTTCTTCTTCAGAACGACAATCAACAATGGGAAAATCGGTGTTGAGTTCTTTCAAATTCTCTTCAATTAATTCTCTCTTTCCGAAAAGAATAGCGGAAACTCCTAATTCCTTTGCTTCGACAACTGCTTTTATGGCTTCTTTATCCTCTGCTCCAGCAATGGCGATGACTTTCCCCTTTCCTTTCGCCATTTCGATGATTTCAGAGAGCGTTCTTACCATTGTTAAACACCTCCAAAAGTGTCTGCTATTGAAGTTATTTAAACTAATATCCTTGCGGCTGCACAAATATATGTCATAGCCAACAATGCTTCAAAGATGACTTTGTAGTCGTCATGCTTAATTCTAACTTTCCTACCATCAACTCTTTCGACGAGAGGCATAGAAGAGACTAGGTCTGCCCTAAGGGTATCACTGAATTCTACAACCATTTCAATGGGTGATGAAAATCTGAAAATCTCGAAATCTTCTCTGGATTTTGTTGAAAGCTCCTTAGCACATTGCTCCAGTTCGTTGAGCAGGGTCCCCATAGGTTTCATAATAGCGCTGTGTCTTCCAATAGACTTTTTGGTTTCCACAGAAAGAACCTTTGGTAGAATTTTGGAGGTTTGGGTGATAACCTTGTCATCACCGATTAGACACCCAAGCGGAACGTTGAATAAACCAGCAAATGCCGCGTTGATGAGTGCTTCGTTCATTTCCACTCCATTTATCCAAATATTGTGTATGGAAGAACTTGAGTACGTGTGGTCCATATTTGCATGAAGGGTACCAATACCAGCATGGTAACCGAAGAAAACAGCAAAATCAAAGGATTCATCAATGCCGTACATCATATAATATTGCCTAACGCCACCACTTACCAATGTTACGTATGGAAATTCCTCGGTAATCTCCCAAGGAATGTTATCACCTGCGGCATGTGAATCGACTAGCGTTACTTCGCACCCTTCTAAGCCTTTTAAAAACGCTTTCAGCTGTCTCAACATTTCATACCTTTTGAAGTCGGAACTTTTCTTTTCAACATCATTCCAACTAGTTACACCAGCAAGTCCTTCATAATCAAACGATATAAAGATTTTCTTCTTAGTCATACCATCCACCCCTGTTGGTATTATAAAACAAATCAAGCTTAGTATGAAGTTGGAGAAAAAAGAGCATACTAAAGCATAAAAAAGCATACAAGAGGATTAATTAGGATTCATTAGGATTAAGAAATGAACATTGGTTTGAACTGAATAGTAGCAATTTTCAAAGTGCGCAGTAAGTGATTACTTAATGGTCTTTAGTCGATTCTTTACAGTAAACAATTTCGAAACAAAACTTCATATACCATTTATTGTGAGTAAAATATCATTCATGAGTTAACATAAAGTTTGTCTTGATTTTTAACATAGACTTATGAGATAATACTGAATGCACAGTAACCTTACCCCACCCCCGCCTTGTTCTTGTTATTGCTTTATTTGATTTATTTTCCTTACAATTGCACGTCTCGAGGTGTACTTATGGATAACGTAGAAATCAAGGAAAAGATTTTGTCCACACTTAAGGAGAAGGTCAGCCGACAACAATGGGAACACTGGTTTATAGACTTCTATGTTAAACGTGTAGAAGGAACCCACGTTGTCTTTGAAGTGGGTAACCTCTTTCTTAAAGGTTACATCGAAAAGAAGTTTGATAAGGTTATTAGAAAAACCATTAGTGAAGTTGTTGGTCAGGGAGCAACTTATGAAATTGTTTACGCCCAGGTTGTCAATCCTGAGAATTTCGAAGATGAGGTTCCAGACAACGTTGCGTTGGTTAGGAAAAAGCCTATTTTAATAACCCCACTCAATCCCAAGTACAGGTTCGACAATTTTGTGGTTGACGAGTTCAACCAATTTGTTTACAACTTACTTCTTGAAGCAGCAAAAAAACCAGGCACTTACAATCCGATATTTATCTACAGCGAAGCTGGTATGGGAAAAACTCATTTAGTTCAAGCTTATGGCAATTATCTACTATCTCAAAACCCCGACCTGAGGTTTGCTTACTTGACTAGTGAGAGTTTCATGAACGAGCTCATTACAAAACTAAAATCTGGTAATATGGAGGAATTTCGCGAAAGGTACAGAAAGAAAATCGATGTCCTTGTAATTGACGATATCCAGTTTTTAGCAGGAAAAAAGGGAGTCCAGATAGAACTTTTCCATACCTTCAATGCACTTTACGAAGCTGGAAAACAAATTATCGTATGTTCCGACAGGTCGCCAAAAGAACTTAAAGATTTCCAAGATAGGGTCATTTCAAGGTTCCAAATGGGCGTCGTTGCTCAAATTAAGACACCTTCCCAAGAAGCGATGTACAAAATAGCAAAAAAAGTTGTTGATGATGAGAGGGCGGATATCGACGATGACGTGTTGCGATACGTTGCTACACATATTAAGGGAAGTATAAGAATTTTGAAAGGTGCCGTTATAAAATTAATCGCTTACAAAAGTATGTATGGAGAGTTAGACATTTCAGTTGTAAAATCCATACTGCGGGACGTACTTACTGAAGATGTTAACACAGGCTCAAATGGAGATATCATAGAAATTATTGCTAAGATGTTTAAAACAACGAAAGATGATATTCTTTCAGGTTCAAGGGACAGAAACACCTCCCTGGCACGACAGGTATGTATGTACTTTATGGTTAAAAAATACGGCTTATCAACAAGGAAAGTCGGCGAGATATTTAACAAGACACATCCGTCGGTGATAAATTCCGTTAAAGTTGTTGAAGAAAAAATGAAGAATGAAAAGGATTTTGAATTACTCTTGAAAACTGTGGAAAAGGAACTTCAAAAAAGTGTTGGAAAAGCTTATTCATAATAGGACATGGCACTTGAGAGTGAAGGTTTAGAGTCTGTTGAAAAATTAAACCAGTTGTGTTATAATCAACAATGACATCGAAGAGGAGGTGATAAGGAATGAAGGTTAGAGTAGATGAAGCAACATGCATCGGATGCGGTGTATGTGAAAACCTTTGTCCAGACGTATTCAAACTTGGCGATGACATGAAGGCAAAGGTTTTGCTACCAGAAACAGACCTTTCCTGCGCAAAGGATGCTGCTGATAGCTGTCCGACAGCTGCTATCACTGTCGAAGAGTAACTTGGGGTTAAATCACGTTCAGAGTTCTTTAGAGGGGGCGGAAGCCCCCTTTATTTCTAATACGCTTATTTACCCAACTGTGTTTAAAACATGGTTAGAGTTGAGAAAAAGAAATGAATAAGAAGAGAAATACAGAATTTTCCTTATTTTTCGCATATTATTGCATTTGCTAAGCATTGTTGTGATATAATATAATCAACAAGCGGTGTTTGAATTTCGAAATTCAAATAAATAAATACATCAACAATGATAAATATGAGAAAGCTTGTGAAAAGGAAGGTGTAAAGGAGTGCACGTAGCAAAGTATTTGGAGCGGTTACAGAAGTTTTCTTATTTACTTATAACTATCACCTTGATTTTGGTTTTTGCCTCGTTGGTTTTCGGCTTGGACATGACAAAAGCTCAGGAGATTTACAAAAGCTATTTTTCGCCTTCTTCTGATTTTCACCAGTTTGTTATTTCACACATCAAGGGTGACCTTCCATTGTACAGATTTTTGAAGATTTACATGGTAGGTTCAACGGAGAAAACAGAAACCACGAAAAAGACGGGGGATTATTTGGAGGCGCTCAAACCAATGGAAGGTGCTAATTCTGATGAAGAAAAGTTAGCCCGTGCCGTATATCTTTCATACTGGGAATCTAAACTGAACAACCGGTCTTTCGATAAAGAACTTATAAAGAGCTCTCCTATTTTTAACTCCTTCTTTAACGAGTATCAAATACGTCTTATAGATGCCTTTGGCAATTACGCCCAAGACCTTGCTGCCTACCTTTTCGGTGCGGATATTAACTTGGCTTATATTCCAGAAGAATTGAAAAAGTTAAGAACCAACGTTATAGGAGATTATGAATACACTCCCGTTTACAACGGGGAAGAACTGCAAGCAATAACCTTAATAATGCAAGAACCAGAAGTATTAAAAACTTTGGAAGGGATAATTTTAGAAGCTGCAAAATCTGCAAAGGATTTAGATCCAGAGATGCTAATTTTAAGAACACGTGGAACAATCTTTAGAAGTACGTATGCTCTAATCGCGGGTATAAAAGATGAGATAGCCAGAGAGTTTGCGATGATAACTCCCAAAGAATCAAACTTAGCATGGATTAGATGGGTAGTATATACGATTGTATTCTTTATCTGGTTCTATTTCTTTAAGGACATCCGTGTTCCGCTTTTGTTAATAATAGCCTCTGAAACAGTTTATATAGGTGCATTCATGAATATTCAATCAACATCGGATGGAATGATTTATGGTATAGTTATGGCTATAGCCTTGCTTTTCTCGATGTTCTACTTTTTATTTAAGAAACAGTTCACACTTTTCTTAATAAGTCTTGCCACAGCACTTGTAGTATTTCTACCCTCGTTTGCAACGAAAGACTTGTTAATGCCAGAAACCTTTGGTGAATCTCCTTTTTACAGCTCGTTGGTTTCTGAGGTTCTTCAAGAACCTTTGAGCATTGTGCAAAGACGACTAAAAAACTACAACACGACGGTAAACGAATCCATTGAAAAGTTCAACATTCTTCTAAACGACGCAGCTATTGATACGTTCAACCTTTCAGAAGAGTATTTCGCTCCAGAAGGTTTTGAAAAAAGGATAGAGTATGCAAAGAGTTTGTTAGGCAACGTAACAGACAAAGCTTTGGTAAAAGAAGCAAATGATTTTGTCTATTTCGAAACAAAAAGATACGAAAAAGTAGAAAAACTCATCTCGGAATTCGAAAAAGATTTCAGAAGATTTGCCTCTGTTAGTTCGAAGGGTTTTAGAGATACATTAGTTGAATTTGTTGAATCACACTTCAACGGTGCACATAAAGACAGACTATTAAAGGCTATATCCTCAACTCAAAGAAAACCTTATATCTTATTACCCAGTTACAAAATCTACTATTCACTTTCGGCAGTTATATTGATATCCCTTGCTTTGTTCTTAATTGCGCTCAAAAGAGACGAAGCATTCATACCTCTTGTGGGTTCATTTACCGTCTCAGTTCTCACGTTATTCAAAACGCAAACTGTATTCATCCAAGTTGGTGTCCCTTCTATTAGTGTTTACATCAGTTGGCTAATTCCGTATACCTTAATCCTGGCGGTTATCCTGGGTTATTACTGGTTGAGAAAAAACCATATCATCCTTAAAAGGAGGGAGAGAGTATGAGGAAGTTCTTCGTATTTGCACTTCTTGCGGTTCTTTTAACATTGGGATTCTCATTCAAAGCCATCATGGTCACTGACACTGGTGGACTTGGCGACAAGTCGTTCAACGATGGAACATGGGCAGGTGTACAAAGAGCGGCTCAAGAACTCAAAGTAGAAGCTAAAGTTATCATGTCACAAGAACAGTCAGACTACATTCCTAACCTTACAAAAGCAGCTGAAGAAGTTATGAAAGAAAAAGACGGCGGAATTGTTTTCGCAGTTGGTTTCATGATGACCGATGCTCTCATGAAAGTTGCTCAGCAGTATCCGACAGTTTACTTCGCTGGTATAGATATTGCTTTTGACAAGGAACTTCCAAACGTTATTAACTTTTTGTTCAAAGAACAGGAATCTGCATTTTTGGTTGGTTACATAGCAGCTGCTATGACAAGAACAGGAAAAGTTGGGTTTGTCGGTGGTATTCCAATACCTCCAGTTGAAAGATTCAGATATGGTTATGAAGCAGGTATAAAGGCTTACCAAGATCTCAAAGGAAAGAAGGTTACAGTTTTAAGAGGATACACAAACGAATTCAGCGACCCAAAGAAGGGTAAAGACCTTGCAAATTCACAATTCTCACAGGGTGCAGACATTATCTTTGCAGCAGCTGGTGCTTGCGGTAACGGAGTTATTGAGGCAGCAAAAGAAAGATCAGAAAAGCTCGCAGGTAAAGGATACGAAAACATTAAGAAATACGCACTTTCTGGAAAACCACTTTACTATGCGATCGGTGTTGACGTTGACCAAGACTACATGGCACCTGGTGTTGTCCTTACAAGTGCAATGAAAGGTGTCGATATGGCAGGGTACTACGGAGTCAAGTGGGCATTCACAGGACAATTCAAGGGCGGAATTAAAAACCTCGGTCTTAAAGAAAATGGTGTTAGAATATCTGAACTGAAATACACAAAAGAAATCATCGACAAGCTTGCTCCAGGCGTTCTTAAAGAACTTGATTATCTTAAACAACTTGTCATCGAGGGTAAAATTGTTATTCCAGATTCGGAAGATGCACTCAAGGCATTTACAGTTAAGGGTGTAAAACTTCCAAAGTAATCCACATAGAGAAATGCAATAATCTTTTCTCTTCTCGTTTTTTCAAGCCGGGGGCGATATGCCCCCGTTTTGATAGACTATACGGATAGCGAAATCCGTTGGTCTATCAAAGCGGGAAAGTGTTCAATTGCTTAAATATTAATCATTACTAACCGGAGGTGGACTCGTAGTGGACGAATTGAGAAAAGATTCAAGACATTCTAAACTTGGAGGTCATGATGACCATTCTGAGTACGCTGTTGAGATGATAGAGATTACAAAGAGGTTTCCTGGTGTTCTTGCAAATGATAGAGTGACGTTAAGAATCAAAAAAGGCGAAATCCATGCAATAGTTGGGGAAAACGGTGCTGGGAAGAGTACGTTGATGAACCAACTTTACGGTCTCTATCATCCAGATAGCGGGGAGATACGCATCTTCGGTCAAAAAAAGGTCTTTACAGGTCCAAGGGATGCAATAAGAGCCGGTATTGGAATGGTTCACCAGCACTTCATGCTTGTGAATACATTGACTGTAGCTGAGAACGTTGTGCTTGGTAACGAACCTGTGAAAGGTGTTAATTTTGACATAAGGAAGGCAAGGCAAGAAGTAAAGGAACTGTCCGAAAAGTATGGTTTATACGTTGATGTCGATGCAAAAATCGAGGACATACCTGTAGGAATGCAGCAACGCGTGGAGATAATAAAGACACTTTACAGGGGTGCCAATATAATTATTTTAGACGAACCAACGGCTGTTCTAACCCCTCAAGAGGTTGAAGAACTATTCGAAATTATGAGAAACCTCCAAAAGAGTGGAAAAACTATACTTTTTATTTCTCACAAACTCAACGAAGTTATGGAAATCAGTGACAGGATAACAGTTATGCGCGGTGGAAGGGTAACTGCTGAGCTTATTACGAAAGAAACGAACGAACGTGAAATAGCGCGTGCAATGGTTGGTAGGGATGTTGTATTGAAACTCGATAAAGCACCGCATACGCCAAAGGAAGTTGTATTTGAAGTCAAAGACCTTTGGGTAAAAGATAATAGGCATCTTGATGCTGTAAAAGGAGTTTCTTTCCAGGTGAGAAAGGGAGAGATAGTGGGTATTGCTGGTGTTGCAGGAAACGGGCAAACGGAATTAGTTGAGGCAATCACCGGTTTGAGAAAAGCAGAAAAAGGGCAGGTACTATTTGAAGGAATAGATGTGACAAATAAACATCCTAGGGTATTGCGAGAGATGGGGATGACGCATATAGCGGAGGACAGATTGAAGCATGCTTTAATAAAACAATTTCCTGCCTATTACAATGTAATCCTCGGTAGACATTACAAACGTCCGTTTGCGAATGGTGCATTCCTGAATCACCAAGAGATAAAGAGATACACAGCGGAATTGATGGAAGAGTTCGACGTAAGACCGAGGATAATAGAACACTTAGGCGGTAATTTCTCTGGTGGTAACCAACAGAAGCTAGTTGTTGGAAGGGAAATAAAAGCTGGTCCAAAATTTATGGTTGTCGCCCAACCAACAAGGGGTTTGGACGTTGGTGCAATTGAATTTATCCATAGGCAAATTCTGAGGATGAGAGAGCAAGACGTGGGTATACTTTTGATATCGATGGAATTAGAAGAGATATTCTCACTGAGCGATAGGATATTGGTTATGTACGAGGGTCAGATAATGGGAGAAGTGAGACCAGAAGAAACGACAGTTGAGGAAGTTGGGTTGATGATGGCAGGTAAAAGACTAGAAGAAATTCGAGGTGGTAAGAGATGAAGAAGCCGGAAATGAAGAAGTTGTTAGAAAGTATTGCGGTTCCTGTTCTTGCTGTATTGATTGCCCTGTTGATTTCTGGATTTATCATTCTTGCTATTGGAAAGAACCCGATAAAGGCTTACGGTGTTCTATTACACGGTGCTTTTGGTAGTAAGCAAGCGATAATTGATACTCTTATAAAGACAACCCCTCTGATTTTAACAGGTCTGGCTGTTGGGTTTGGATTTAGAGCAGGTGTGTTCAATATAGGTGCCGAAGGTCAAATGGCAATGGGCGCTTTGATGGCTGCCACATTTGCTAGTAATTTTGGAGGATTACCACCTGCTGTAGCAATTCCACTTACAATGTTAATTGGTATGGGTGCAGGTGCTGGATGGGCTGCTATAGCTGGATTTTTGAAAGCAAAGACCGGAGCACACGAGGTTGTTACAACAATAATGTTGAACTGGATAACAACTTACGTAGCTTCATTCATGGTAACAGGACCTCTCGCAACGGGCTCAGGAACACCGAAGAGTCCTGAAATTGCGCAGTCAGCACAACTCCCCATTTTAATGAGAGTTGGTGCAATGGAATTGAGCGCTGGAATACTTATCTCTATAGCGGCTGCCGTATTTATGTATGTTTTTCTCAATAAGACAACAACGGGATATGAAATAAAGGCGGTAGGTTTCAATCCGTATGCTGCGGAATACGGTGGAATAAGTGTGGCGAAAAACGTGGTGCTTGCAATGGCAATCAGCGGTGCACTTGCGGGGCTTGCAGGTGTTACCGAGCTTATGGGCGTTCATCATAGGTTCTTGGGAGAGCTGTCTGGCGGTAAAGGTTTCGATGGTATTAGTATTGCACTCATAGGACAAAATAATCCGATAGGTATCATCTTCGCAGCACTCTTGATAGGTGCACTGAGAACTGGCAGTAATGAGATGCAGTTCATGGGTGTTTCAAAATATATTGTCATCATCGTTCAAGGTATTGTTATCTTCTTAGTAGCAGCGGACAGAATCGTTAAGGCAATATACGCGAGAAAGAAGGTGAAAGAATGAGAGTTTTAACAGCTATACTTTCGATATTTGTGAACCCACAATTTTACAAAATAGCTCTCACGGCGGCAACACCTTTGATTTTTGCATCCCTTGGTGGGGTGTTCAGTGAAATTACAGGCGTAGTCAACATTGCACTCGAAGGCATTATACTTATGGGTGCGTTTACGTCTGTTGTATTCACTTATTTGACAGGAAACGTGTGGTTTGGAGTCTTGATGGCGATTGTCAGCGGTATATTGCTTGCATTATTGCATGCATGGGGCAGTATAAAATGGGCAGGAAACCAGGTAGTTTTGGGAACGGCTATAATATTACTTTCTCAAGGCTTAACGGGTTTTCTAATGGAACCCATCTTTGGTCAGCCAGGTCAGACAGATTTTGTTGGAAAGGTGGACGAAATTACCATTCCCGGACTTGTAGATATTCCATTTTTAGGACAAGTGATTGGTGAAATCAGCCCGTTTGTCTATATAGCATTTGGTTGTGTTGCTTTCGGTTGGTGGCTGATTTACAAAACTAAACTTGGTTTGAGGATGCGTTCGGTTGGTGAAAATCCCGAAGCTGCGGATACACTTGGAGTTAATGTTTATGCGATAAGATACTTTGGAGTTATAATGAGCGGAGTCTTTGCTTCACTTGCGGGTGCTTACCTAAGCGTTGGCGAAATTGGTCAATTCAAGGAGCTTATGTCTGGCGGAAGAGGTTTTATAGGTTTGGCTGCTATGATTATCGGAAAATGGAATCCTGTTGGAGCGATGCTTGCCAGCTTATTCTTTGGCTTGTTTGGTGCGTTCTCAAACCAGCTCCAAAGTTTGCAAGAGATAACTGTCGCAGCTAATGTTAAGTCACTTTTCGATACTATTCCGTTTGTTTTGACAATAATTGTTGTTGCTGGATTTGTTGGTAAATCAAGACCACCTGCTGCAGATGGTGTGCCATACGAAAAAAGCGAGTAAATTTTCAAACAATTTGGTGGTGAGAAAGTGCTTCGCAAGTTTTCTGTGAGAACTTCAAAAAGGGTTGAATTTGTTGATATAACTGCCAAAGTTAAAACATTAGTAATGGAAAGCGGTGTAAAGGAAGGTGTTGTAGTTGTTTATGTACCTCATACAACTTGTGGGATAACTATAAACGAGCATGCGGATCCATCTGTTGTCGAAGATATCATCAACCAGCTATCCAACTTAGTTCCCACAAACGGAGGATACCATCATTTGGAAGGAAATTCGGATGCCCATATTAAGGCTTCAATCGTGGGTAGTAGTGTGACGGTAATTGTGAACAATGGAAACCTTTTGTTAGGGACATGGCAAGGTATTTTCCTGTGTGAATTTGATGGTCCGAGAACACGTGAGGTTGTTGTCAAAGTTGTTGAAGGATGAGAAGTATGTTTGACAACTTTTTTGTGGAATGAATAAAGTGTTGACAAAACCGCAAGAAGTTGTGATAAAATAAAAGCGAGCAAAACATAGTTCTATCAGCCTCATTTTAAGTGGTCTTTAAGATTCTGATAAAAGCCGATTTTATGCAAAAGATAAAATTCAGTGTCAAAATACTTGATTTCTTCGCATATTTTGTGGTATAATCTGCATAGAATTAGTATTCATCATGGTCTTGACTTTAACTCATCGAAAGTGCTATCATATATTTGATTTTCCACACCATCATGAGAAGGAGGGGGATTTATGAACAAAAAAGAACTTGTCAACGCGGTAGCTGAAAAAACACAACTCAGGAAAAAAGACGTAAAACTCGTTATTGACACACTCTTTGAAACGATAGCAGCAGCTCTTGAAAAAGGCGAAAAAGTTCAGCTTGTCGACTTTGGTACATTTGAAGTTAAGAAGATGGAAGGCAGAACAGGCGTCAACCCAAGAACAAAAGCGAAGATTAAGATTCCTGCAAGAAAAGTTCCAAAATTCAGACCTGGAAAAGTTCTCAAGACAAGAGTCAACAAATAATTGTAAAAGTACAACCAAAAGTCGGGGCTTTGCCCCGACTTTTTTGTTTTTGACCTATCTTTTAATTCTCGCTGAGCTCTTTAACACTCTCAAGTAATTTTTCAAAAACTTCTTTTGAAAATTTTCCTTTTTCCACGTCGGCTTCAATTATTTTCAGAACTTCTCCGAAGTCCCAGGCTTCTTTATACGTTCTTTTGGATGAGAGTGCATCGAATACATCTGCGATACCAATAATCTTTCCGAATAAGGATATCTCTTCGCCTTTTTTTCCATAAGGGTATCCACTTCCGTCGAGCTTTTCATGATGTTCTAAAGCGCCTTTGAGTATGTCTTCGTCAACGTATTTGACTTGAGCTAATATTTCTGCACCGTAAACCGTGTGGTTTTTTATTATTTTGTACTCCTCATCAGTAAGTTTCCCTGGTTTCAGTAATATGCTATCAGGGATGCCTATCTTTCCAACATCGTGTAGTATAGCCGAGAATTCAAGCTTTTCTAATTCTTGTTGGCTAAGTCCCATTCTTTTACCAATTTCCACAGATATCCTCGCTACGTTTTTCGAATGTTGGTGTGTGTAATTATCACGCTTATCTATCGCAGTTGCTATTGCTAAGAGGATCTTCTTAAATGATTCAGAAAACTTTTCATATCTCCATGCGCTAAGAAGTTTTCGTCCAATCAACTTGGCGAAAAGCTCTACCGTTTCAGCGTCTTCCTCGGAAAAACCACCATCTTTGTTTAGCACCTCTATAACACCTATCTTTTCATCCTCTACCCAGATGGGTGAACCAACTATGTTTTTTGTTTTAAATTTTGCCACTTTATCGACGCCCTTAAAATGAACGGGATTTGTTTCCAAGTCGTTAAAAACAAGAGCTTTTCCTTCTAGAAAAATCTTCCCTGCGATCGATTCCATAGGAACAGGTATACTTTCAATCTTACCGCTCGCTTTCCCAACGGTCACAAGAAACCGCAGATGGTCAGCCTCGTACATAAGAATAGAAGCGGCTTCAGCGTTGATTATAGTGCATATTTCCTGCTGGATATCTTTTAAAAGCTCGTTCAACCTCAGGTTGCTGTTTAGTTTAGCTGCGATGTACACAACTTGGTCACGCAAGCTCGCAGGGTTAATCTTTACACCATGTTCAATCATCTCTGCAAGCCTTTTTAAAAAGTTTTGAGAGTAATTGCCAAGCACATAGAATTCTATATCTTCGACAACCACTTTGTTTTTAGATACCCTTCCTACTAAATGTCCGTTGTACTTATACCCACAAAGCCAAGTTGGAGCTTCTACAAGTTTTTCTTTATTAAGATTAGACAACGTTTGGCGCCTCCTTTTTGACGCTTAAAAACGATACCTTACCAGCTAATCTCACTACCGATATAGACACTCTGCACCCATTTTGTACCATCCCAATTGTACACAATACCTGCAACAAGGTTACGCTCCATAATTGGGTATGTAATTCTCAAGAACGATATAGTATCGCTATCAAAGAACTCGCCGTTTGAAAATGGTGTTTGGTCGAAATAATATCCGTAGATAAATAGACCTGCCACGGCCCCTATCTGTGGTATTGTTATTCTAAACTCACCAAGTGCGTCCATGTCTCCACTGAAGTCACCATAAATATAGAATCTACCAGTAGCGATATCGTGGTAGAAACTCAAACCTGCCAAGAAACCAAACGAGGTTTCAACATTATCCAGTGTTGGTAGTTCATTTTTGAGTTTTTGAACAGTGTAAATCCTGCCAAAGTGGAAGGGTCTAAAACCATTCCAGGTACCATAGCCGCCGATAATGATATCTGCTATTCCTATCTTTCCACTCAAACCAGCGAACGCACCAATACCGAACTTAGACATATCAGCTAACCATTGCGAACCAACTTCAAGACCAAGGTAGAAGTTGTTGAGTAATGGGTATCTCAGAAATGTTGACAATGAAAGATTTATTGGCGTATCGTCAACCGTAGGTTTCGTATTTTCGTTGGTAACTTTAGTATCATACAGTGCGGCAATTCCCAAATCCATACCAAAAACTGCTGATTTCACTTCCACTTCTCCTGCAATCACAGAGTCTGACTGAACAATTTCCGGTATCCACAATTTTGTAAGCTCGTATGGAATATGCAAAAAGAGGGCAAAACTACCAAAGGATATTTTGGTATCAAAAGACTTAGCGTATGGTTTGAAATAGTCCCTAACGGAAAAGCCCATACCTAATGAAATCGGAGGCATATTTCCGTATCTCAAATATAAATTTCCAAGATTCAAGGCAACGTGGTTGATTGTTATCATGTTTATTATATCTGTGCTTGGATTCTCAGAGGGTATACCATAGTACAAGGTTCCACCAACTTCAGTAGCGTAAGCGGTTAGTCCTATGCCCAATGTGACGGGACCTATCGTAAATTCTGGAGAAATGCTGTAGACGATATATTTTTGGTTATCTTTGATTGCTGTTTCAACGCCCAGAGGTGGTATGTATGCCTTTGGTTGCAGTTCGGGTTGTGGCTGAGGTTGCTGCCCTTCTCTAGTTGTCGAAGGTTTTTCTTCTTGCTTTTCTGGTTTTTCGGGGGTTTCTTCGAACATTTTTTCTACTTCAGGCATTAACTCTTTAAGAGGTTCTAAGGTAGTCGAATCAAAAAGCTGAGAAATATCTTGAACAAGTTCAGTTCCAAGCTGGTAGATGAGTGTTTGACCTGCCGTTACCGGAAGCACAAAGTCATTTCCAAAGAAGGCAAATACCTCTCCACTCCAAACCTTTATAACGGGTTTATCATCGATATTTTCAACGCCAAATTCTGTTCCTCTCACGCCAGCTGTGACACTACCTGCCTTAACTTCGAAAGAGGAACCAGCCATCATCTTTTGAACGATGTTGTACGTTCCACCCTTTTGGATAACTATAGATACTAGAATCTTTCCTTCTTTTGATACTCTGAGTTTTTCAAAAAGAACTTGTGTGTTCTCGGTTATCTTTGTCATGGAACCATCTGGGAATTTTATAACTACGTAAGATTTTTCAAGAGTAAGAACCTCGTCACCTTCTTGAATTACTGTGTTTTTCGTTATCGATTCCCAAGTTTTCTTGTTAAATTTCTTTATTGCGACACTCCCTCTGAACGAATCAATCTGAGCATTCAACTGTTCTGAGAATTCACTCTCATCTTTTTCCGTTACTTTTATAGAAACTTCTTGAGTAAATATGCTCTTGTCCGTTGTCTCGGCTGTAAACGTTATTTTTACTTCACCCGCTTTCTTTGGAGCCAAATAGTTTAAGACTAACTTCCCGTTTCCGGTTAGCCCTTTTGTCAATACTTCCGGTTTGTCGAATCCACCGAAGTTGAGTTTGGCTTTCAAAGTGAATTGAGCATCTTTTCCATCTTTTCCGGTTACTTCTACGGTAATCGGTAACTTTCCTCCGATAACAACAGTATCACTTTGCAAAGTGACTTTTAGTTCCGCGAAGACTGAAATAGCAAAAACTGTAAGAATTGTTAAAATTAGCAACTTGAAACTTCTCTTCATAACATCACCCCCATAAGTATTATCGTAGAAACTATTGTTGTGATGTAGTTCAATATGTTGAACTTAAAACCCCGTTTATTGAACTTGAAAACGGGAATCAAACAAAATAGTGCATAGATTATTAAAAAGAGTGGGTTCAGCAGATAAACAATTGGTGCTATCATTCGTAGTGCATATCCGATGTAGTCTCGTTGGTACTTACCACGGGATGTTATAAGGTGTACAAGTATACTTACAAAATACCCATTGAATATCATCACTGATAGGAGAACCGCTAAAGTTCTTGGAAGAAAAGGTTCCAAATAGGTTAACTGCGAGCTTATTAAAAGTAAAGATGCCACATGTAAAGATTGGTCAAAGAGATAATAATACCAAGTATTGCAAAATTTCTTTTTGCATAAAAACTTGAGTAAATCAATCAAAAAATGAATACCGGAAAGAATTCCAATCATGGTTAAACTTTGAGCATCGAAATTTTTACCCACAATGAATAGAACTTGAGAAAGAAATACTAAAATTATGTGAAGTCCAAGAACTTTTAAGTTTTTCGACTTGTTAGCTGCTATATAACTTATTTGAAGAAAGTAATCTCCAAAAAGGTGTCCTAGGAAAAGGTATGGGAAAATAAGACTCATTGTAATTCACCTCTGGAATCTATTACAGCTAAGTAAGTATCTGGATATTTGCCTTGTAGCCTTGAAACATCCCACTTTAAAATTACAACATGTTCAGCGAAACCGACTGCTAAGGCTATTTTTGGAATTTCATACCCTTTCAACCCCGTTATACCAGAACCGTCTACAAACTCGTGATGATACACACAAGCGTCCAAAATAAAGTGGGGAACATCCATTTCTTTGAGAATCTCATAGCCGAAATCAACGTGCTTCAGAAACTCTCTGTAATCCTCATTTGTAAAATCTCCGGTGAAGATTCTTTCAAATAGTTCGTCCCTTAAACCCACAAAGCCGACATTGGCTATTCTTAGAGCAAGACGTACCTCTTCTTGACTTAATTGTTCTAGTTGCGCAATTTTCGATGCTATAGCTTCCATTCTATCTAAGTCACCTTTATTTAATCGAACGCGTTTGTTCAGAGCGACGAACAACGTATCAAGTGAACTTTTTAATAGTTGTTCTAAACGGTAGTTTATTATTATGCCTTCTACAATCGAAACGAAAGAATCGTAAAATGCGAGTAAACCTAAGACCTCATCGAGCATTAGAGAACCTTGTAAAGTTATCATCCCTAAATCGCCGGAATTTTTGCTCACTATTGGTAAAGAGGCATAGTTATTTTGAATATCCATCTGCGAACCTTCTTCTGAATAGATTACCTTAACGTCTTTGTGCAATTTTGATTTGAAAAAGTTCTCAACTTTCTTTTTTACACTAGTTAAATCTTCCGCCTTTAATAATTCGTACACCATATCGAACAGTTTCTCATTTATTGGCAAACTATAGTTCATCGCTAACTCATAAATCTCGTCTTGAGTTGGTAAGCTACCTGATATTCGGAATGTACCGTCGTTTTTAAGAAAGAACTTAGTGTTACTGAGCTCAATAATCAACTCACTGGAGCTTTTCAATTTAACTCCCCCTATCTTCTTTGTTTTCTGCATGTTTTTTACCCACAAGTTTGTAAAGTTTCAGCTTCTCGCTTTTTCCCTTCACGGCAAATTCACCGAGGTATTCAAATGAAAACTTGTCAGTGCGAGTTACAACTTCTTCCGAGACTATAATTTCCGCATTAAGTTCTCGTGTGAGATGCTCAATCCTCGAAGCGGTATTTACCGTGTCTCCGATGCATGTATAATCCATTCTAAAAGGTGCGCCGATATTTCCCACAATTGCCGGTCCATAGTGTATACCAATCCCACTGTCAAGATTGAATCCGTACTCTTTGTTAAGTTCCTTCAAAGCAATTCTCATATCCAAGGCACAAGAAAGAGCACGTTCGATATCATCTTCGTAAGAAACTGGTGCCCCGAATATTGCCATTATCGCATCGCCTATGAACTTATCAATTGTTCCATCGTACTTGTAACGTATAATCTCGCTCATTCTTGTTAAGTAAACATTCAAGAATGCAACTACTTCTTCTGGTTTCATCTTTTCAGAAATACTTGTAAATCCCTTTATATCCGAAAACAAAACCACAACGTTTCTCGTTTCCCCACCGAGTTTCAGTTCACCTTTACTCACCAGTTCTTGCGCAACTCTATCTGGAACGTACCTGTAAAGAAATTCCTTCATCTTTCTTTTTTCAGCACTTTCTGAGAGAAAGTCACTTACCAGCTTAACGGAACCAACGACGATGTATCCAAATACTGGGTAGAAGGTTGATACGTAAACATGTTTTAAAAAAAGGATGTACGATATTGATGCAAACAAAACCGGTATAGTTGGAATTACTACGTTAACAAACCTGTTCTTAAAATTCGCCAAGATTCCAAGTAACGTCATTAAACAAACTAACAGTACACCATTACAGAAAGGTGACAAAAGTTTTAAAAAATCACCTCTCAGTATGTTTTGTATCGCTGTTGCATGGATGAAAACCCCTGCTTCTTCATTTGAAAAAGGGGTTATCCTTAAATCATAAAGTCCCTTTGCAGTTGCCGTGTATCCAACAAGCACAACTTTGTCTTTAAACATTCCTTTTTCAAAATTTCCTGTTATCACGTCGTAAAACGGAACTTCTTTGAATACGCTGGATGATTTACCATAATACCACAGATGCATGTATCCTGAATTATCAAAGGGGACTTTTTTACCATTCAACTCCACAAAACGTTTTGAAAAATCAAGTAACATTTCTTCAGGGTTTGCCCCAAGATAAAGAGCGCAAGCTATAACGTTCATGTGTGGTAAAATACCGGAAGAGATTCCATTTTCACTTGACCATTCCTCAACGATGAGTAGTGGTATTCTCCGCACAGTCCCATCCGAATCTAAGGCGCCTATTTCGTAGGTTGCACTGTAAGCAGCTACCGCAAAAGGTTCGTAAACAGGGCGTATTTTGTAAACCTTAAATGGTTTCATCAACGAAAATTCTCGAAAGTTTTTCATTTTGTATGCGTAGTCAAGATACGTACGATTTTGTTCTATCTTTTCCCTAAGCTTTCGATTGAATAGTTCGTATGTTTTTTTATCATTTATAAGATAAGTTCCAAGAACAACGTTTCCGTACATAAGGAGCGTGCTGGCAAAGTAAGCGTCTGTTTCTTCGTCCATTGGTTCGGTAAACGAGATATCAAAAGCTACGACTTTTGCTCCATCTTCGAAGACTTTTTGGAGTAACTTTCCGTAAACATCACGATTCCATGGCCAAGTATCACCCTCGATTTCCAGAGTACTTAGTGAATACTCGTCAATTCCAACGACAATAACTTGAGGGGAGATAACAACCTCACCACGCATTTTGTAAAATAAATCGGAGATTTTGAGGTCTAAAACTTCTGTCATTTCAAACTTAAACATGATTGCCCACAACATAAAGAGTGTCAGCAGTATGTTCAGAATGTGTAGCTTTTTCATGCGTCCCCCTGTGGTTTTGTCTCAAATTGTCAGTTGATGGTTTCAAAAAGTAAGTTTATCTAGTATAATTTTATGAGAAGTCTCTACTAATTAGACCACGGGACAGTCAAAAACGTTGAGTAATTTAAAAAAATCATGATAGTGTTAACTTGTAGTGGTGAAAGAGTGTAAGTGTGAAAGAATGAGATTGATATTACCATTGTGCGTTTTCCAAAGATTCTTCACTACACAAAATACTTGAATATATTTCGCTAAATTCTTCGTATTCTTCAGCCCTCGCTTGAGTCGGAAAAAGTCTTTCAACAATGAAAACTTAGATTCACATTGATTGTTTTTACCGAGCGGTACCACTACGTGATTGATATTTCTGAACAACAGCTTTACTGCACTTTCATATGCACCAAGTCCATCAGTAATAAGTTCAATGTTTCTAGGTTTTGAATTACCAAAGAACTTCTCGAGCAATACTTTGACTTGTCCCATATCACGATACTTTGAGACATGCCAACAAAGAATTAAGTTAGTTTCGTGATCAACTAATAGCCAAACATAGTACTTTTGTTCTTTGAACACAAGAACAGTTTCATCAGCATGAACTGAGAAAACATTTTCGATGGTAAATGTTGGAAAAAGTACAGAGAATAAAGTACACAATTTAATAACCCATTTATATATGGTGACATGAGATACTTTGATATTAAGAGAATGAGCAAGAGAGCGATAAGACATATTGTGTTTCATATACAAAACGAAAGCTTTTAAGATGAAAAATAGAGGAAAACGGAAATATTTAAATTTCTCAGGAATAAGGGTGACTGGTTCGGGGAGGTTAAAAGGTACTCTATCTTTGGTACGACAAGCTCTACAACGGAAGACAACGAAAGAGCGATGGACTTTGTAAATTTGCATAGATTTACCACAAGAAGTGCATTTGGGATAAGGGAAAGAGAAGTTTTTGCGTTTGTGAGAATGGGAGAGTTTGAAAGAATGATGGCAGAGTTTGCAAAGGAATTGTTGGTTACCGTATTTGTCATGACCGTTTTTGTATAAGCTGGTGGAACCGCATTTTGGACAAGAGAGCGTTGAGTTGTTCATATCGGGATACCTCCTTTGTCGAGAGTTGGTTGGGGGGTGTCCCCTCTTTATAAGGATAATGCGGTTTTTGGAAAGTTTCAATACTTTTAGTTAACATTATCAAAATCATAAAGGGAGGTCTTTATATGAAGAGATACACTGAATACCTTTGGTTTAACACCAGTAAGAAGAGAGCACTCGTCCACATAACTGATAAAATTCAGGAAATTGTTGAAAAAAGTGGCATCAAAGAAGGTTTCTGCTTGGTTTCTGCAATGCATATCACCGCTGGGATAATTGTGAACGACAACGAGTCAGGCTTACACCAAGACATCTGGGAATGGCTCGAAAAACTTGCACCAGCGGGCAATTACAAACATCACTGGACTGGTGAAACGAACGGAGATGCTCATCTGAAGAGAATACTAACCCACCATCAAGTCATCCTGCCTGTAACAAATGGAAAGTTAGACTTAGGTCCTTGGGAAGAGATATTCTATGCAGAATACGATGGTCAACGAAGAAAAAGGGTCGTCGTCAAGGTGATTGGTGAATAATAAATGCGATGGAGATGAGCGAATGGAAAGGATTTACAAGATAGTCCTTGATTCAATAATTGAAGGTGTAATCATCGTTGATAGAGATGCAAGAGTGCTTTACATCAACAAAAACGCGCAAAAACTTTTGAACTTACCTTCAGACATAATCGGCAAAAAAGTTGACGAGGTCGTTAAGAACACACGTCTACATATCGTTGTCCAAACTGGTATCCCTGAGATTGACCAAGTCCAACATACGGAGAACGCGGTGATTATCACTTCGAGAATACCCATCAAAGATGAAAATGGAAAAATCGTAGGCGCGGTTGCAGTCTTTAGGGATATAACAAGTATCAGGAAACTTGCTGAAGAGATAACAAATTTGAAAGAAATAGAAGCCCAGCTCAAGGCGATAATTGATTCTACCAACGATGCAATAAGTGTCGCCGACGAAAATGGAATAGTAAGGTTGGTCAACAAAGCGTACACAAAAATTACAGGATATTCACCAGAGGATGTTATCGGTAAGCCTGCCACAGTCGATATAGCGGAAGGCGAGAGCATACATATGCTCATCGCCAAACTCAGACAACCAATATACAACGCAAGGTTAAAGGTTGGTCCTGCAAAGAAAGAAGTAATCGTGAACGCTACTCCATTATTTGTAAAAGGGAAGTTCAAAGGTAGTGTTGCGGTTGTCCATGACGTTTCAGAGATATTGAAACTAACAAACGAACTTGAAGAAGTGAAAAGGTTAATCCGTCATATGCGTGCACAATATACATTTGATGATATCATAGGAGATAGTAAATTAATTCAAATCGCGAAAGAGCAAGCAAAGAAAGTTGCCCAAACACCGGCAACAGTGCTTCTAAGGGGAGAGAGTGGAACAGGTAAAGAGCTTTTTGCACATGCGATTCACAACGCAAGTCCGAGAAGAAACAAGCCATTTGTTAGTGTGAACTGTGCAGCTATACCAGAAAGCATTTTGGAATCAGAGCTCTTCGGGTACGAAGAAGGTTCGTTTACAGGGGCACTACATGGTGGTAAAAAGGGACTTGTAGAAGAAGCCGATGGTGGTACGTTGTTCCTCGATGAAGTTGGAAAATTGCCTTTGTCTTTGCAACCCAAATTGCTGAGATTTATCGAAACGAAAGAATATGTCCCTGTTGGTGGAAGAAACGTGAAAAAGGTTGATGTGAGAATCATTGCTGCAACGAATATGGAACTCGAGAAAATGGTAAGAAACGGGGACTTCTTACCCGATTTGTATTTCAGACTCAATGTGTTCCCAATATATCTACCTTCCCTAAAAGATAGAAAAGAAGATATTCCCAAGCTTGCTGTCCATATTGTGAAAAAGCTCAATCAACAATACGGAAGAATGGTAGAAGGCATAAGCCCAGCGGTGATAAAGTACATCGTTTCAAAAGATTGGCCCGGGAATGTGAGAGAACTTGAAAACTTCCTTGGCAGGGTTATGATAAACATGGGACCTGAGGAAAGATATATCGAACTCAAACATCTTCCAGAAGATAGCGGCTTAAAGGTTGAAAAGAAAGAGGAAGAGTTTTCGGACATAGGTGAAAAGTCTCTCAAAGACTTAGTTGAGGAATACGAAAAAAAGATTATCCTTTCGGCATTAAAACAAACAGGTGGAGATAAAGTAAAAGCCGCAAAGATGCTTGATATAAGTATTAGGACGTTGTATTACAAAATGGAGCGGTATGGAATAGATGGTTAGAAAGGAGTGAGGAATTTGGAGAATCTTTATCCCATGCTCGTCATATTCTCTTATTCACTTGTCTTAAACTCAATGCCGCCGTTGTTAAGTTCGTTTAGGGAACTGTTTAACATTTCGATAGCGTTATCTTCTTTCTTGCCATTCTTTTCTTTGGCAGGTACTGTAATTTCCAACATCTTCACAGGTATTTTTCTCAACAAACTGGGCATCAAACGAGCGTTGCTTACAGGTTACTTTTTAACAATTGTAGGAGCTCTTATAGTTGCTTTCTCCGGTAACTATTTACTTTCAATCCTTGGACTCTTTATATTCGGACTTTCAACTGGATTTGGATTCACAGGTTCGACAACACTTCTTTCGCAAGCTAAAAATCCTAATTTTGGATTTTACCATGGAGCTTATGGAATTGGAGGTATACTTGCGCCGTTTTGTATATCCTGGGCGACGAAAAATTTTGGTGATTTCAGAAACGTTTATCTAATGTATGCGATAATGTTTCTGCTGTTGACTTTATACACAGTTATAAAAACTTTCCCTATACTTCAAAATTCGCTAGGTGGGTTCTCGTTAAAAGGCATATCAAATGCGTTCAGGGATACACATTTTTCAACATTCTTGTTACTTCTCATACTGTACTCCTCTGTTGAAATAGGTGTGATAACGTGGGCTGGGATAGTTATGAAAAATGTCATCATTTCTTCTTATGTTGCTTACGCGCTCTTTTGGCTCGCATTTACACTCAGTAGGTTCTTTACAGATTTCTTAGAAAAGGTTATGTCATCACTTTTAAGAACCAATGCG
This sequence comes from Fervidobacterium pennivorans, assembly GCF_001644665.1. Taxonomy (NCBI): domain Bacteria; kingdom Thermotogati; phylum Thermotogota; class Thermotogae; order Thermotogales; family Fervidobacteriaceae; genus Fervidobacterium; species Fervidobacterium ngatamarikiense. The sequence goes on from NZ_CP011393.1 coordinate 1,659,985, forward strand.
ATAATTTTGGGGTTTACCGTGTTTCTCTTCTTTTGGTTAAGAAATCCTCTCTTCTTTGCTCTTTCTGGTTTTTTCTTCGGTCCACTTTTTCCTTACATGCAAAAGAACGCACTTGGCAAGATAAAGAAAGAACATCTCACATTATTCAATGGTGCAACGTATGCCTTCACCTCGCTTGGAGGTAGTGTTGTTAGCATGCTCATGGGAATGGTAATAGAACGAAACATCTTTTTGGCTTTGATTGTGCCGTTAGTCATCCTTACTTCGATGGAATTGATAAGTTTAAAAACAGGAAAAATAAAGTGAAAAGTAAAAAACCCCCAGGCAAGAACCTGGGGGCTTTTGTTAACTTAACGATTTCCTCGCACGTTTATGTGAACTTATTTCACATCAATTTTTTCAAATCTTTCAATCCTTGGTGCGGAAGTTGCAGCGATAGGTAGCTTAACATAGATTTCATCTGGTGACCTGTTCAGCCCTTTTTCACCTACGCCTTTTCCAATACCAATGAGCCAGCCACCTGCCAGAAGCGTTTGATTTTCGTTGAGATAAACGTACGTATAACTCGAGAGCCTATCTTTGAGCCAAATTTGAAAGTAAGGTGTATCTGCATAGCCGTATGCGTAGAACATGAGTTCACCATCCGCTGTTCTGAAGATTCCATAACCTTTTGAAGCCTTCTTTTCGAGAACGATGTTAACTTCTTTACCGTCGAACTCCACTGATTTCACAACGAACAATTGGTCAATTGGCTCTTTGAACGAATACTTTTCCACAGCGCTTATCTTTGCTTCGATGTAAACGCCATCTTTATCGGCTTTCAACGGGAAATTATTAATTGTTCCGTCAACAAATAGCTTATTTCCGTAAGGGTCAAATATATTAACAGGAGTTTTTACCTTTGGCGATGAAGAGTTTGACCCTGGATTGAATATATTACAACTTGAAATTACAACCAACAAGGAAAGCACACCTATCAAAATTATGGTTTTCTTCATACTTATCACCTCTCTTTACTGATGTGTGGTTACCGTACCCGTTCAGAATCAGGAACAGCAAAGCCGAACATACTTGCGAATATGTAGAGATCTTCTACATTTACAGCGTTTGTATTATCTGTTAGATAACCTGCTCTATAACTGTTGTAATTTGGATATGGTTGGCGAAAATCTTCACGAGGACCTATATTATAAATGATATCTGTTCCACTTACAGTAGTTCCAAGCTTGAGAACAAACTTATTCCAGTCGTTTATATCTACATCAAAATCTTCGTCGAAGTCACCAACAACATACAAGAATTTGTTTGTTCTAAAGACTTTTTTAGCTCCCAATTGGTCAGGATCAACTTCTTGACCAAGCATTTGCGCGTAACCATACAGGTCAAAGAAATTCATGTAATAACTATTATCTACACCTGTAAACCGGACCCTTTCTGGGAACATTAAGTTAAGGGCTATTGTTGCAACCCTTGTAGTACTTGTTAACGGTCTTTCGAAACTTCTTAACACTATTTGTAAAAGGTTTGACGTCACAGAACTCAAATTTCCCAATTTAGAAACGTCTGGTGCGTATTCTTCCGAAACGATACCATCTATAGTTATACCTTGCAACGTTTTCAGTTTTATCGTTTCCGCTACAGAATTCGTTGCTGCATCGAGGAACAAGTAAGCGCGAGTTTTTCCATAGGCGAATTCTGGCAGCAATAGTGTTACAGTTGCGTTAAGCTCGGCATAGAAGATTTCAAGATATGCAGGACCAGAAAGAGGTAGTGTTACACTGTCTTGATCATAATACACTTTTTTCGTGTATCCGGTTGATTCACTCGGATTCCAGGTGTAGACGTTCCACTTATATGCGAAGAAAGTCTTACCAGCGTGTGTAGGACTTGCGTTTATTGTTTTAATAGCTGTATTAGGATTATTTCTAAAAGAGTTGTAATCGAAGAAACCATAATCGATTTGCGTTGCTTCGGCGTTAGATTGTAGGGGGTATTTGTGATACAAATAGAACGTATAAGTAGCGTCGGTAAAAATTTCCAGTCTTCTGTCGTTGTAGCGGAACGTTATTGTAGCTGGATTATCGCCCTCACTTCCTTCGTAATCATTTGGACCTGTTTTCCAGAATCTGAATCTAAATCTTGAATCTGTTGAAGGCGGAGTACCACCGCTAGGAGTGATATATCTTCCTATCAGAAGTTTTGCATCAGTTGGTGTTGCGAAGTTGACTATAAGTTTGTATGAACCAGGTATTCCCTCTATTACCTTAGCAAGGTTTCTTTCGTTTGTTCTGTAATTTCTGTAAGTACTTACAAGATTATTATTGGCATCAACGACTGTTGCATCGTAAAGCAAACCATAATCAGTTGTAGAACCAAACAACGCATCAGAAAGTTCTCTTCCGTAGTAACCTTCTTTTGCTATCAAGTAAATCCTGGTTCTGAACGCGTTTGCAGTCGAATCGATAAAACCTGTGTTATTTATGTTCTGACCATACTTTGCCCAAATTCCGTATGGACCTCTTGCATTGAACTGCCATGCGTAAACGGTGCCGTTATTTGTAGCTGTCACGAAATAGTAGTTATCACCGTATAGTGCACCAAGTGGTGCAACGTTTACTGCAGCACTTAGCGGGAAGGTGCTTGGAACAGTGTATTCCCATACCTTTGTAAACACACCAGTAAGGGCATCAAACGACAGAATCGTTATCTTTCCAGCCGCAGTTGTAGATGATGTAACAATAAGGTAAGTAACACCATCAACACCTTTAACAATAGCAGGTGTTGTTGTTATCTGCTGACCTATTGTGTATTCTCCAAGTTTTACTAAATTGCTGTTCAAAGCAACAACCTTGCCGTTATCTCCGAATATGTATATAATCCCGTCGCCATCAATGAGTGGTCCGGATGAGTTTGCAGAAGACAAAAATCTTGCGTGGTTTTCACTACCAGATGGGTCGATTTTGTATATAATTCCTTCCATGTTGAGAGCATACAAGAACCCTGATTCATCCATTGCCATAGGCGTTGTGAAATCGCCTCCGAGTTCTATCTTCAAGGAAGCAAACATCGAGGTCGTATCTACCGTGTAAAACTTACCATTTTGTGTAAGAACGTACAATTCGGTTTTTGATGGGCTCAGAACAGGAGGAACTTTGATAGGTCCAGCAAGGTTTGCAGTGTCTGTAGTAGTAAAATCATTACTCGAAGTACTATACGTTGTTTTGTACAATTTCCCGCTCATTGTTCCGAAGAAAATAATTATGTTACTACCATCTAAATACGCATTCACACCGTAAGCTGCGTTATCAATACCTGTTGATTTTACTACTACTCCGCCTGAACCAGAATTAAATTTATGTACAACTAGTTTATTTTGTACTGTTCCTTGCGCTGTGGTATATATAATGTAATAGTTATTACTACCGGCACTGATATATGCCGGTGGTGCGACGATGTTTACGACTCCGCTTGGCTGACCTTTTGTGATAACTGCTCCTGCCATCGTAATTTCATAGAGTGCACCGTCTTTTGCAAGGAAAAGTAAGTTACCGCCGTTTTTCGCTATGATTGCTGGACCAGATTTGTCGGGGATATTTTTGGTGAATATAGTGTCTGCCCATAGTCCAGAAATGTTAAGCGCCGAAAAACCAACTTCAACTATTGCGGAAACTAAAAACAACAAAGTTAACCAAAATATTATTCGAGTTTTCATAACAACACCTCCTTGTGTACTTTAGATAATGTTAACTAAAAGTATTGAAACTTTCCAAAAACCGCATTATCCTTTAAATAGGGACCACCCCCCAACCAACTCTTAACAAAAGCAGGTTTCCCAAAATGCATAACCCAATGCTTTCTTGCCTAAGAAGAATACGAAGAATTTAGTGATATATATTCAAAGGTTTTTGTGTAGTGAAGAATCCTTGGAAAATGCATAATGGCAATATCAATCGCATTCTTTTACGATTATACTCTTTCATCACTACAAGTTAACAGTATCAACGCAAAAACTTCCCTTTCCCTTATCCCAAATGCACTTCTTGTGGTAAGTCTAAGGGCTTTGTGTAGTGAAGAATCTTTGGAAAACGCACAATGGTAATATCAATCTCATTCTTTCACACTTACACTCTTTCATCACTACAATTTAACACTATCGTACTTTAAAGAAGCGTTCAAACTTTTCGGTCGTAATAGAGTACCTACAAAAAATCCGACAACAATACCACGGACACACCTAGTTCCCCGGTTCTCCCATAGCAAGTAAAGCACTTTCTTACTGCTAACCACCTCCTTGTGTCTTTTTTCCTCATGTTGAGTAGACACAGCAACAATCATTGCACATACAACAGGAAAGTACCAATGTCACGCATCACGTTTCCGGATAGATCTTGGACATTCAAAACGGTTATGTAATAATACCCAAGTCCCATTGTTGTTGTTACCGAAAAGACCACTGTTTTCCCGTCTGAAGAAATCTCTTCTGCCTCCATTAGCAGGTCTTTGTAGTAGTAATCAAAATTATTTTCCCTTATCAATAACCTCGGTTTCACACCCGTGTTAACCCCACCTGGGTCGTATACCTTTATCTTAAAAGTAACAAGCCCTGGGAAGACATATCCGGGCTTATCCTTTTTTAGTTCAACATCGTTTGCTGTTAAAGATATGAACTTCGGACCGTTGTAATCAGGTACGCTTGCGATTGTTTCTGCTATCCCACCTCTATTATCGTCCGATTCCGCGTAAATTGTAATGATATGTGACCCTTCTTCTACATCCCAAAGTGTAAATCGCTTTGCTTCTTTCCCTTCAGACGCAATGCTTGTATCAATTGCTTTACCGTCCACAAAAAAGACAATCTTTGTATACTTCACGTTTGTTTCTTGAGACACAAGTGCTATAACAGCCGTTCCACCTGCGGTAAGGTTTGCCGGACTAACCTCAACATCAAAGCTAAGTGCAGCAGAACCGACGTAGATTCTTTTTGAATAGTAAGCTGGATTACCTTCTTTGTCTCTCACATTAATATTTAAAGTGTGAGTTCCAAGCTCCCTTTTTCCTATCCGCACAGCTTTTTCGAAAGTCTTACCTCTTATAGACCCTTCTTCAATTACTTCGCCGTCAAATTCGATTTGGTAACTGCTTAACTCTTGGTCATCGAAGAATTTAACTTCGAAACTGATGTCAGAGTTTTCTGGATAGAAGGTCTTTGTAAAGACATTGATAACAGGTTTCACTCTATCAACTTGGTTAACTTCGAAAGTTACTTTGGTGGCATCTTCCATGTTGTATGCAGCGGTCTTTAAGAAAAGCTCCACTTTTCCAGCGGAATTGATAGGAGAGAGTTTTTTGTACACATATCCTGCTTTTTCAACAAGTGTTTGATTTATCCAGAGACTGTCACTGGTTTTGCCATCTATGTAATAATTCACAATCGGATTTTGACTCTTGACTTTCATTTGTAACATTACTTCATCACCAACATAAGGACGTTCTGGCAAAATCCGCACTTCCTCGATTATAGGTGGAATCACATCGTAGACAGTTATCGTTCCGTTTGCTGTATACCATCTATTCTCACTAATTGAATATCCTTCGACAACCAACGAATAAATGCCAGGTTTTTTGAAAACCCAAGGAATTTCATAAGGGTATTTGTAAACACGAATCTCTTCTTCATAGACTTGGCTATCGGCATTTTTTAATTTGATACGGATATTTGTCAGCCCAGGTTCAAGTGGTTGGACCGAGATCGTAACGTTCGTATTTGCGAAGGTTTTTTCAGGGTATACAATACTGAACTTTGGAACATTTGATGTTGATTGGTTTGAGGTGCAGGAAGATAGGAGTATAATAATAAACACAACAAGTAGAAACAATAAATAAAAGCTATGAGTTGCTAATTGCTGAAAATGATTGGACGTCTTTTTCACAAACAACCCAAACCATCTCTTAAAATCAAGAACTTTCATATGCACACCTCCACTCTATGTTTTTTTATTTTTCTTCTGGAAAGTAGATTTCTCCATCTTTTTATTCTGTCTGAGGCGTGCTTCTTCCTAAATCACGTTTGCAGTTTTGCTCGCACTGTTATATATATTCAGACCTCCGATTACAGAATTTCGTTTAACATTTTATGAAGAAATCCTTTGGAAAAAACCTTCTTGATTTTTTGCCACTTGAATGGTATAATTCTGATGCGTAATGCAGTTGTGAAGGCAAATGTACGCGTGGGGCCGTAGCTCAGCTTGGGAGAGCGCTACCATGGCACGGTAGAGGTCGTGGGTTCAAGTCCCATCGGCTCCACCAAAACTAATCCTCTTGAGCCCTGGAAATAAACCAGGGCTTTTCTTTTTTCTGGAATGACTTTTTTCGCTCTCCAACTCTAGGTAATGTTTTATTTAATGCAAGTTTGGTAAAATGATGAGAAAGAATAAGAAAACTACATTTTTTCGCCATTAAATCCGGTTAAAAGCTACTAAATGCCAATTATGGCTATTCACATATTCCATTTTTCTGTTATACTAAAATTAGCACACAGGATATAAGAGTGATAATCAAACACAAAAACGCGACAGGAGGGGGTTAGATTATGAAGGTAAAACCACTCGGTGAAAGGCTTTTGATAAAGCCCATCATTGAAGAAAAGAAAACAGCAGGTGGAATTGTTCTTCCAGATGCTGCTAAGGAAAAACCTATGAAGGCAGAGATAGTTGAAGTTGGCAAACTTCCAGAAGATTGCACACTTAAAGTTGGTGACAAGGTAATTTACAACAAATACTCAGGAACAGAGATAAAAATTGACGATGAGGATTACATCATCATCGATTTGAACGATATTCTAGCAAAAATAGAAGAGTAAAATAAAAAAATTAGAGGAGGTGTGAGATATGGCAAAGTTGTTGAAATACAGTGAGGAAGCAAGAAGAGCACTCGAAGCTGGTGTTGATGCGGTTGCAAATGCGGTGAAAATTACACTTGGTCCAAAAGGTAGAAACGTTGTTATTGAAAAATCTTGGGGAAGCCCAACAATTACGAATGACGGAGTTTCTATTGCAAAAGAAATAGAACTTGAAGACAAATTCGCAAATCTGGGAGCTCAACTTGTTAAAGAAGTTGCAAGTAAGACAAACGATGTTGCTGGTGACGGTACAACCACAGCTACAGTCCTTGCTCAAGCAATGATTAAAGAAGGTCTCAAAATGGTTGCAGCGGGTGCAAACCCGATCCTTGTAAAGCGCGGAATCGATAAGGCTGTAGCAAAGGTCGTTGAGGAAATAAAAAAGATATCTAAGAAACTCTCTAGTACAGAGGACATTGCACATGTTGCTGCTATCAGTGCAAATAGTGAAGAAATAGGTAAGCTCATCGCAGAAGCGATGGAAAAAGTCGGAGAAGATGGTGTCATCACAGTTGAAGACAGCAAGACAATAGATACATACGTTGAATTCACAGAAGGTATGCAATTTGATAGGGGTTACATCTCACCATACTTTGTAACAGACCCAGAAAAGATGGAAGTTGTATACAATGAACCATTCATACTCATCACAGACAGAAAACTTTCAAACGTAAAACCACTTATCCCAATCCTTGAAAAGGTTGCTCAAACAGGTAGGCCACTCGTAATCATCGCTGAAGATGTAGAAGGAGAAGTTCTTACAACACTTGTTCTCAACAAACTTAAGGGAACGCTCAATACGGTTGCAGTTAAAGCTCCTGGTTTTGGTGATAGAAGAAAAGCAATGCTCCAAGATATTGCTATCTTGACAGGTGGTATCGTTGCAAGCGAAGAAGTAGGAATTAATCTCGAAGACCTCACACTCCAGGATCTTGGAAGAGCAGACGTTGTCAGAGTGAAGAAAGATGAAACGATAATTGTTGGTGGTAAAGGTAAACCTGAAGAAATCAAAAAGAGAATCGCTCAGATTAAAGCCCAAATCGAGCAGACAACTAGTGAATACGAAAAAGAAACACTCCAAGAAAGAATGGCAAAACTTGCTGGTGGCGTAGCAGTTATCAAAGTTGGTGCTGCAACAGAAACAGAACTCAAAGAAAAGAAACACAGAATTGAGGACGCACTTAGCGCAACAAGGGCAGCTGTTGAAGAAGGTATCGTCCCTGGTGGTGGAATTACACTCTTGAGAGCAAGAAAAGCAATAGAACCACTCCTCAACGAACTAACTGGCGATGAAAAACTTGGTGCACAAATTGTCTACAATGCACTCGAGGCACCAATTAAGCAGATAGCTCTCAACGCTGGTTACGATGGTGCAATCATTATCCACAACGTCCTTAGCAAAGATGATGTAGCATACGGTTTCGATGCTCTCAAAGGTGAATACTGCAACATGTATGAACGCGGTATAATTGACCCAGCAAAGGTTACAAGAAGCGCACTCCAAAACGCAGCTTCAATTGCTGGAATGCTCTTGACAACGGAAGTGCTCGTAGTTGAAAAACCGGAAGAAAAGAAATCTTCAGTCCCAGAAATGCCAGAATATTAATCTGTTCGCTAAATAAAGCAAATAAGAGCGGTACCCGAAAAGGGTACCGCTTTTTTTGTTCGCATTCCTGTGTTAAAATTTAGCTTAGGAATAACTATAAGGGATTGGTGATGGATACGAAGATAAGGTTACTTGCGGTAACAGATATACGCGGCACAATCGCTATTGCTGAGGATGACAGAATTGAATGGGGTAGTCCGGAAGATAAAAGACTTTTCAAAGAAATAACAACCGAGTCTGGTGTTGTCGTGATGGGGAGAAAAACATACGAGACAATAGGCAGAAAGTTGCCAGGGAGATACAATGTTGTTTTGAGTTCGAAAGGTCATTTTAGCTGCGAAGCACCGGATTTGGTACTAAGTGGGAGCATAAACGATGTGGTGAAAATACTCTTCGAAAGAGGTTTCACGGACATATGCGTTATCGGTGGGCAATCGATTTTCTCGCAATTTTTGAAATCTGGAATGGTGACAGATTTGCATCTGACAGTAGAACCTATGGTTCTACCCGACGGATTGAACCTTTTTTCGAATATAGATAAGCAATTCTCGTTACACCTTGAAAAAGCGCATATTTTGAATTCTAAGGGAAGTATCTACATCCATTATCGGATTGAGAAAGTTGAAAGCAAAATATAGGGTTTGAAAATCCGAAATATTCTGGTAAAATATACCACAGTGACATTTTTTATCATATACGGAGGTGGGGACATGGTTGCGAAGGACAAACGCACGGTGGCTTTGGTAGGCCACAACGGTTCAGGAAAATCTGCTTTGATAGTAACAGCTCTTAACCTTGGTGGTATGAACGTAACAAAGAAAGAGGTTGATTTTGATCCAATAGAAGCACAGAGAGGTGCAAGTATAAATTCGCACGTTGGAACGTTCAAGTTCGAAGGCAAACAGATTACATTGATTGACACTCCAGGTTTCAGCGACTTTATTGGTGAAGTGATTAGTGCTGTTTTTGTTTCCGAAAACGTTGTAAGTGTTGTTAATGCAACTGCTGGTGTGGAAATCCAAACGGAGAGAACCTGGGCAATTGCAACAGAAATGGAAAAACCGATTATGGTTTTCATCAACCAGATGGACAAAGAAAGGGCGAGCTTTGATAATTCACTTGCCTCTCTTAAAGAACGCTTTGAGGCGAAGATTGTACCAATAGTTTACCCGATTGGTGCGGAAGCAAGCTTCAGAGGTGTGGTTGACCTCGTCTCCGGAAAAGCATACGTTTACGAAAATGGCAAAGCGAAGGAAACAGAAATTCCAGCGGAAGTTAAGGATAAAGTTGAAGAAATAAAGATGTCCATAATGGAGGACATCGTTTCACTTGACGATACCCTTATGGAAAAATACTTCGCGGAAGAACCTATCACACCTGAAGAACTCTGGGCAGCTCTCAGAAAGGGATTTATCGAAAGACAAATAGTCCCTGTCTTGGCAGGTTCCGCCGAAAAGAATATAGGTGTCGATATATTGCTTAGAACAATAAACAACATAGGAGCATCGCCGCTCGATGCAAGACCTTACAAAGCAAGACTTGAAAGCGGAGATGAAGTGGAAGTTGTGGCTTCTGAAACAGACCCATTTGTTGGATATACGTTCAAGGCAGTTGTCGACCCATTCGTTGGAAAATTAAGCTACATCAAAGTAATCTCTGGTGTTCTAAAACCGGGAGACACATTTGTTAATGTGACCAGAGGTTCTCAGGAAAAGGTTGGTCACCTTTACTTTGCGAAAGGTAAGGAAACGTACGAAGTTGAAGAAGTATCCTGTGGTGATGTTGTAGTTCTACCAAAACTCAAGGAAAGTTCCGTCAGAGATACATTGACACACAAAGACAGAAAACTCACGATAGTTCCACCGGTCTATTCAGAACCGATGATTTCAAAGAGCGTCAATCCGAAATCGAAATCAGATATCGACAAAATTAGCAACGGCTTGAGCAGATTGGCGGATTCGGATCCAACGTTTGCGTGGGAGTTTGACCCAGAAACTTCCGAAACTGTTATCTCTGGTATCGGTGGCATGCACCTCGATGTTATGGTTGAAAGGCTGAAGAACATATTTGGTGTTGATGTTGAAGTTGGAAAACCGAAGATTGCTTACAGAGAAACAGTAACGACAAAAGCAATTTCTGAGCACAAACACAAAAAGCAGACAGGTGGACACGGTCAATATGGTCACGTCAAAATTGAAATAGAACCGCTCGAAAGGGGTGCTGGTTTCGAATTTGTCGACAAAATCGTTGGTGGTGTCATTCCAAGAAACTTCATACCATCTGTTGAAAAGGGTATTCGCGAAGCTATGAAGAAAGGAGTTCTTGCAGCTTATCCTGTTGTTGATGTCAGGGTAACGCTCTTTGATGGTTCATACCACGAAGTTGACTCTTCAGATATATCGTTCCAGATTGCTGCAATTCAGGCGTTCAAGAAAGGTATGCAACAAGCAAGACCTGTTCTTCTGGAACCCGTTATGTATGTTGAAGTCTTCACACCGGATGAAAACGCAGGGGATGTCATGGGTGATATTAGCTCCAGAAGAGGTAGACCCATGGGTATGGAACCTGCCGGAAAAGGTATGACCGTTGTTAAAGCAGAAGTTCCTTTGGCAGAAATGCTCGACTTCCAGAGTAGATTGTCATCCATCACAAGTGGTAGAGGTTACTTTACTATGAGGTTTGCAAAATACGATATCGTTCCACCAAACATCCAGGAAAAGATAATAGCAGAACGCAAGAAATATCTCGAACAGCAAGCTGAAGAGTAATAGATTATCCTCGCAAAGAGAAACAAAAGGGTCGGCTAATACGCCGACCCTTTTGCTTTTAATAAAAACTTTTTACACTTAGGAAAAATGTACAAAACGAGAGAAATATTGAATTGGAGGTGGAGTAATGAAATCAAAAAAGGCTTTGTTTATTATATTAGGCATAATCTTTGGAGTACTCTTAGTGGGTCTGTTATTTTTTTACGGTTATTCTTCCTTTCTCGTAAGTCAGATATACGGTCAGCAAGCCTCTACTTTTCAGGCATGGAGGAATTATTTTGGCTACCTATTTTCTAAAGTCCCTTTTTTAAAGAACTTTATTCAATATGAACCAATTAGTGTTTTCACTGCAAAGGAGTATTTTGAAAAAGCATACGAAGAATACGCTTCACAATTAGATGCCAAATTGAAAGAACTTGAAGAAAAAGATAGGCTCTTAGCCCAAAAAGAAGCTCAAATCGATAAGCTCTTGGAAGCTTTAAGAACCGTTGAGAACAATTGGAAAGAACAAAGGTTAAAAGAAGAACTTAACAAAGTCGAAGATACTACGACGTTGAAGCGTTTACAGGATATTGTGGATACATTCCTCAACTCTGAACCAGCGCAACTTAGAAGATTGATGAATGCAGATAACATGTCTGTCGAGACGCTTGCACTGGTATTTTCCAAACTACCAGCGGACACAAGAGCAGAGTTAGTCCAAGAACTTACATCAGTTAACCCTGTGAAAGCAGCTCAAGTTATTGAAAAAATGGGTGGTGTGGACCAAATAATCAGTGACATAGAGAACAAGATACAAGATTTAGAGCAAAAAATAAACGAATTGGTTTCATATGAAGCTCAGATAATAACCGTTGATGGTTTTAGGAAAGGACTCTCAGCGTATCTGTCTGACATGCCATACGAAGAGATATGGAGTATGGTTGAAAAGATAAGCAAGAAACCAGATTTGGTGCTTTACATCTTGTCAAATGTTGATGATCAGACACGAATCAGGTTGTTGAAAGATATAAAAGACAAAAATGAAGAGCTCTTTATCGAAGTATTGAACTTGGGGGCGAGATTTTGATAGATCTGATTAACCTTACGAAGATTCTCGGCAATTCTGAAAAGATACAAGATGTGCTCTCTCAAATAAACAAAAATTCCCAAAATGGAGAATCTTTTGAAAAGATTCTCCAAAGAGTTATTGAAGAGCTTTCAAAAAGCAAAGTAGAGAGTAATCCGATCAACGAAAGTTCAACACAAAAATCTACAAACGGACTACCAAAACAGGATGTAAAAAGGTCGGAAGAAGCGCTTAAAAATGTGGACGGTCTAAGCGAAAGAAAGGTTAAAGAAATAACTGCCGGTGATGGAATTGAAAGAGGGCTTGATAATGTAAAAGGAGAATTGAAAGAAGCAGAAATAGAAAAGGACAATTTTAAATTGCTAAACAAAACACAGTTAATGACTAAACATGAAGAGGATAAGCCACTGGACAGTTTGAAGCCAGCAGAAGCAATTGTGGAAGCAAGTTATGATGATTCAAAGAAAAGCACACAGGATTATGGAGATACTACACTGACTGTGACGGAGAATGCGGAAGTTATAAGAGGTACGCAAGAAAACAATGAGTCTCTTGTTCTCAACAAAGAGAACAAAGAAACGGCTTCAGAACTAAAACAAAAGTTTATAGAAAAATTCTCTCCGAATGTTCCAAAAGAAAATGAAAAGAAAATTACCGTTGTGGATGCCAGTGCGAAAATTCAAAACAACAATGGAAAGGAAAATGCTATTGTTCACGACGGTACTGAATATCTCTCTAACTTACAAAAGACGTTCAGCACTGAAAATGCCCTTGTAGAACCAACTATAGCATCAAACAAACAAGAACAAACAACTAAACCAAACAGTTCTCTACAACCAAACCAACCAGACCTGTCAATTCGAGCAAGTAAATCGACAGGGGAACTAACTGGGAAAAGGCAAGTTAGTCAATTGAGTGAACAATCGCCTAATAGCAAAACGTATAACGAATGGCGTATATCATCTCAGTCTCAAGCATCAAGAGCCTTCCAAGATGTGAAATCATACCAAGCTCTGCAATCAAAACAACCGCAGCAGGTAATCGAAAACACAGCTGAAGCAAAGGGTAACAATGCCAACAATGTTCCAAACACTTCAAAGGATGGCAACAAAACATTAAATATTCACCAAAATTTCGGTGTTGAGAACGAATCGATGGAAACAAAAAATGTTTTGAAAGGCTTAGCTTTTCAAAGTTCAAGTTCTGGGATGGTGGTTAATAATCCTCAAAACATACCTGGAGCGAATATTCAAAAAGATTCATTGAGGTCTGGAGCTAAGTTCGTTGATGCAGGGACCGAGGAAAGAGAAAAAAGAGAGGTTGGAATCCCGAACAGAGTTACAACTATAGTAACAACTAATAAAGATAACTTTAGAACTGATTTGAGTAACAAATCACAGATACTTAACGCTCTTACTGTTGAGATTTCACGTATTATCCAAAAACAACAAGCAGTCAGCGCGAGTTTATCAAACGTAAACCATGCTGGACAAAACGCTCTAAGTTTTCATCAAATAGTCCAGGTTCAGACAGAGCAAAAGAAGAATTTCACATTTCAGATTCAAGCCGATATACCACTGACCGTTGTTGAAAAAGGATATTCTGAAAGAACGCAAAAAGTCAGTTCACAAGAGGTATTATCTTTCCCAATAGTTCAAACAAATTCACAGAAAGTTTTGAATGATAATAGTAGCAAGAAGAGCTCTAATAAAGGTGTAGATGATAACATCCTGCAAATGATTAATTCCATAAAGGTAATCACTTCTGAGCACTTACGAACGATTGGTGATTTGGAAAACAAAAATGAAAAAGCCCCAGTTGTAGAAACGGTAAACTCAGCTGACCCAAAGCTCACCAATGGTCAGATGATTTTCGCAGCTGAACTTGTTAAAAATATTGTAGCAGAAAAACCTAAAATATACGACAACCAAACCATGGAGAACATTGAAAGCATCGACAGCGAAAATTCTTTAAAAGTTGGGGATAAAACGCTCCTTACAAACGTGTTTCAATCGAAGATTGAAAAAGATGTGGTAGAGCAAGTTCATAGTGACTGGCAAAGTGATTCCCGAAATACAGAAAGCTTAGCTAAGGAAGAATACGATGCTCGAGAGTTTAGGAATGGAATAGCCCAGGCGTCGAAGAATAAATTAGAAATAAAGTCATTCGAAATTGAGTACAAGATGAAAGAAGAAAGTAAGAAAGAAGAATTTCAAGAACGCCCAAATATCTCAAACAAGTTCTTAGAAAGACTTGCAGAGTTGACTTACAAATCATCTGAGGCTAAAACCGATCAGACCTACCAAACTAATAACAGGTTCGAACTTGTAGAACGTTTACAGCATTCCCAGAACCTCGAAGAAATTTATAAAAAAATTAGAGATTTCGGATTCTCGAATAGATTGGAAGAAAACGTAAGGATGAAACTATATCCTGAGCAACTGGGAAACATCGATGTTGAACTCAGAAAAGAAGGAAAAGCGATAACCATCGTCTTTGTTGCGGAAAACGAGAAAAGCAAAGAGTTACTCGAGAAAAACATCGGCATACTGAGAGATAGATTAACAGCTTTAGATTTCGATGTGAGGAACATGGAAGTGAAGATGAAAGAAGAAAGTAGCTATCACGAAGACGCAAGACACTACCAGAACCAGCAAAACCAAAAACATGGAGAACAAAATCATGAAAATAAAAGAAAGGCATTCAGTGAAGAGGTGATGGAAGATGATAATGAACGTAAACGCAACGGCTAATTTATTCTCTAAAGTGACTGAAAGAACAACAAAAAAAGACATGGACAAAGAAGCCTTTTTGAGATTGCTTATTACACAGCTTAAAAACCAAGACCCCCTTGAACCAATGAAAGATAGGGATTTCATAGCCCAAATGTCTCAACTTTCATCCCTCGAACAGATAATGAACATGAGTAAATCGGTCCAACAATTCGTAGATACTGCTGCTCAGCTTTATAGAACACAAGCAGTTTCCATGATAGGAAAGACTGCTGTTGTCAAGACAAACACAATCACAGTGTCAAACGGGGTTCCGGAAACAAAGGTCTTCAAATTGGACGCTCCAGCAACGATAGTTGTTAGAATTTTCGACCAAAACGGTAAGCTTATAAAAGAACAAAAGCTAGGAAACGTTGATGCTGGAATGCAACTGATTGCATGGGATGGGAAAGGTGAGAACGGAATAAAGGTAAAGGATGGAAAATACACTTTTAAAATACTTAAGCTGACAGGTAACGGAGATTACGAAGAAATTCCAAGTGTTGAAAGTGGCGTGGTTTCAGGTGTCCAGTTTGATGGAAGTAGAATCAACGTTGTTGTAAATAGCAAGATATACGAAATTTCAGAAATATCAGAAATCTATGCGTAGGGGTGAGGATATATGATGAGGTCTCTTTACAGTGGTGTTTCTGGACTTCAGGGCTTCCAGCAAGAGATTGACGTTGTAAGCAACAACATTGCGAACGTTAATACGATAGGTTTCAAAGGTGCAAGAGTCACCTATGCGACTAACTTTTCTCAGATTCTTGATATGTCCAGAAGGGCAACCGATAGAACAGGTGGAACGAACCCAAAACAAATTGGGTACGGTATACGTGTTGCATCCATTGACAAGATAATGAACCAAGGTAGTTTCCAAAACACTGGAAAGAAGACAGATTTGGCAATCCAAGGTGAAGGATTTTTTATCCTCTCCAATGGTCAGAGATATTTTTACACAAGGGCAGGTAACTTTGACTTGGACCTCAATGGAACCATTGTCCAGCCAACAACAGGTTTGAAACTCCAAGGATGGGTTGCAGAAGTAGACCCCACAAGCGGAAGAAGGTATGTCGACACCAACAAACCAATAGGCAGTATCCAAATATCAGCAGGTCTCAGCATGGCAGCGAAACAAACATCGAGAATGACATTGGCAGGGAACCTTGATGCAAGGGTGGGACCTGAAAAGTTTGTTATTGCGATAAATGGATACGGTGGCAGGACAATCAACACAAAGGTTACATTCGAAAGAGACTTCGGAGGACTCCAGGATACGTTCAGTGATTATCAAATATATCTTGGTAAGATAGATGCGAACTTGGACGATAAGATTGATGGAAAGATATACATAAAATTCGACAAATTTGGGAATGTTGTAAGTGCTGGTGCCATTAAACAAAAACTTTCCGGAACAGCTTCAAGTGGTGCTATTACACTTACAGAACCTATTCAACAACAAGATGGAAATTACTTGTTCATTATAAGAGATAGCCAAGGAAGGATAGTTGATACGCTTTCTCGAAACGTGCTCAATGGAAGCGTCACAGAGGCTATCTCAAGTGAAAAACTTGTTGATGGGCAAACTTACTTTGTGGAAATAGCAGCTTCTACCCAAGAAGTTGCTCCACTTGATTTAGAACTTGATAGTGCAAACGTTGCATCAACCACTGCAGGCCAACTTACAAGGAACTATACAGTTCAATATGTTATTGAAAACCTTGATGGAACATTAGTTACTGGAATTAGTCCGCAAGACATAAACAGTGCAGGAACACAGAGTTTAACAAGTGCAAATCTTGTCGCGGGTAGACAATACAGAGTGCGAGTAGTTGTCAATGGAAAGACACTTGGTTCAGAAGTTGTGACAGCAGTTGACGATGGTGGGAATGGTAAAATAAGCTTTGAATATACACAGGGAAAATATGGGGTCGTAAGAGTGATTAGAGATTCAGTAACCGGTAATGCGATTGGCACTTATAATGTTCTATTGATTAATGGTGACAACACGGTATACGATGCAAATCTTTTAAGTGGGAATTCATATCAAGACGTTGTTTATCAGCCATCGAAAGTTGACCAGCTAACTATCCCTGGTGCCGGTGAACCAAGGTTCTACGAAGCGGATAATCCAACCAACTTCTCTGTTGTTTCGTTCAAGTCACCATTCTACACAACATCAACCCAGGTTTACGATTCTCTTGGAAATCCATACACGTTGTACATCGATTTTGTCAAGCTAGCATCAGTTTACGGTGATAAAGAGAATGTTTGGGCGTTCAGAATTAGAAGTGCAACCGGGGAGAATATAAAATACCTTTCAAACTACGATACAGGAACAGAGATTACCGGTGGTAGCTTTGGAGTATTGAGGTTCGATAAAACAGGAAGACTACTCGGTGTTAATTCCTTTGATCCAAACACTGGGCGAATCTCAGAGGGAGAAAACATTGATGCAATCATGTTCAACGCAGGCGAAAATGGTGATGGGATTGTAAAAATCAAGCTCGATATGAACAGTATGACGCAATTTGCTGCTTTGGCAGACGCATTTGTTAAATCACAAGATGGGAATGCTCAAGGTGTTCTAGAATCGTTCTCCATTTCTGAAAACGGAGATATAATCGGTTCCTTCACCAACGGTTTGGTTGACGTGCTTGGGAAGGTTGCCCTTGCAACGTTCAATAACCCAGCAGGTCTCCTTGAACTTGGCAATTCGTTGTATGGAGAAAGCGCGAACAGTGGGACAGCACGCATTGGTCAGCCGGGCAAGGGTGGATTTGGTTCTCTTGTTGCAGGTGCACTGGAAATGTCCAACGTAGACCTTTCCGAAGAGTTCACAAAACTCATAATAGCCCAGAGAGGTTTCCAGGCAAACGCAAGAACGATAACAACAGCTGACCAAATACTCCAAGAAGTGGTGAACCTCAGAAGATAATCGGATAAAATAATCTAGAACCCATAGGGGTGAAAAAAGTGATAAAACTGACAGGACTGAACGGGAAAGAGTTCTACCTGAACGCTGAATACATAGAAAAAATTGAAGCCAATCCGGACACCACTATAACCTTATACAATGGGAAAAAGTACATAGTGCTTGAACCTGTCCAAGAAGTCGTTAATCGTGTTATGGAATACAAGAAGAAGATATTCTTACCCCCGATGGTAGGTGAGGAATAATGGATATTACCGTTTTACTCGGCGTTATTTTAGGTTTTGGTATGATGATATATGGTATCATAAGTGGTTCTGGTGATTTTGCTACATTCATCAACATACCATCTGTTATCATTACTGTTGGTGGTGCTATTTCCTCTGCTATAACTGCAAACAAAAAGAACGTGGTTTTTGGTATTGTTAAGGTTATAATGAACGCTATCAAAGAACCAAAGATTGATTATGTTGGAACTCTGAGAACGCTTGTGTCGTTTTCAGAAAAGGCAAGAAGAGAAGGGCTACTATCGCTTGAAGCGAATTTGGAAGAAATTCAAGATCCGTTCTTAAAAAAAGCTGTGCAATTGGTTGTTGATGGAACAGAGCCGGAAGTTTTGAGGTCCATGATGGAGATAGAAATTGAGATGGCAACAGCGGAAATGATGGACCAGAAGGGATTCTTTGACTCACTTGGAACCTTTGGTCCAGCGTTCGGAATGATAGGAACTCTTGTCGGGCTTATTCAGATGCTTAAAAGTTTGAACAACCCAGAGACATTAGGTCCCTCTATGGCAGTTGCACTTATAACCACATTGTACGGGTCTATTCTTGCTAACATCGTAGGTCTTCCAGTAGCCGAAAAAATAGCAAAACGTGCGGCAGATTTAGAGCTTGCGAGAAGAATGATTCTGGAAGGTGTGTTGTCTATTCAGGCTGGAGAAAATCCAAGGGTACTTGAGGAAAAACTGAAATCCTATCTACCAAGCGCTGAGAAAGCTAAGTACGAAGCACAGGTTCAGGGAGCTGGTGCCTAATGGCAAAGAAGGAAAAGTGTGTCTGTCCATCGGTACCGGAATGGTTAAATACTTACGGAGATATGGTTACCTTGCTCCTTACATTCTTCGTTTTATTGTTCTCAATGTCGAGCTTGAGTCCTGGAAAATTCCAACAGATAGTAGTTGGGATGAGCTTGGCTTTGAGTGGAAATCCACCAAGTGTCTTAACCGGTGGGCAGACTATGAGCGAAGAAGCGCTTATATCTTCAAAGCCTGGTGTTTATCAGGAACTGTTACGAATATCCGAGGAATACCAGGGTAAGGTAACAATAGAAGAACGAGACGAAGGAACACTTATCACACTGACTAATTTTAAGATTTTCGAAACAGGAAGCGCAAGACTAACAGCTGAAGCCAAAGAAATAATTGAGAAACTGGGGGCTATAATTTTAGAGCATACATCGAACATAATTGAGGTTAGAGGATATGCTGATGACAGACCAACAACTCCAGACTCTATATATCCATCGAACTGGCACCTTAGTAGTGCTCGGGCATCTTCGGTAGTGAATTTCATGCTAACGGAGTTGAAGCAAAAAAGGTATGCGTTGAGGTATGCAGAGATAAGGTCTGGATTATTCGATATCGATTATTTCTATTCGCCTGATAGGTTCGTACCGATAGGAAAAGGAGATGTTGATGTAAACAAAGAACTGAAATCCATAAAGGCGAATTACGATTACGACATGTCGAAACTACAAAGTGACTACGAAAGTGGTAAAATATCTATAGAAGAGTACCAAAGACAGGGTGCAGAATTTACCCAGAAATACTATAGAGACGTTGAACAAACACGTGCAAAATATAGGAAAATAGAAATCGTAATAAAGAGAGAAACTAAGGGATACTGATAAATCGAGAAAGTTAAGGAGGGCGAAGTATGCCTGAAGAAGTTGAACAACAGCAAGAGCAACCTAAGAAGAAAGGTAACTTGATGGACTTAATAAAGATGTTAGTAATTCCGTTAGTTATTTCACTTGTTGTAAGTTTGGTTGTTTTCTTCATGCTTGGTTCGAATAAGCAACCAAGCCAGCCTAAGGAAGAAGAAGCAACTGCTGCGGCGCCGGTCCAGATAAAGGCAGTTGTTATTGCTCAAGGTAAGTATCAAACCTTCATGCTTAAAGGTGGAAGAGATGTTGCGGTTGTCGATTCTTTAACCTTGCTTGTCGGTAGTGAACCTTGCAGAGCAGCTGTAGCTGAAAAAAACGATGAAATAATGGACGCACTTGCTACGATATTCTTGAGCAAAGAGCGGTTTGCCCTCGTAACTCCAGCGGGTTTAGACTTATTAAAAAAGCAAATCAGGGAAGCTGTGAATGAGATTACCGGATTTACTGGCGAGAAAGAAAAACTTGGGGTTTTAAATGTTTATATATACATAAAAGCGATAAGTACTGTCCAGTAACAATATCACAATCCCTTTCATGGGAGGTTGTTAGTTTTGCCGGATGTACTGAGCCAAGAAGAAATAGACCGATTGTTGGCGGCACTTTCGCAGGGAGAAGTTAATATAGAGGAAGTGAAAAAAGAGGGCGAAGAGAAAAAGGTTCGCACATATGATTTTTTGCGCCCTCAAAAATTTTCGAAAGAACAAATTCGAACTGTTCAGATGATACATGAAAACTTTGCACGAAGTGTATCTACGTATTTATCAGGTAAATTGAGATCCTTCACCTCAGTAAACGTTGTTGGTATAGACCAACTTACCTATGATGAATACATGAAATCCATAGGTAACCCGTCGTTCATAACCATATTCACGGCAAGAGAATTGGTAGGTAGCGCAATATTCAACATGAGCTTAGAAATATTTTATGGGGTTTTGGATGTTCTACTTGGTGGACCTGGTGAACCTGGTGATGTCAAAAGAATTCCAACAGAAATCGAAATGGGGATAATTAAGAAAGAGGTTGTAAATTTACTTACCGCACTTTCTCAAGCTTGGATGTCTGTTCACCCGTTTATCCCTGTTGTTGAATCCACAGAAACAAACCCACAATTCGTCCAAATAGTCCCAAGTAGCGAGATGGTTTTAGCAATCACATTTTTTGTGAGTTTCGGAAAAGTGGAGGGTTACATGAGCCTTTGCTGGCCATCTTCTGTTATAGAGCCGATAGGAGAAAAGCTCACAACACAGAGTTGGTTCAAAGTCAAGCAAAAAGAAATAACGGAAGAGCATATCGAGAAGCTCAAAGAAAACTTGCAAAGAACAAAGATAGATGTTATCGCAATTATTGGAGAAACTGAGCTAACCTTAGGTGAAATTTTAACACTTGAGGTAGGCGACGTGATAAGATTGAAAGAACACTACGACGAACCGATAAGAGTAGAAGTAAACGGTCGTACAAAATTCCTAGGTAAACCTGGTCAGTACAAAGGGAACTATGCTGTAAAGATTACCGAAGTGATAGAAGAACCTAAAGAGGAAGGTGAATAGGCATGATAGCTGATGACTTCCTAAGCCAAGAAGAATTGGATGCTTTACTTAAACAAGTTGTGCAAGATGAGGAACTTTCAGATATTGAAATATCAATGGTCGGCGAAGTTGGAAATATAATTCTTGGTGCAGGTGCAACTGCACTGTCTAACATTCTGGGTAGAAAAGTAGACATTTCAACACCAGAAGTTGAAGTTATGACACTTCGCGAACTAAGAAAAGGTATAAGCGGCGAGAAGGTTTGTGTAACGATACACTTTGAAGGCGAAGTTGAGGGCTTAAATGCGCTGGTTATTGAAAAACAGTTAGCAGCTGAACTCGCTGATATAATGATGGGCGGTCTTGGTAAGCCAGAGAGTGATGAACTTGACGAGTTCAAACTCAGTGCCGTTGGTGAAGCCATGAACCAGATGATGGGTTCGGCTGCTACTTCACTTTCCGATATGATAAAAAAACCCGTTAGTATTACTCCACCAACGACGGAGATTCTGAACTTCGATGACGAGAGCGTGAAATTCCCACCTATAGGTGATGAAAACGACAAAGTTGCAAAAGCAACTTTTACAATGACTATCGAAGGCTTACAACCTGCGAAGTTCTTTTTGGCAATGCCTATTTCATTTGTCAAAAAACTATATGAATTAATATTCGGCACACCGACTGTAGAGCAAAAGCAAGCAAGTGCACGAGCTCCAGAGTCAGCTCAAACTTCCGCTTCAAAACCTACGAGTTTTGTTCCACCTACTCCAAAGAGAGAAGAAAAGCAAACGGTTGCAGCAAGACCTGTCCAATTTGAAGATTTCGGCAGAACCCAACAACCATCCGAAAAACCACAAATTTTGGATGAAAGACTCCAGTTGCTATTTGATGTGCCGTTAAATGTTACCGTAGAACTCGGACGTACGAAGCTCACTTTGAAAGAAATTATGGAACTTGGCGTGGGGTCTCTAATAGAACTGGATAAACTTACGGGAGAACCTGTTGATATTTACGTAAACAACAAATTGATTGCACGTGGAGAAGTTGTTGTCATCGATGAAAATTTTGGTGTGCGTATTACAGAGATAGTGAATCCTAAGGAAAGGCTTTACAGCTTAAAATAAGAACATTAAGCCCATCTAACAAAAGAAGCCCCTTCCGGGGCTTCTTTTCTTTCGAACTTTTAAGATTTTAGAAATTCCTTCAACCACAACGCTGAATCTTTCAATATCCTTTTTTGCGTATTGTAATCTACGTAGATTATACCGAAACGTTTTGAGTATCCGTACGCCCATTCGAAGTTGTCCATCAAAGACCAAATGAAGTAACCTTTCAAATCAACACCTGCATTGATTGCTTCAAGTGCTTTTTCAAAGTGCTTTTCCAAATATTCAATTCGGTAATTATCATGAACTCTTCCGTTTTCCAATTTATCAGGTCCAGCCATCCCGTTCTCTGTGATATAAAGTGGTAGTTTATATCTTTCCTTCAGATAGACCAGCATATCAAATAATCCCTGCGGGTAGATTTCCCATCCCATCTCCGTTTTGGGAAG
This sequence comes from Fervidobacterium pennivorans, assembly GCF_001644665.1. Lineage (NCBI taxonomy): Bacteria > Thermotogati > Thermotogota > Thermotogae > Thermotogales > Fervidobacteriaceae > Fervidobacterium > Fervidobacterium ngatamarikiense. The sequence goes on from NZ_CP011393.1 coordinate 1,683,057, forward strand.
GTCTCCCTGAACATACGAAAATCCAAGAGGATTGTTCATATCAAAAACAACAAGTGTTCTTGTGTAATAATTCACACCAAAGAAGTCTATAGGAGTCGAAATAATATTCATATCGCTATCGGGAACTTGCAACCCTTTTTCCGTATAAAGTGCAACTGCTTCTTCGGGATATTTTCCGAAAACAACAGGGTCATGGAACCATGCATTAACAAACTTATCAACAAGACTTGCGACCAAGAAACTTTCGGGTTTTGCATCGCCCGGTTCTATTTTCATCACAACGTTGGTTAAGCCAACTTTTCCATCTTTTACTTCTTCCCTGAACGCCTGAACGGCATGTCCATGTGCCCTTAACAGGTTGTGTGCCGCGATTATCGCTTCTTGTAAATTTTGATGACCCGGGGCATGCTCTCCCGTGTAATAACCCAAGAAAGAAGAACACCATGGTTCGTTCAGTGTAATCCAATGTTTCACACGATCACCGAGTTCGTTGAACATAAACGTTGCGTATGCTCTGAAATAAAGCGCTATATCTGGGTTAAGCCATCCACCTTTTTCATAAAGTGCGTAGGGTAAGTCCCAGTGATAGAGTGTTACGAATGGTATGATATCATTCTTCAAAAGCTCATCAACGAGTCTGTTGTAGAAATCCACACCCTTTTGGTTGATGTTCTTCCCATCTGGCATAATTCTGGGCCAGGAGATAGAGAATCTGTAAGCGTCCAACCCTATTCCTTTCATCAGCTGGATATCTTCCTTGTATCGGTGGTAATGGTCACACGCAACGTCTCCTGTGTCACCGTTCAAGGTTTTGCCAGGCGTGTGTGAAAAGACATCCCAAATTGATGGTCCTCTGCCATCTTCGTTTGCTGCACCTTCAATCTGGTATGCTGCTGTAGCCGTTCCGAAGATAAAATCTTTTGGAAAATCGGACCTTCTTATCATTTTTTCACCCCCTGGTTTAGTTCGATAATGTTAACTAAAAGTATTGAAACTTTCCAAAAACCGCATTATCCTTATAAAGAGGGGACACCCCCCAACCAACTCTCGACAAAGGAGGTATCCCGATATGAACAACTCAACACTCTCTTGTCCAAAATGCGGTTCCACCAGCCTATACAAAAACGGTCACGACAAATACGGTAACCAACAATTCCTTTGCAAACTCTGCCATCATTCCTTCAAACTTTCCCATTCTCAAAAACGCAAAAACTTTCCTTTCCCATATCCCAAATGCTCTTCTTGTGGTAAAGCTATGGAAATTCACAAAGTCCGTCGCTCTTTCGTTGTCTTCCGTTGTAGAGCTTGTCGTACCAAAGATAGAGTACCTTTTAACCTCCCCGAACCAGTCACCCTTATTCCTGAGAAATTTAAATATTTCCGCTTCCCTATCTACTTCATCTTAAAAGCTTTCGTTTTGTATATGAAACACAATATGTCTTATCGCTCTCTTGCTCATTCTCTTAATATCAAAGTATCTCATGTCACCATATACAAATGGGTTATTAGATTGTGTACTTTATTCTCTGTACTTTTCCCAACATTTACCATCGAAAATGTTTTCTCAGTTCATGCTGATGAAACTGTTCTTGTGTTCAAAGAACAAAAGTACTATGTTTGGCTATTAGTCGATCATGAAACTAACTTTATCCTTTGTTGGCATGTCTCAAAGTACCGTGATATGGGACAAGTCAAAGTATTGCTCGAGAAGTTCTTTGGTAATTTAGAACCTAAAAGCATTGAACTTATTACTGATGGACTTGGTGCATATGAAAGTGCAGTAAAGCTGTTGTTCAGAAATATCAATCACGTAGTGGTACCGCTCGGTAAAAACAATCAATGTGAATCTAAGTTTTCATTGTTGAAAGACTTTTTCCGACTCAAGCGAGGGCTGAAGAATACGAAGAATTTAGCAAAATACATTCAAGGCTTTTGTGTAGTGAAGAATCTTTGGAAAACACACAATGGCAATATCAATTGCATTCTTTCACACTTACACTCTTTCATCACTACAAGTTAACACTATCTTTAGTTCGATAATGTTAACTAAAAGTATTGAAACTTTCCAAAAACCGCATTATCCTTTAAAGAGAGGGCACCCACCCAACCAACTCTCGACAAAGGAGGTATCCCGATATGAACAACTCAACGCTCTCTTGTGCAAAATGCGGTTCCACCAGCTTGTACAAAAACGGTCATGACAAATACGGTAACCAACAATTCCTTTGCAAACTCTGCCATCATTCTTTCAAACTTTCCCATTCTCACAAACGCAAAAACTTCCCTTTCCCTTATCCCAAATGCACTTCTTGTGATAGGTCTAAGGTCTTTGTGTAGTGAAGAATCTTTGAAAAACTCACAATGGTAATATCAATCTCATTCTTCCACGCTTACACTCTTTCATCACTACAAGTTAACACTATCTCGCTACGAGTTAACACTATCTTAGTTCGAAATCTTCCGCAATATCATGTGTTTTCACAGCCAAAAAAGCATTTGCAAATGCACTGAACGTACCTAACGTCATCACCAATGGTAGGAAGATGAAAATAGCATTTGAACCAATTAAGAAACTACCTATAACAAACTGCACCAAATTGTTTGTTACCATTCCCAGAAGGCTTATTCCGAATACACTTAAGAAGTTAAACCTTGAGAGAAAGCTTTGAACTATCGCAGCTGCCACACTGCCGAAAAAACCCATGAAAAAACCTGGAGTAAATATGGTGCCAGAAAGAATAGAACCAAGTAAAGACTTAGAGACGGCAAGAAGTACAGCGTCTGAAAGACCAGAAAAAACAGACATGTACAACACTAAGAAATTTGAAAAACCCCACTTGCCTCCTGGAACAGGAAATGGTATTAACCCTTCAACAACGTACGCCACACTACTCAACGCTATCATTATCCCGAAAATTACCACGTTTCCACGTCTATTTTTTTCTCTCCTTTTTTCTCGTCTGTCTTGAACTCTATTATCATTCTGTTTGGTACGCAAATTATACTCCCTCCTGGTCCTATCTTCCCTGTCTTTTCGCAAATTTTATCGGGACAATTCGAATCGGTAACCCAAACTTTGTTTCCGTCGAAATGTAGTGTTGTTATGTACTTTCCCTCTTGGTTTCTTATTATAAATTCGCCAGGTTCTTTGACCTTCAATATCTCCTCACCCTGGATTCTCACAAAAATTGTTTTCTGACTTGAAACATTACCATTTTCATACGTAAATTGAAAAAAATACCAACCTATTCCAAAAACAATTGCAACTGTGACAAAAATAATATCACTTGGCTTTAAGAATTTTCTTTCCTTCATGCTTTAGATGACCTTCCTTCCATCTATAAAAACATGCTCAACAAAATTCTCTTGCCACATGTATGGAATGTCCAGAAATTCTGAAGTTTTCCAGAGCACCAAATCTGCGGGATATCCTGGTCTCACAATTCCAGAAGTGAAACCAAGTAAATATGCCGAATTAACCGTATAGGCGGTTAGTATTTCTTCTGGTTCCATTTTCAAAAATCTTATTGCAAGGTGCATAACAAAACTTGGCATAAAAATGGGAGAAGAGCCCGGGTTGAAATCAGAGCCAAGAGCCACTGGTATACCTGCATCGATGAGTTCTCTTGCCGGTGCAAACGGTTCTCCGAGATAAAAGCTCGTATTTGGTATTAGTGTAACGATAGTCTGGCTTTTTGCTATTTCTTGGATATCCTCTTTTGCAACTTTCAAAACATGGTCAACACTCACAGCATTGAGTCGAGCACCAAACTTAGCAGCCCCAACATTTTCTATTTCGTCAGCATGCAACCGAACTTTAAACCCAAGTGATTTAGCAAAATTAAAGAACTCTTCAAGCTCCTCTGGAAGGTATGCACCTTTATCGCAGAATGCATCAACAAAATCAGCAAGGTTGTTTTTCGAAATATTTTTGAGTAATTCTTTCATTTCGGCAATGTAATCTGCAACGGATTTATCTTTTGGTCTTGCGTGTAACCCGAGGAACGTAGCTATAATCTTGTTTGGAAGCGTATCTCTGAGTCGTCTTATTACTCTCAGCTGCTTCATTTCGTTTTCCTTATCTAGTCCGTAGCCGCTTTTGCATTCAATTCCGACTACACCGTGCTTTGTGAATTCTTTAATATATCGAGCAGAAACATTGTAAAGTTCATCTTCGCTGGTTTGTTTTACTAAAGTCGAAGTATAATGTATGCCTCCGCCAGCCTGCAAAATCTCAAGGTAGGTTTTCCCACGAGCCCGCATGTAAAACTCTTTTGCGCGGGAACCAACGAAAGGGATGTGGGTATGAGCGTCAAAAAGACCGGGAGTGACGAGTCTGGCTTTTATATCAGCACTTTTATGTGGACGTATGTCTTTGATTTTACCATCTTCAATAACGATATCTTTATCAAGGTATTCTTCGACCCTTTTCATGTCTAATCCTCTTACGGGAGGTTCGAAGGTGGGGGTCAAAATTCTTTCAGCATGGATGATAAATTTTTCTGCATTGCTCATATTACAATCTCCCCAACTTTCATCAGAAATTCGAACAACTTTTTAAACGCCACGCTCCTGTGGCTTATGTGCTTTTTCACTTCTTCACCAAGCTCACCAAATGTCTTATCGTAGCCTTTTGGAATAAATATGGGATCATAGCCAAAACCTTTATCCCCGCGTATCTCTCGACTGATTGTTCCTTCAACATAACCTTCTACAGAAATCAAGAAATTCTTAATAGGATTGAAATACGTAGCGGCACACACAAACTTTGCGCTTCGTTCTTCGTAATTTCTCATCAACTGAAGGATGCTCTCCATCTTTTCAACATAACTTGCCCCTTCCAAATACCTGGCACTCATAACACCGGGAAAGCCACCCAGCACGTCTATAGAAAGACCTGAATCATCGGCTATTACTGGCTGTCCTATTTCCTTTCCATATTCGAGAGCCTTGATGATGGAATTCTCAATGAATGTCTCACCGGTTTCTTCAACATCAATCTCCCAGTTCACTGTTTCAAGTTCTACAAATTCCGGGACAACGAGTTTTATCTCTTCGATTTTGTGATTGTTCTTTGATGCAATGTAGATTTTTACCTTTTCTTGATTTGCAGGTTCTGTATTGTTTAACACGTTCACGATGCTTCCCCCTCATCACAGCATAACAAATTTTGGATTGTATCTGTATTGTCATTTGAATTTGAAAGTACCATCCTTAAGTACTTTCCAGTCCATGAACTTTCAACTTTTGCGACTTCTTCCGGCGTGCCTGTTGCAACGACGTATCCGCCTTTATCTCCACCCTCGGGTCCTAGGTCTATTATATAGTCAGCAGACTTTATAACATCCAAATTATGTTCGATAACAATCACGGTATTTCCTTTATCGACAAGTCTATTAAGAACTTCTATTAACTTCTTTACATCATCAAAGTGTAGTCCGACGGTTGGTTCGTCCAATATGTACAATGTTCTTCCCGTAGCTTTTTTTCTTAATTCAGAAGCAAGCTTAACTCTTTGAGCCTCTCCGCCAGAAAGCGTTGTTGCTGGCTGACCTAATTTGATGTAACCGAGTCCGACGTCTGATAGAACTTGCAACGTTTCTTTAATTGCTGGAATATTTTGGAAAAATTCAAGCGCCTCATCGACAGTCATATCTAAAACATCTGCGATATTTTTCCCTTTGTACGTGACTTCCAAAGTTTCCGAGTTGTACCTTTTACCTTTACATACCTCACATTCCACGTAGACTTCCGGCAAGAACATCATCTCAATCTTTACAACACCTTGTCCTCCACAAGCTTCACACCTTCCACCTTTAACATTAAAACTGAACCTTCCTTTATCATAACCACGTGCTTTCGCTTCCGGAGTCATAGCGAACAACTCCCTAATTGCATCAAAAACTTTGGTGTATGTGGCAGGATTACTACGCGGTGTTCTACCAATTGGTGATTGGTCGATGGCAATGATTTTGTCGATATTTTCAAGTCCTTCTATCCTATCGTGTTCCCCAACTTCGTATCGAGTTTTGTGAAGTTTATTCGCTATAGCAGGATAAAGTGTGTCAATAATCAACGAACTTTTACCTGAACCGCTCACACCGGTAACGCATATGAAAGTTCCAAGTGGAAACTCAACAGTAATATTCTTCAAATTGTTATGCTTTGCACCAACAATCCGTATAAACTTCCCGTTTCCTTTTCTTCGATACTTAGGTACCTCTATCTTCATTTTTCCAGAAAGATACTTTCCCGTAAGCGATTTTTCGCATTTCAAAAGACCATCCAACGTTCCAGCATAAACAATCTGCCCGCCATTTACACCTGCTCGAGGTCCCACATCTACCACGTAATCCGCGCTCCGTATAACCTCTTCATCGTGTTCAACGACAAGTACGGTGTTTCCCAAATCTCTCAGTTCTTTGAGCATAGATATCAACCTGTCGTTATCTCTTTGATGCAATCCGATGGTCGGTTCATCGAGCACATAGATTACGCCAGTCAGTCTTGAGCCTATTTGTGTCGCGAGCCTGATTCTTTGGGCTTCTCCTCCCGAGAGTGTGCGCACATTTCTTGAAAGGCTAAGATAACCCAATCCAACTTGTTCCAAGAAATCTAAGCGTTTCTCTATCTCGTTTAACAACTCCTTTACAGCTTCTCTTTGCTTTTCTGAAAGTTCTGATGGCAACGCCCTAATGATTTCCAATTCTTTTGATATAGGAAGCTCTGTAAAATCGATGATGCTTAGGTCCTTTATCGTGACGCTCAAAGCTTCCTGACGTAATCTTTTGCCTTTACATGTTTGACAGGTGCGTTCCACGAAAAAGTTCGCAACTATCCATTCACGCATTTCTTCTGAAGTGTATTCCTCGTATCGTTCCTTTACAAGGGCAACTAATCCTTCAAAATACTCAGTTCCGTATAAAAGCGCCTCTTTAACCTCTTCGGGTTGTTGCTCAAAAGGTTTGGAAGGGTCTCCACCGTATTCTCGAACAATTCTTTCGATTCTTCTAGGAAGCCATCCGTCAGCTTTATGTCCTATTCTTAAGCCTTGGGTAACGGGAATATCCTCTTCGAAAAGCGTGCGTTCATCAACTTCGAGTTTGAAACCCAATCCGTGGCAGTCAGGGCAAGCACCGTACGGTGCGTTGAACGAAAAGAACTTAGGATTTATCTCAGGCATTGAAAAACCACAGGAAAGACAGGAAAGCTTTTCCGAATAAAGGTGTTCATCGTCGTCGGTTCTTACCAAAACAAAACCATTACCCTCTTTGAGGGCAAGTTCAATGGATTGGAACAACCTATGCGTGTCGGTGTCGGACAGGTCCAACCTATCGATGACTAAATTTATCGTGTGTCTGACATTCTTATTTAATTCTGGGACCTCGTCGAGTCTATATATCTTTCCATCGACCTCAACCCTTGTGTAGCCTTTGTTGAGAAAGTTATCGAATTCGTCTTTAAATGTACCTTTCTTTTCCCGTGCGATAGGTGCGAATATGATAACACGCTTGTTTTGAAAATGCTTTTGGACGTGTATTATAATTTCATCCACTGACATTCTTTGAAGTTCTCTGCCACAATAAGGACAGTGTGGAACACCTATCTGCGCGTACAACACGCGCAGATAGTCATAAATCTCGGTAACTGTTCCTACTGTTGACCTGGGGTTGTGAGATACGCTCTTTTGGTCAATTGCTATAGTCGGAGAAAGTCCTTCGATACTATCCACATCTGGCTTTTTTAGTTCACCTATGAACTGCCTTGCGTAAGTGGAAAGACTTTCCAAATAACGCCTTTGCCCTTCGATAAAGATTGTATCCATCGCAAGCGAGCTTTTTCCAGAACCGGACAGACCGGTGATAACAACAAGCTTGTTCTTTGGGATTTCAACGTCAATATTCTTTAAATTATGCACACGTGCACCTTTGACAATTATCCTGTCCATTCGATTAACCTCTAAACCTCCTTGAAAGCATAGACCACAACATTAATATGAATAACAACCCAAAAAAGAGTGCTTCAACACTTAGAGCAACGATTTTCCTTTGGATATCATCGATGCTTAAATAGCGATACGCTGCTACTTGGAATGGAAAGAACCAGGTAACCGCCATTACGACAAATACAACCGTGAGTACTATAACTATAGTTCTTAGGTTGTTCCATGCGTTGTCTAACTCTTCTTGTAGATGTTGAATCCTATTGTTAATATTCCTTACATCTTCCTCGTACTTTTTCAGATGTTCCTCCAGTTTTTCAATGGATTCAATCAACTTCTTTTCAATTTCTTCTCTCTCCATGTGCCTCACTCCCTATTCAAACAGGAAAAGAAAGAGAACAAAGTTATCTTATCCGCAGCATATAAGTTACAACTGCGAAATATATCCAGATACCAGCAAGGTCTGCTATCGTTGTTATCAGTGGACCCGCCATAACAGCGGGGTCAATTCTCATCAATTTACCGATGAATGGTAGCATAGAACCTACAACGTTTGCAAAGACGATGATGATGAGCAAGGAAAGTGCCGCAGAGAAGTTAACCACGATGTTGTGTGAAATCATGAAACCGCGCACAAAAAGGACAGCTCCCAATATCGAGCCAAGTACCAGTCCAACGTAAGACTCTCTAAGTAGCACTTTCCACCAGTCTTTTAGTTCAATATCGCCCAGTGCCATACTACGGATTATAAGCGTACTGCTTTGTCCACCCGTGTTTCCTCCCGCATCGGCCATTGTAGTCATGAACGCAGCGATTATAGGAATTGTTGCGAGCACTTCTTCATATCTGTGAACTATAAATGCGTTAACGCTCTCAAGCAACAGCAGACCAACAAGCCAGGGTAATCTGTTTTTGATAAAAATCAGTGGTGACGTGTGAAAATAAGAAGTTGTCGTAACACTCATTCCTGCCATTTTGTGAATATCTTCTGTTGCTTCTTCATCAATAACATCAACGATATCGTCTATAGTTATAATCCCAACAAGCCTCATATCGTTGTCAACCACAGGAATAGCATTTAAATCGTATTTCTTCATCAGTTCGGCGACTTCTTCTTGGTCGGTATTGGTTTTAACATAAATCGGGTCGGGCGTGTATATTTCCTCAATCAATGTGTCAGGTTCAGCGAACAGTAAATCCTCGAGTTTTACATTTCCGATAAGTGTTCTGTCTTCTTCCACTACGAAAATCGTGTAGATTGTCTCTGCGTCTTTTCCAAACTTGCGCACCTTATCAAGGGCTTGTTGAACTGTCATGGATTTTGTCACGTATATAAAATACGGCGACATCAAACGACCCGCTGAGTTTTCGGGGTAATTCAGCACTTCAAGGGTTTGTTCTCTTTCACTTTTAGGTAGGAACGAAAGCAACTTGGTAACAACATCGGCGGGTAATTCATCGAGAAGTTCAGCCCTATCGGAAGGGTCCATGTTTTTGAAAATAGACTTGATTTCGTCATCGGTAAGCAGCTTTACTAGTTCGTATTGCTCATCAGGCTCAAGTTTGGAAAAGACCTCCGCGGCAAGCTCTTTATTCAAAAGGCGGAATACTACAGCTTTTTCTGATGTTTCGAGTTCTTCAATCATTTCGTAAATTACGTTTGGGTCTTGGTCTTCGAGTAGCATTTTCAGTGTTCGGAAATCACCGCGCTCGATGAGTTTGCGGATGTCGATCTGGATTTTTACCTTCATCCTCTTTACCCTCCTTTGCAAGTAGTTTATGGTGGTTTGTCAATGGAATAACTCGGGTATTCCACAAATAATCACCTTCCTTTCACCTGAAGAATCGTTGTACGGAAAAACCTCGAAAATTTTCGAAGTTTTCCCAAAACAGAAGAGCGAACACTTTAAAAAAACTATGCGGGCTTTTATCGTGCATTTATTTTCTTTTGCTTTCTTGATGATTTAATTATACCAGAAAAAGTGACCTTCCGTGCAGGCTTGTATATGAATTTTCTGTGAAGAAAATTAGAATTCTTGGATATTTGCTCGACGAAATAAAGTGAGTGAAAAAATCGCATTTTATGGTATAATGTATAAGAAATCAAAAAAAGCGATTAGGAATACCAAAACTTAAAACACAAAAAAACTGAGCCTTGGAGGGAAAAGGTATGAAGGAGTATCGTCCACAAGAGATAGAGCCAAAGTGGCAAAAGGTCTGGGAAGAGAAAAAGGTTTTTGAAACTCCTCAATATTCTGAAAAACCCAAGTATTACGCACTTGTTATGTTCCCTTATCCATCCGGAACATTGCATGTTGGTCACGTTAAGAACTACACAATAGGCGACATCGTTGCAAGGTACAAAAGAATGCAGGGATACAACGTATTACATCCATTTGGTTACGACGCTTTCGGATTGCCTGCAGAAAACGCAGCAATCGCCCATAAGATACATCCAAAGAAATGGACTATGGATAACATAAACACTATTCGTGGACAAATAAAGAAGATGGGGATTAGCTACGATTGGAACAGGGAAGTTATTACGTGCAATGAAGATTATTATAAATGGACACAGTGGATATTCTTAAAACTCTACGAAGCAGGTTTGGCATACAAAAAGCCTGGAGCTGTAAATTGGTGCCCGAGTTGTCAGACAGTTTTGGCTAACGAACAGGTGAAAGATGGAAAATGTGAAAGGTGTGGTACAACTGTCACTATGAAACATCTTGAACAATGGTATTTCAAAATCACAGATTACGCAGAGAAATTGCTCGAAGGGCTCGACAGACTTCCTGGTTGGCCAGAACATGTCAAAACAATGCAAAGAAACTGGATTGGAAAGAGCACAGGTGCCGAAGTTGATTTTCCAGTCGAAGGTCTTGACAAGAAAATCAGAATCTTCACAACAAGGCCAGACACTATCTACGGTGTGACATTCATGGCAATTGCACCTGAATCTCCACTGGTGCTCGAACTTGTAACTGATGAGAAGAGGAAAGAAGTTGAAGAATTCTTAGCGAGAGTTGCTCTTGAAGATAGGTTCAAGAGAACGAGTTTGGAAGCGAAGAAAGAAGGTGTCTTCCTTGGCAGATATGCAATCAACCCGTTGACTGGTGAAAGAATACCGATTTATGTTGCCAACTACATACTCTATGAATACGGAACTGGCGCAATAATGGCTGTTCCAGCTCACGACAAACGAGATTTTGACTTTGCGAAAGCATATGGATTACCGATAAAACAGGTCATCAAACCCAAAGAAGGTGACTGGAATATAGAAGAAGCACCTTACGAAGACGAAGGTGTAATGATTAACAGCGGTCCGTTTGACGGTTTGGACAGTAAGAAAGGCATTGAAGAAGTCATAAAATATATAGAGGAGAAAGGCTATGGAAAACGAAGTGTCCAATACAAACTCAGAGATTGGCTTATCTCAAGACAGCGCTATTGGGGAGCTCCAATTCCAATAATCTATTGTGACAAATGTGGTATCGTGCCTGTTCCGGAAAAAAATTTGCCGGTCAAACTGCCGGAAAACGTTGAATTCTTACCAACAGGTCAATCACCATTGACCTTAAGCGAAGAATTTAAACACACAACATGTCCAAAATGTGGTGGTCCGGCCCACAGAGAAGTAGAGACAATGGATACATTTGTCGATAGTTCTTGGTACTTCTTAAGATACGTGAACCCAAAATTGGAAGATAAACCCTTTGATACTAGCGATGTAAATTACTGGTTACCGGTAGATCAATACATAGGTGGAGTTGAGCACGCTGTTTTACACTTGCTCTATTCGAGATTCATCACAAAAGTCTTACACGACCTTGGTTATGTTGGTTTCGACGAGCCATTCCAGAATCTCTTCACCCAAGGTATGATTTACAAAGATGGTTGGAAGATGAGCAAATCCAAAGGTAACGTTGTCTCCCCAGATGATATGATAGAAAAATACGGTGCCGATACATTGAGAATGTACATACTTTTCATGGCACCCCCAGAAAAAGATGCTGAATGGAGCGATGCAGGAATAGAGGGTGTGAATCGATTTGTTAAAAGGCTTTGGAACAACTACTACAAAATGCTTGATATCATAAACTCACAAGATGGTGAAGAAAGTGAATTTGGAAAAGAAGAAAAAGCGCTCAGAAGAAAATTGCATGCGATGATTAAGAAAATAAAAGAAGACATTGAAGGTGGCTTTAAGTTCAACACTGCAATCGCTGGACTGATGGAATTTAACAACCAACTTTCCGATTACCTTGAAACAGTCCAGAAACCAAACAAAAAATTGTTGAGAGAGATAGCAGAAAAAATAGCGCTTATAATTTCACCATTTGCACCACACATGGCAGAAGAAATGTGGCATGACTTAGGAAAAGAAACATTAATTGTTGAAGAACGCTGGCCAGATTACGATGAAGAAGCACTTAAGGAAGAAGAGATAACAATAGTCGTCCAGGTTAACGGTAAAGTGAGAGGTAGAATCACTGTTCCGGCAGACTCTTCGGAAGACCAAATAAAAGAAAAGGCTGTTGAAAATGTTAAGAAGTTGGTAGAGGGAAAACAGATAGTCAACATCTTCTATGTGCCTGGAAAACTGGTGAATATCGTTGTTAAATAATTCTAATACCATAAAAATATCGGGGGGAGTTAGGATGAAGAAACTAACAGTGTTTTTGGTATTGTTCATCAGTTTACTTACGTTCGCTCAGCAAGACATTGTTGCTGTTGTTAATGGAAGAAACGTCACCATGGACGAATGGAACAGGGAGGCGAATGTTCAGAAATTGCTCTTAGATATTCAAAACTCAAACCAAACGTTTTACAAGGTTTTAACAACTTCTACAGAGGGAGCTATTTTGATAGAAAAATACAAATTGGAAGTCCTGGACCAACTTGTCCGCAAGGTCTTATTTATCCAGTTTGCTGAGAAACTTGGGGTTGCACCTGATGATAAGACTGTTAAAGAAGATGTTGATAACGAAATAAAGAAAATGCTTACTGAACTCAAGATGACCGAACAACAATTAGACGAATACTTGGTACAGCTCGGAATGGGCAAGCTCGAAGATTACAGGCAAAAACTCTATTTCCAACGAAAATATTCACTATCACTTGCTAACGCTTACACTTACTATCTTAAAAACCTCGCGGTTACAGATGAAGAGATAAAGTCTTACTACGAAAAAAACAAGGACAAATACACAGTTCCGGCTCAATATGATTTACTTGTTTTCAAAACGAACGACAAATCGACAGCGGATACGTTAAGATTAGATGTTGTGAAAGGTCTTTCGAACGACGAAATATTGAAAAAATACAACCTGTCCCCTGTTGTCAACGGATATGTTAACATTAACGACACATCGAAAATTCCACAATCACTCTGGATATTTATCACCAGTGCTGTTAAAGGTACTACGTTACCAGTCCAGCAAGTGGGGAACGAATACTACGTTGTGAAGGTAAGAGACATAAAAGTTGGTAGCACGAAAACTCTTAGTGAAGTTAGTGAGGAAATAAAAAACACCTTGATTGCATCAAAGCAAGAGGAAGCATCGAAAAAACTTTTGGAGGATTTCGAAAAATTTAGAAAAGATTCGAAGATAGAAATAAGGTACAAAAGTCCTATTGTGAAATGAAAAAAGCTTTTGTTGTAACGAAGTTAGGTGTAAAGCATGGCAAAAACGGAATCAAAAACCTTGGGAGTTATAGAAAGAAACTTACTAAATAGAGTAAAAAATGCTTTAGTTAGTGTTTTGCTTATATTTTTAATTGGAACCTTGTACTACTGGCTGTTTGAAGGTTACTCACTTACAGATGCTATTTTCTTTGTTGGAATAACCATATCGACAGTTGGTTATGGAATGCATGAGCAACTTTCAGCGTTTGGTAAGTTTTTTACTGTGATGCTTATATTTGCTGGTTTATCAGTTGTTTTGTATAACGTGTCGTATGTAACAGCTCTGCTAGTTGAGGGTGAATTAATCAAACTGATGAAACAAAAAAGAGTGGAAAGAAAGGTGTCAAAGATGAAGGACCATGTAATTGTTGTTGGAGCTGGAAACATAGGAACAAAGGTTATAAATCAGTTGTTAAGGTTGAACGAACCGGTTGTTGCAATAGACAGCCTTGTGACTGAAGAAGAGCTTAGGGAAAAAATAACCGACAGTTCAAAAACAAATAACGTAGTTTTTGTAAAGGGCGATGCAACGAGCGAAGAAGTATTATTAAGGGCTGGTATCAAGCAAGCGAGGGCTCTTGTTACCACTTTACCAAACGATGCACTCAACATCTTTGTTACCCTGACTGCTAAGAACTTGAATCCAAACATATACGTCGTTTCGAATATATCGAATATATCGAATCTAACAAAATTCATTTACGCAGGGGTAGACCATCCTATTGCAACAGCAGAAATAGCGGGGTTAAAGATTGTCGAAGCGCTGACTTTCCTCAAAAAGCGTGAAAATATTATAGATGTGCTAAACATATCAGACAAAGCCTTTCAGGTTGAAATAATTGATATAAAAAACACAAAACTTGCTGGTAAAAAGATAGAAGAATTGAAACTTAAGGAAAAGTACAGTGTTTACATCATTGGCTTGTTAAAAGACAAAGCTCTGGTCTTAGGTCCCTCAAAGAATGAGGTTTTGACAGATGATAGCAAAGCGGTCCTATTTGGTGAAGTAAACGGTCTTTCAAAGTTCAGAGAAGATTTTTTAAACACGTAACAAAGTAAAAGTTATGAAAAATCACAAAAAGTACGGTTGGGAGGGAGCAAACGATGAAGGCGAAAGCTCAGGCAAAGGGTTTGAAAACCATGACCATGGAATGGAATGGTGATGCTTTGATACTTATTGACCAACGAAGGCTTCCTTTTGAAGAAGTTTACGTAACTTGCGCAGACTATCGTGCAGTTGCGCTTGCTATAAAAGAAATGGTTGTACGAGGAGCTCCAGCTATAGGAGCAGCGGCGGCATTTGGATATGTGCTGGGAGCAAAAGAAATAACAAGAAAAACTTACAATTATGAACAAGCCATGATGCAATTGAAAAACGTGAAAGAAACGCTGGCAAGAACAAGGCCAACAGCTGTAAACCTTTTCTGGGCGCTGGATAGGATGGAACGCAGAGCAGTAGAACACGGAAAATTTGAAGGACTTGTTAGGGTGTTGGAAGAAGAGGCTTTGAAAATTGCGATTGAAGATATAGAAACTAACAAAGCCATTGGCAGGCATGGTGCTCAATTACTTGAAGACGGTTTTACAGTCTTGACGCACTGTAACGCAGGCGCACTTGCAACTGTAGATTACGGAACGGCACTAGGTGTTCTAAGAGCAGCCAAAGAACAGGGCAAACGTATAAAAGTTTACGCAGATGAAACAAGACCGTATCTGCAGGGTGCAAGGCTTACCGCATGGGAATTAATGAAAGATGGGTTTGATGTCACAGTTATAAGTGACAATATGGCAGGATGGGTGATGAAACAGGGAAAAATCAACGCAGTTATCGTCGGAGCTGATAGAATTGCCGCCAACGGTGATGTGGCGAATAAGATAGGGACCTATATGGTTGCCGTTCTTGCGAAAAGACATGGCATACCATTCTATGTTGCTGCCCCAACGAGCACGATAGATATGTCAATAAGAAGCGGAGCGGAAATACCAATTGAAGAGAGGTCTCATGAAGAAGTTGCAACTTGTGGTGGAAAAAGGATAGTTCCAAACAACGTTAACATTTACAACCCCGCTTTCGATGTAACTGACAACGAACTTGTCACTGCGATAATCACGGAAAAAGGGGTAGTTTATCCTCCGTACGAAGAGAATTTGAAAAAGTTATTTGAAGAAGAAAAATAAGAGGTTGTTTACAAAATCCGAGGAGTGTGATGATATGATAGATCTCAAATTACTGAGAAAGAACCCAGAGTTATTCTATGAAGCACTGAGAAAAAGGAATTATTCTACTGAAATCCTTGACAAAATCGTGGAGCTGGACAAGGAATGGAGAAATTATGTCAATATTGTCAACAACCTAAAAGCAAAAAGAAATGAGCTTTCCAAAATGGTTGCAAAATTGAAAGCAGAGGGTAAGAACGAAGAAGCGAATGAAATAATCGCCGAAAGCAAGAAATTGGGTGATGAAATCGCTCAATACGAGGCAAAAGAAAAAGAGTTGGAAGACCAGATGTACAACTTGGCGCTTTACATACCGAACGTTCCACACGAAAGTGTGCCTGTTGGGAAGGACGAAACTGAGAATGTCGAGGTTCGAAGATGGGGAGAACCGAGAAAGTTCGATTTCGAACCTAAAGCCCACTGGGACCTCGGTCCTGAACTTGGTATGCTTGATTTTGACAGGGGTGCTAAGTTAAGTGGTTCGAGGTTTACCGTGATGTTTGGAGAAATCGCTAGACTTGAACGTGCTCTCGCTCAATTCATGCTTGATACTCACACACAGAACGGATATATAGAAGTCAATGTTCCGCATTTAGTTAAAAGGGAAACAATTACTGCGACAGGCCAGCTTCCGAAATTTGCGGAAGAACTTTACACATGTGAAAGAGATGATTTATTCCTTATCCCGACTGCGGAAGTTTCACTTGCCGCATTGCATATAGATGAGATTCTTGAAGAAACTCAACTTCCGATAAAGTACACAGCGTTCACTCCATGTTATAGACGAGAGGCGGGAAGTTACGGTAAAGATGTGCGAGGATTAATAAGACAACACCAATTTGAAAAGGTTGAACTTGTTTGGTACACAACACCCGAACGGTCTTTCGAAGACCTGGAACAACTAACCCGCGATGCGGAAAAGATTCTCCAACTTCTTGGGTTACC
This sequence comes from Fervidobacterium pennivorans, assembly GCF_001644665.1. Classification (NCBI taxonomy): domain Bacteria; kingdom Thermotogati; phylum Thermotogota; class Thermotogae; order Thermotogales; family Fervidobacteriaceae; genus Fervidobacterium; species Fervidobacterium ngatamarikiense. Next base: position 1,699,850 of record NZ_CP011393.1, read on the forward strand.
TTACAGGGTTGTAGCGCTCTGCACAGGTGACCTTGGTTTTGCAGCTGCGAAAACGTATGATATAGAAGTCTGGTTGCCATCTTACAATGCGTATAAAGAAATTTCATCTTGTAGCAACGATACCGATTTCCAAGCAAGAAGAGGTAATATGCGCTATAGAACGAAAAACGGAAAGCTCAATTACGTCCATACACTTAATGGCTCAGGTCTTGCGATAGGAAGAACACTTGTCGCTATTATGGAAAACTATCAAAATCCTGATGGTACAATAACTGTGCCTGAAGTGCTTAGACCTTACATGAAAACTGATGTCATAAAACCAATGAAGTAAGTGGGGAATATAAAATGCAAAATGAACGATAGTGTAACAAGGGATGGGAGAATTTTGATGCGTGATTTCAACACACTCTTCGGTGAGGATAGAGCTTTGATAGAAAAAATTAGAAAGATGAATTACGAAGAGCTTCATTCATTTGCTCAAGAGATTAGAAAATACATCATTGATGTGACCTCCGTCAACGGAGGTCACTTGGCTTCCAATTTAGGAACCGTCGAATTAACCCTCGCGCTTTATAGAGTCTTCGCCCCCTATGAAGATTACGTAATCTGGGATACAGGCCATCAAACCTACACTCACAAATTATTGACAGGTAGATGGGATGCTTTTAAAACGCTTCGGACCTTTGGCGGACTATCAGGATTTACGAACGTGTTTGAAGCGAAGGTGGATAGATTCGGTGCAGGGCATGTTGGAACCTCGATAGCAGCTGCATTAGGTATAGAAAAAGCATTAAAGTTGCAGAACAGAAAGGCTAACGTTGTAGTGGTCATAGGTGATGGTGCACTAACAAGTGGACAAGCTTTAGAAGCACTCAACCAAGTTAAAGCGCAGGATTCTAAGATAAAGATAATACTTAACAGCAATGGGATGAGCATTTCTAAAAATGTCGGCGGACTATCCCAACTACTTGAGACTCTCAGAACGAGCAAGATTTATATAACAGTAAAAGAGAAACTGAAAAAAGGGCTCAACGAAGCTGTTGAGTTTGAATTGAAAAAGATTAGAGAGGCCTTAAAAGTTGCACTCATAGGTGAGGACTTCTTTGAGTCTATAGGTTTAAAGCATTTTGGACCTGTTGATGGACATGACCTGAGGTCTTTAGAAGAAGCTCTAAAACAAGTTAAAGACTATCCATATCCAACGGTACTCACTGTGTTTACGATAAAGGGTAAAGGTTATTATTTCTCCGAGCAGAATCCTACAAAGTTTCATGGTGTGGATAAATTTGATCCAGATTCAGGCTTTTTTGAGAAGCCTGAGGGAACTTATTCCTACAGCGAAGTCTTTGGAACAACATTGACAAAAATTGCTTCGCAGGATGATAGAATTGTTGCATTAACTGCCGCAATGCCTGATGGAACAGGCCTTAGTAAATTCGCAAAGCAATTTCCACAAAGATTTGTTGACCTGGGTATAACCGAACAATCTGTGGTCACCTATGCTGGTGGCTTGGCAACTATGGGCTTCAAACCTGTGGTAGCAATATATTCTACATTCTTGCAAAGAGCCTACGACCAGATAATCCACGACATCGCACTCCAGAATTTGGATGTGCTATTCGCCATCGACAGGGCAGGCTTAGTGGGAACAGATGGTCCAACACACCATGGAGTGTTTGATATAGCCTATCTTAGACCCATACCAAATATGAAGATATTAACACCGCTTGATGGTCAAGACCTTGCTGTTATGTTGTGGACGGTCCTGAAGGAAAGGGATAAGTACAGAGGTCCCATTGCCATAAGATACCCACGGGATGTGGAATTTGGCAATTTGGAGGAAATTTGTGGTAAAATAGAAACCGTAGAGCCTTTTAAATGGCAGTTACTTGTGGAAGGAAAGGAAGCAGCTTTATTAGCGGTCGGCGTGCTTGCAAAGAAATACTTGGATATTGCGAAAGCAAACCGTTGGACTTTGATTGGAGTAAGAAGTGTAAAACCAATAGATGAAGAGATGCTTGAAAAAGTATTCGAAACTCATAAATACGTTTTTACTATAGAAGAAGGTGCGGTGCTTGGTGGATTTGGAGAGAGTGTTGCTGCGAAATACCTAAGAGATTATGCGGACAAATACGACTGCAAAGTAGAGGTTGTTGGTATACGGGACGAATTTATACCGCATGGCACAAGGGATGAACTTATAAAGTACGTCGGACTTGACAGCAACAATATTGAGCAAATGATTAAAAAATACGTTATGAAAGGAGTGAGGTTATGAAGTTTCAAACAGAATACGGTGAGGTTGAAATTACCGTTAACGCTATAAGAAAGCTTGTTTATCTTGCAGTCCTTGAAACTTATGGACCTATAAGCATAGGTTCCGACAATTGGTTTTCAAGATGGTTTTCCTCCGAGGAAGGTAAGATAAAGGTTGAAGAGGACGAATACGGACATTTAAAAATTGATATATTCGTTGAAGTAGAATTCGGTACAAAGGTCACAGAAGTTGGCAAGAATATAGAAGAGAACGTTGTCCACAAACTCCGCGCATTCGCGAACTGTGAAAATCCAGAAGTAAACGTGCACATTATTGGTGTGCGCTGAAATGAGGTGATAGCTTGCTGACCACAATAAATGGTTCAGATATGAAAGGCATCTTCATGAAAGGTGCCGAGAATTTGCTTGCCCATAGGGATGAGATAAATGCACTGAATGTTTTCCCTGTTCCTGACGGGGATACAGGTTCGAATATGAGTTCTACAATGCTCGAAGCGTGTAAGTACCTTGAAAACCTTACTGATGAAAAACTAAGCAAAGTCCTTGATGCCATAAAACGAGGCACTCTGATGGGGGCAAGGGGGAATTCTGGAGTTATCCTCTCCCAAATATTCAGAGGCTTTTGTGATACACTTTCGAAAAAAAGCAAGCTCACAGTTGCAGACTTTGTAAAGGGCATAAAAGGGGCTAAAGAGACCTCTTACAAGGCGGTTTTAAGACCTGTTGAGGGGACGATTTTGACAGTAATTCGCGTACTGGACGAACATTCCAAAGAACTTTCCAACCTCGAAAGCTTTGAAGCGCTCTTCGAGAAGATGGAAGAGATTGCACTTGATACTGTGAAAAAAACTCCATCATTGTTGCCAAAACTAAAAGAGGCGAATGTTGTTGATGCTGGCGCGAAAGGTCTATATTACATCATTCAGGGATTCAAAATGTACGCCTTGGGTGATACATCAATAAACCTGGAAGGTGTTGAGACAAGACCTTCCGAAGAAATAACCATAGCATACGAAGAACTAACCTATCAATATTGTACAGAACTCATCGTCAGAGCCAAAAGACCAATAACTAACGGTACGCAAAAGCAATTGGAAAATTACCTAAATACAATAGGTGATTCCGTTGTCTTCTTTGTACAGGATGATATCATCAAACTCCACGTTCATACAAACAATCCAGGTCAAGTTATTGAAGAGTTCCTGAAGCACGGTGAGCTACTAAAGGTTAAAATCGACAACATGAAAGAACAGCATGAACACGTTGTTGGAGAAGCTTACGCAAAAAAGGAAAGAAAAAAGATAGCCTACGTTGCCGTCTCACCCGGTGAAGGGATTTCCAAAGTGCTTAAAGACCTCGGGGTTGACGAAATCATCTCTGGTGGGCAGTCGATGAATCCAAGCATGGCTGATATACTTGATGCTATAAGACGTGCCAATGCAGAGAACGTAATTGTCTTTCCAAACAATTCGAACATAATATTGGCAGCAGAACAAGCAGCAAAAACTGCGGAACAAGAAGGAATAAAGGTTTACGTTGTAAAAACAACCAACGTTCAACAGAGCATTTCAGCAATGATTTACAGGGTAGGAGAAGAAATTGAGGAAATAATAACCAGCATAGAGGAGACAATAAGAAAGACAATAGCTATATCAATTACGGTTGCCGTAAGAGATTCAAAATACGCAGGTGAAAAGATTAAGAAGGATGAATACTTAGGTTTTTTGAACAAAGAACTTGTTGCACACCACAAGAATTTGGTTAATGTGCTTGATAAGATTTACCAAAGATGCAAACTCGAGGAACACGAGATTCTTACAGTATTCGTTGGCTCAAGCGCAACCCCTATTGAGCAAAGTATTGTTGAAAAATACACCAAAAAGAAATACCCGAACGTGCAGATAGAATTCATCGAAGGAGGTCAGCCACACTACCCGTTCCTTATGATGGTCGAGTAAAATTGAGTTGTTTACAGTTCTTGCATTAGAGGTGAAGATATGAGGGAATTAATGACAGTTAAAAGTGTCGATGAGCATTATGTATATCTTTCTTTAAACGTTGACAAAGTAGCATGTGCTTCATGTGGGTTATCAGGTTCTTGCTCAATACAAAACGAGAGCTCTAAGAAGGGAGTTTTCAAGATAGATAAAAGGAGTGTGAGGCAAGACTTGCTTCCTCTCGTGCCAGGTGATTTGGTGGTTGTTGATTTCAAATACAACCCAGCAATTCTATCGCTAATTGTTTACGGTATACCTTTAGCAGGCTTTATTCTTGGAACCCTTATTGGTTACCTATTAAAATTTTCGGACATTGTTTCTTTCATACTTGCGTTGGCTCTTACCGGGGGAGGAGCATTTTTGACAAGAATTTACGACAGAAAATACAAAATAGAGATAATAGATGTTAGAAGAAACACGGTCACGATAAACACAGGACAACTTTCATAGCAAAAACCGATGTAAGTGCTGCAATCTTTTTTTTTGCAAACGTAGGGGGGAAGGGTATGGTATACCACTTCAAAAAAGGAACCGGTAATAACGGTTGGATTGTTATAATACATGGCCTTGGCGAGCACATAGGTAGGTATGAGAAACTCATTAACATGCTTGTGGAAAACAATTTCGGTGTCATCGGATTTGATTTACCTGGTCATGGTAAAAGCTCCGGTAAACGTGGGCATACATCTATTGAAGAAGTCATAGACTTAATCGATGAAATCACAAAAACAGTTAACTCCTTTATCCTTTTTGGGCACAGTTTGGGTGGGCTCATCGCTGTACGTTACACAGAAGAACGACCAAACAAAGTTTCCAAACTTGTTGTATCGTCTCCTGCACTACAGCTTGAACCGAAACCAAGCCAGATAATGATGCTAAAAATGTTCTCTGTTTTAGCGCCTTCGTTAACTGTGAAGAATGGTATAAACCCGGACCTTTTATCGAGAAATAAAGATGCAGTTCATAGATATGTTACAGATCCGCTTGTTCATGACAAAATCTCGATTAAGCTTGGCAAAAGTATGTTGCAAAATGTCCAATTAGCGCATGAGAGAGCTCCGAGAATCAAATGTCCCGTAGTCGTTCTAATAGGTACAGAAGACAAAGTAACGCCTCCTCAAGGAGCACGTAAATTTTACGAAGAGCTTGATACACAAAAGGTAATTGAAGAGTTTGAAGGTGGTTACCACGAACTTTTTGAAGACCCAGAACATGGCGAGGAATTCCATAACAGAATCCTATATTACATAAAAGATTGGGTATAAGTCTGTTTAATAATAAGAAAGAAAAAGTATATAGCTGAAAGGGTGAGCAAGAATGGGAGTTTACAAAACAAGGTTCGGTGAGCTGGAAATAAAAGATAACGAAATCATAACCTTTCCAAATGGAATACCAGGTTTTGAGGAACTCAGAAAATTTGCCATTTTGAATATCCCAGAAACACGACCAATTCAATGGCTTGTCAGTTTAGAGGATAAGAACGTATCTTTCCCGCTCATAGACCCTTGGTTGGTTTTGGAGACATACGAGGTAGATCTATCAAAACAAGACTTAGATATTTTACAGGTTGAAGACCCTTCGGACATAGTTGTGTGGAGTATAGTTACTATCCCTGTCGGTAAACCGGAGTTAGCGACGGTAAACTTAAAAGCTCCAGTTGTGGTGAACATAAAAAATGGAATAGGCATTCAGGTTATACTTGAAAAGTATGAACTAAAACATCCCATAGTTTCCGAAAAAGAGCCAGAGAGTCAATCTGATGATAGAAAAAGTAAAGAAGAGAGTGGTGCTTGATATGCTTGTGCTATCAAGGAGAGTTGGAGAGAGTATAATAATCGGTGATAATATACAAGTGAAAGTGCTGAAAATAGATGGTAATGCTGTTAAAATAGGCATAATCGCACCAACTGATGTAAGGATTTACCGAGAAGAGGTCTACAAAACGGTAGCTCAAAGCAACAAAATGGCTACTGATTCTGCTTCACAAATAGAAACGGTAAAGAAGCTAAAGGAGGTTATCGGCGGTGATAAAGATAGATGATAAACTTATTGACCATCTTTCTAAGCTTGCACGTTTAACGTTTGAAGAGACGGAGAGACTAAAATCTGACCTTCAGAAAATCATTGACTATTTTGAAATACTTTCCGAAGTTGACACCGAAGGTATCGAACCGATGTACACACCTATAGAGGAACCATGCAAGCTTAGAGAGTCGGAGCCAAAATCACATGAGAATGTTGAAGGTATTATTGAAAACTTTCCTGAAAAGGAAGGCCGATTCATCAAAGTTCCAAGTATCTACGGTTGATGTACTAACGAACTGGAAAAAGGCGGAAGATCTCGCCGCCGAATACCTAAGACGCAACGGCTATAAGATACTTGAAAGAAACTATCACACACCGTTTGGTGAGATAGACATAATTGCAAAGCACGGTAAAACTTACGTGTTTGTTGAAGTAAAATCTGGTACAGGTATTCGAATAAACCCTTCCGAGCGTGTTGATGTGAAGAAGTACGAAAGAATAAACCGCAGTGCGGAATATTATCTGAGAAGTAAGCGGTATTCAAAAGCCCGGATAGATGTTATTGAGATTGTAAGCAACGAGAAATTAGAAATAAGACACTACAAGAACATAGGGTGGGATTTTATATGAAGATAATAGCAACCAATAAAAAAGCATACACAGATTACATTATAGATGAAACATATGAAGCTGGCATTGTGCTTGTTGGAACAGAAGTAAAGTCTTTGAGGGAACATGGTGCAAGTTTCAAAGATTCATTTTGCAGGATAAAAGACGGAGAGATATATTTGTTGAATTTACATATACCACCGTATCGTTTTGGAAATATCTACAACCATGATCCTGAAAGACCCAGGAAATTGCTCTTACATAGGAAGCAGATAGACAGAATCTGGGGAAAAATTAGACAAGAAGGATACACGGTGGTTCCGACAAAAATCTATTTCAACGACAGAGGAATAGTCAAAGTAGAAATTGCGGTTGCAAAAGGTAAGAAGGGTCATGACAAACGTGAGGAAATCAAAAAGAAAGAAATTGACAGGAGAATAAAAGAATATTTGAAAAGATAAAAACTTTCAAAGGGAGTGATAAATATGGATGTAAGAAAGGCTGTTATTGAAAAGCTGGAAGAATTCAAAGAAAATTACAAACCAGAAACCGTTGAGATAAATTTAAAGAACATCTCACTAAACGAGTATATCGACCACACAAATCTTAAACCTACTGCTACAACAGCAGAGATAGAAACGCTTTGTAAAGAAGCTCTTGACTACAAATTCAAAGGTGTTTGTGTTAACCCATCGTTTGTTCCTTTAGTAGCACAAAGGCTGAAAGATAGTCAAGTTCTCACAGTTACGGTTATCGGTTTTCCACTGGGAGCCACCAGCACTTACGCTAAGGTAGAGGAAACAAAATGGGCTGTTGAAAACGGAGCTCAAGAAGTAGATATGGTAATCCATATAGGTAAACTGAAAGAGGGAGATTACGAATACGTCTACAACGATATAAAGTCTGTTGTTGAGGTTGCGAAAGTTCCTGTCAAAGTCATTATCGAAACATGCTTTTTAACTGATGAAGAGAAAATTGCTGCATGCATACTCTCAAGACTTGCCGGCGCCGCTTTTGTGAAGACATCCACCGGTTTCGGGACGGGTGGTGCAAAATTTGAGGATGTCCAGCTCATGCGATGGGCAGTTGAGGGGAAAATCGAAGTCAAAGCATCTGGTGGAGTACGCACATACGAAGATGCAATAAAAATGCTTACTGCAGGAGCTACAAGAATTGGAACGAGCTCAGGTGTTGCAATAGTTACAAATAAGGTTCCTGGGCAAGGAGGATATTGATACATTCAGTTTGTTTTTGTAATAAACGATAGTGTTAACTTGTAGTGATGAAAGAGTGTAATTGTGAAAGAATGCGATTGATATTGCCATTGTGCGTTTTCCAAAGATTCTTCACTACACAAAATCCTTGAATATATTTCGCTAAGTTCTTCGTATTCTTCAGCCCTCGCTTGAGTCGGAAAAAGTCTTTCAACAATGAAAACTTAGATTCACATTGATTGTTTTTACCGAGCGGTACCACTACGTGATTGATATTTCTGAACAACAGCTTTACTGCACTTTCATATGCACCAAGTCCATCAGTAATAAGTTCAATGTTTTTAGGTTTTGAATTACCAAAGAACTTCTCGAGCAATACTTTGACTTGTCCCATATCACGATACTTTGAGACATGCCAACAAAGAATTAAGTTAGTTTCGTGATCAACTAATAGCCAAACATAGTACTTTTGTTCTTTGAACACAAGAACAGTTTCATCAGCATGAACTGAGAAAACATTTTCGATGGTAAATGTTGGAAAAAGTACAGAGAATAAAGTACACAATTTAATAACCCATTTGTATATGGTGACATGAGATACTTTGATATTAAGAGAATGAGCAAGAGAGCGATAAGACATATTGTGTTTCATATACAAAACGAAAGCTTTTAAGATGAAGTAGATAGGAAAACGGAAATATTTAAATTTCTCAGGAATAAGGGTGACTGGTTCGGGGAGGTTAAAAGGTACTCTATCTTTGGTACGACAAGTTCTACAACGGAAGACGACGAAAGAGCGACGGACTTTGTAAATTTCCATAGATTTACCACAAGAAGGGCATTTGGGATAAGGGAAAGAGAAGTTTTTGCGTTTGTGAGAATGGGAGAGTTTGAAAGAATGATGGCAGAGTTTGCAAAGGAATTGTTGGTTACCGTATTTGTCATGACCGTTTTTGTATAAGCTGGTGGAACCGCATTTTGGACAAGAGAGCGTTGAGTTGTTCATATCGGGATACCTCCTTTGTCGAGAGTTGGTTGGGGGGTGTCCCCTCTTTATAAGGATAATGCGGTTTTTGGAAAGTTTCAATACTTTTAGTTAACATTATCAATACTGCAAGGGGAGGGGCTTTTGTGAAAATTTCTGAAATAGCAAAAAACATAGGTTTGAAAGAGGTTGTGTTCTGCAACGATTACGAAATCGAACATTGTTATGTTGGTGATTTATTAAGTGTTGTTATGCGTTCCGCTCAGCAAAATAGCATTTGGCTTACTGTCCAAAGTCACGTCAATATAATTGCAGTTGCTGCATTAACAGGAATAAGGGCTATTGTGCTGTGTGAAGGACTTGATTATCCGCAAGATACTATCGAAAAAGCAAAAGAGGAAGGTATAAACCTGTACATCTCTCCAGAGAGTTCTTATTACGTCGCCGGTAAGATCTACGAATTAGGAATTCGTTGATTTCAGCTTTTTTTGATTATAAGTAGTTGATGATACATGTACAGAGCAGATCTTCACGTTCATTCTTGTTTGTCTCCTTGTGCAGAACTTACGATGGTGCCTTCAGTGGTCTGCAAGTCAGAAGTAGAAATTCTATCTATCACTGACCATAACTCCGCACGTAACGTTGCGGCATTTGTTTCTTTATGTAGTAACAAAATTATCGTTCCTGGCATTGAAATTCATTCACAAGAAGACGTTCACATACTTGGTTACTTCGCAGATATTGAAGATGCGTTAGCTGTTTCAGAAACTGTCGAACAAATGTTGCCAAAGTTCGAATATGACCCAGAAAAATATGGTTACGAACTAGTTTTGAATGAGCAGGAAGAATTTATAGAATCCCTGGATTATTACCTTGGTTTTCCTGTAAATATGACCATCGAAGACATTTTGGAGTTGATTAAGAAGTACAATGGTCTTCCAGTCTTTGCACACGTTGATAGAAGATTTGGTGTCATCCAGCAACTTGGAATGGTGCCACACAATGTCAAACACGTTGAGGTAAAGAAAAAAGAACTTGCATTTGAATTACGAAGCAAAGGATTCATAGTCTTAACTTCATCAGATGCGCATACACCTGACGAAGTAGGCTCAAGGAAAATATATTTCGAAGAACAACCAAAAAGTGCGGCGGATGTAATAAAACTAATTCAAGAAGGGAGGTTTAAAACAATTTGGGACTTATAACCCTATCAGACCATGTACATGATATAGCGGAAAATTCAATAAATGCGAAAGCAAAGAATGTGAAACTGGTGATTGAAGAAACAGATGATACCTTTTATTTTTCGGTAGAAGATGATGCAGGTGGGATTAGACCGGATATCCTTGAGAAAATTTTTGATCCATTTGTAACAACAAGAAAAAAAGAGATTAGAAGGGTAGGACTTGGACTTCCTTTCTTAAAACAGTCTGCCGAAGCAACTGGTGGGTATGTAAAGGTAAATTCAGAATATGGCAAGGGTACAAAAACAGAAGCTTTGTTTTATAAATCCCACATTGATTGCCAACCAGTCGGAAACCTTGTCGATACATTTCTTGTCCTTCTGCTGAATCAAAATATAAATTGGTTTATCAAACGGTGTTATAATGATAATTGCTACGAAATTTCTTCCGAAACGATCCGAGAATACCTAGGAGTTTTAGACACGCCAGAGAAAATAAAAACATTATCAGAACTGCTTGAAGAGCTTGAAAGTTCAATAAAAAATTAATAAGAAATTACACAAAGGGAGGAAAAAAGATGAGAAAAACATCCGTTTTACCTATCTTAACGGCACTTTTTGTTTTCATCAGTTCAATTTTGTTCGGTTTTGTGTTGAGAGATGTACAGTTCGAAGGATTAAAGACTATTAGCAAAAACGAGTTAGTTTCTGTTTACGGTGCTTACATAGGTAAGGATGTGAACATGTACGCAATAGAAGATATAATCTCTCAGCTTGAGGAATTTGGATATTTCAAAGACATTCAATATGTTCTGGAAGACGTTCCAGGAAAGGAAAATGAAAAAGTCTTGGTCATAAAAGTTGTAGAGAACGAACCTGTTTCACAAGTTTCCTTAGAAATCGCTGGTCCCGGGCTTATAGCTAAGGAAACATTGCAAAGCTCGATAACTTTACAGGAAGGTAAGGCTTTCAGTTTTGTGAAGTTCTGGGAAAGTATAAGCAACATTGCAAAAATCTACTCTGATAACGGGTACATCGCTGCCACACCAAAATCTCAGGATAAAACCTTTGCTTTTGTTTACATCTCGGGTCGCGTAGATGGTAACTCTGTTCTGTTCAAGGTAACCGAATATGTGCTTTACGACTTAGAATTCGAGGTTTTAAGCGACGACGAGCAATTTAAAGTAGAATTCAAAAACATCGAAAAAGAGTTGAGCTTACCTAAGTATAAAGACTACGAATCAAAAAATCCGCTTCTGAAAATCTTTGACAGTCCAAAGAATTACGTTCCCAATTTACAGAAGTTGCAGGAGTTCTTCCAAAGTATTTCTAGGTATGTGTACTTTAAGATAGTTGACATATCTACTTCGGAGGTAGATTTGAACATTCCAGCGAAAAAACTTGTTGTTACCGTAACTGATAACACAGTTGTATCACAACCGGTCCATCTGAAAGGTATAAAAACAAAAGGCAACACAATTTTTTCAGAAAAAGAGCTCGTTGGTGAAACGAAAGAGGGCACTTATACAAACTTCGACATCCTAAAAGCTGTACAAAACACAAAAAACAAATACGACAAAGCTGGTTATTACATTAATCTAAACTTGGAAATTGGTAGCGATGGATATCTATACATAATCGTGAGTGAAACCAAAATCAGAAATGTTAAAATAACTGGTAACGAACGAACGAAAACTTATGTGTTCGATGATTTAATAGCTGTCAAACCTGGCGATTATCTAAACCGTAACCAGTTACAAGTCACGTATATTGAACTTAAAAAGAGTAACTTCTTCAAGGATGTGAATTTAAACTTTGAACCAGTGGATAAAGACAGCGTTGACATTGTTGTAAACGTCTTGGAAAAAGACAAGAAATTTGACTTCCAGGGAGGAATAACATGGGGACCAGTGAAAAATAAACCTTGGTATGAAGGTTTTGCAGGTATAATATCGCTATCTTCTACAAATCCATTCGGTTACGGCGAGAATTTTTCAGTATCGTTGCAGAAAGCACTTTCTACCACAGATCTATCGCTTAACTTTGGCATAAGAAAACCTTTTGAAATGCCGTTAAGCATTTCTTCTTCAATCTCATTTAATCAGGAAACACAAGAGGGAACAACAACAACAAAATGGAGTACTTCAGCTGGAATAAGCACTCTAAAACTGCCTATCGGCCAATTTTCTTTGACAGCGAATTATTCCGAAACCACGACATCGTCTACAACAACGCTCACAACAAAAACTATGGCTCTCACAGGAAGCTACGTTTATGAAACTTTAGATAACCTTTACGTTCCGATGAAAGGTTATTCATTCACCCTCAGTGGAACGAAATATTTCCCGCTTTCAGAACAAGGTTCTGACGCTATAAGTTACTTCGCAGAAGCAACATACCACTTACCATTATCCGAAACTGTTTCGTTAGCAAGCCGTATTTATAATGCCCAGGTCATCCAAACATCGGGAGCTCCTGTTAACTTCAGTCTTGCTGGTCCATATCAAGTGAGAGGTGTAAAGAGCGAAGAAAAGGGAACTGTACTTGTTTTAAACAACAACGAAATCAGATTTAAAGAACCGGAGCAAATATTCTATTTCTCTATATTCTACGACCTTGGATTCATAGGTCAATCTTACACATTCGACAACCTTATATCTTCAGCAGGTATAGAACTGGGCTTAGTGTTACCTATGTTCGGCTTGGTACGTTTTGGCACAGGTTTGCAGATTCTACCGGCGTTTTCTCCAAACTTCAACACGTATTTCATTCTTGGTCAGACATTCTAAGGACCTTATCGAATGAAAATTTGGAGGTTTATGAAAATGCACAGCATTGACAAGCTACTTGAAAATCTCGAATCAATAAGAGACGAAGCAAGACCTCTTGTTGAATCAAGATGGGAGGAATTTGAAAAACTAAGGCGTGAAGGAACCGAGGAAGATTTATTCTCAGAGTTATGCTTTTGCATCCTAACAGCTAACTGGAGTGCACAAGGTGGCATAAAAGCGCAAAAAATTATCGGACGTGGTTTTGTATATATGTCAAAAGAAGAATTGGCGAGCAAACTGCGTGAAGTTGGCCACAGGTATCCTGAAGCTAGAGCCGAATACATAATATCAAACAGGTGGATTATAGGTAAACTAAAAGAGTTAATCGAACAAGACGATCCTCGTGAATACATCGTAAAAAATGTCAAAGGACTTGGTTGGAAAGAAAGTTCACATTTTTTACGCAATACTGCATTCACAAATTACGCTATCTTAGACAAGCACGTTCTAAGAATTATGAACAAATACGGTCTCATCGAGGAGATACCCAAAGGATGGACGAAAAAACGCTACTTAGATTACGAAGAAAGGCTTAGAAAGGTCGCAGATATGTTTGGAGAGCATTTAGGGAAGTTTGACCTCTACCTGTGGTATATGATAAAAAAGACTGTGGACAAGTAAACAATACTGTCTAATTAAAGAAGGGGGAATTTCGATGAAACTAATTGAGAGCGTTCCAAATTTCAGCGAGGGTAGAAGGGAAGAAATTGTAAGACAGATTATTGAAGAAGCAAGTAAATATCCAAGAGTAAAAGTACTCGACTGGTCGATGGACAAAGACCATAATAGGTCTGTTGTTACGCTCGTCGGTGAGCCCGAGCAAGTTCTTAACGCACTTTTCGATATGACAAAGAAAGCAGCCGAACTCATAGACCTGCGTTACCACAAAGGCGAACATCCAAGGATGGGAGCCACGGATGTTATTCCTCTTGTTCCACTAATTGGAACAACTATGCAAGAATGTGTGGAGTGGTCTAAGCAACTTGGCAAAAGAATAGGCGAAGAACTTGGGATCCCCGTTTATCTATACGAACGCAGTGCAACAAGACCAGAGAGGGAGAACCTTTCTGAAATTAGAAAAGGCGAATTTGAAGGTTTCTTTGAAAAAATCAAAGACCCAAAATGGAAACCAGATTTCGGACCAGTTCGAGTTCATGAAACGGCAGGTGTTACTGCTGTTGGAGCAAGGGAATTCCTAATTGCGTTCAACGTAAATCTTGGAACAAACAACATAGAGATTGCCGACAAAATAGCAAAGGCAGTAAGACACATCAGCGGTGGATACAGATACGTTAAAGCGATGGGTGTGGAATTGAAAGAAAAGGGTATCGTACAGGTATCTATGAATTTAACAAATTACAAAAAATCACCAATCTTCAGAGTCTTCGAGACTATAAAACGTGAAGCAGCAAGGTACGGAGTCCCAGTTGTTGGAAGTGAAATTATAGGCATGGTCCCTTTACAAGCTATTGTTGACACATTCGCATGGTATTTGCAAATTGACGATTTTGGAACAAACAGGGTTATAGAAGAAAGGCTACTTGACGAATTAACAAAAGAAGAATAAAAGCACTAAACTGCGTTAATTCACAATCTCTAAAACCATATTTTTAACGGGAGATGCACTTGCATCTCCCGTTTGTTTTGTGATATAATATCACTGAAAGGTTCGTGATTCGAACTTTTTTCTTTGTATAATCTTAGTTTTTGCACAAAAGAGATGGAGGTGAGAATTATGGAGTACAGAAAAGTAGGCAAGTGGGGTTTGAGAATCAGCGAGGTTTCACTTGGAACATGGCTAACATTTGGTAGTCAACTGGATCTTAAAGCAACACGAGAAGTAGTTAGATACGCGGTCTCAAGCGGAATAAATTTTATCGACACCGCCGAAGCGTATGCAAATGGAATTGCTGAATCTATACTTGGGATAATACTAAAAGAGTACAAAAGAGAAGATTTAGTTGTTTCCACAAAAATTTTCTGGGGTGGAGATGGTCCAAATGACAAAGGACTTTCCAGAAAGCATCTACTAGAAGGTATTTGGAATTCTTTGAAGAGATTGCAGCTGGATTACGTAGATATAGTGTACTGCCACAGACCGGATCCAGAAGTTCCAATGGAAGAGGTTGTCTGGACAATGGATCAGATTTTGCGAAGTGGTCTTGCGTTTTACTGGGGCACAAGCGAATGGAGTGCTGAAGAAATAGAGAAAGCACATCAGGTTGCAAAAGAACTTAATTGCATACCACCAGTTGTTGAACAACCTCAGTACAACCTTATATTCAAAGATAGAGTCGAGAAAGAATACGCCCCAATTTACGAAAAATACGGAATGGGACTGACCACGTGGAGCCCACTTGCTTCAGGTGTACTTACCGGTAAGTATTTGGAGGGTATCCCGCAAGGTTCAAGACTTGACAGGTGGCCATGGCTAAAACAAGTCATGGAGGAACGCGGCATTTTTGGTGAAGAAACAACGAATAAGATTAAGAGACTCAAACAAATCGCTGACAACCTCGGTGTTACAATGTCTCAGCTCTCCATAGCTTGGTGTCTCAAAAATCCGCACGTAAGTAGTGTGATACTCGGTGTGAGCTCACTTGAGCAACTTAAAGAAAATATAAAAGCTGTAGAAGTTAAAGATAAGATAACTGATGAAATTTACAGAGAACTCTCGTCACTATTTTAATCACGAAAAATGATTAATCAAAGCAGTAAGGCCGCGCTAATGCGCGGCTTTTTTATTCAATCACCAAGGTATAAATCTTGAAAGGTTCATACTCAATCTTGACACTCCCACCACACACTTCCAAATCCTTTTTCGCGTTTTCCAAAATATCTGTTAGGTATGCTTTAGAGAAAAGAAACTTCGGAACTACTTCTAATTCACCTGATGAGCCAACTTGCTCGCATATCCTTACAATTTTCTTCTCGCCTATTTTTCTGTAAGAAAGCACTTTGAAGTTATCTGACTTAATATCTAACAAATTCTTCGGTTGACTTAGCAAACCTTCAAACACAATTATTCGCTTATTGAATTTGTCCGCTCTCTGGACGATATCCTTGACATCGCAAGCTCCATGAAGATATATAGCGTAGGAAAATTCTTGTTTTCCTTCATCATCGTAAAAATCGGGATATATTCCTGCCTTTAGGACCGTTAGCTCTATATTCGAACCTTCAACCGAATGACCGTATTTACCATCGTTTATTATCGATACACCAAAGTCGTACTGTGAAATATCTACCCATCTGTGCGCCAACACCTCAAAACGTGCTTTTTCAAAGTTCGTATTCCTATGCGTAGCCCTTTCAATGTATCCTCCATCGATATCAAATTTGGCAATTCTGGAAAGTACGTTTGTTAGGAATTTCACTTTCAGTACAGTCCTTCTTTGGTGCCAATCCACAAGCGTTCGTATAACGACCTCTTCGTTATCATTTCCAATGATAAAGAATTGCTCAACTACTGAACCTCCAACGCTGTACGTTGCTTTCAAAACTTTCCTCAGCTCATTATCCTCAACTACAAAAACGTCGTCTGCTTTCAAAATCTTTTCAGAAAAACGAGAACGATAATCTATATCCCAGTTGTCCCAGTAAGCCGGAACATCCTTGTACAAAGCCATCAAATTGCCTTTCCCCTTAAATGCGGATTTTCTTAGATGTTTGTTGTAAATTTGCAAAGAACCGTCGTTGAATATATCAACCTTCAGATGCATATTTTCTACATGATAGCCCCTTTCGTTCCTTGAAATCATGAACGTCGTGTTGTTAGATGGAATTGATTCATTAGGATTTCTGACATTATCAAGGTTATCAACATTCAGCGTTGCAAATCCCAAAGGTTCAATAAACACGTCGTCACCAATCAGCTTGTAAAAATACTTACCGTCGTACGTACAAACCTTTCTTAAAGGCTTACCGTTGAAATCGAGCTCCAGACTCCTTTCTAATTCAAATTCAATTCCTTGCTCAAAAGAAGAGGTATTGAAAAGTGTAATGTATCCACTGGATGATGCTTTATTTCCAGAAACTATGCTTTCCTGAAGTTCTTTACAGCGTGAGATAATATAACTCAGCTCGTTATTAGTTGTCTCGTAGACCTCGTGTATTGCAGAACCTGGGAGAATGTCGTGAAACTCATTCCGAAGCAGTATTTTCCATAGCTTGTCAATCTCTTGTTGCAACTCACCATCGTATAAAGCATTCAAGATCTCAGTAATTCTTAAGTATTCTTCAGCAATTTTGTGCAAACGTTTTGTCCTGCTTTGTGAAGTCAGCGTACCACGATGGAGTTCCAAATAAAGTTCATTGTCCCATGTTGGCAAATTCTCGGCAGAAAAATCTTCTTTCAGTTTTTCAAAGAAATTCTCCGTTGTCGAGTACTCTACATCTGGTATCCCAGGAATCTCCTTCAGAGCATAGTAATTCTCACACATTTCTTCCGTAGGTCCACCACCACCATCACCGTAACCAAACGTTAAGAAGACCTTGTCGGTCAGTTCCTTCTGGCGAAAATTCTGCCAAGTGTTTATGATTGACTTTGCACTAATTCTTCCATTATAACCTTCCTCTAAGTTCTTGTAATTGTAATAGACTACCTCAGTCCCATCAATCCCACGCCATTTGCATATGTCGTAAGGGAAATCATTCGATTCATTCCAATTGAGTTTTGTCGTCACAAAAAATTCTATTCCTGATTCTTTCAAAACCTGGGGTAACACCCATGAAAATCCAAATACATCAGGCAACCAAGCCACTTTTGAAAACCTTCCAAAATGCTCTTCAAAGAACTTCTGACCGTAGTAGAACTGTCTGATAAGAGACTCTACGCTTGGGATATTGCAATCCGACTCAACCCACATACCTCCAACTGGTTCCCACTGACCCTTGTTTACTAAATCCTTTATTTGCTCAAAAAGTTCTGGATAACTTTCCTTCAAGTCTTCATACATCTGAGCAGACGACTGAATAAATACAAAATCTTTGTATCTTTTCGCCAGTTGAACAGCATTTGCAAATGTTCTGACGATCTTTCGTTTAGTTTCCTCAACAGGCCAAAGCCAAGCATAATCGATATGTGCGTGCCCAGCTAAGTAAACCTTTCCTATCATGGGAAATCTTATCGATGCATTCAAAAGCTTTGAAATTAACTCTTTGTAAGCATTTAACAGAGATTCCCTAACGTCTTTTCGCCACATTCGGTACAACGTTGGAATTATAGGTGGTTCCCAAACGCTAGAGACTATGTGTTTAGCTGACTCATTTCTATTTAGTCCGTGTAAGTAGTTTTCCGTGTCACGAGGAATCTCTATGGTATGTAGACATTTGTCTAACGAGTCTATTAAGAACGTAGCCAGACCTTCATCCGCACTTTCTTGTACTACTTCGACAACGTTTCTAAAAAATCTTACTGCTCCTAACATATCGGCATCGTAGAAAATTAAAAAGCCCTCACTAAATACGGGTTCCGATTTGGTTCCGAAAAGCCCCCTTGGCATTGTTTCAACAATTATTTCGTGCTTCTCACCATCGCAAAATTGAGTTAGGTTTACTTCTCTGTGGTATTCGTTTATCTCTCCAAAAGGTTTTCCATCAATTCTAACAAGAGATTCTCCACCAAACCAACCACGCAAGTAACACACATGGGAATTCTCTGATGGTTTTATCTGAAATTCCGTTGAGAAAACTGCAGGATAGCTCATATCATTCCACTCATAAGGAAGATTTATTGATTTCGTGTTGTGTTTCCAACTCAGTTCTTCAACCTTGACCACACAATACGGCATCAGCTCATCAAGTAGTTTGTAAAATCTTGAGCATTCGATTTGTCTTTTTCTGTACATAGCAATCGCTCCCCTTTCTTCAACAATTAAATCAGCTTCACTTTATCAAAATTATATACTTTTGGAAGAATAATTTCCCATAGCATGATTGGAAAGAAAAAAGAGATAACTTTAGACAAAGATTGATTTCAATTCTTTTATTCTTTTTTCACAGATTCCCACCTATTTTCTCAGAAAAAACAGATTTTTTGGAAATGATTTCCAATGATAAAATTTTTTTGGAGAATATTTCAATTTTGTCTTCGCAATTGCTCAAACGAAAGGGTGGTGCAGTTGGCAAAAATACAACGTGGGATTATCTTGAGTGTTCAATTGGAACCTACAGATCCCATTACGGACCCATGCTTTGTCCTAAGCATGGCGAAAATTGCTGAAAGCGTAGGAGCGGTAGCTATAAGAACCAATGGTAGGGAGCACGTCAAAATTTTGAAGGGAAAAATAAATATTCCCATTATAGGCTTGGTTAAGAACAGGGCGTATGAAGCATATATAACTCCAACTTTTGAGGACGTCAAAGAAGTAGTAAGCGCTGGTTGTGATGTAGTAGCTATAGATTGCACCCGTCGCAAGCGCCCTGTTTCTGTAGAAGATTTATTCAGCATGGTGAGAACTAGGTTTCCCCATGTAGAGATTATAGCTGATATAGCAGATGAATTTGATGCAGAACGAGTTCTACCTTTAAAGCCGGACTATCTGGCAACAACCCTCAGCGGATATACGGACTATACAAAAAACGTTAAACTGCCAAATATAGAGC
Source organism: Fervidobacterium pennivorans (assembly GCF_001644665.1). Lineage (NCBI taxonomy): Bacteria > Thermotogati > Thermotogota > Thermotogae > Thermotogales > Fervidobacteriaceae > Fervidobacterium > Fervidobacterium ngatamarikiense. Next base: position 1,719,577 of record NZ_CP011393.1, read on the forward strand.
TTGTAAAAAGGTTATCTTCGTTTTCTCCAGTTCCTGTAATTGCTGAAGGTGGTTATTCAAATGAAGAAGAGATTACACAAGCACTTATTGCTGGTGCGTACGCAGTTGTTGTTGGAACAGCAATAACAAGACCATGGATAATGTTGTCCAAACTCGTCGAAACATTCAGGAGTACCAATGGCTCGAGGAGTGAAAAGAGATGACACTTGAATATGATGTTACCGTGTTTGGTGCAGGCCTCGCAGGTGTAAGTGCAGCAGTAACGGCTCAGCGACTTGGGAAAAAGGTAATCTTAATCGAACAAAGCTCAGTCGTTGGTGGCAATGCAACTGCAGGACTTGTTAATCCATTCATGAGGTTCTGGCTTGATAACCAGTTGCTGTGTGGAGATTTCTTCGAAGAGTTAATTACAGATCTAAGAAAACGAGATGGAATAATCGAAAATTGTTTTGACTCTGAGGTACTGCGATTAGTATTGATGGAAAAACTGCAAAGTGTGGATATCCTTTTCAGAGCGATACCTATATCGGTAAGAGACAGCAAGGATGAAAAGTCCGGACTAAAAAGAATTGAAAAAGTTGTGGTTAAAACAGCGTTAGGAAACGAGTATGAAATTCATTCTAAGCTTTTTGTTGATGCGACAGGTGATGGTAGTTTTTCTTACCTTGCAGGCTGTTCATACGATTCTGGAGATGAGACAACACATGAAAACCAAGGGACAACTCTCATGTTCACATTAGCGAACGTAGACTTTGAGAAAGTACGTGAATATGTGAGAAGAGAGCCCGAAAACTTTTTCAAATGGGTTTCACCAAACTCGAAAGTTTTGTCCGTAGGAGGATACTTTAAGGAGGTGAGAAAAGCAAAGGAAGATGGACTCAACTATCCGGTTGACTATTTCTTCTTCAACCAACTACCTGGAACTGGTAGAGTAACAGTTAACACGACTCACGTATGGGTCAAAACAACTGATGATTTTGAAATCTCGAAAGCACTAAAGGATCTTCACAAACAGGTTGAAACAGTGTACACATTTGCAAAAAGATATGTGCCCGGATTTGAAAACTGTTACGTTGAAAAGATAGCCACTTATCTTGGCGTCAGGGAGAGTCGCCGTATTCGGGGTTTATATACCTTCTCCGAAGACGATGTTATTAGAAAAAGCAGATTTGAGGATGGGGTTGTTAAAGCTGTTTATGGCATCGATGTTCACAAAAAGATTCAAACCAGCAACTCAAAAAACACCTCTGAAGTTCCCAGATACGAAGACTATTACGAGATACCATTAAGATCACTGATTTCCAAAGATTTCGTGAACCTGGGTATAGTTGGTCGAAATTTCTCGGGAACATTTTTAGGTCAATCCGCAGCTCGAATAATGGCAACATGCACGGACATGGGTGAAGCAATCGGACGTGCGGCTGGTATGGTAAATACTAGTTTTCATGAAATTGTAAGGTCAAGAATGCTAGACAATGAAAAAGGGAGGGGTTCGGAATGAAAAAGGTATTTTTGGTGCTGTTGGTTCTTATCGCTGCAATTGGTTTTGCTAAAACTATCACGTTGGAATTCTGGACACTTTCTTTAAGTCCAACGTTTGACGAATACTTAAAAGCGATGATTGCTGATTTTGAAAAAAACAATCCTGGTATTAAAATCAATTGGCTTGATATACCTTATGCTTCAGCAGTTCAAAAGTTAACAGCGGCTATTGCGGCTGGGCAAGGTCCTGATGTTGTGAACTTGAACACAACTTGGGCTGTTGACTTTGCAATTCAAGGTGCAATATTGCCCATAGATAATTTAATTCCTCCAGTCACCATTAAACAATACTGGGAAAAGCTTTGGAACGCAACAGTAGTAAATGGTAAAGCTTATGCGTTTCCGTGGTATGCATCCATCCCGATATTAATGTACAATAAAGACTTGTTCAAAAAGGCAGGGCTCGATCCAAATAAACCTCCAAAGACTTGGGATGAAGTTTTGGAGTATTCGAGAATTATAAGGGCTAAATTGGATATATACGGTTTCGAGCCAAATATAATCGCTATTGATGAACTTCTCTTGGAAGGTGTTCCTATAGTAACACCAGACGGCAAAAAGGCAGCTTTCAACACCCCAGAAGCGGTTGCCCGACTGGAATGGTTCCAAAAAGCATACAGAGAGAATTTGATGCCAAGGTCGCTTGGCGGTTATGGTGAAGGTAGAGAGTTCTATCAGCAAGGTAAGATAGTTATGTATCCAGCAGGGTTGACAATGCTAAAACACATAGAAGTTAATAGTCCGAATATATTCAAGGTTACGGATGTGGCACCACACCCCGTTGGAAAAGCTGGGATAATAAAGGTCTCATTGATGAACCTTGTGATTCCCGTTACTTGCAAATATCCAAAGGAAGCGGCAAAATTTGCTGCTCATGTAACTTCACCGAAATGGCAGATAGAGTTTAGTAAGTATGCTACAGTATCACCTTCAACCGTGCAAGGCTTGGAAACAAGTGAATATTTCAGACAAAGAGTTAAAGCAGGCGACCTTAACGCTAAAGCTATGTACATGGCAAGTCTTTCCATGAAAAATGCAGTAGATCTTAATGCTCCAAGTGTTATAGGTGTTCCAGCTAGTAAACTCCCAGATGTCAGAAAGGTTCTTCAGGACTATTGGATGAAGGCAATTAAAGGCGAACTTACAGCAAAAGAAGCGCTGAGCTTGGCCGAAAAAGAAGTCAATGCAATATTAGCAAAATAAACGCAATCTCATGGCAATTTAGTGTGGGGGGTGCCCCCCACATTTGCTAAGTTTATGTGGGGTGATAAATTTGCGAGCAAGGAAGAGACAAACGATTATAATTGCTGTACTTTTTCTCTTCGTGCCTTTGACTCTTTTGTGTATATTTACCTATTATCCAATAATAAGAGGAATAATACTATCTTTTAGCGACTATAATATGTTTACTAAGAAGACAACCTGGGTAGGTTTGAGAAACTATAAAGAAATATTTCAAAACAAATACTTTTACGAAGCACTTCGAAATATCTTTAAATACCTGATCGTGGTTCCTCTTATACAGTTTACCGCAATACTTACAGCTGTACTTGTAAATCAAGACATTCCTGGAATCAAATTCTTTCGAACTCTTTTCTATGTTCCGGTGATAACTGGGTCAGTTATTGTTAGTATGACTTGGCGCTGGATCTACAACGTTGATGGCTTATTAAACAGTTTTCTGCTGTCCACAGGTGTAATAAAAGAACCAATTATGTGGTTAACTGACGAACGGTTCGCACTCTATAGTGTTATGTTTGTAACGTTTTGGAGGGGTATTGGTTACTACATGGTCATTTACCTCGCAGGTCTTCAAAATATACCAAGTGAGCTGTACGAAGCAGCAAGAATAGACGGAGCAAATGCTAGGCAGATTCTAGCAAGAATCACATTACCGCTTCTCAGACCTACCATGTTGTTCTGCTTCACGATTTCCAGCTTGGCTGCTCTTAAGGTATTTGAAGAAGTGTTCCTAATGACTCAAGGTGGTTCCGGAACAACAACGATGATGTATTTGATTTACGATTACGCTTTTGTCAGATTTAAATTTGGACTTTCGACCGCAACCTCCGTGGTTTTCGCAGGTATTCTAATAGTATTCACAGCTATCAATTTCAAATTCTTTGGACCAAAGAGGTGATATAACCATGACAATGAAAAAAATAATTAGAGTAATTCTTAGTTATATCATTCTGATAGCTTTAGGTATATTTTTCACCTTCCCATTCATTTGGGTACTATCAACGTCATTTAAAGGTCCAGGTGAGAATCTGTTTACTTGGCCGCCAAAATTTATACCGCAAAATCCAACGTTAGAAAACTACGTAACCGTATTTCGGAAAGTTCCGATGATAAGATACTTTCTGAATACGATAATCATAACCTCCTTGGGTGTGATTTTTCAAGTCATTTTAGCAGCACTCGCTGCTTATCCCCTAGCACGACTTGAGTGGAAGGGGAAAGACCTTGTCTTTAAGTTCATCCTTCTTCCCCTTTTAATACCTATGGAAGGCGCTCTAATCGTTAACTTTATTACTATATTGAAAATGGGGTTGTATGACAGGTACTTGGCCGTTGTTCTTCCAAGTGCTGTATCAATTTTTGGTATATTTCTAATGCGACAACATTATCTGTCAGTACCAGCAGAACTTGAGGATGCTGCAAGAATTGATGGGTGTAATGAATTCCAAGTCTTTTGGAAGATAACATTTCCATTAGTTAGACCAGCAACTGCTGCCCTTGCAATATTTGCTTTCACTGCATATTGGAACTCCCTGCTCTGGCCACTCATCGTTCTCAGAACACCTACGAAGTATCCTATCCAAGTAGGATTGTCTCAGCTGAGTAGTACGTTCGAACCCAACTTCAGAACTGCATCAGCTGCGATGGTCATTGCAATGATACCTATTTTAACATTCTTCTACCTTACTCAGAGATACTTCATAGAAGGTTACAAGGGCGCAATAATTGAGTAATAAAACACCTAACTCAGTTAAGGTAGGGGGAGTGAACAGGTATGAAGTGGGCTTATAAGGTATTTGTATACTTGTTGCTTTGGTTAATTCCCGGGATAATTTTAGCTATTCCTTCTATCGGGATCCTCTACTCACCAACAACAGAAAGTTATTACACCAAACCTACTTACGACAATATAATCCGTGGAGTGCTTAGTGTATTAGACTACGGTAAGCTCGAATACGAGGTCATCAATACAAGCAAAGTTACAAGTATACCAGATAACATAAAGGTCCTTATAGACCCTTCAAATGGTGCCATTTCAGATAGCGAAATTAACCTTGTCGAATCTTACCTTATGAAAGGCGGAAAACTCATAGCCTGTTACGAAAGCGGTCTCAAAGATGCGCAGGCTAAAAACAGGAGTAACTTCGCATACTCAAAATTCTTAGGTGTTAAGTTCGTTTCTTGGGATAGCGGAAAGTACTTCGTCATGAAGCCTACGCAAACAGGGGTCTCTGTTTTTAAAACGGACAAGAATATACCTTTGTCGAGAGGCTTCACTTTTGTCATAGATCTGACACAAAATGCAACACCTCTGGCTATTTGGTATACAAAAGATGGAAAGATTTCAAACGAAAAGTATCCGGCTGCTGCGGTTCTTTCACCTTTTGGTGTTTATTTTGGCGAGAACATATTCCTTCAAACCTCGACCAACGATGAACTTAAATCTTTGGTACTCAATACCATCGGTTACTTACTTGAAGAACCTATATCAAACGTTAATCCTGTGTTTTATCTTAAAGCCTCATTGGACGAAAAAATTGCGACATTTGAAACCAGGCTATTGGAAAGTAGAAAAAAGATTCCAAAAACGCAACTATACAAGATGCAGGAAATGCTTTGGGAGATAAAAGATGCATCAAAAAAAGCATCTGATTTATCAGAGTTGAAAAAGCTCCAAAAGATGGTCGATTTGCTTGAGATACAACTCTTACCACAGTACAATGTCCAGTTAAGAGGTATCTGGTTTGATAGTTACGCAATCAGAGATTGTGAAACACCGGAAAAGTTGCGCAAACAGATTCGAGAACTCCACGAGCTTGGATTCAACGCTATCTTTCCTGAAGTTATCTACAAAGGAATGACAATTTCTCCGAAGATTTCCAGATTTCCTCAAGACCCAGCTTTTCAGGACTAGAAAGAAGACCCATTGCAGGTTATAGTTGACGAAGCCAAGAAACTAGGGATGGAGGTTCATGCGTGGTGTTGGATCTACGCTGTTGCGTCCGGAGGTATCAAAACTCCGTTCATGGATGCTCATCCAGAGTGGATTGAGAAGGACAAATATGGTAGTATCTTTTCAAAAAACAACACCGCATGGTTATCGCATGCAAATCCAGAAGTAAGAGACTACCTTATTAACACTTTGCTGGAAGTGATACAAAAATACGACGTAGACGGTATAAATCTGGATTACATACGGTACGATGGTGATGAATTTGGATACGACGAATTCGCTGTGAAAAGGTTTAAAGAAGAGACAGGAATAGATCCATTTACCATTGAGAAGTACAGTAAAGAAAGCGTTATATGGCAAATGTGGCGTGAGGAGAACGTAAATACATTTGTGAGAGAATTCTACAGTAAAGCTAAGAAAATTAAAAACAACTTAGTCATCAGTGCGGCAGTATACCCAACACTTAGTGGTGCTCGCATGGAGAAAAAACAAAACTGGGAATACTGGGTAAAGAGTGGATATTTAGATCTTCTCATCCCAATGGATTACAGAAATTCGGCCGAAGATCTCAAGATACTCTTTGATATGCAGTCTGAGTATAAAAAAGATGTTTACCTTTGCCCTGGTTTGCAACTGATATCTTTGGACGAACCTAAGAAAGTCATCGATCAAATCGCCTTAACAAACAACTACTTCAAATCCGGATTTGTTCTGTTTTCTGTCTCTCACATAAAGAAATTTTCAAATGACTATGAGTATTTCAGAGTGGTTATGTCAAAGCACGCCGTAACCCCATTCAAAGGTATAGATGTACTACTTGATTCATTTGCTGATACTTTGATGGATGATATTAGTATATTCACCGAAAACGACTCACTCAAAGAGGACATTAATTTCATCTTTTCAGAATTTGAAAAGATCAAGAAAAGCAGTAATTACGCCGACCTGGTCGAAAAAATATCAAATGGCATCTTCACAATATCGGACAACGTAAAGGATCCAACTCTGGCTCTAAGCGCTATAGATTCCCTAAGCTGGATGCTCGAAATCACATACCCGGCTGCGAATAAATTAAAGCCAAAAAGTTCATTCATTCCCCAAAAACCTAAAGAAATGGTAGTAGTGGAAAACATTGTTCCAATACCGAAATTAGAAGTCAAACAAGGTAAAGCAACCCTTAGTAGAAATCTCGAAGAGTGGAAAGATGCTGAGACAAGCGGTCAATTCCTTATGTACGATACCGGCCAGAGAGCGGATGTATCAAGTTATGCTAAGATCATGTACGATGATGAAAACCTGTACGTGCTTTTTGTTTGTAAAGAACCTGATTTTAGCTCAGTTAAAGTTGTTTCTGGTCCACGCGACACCCGCACTTACTTGGGGGATTCTGTAGAAGTGTTCATTCTCAAGGACGAAAGAACTAATTCCTACTACCACTTTGTCGTTGGTTTCGACGGTACCATCTATGACGAACTGGGATACGATAGTAAATGGAACGGTGATATTGTGGCAACAACTTGGAGAGAAATTGATGCGTGGTATGTGGAAATAAAAATTAACATGAATTATTTGGGAATTTCTTTGAAAGATACTTCCGAACTAAAGGCAAACTTCTGCAGAAACCGCTGGAAAGGCAATATTCCCTTTTATTATACTTGGAGTGTTACTTATGGTTCATTCCACACACCTGAAAGATTTGGGAAACTTATATTTCAAAGAAAGTAATGACTCCAAAATCTTTACTTAATAACTTTAGAAAGGAGGTGTTCGGTACACGTCCCAGTTTGTAAAACTTAAAACATAGACTAACGTGGGGGCCGTGTACTGCTCTATAAATGAGAGTATTATTTCTTCCACTAGATGAAAGATTTTGCACTAAAGACTACTTCATTCACCTTTGCTCGTCTGTTGGTATAGATGTAATTTTTCCCGAGCATTTTGGGTTAAAAAAAACACCGGCAGACGTTGAATATTTAGCTAACTGGTTGGTACAAAACTCTCTTGGTTGCGATTTTGCAGTGCTATCTTTGGATATGCTCTTGCATGGCGGACTGGTCCCATCGAGGTTGGATTATACCCAAGAAGAGACATTAATTAAACGCTTGAATGTTCTGTCACTTGTGAAAAAACAAAACAGCAATCTAAAAATATACGCAACGAAGACTGTTACAAGAATACCTACGTACAACTCTATGGAAGAAGAACCAGACTACTGGGTTTACTTTGGTAAAGCTCTATATGAGTATTCCACAAGCCTTGCCAGTGGGCATAATATTAAAGAGCACAATATTCCTCAGTGGATAATTCAGGACTTTTTGTGGAGACGAAGGAGGAACTTACAGACCACCAAGGAAGCTATCAACCTTGTGAAAGCAGGTGTTATAGACTTCTTAAGCATAATGCTTGATGACAACTCCGAAGGTAGTCTTGTCTACAAAGAAGCGTGTGAACTCGAACAGCTGGTTGCACAATTGGGCTTAAACGAGAAGGTACAAATAAGAAACGGTGCAGACGAAGCTTCGTTAAGTCTAATTTCAAAATGTCTCTGCGATCATTTCCGCCTTCAGCCAAGGTTTAAAGTCATCTATCGAAAGCCAGAACATGCTTATCTTGTGCCCCCGTATCATAGCGATGAACTGGACACGTCTACCAAAAGCCACATTTTAGGAGCTGGTGGACATCCTGTCGACTTAGAATCTGAGTTTGATATTTTGCTTTACGTGAACAATTTTGAACCAGACGAACCAAAAGAAGCACCTTTTCAGAATAAATCGATTCAGAATTTAAAACGCACTGAACACGCTGAATTAATAGAATGGATCGACCTTGCTTACGAACAAAACAAGATAATAGCAATTGCAGATGTAAGATACGCGAATGGTTCGGATAATTCTTTAGTTGAAAGGATATTGGAAAAACCAATAAATTGGGAACTTACAACTTACTACGGCTGGAACACAGCAGGTAACACGCTTGGCTCAACGTGTGCACATTCAGTATTGTTGTATCTCAGCAAAAAGGGTTTACTTCAAATAGACAGAGAGAAACTGGAGAAATATCAGTCAATACTTCTATTAGAACACTGGGGCTACCAAGCTAATGTCCGAAAGATGCTCTATGAGGAGCTCAGAAGACGTAACCAAGATATAAATTCATGTCTTTCAATGATTAAAGATGAAGAATGGGCTAAGAGGTTCGTCGAGAAAAATCTCGAAGTGTACATGGACAGAATAAACCAATCTTTAAAAAAGAACTGGAAATACTCAGTCTTTTTCCCATGGCACCGTCCTTTTGAAATAGGCATAGTGCTTATCGATACTAAGCAGGTGGTTGGTTAGATGTTGACAAGGAAGGGGACATTAGTAAATGGAAAAGAAAATCATTGCAGTTGATATTGGTGGAACTACCGTTAAAGGCGCAGTATTTTCCAAAAATAAAATACAAAAAAAGGTTGTTAAGAACACATCTAGGGTAGATCCGCTAAACACGACAATAAAGATCATTGAACAGTTAATGGAAAATGACAAAGAAATATCAGCCATCGGTATTGCAACAGCAGGAAGAGTTAACTCATTAACGGGAGAAATCTTATATGCTACACCCAACTTGAAGAACTGGGCAGGTAGAAACATAAAAAAAGAGCTGGAAACTCTCTTTGGCATCCCGACATATGTTATAAACGATGCCAAAGCAGCTACATTAGCTGAAGCTTACACTCGTAAAGTGCACTCACTTGTCTTTTTAACCATAGGAACGGGATTAGGCGGGGGGGTCTTTATTGATGGTAAATTGGTAAATGGAACTTTGTGGGAAGCTGGGGAAATTGGGCATACCATACTTTATCCAAATGGTCGAAAATGTAACTGTGGCAAGAGAGGTTGCGCAGAGCAGTACATATCTATGAAAGTTCTCCACAGGTACGCAAAAATCCCCTTAGCTGAAAGGAATCAGTTGCTTGCCGGTTTCATAAACAACGAAGAAAAAGTGTTAGCTGCAGTTGAAAAATTGTGCGGTAACCTGGCGATGTTGATTGATAAAATATTTCTCATCATAGACCCAGAAATTGTAGTCGTTGGCGGAGGATTTTCAGAGCTTGGAGAAATGGCCTTGCATATACTTAGGAACAAGCTGATAGAGTATTCGTCTAAATCTCTTTATCATCCAACTCAGGTCGAACTCAGCATCTTTCAAAACGACGCTGGGCTTATTGGTGCTTCTCTTTTCGCTGCAACGCAGTATGAGGAGGTAGTATATCATGGTTGAAGATATCTTGACGCGTTTAAGTTACCAACCCGGTGCTCTGACTAAAAAGGAAAAAATAATAGCACAGTACGTCATAGAGAACGGTGAAGAGGTTGTGCATATGAGCATCACAGAACTTTCTGATTTATTGAACGTTGGTGAAGGCACTATCGTTAGATTTTGTCAAAAACTCGGTTTTGAAGGATTTCATTCTTTCAAAATATTTCTTGCAAAAAGTTTACCAAATAACAAAAACGAGGCAGAATCCTTTTCTTCTGAGGACCTGCTTTTGCAAATAAAAACGAATCACATTAATACTATTGTACAAACGTACGAATTACTCAGTTCGTCCAAGGAAGTCCTAAGCAAGTGTGCCGAAATAATTTCGCAATGCAAAAAGCTTTACACAGTAGGTGTTGGTGCATCTGGAGCAACAGCATTGGATGCATACTACAAATTTATGAGAATAGGTATTGATACGTTCTTTTCCCAAGACACCCACTTAGTAGCTATGGCACTTGCCACCTCCACTTCGAATGATGTCCTTCTTGCCTTTTCTCAAAGCGGGTCAACATCTGTGATCGTAGATCTGGCGAAAATGGCAAAGGACAATAATACAAAAATTGTTGCCGTAACGGGACATAAGAGATCTCCTCTTGCAGAAGTCGCTGATTATGTTTTACTTACGCCTATTCGCGAAGCACCATTTGAAAGCGGTGCGATAAGATCGAAAATTTCTCAGCTACATGTCTTAGAAGCTCTATTTGAAATGACTAAGCGGAATATAAAAGAAAGGGCAAACCACTATATACAACAAACTGCTCGCGCTGTTGAAAGGTGGATTTACTAGCAGATTTACACATGCAGAGTATTTCCGAGGTTCTAAGTATCGTTTGTAGAAAACAAGTGAAAAATGTGCAAAACTAAAGAAATTTGTGATAACTGATTTTCTTGCAGTTTGTTTGCTAAAGGAAGATCTTATGAGCATTTTCTTATGATATGGTCTCTTGATAAAATGATATAGCAAATGGACATTATAGCACACATTTGCTACTAATGACATATCAAATTGGACGTGACGAAATGTAGTGTCTTCATTCTTTTAGCATTGGTATTATCTGCACTTACAAAACATGCTGAAACAAATTTTTATTTTAAACTAGGCACAAAGAAAAGTAGTTAATTAGATAATGTTTTAAGGTAAAAGCAATAGGCATATCAATAACTTAAAAACAGATTTTTAACTGTTGATTCTAAGCAAAATGAGATCATCTTAGCGTATCAGACGATGCTGATAGTAAACGCCACATGATTAAGGTAATAATAAGCACTTTGTATGTAGTTTGAATAGCTCGACATAGTACAGCGTTTTGATCCGTAACGAATGAGAGAAGTATAACTGATTTCTTATGAAGCTACACCGGTCCAAAGAGTTCCAACTGTTTTGTGTTCTCGATTAATAAGCGACGCTTTATTGTGAAGCGTAAGAATATAACAATAAGAAAGGGGGTAGCGAGGATGAAACCGTGTGTAAAGGTTTTATTTTTGTTTGCGATTCTTGTACAGGTAGTTTCGTTTGCTTCAACGTCTCAAACACGTATTTCGGTACTCTTAAGCGTCGAACTCGACTCATCCGGGGCTTCAAAAGGTTATCTTTTTAGCGTGGTAAAGTTCGAGTGTCTCAGTTCTGTCAAAGTAAACGATAGCGCGTTCTCAGCTGGGGACATAATTGAAATAACAACAAACCAAGGAGGTCTCATAGTAAATGGTAACGCTGTAGGAGTTGATACATTAGTTCTAAAAGGTACTGTGAAGTTACTATCAGCAAAGCGAGCGCTCGGAGTACCACAGTACTCAGACACAATATATGTTAAATTTGTCAATGGAAAGATTGCGTTAATTAACGAACTGGAATTAGAGAATTATGTAGAGTTAGTTGTTCCAAGCGAGGTACCATCATGGTTTGAGAAGGAGGCGATTAAAGCTCAAGCTGTTTTGGCAAGAAGCAGAGCGGTGGCAGACGTTTTGAGCGGGCCGAAAGAAAAGTTCTTCGGAGCTCACTGTGATGACAGTACAAATAGCCAGGTTTTCAACAATCAGATAGTTAGCAATATAATTAAGGTTGCAGTTTCCGAAACGACTGGTGAAATTTTAGTTATCGACGGTAAACCAATGGATACGATAGTGTATTTTTCAACATCTGCTGGATTCACTTCAAACAGTGAGGAAGTTTGGAGCGACGCAAAGGGCAAATTCCCAGGTGAACCGATACCTTATCTAAGATCAAAGCCACAGTTCTCAAAATTTATTGTAAATGAAGTAAACGAAGTATTTTGGGATAAATTCTTCAGATCTTTCTGGGGCCTTGAAAAAGAACTTTGCGATTTTTATGACCGAGAGTCTCCATGGTTTCGATGGAAAGTAACTATGACCAGAGAGGAACTCGAGGTTTCAATTAGTAAAGGTCTTGTTGCAAGGGAAAAGGCCGACCTTACCTTAGGGTTCGATGCCATTAGAACAGTTGAAGGAAGGCTAATAGACGTAAATGATCCAAACTTCTCCATAGGAGAGCTGAAAGACTTACAGGTCATGAAACGAGGGCAAGGTGGCATCGTTATGACTCTCAGAATTATAGCAGAAAGCGGAATCTACGATGTCGACAAAGAATATAACATACGTTTCGTTATAAGACCTACAAAAGCAATAACCGGTATGCCAAAAGACATAAACCTTGAAAGGCACGACGGAAGTCTTGTTTCCAACTATTCCATTCTCCCCAGCGGGTATTTCACGTTTGTAATAGAGAAATTCGAAGGAAAGATAAAGCAGATCACATTTTACGGTGGTGGAAACGGCCATGGTGTTGGTATGAGTCAGTACGGCGCAAATTATCTCGCTAAAAATGGCAAGAACTATCAAGAGATCATTCGTACATTCTACGAAGGTGAAATAGAAAAAGCGTTTTAAGTTCAAAAGCTTTTCTTGAAAAGTAAGATTTCACAACAGTTTGTAAGGGGCTTCGGCCCCATTTTTTTACGGCGTGCACCTTTTATTTTCTGCTAGTTAGTTCTTCTTGTAATCAAAATTTTAAGAAATTTGGAAAAAATAGGAGACTTGAAGGTATAAATGGCAGAAAGTCCGCATTTTTCGATTTCAGGAATAGAAATAGTGAAAATTTGGAGATTGTATAATCTGGTCAAAATATGATAGTATGTTATAACAAATTGTGCCGTACGAGTTATATGCCATATCATTTTTAAAGGGGTGAGAAGTATGAAAAGGTTTTATGCGATTCTGACACTGTTGGTACTGATGGTAACTATTTCACTTGGTGCAGAACTTTCCATGATAATTTCTGTCACAGGTCCATTCCAGAGGAACTTTAACCCGTATTTTGCAGGTGCTACCGGCTACGTTGCAGCAGGTTTCATTTACGAAACATTGATATATGCGAACACAAAAACAGGAGATTTTGTACCTTGGCTGGCATCAGAGTTTAAATGGGGTGCTGGCTACAAAGAAATTACTTTCAAATTGCGCAGAGGAGTCAAGTGGTCAGACGGAACATCTTTTACAGCAGATGACGTGATATTCACATTCGAAACGCTGAAAAAATTCCCTGCACTTGATGTTCCGGGGGTTTGGAAAGGTGGACTGGCTGAGGTTGTGAAAGTCGACGACTATACCGTGAAATTAAAACTCTCAACAGTAAACACACTCTATTTGTATAGCGTTGCGGGAGTTTACATACTTCCAAAGCACATTTGGAGCAAAGTTGAAGATCCGTCAAAGTTCACCAATGAAAATCCTGTTGGAACAGGAGCTTATCTACTCGATAACTTTTCCACACAGGTTATAACGTTGAAGAAGAACCCAAACTACTGGAATGCTGCAAACGTAAAAGTTGATTCGATAAGAATACCCGCGTTTAGCGGCAACGAAAGTGCACAGTTGGCGGTTGCAAACGGTGAAATCGACTGGGCTGGTATTAACTTCCCACAGATCGAGAAACTTGTTCAGCAGAGGAAAGAACTGAACTATTGGTTTGCAGAGGGTAATCCAGTGTTCTTGTTCTTTAATCTTGCAAAAGACCCATTCAAGGATGCGACCTTGAGGAAAGCATTTGCATATGCAATTAATACTGACATGTTGATCAAAATCGGAATGACCGGTTATGCTGCCCCAGTGAATCCGGTTGTTATTAAGTCTGGATACGAGTATCTGATAAGCGAAGATTTGAAGAATTTGTGGTGGAAGTATGACCCAAAGACTGCAGAGAAGCTTTTTGCTCAGGCCGGTTTCAAGAGAGGAAAAGATGGAATTCTTGCGAAGGGTAATATTAAGCTTAGTTACGAATTATTAGTTCCAGCAGGATGGACAGACTGGATCGCCGTTTGTGAGTTGCTATCACAACAAATGGCGAACTACGGAGTTGAGCTAAAAGTTACACCTATAGATTACGGTGAATATTTGCAAAGAATTCGGAACAAGAACTTCGACGTAGTTCTGAGCTGGTCAAATTACGGCGCTACTCCGTACAATTTCTACGATAACCATCTGAACTCTGCAAATGCATACGTTGGTAGTAACAGAGGTGGATGGATAGATAAGACAACCGACGAACTTTTGGCGAAGATAAAGGAAACAGCAGACGTATCTGCAAGGAAGGTTATCATGTCAAGGTTACAAAGAATCCTTCTTGAAAACGTACCAGCTGTTCCTTTGTATTACAATCCAGTTTGGTTCATTTACTCGACGAAGAACTTTACAGGCTGGCCAAATGAAAAAAAGCCTTACGTAGAACCAAGAATTACCGGTATGGATAAAATTTACCTCATCATGAACTTGGAACCTGTTAAATAATAAAATGAGTTGATAATTTTTGAAATTCTAAAAGGAGTTTCATCAAATTAACAGCAACGCACGATAATTACTTCCTGTTGTTGACTCAGGGATTTTGTAAGAAACACGACAGTGCGTTGCTGTTTTTATAAAGAAATCTTGTCTTGAGGTAAGGAAGGTGAGAGGTTTGAAGTACGTTGCCAACAGATTGTTTTTCTTTGTTATAACTCTTTTCTTCGCTCTCACGATTAATTTTATTCTTCCCAGGCTTATGCCAGGTGACCCTGCAGAAAGGATCCTTTCACGCTTTGGTCCAAACGTGGACGAAAAAGCTATAGAGGCAATGAGAATAGCCCTTGGTGTAGAAAAAGATAAAAATTTATTATCACAGTTCGTTGATTACTTAAAAAACACGATCACAGGGAACTTCGGTATATCTTATCTTCACTATCCCGTCCCGGTGTCACAGGTTCTGAGAAATTCGATTCCATGGACTCTAGGGCTAGTCGGAACCTCAACAATTTTGAGCTTCTTGCTTGGAACTTTTCTTGGTATATATGCAGGATGGAATAGAGATAAACTGAGTGGCTCTGCGTTACTGGTATTTTCACTTTCGTTAAGAGCAATTCCATACTTCTGGTTAGCGATGATAATATTGTACATTTTCGGCTATAAACTTGGATGGTTCCCGTTATCGAATGCTTACTCTACAACAGAGATTCTAACAGGTTTCAGTTTAGTCTTAAGTGTAATATACCACGCGATACTGCCTAGTATAACACTTATCGTTGCATCCCTTGGAAGCTGGATACTGACAATGAGAAACAACATGGTGTCTGTTCTTTCAGAAGATTTCATCACCCTAGCGGAAGCAAAAGGTTTGGACGAGAGATATATAATGGTGCACTACGCGGCAAGAAATGCAATATTGCCGAGTATTACTGCATTTGGTATATCACTCGGTTTCGTCGTCAGTGGAGCCCTATTAACAGAGATAGTGTATTCATATCCAGGTGTAGGTTATCAACTTTACAGAGCTGTCCTTAGCCAGGATTTCCCGTTAATACAGGCTATATTCTTCTTTATTTCTCTCTCTGTGCTTTTAGCGAACCTCATCATGGACTTTGTCTATGCCTTTTTGGATCCACGTGTTAGGGGGTAGTTACCGTGAAGTGGAAAATAGGGATTGCTATTATTCTCACGTTCATACTTATGGGAATCTTCGCACCTTTTCTTACAAAGTACGAGCCAAATAAAACGGTTGGAATGCCATACCAACCACCAACCCGGGAGCATCCGCTGGGAACTGACAGAATGGGGCGTGATATACTCTCTCAGGTCTTCTACGGTGCTCGCCTTTCTCTCACGATAGGCATTTCTACAGGTTTGATAATGACAACAATAGCAACTACCGTCGGTATGATAGCGGGTTATTACGGTGGTATTGTAGATAGAATCTTGTCAACTCTAACTGATATATTTCTTGTTATCCCAGGATTGCCGTTAATGATCGTAATAAGTTCGTACATGCGCGTGAGAGGACCTCTGATGGTGATTTTGGTCATAGCGTTCACAAGCTGGGGTTCTGGTGCAAGGATTATCAGGTCTCAAATGTTATCGCTCAAGAATAGGGAGTTCGCTCTTGCTTCGAAGGTTATCGGCGAGAATGATTTCTACACAATATTCGTTGAATTGCTTCCGAACATGCTTTCGCTCGTTGCCTCTATTTTTTTCAGTTCCGTTCTTTATGCGATAATCGGCGAAGCTTCTTTGTCTTTCTTGGGCCTCAGTGATGTGAGTAAAATTACGTGGGGGACGATGTTATATTGGGCGCAGAATGCAAATGCGTTGTTAAACGGCATGTGGTATTGGGTTCTTGCCCCTGGGCTTTGCATACTACTCCTTGGTACAGCGTTCGCACTTATCAGTTTTTCGATAGATGAAATCACAAATCCAAGGCTAAGGGCCAGATAAGGTGGAAAGAATAAAGAATTGAGTAGAGGTGATACTGTGTTTGAAATAAAAGAGCTCAACGCTGGATATGAGTTCAGGAATAGGTTCGTACACGCTGTTAGAAATGTCTCACTTACTGTCGAAGAAGGGGACTTCTATGGGATCGCAGGCGAGTCAGGTTGCGGAAAATCTACGTTAGTGCTGGCCGCACTGAAATTGCTAAAAAAACCTGGAAAAATACTGTCCGGTCAGGTTTTGCTGGATGGTGTAGACGTTCTGTCTTTACCGGACGAAACGTTAAGAAAAATACGATGGAAGAGGCTTTCACTGGTTACACAGAGTTCTATGAATTCGCTGAACCCTGTCAAAAGGATAAAAGACCAAATGGCGGATGTGCTAATTAGGAACCATGGTTTTTCGAAAAGTGATGCATATAACTTGGTAAAAGAGAAATTGCAGTTGGTTGGGATTACCGCTGACCGCATGGAAAGTTATCCGCACCAGTTGTCTGGTGGCATGAGGCAACGTGTAGTTATTGCCATGGCACTGCTCTTATCACCGAGCGTTGTTGTAATGGATGAGCCGACAACAGCTCTCGATGTTGTGGTGCAAAGGTCTATACTTCAGCAAATCGAAGAGCTTAGAAAAAAGGAAAATTTTTCAACAATTTTTATCACACATGATATATCTCTATTATTCGAGCTTGCGAGTAAGATATCAATCATGTACGCAGGAGAACTTGTCGAGATCGGCCTTGCCAGAGATGTTTACACAAGACCGATGCATCCCTACACAAAAGGGCTTATCGAAGCATTACCAAGCATTTCAAAAGATTTGGATTCCTACAAGAGCATACCTGGTCGACCTGTCGACCTAGCAATACCAATACAAGGATGCCCATTCAAGGAACGATGTCCTTACGCTTTCGAACGTTGTGCAGTTGAAAAACCGCAGATGAGATACATTGAACTCGACGGAAATGGCAGGTGGGTTTCGTGTCATCTGTACTGAAGGTAGAAAACCTAAAGAAAGAATTTTCAATTAGAAAGGGATTTAATATACTTACAGTAAAAGCACTTAGAGGTGTCGATCTGGACCTTAAAGAAAATGAGATAGTCTCAATAGTTGGGGAAAGTGGATGTGGCAAGACCACCCTACTAAGAGTTTTGGCAAGGATATATGAACCAACAGCTGGAAAGATTTTCCTATTTGGTAGAGAATTACCTAAAAAGCTTGGAAGGAAAGAGGAACTCGAATTCAGAAAGAACGTACAAATGGTTTTTCAAGATCCCTTTGCCTCTCTCAACCCCACAAAAACCATTGCACATATGTTGGAAAGGCCTCTGAAGATTCATAAGATACAAAATAAGCAGCAAGTTATCGAGGATGTACTCCACGAAGTTGAACTGACACCTGTTGAGAGCTACCTGGAAAAGTATCCACATGAGCTTTCTGGGGGGCAAAGGCAACGCGTTGTGTTTGCGCGAGCTATTATAACTAAACCGAGAATAATCTTGGCAGACGAACCAACTTCTATGTTAGATGTCTCCATAAAGTCAGGTATTTTAAATCTGATGTTGAAACTTAGGAATGACTATAAGATAGCATTCCTACATGTTACGCATGACCTAGCCGCAGCAAAATATGTATCCGATAGGATAATGGTTATGTACGCAGGTATCGTCGTTGAAGAAGGCAATGCAAAAGAAGTCGTGAATAACCCACTGCATCCTTACACAAAATTGTTGAAAGAGGCGGCACCCGACCCTGAAAAAGTTTCGGCCACTAATTTTATCGATGCAGGTGAACCTCCGAGTTTGATAAATCCCCCGCCTGGATGTCCTTTCGCGCCACGATGTAAGTTCGCCAGACCTGAATGTAGCAAAGAGGTAGATTTTGTGGAAGTTGAAGGAAGAAAAGTTAGGTGTGTACTTTATAGATAGTTAATGAGGTTCTTCCGCAAAGAACTTCACGTTGAGTCCCAGCTCAACGTGAAGTTTTTTATCAACAACCTCGGTATTGAAATCTTCGAGCTTTTGCTGAAAAGTGTTTTTGAAATACTCATTCTTGAACATTCCACCGAAGAGGTATATATCCTTAATGTTCTCTTTCTTAGCAAGTTGACGTACTTTTAACGTAAAACGGTTTACCTGGGACTCGATAACGTGTTTTGTAAGATCAGTCAACGGTATCGAAGATGCAAACGATGCGATTTTCGATTTGAAGTCCTTTCTCAGTTGTAGATTCGTCAATTCATATGGTGACGAAAAACCGTAGAAAAACTTTAGGCTATCAAAAACAGGGTCGTAGTCGTGTATACCGTCGATATAATCACAGTATCGTTCTATTATTTCCAAGACAATTCTAAAAGCTCCCGCTTCGTCTCCGAATAGATGGCCCCATCCACCTACACGTGTTCCTCTATTCGAAATAGCAATGCTGCCTGTGCCGCAAATGACAATTATCCCCGGCTTTTCTCTCAACAACAAAAGTCTAAGCGCTTCTATATCGGATAATACAATAACATGCACTTTGAAAAGGGCTTTCACAAGATTTTCGAAATTTTTCTTTCTCTTCTCATTGCCCGCCCCTGATACCGAGCATATAACTGTGCTTATATCATTCTGCGTTTCAAAAAAATGATTAATTCGATTTTTTATTTCATTCAAAACAATCAACTGTTGCTTAATTGTAGTTGCAGTTAAGTTAAGACCATATTCAACAATGGATTCGTAAACAATTTTGTTGTTTTGACTTTCCAGTAAGCAAAACTTTGTGGTCGTTCCCCCACCGTCTATTGACAAGACCAGCTTTGACATTACTATCAAACCTCTTTTTCTTCATTTCCGGATAACTCTGAATTTGTATTCGTCTCCTCTGTATACTGACAGAACATATTCAACACATTTGCCAGTCTCGGTGTACGTGTATCTTTTTCTCAGTATCGCACACTCACCATGCTTGATGTTCAAAAGTTGTGCTTCCTCTTTTGAAACCTTAGTAACTTCAAGGATCTCTTCTGCGTAAGAAAGCATGATTGAAAGTTCGTCTTGCAAAAAATGGTAAAGCGAAGAAGTTTCCATGTCTTTGTGGAGAATATTGAGTATCCTGAGATCTACAGAAGGGTTTAGATACGCCGATTCTATCGCTATAGGTTTGCCATCGATGTACCTGACACGTTTTAACAGAACTACCAAGGTTCCAGCTGGTAAACCGAACTGCTCTTGAGCTTCCAGAGGAACACTCACGAGCTTGTTTTCCAAAACTTTCGAGCTTACTTTCTTTCCTTTCATCTCGTCCGTGAAACCCGTCAGCCTGGTCAATTCTTCTTCACTCTCTACTCTCTTGATAAAAGTACCACTGCCTTTGGAACGAACAATCAAACCTTCGCGTCTGAGCTGTTCTAACGCATTCCTTACCGTGATTCTACTTGCCTTGAACTCTTTGCACAACTCCATTTCAGGAGGTAGTTTTCCATCTTTATAATACCCGTTAAGAATCCTTGTTCTTAACTCGGAATAAATCTTGTAATACAAAGGAAGCGCAGGGTTGTTTATCAAGATCTCTCCTCCTTTTTAATATTTTGAGCTTCTTCTACTTGGCTTGTGCTTATGTGTCTCATCACATGTGTAATACTACCGTAGTTTTCCAAAAGAACTTCACATTCGTTTTTGGATTTTCCAGTTAATATCATTAAGATAGCTACTTTCGTATTATTATCGGCAATTTTCAGATGTTCAGAAGCAGTTCTGTAATCCACACCCGTTACTTTCATAATTATTCGGATCGCCCTTTCTTTCAGCTTTTCATTGAGAACAAGAACGTCAACCATCTGATTTTTGTAAACTTTCCCAAGCTTAACCATCGTTGTCGTACTAATCATATTCAAAACCATCTTCTGCGATGTTCCAGCCTTCATCCTTGTACTGCCGGCTATTACCTCTGGGCCTGTTTTAATTGAAATCACGATGTCCGCATACTCCGCTAAGGCTGGTTTTGAAACGTTGCAAATTAAAACCGTTCTGGCGCCATGTTCTCTTGCAACATCGAGCACACCTCCGACGTAAGGTGTTCTTCCACTTGCTGTAATACCTATGACTACATCTCTACTCGATATAGTAACTTTTCGAGCATCCTCCCTACCAAGTTCGAAGTTGTCCTCAACAGCTTCGACTGATCTTTTCAAAGCTTCCTCGCCTCCAGCAATTAATGGAACAAATACATCAGGTGGCATTCCGAAGGTGGGAACCACTTCAACTGCGTCGAGGTAGCCTATCCGACCGCTTGTTCCCGCACCCGCGTATATTACTCTTCCCTTATCCTTTATCGCTTCAACGCAAAAGTCGACGACTTTCGCAATTTTATCAAGAACCTCCGAAACAGCCAATGCAACCTTCCTGTCCTCATCGTTTATTATCCTCAATATGCTGAGTGTGTCAAGTTGGTCTATGTTCTCTGTCAAAGGATTTGGTTTCTCTGTTTCCAGTTCTTCAAAGGATGACTTTTTTGAAAAATTTATCATAAAAGCACCTCTCTTTCTTTAAAAGGTAGAATTCCTGTAGCTTTTACTTTACCAGTTAAAACTTTCAGAAGAGCTTCTTGCTGTACCACAAGGTTTCCGTACGTAGCTATCGAATTTCTAACAAGCAGTGCATCGTAAGGATTTCTCAGAGCAACCAAAAGAACGTTGGCATATTTCTCCAGTTCCATAATAAAGTGTTTTAGAACGTCGCTTCGATAGGCATCGTAAGTGAATAACAAAATATGTTTTCCTTTCATCTCCTCTAAACTTGGCAAATTTTTCTCAGAGAACCACGAATACCTTACAGTAAAGTGTTTTGCCAGTTCCAGAACAATCTTCGGTACATTGTCATCCGGATTATCGCTGACAGGCGAGAACGGTGGGTTGACCATTGTAAGTATAGCATCTACCTCATTCAAAGGAATCTCCAAATTCTCTTGTCGAACGAATGTAACCGACCTTTCTGCAACTGTTTTCATTAAACTTTGATGTTCCTCGCAATTTACAATCTCAATTGATGGACGGTTTATATTCTGGACAGACTCTATAACTCTTATAACCTTTTCAAGTGTTTTAGATAATTTTGTCCTTAATGTCTGGTCACGATTTACAATTTCTTTGAAACCTTTAAACGCACGCAGCTGTAACTCTGGTTCATGGCAGATGGCCAACACATCGTTTCCAGCATCAAATGCCAACTTTACCCTATCTTCAACAGAGAATTTGCTCACACCACCCATCAACAAATCGTCAGACACTATAAGGCCCTGAAAGTTTAGCACCTTTCTGGCAATTCCTTGTACAACCTCTTTTGACAACGATGCAGGAAGTGCGTCACTTTGGATCGAACGTACGTAAACGTGCGACGGCATTAGTGCATCAGCGTTTAATCTTTTAAAAGGTAATAAGTCGAAGCTGAAAAGTTCATCGTACGACTTGTCGAGAACTGGTAAATCGTAATGAGGGTCGACAGAAACACTACCAAGCCCTGGAAAGTGTTTTAAGCAGGTCACGACATTTGCATTTCTTGAACCTTCTAAGAATGCTGAGGCAAAAGCTATTACAGTACTGGCATCGTCCCCGAAAGACCTCGTACCTATCACAGGATTGAACGGATCGGTGTTGATATCGACAACCGGTGCCAAGTTAAAATCGATACCTACCGCCTTTAATTCTAAGGACATTGCATTTACTGCACGCTCAACTAATTGAGGATCACCGGTTGCAGCACAAGCCATGGCACTTGGCAACGTTGAAAAACCGTCCTTGAGTCTGAGAACACTACCACCTTCCTGGTCTACGGCAAAAACAGGACGGTAACCGAGAAAATTTGAAATATCCTCCGTTAATTTCTTTACTTGTTCCGGCGTTGAGATATTTCTTGAAAAAAGAATAACAAATCCAGGTCTAATTTCATTCAGGAGCTTTTTTGTTTCTTTGGTTAGCTCTTTTCCGTATATTCCTATCATAAAAACCTTGCCTGCGTCTGCTTCCAACATAGTTTTCCACCCACTACTCACGAGATTAATTTGTTCTTTTCCTTGTACTAATCTTCGTTTTTGTAGAGGAGCACATCAGATATGAATTCAAAATAGTCATTCAAATTAAAATTCAGTAACTGATCCTTGCTTTCCATAAAATTCTCGACACCAGCAAGCATGTCTATCCTCTTATTGTTCACCTCAAATTGTTCGTAGCCTTGCAAGTATTCAAGAATAGCAACTGCTACTTCGAAAAAATTATCTTCCGGACTGGGAACAAATTCCAAACCGTTACAAACTTGATACGCATACTCTCGGAACTGCGGAATGAATTGCCTTTTTCTAAAGAGCATATTCGGAAACTTACCCTTAAGATAAGTGTACATTTCATCTTCGTCCAACCAAGGAGCACCGATGAATTCAAAAGGTTTAGTTGTACCCCTACCAACACTGAGGTTGGTAGCCTCAAAAAGACACAACCCAGCATAACAAATAAGTGAAGAAAAAGTTGGTAAGTTTGGGGACGGAACATTCCAAAAAGTATCAATTTTTGAAAAGTCTTCTCCGCTCCAGCCGACACATTTGATAATATCGATTTCCACGTCAAGTCCAAAGAACTTTTTATAGTACAGTGCCAATTCACCTGTTGAAAGACCATATCTAACTGGCAGCTCATAAGCGCCTACAATAGAATTAAGTGTTTGTGGAATCCTTGGACCGAAAAACCTCCTGCCAAGCGGATTAAATCTATCGAGCACTACTAATTTCTTTCTACACTTTGCACACGCCTTAACAACCTCAGCCAGCGCATAGATGAAAGTGTAGTATCGTAAACCTACGTCTTGAATGTCGTAAATAACCACATCTACATCGTGTAACAAATCACAGTCCAAGGTGAACCTGGAACCGTAAATACTTGTGACCGGGATCCTGTAGCGAGGATGTATGAAATCCTCTATCTTTTGCCCATCAGCATTTAAGAACAATCCGTGCTCTGGAGTAAAAATTCTAACAACTTTTATTGCAGAGCGCATCAGTATGTCAAGCAAATGTTCCCCTTTTTGATTTACTGATGAGTAGTTAATTACGAGCGCTATATTGGATGCTTTGAGTTTTTCAATGTCTAATACATCGATACCGTTTAAAACTCTTTTCTTCATGACATCACCCATTCGAAAGGACTTATTTAAGAAGCTATATAAATGATATAACAAAGAAGCATATGTACAATATGTTGTTTTTATGATATTACAGCAAATATTGGCAAATAATATTCCTTAAGTGATCTATTCTACAGCTTTCTCATTTTTTCTGATTTTGCAAAAAACAAACAAAGTTCTATAATTTTGGTGGACACTTCCAAGGGGGTGAGTAGAGTATGAGAAAGTTGCTTGTATGGTTTTTGGTAGTTCTATCGGTTGTATTACTTGCCACAGAATTCTTCACCGAAGACAAGATGCTATGCAGTTCCTCACAACCGAAGACCGGAGGAACACTTAGATTGGCTTTAGCTTCAACACCAGAGTCCTTCCTTCTGTATGGTTCGCTGGATAGCTCAGCGTACACTGTTATAATGGGACCTCTTATGTCGCCACTTGTCGAGTACCACCCAATAACAAACGAGATTAGACCCGGGCTTGCCAAGTCTTGGACAGTCTCCAGTGATGGTAAGCAGGTTTGGTTCTACTTAAGGGATGCGTTATGGTCTGACGGAAAACCAATCACAGCAGACGATCTCATATTCACCATGCAGTATTTTGTGATGAACAAATATGCGCGTGGTAACTCAGTTGACAGATTTACGATCCCCGACGAAAAAGGTGTAAACAAGCCAATCACATGGACAAAGATAAACAACAAGGTTGTCAGAGCTGAACTCCCATCACCATACGGTGCGTTTTTAACAGTTTTGACAGCTGTTTACATCTATCCAAAGCATAAACTCGAACCTCTGATTGATAAGAACGATTTAGCTTCTGTGAACAAACTCTGGCTAACTAACGTTTCGCCGTCTGAAATCGTTGTAAACGGTCCTTACAAGTTGTCGCAGGTAATTGTGGACCAAAAAATTGTTTTGGAAAGGAATCCGTATTTCTGGAAGAAGGATCCATATGGTAACCAGCTACCGTACTTCGACAAGCTCGAGTACTTAATCATTAAAGACCCAGAAATTAGGCTTGCTAAGTTTATAGCCGGCGAAATTGACTACATGGCCATATCTGCCGCAGACTACCCAAGACTCAAGCAAATTGAGGTTGCAGGGAATGCTCCTTATGTGACATTCGCTTCTAAACCAGTCGGTTCTACACCAAGCCCTGTACATATCTCGTTCAATTTTGACACAGCAAACCCCAAACTGAGAGAGATATTTAGGAAGCTTGAATTCAGAGAGGCTATGGAATATGCTCTGAACAGGAACAGAATAATTGAGGAAGTTTACAACGGGCTTGCTATTCCAGGCGGTGGTCTCATGCTGCCAACTAACAAGGCGTTCTACAACCCAAAAGTGGAACAGCTCATGAGACCGTTTGATTTGAAAAAAGCAGCCAGCATTCTTGACTCACTTGGACTTGTCGACAAGAACAAAGATGGCCTTAGAGACTTTCCAGATGGCACAACTTTCGAATTCACAATTTTGGTGCAGAATCAACCAAAGGATTATCAACAAATCGCGTACATATTTAGCGAAGAACTGAAGAAAATAGGTGTGAAAACAAATCTCCAGATACTTGATTCCTCGGTCGTTGGGCAGATGTTTGGAGCTGGTAACTTTGAATGCGGTATCAGGGCTTTCGGAAATCAACCAGATCCGCAGTTAAGAAAGGCTATATGGCAACCTGGCCAGCAACTGTACTACTGGCACTATTCTACAATGAACAGAAACACAAATCCTCCATCACCTGTTTTCTCGGAGATGTTTGATTGGGAGAAGCGGATTTGGGAAATCTTTGAAAAAGCCCAGATAGAAATGAATCCGAAGAAGCGAAAGGCGCTCTACGATGAATGGCAGGAATTATACTACAAATACTTGCCGGTCATATTCGTCGCGAGACAGATGAACTTCTTTGGTGCTCATAAATCTCTTGGAAACGTTGTTCAGTCACCCGAAGGACTACCTACTTTCACTGTCTGGACAACCTTCAGAAAATGATTACTCCTTGACAAAAATCATCACAAGCGAGTGGGAGCTTTGCTCCCCTCGCTTTTTAAAATTCCACACGGGGGGAACAAGATGGAGAACCTGGTTAGCTTTATCGTACGAAGGATATTGATAATGATACCAATGATGGTTATAGTGTCGATAATATGTTTCACGATCACCGAGCTCCAACCTGGAGATTTCCTTTCACAGTATCTCGATAACCCAAGAATTTCACCTGAACAGATCGAAGCTTTAAAGCGTGAACTCGGGCTTGATAAACCAGCGTATTACAGGTACTTTTTGTGGGTCAGGAACATCGTTACAAAGCTCGATTTTGGTTATAGTTTTTCCTATCAGCGACCTGTCTTTGAGTTAATTTGGGAGAGAATGGGTTGGACTGTAGGAATATCGCTAATGACCATTCTTCTTCAATGGCTTATCGCTATACCCCTTGGTATCTTTTCAGCATTTCGTCCTTACAGCTTCTGGGATTACACATTCGCTGTCATAGCCTTCATAGGTATATCAATACCGGAATTCTTTTTAGCCTTGATTTTGATGTACTTCGCTTTAAATGCAGGATATACGTACATAGGGGGCCTATTTTCTCCTGAATTTATCGGAGCACCCTGGTCGCTTGCCAAATTTATAGACTTGTTAAAGCATCTTTGGATACCGCTGATAGTGATAGGTGTGAGTGGTGTAGGTGGGTTATACCGCATCATGAGAGCGAACTTGCTGGACACCATCGGTTCACCTTTCATAACAGCACTAAGGGCAAGAGGTTTGGACGAAGCTGTGATAAAAAGACACGCAGTTAAGAACGCACTTAATCCATTGGTAAGTATTGCGGGTATGGAGCTGCCAAATGTTTTTAGTGGCACTATCATAGCCTCAATCGTCTTAAACCTTCCAACAATAGGTCCATTTTTTTACAACGCGCTTTTGAATCACGACCAATACTTGGTTATGTCGTTTCTGATGTTTATAGCGTTCATAACACAGATAGGCAATTTGTTGGCTGATATAGCTTTGGCGCTCCTGGATCCAAGAATAAGGATAGCGTAAGATTTCCGGTAATAAGTCAAGAGGAGAAAAAATAGAAAAATAAAAAACCTAGTCAACACTTTGACTTTCAATAACTTAATATTTCACTTTCATTCTTCACATACTTGATTTCGTTCTTTTTACCTATTTCATCGGTACATACGGTACGTTGTTCTTTAGTAAATAATACACTAAATTTACTAATTTCCTTGCAGTTAATATTAGCGCTCTCATGTGTTTGTGTGTTGTTGCTTCTGCGTACTTTTTGCGATAATATTCTTTGTATACAGGATCGTATGTCTTTACTCCGTTCGCTGCCATTACTAGGTATGTTCTTAGATACTTGTTCCCTTTTTTCGTTAGTTGGTTGTTTTCTGATTTGTAATTTCCACTTTGATTGATTGTCCATACAAGCCCTGCGTATGATGCTAACGCTGAGGCTTTTTCGAAACGATTGATGTCTCCTATTTCGGCTATAATTCCAGCTGCAGTTATTTCTCCTATCCCTTTGACTGTTGTTAGTGTGTTCGAAATTACTTTAAGTAATTTACTTATTTCTTTCTTTACTAGTTCGATTTGTTTTTCATAGTGCTGTATCAAATCGATAGTGGAAACAATAGATATTCTCAGAGTGTTTGAAGGATTAACAGACAACCTCAAGGCATCTTTAGCAAGAGTTTGGAGTTTTTCTGCTAAGACTTGTGAAGAGACATTGTGTCTGGAAATTTTCGCAATATATTCAAATAACTCTTCAATTGGCATGTTTGCGATTTCTTCGATTGTATAATCTTTAAGCAGGCATTCGAAAGTCTTATTTAGTTTAAAGTCAAGTTTAGGGAAATAAAGAGAAACATACGAATAGAGCCTAAGTTTCAATCGAGCGATATCTTCGTTGAACTTTAAATAAAGTCTGGTGAGATTACGAAGCTCAGAGATGATATATGAGTTATTGACAAAAGGGACTAAAGACTCAGGAAATTTAGAAGCGATAGAGAAAATAAGTTCAGCATCGATTTTGTCAGTTTTAGGACGATTGAGAATTTTGCGATAGAGCTTAATGTTATCAGTTTTAACCCAAAAGACAGGTACGTTGTTTTGAAAGAAGAAGTTAGCGACATTAAAAGAAAAAACACCAGTTGATTCAAGGACAAGAGAAAAATCGGAAGAAGAAGCAAAAGCTTTGTTAAAAAGTTCAACAATACCTTGAGGAGAGTTCTCAACAGTCCCACTACCGATGAAATCAGAAAAGAAAGAAAGATAGTTCTTTGAGACATCAATAGCTAAAATAGCCAAAGGAATCACCTCCGGATTGAGTACAGCCTTACAACCTCGCGGTACATAAGAAAACGAGGCAAAACATTTTCCGGCAAGTAAAAAGCTGTACTCTAGTTAGGCAATCTTATTTAAGAGAACAAAGTCTCAAGGAGGGGCAACCTGAAACTATTTTACCAGAGGTGTTAAAAAATATGCATTCAATTTTCAAAGACCAATTTTAATTTTTACCGAACTTATTATACGAGGGGTGGAAGTAATGATTTCGAAGAGGATCATAAGACAATTTAAAAAACATAAACTTGGCGTCTTTGGTTTTTGGGTGGTGGTGATACTTTATGTGGTAATGATATTCAGCGATTTCATAGCACCATATAGCTACCAAACAACACACTCGAAATTTTCCTACGCTCCTCCCTCAAAGATACATTTTTATCACGAAGGCAAGTTTGTAGGTCCATTCGTTTATGGAGTAAAAAAAGAACGCGATCCTGTGACGTTCCTCCTGAAATTTGAGGAAGACAAGACTCAGATGTATAGGATTAAACTCTTTGTAAGAGGGGAAGAATACAGCTTTTTTGGTATAAAAAGCAACATACATCTCTTTGGTTTGGAAGCAGATCCCCAGGAAGCGATGCTCCTTCTCTTTGGCGCAGACAGATTCGGACGTGACCTTTTTTCCCGCACACTTATAGGTTCGAAGGTTTCTCTCACTGCGTGTTTACTTGGAACTTTTATCAGTTTGGTTATCGGTGCAATAATTGGTGCAATTTCTGGGTACTACGGCGGATGGGTCGATATTATCATACAAAGGATAATTGAGGTATTACGGTCCTTCCCACGAATTCCACTGTGGCTCGCACTTTCTGTTATATTGCCACCAAATTGGCCTAGTACATGGGTTTATTTCGGAATAATAATCGTTTTGTCGTTTATAGGATGGATGGGTGTTGCGAGAGTAGTTCGCGGGATGACACTTAGTTTAAAAGAAAAGGAGTTCGTAGTAGCTGCAAAGGTATGCGGTGTTAAAGACTTTAAGATTATAACAAAGCACATAATACCTAACTTATCCAGTTATTTGATAGTTGTCGCAACCCTGTCAATTCCAGGAATGATACTTGGTGAAAGTACCATAAGCTTCCTCGGGCTTGGAATTAAAGAACCAATGACGAGCTGGGGTCTTCTTTTAAAGGATGCACAATCACTGTCAGAAATAGCGATTCACCCCTGGTTAATCATTCCAGGAGCTTTCATAATGATTTCCGTACTCGCATTCAACTTCATGGGTGACGGTTTAAGGGATGCTATTGATCCCTACAGAACCGTCGAAAAGGTGTAAGAGGTGTTCAGCATGGAGACTATCAACCAAAAAGCGGAAATGCTGGAAAATGTGCTTGAAGTTGAAAACTTAAAAGTTCATTTTCGAACCCCTGAGGTTATTGTGAGAGCGGTCAATGGAATATCTTTCACGCTCAAAAAGCAAGAAACGCTGGCCCTAGTTGGAGAATCTGGTTGTGGGAAAAGCGTTACCGCTCAGGC
Organism: Fervidobacterium pennivorans; assembly: GCF_001644665.1. Classification (NCBI taxonomy): domain Bacteria; kingdom Thermotogati; phylum Thermotogota; class Thermotogae; order Thermotogales; family Fervidobacteriaceae; genus Fervidobacterium; species Fervidobacterium ngatamarikiense. Next base: position 1,749,354 of record NZ_CP011393.1, read on the forward strand.
GATAATGGGTTTACTAAAATCTCCGCCTGCGATAATTTCCGGAGAAATCAAATTTAGATCTAAACCAATCACCGAGACGATGTTAATCAGCAGTATACGGGGTAAAAATATAACAATGGTTTTCCAAGAACCTATGTCGTCTTTCGATCCTCTTTACACGATTGGATATCAAATCGCTGAAGTAGTCGAAAAACATCTTGGTATAAAGAAGAAGGACTCAAAAGAGCTTATTATTTCAATGCTGAGGAGGGTACATATCCCTGATGCAGAACGTCGTTACAATGAATATCCTCATCAAATGAGCGGAGGAATGCTTCAAAGAATAATGATAGCCTTGGCGCTTATAACAAACCCGGAGATCCTAATTGCAGACGAGCCAACCACAGCTTTAGATGTAACCATACAGGCGCAGGTACTAAAACTGATGAACGAACTGAAACAAGAGATGAAAATGTCCACGATATTTATTACGCACGACCTTGGAATTGTTGCGGAGATCGCAGACCGAGTGATTGTCATGTATGCTGGTAGGGTTGTGGAGCAAGGAAGCGTCTACGACATATTTGAATCTCCGTTACATCCTTACACAAAAGGGTTGCTTGAGTCAAAAATCAAATCTGCCATAAGAGGTAGGGAATTACCTTACATCCCCGGATTTGTTCCGTCTTCAACGCAGATACCCGAAGGTTGTCCATTCCACCCAAGATGCAAATATGCAATGGATATTTGCAGAAAACAAGAACCTGGTACTTTCGAGCTGGGTTCTCATGTTGTTAGTTGTCATCTTTATGCTGAAGAAAACAGAGCTTAAAGCTTGCAGAGCTTCGCGAGGTGAAAACAAATGAATTTTGATAGTCCTCAAAACAAAATAATTGATTTGGTGAATCTCAAGAAGTATTTCCCAATAAGAGCGGGCGTTTTTTTACAAATAAAGGGTTGGGTAAAAGCTCTTGAAAATGTTTCTCTGTCAATTCAAAAAGATACAGTGATTGGAGTTGTGGGTGAATCAGGGTGTGGTAAGACAACTTTAGCAAAGCTGATCGTTAAAATCCATGAACCTACTGAGGGGAAGATTCTGTTCTTCAAAGACGAAAAAGAATACGATGTTACACGCAAACTTGGAGATGTGAGTTCCGCTTTCAGAAGAGACATTCAGATGATATACCAAAATCCGTTTGATTCACTTGATCCGAGAATGAGCATATATGAAGTCATCGCAGAACCACTGCGAGCACATCGCATTTTTGAAAACAGGAAAGAAGAGCAAGAGTACGTAAAAGAACTTATGCAAAAAGTAGGTTTAAACCCGGATATGTTGAGTCGATATCCTCACGAATTCTCAGGCGGTCAAAGACAGAGAATAGCCATCGCACGTGCTATTGCTTTAAAACCAAGACTGATAGTTTGCGATGAACCGACCTCCGCGCTGGATGTATCGGTTCAAAACCAGATAATCAATTTACTTGCCAGCCTGAGGTCCGAGTATCATATGAGCTACCTGTTCATCTCACATAACTTAGACGTTGTAAGATATTTGAGTGATCGGATTTACATTATGTACCTTGGGAATGTGGTTGAAGAGGGAAACTCAGACGAAGTATTTTCAAGACCTCTTCATCCCTACACCATCTCTTTGATGCAAGCTATTCCAGACTGGAATCCAAAAGCTCGGAAATTTCATAAATTGACACTCGAGGGAGAGCCACCAAGTCCAATAAATCCACCTTCCGGTTGTCCGTTCCATCCACGTTGTCCATACGCTCAAGACGTATGCAAAAAAGAAAAACCTCAACTAACAGGAGTCGAACACAAAGTGGCTTGTCATTTTCCACAAGGATAGAACTTGAAAACAGTTATAGTCAGAAGGAGTGTTAGAAATGAGTAAAACGAATTTTTGGAAGAGGGTTGACGAGATTATATACTCAGGTATTGACGAGAAAGTGTTTCCAGGTGCAGTTCTGTTAGTAGGAGATCTTAACGGTGTCATTTACGAAAAGGCTTACGGCACGTTAGATGAAGAAACTCCAGTGGAACTTTCAACCTTGTACGATTTGGCAAGCATTACAAAAGTCATAGCAACGACGACCGCTGTCATGAAACTTCTCGAAGAAGGTCGCCTTACATTAAGCGATAGTGTGGGACTTTTTCTCGATGTGCCTGAGGAAAAGGAAAAGGTCACGATATTTGAATTACTAACGCACACTTCAGGTATTCAGCCTTACAGTGACCTGTGGAGAATATTAAGAGGAGAGCAATTAAAGAATGAAGTGATACGCATACAGCCAACTTGTCGCGGTAAGATGCAGTACTCATGCTTGAACTTTATTACATTGATGGCCATCGTTGAACAGATAACCAGTCAAAGTTTTGATACCTATGTACTAAGTTTGCTCAACCTACCGAATACTTTGTTCAGACCTCGGGAAGTAGAGAGATGTGCCCCCACAAGTGTGAGAGACGGAAAAAGGTTAAGGGGCGAACCCGACGATGAGTTGGCTTATTACATAGGCGGTGTTAGTGGAAATGCTGGTTTATTTTCAACCGCAAGGGACATACACACATACGTTCTTCGACTCCTCAAAGGTGAGTATGTTACAAAAAACGTTTTAAAACTTTTCACTGAAACACTTGTCCAAGATCCATCCGATCCGAATACCAAAAGACACTTGGGATGGATGGCCCCAGTTAAAGGAGGAAGCTCAGGGGATTTTGGCAACGAGCGAATGTTTGGGCATACTGGCTTCACAGGTACCAGCCTCTGGATAACTCCAGAAGGTCTTCATGTAATCTTGTTAACAAACAAATGTTTTTACGATCGCTGGGACCAGCGTATACAAAGAATAAGGATGCTTGTACATAACGTTATCTTTGCAAATTTGTTGTGAGATTGCTGGGGGTGAATGGTTGGAAAAATTGGTCAAATTGTGGGATTGGAGTAAATTCTTGCAAGATTTAGAAAAACCAGAACACACAATTTTGGGTCTGATGTCCGGAACATCTGCTGATGGACTGGATATCGCCAACGTTACTTTTAAGTACGAGGATAATAACTTAACGTTTCAAATCAAGAAGGCGGTCACCGTTTCGTACGAAAAAGAATTTCAAAAGAGAATTTTGGAATCATACGACAAAAGATTGGCGGATGTTGAGTACGTTACCCGCATCAATTTTGAGTTGGCTAGACTTCATGCACGTATGGTGAAAGACTTAAATTTGAACTTTGATTTTATCGCATACCACGGTCAGACTGTGTACCACTTACCTTCGGAAGGTGCGACTCTTCAGTTAGGCGAAGCCGACGTGCTTGCCGTAGAGCTGGGTAAACCTGTGGTATTTGATTTTAGAAAGAAAGACGTGGCACTTGGTGGCCAAGGTGCGCCCATAAGCGCTTATTTCGATTCTTTGTTTTTAATAAGAGACGAACAGACTGCGGTCCTCAACGTTGGTGGGATTTCTAACATAACAACGCTTAACAGTGATGGAAACCTAATAGCTTTCGATACCGGACCGGGGAATTGTCTGGTGGACTTGGTCTGTCAAAAATATTTTAATGTGAAGTACGATGTGAACGGTGAAATATCAGGTCAAGGTAACCTTGACGAGAATTTACTCAAAATCTTTATGGAACAAGACAGAGTTTACGCGGAAAAGAAGCCCCCGAAAACAACGGGTCGTGAAGTTTACAACGACGAATTCTTAAATAACGCACTTGCCAAAGCAGGGAAAATTGATTACTTGGACTTACTAAGAACACTTGTAAGGTTTACCGCACAAAGCATCGAAAAAAACATTAGATTACATGCACTTCAAGTAAAAAGATTGGTTGTTGTTGGAGGAGGTGCTTACAATAGGACGCTAACAAATGATTTAAGAGACTTAGGTTTCGAAATCATCGTTCCAGATGAAACGCTGATCAACTTTAGAGAAGCAATCGCTATTGCACTACTTGGCGAACTCTTCTTGAGGGGACTTGCACACTATAGTACGGTCACCGGAGCTATCAAACCTTCGGTTCTTGGTAAGTTAGCACTTCCAGTTTAAATTTGAAACTTCGGAGGGATTTAAGCATGTCGAGTTTCAAGACTTACGATGAAATAACGAAAGTAGGCAAGCTCTTTGAAATCGTCGATGAGTTAACACCCCCACAGTTTGAAAGTGGAAAAAGATACATATTCATAGGCTGTGGTAGTTCGTATAACGCCGGACTAATAGTATCGGAAGTTATGACCAGGTACGGTTTCACTGCAAAAGCCATAACAGCCGGTGAGGTATTGATCAAAGAAATGGTCGAAGAGTTAGTTAGTAATTTTGACCATGCCATTTTGATTTCCCGAACAGGTTTTACAACCGAGACAGTAAAGGTTGCTGAAATGCTGAAGGGAAGGATTCGAACGCTTGGAGTCACATGCGATAAGAACACGCCGTTAGCTGCTGCTTGTGACTCAACGTACGAACTGGATTTCGCTCATGAAGAATCCGTAATCATGACCGCAAGTTTTTCGGCAATACTTAGGCTCTTTTTGAACGCTATTAAGCAAATTGACGTCAACCCTGAAGAATATCTTAAGAAATTCGATGAAAAGACCTCCGAGCAGATAGTTTCTAACAAGAGCCATTTTGTGTTCTTGGGTTATCGAGAACGTTACTATATGGCCAGAGAGAGTGCTTTGAAGGTCCAAGAGCTATCGCTTGATCACACCGAATTTCACGAAACACTCGAGTATCGTCACGGTCCGATCGCACTACTTTCCGAAAAATCCCACGTTGTGATTTTCTCCGAATTCCGAAATCCAAGTCCACTTGAAGAAGATTTAGCTAATGACATCATCAACCGTGGGGCGAGTGCTGAAATTATAACCTCATGCACGGACGAATCGCTTTTTGAAGTACAGGTTCTAAATTTATACAGCCAAATTCTAGGATACAAACGGGCCATACACAAAGGTCTGAACCCTGACAAACCTCACGGACTCACAAAGTTTGTCTCACTTGAAGACTTATGAATAAATCAAAAATTCGATGAAAAGGAGTGAACATATGATAATTGAAAACGTGCTGATAGTAGATCCGTTGGACGGTGAATACGTAGGCAGTGTGGAGTTTGAAGACGTAATTTTAGACGTTAAGAAATCAAATAAATCAACTTATGATAATATCCTCATGCCAGCGTTTGTTGATCCACATATACATGGGATAAAAGGTATCGACACGATGACGGCTTCACAAGAAGATTTCAAAAAGTTCAAAGAATTCGAAGCTCTGGAAGGAGTTTGGTATTTTCAACCAACAACAGTTACATGCCCTTTAACCAAATTGAGTGAAATTAACCTTCCTTCGGACTTGAAACTGCACATAGAAGGCCCGTTCATAGCCAGTAAAAGAAAAGGCGCACACAACGAAGCGTATATTCAACCGCCACCAAGGGATGTTCATGAACTTGAAAGATATCTTCCTTTATCCTACATTGGAATGATAACCGTTGCTCCGGAATACGACACCTTTATGGAATTTGCCAGAAGCTGTGAAGTGAAAGGCATCAGAATATCGTTGGGGCATTCCGATGCGACTTTTGAGCAGGTCAAATCGGCGTTTGAGAATGGTTTCAAAAGGATCACACACTTTCCAAATGCACTCAGCCCGCTACATCACAGAGAACTCGGTGTGACAGGTGCAGGATTGTTGTTGGATTTCACACTAGAGATTATAGCAGACGGCATTCATTGTTCACCAGATTTTGTGAGATTGGTTTACAAAATCAAAGGTGCACAGCGAATAATACTTGTAACAGATAGCATAAGTGCAGCCGGACTAAAGGATGGCAGTTACATGCTTGGAGACCTGCATGTAAGAGTTGAGAACGGTATAGCTAAACTCCACGACGGAACGTTGGCTGGAAGCACTTTGAGATTTTCTGAGGCTATAAAGAACTTTGTGAAGTTCACGGATTGTTCGCTAAAAGAATTAGCCATGGTCAGTTCATACAACGCCTGCAAAGACCTGAATTTGAACGGTGGCAGGATAAAAAAAGGACACCCCGCAAAGCTAATCCTACTTGATAAAGATTTGAACATCAAGAAGGTCTGGAATTTCTGAGTGGTGTGAGTTATAATTTATTGTAGACTTGGTAAATAAATTGGAAAAACAGCAAACGGGGGGAATTTCGATGCCAGCAGGATGTCCATCTTTGGAAAAGAACCTCAAAAATTGTACCTGCACATACCTTTCGTGTGATAAACGAGGAAAGTGTTGCGAGTGCGTGGCATACCACAGAAGCCTCGGAGAAATCCCGGGTTGCTTTTTCACCAAAGAAGGAGAGCGCACTTGGGATAGGTCTATAGAAAACTTCATCAGGGATAGGGGAAGAAAATAATGGAGAAAACTCAAAAGAAGTTGCACGAAAGAGTTATCGAAAACGTTGAGAAAGTTATCAAGGGCAAAAGTGAGCAGATAAAAATCGTGCTCGCTGCCATGTATGCGGGCGGTCACGTTCTGTTGGAAGACGTTCCCGGTGTTGGTAAAACCATACTTGCCCGGTCACTTGCAATATCTCTTGGCCTTAACTTTAAGCGCGTACAATTCACACCAGATTTACTTCCCACGGATTTGACAGGTTTGTCAATTTACGACAGGAAGACGGAAACGTTTGTTTTTAGAGAAGGCCCTGTATTTACCGATATTCTTTTAGCTGATGAAATCAACCGTGCTACACCAAGAACGCAATCGGCACTATTAGAGGCTATGGCGGAAAGGCAGGTCACGGTGGATGGTGTAACACATAAATTGTCAAACAACTTCTTCGTAATAGCGACACAAAATCCAATAGAATACGAAGGAACTTTTCCGCTTCCGGAAGCCCAGCTAGATAGATTTACAATAAGAATAAGTCTTGGGTATCCTGACAAAGAAAGCGAGATGGAAATCCTTGAATCTCAAAAAGTGAGGCATCCCATTGATGAATTGAAAGCGGTTGGAACATCAGAAGAATTTTCGAACGAGAAACTTAGAGTTAGAGAAGTCAAGATAAGTCAAGAAGTCAAGGAATACATCGTAAATATCGTCGATGCAACAAGGCGTCATGAATCGCTTAAGTATGGTTCGAGTCCGAGAGGAAGCCTTGCATTAATGCATGTCAGCATGGCGTGGGCGTATATCAACGGAAGGGACTTCGTGCTTCCAGATGATGTGAAGAAAGTAGCCCCATATGTTTTGATTCATAGAATTATTCAAAACACGGAATCGAAGATTCTAAGAGAAGCAAAAGAAGACATTCTAAACGACATTCTTGAAAAAGTACCGGTTGTTGTGGAAAAATAAATCATTTGTCTTGCTTTGAAAGTATTCGTTGAAACAATTTATCTGCGTGTTCAACAAGCTTGATGAAGTCCGACTTTATGTTCTCTATATCTTTTTGCGTTACCTCTATCTTAAACGCATACTCCACATCGACGTACTTGACAGTTAAATCCCTGAGTTCTGGAATATCAAACTTATCCAAAAGTTCATAAGGCGTTAAATGGTCGAGACCTTTGAAGAGATTTTGCCTAACAAAATGGTATGCATGGTGCACAAACTCGGCCCCAGAAAGAGTGAGAATTTCGTCGTACGAAAGATGGGTTTGATAGACTACTGGTTGATTTACAAGCGTATTCTCGGTTTGTTCTTCCTCGGTAGTTTTTTGAATTAGGAAATCGTAGTACAGCTTTCCAAGAAGTAATACGGCAAAAAGGCCTGAAACAGTTGCCAAAATCTGGAAAATGAAAAGAGCGTGATCAAAATTGGTTTTAGGTGAGGTTGCTGATGTTCTTACTTCTTCTGGGATAACTACACTCGTTGCATGACCTTGTTGGTAAGACGAATTACCAGCCATAGATTCAGATTCCAATGTGCCTTGTGACTTTAGATTGCCGATGATATCAAAAATCGTGGGGGCAAGCACAAACATGAAAAAGAGCAAAACAACCACAGTAACCCAAAAACTGGAAATTATCGACCTTCTTTGGTCTTTCGGAGCCTTCATTGTGATAGTTAAAACATAGAGCAAACCTATCGTTATAGCTACCATCGACAAAGTTTCTAACAACTTGAATAATCTCTCTCTTGCTAAATTTTCTATTTTCTCAACGAAACTTGGATTGTTGCCCTCAGCAGTTTCAGATACTTGATTGGAAAGATTCTTACTACCGTTAACTGGAACTCTTATGGTGTACTCTTCTTTTTGCTGGGCAGAATTCTCAGATACAGCACCTTCTCTCGATTGCACTACCTTGACTATGTCAAATCTCACATCAGGGAGTGGTAGTAAAAGGAATACAACGAATATAACTATAATGAGACTCACCTTTTTCGCACGCAATTTGTCCTCGAAAATGTTCTTGAATTGCGGAAGGTCTGCAAAATTAAGTAGCACGAAGGAAATGACGAAGATGAAAGACAGATAATGGTTAAAAAATGCCAGCGCTGAAAAATAAAGTGCTGTCGTCAACCATCTGTTTTGAATCCGCTCTTTAATGCTTAAAGCCAAAAGAACTATCACGAATAGATATTTTATGGAATCTGTTTTAAAAAAAGAAAGTGCGTACAGTGCTGAAAGAGCAAGAAAAATTCGAGAGATTATTTTAGATTTCAATAGAGCGTAAATAGCAAGCAACATGGTGAGGACCCAAAAATGCAAGTCCCCAAACAGTTCAGCACTTGGCATAGTTAACGAAAGGATTATCGAGGCCAAAATTAATATATTTCTTAGTGTTTCATTCATCTTCTTGTACTTTCCCATCATTTCACCTCAGTTAAGTTCTGAACTAAATCTGTGCACTGTCCGTGAGTTTCAATAAGCCTTCCATAAAGCTCGTATTTTCATGCCACACTTGAACGATAACATTTTCTTCCCGCAAGACCTTCGCGTACTGGTACAATTCCCTTATTTCAATCGGAACGTCAAAATACGACTTGAACTTCTTACTCGTTGCCTCTCTGTATCCATATGGCATAATCAAAACGATAACTCTTCCGCACCTTGTCCTTAATCTCAGCAGGCGGTCAACCTCAGACTTTGTTAAGAACATACCTATTAACAAGACCGTATCCGTTGGTTGAACAACATCTATGACGTGCTCTAAGAGTTCAGAAGTGTACTGTTCATTTTCGAGTGTTCCTTCGACTTCCGCCAAGTAATCGAAGTAAAGTACGTAATCTGCAAATGAAAGGTCGTACGTCCCCTTTGCATGAGATATCAGCAAATTAGTTTTTTCGTGCCTGTCAGAGAAGTACTTAAGTAGTCCTGCAGTCGCTTTTATTGCTTCTTCTTGGTACTTTTTGTGTATGAACTCCCAAGCCGCTTTTGAATATATGCCAGCAGGAAGATTTAAATCGAGCAGGATGAAATTTCTTGTAGTCCCTGCGTATTCGTATTCTTTAACCATCAATTCTCCCATCTTGGCACTTTGCTTCCAGTGGATCCTGTTTAGCGGCTCGCGCTCGTACTCTCGCACGTTTCTGATGTACGAGATATCTTCAACAAGCTTGTGTTTACTCTTCACAACAGGGAGCATTTCCAAAATCCTTTCCACTTCAGCTTCAGCGTGTTCAAGTCTTGGAAAGACCTTGACTTTGAAAGGCATCGGTTCTGTGATCATAATCTGAAATAGCCGTGTGAAACTCTCGATTTTTATCGTGTAATAGCCCAAATCTTTCGTTCCACGTGTTCCAAAGAACGTGTCAAATGCAAGTGAAACGCGTTCATTAGAATTTATGACAAGACGCACAGGAGCTTTCTTAACAACTGCTGGCGGAACAACTTCTACGGTCAGTGCCTTTTTACTTTCGGAAGAGATTGTTATCACTACATCAAATCGTTCATTGATAAACACACGCGTTCTTCCAGTAACGTTGGTTTTCAGGGCTTTGGAATGGAATTTTAGGGCCAAATAATCAAAAATCAGCCAACCTGATAAAATATCAAGTAACCACACGTATTTGTTGTAAACAAAAGCGCTCAGAAAAATGGAAAGAATGATTATAACATAAAACGCCGGACTCACCTTTGACCATGTTCTTCGATTTTCCTTCTTTTCCGTGCTTTTCATATCCTCCACAACCTCGCGTCAAGCTATTATTTGTACATTTCTAATGATATTAAACCACGATTTTTTGAAAAGTTCAAACCGACATAATAAATAAGTTTTCGCCACAGATGGGAGTATAATAGTGATAAAGAATAGTTTGCGCAAATCACATTTCAACGTTGCGTGGTGACTCATATATTAGTCACAAAGGAAGTGAAAGTTTGAAAGCTATTCTCTTCTATATCGGATTATTCAGTGTCTTATTCTTTGAAATGTTCCAGAATGTAGTTTTTACATTAGACTTTACTCTTTACGGTCACAGCTCTGCGGTTTGGGATTTGAAAATCGATAACGACAAGCTTTATTCAGTTGGTGCAGATGGAACACTAAAAGTGTGGAACAAAGAGCTCCTGCCACTACAGAGTATCACAACTCACGGTAGTTGGGCAAGGTGCGTTGCCGTTAACGACAAATACGTTGCTGTAGGAGGCTATAAGCCTGATAACATGATCAAGGTTTACGACAAACATACGATGAAGCTACTCCACACTCTGAAAGGGCACGCTGGATCGGTCTTTTCTCTCAATTTTTATAACACCATGCTTATCTCCGCTGGTTCTGACAATACAATAATCATCTGGAAGGATTTCAAATTGTTCAAATCTCTTAAAATCCACGACGGATGGATTAGAAAAATTGTCGTCTTCGGTAACTACCTCATCTCAGGTGATGAGAATGGAAGAATCGCTTTTTCTTCACTCGAAGACTTCAATCTTAAGCAGTCCTTCGAATTTGGTTCACAGGTGCTATCACTTCACGCGTTTAAAAATGTTTTGTATTCTGGGCTTTCTGATGGTTCGATGTATAGATTTCGCATAGAAAAGAACACAATAAGAGCTGAGAAGGTTTTATCTTTTCAATCCGCTGTTCAATCGATAGTTGATGATGGGAAATTTTTGTACGTATCGGTCGGAGGTAAGGTTATAGTTATCAGCGATGAGAGAAATATTCTTAAAACAGTGAAAGATTTGGACATTTCCGTTTCGGAGATCACAGCATTGCAGATAACTGACAACATGATATTTGCTTCGAACAGGGAAGGAGAAATACTCAAGTACTCAACTGACGGAAAATATATAAAAAAAGCTCCCAAGCATTTTTTGTCATCTGCGAAAATTCACGCAAACAAAGATACACTCGTTGTTGGTAGAGAAGATGGAACTATTGAAAGCTACAACGTATTCAGCGGTTTGATGAGGTGGAACTACAAGAATGACGGTAGTTTGAGATGTATCCTCGCACTGAATGAATCAGTTATCGTTGGAGATGCGCTTGGGAAATTGCTTGTATTAAGAAATGGCAAAGTCGAAGCCTCCTTTAGCAACGAAGATGCGATTATAAGCTGTACTCCTGATTCATCAGGAAAGAACGTAATCTACCTTGGCAGCCGTGGAAAGATCTTAACTTTGGAAAACATCAAAGGCAAATGGACACTGAGGACGATTTCGAAAATTTCAGAAGAATGGAGCACGTCAATACACGATGATGGAGAAATCCTTTACTTTGGCACCAACATCGGTAATGTTTACATGCTCGACAAAAAGAATTACCAAGCGAAATTGATAAAGTTTTACCCCAGCGCGGTTGTAAAGATCGCCAAAATTAGCAATCGTATTGTCGTCTTCTATTTTGATGGGACGTATGCTTTATTTGATGGTAAGTCTTGGAACTTTCAAAAAAGTGATGTATTTCCGTTATACACTGGGTTGGTTGGGGATTCACAGATGTACTTAGGTGGTTCGAAATTAAAAATTGGCAATGAAGCTTTAGAATTTGAAGCCTTTGTAGTCGACCTTGCAAATTTACCGGGAACTCGTCACAGTTTCTTTGCAAGCTTATCAAACGGTGTTGTTCTTCAAATTGAAAATGGGAATGTAGTTCGAAGATTTTCAGGTCAATTAGGTGCAATTTCAACGATTTACGCAAATGGTGTGGTTGCTTGCGGTCATGAAGACGGAAAGGTGACATTGTGGACTTACAATGTTAAGCAAAACACATTTCAGTTAACGATGGTCCTTGATGACCACATTGATTCAGTGAAGAGTGTTGCAAGCTACAAAAACTATGTAATATCTGCTTCGAACGATAGAACTATTAAGATATGGGATTTCAAAACCGGAAAGCTGGTCAATATGCTTATAGGTCATAGTGGTTATGTGTGGAGTATATTAGTAGTTGGTGATATACTTGTAAGTGGTGGGTGGGATGGAAAAGTCATCTTGTGGGATTTGAAGACCTTTCAAAAGCTGAAAACTTACGAATTCCCAAAACTTTCTTTCACCGATATTTTTGCTCTGTCGGAAGAGGAGATATATTTAACAACACTGGAAGGTTTCGTTGTTAGGATTTACAAAGGTCAAACGAAGAAGGTTAAAATCTCCGAACAAACCTTATGGTCTATTGACAGTAACTACGTGGGCAATTTGGCATCATCTAAAGTCAGGATATACACTGCTGGTTGGGATGGCAGGGTGTATATTCTCGATAAGGAACTAAAGAAAATTGGTGAATTCAGATGTCATAACTCGACTATATTTAAAGTCATACATTTTGACCAAAAACTTTTCACAGCTGGGACTGACAATCTGATTAAAGTATGGGACTTGACTGGAGATGAACCAAAAAATATTGGTGTTTATTCGAAATTCCGGCAGTCGATACTCTCCGTTGCACTTTCGAAAACGCTTGGAAAATTGATAACAACCGATGGCGAGAATCTAATTTCCGTGGATTTGGGAGACATTCCTAAATAAAAACAAATAAAGTATGGGAGGTAAAGACAGCTATGGAAAGGACGATAACAACAGAGGTGATTTTCAACGGCATGTTGCTTACAGTACTGAGAGATGAAGTAGTTTTAGAAAACGGTGCGATGAGTATTCGCGAACATGTTCTTCATCCCGGTGCGGTCGCGGTGGTTCCTGTAACAAGCGATGGAAAAGTTATTCTTGTTGAGCAATATCGGTATCCGATAAAGCAAAAGCTCTTGGAAATTCCCGCTGGAAAATTTGACAAACCAGGTGAAGATGTATTAGAATGCGCTAAGCGCGAGCTGGCAGAGGAGACTGGATACACAGCAAGAAGGTACACGTACTTGGGGTATATCTACACGACACCGGGTTTTTCAAACGAAATCATTCATCTTTACCTGGCACAAGACCTAGTTCCCGGACATTCGAATCCAGACGAAGACGAAATTCTTGAAGTTCGAATTGAGGATTTGGAAGAGGTCGTGAAGAAATGTATAAATGGGGAGATAACGGATGCAAAAACAGTGGCTGGAGTCTTAAGAGCCTATTTCAAGTTAAGAGGTGAAAAGTGATGGTAAAAGTTGTCGTAAACGGTGAAGAAAAGCTTTTCAACGCACAAGATTTTGAGAACTTCAGCGCTTTACTAAAAACTATCGTCACTGAAGGGAAAGTTTTGAAAAGCTTAAAGATTAACGGTAAAGAAATTCCTGTTGCCTACGTAGAGGAACTCAAAAGCGCAAAGTTAGATGAAGAATTACTAATAGAAATTGAGACACAAGATGCGGTTTCTTTTTTAAAAGAGACATTACAGGATGTATTAGGTTATATCCGACATGTTAAGGAACTCTTGCCACAAGTAGCGAATAGCATAATTACGGGGAATGAAGCTGGATGGAAGGCAATAAAGGACTTATCAGAAGGTTTAGCAGCGGTTGAAAACTTAAGAAGTTCGACAAATCAGATAACGAAATTAAACGAAAGCGAACTGGCTCTTACAATAGAAAGAAACGAAGTATCAAACATTCTCAGAGAAATGTTGGAAGCGCTTGATAAAAGAGATGTATTTGAAATCTCCGATGTTGTGGAAAATAAAATACCAATAGTCTTAGACTACTATATTGAGTATTTCACAAAGGTATTGGAAGCAATAGCAAAGGTAAATTGATTCATCCATTAGTTAATTCGCGAAATATTAAAGGGAGGTATTCTGAATGGACTATATTGAACAGATGGTTTTAACTGCGAGTCCTGCCAAGCTTATAGAACTGCTCTTGCAAAAGGCAATAAGTGTCATAGATGAGGCAAAGAACTACATAGACGAAAAAGACTACAACAATGCGAATGCAAAGATTGTTAGGGCTCAAGATATAGTAATGGAACTAAATTTGGCACTCGATATGGAAAAAGGTGGAGAAATAGCCAAGAATCTTAGAGCTCTTTACAATTACATGTACAGAACACTAGTTGAGGCAAACATCAAAAAAGATAAAAAGATGCTTGATGATGTGAAATCGTTGCTCGAGGATTTACTCTCAACTTGGAGAGAAGCTATGAAATTGGCAGGAAGCACCGCTAGTCAGATTGATGTTAACAAACCAAGGATAAATCTAACTTACTGATTTTTCGGAGAATATGTTATCAATACCAAAGGACGGATGTGAAAATGAAGATATCGTATATTCTTTCAAACGTGCTTTTTTTAGGGTTTGTTGTTAGCCTTGTTGTAGCTATTGTTTTTTTCGAAATCGGATTAAGGGCTTTTAGAAACTCAAACGAAAAGAAATCAAAAGAAAGCAATTCTTTAGGGTTTAGATGGCTTTTTTATGCAGGAATATTACTTGCTCTTTCTGTCGTATTTTCTTTAATTAAATTCTGATGCTATTTTTCTTCGTAGATTGTGATATAATGAAATAGTAGTCAAGAAAAACTTGGGGGTGAACCTATGGAACTCAAGTTCCTTACTTTTTACCTAGGCGAAGAAGTTTTTGCAATTAATATCATGAAGGTTGAGCGTGTTAAAGAGTACGAAAAGACGACCAAAATACCAAACATTGCGGATTTTGTAGAAGGAATTATTAACCTCATGGGTGAAATCGTTCCTATTATTAATTTGAGAAAAAAGTTCTTGATGAGTGACTTTACAAACAAAGAGAAGTCAAAGATTATTGTTGTTAAACTCGAAAATGGTAAGAAAGTAGGATTACTTGTAGACGATGTCAGAGAAGTGTTAACGGTTACCGAGGATATGATCGATGAACCTCCTGCACACGTAGCGGGTATGGCTAGTGCAAAATTCATATCGGGTGTTATAAAGCTGGAAAACGAGATGGTGTTAACCCTTGAAGTTGATAATTTGTTGACAACCGAAGAAAAGATTGCGTTGGCAAATGTAGGATAAAACATTTTATCTCAAAATTCTTTGGTTCAACCCACGACTTGAAAAAATACAAAGATATGATAAAATCTATCATGCGCATTTTAGAAATAAAAATGGGTGTGTAGCTCAGTGGAAGAGCACTTCCCTCACGAGGAAGGGGTCGTAGGTTCAATTCCTACCACACCCACCACAACTGAAAAGAGCGGCTTTTAAGCCGCTCTTTTTCTATAATTGATGAGTTTTTACCTGTTTTCTTCATTTCTTATTCGTCCACACGAGCCAAAGGTTTCTTATCACAGAAAAGATAAGATAAATGACCAACGCGACAAGGAGAGTTGTAATTTCTCTATAAAACACGATATAAATTGGAGCTTTTATGTGACAAAACGAATTGAAAATAGATATAAACCCGAACGTCCCAAAGAATGTCAATATACCACTAATAAATTCATTCTCGATATCGCCGGCGACAAAAAACATCGGTAAAAAGATGAGTTCTTTTATTCTTGGTCTTATTATAAATATGTTCTCGAGAGTAAGACGTATCTTTTCCTCAATATCAAGGACATAGCCGTAATTACCGCTACGCATAAGCATATACACTATAGCAACTCCACCAATGATACCCGTGGTAACAATATGCCATCGTTTAATCGAACTTTTTTGATAAAGTTCTCTAAATGTAAGTAATCCAACCACTAAAGGTAACAGAACAAGGGAGACTTTAACCCCCCTATAGACTTCTAAATCGTTCAAATACTCGTATGAATATAGCGAAAAGTTAGTGAGTAACCCCAGCATAAAAACGCTTGCTACCTTTGTAAACCTGTTATTGGATGAAAAGTAAGCCGCTAATGTTCCAAAAATGCTGATGATAGAAACAAACAGCCAGTATTGTTTGAAAAGTGCGAATCCAAGAATTGTAAAAGGTGCTTGGAGAGCAACAAATACACCCAGAAGTATTCCTGAGATTTTTGAATTCCAATTTGTGTTATCAGGCATCGGGATTTCTGACTGCACCTGGAAAAAATTACCAAAAGATTCTAAAGCCTCTTCTGTGATTTGTGATTTTGGTAAAACTATGACATCAACGCTTCTTTCCATAACGGCTCGCCAGAGTCGTTTGAAAAGCGAATAAGAGTCATATCTGGACAGTTCTTTTGGCTTTACGTAATGAACTTTCACAATCTTTTTGTAGCCTGTTGTTTTGTAGAAATTTCTGACAAAGTCTGCATCTCCATAAAACTCCATAATCCCTACATACCTTGACTCTACCTTTTTGTAAAATTCTTCGGGTTTTTCTTTCATTCCTTCCAGCGGTATGATAATTTTTACTTTATCATTGATTTTTTCGCTTCCGGTGTAAAACAATATTGAAGGGTCGTCATCAAAAAACACAGAAACGGTTAAGTTATTTTTATCATTTGGTATCCTAAGGAATATAAACACCGATAGAACAAGAGCAAAAACTGTGAGAATTATATTAATATAAGTCTCATTTTTTGCAAATAGTGGAAGTTTCAAAACTAATCACCTTCCGCTTCCAGAAGTTTTAAAACGACTTTCAAGTCTTGGCTCAGGGGTGCTTCAAATCTATAATGTTTCCCATGAAAATCGAAAGCCATCTCCTTGCAATGTAAAAAGTGCCTTTTCAAGCCGTATTTTTTTGAAAAGGCTCTGTTCAATCTAAAATCACCATAATCGTTGTCACAGACTATCGGGAACCCTTTCATCGAAAGATGCTTTCGTATTTGATGCTTCCTACCAGTTTCGATGTTAACATCAAGCAGCGTTAGACTGATATCTTTTCCTTCGAGCTTAGTGGTAAATTTACGGACCGGTCTTATATGCGTAACTGCTTCTTGGTCGTCAATTGGTATATCTATTGTTGTAGATTTTGGGGAACCAAATACTAAAGCCACGTAATTCTTCTCCACATCACGAGACGAAATCATTTCACTGATTTCCCTTGCTACTTGCCTACTTTTTGCAACAATCATGACACCTGATGTTTCTTTATCCAATCTATGCACCAGAAAAGGTTCAAAACCTTTCGTCGTTCCATAATGTTTTAAACCTTCTATCAACGAAGGTTTGTGAACATTCTTTCCAGGATGTACAGAAACACCGGCTGGTTTGTTGATGGCTATAATGTTCTCGTCTTCGAATATGATATCTAAGTTCATTTTTACTGGCTTGATTTCTTTATATTCACGTGTATATTTGGACAAATCTTCGTTTCTGATTTCCACTCTATCCCCTATCTCTATCTTCACAGAAGGTTCTTTAACCCTTCTCTCATTTAGATAAACTTTTCCTGTTCTTATGAGTTTGTATATTGCACTTAAAGGCACATTTTTCAGGACATTCCTCAAAAATTTATCAATTCTCGAGAAATAGTTATCTTCGTTTACTATCCATGAGTTCTTTACCAAGACATTTGGTAAGCTGTCTTTTCGGGATGCGTTTTCCATACTTTTCATTTGCCCCTCTCTACGCTTACAATAGATGTTTATCAAGAAGTTCGGAAACTATTGTTGATGGTAAACTTGAAAATTTCCTAAAATTTTGTTCGTATTCAATTTGCGCGTGTTCCTCACTTGTGTCAACAATAACCTTTAGAGCGCAGAATTCCACACCGTTTTGGTAACACACTTTTGCTATTGCAGCGCTATCCATATCAACAGCAAATGCCCCGTATTTTTCAAATAGCCTTCTTTTAAGCTCCCTATCACTAACTATAAGGTCCCCGCTTACGATGGGACCGAAATGTATCTTGTCGTAAACATCCGCAATCTTTTCCAAAAGTTTTGAAGAACTTTCTATCCCAAATGTGTTGGGGGATTGAAAATCGTGTTCATAAAAAACGGTACCACAAATTAAATCTCCTATTCTTAGCTCCGGATGAATTGCTCCGGCAGAACCACAATGAATTATGTAGCTGGGCCTAAATCTATCAATTATAGCTTGCGCTATCATAGCACTCTCAACTTTACCGACAAAACCATATATTGTGACTACTTCGTTACCTCCAACAATCCCCCTTGAAAAATTTCTCTTCACAAGTTCACCATTTTCGAGTAGTGGTAGCATTTCTCGAAAAACTCCAATTATCTCTTCTTTTAAAACACCGGTAACAACCACCATAAAAATCACCTCAACAAACCATTGACCTAAAGATTTTAGGTCCGTTTCTGATTATCTCTTTAACCTACTGAACCTAATTCTTCCACCCATCATTTATTTTCCGCCCCTAATAGCTATGTGGAGCTCTACATCCTCAGTAATGAATAAACTAACTGGAAGTTTTATTATCAAACCTTCGGCAGTAATCTTCATGTCCCTACCAGTAATCACCGTTGGAGGTGTGATATCTATTTTGTATCCAAGCTTTTCAAGATTCATAGCGATACTCCCGGAAGTCATGTTTCCTAATTCGCCTATAGCACTTAATGACAGCTCATCAAGAGTGTTGTATTCCATTCCCATCATTTTCGAGACAATTTTTAGAGCAGTTTCTTCGTTAAATGAATAAACAAAGTTTCCTTCAATGTCGCCGAGAAAACCAATTACTGTAACTATATTGTACTTTGGGGTTATATCTTTTACAGCTTGAGGTTTACCAAATTGTGCTTGCATCTGCAAGACTGCCTCGTATGTACCCTGTGCCGCTGCCAAAACTGAGTTAACAATCCTCACATCAACCATTTTTCAGCACCTCCCAAAACTTCTCAAAATCAGTATCGTAAGTTAACTTACCATGCTTACCCTCTGAAACTTCCTTGAAAAAGAGTGTCTTTGCTTTTTCATAATCAACTTGCCCGCCTTTTTTCAATAGCCCTCGAGAACGTCCGTATTCCTCCAAGAATTGAACGATATCTTTTTGGACCCCTGCCGCAGAAGCATAAATTTTAAAAGCGTAGTCAAAGATTTCATCATCGACGTTTTCAATAGGTAAAGAACCTATAAGCAATAGTTTGGCTGCTATATCTTTTGAAAATATCTCTGAAAACAGTATCCCGGGTGAATCCAAAACAGTAAGTCCTTCGACATTGACCCATTGGACACCACGAGTAATACCAGGCTGAGCTCCTGTTTTTGCTTTGTGCCTGCCAAGTATCTTATTTATTATTGTTGATTTTCCAACATTCGGAACACCGACAACTGCTATCCTTGGATTTGCATACTTTGTGGGGACAGATTTTAGAAAGGTCAGTAGTTCTTTTCTTTTCGTATCCTTGTTAACAAGAAGTGTCGGATACAACTTCGCTATCTCACAAGCCCATTTCTTATTATATTCAGAATCCGCTAAGTCTGTTTTATTAAGCAAAAAGACTCGCTGTTTATCTTTGAAGATTTTCATCTCAAAACTCGTGGTTGCAACAGGTGCACGTGCATCAAGCACAATAACAACGATATCTATCTTTTTCAGATTTTCTCTGATTTGTCTTTTAGCTTTTTGAACGTGACCCGGATACCAAGCTCTGACATGTTCATTGGACTGATTGCTCACTTACTTTAACCTCCATCTTCTGTAATCTCATCGCTTAATTATCTACTTACTCGGGACAACGAGAGTCCCTACATTTTCACCACGAATAGCCCTAAGTAAGTTGTTATCCTCGAAAAAGTTCATAACAAGGATTTTCATTTGATACCGTTTACAAATAGAAAATGCTTCCGTGTCCATGATTTTTAAATCTTTCTCGATAGCCTCATCGTAGGTTATTACATTATATTTTACTGCATCGTTATATATCTTCGGGTCCTTGTCGTAAATTCCCGAAACTTTTGTCCCCTTTATCAGCAATTCCGCTTTCATCTCAACCGCCCTGAGTGCAGCTCCAGTGTCCGTCGTAAAGAATGGGTTACTTGTTCCACCAGCAAAAATAACAATATACCCCGCATCAAAGTAAAGATCAATATCATCGTAGTTTATCAACTTTACACTTGGTAAGGTGACAATTTGAGAAACCACCACAGTTCTGATACCTGCGTTTTCAAATCTATCTTTCAAATACAATGCATTAATAACCGTACCTAACATTCCAATCTGATCTGATATCGTTGGTCTTACACCTTCGAAATCCCTTCCTCTAAAAAGATTGCCTGCACCAATCACAATTCCCAGTTTCACTCCGTATTCAGAAACTTTCTTTATTTCTCTGATAAGGTAATTAACATGCTCTTCGTTAAAACCTTTCTGCGCTTCTCCACTGAGTACCTCGCCACTTAACTTGAGAAGAACTCGTTTGTACATTCATCATCCCTCCAAGAGTATGACGTTCTTTTTATCGCTGAAAAATTCGAGCACCCTTCTATCGCTCGTCATCAATATTATCTGCCTCAATTCCGATTCTTCATTTAAGTATTCACACACTCTTTTCAGTCTGTCGTCATCCAAACGTATCAAAGTGTTATCTATGACCAATGGTAAACTCCCATCATAGAACGTCTTATAAAGAGCATTTTTAATACAAAATATCAGTAAGTCCTTCGTAGAACCGCTTAAAAATTCGTTGGGGTCCTTCATATCCCCTTCAACAATTAGTCTCACAGTCAAATCTGGTAATACTACAAAATTCTTCTCAACACCTGAAACTTTTACAAACAGTCTGGCAAATTCATCACTGAATATTTTATGGTAACTTTCGATGAAATTTGTAAGCCTTTCGTTAAGGAACTTATTTATCTCCGGTATTTCGTTAATCAAATTCGATATTATTTTCGCCTTCAACTTAGACTCGTCCAATTTTTCAATTAACGCTTGGAGTTGCTTGAAGTCAATTTCGATACCTTCATAAAGGTTTTTCATCTCTTTGAACTCATTCAAGAGGGTATCTTTAGCTAAATAAAGTTCACGAAGTGCGGCTTTTGTCTGACTTATGGAAGGATCAAGGTCCTCATTTTCTCTCTCTTCAACAGCTTTTTGCAATTCGACACTTAACGTTTTTTTAGCATTCTTTAATTCTTGGTAGTGCTCAAAGTGAGATTTAAAAGTTTCAACCTGTTCCTTGGTTATGCCAAATTTACCTAAAATCTCGTCCAAATTTTCGGCTACAGTCTTATATTCTCTTTGAACAGACAAATATTCCCCACGAAGCTGGGACAGTCTTCTCTCGAGCGATTCCTTTTCGTAAAGTAACTCTTGAACTTCGCCAAATGTTCTTTGCAAATTTTCAACAGCGGAAACTATCATCTGTGCTGCACCTGTGACACCAAACTTCAAAAGTTCTTTGATAACTTCCTGCTCGATATCTTTGAGTTCATTGAGCATCCTTTGTCTCTCTACATTCTGTGCCTTCCATTCTAAAAACTCTGTATATTTTTTCCTCAGTTGCTTAATGTTGGTTATACCGTAATTTGCAAGCACTTTCCAAACGGACGGTTGCTGTGGCTGTTTCATTGACACTTCAACTAAGCGTTCTTGAAGTACCTCTACGAAAGCCATCTTTCTCTTCCAATTGAACATAAGGAAGACGGCTAATGCCAAGAACACTACGGCAGGAGTATACATGAAGAGTGATATTCCTTTAAAAAGAAGTCCAAGAACAAACAAAACAATACCCGCACTTGCTGAAACTATTGACAAATCTTTCGAATATTTAGCCGTCTGCTCATTTCTCTCTATTTCGTTTTGCAGGCTCAGTTTAGTAGATTCTATTTCGTTTATAGCTTCTTTGTATCTTTGTTCCTCTTCTTCTGCTCGTTCTAAAATGTTCTCATTTTCAAGAAACAGTTTCCAAAGCGGGTCCTCATCAACCACGTTTCTGACTCTTTCATTGTACATCTTGGTAAGCAACGAAAGATGTTTCAAGCGTAAGCCAACGCTTTCTAAATCATCAACGGAAGACACTCCAAGTTGTTTGAGCTTTTCCTCAATGCTTCTGTCTTTCTTCTGAAGTACTTCCTTCAATTTTTCTTGCTCTGTTTCCAAAGCTTTCAAACGAGCCTTTATGGAATTTAATTTGTAAATAAGATTCTGAGCTTCTTCGACGACAGCAGTATCTAACGATTCAATCCATAGATACTTCGTTAGTTCTGTTTCTATAGCCTCTATGTTCCTTTTAAGCTGTGATATCTTTGTCTCAAGTTCTGATTTCTTTGCAGTTCTAAGTTTTTCCAAATTGTTTTCTGAAGCATTAATCTGTTCTTCCAAGTCTTTTATTCGCTTCTCCACATTCTTCATCTTCACAAACAATGTATTCTTCTTATTTATCTTTTCCTCAACACCCGATATCATTTCCTCCGTTTTACGAATCTCTTCCGAGAGCGCTACCAAACATTTGTTCAAGTCCAGCGTCTGAATTCTTTTTATTGCCTCTCTTAGGATACGTCCTTCAGATGTTTTCTCGGTCTTTTTCTTAAGTGTGCTCTCCAAAATGCCTCTATCAACTTTTACAGCTTCAAGCTCGTCATCTTCCATTATAAACGCTACACTTTCAAGCAAGTTGATATCGTACTTTGGTACTTCTGAGTTATCTTCACCAAACACATACTTCCCATCGGACGTTTCTAAATACCCACCAAAGATGTTATGCCCCCATGGCCTGTATTTGAGCGCTTCGTTGCTGGGTTTTCCCAGCGTGTATAACAAAAATTTTGCTAGAGTGGTTTTACCACTCTCGTTAGGTCCAAAGACGATGTTCAACCCTGGTCCGAATTTGAATGAAGTATTAACAAATTTTCCGAATCCGTCTATTTGTGCTTTTTTTATAAGCATATTTCTTCACCCCGGATAAGTTTCAGCACAATGTAACGTTGATTAGCAGTTTTGAGAGAATTAACCAATTCGGATTCAAAGAAACTCTTAGGAAGGATTTCTACTTTAAATCCTCTAAACTTATCTTCTAAATCTTTTTCCGTAAGGTTTTCGAGCAAATATAGGCATGTAGTGTAGTCACATTTAAGAGCATTTTCGCTTTCCACTTTAACCAAACCTATTGTTTCAACAGAATCAACAGCAGTTACTCTTCCATCAATACGAACATGAGGGAGATTGTTAATAGGAGAGCTGTTGAAATCGAGGAGCTTATTTTCCAAGTCAATGTCAAAGTTTTCGAAGATATTTTCAAGGATTTTATATACTTCTTCCAAAAGTCCAAAGCGACCAAGAGCATTGTAAAACACAAATTTCGAGTTCGGATACATTTTCGCAAGCTGGACCAAGAATTTCAGTTTGCATTGAAATATCTGTTCTTGAAATTCTGAAAATCCTTCGTAATACTCAAAAAGAGAAATGTTGTTGACCTCGACGACCACTTTGTATTCCTCCCAACGAAATGTTTTGTTCAGACTTACAAAAGTTCAGCGGCTAAGCTTGCTAATTCCGACCTCTCACCTTTTTTCAAAAAGATATGGGCTGCGATAGGTTTTCCTAGAAATCTTGAAGCAGCGTAAACCAATCCATTACTACTTTCGTCAAGATAAGGTGTGTCTATCTGGTACGGGTCACCGGTTAGAACCACTTTTGTCCCTTCCCCCGCTCTTGTGAGTATAGTCTTAACCTCCAAAGGAGTTAAGTTTTGAGCCTCGTCGATGATTATAAACTGGTTTGGAATAGACCTTCCTCTTATGTACGTTAGCGCCTCGAGCTCAACAATTTCTTTTTTCATAATTTCTTTTAAACTAACATTGTTCAATCTACATAAATACTCGAGGTTGTCCATAACACCACTCATCCAAGGAGAAATCTTCTCTTCAAGAGCACCTGGAAGATACCCTATGTCCTTACCACCCATCGGTATCAATGGCCTTGCGACTATTATTCGCTCGTACAAACCCTCCACAAGCGTTTTTTGCAGTGCGGCTGCAAGCGTAAGGAATGTTTTTCCTGTTCCTGCTATACCAATCAACGAAACTAGCTTTATATCATCATCTAATAGTGCGTCTAAAGCAAAGAGCTGTTCTTTGTTTCTTGGACTGACACCAAACACTTTTGATTTAAGGTTTATCTGCACAAAATCTTGACCACTGAACCTGAAGAAACCTTCTTTGCTTTCAACGTACTCGTTAACATAAAGTTTTTCTACATTCAGTTCTTTCAAAGAATCAACAGAAACATAACCTACGGGCAAAAGAGATAAATCACTTTTGTCCGTTAGATAGTCTTCCGCCTGTAAACCGAGAGCTAATGCCTTTAAACGTAAGCTTATGTCTTTTGATACTATTATCGTGGGTTCTGTTCTTGTGGTTTTTAAAAACATTGCGTAGCTCAATATCCAATTGTCCACATACTTTTCAAATAAAAATTTCACCTGGTGTCTATCAAAATCACTCTCACTAAGCACCGGTATTATTATTCTGCCACCGCTTTCTAACTTAACTCCATCGTGAAGGTTACCTTTCTTGCGTAGTTCCTCCAAGACCCTAATAGCCGTTCTAGCGCTTTTCCCAACTCGGCCTTGTTCCTTTTTGAGCTTATCTAACTCTTCTATGACAGGCAGAGGGATAAAAACGTTGTTATCCTCAAAAGAATATATAGCTTCCGGGTCATGTATCAAAACATTAGTGTCTAAAACGTAATTTTTGACCATTAGTATTCCCTCCCCATCCACCGCCTCAAAAACTCGTGGATTCTCTCCCAGCCAAACATATCAAAAAACTTTATAAACACATTTGCGGTCACTAGTGCATCATCATATGCTCTGTGTGTAACCTTGTGTGCAATCCCCATTTCCATTGCCAATGTCTCCAGCTTTTTCCCCCTGCCGTAGACCGTTTTTGAAATCTCCAGGGTATCTATGTAATATACATCTAATGGTAACTGTCCGACTTCTTTTGCAGCATAATCAAGAAAAGTCAAATCAAAACGTGCGTTATGGAAGACTAGCACAGTATCTCTGGAATACTTTCTAACAACGGCCAGTATATCCTCTAACCCAGGAGCACTTTGTATGTCCTTTATTGAAATTTTGTGTACACTCTGTGCGTAAGTTTGTATACCGACTTTTGGATTGACCAAAGATGTGTAAATCCAATCTTTAACTATTTTTCCCTTGTATATTGGCACAATTGCAATTTCGATAATACGGTCTCCACCAGACGGGTCTATTCCCGTCGTTTCTATATCAACAGCGCAATACACGTTGTCATCCCATGCCACGACTCGGTTCTCCTTTTCATTTTAGTTCATTTTAATCTTTCCACTACTACTGTTGCAGCATTTCTTTTATGTAATTAACTCTTCTCCTCCGCCTCTTGCGATTACAATTTCTCCCGCTTCTTCAAGTCTTCTTATAATATTAATTATCTTTTGCTGAGCTTCCTCAACGTCTTTTACGCGAACAGGTCCCATGAACTCAATTTCATCTTTTAGTAACTGCTGGGCGCGTTTCGACATATTGTTGAATATCTTTTGTTTTAGTTCTTCTGATGCACCTTTAAGAGCTACAGCAAGGTCTTGAGTGTTAACCTCCCTGAGAACAAGTTGTACAGACCTGTCGTCGAGTTTAAGAATATCTTCAAAGACAAACATCCTTCTTCTGATTTCTTCGGCAAGTTCTGGTGATTCATATGTGAGTCTTTCCATAATGTTCTTTTCGGTTGACCTATCAAGGTTATTCATAATCTCAGCTGCTGTGTCCAATCCGCCAACAGCACTAAGTGTTTGAGTCGCGACACCTGCAAATTTCTTTTCAAGCAACTTTTCAACTTCTTTGACAACGTCAGGAGACGCGCGTTCCAAAAGAGATATTCGCTTGATAACCTCTATTTGTAAATTCTCAGGGAGAGCACCTAAAACTTGTGCAGCGATGCGAGGTTCAAGAAAGCTGAGAACCAATGCAATAGTCTGTGGAT
The DNA here is from genome assembly GCF_001644665.1 of Fervidobacterium pennivorans. Classification (NCBI taxonomy): domain Bacteria; kingdom Thermotogati; phylum Thermotogota; class Thermotogae; order Thermotogales; family Fervidobacteriaceae; genus Fervidobacterium; species Fervidobacterium ngatamarikiense. Next base: position 1,775,402 of record NZ_CP011393.1, read on the forward strand.
GCTCAGATTGCAGGAAGTTAACAATTTGCACAACATCTGCATTACGCATAAACTCAAATGGCTTCACAGATAGGTTCGAAACAAGTCTTTCAATAATCTGCATTGCCTTTTCTGGTCCGAAAGCTTTTATAAGCATTTCCTTGGCATATTCGATACCTCCGGATATTATCATTTCTCTTGCCTTCGTCAAATTCTGGAATTCTTCAAGGACTGCCTTGCGTTCTTCGTTTGTAACCTTACCAAGATTCGCAATCTCTATTGTCAGCATCTCTACCTCTGATTCTTCAAGGTTTTTCAATACTCTTGCCGCCTTCTCAGGACCCATAGTGACCAACAATATGGCTGCTTTACGCCTTCCTGTCAGCTTTCCAGCCATAATCTCATCCTTTCTCAGATATCCAAACTTTTAAAACTGTAGCCACATCTTCAGGGGAGGTATCCGCAACTTGTTGCAAATAAGATTTGAGTTGTTCCAAAAGCGCTTCTTCCTCCGCACCAGCTGGCATTTCCTCTTCTGTAATTGCTTCCAGTGTTCTTTGAGCCTCTTCCTGTAAAGCCCTGTATCTTTGTTCCATTAACTTTCTCGCTTTCACTTTCTTGAACTGTATTAATCCAAGGTAGGTTGCAAAGAATATCAGCACAGACGCCAGCAACAAAAGAACCAATCTGGTTCGTAACTTTTGCAGTTCCGTAGTTGCTTGCACCTGCTTGTAGAATTCTTGTTCAAATTCTCTACTGAATGGTAGGAACGCAACAGCGTAAGTTACTGAGCCTTCTGGAGTATTTGCGTCTATGCTTTTTTGAATTATCGAACTGATAAGTTTTTCAACTTGGTCTTTTGATGTCCTCTCAAGAACGGTAGAGGAAGAATCGATTATAACAGACAGTGTTATGTTCTCTATCTCGCCCTCGGAGTTTTTCACAATATTCTCAACAATTTGGTTCAGTTCGTAGTTGACTATTTCATGGCTTTTTTGATAATACCCTTGAGTTGTAGGGGATGTTGATTCATAAGTGGTTGGTGGAATATTTGATTCCGTTCCCACAGGACCTCCAGTAGTTGGTTGACTAGTCGAATATTCTTGCTCGGTTTCTTTGCTCCTCACCAGTCCTTCCTTTTTGTTCGGTGCTGTGTAGGTTGTTATTTGCTTTTCTATCTTTTCCCAGTTCAACTTAATGTCCGGTATAACTTCTACACGTCCTGGTCCAAAGACATTCTCGAGGGGAACCTTTATTTTTTGCTTATAGTAATTTTCCAAGCTCACCTTAAGTTCCATCTTTGTCGAAGCCAAAGCTGTTGATGTATCCAAATTCAAAACACTTGTCAGATCGCGCCCGGTTTGATCTATAACCCTTATATTCTCAGGTTTGATTCCTTCAACGGCACCCTGGACCAAAGAACCAATACCTTTGACTTGTTCTTTCGTTAAAGACTGTCCAGGTTTCATAACCACCATTACGGAAGCCCTTGGTTCTGACATTTCTCCACGGACATAATAGGTGTACTTTGGTAGAGTTAAAACCACCCTTGCACTGTCTACACCTTGAATTGTGGAGATAGTTCTTTCCAGCTCTCCCTGAAGAGCTATCTGGTATCTTACTTGTTTATCAAAACTTGTTGCACCAAGATTGTTTTGGTCAAGAATTTCAAACCCTCGAGACGTTCCCGCAAGCACACCAGCTGATGCTAATCGCATACGCACTTCGTAAACATTGTAATTCGAAGGTATCAATATCTTATTTCCAGCTTCGACCTTATAGGGGATGCCCAAAGATTCTAGCTGCTGCAAGATAGGACCAGCATCTTCTTCTGTCTTTGTGGTGAGTAACAAGACATATTTAGGAGCATTTATTACAGCAAGTAAAATGATAGCCATTATGACAGAAACGGCCACCATAATAATTATTAATTTTTGAGATTTTGGTGCTTCTTTCCACTTTTGGGGTATCTTGGAAAACCAGTCCAAAAATTTTCTAAACCACTCCATAGATTCACCACCAAAGAATGATTATATCACATAATCGACGAAAATTTACACTAAAGTAAAGATTTTTGTATTAACAAAACGAAAAAAGGTACTATAATTATAATACCAAAGTTCTGAGGTGATTGCAATGTGGAAAGTCAATGTGAAAGACTTAATAAAAGAACGCAGAAAAGTTATTGAAGGGATATACGCTCCAGAATTCGTTGAACTACACACTGGAACGTACAAGGTTTTGCATGGCGGATTCAAAGTAAAAATGGTTCTTACATATGCCGACAACAAAATATTACTTGGTGGCTATGCACGTGGATATGTCGAAAGACCTTGCGACAGGTGTTTAAAACTTTCAGAAATGTACATTGACGGAATCATAGAAGCAGTGTATACTTTTGAGAAGAAACCACTTTCAAAAAATGAAGAACTGAAAGATTTGGCTAACGAAATATTGTTGACTGGTGATATAATTGACCTTGAAGAACGTATCGTAGAAGGGATAGTTAGTAGTGCGCCTGATGTTTTTGTTTGTAGTCCAGATTGTAAAGGTCTATGTCCATATTGTGGTGCGGATTTAAACGAAGAATCAAACCACACATGTAAGGCTATGGAGGAAGAACAGATAGACCCAAGATTCGCAAAATTACTGAAAATAAAGCATACACAGGAGGGATAAGTATGGCTGTACCAAAACAGAAGCGTTCAAGAAGCAGAACACATCACAAAAGGGCAAAGATTTACAGAGCTTTCAGCGTTGCGGTAACAACTTGTCCAAATTGTGGAGCTCCAAAACAACCACACAGAGTTTGCTTGAACTGTGGTTACTACGGAAAGAAGCAGGTGTTTGAGGTAGCAAAATGATACGAGTAGCACTGGATGTAATGGGTGGAGACAAAGCGCCGGAAGAAATAAAAGCCGGCGCTTTAATGTTTGCGGAAGAGATTAAAAGTTATAAGAAAAGCGTTCACTTAGTGCTCATCGGAACGGAAGATGCAATATCTGACTTGAAAAATCATAAACTGGCAGATTATTTCACGTTGAAAATAGTCAAAGACTACTTACCAATGGACATAAAACCCACTGAAGCCCTACGAAGAAAAGAAAGCTCAATGTATGTTGGTGCTCAAATGTTGAAAGAGCGCCAGGTTGATGCTTTTGTTAGTGCAGGAAACACAGGAGCATTGTTAGCTTGTGCAACCCTTGTCGTCGGGAGGATTGAAGGAATAGACCGTCCTGCGTTAGCCGTTCCTATTCCTTCTCTCAATGGGTTTACTGTCTTGATAGACGGTGGTGCAAATGCAGAAGTGCGCCCAGATTACTTGATTCAATTTGCAGCGATGGGTGTTGAATACGCAAGAATACTTGGCAAAAATTCACCTAAAGTTGGATTATTAAACGTCGGAACGGAAGAGAACAAGGGAACAGATATGCATAAATTAGCTTATCAAATATTGAAAGAGAAATTAGGTCCCATGTTCCACGGAAATGTTGAGGGGAACGACATAAATCTTGGAACCGTTGATGTTGTAGTCACCGACGGGTTTACAGGAAACGTTGCAATGAAAACAATGGAGGGTGTTGCAAAACTAATTTCTCAAACAATAAAAGATGAAGCAAAGAAAAGCATAGATGGTATCATAGGCGCACTTATTTTCTCCAGAGTACTGAAAAAATTGAAAGAAAAGTTGGATCCTAGAACCTATGGTGGAACGTTCTTCTTAGGAGTCGATGGGATAGTTGTAAAAGCTCACGGTAATTCTGATAGAGTTGCTATAAAAAACGCACTAAAAGTTGCAACTCAAGGTGTTGAAAAACAGTTAATTAAAAACTTGGAAGCACAATTAGCGAGGTGGAAATAAACTTATGTGTGGAATAGTTGGCATCATTGGTCATGAATTCAAAGTGGCAGAACTTATAGAAGGTCTGAAAAAGTTGGAATACAGAGGCTACGATTCTGCTGGTATAGCAGCCACTAACGGCAGTCAACTGCTTGTTACAAAAAGCGTTGGCCGTGTTGACTCATTAAAAAATGTCATTGAAGAAGAAAAAGTAGTAAAGAGCGGTATAGCGCATACTCGATGGGCAACACACGGTGCGCCCAACGACACAAACGCTCACCCACATACAGATTGCAGTGGAAAAATTGCAGTAGTTCATAATGGAATCATTGAAAACTATCAAGAACTAAAAACGGAACTTATCAAAAGAGGCCATAAATTTAAATCAGAAACCGATACAGAAGTCATAAGTCACTTAATTGAAGAGAACTTCAAAGGTAACTTATTCCAAGCTGTCCTTGACACTTTAAAAATCCTAAAAGGCGCCTTTGCAATTGCTGTTATCCATTCTGATATTCCCAACGTGATGGTTGGGGCAAGAAAAGGTAGTCCACTTGTAGTTGGTTGCAACGACAAATACTGTGTTTTAGCATCTGATGTCACCCCAATAATCAAATACACACGCGATGTTATATTCCTTGAAGATGGAGATGTCGTTTATATTGAAGGTAATAAAATAAAAATCACCGACTTTTCAGGAAACACACTCATTAGAAAACATACACACATCACTTGGGATGAATCTGCAGCGGAAAAGGGTGGATTTAAACATTTCATGTTAAAAGAAATACACGAGATTCCAGAAGCTATAGAAAGTGCACTTGTCGGAAGAATAGATTCTAACTACACTCCGAGCTTACATGAACTTGATGAATTCAACCTGGAAAGAGTAAAAAGGATACTACTTGTTGCGTGTGGAACAAGCTATCACGCAGGGCTTGTTTTCAAATACTTTGCCGAAAAATACTTAGATGTTGACGTCCTGATAGATGTGGCTTCCGAATTTAGGTACAGACCTATTAAAATCACTGAAGATACTATAACAATCGCCATTTCTCAATCCGGAGAAACAGCCGACACACTTGAGAGTGTTAGAGCTGTAAAAAAGGCCGGAGGAAAGGTTATCGCTATTTCAAATGTTGTAGGTTCGACAATTACAAGAGAAAGCGATGTGACCTTGTATATGAACGCAGGTCCGGAAATTGGAGTTGCAGCATCGAAAACTTACGTGAACCAGCTTGTATTACTTTATTTGCTTGGTTTGTACATAATTAAAAAGCGAGACCTTTGGAACCAGGAGTACAGCGAAATTGTCAAACAAATTGTCGAATCACCAAAAACACTTAAAGGAATAATCTCAAACAAAGAAATAGAAGATGTAGCAGATAATTATAAAAACTACCATCACTTCATGTACATAGGCAGAGGTATAAATACAGCAACAGCACTTGAAGGTGCACTTAAACTAAAAGAAATTAGTTATATAAATGCGGTCGGTTATCCAGCTGGCGAGCTAAAACACGGCCCGATTGCTCTTTTGGACCCGAAATTTCCAGTCTTTGCCTTTGCGCCAAAAGACAGCCTCTATGAAAAGATGCGAAGTAATATCGAAGAAACAAGAGCAAGAAATGCAAGAATAGTCGCAGTTGCGACCCAAGGAGATGAAGAAATAAAGAAAATAGCACATGATGTCATTTACGTGCCAGAAGCCCATGAAGACCTCTATCCTTTGATATTTGCACCTGTAATCCAACTGTTCGCTTACTACATAGCCGACAAACGCGGTTATGACCCAGATAAACCCAGGAATTTGGCAAAGAGCGTTACCGTAGAATAATAAATGTTTATATTCTGACAAAGAAAACGTACTGTCAATAAAAAATTAAGAGGGGATGAAATTGTCAGGTCCCCTCTTTTTGTCAAAAAACATAAAGTTTATATACTCTTAACTTAATTTGCTTTGTAAAAAAGACTTTTTGGTATATAATAAAAAAGAGCATGAACATTAAAACGGTTAATACTCTTTAAAACCGAACCGAAAAATCTAACAGGAGCACAGGGAGGTAAAGTATGGCACAAAAGTTTTGTTCATTTTGTGGACGAGCAGCAGACAAAGTAGAAAAGCTTATCGCGGGACCCGGGAACGTCTATATTTGCAGTGAGTGTGTCGAGTTATTCCACGATATCCTCCAGAGTGATAAGAAGATAAAACCAACAAGTTTTGGCTCAAGAGATAGAAAGGAACTACCAACCCCATCACAGATAAAAAGTGAGCTTGACAAATACGTTATCGGTCAAGAGCGAGTTAAGAGAATACTTTCAGTAGCGGTTTATAACCACTACAAACGCGTATTCTTTGGTAGAGACACTGCAGACGTTGAGATTGAAAAGTCAAACATAATTCTTATCGGTCCAACGGGTAGTGGTAAGACACTTATGGCAAGGATTCTTGCAAAAATTCTCGATGTGCCTTTTGCTATAGCCGATGCCACACCCCTTACAGAAGCAGGTTACGTTGGTGAGGATGTTGAAAACGTAGTTCTTAGATTACTTGAAGTCACGAATTTTGATGTTGAGCGTGCGCAGTACGGTATTATATATATCGATGAAATTGACAAAATAGCAAGGAAGTCTCCGAATCCTTCGATAACAAGAGACGTAAGTGGCGAAGGTGTCCAGAAAGGATTGTTGAAAATCGTTGAAGGAACGATAGCTAACGTGCCACCACAGGGCGGAAGAAAACACCCATACCAAGAGTTTATCAAAGTGGATACAACAAACATCCTCTTCATTGTTGGTGGAGCGTTCGACGGATTGGATGAGATAATCAAAAGAAGAATAGAAGGTAGTGCGATTGGTTTCAACGCACCTGTGAAAAGTAAAGAACAGATGAGGCTTGGTGAAATCTTGAGGCATGTCACCCCTGATGATTTGGTCCAGTATGGTCTAATGCCAGAGTTCGTTGGAAGATTCCCAGTAATCGGTACACTTGACGATTTGACCGTCGATGACTTAGTCAGGATACTCAAAGAACCGAAGAACGCAGTTCTTAAACAATACAAGAAACTCTTTGAGATAGATGGCGTCGAACTGGAAGTTGAGGAAAGTGCATTGTATGCCATAGCCAAAGAAGCTCTGAGACGTGGCACAGGAGCAAGGGCTCTCAAGAGTGTATTTGAAGAGGTTATGATAGATATCATGTTCGATATTCCTGATTTGAAAGCCGTTGAAAAGGTTGTCGTGACCGAAGAATGTGTCACTAAGCGCGAAAGACCTAAGATATACATGAAAGAATCGGCTTAACCAAATTTCAACAAATGCATCTCAAGCTTAAACAAGATGAAGGTGTTGTAGATGATAGTACTCGGAATTGAGACAAGCTGCGACGAGACATCAATTGCTTTGGTTGAAGACAACAAAGTTATAGCAAATCTTGTTTATTCACAAATACTTACGCACAAAAAGTTTGGTGGAGTTGTGCCAGAAATAGCAGCGAGGGAGCATTTAAAAAAGCTCCCCGCTCTTTTTAATCAGTTGTTATCTGAAACTCAGGTGGATATTTCACAAATAGACGGTATTGCCGTCACAAAAGGACCTGGACTCATAGGTGCTTTACTTGTCGGTGTATCTTTCGCTAAGGGATTGGCATTGAGATACAATAAAAAACTTGTTGGGGTAAATCACATAGTTGGACATGTTTATGCAAATTATTTAGCATATTCTGAGCTGAAACCTCCGTACATCGTTCTGATGGTTTCAGGTGGTCATACACTCATACTGAAAGTCGAAAGAGAAGGGAACATAAGACTCATAGGCAGAAGTGTTGATGATGCTGTTGGTGAAGCTTTTGATAAAATAGCAAGGCTTTTAAATTTGGGTTATCCCGGTGGTCCCGAAATCGATAGAGTCGCCAAATTAGGGAATCCTAAGGCTTTCCACTTTCCAAGACCAAAGATGTACGATGCGGACTACGATTTCAGCTTTTCTGGACTTAAGACTGCCGTGCTCTATGAGATTGAAAAACTCAAAAAAAGCGGTATTTCCGAACTACCAACCAACGACCTTGCCGCAAGTGCCCAGGAAGCGATGATAGATGTGTTGCTTTACAAAGTAACAAAAGCGGCAAAGGACAACAATGTAGATAAAATAGTCTTAGCGGGTGGTGTTGCTGCAAACAGTAGACTCAGGGAAAAACTGAATGAATTCGCTTCTGAAATTGAGTTTTATATACCTCCTCTTGAATTTTGCTCGGACAACGCAGCCATGATAGCAAGGGCCGGGATGGAGCTACTGAAAAAAGGTATCGACGATGGATTGATGCTTGAGCCTGTTCCAAATTTATTTGAGATGAATGAAATTATCGTCGGTTCATAACCTAAGTAGTGGTGATACAAGTGTGAATTATATCGTTGAAGTCGAGGCAGAAGTATTGAAGGACATAATCAAGAAAGCTGACAAAGTTTGTGGCACGTTAGAACCATCGATGAGAAAATTAGTATTCCTCTCAGAAGATGAGAGGTTGTATGTTATTGCATCGGACGGTTGTCTCAGCGGATATTTTCCTGTTGTCCCATTCTACTCCAAGATAACCTCTCCTTTTGAAGTTCCTCTTGATGTTGTAAAACATTTTGTATCAGAGCTCAGCGGAAAAATCATCTTGCATTTCCAAGATGGTGTGCTTAGTTTAAAATCTCAGAATGAAATGATGAGACTTAGGATTACACCGTTTCAAAAAGATAGAGAAGAGAAAATCTTTGTTCCAAAACATCCAGAAGGTGCTATTTTTTCGAAAAGAAAACTTTTATCCGAGTTAGATTTCGCATCATCTTTTCTCGAAGAAGGGAGTTATGTAGACCTATATTTTTCTCGAAGCGCTCTCGAGGTTATATCGCAGCACTACGGACTTGTTGCCTACTCGCGCTTAGACGTTGAAAGGAATACAGATAATTCTGAGATGGTCTCTGAAAATGATGTGGTGAGTTTTTCAATTCGTATACCATACGTATCCACGAGGCATTTGATAAAAGTTCTTGAAATCGAAGAGACTAACCAAGTGCAGTTTTCGTTCAACCCAATCAGGAATAAGGTAGTTATCTTCTCAGGTGATACGTTCACAATGTGTGCAGATATTCCCGAAGAAACACCTCACGTGCTTAGGAGCCTGTGTAGCAGATTTGAACCAAAAATTAGAATATTGTCTTCTTTACTCCAAAGATTGTTGAGAAGGTCGTTGATTGCAGGAAGGTTTTCGGATGTGGAAATATACTCAAGACACGGGGAAATTGTTGTTGTCTCTCAACACGGTCCAATTGCATACAAAGGTTCGATACCAATCCAAAGAGAAAGTGAAGAAGTACGATTCTCTTTTCAAACCAAAGCATTCATGCTCAGAAGTGTATTGAATCGAATAGGTAGCCAACATGTGCTCATCGATAATGTAGATGAATATGTTCTTTTGGCTCCACCATCACTCTCCAGATTCCTGGTTGTTAGAAATCAGAGAATTCAATAATTGCAATGCTTCTAACCTTTTCTCCACGTTGTTTTCAGATTTAGTTTCTTGCGTGATTACCTTCCCTCCAAGACTTTTGTAAATCATATCGCTCAGTTCCTTTAAATCTGTCCTTGCCGCCTTTAGCGCATACTGTTGCAAAAGCATCTCTCTAAACCATCTTTCACCAAAACTCTCCTGTATAAGTCCACTCTTTGGGACTGTATTGTACATCTTCTTGAAAACTTCGTATATATACCACGCTGCGAACTCCTCAGAAACTTTTCTGAGCTGTTTTTGATATTCTTCCGAATTTGTATCTATACTGAGGTTCTTTTTCGTATTCAAACTATTTCCACTTTCAGGCTTTTGTTTACCCAAATTGATAATTCTATTCACATTGTTGTTGACCTTATTGAGTTCTATACCCATGTTCAACCCCTCTTGAATAAATTGATAATGTTAACTAAAAGTATTGAAACTTTCCAAAAACCGCATTATCCTTATAAAGAGGGGACACCCCCCAACCAACTCTCGACAAAGGAGGTATCCCGATATGAACAACTCAACGCTCTCTTGTCCAAAATGCGGTTCCACCAGCTTATACAAAAACGGTCATGACAAATACGGTAACCAACAATTCCTTTGCAAACTCTGCCATCATTCTTTCAAACTCTCCCATTCTCACAAACGCAAAAACTTCTCTTTCCCTTATCCCAAATGCCCTTCTTGTGGTAAATCTATGGAAATTTACAAAGTCCGTCGCTCTTTCGTCGTCTTCCGTTGTAGAACTTGTCGTACCAAAGATAGAGTACCTTTTAACCTCCCCGAACCAGTCACCCTTATTCCTGAGAAATTTAAATATTTCCGTTTTCCTATCTACTTCATCTTAAAAGCTTTCGTTTTGTATATGAAACACAATATGTCTTATCGCTCTCTTGCTCATTCTCTTAATATCAAAGTATCTCATGTCACCATATATAAATGGGTTATTAAATTGTGTACTTTATTCTCTGTACTTTTCCCAACATTTACCATCGAAAATGTTTTCTCAGTTCATGCTGATGAAACTGTTCTTGTGTTCAAAGAACAAAAGTACTATGTTTGGCTATTAGTTGATCACGAAACTAACTTAATTCTTTGTTGGCATGTCTCAAAGTACCGTGATATGGGACAAGTCAAAGTATTGCTCGAGAAGTTCTTTGGTAATTCAAAACCTAGAAACATTGAACTTATTACTGATGGACTTGGTGCATATGAAAGTGCAGTAAAGCTGTTGTTCAGAAATATCAATCACGTAGTGGTACCGCTCGGTAAAAACATGTGTGAATCTAAGTTTTCATTACTGAAAGACTTTTTCCGACTCAAGCGAGGGCTGAAGAATACGAAGAACTTAGCGAAATATATTCAAGGATTTTGTGTAGTGAAGAATCTTTGGAAAACGCACAATGGCAATATCAATCGCATTCTTTCACAATTACACTCTTTCATCACTACAAGTTAACACTATCAATAAATTACATAATTCTCAGTTGCGCGTAAATCACGCCAGCTTTGTGCAACTCTTGGATAATCGCTATGATATCCTGGGGTGTTGCGCCAACTGATTTTAAGGCCGTTATGAGATTACCAATCGTAGCTTGCTTATCACCAATCTGCCCGTTAGATATAACAATAACAAAATTACCATACGAAAGCACAAAATCAGCAATTTTCACATCTCCACCGAACACCACAGTTCCAGTTCGTTCGTTTATTACTACCTGTGCTGGAGTATCTACAGGAACTTCAATCTCCTCAAGTAACGCTAGAAAAGCTATAACGTCGTCGGCAAAAGCGTTTGGAACAGTTACCCTTACACTTGCCCCATCGATAGCTTTCGCAATGTTTGTTTTGAATGTAGTATTTATAGCTGTGGCTGTTCGTGCAGCCGTTGTGAAGTCCGGTTTATCTAACAATATCGTTATGGTATTTCCATCGACTATATTCATGGGTATTTCCCTTTCAACAAGTGCACCGTTTGGGATGTAGCCAACGACTGTGAACCGTTTTTGCAAGCTCGCAGAGCCTTTTGCATCCTCTCCACCAACAGATATTGGTCCTTGCGCAACCGCATAGATATTACCATCGGCACCGTAAAGTGGGGTTTGTAAAAGAACACCGTTACGCAAACTCTTCGCATCGTTTATACTCGCTACAACAACATCCAGCCTCATCCCAGGCTTGTAAAACGGTGGTATATCGGCAATAACCATAACAAGCGCCGCGTTTCTACTCTTCAGGTCATTGGGATTGACCGCTATTCCGAAGTTCTTCATCATATTTGCCAAAAGCGAAGAACTGAGTGTTCCACTATCACCCGTCCCATTCAAACCGACAACAAGCCCTATACCAAACAACTGGTTATCCCTGGCACCACGAAATTTAGCAAAATCCTTTATTCTAACAGTTGCTGAGAACGAAATTGTTGAAATTAAAACTAAGAAAAGCATAACAACTATCGCCTTTCTCACCATACGCATCATACCCTATGCCTCCACCAAGTCTCAGATACACTGAATCTAAAATCTAAACAAGTTTGCAATTGCAGAAAGGAGTAATCCTAGCCACGAGCTCTGTTGTGGGTCATCTTGAAAAACGATTTTGCCATTTTCCCAAATTTGTGCATTAATAAGGTCTGTTGAATTAACAATATTACCAGGCTTTATTGCATCAGGATGGACCCAACCAGTTATAATAATCTCCCTGAGGTCATTCCCAACTTTAATCTGTTTGCGTCCTTCGAGGAATAACTTTCCCTGTTCATCCACTTGCTTTACAACAGCAGTTAACTCCAAAACGGCATTTGCCTGGCTTTTGTTGTCGCGCTTATCCGTAGTTGAACCACTTGCTGGTAGATACTTGCTTAAATCAAGCCCTACGAGTTTTGTTCCAGTGTTTATCGCGTTTAGAAAGGCATTTGTCAAAGAATTGACTTGCGATGACGTTGAAATCCTCGGCGATTCGTAGACCATTATCGTAACGTAATCTCCAACCCTGGAAGGTTTGTATGTTCCTATAAGATTTTTAAACTGGGGGTTGGTCGAAGATGTGTAAAGAGAAGTTGCGTATAGACTGGATGCTAAGAAAAATATCGCAAAAAGTGATATTACTAAAATCCTATTTGAAATGCATATCCAGAACCCTTTCTTCATCTCTACTTCACCTCCAACACCATTACAGTTCCATCTTGTTGAACAGTTCCTTTTATGATACTTCCATTGTCTAAATTCTTCACAGATATCACATTGCCAGCATAACCGTGTTCCAACGCTTGGGCGAGAACAGAGACTGTGACGCCTCCTACGATGCTGTAAGCTTTTACCACCTGACCTTTTATAACGATGGGAACGTCTTTTGTGTATCGCATATCGAGTATTTCACCTTTCGTAAAGACCTTATCTGCAAGCAAAGGCAAATCTTCTTCAAAAATAGGAACTTTATTCAATGCCAGTACGTTCACTTCGTTGTAAACCACATCTGTAGCCCCTATAACCTCTCCCCTCTCTATCTTTCTACTCGCAACTGCAACTTTCCTTAAAAGAATCGCTTCATACATGAGTGAAACATATCCAACCGTTCTACTTCCTTTCTTCAGTGTAACTCTGACGTATGGAGAACTCTTATTCGATACTTGAACAAAGATGGAATAATTATCATGGTCGATGATTTGTCCAACTTGATTTTTCAACCTGAACTGCGTCCCTTCAGGGTATCGTTTTGAAAGCTCATTTAAAACTATTAAACTCATATTTTCAACAGTTAAAACCTCTCCGAAAGCACTTTGACTTGCGCTCTCTTGTGGCTTAGCTTCAATTACAATTGGGATATCATCTATTTGAGCCTCGACGTTACCAACGCGCTTTTTGACTAAATTGACAAGGTAACGCTTATTTAAAGAAAGCGAACTATTAGCAGGCACATACGCAACGATTATCTTTTCAAGCACCTCTTTTGGAACATCTGTCTGCGAAGCTTCAACAAGCTCGAGCATAGTAACTGGTCCACCGGAAGTTGTAACGGAAGATTTGAATGAGACAAAATAGGAATAACTTGTGGATACAATGAATAAAAAGAAAAATATTATCGCTACTAATAACTTTTTACAAGTCACTGCTTTGTCACCTCGTTTACTTCAGTTTTTCTCGTTCCGTACTTAAACTCAACTTACTATTCCATAATAAACTTCGAGTATCCTTAAACAATTAAATAAAAAAGCGCACAATGTGTGCGCTTCTTTTGGTTTCACAGAGCAACATATTACACATCCAAATCGACTAAACTCAGCTGTCTTGCATGTCTCATTATGTATCCTCTACGTTCTTCTGCATCTTTACCCATAAGGATTTCAAATAGATTGTCCGCTTCTTCTGCATCTTCTATGCTTATTCTCATTATCTTTCTCGTTTCTGGATTCATCGTTGTCTCCCACAGTTGTTCTGGATTCATTTCCCCAAGACCTTTGTATCTTTGAATTTCATACCGTTTTCCGTTTATGCTCGCAAGTTTGGCTTTCAGCTCCTCATCGGAATACAGGTAAACAGGCTTCTCTCCACTGACGGTTAGTTTGTAAAGTGGTGGCATTGCAACGTATATTCTTCCGTTCTCAAGTAATGGTCTCATGTACCTGTAAAAGAGCGCCAAAAGCAGTGTTCTTATATGTGCACCATCAACGTCGGCATCGGTCATTATTATTATCTTTCCATATCTCAACTTCGACTCGTCGAAGTTATCTCCAGTTCCGGTTCCAATAGCTGTAATGATATCTCTAATCTGTTCGTTTTTAAGAAGTTTTAGTTCGTTGCTTTTTTCAACGTTAAGTATCTTTCCTCTCAATGGCAAGATTGCTTGGAAATTTCTATCCCTTGCCTGCTTAGCACTTCCACCTGCTGAGTCACCCTCAACAATGAAAAGTTCTGATTCTTCCAAGTTTTTGGTTATGCAGTCTGCAAGCTTTCCTGGTAATGTCGATGCACCAAGACTACTTTTCCTTTTTACAGCTTCTCTTGCACGTTTTGCTGCCTCTCTTGCCTCACGCGTTTGCTGTGCCTTTTGGATTATAACCTTCAACACAGACTCGTTGACTTCGAAGTAATCTGTTAACTTGTCTCTAACAACTTTTGCAACGGCTTCTTGGACCTCTTCGTTACCGAGTTTCGATTTCGTCTGTCCTTCGAATTGCGGTGTTCCCATCATCAGAACAGATATTACCACCGTCATCCCTTCACGCAGGTCCTCGCCTCTAAACGGTTCACCTTTTATCATATTTTTCTTCTTTCCAAGCTCGTTTACAACCCTTGTAAATGCCGTTTTAAAGCCTGTCACATGTGTTCCACCGTCGACAGTCTTTATGTTGTTTACGAATGAGATAATTTCCTCGGTGTCACCATCAGTATACTGGAAAGCTACTTGGACCTGGACATCCTGGACACTACCTTCTATAAAAACCACTTCATGAAGAGTTTTTTCACCTCTATTTAAATAGGATACAAATTCTTTCAATCCTCCGGAGTAATGGAGGGTTCTCTGAATATTGTTTCTCTCATCAATAAATTCAATAGTGACATTTGGATTTAAGAATGCCAAATCCCTAAGTCGTGTGAGTATTGTGTCTGAATCAAATTCAACGGTCGTGAATATGGTTTTGTCCGGTTTGAATCGAACTATTGTTCCTCGTTTCGTAGTTTCACCAATAACTTCTACTTCCGTTACTTTTTGACCTCGCGCGTAGCGTTGGCGGTAGATTTTACCATCTCTGTGAACCTCAACTTCCATCCATTCTGAAAGTGCGTTCACAACAGAAGCACCAACGCCATGTAAACCTCCACTTACTTTGTAGCTCTCTTTTGAGAATTTACCACCAGCATGGAGTGTAGTCATCACAACTTCCAGTGCACTGGTTCCTGTTTCAGGATGTATATCAACAGGTATTCCTCGTCCGTTGTCTTCAACTTCAACAGAACCATCAGCCTTTATTGTAACTCTTACCTTGTCACAGTAACCCTGGATGGCTTCGTCTATACTGTTATCAACAATTTCATACACAAGATGGTGTAAACCCGTCTTTCCTGTGGACCCGATGTACATGCCGGGTCTCTCGCGAACGGGCTCAAGACCTTTTAAAACCTTTATGTTTTGTGCTGTGTATTGATTTGTCATTTCTTCTTTGTTTACCATGTTATTCACACTTGCCACCTCCGGCTTAAAAAGATAATGTTAACTAAAAGTATTGAAACTTTCCAAAAACCGCATTATCCTTATAAAGAGGGGACACCCCCCAACCAACTCTCGACAAAGGAGGTATCCCGATATGAACAACTCAACGCTCTCTTGTCCAAAATGCGGTTCCACCAGCTTATACAAAAACGGTCATGACAAATACGGTAACCAACAATTCCTTTGCAAACTCTGCCATCATTTTTTCAAACTCTCCCATTCTCACAAACGCAAAAACTTCTCTTTCCCTTATCCCAAATGCACTTCTTGTGGTAAATCTATGCAAATTTACAAAGTCCGTCGCTCTTTCGTTGTCTTCCGTTGTAGAGCTTGTCGTACCAAAGATAGAGTACCTTTTAACCTCCCCGAACCAGTCACCCTTATTCCTGAGAAATTTAAATATTTCCGCTTCCCTATCTTTTTCGTCTTAAAGGCTTTTGTTTTGTATATGAAACACAATATGTCTTATCGCTCTCTTGCTCATTCTCTTAATATCAAAGTATCTCATGTCACCATATACAAATGGGTTATTAAATTGTGTACTTTATTCTCTGTACTTTTCCCAACATTTACCATCGAAAATGTTTTCTCAGTTCATGCTGATGAAACTGTTCTTGTGTTCAAAGAACAAAAGTACTATGTTTGGCTATTAGTTGATCACGAAACTAACTTAATTCTTTGTTGGCATGTCTCAAAGTATCGTGATATGGGACAAGTCAAAGTATTGCTCGAGAAGTTCTTTGGTAATTCAAAACCTAAAAACATTGAACTTATTACTGATGGACTTGGTGCATATGAAAGTGCAGTAAAGCTGTTGTTCAGAAATATCAATCACGTAGTGGTACCGCTCGGTAAAAACAATCAATGTGAATCTAAGTTTTCATTGTTGAAAGACTTTTTCCGACTCAAGCGAGGGCTGAAGAATACGAAGAACTTAGCGAAATATATTCAAGGATTTTGTGTAGTGAAGAATCTTTGGAAAACGCACAATGGCAATATCAATCGCATTCTTTCACAATTACACTCTTTCATCACTACAAGTTAACACTATCCTTAAAAAAATCTTTTTAACCCCTGCGTTCTATTTCAATCTTTACATCTGAGACCGTCAAACCTAAGTGCTGTTCTATCCTTTTTTTGACCTGACGTTTCATCTTCCTCAGTTCGTTTACCCACATTATATCGTCACACGCAATCGTTACTATCCCTGAATCAAAGTTTTTGAAAGTGCAGTGCTTTGAAACTGCACTGCCAAGTATCTGCGTGGTTTCATCATCCAACAAAGCCATAATAAGCAACTTCCTGAAAAATTCGTTGCTCTTTGCTAAATCTTCAAATGCTTTTTTCAGAGTAAGCATTTTATATACTCCTCAAATTGTTTGGCAAGATTCTCAGAAAGGCTTGTACTAAGAGTTTTTAACGTACCAACCTGATGAACAGGGACAATACCTCTGCTTGTGTGTGTTAAGAAAACTTCGTCAGCGTAGAAAATTTCGCATGGTTCAACGTACCTTTCCTCAACGCTATATCCGTTCTCTTTCAAAAATTTTAATACGTACATACGTGTAATTCCGTCTAAAATACCAGAATCTAATGACGGCGTTACAATTTTGTTGTTCTTCACCAAAAAGACGTTACTGAATGTTCCTTCACAAAGTTGACCTTTACTACCAAGTAAGAGCACATCGTAATTATCACCTTTTGTAAGTCTTGCAAGGTATATATCTGGTCTTCCAATGGATTTCAAATCTGGAGGAATGCTACTTGCATCCGCTCGTCGAACAGTTGTAAAATCGACCTTAACGTAATCAACCTCAAAATTCTCGGTAGATTCCTGCAAGACATAACTGATTAATCTACCATCGTATATGTATACCACTCTTATTCGTTCCGAAAGATTGTCATATATTAACTTTTCAAAATCCTTATAAGTAGGTGGTTCTATCCTTAAGTATCCCAATGACTTACAGAGTCTACGGTAGTGTTCATTAATCGCAAACGGTTTCCCGTTGTAAGTCCTTAGAGTTTCGTAAACAGCTATTCCCCGTGTTAATCCTTCGAGAATTTCATTCATTTGATGCGTGCTTTTGAACAACTTTCGACACCACACCTTCATTCGTAACGGAACATATTTTTACTTTTGAAAATTCTCCAGTAACACCACAACTACTTTCGTGAAGTAAGTAGTATTCATCATATCCGTAAGCAATTCCATTCTGGACACCTTCGACCAACACGACAGTCGTCTTACCTACGAGCTTCTTTCTATACTCGTATGCAACATTATCTGCATGCTTTATAAGAATCTCTGCACGTTCTTTCTTGATATTTCCCGGTATTTGGTTTTCGAAACGTGCAGCAGGTGTATTTGGCCTTTGTGAATATCTAAAGGTATGTACTTTGCTGAACTCTACGGTTTTAATAAAATCTAAAGTTTCTTTGAATTCTTCTTCTGTTTCTCCAGGAAAACCAACCATTATATCGGTTGTGATAGAGAAGAATGGATCAAATTCTCTGAGTTTGACAACTCGAGAGATGAAATAATCCGCCGTATAGTTTCTACCCATCCTTCGCAATACACTTGTGCTTCCGCTTTGAGCAGGGATATGCAAATGATTACAAATTCTCTCTTCTTGAGCAATGACTTCTATCAACTCGTCTGTCAAATCCTCAGGATTTATCGAGCTCAACCTGATTCTGAAATCTCCTTCAAGCTTTGCAATCGTTCTGAGTAATTGTGCAAGATTTAAACCTAAATCTGCACCGTATTTTCCTAAGTTTAAACCTGTTATCACTATTTCCCTGTGTCTTTTGCTAACAAGCTTTTCTATCTCCTTAACGACAACTTCCATCGGTTTGCTCCTAATCTTTGTTCCTCTCAGCGAACGTATAACGCAGTATGTACATCCATTGTTACAACCATCTTCTACTTTTACGAAGGCTCGGGAGCGCTCAGTTACGGAGTTTTCAACGATTTCGAACGATATATCATCCTCTTCCCAGTAACGCGAGTTGAAATAACCCCCTACTTCGTTTATGAAGCTCAGTATACGTTTTTTCTCAAGGTTCCCTAGTACTAGGTCAACACCCAAATTTTTGTATTCTTCAACCGTTCTTGGGACCTGAACATAGCAACCTGTGAGTATTATCTTAGCATCTGGATTAAGCTTTCTTAGATGTCTTACCGTTTGTCTAACTTTTCTCTCTGCTTCGCTTGTAACAGCACAACTGTTAAGTATATAAACCTCTGCTCCTCTGTCTTCGCCATAAAGTACCACATAACCCGCATTTTCAAGCATTTCTATCATTAATTCACTTTCGTATTGATTAATCTTGCAACCATGAGTAATTACGGAAACTCTCATCAGCATTTCACACTCCTGCATAATTAACTGCTTTTATCTAACTTCATAAGGTATTTCGGCATTAATAGCACGTTGTAAAATTGAAACCCTTGTAACATAACCAAGCAGCACGTTGTTCGCGTCAACAACAGGAATCATCTTGTAACCTTTCCTCATTATCATGTCTGCTACGTAAAGCAAAGTATCATTAGGTTTAACTGTGAATACAGGCTTTGTTGCGTATTTACCAATGGGATGCTTGGCTATCTTCTTCAAATTTGTTATGAATAAATTCGTGTCTGGCAAGAATGCCGCTGTCTGCAGCAAGTTAAAGTAGCTTGGTAAACACGCCTTGATTATATCGTCCTCGCTTACAAATCCGACAACTTTCAAGTCCGTGTCTACAACACAAACACCTGATAGCCCCGTTTTGTTAAGTATTTCTATAACCTCTTCAACGGTGTCACTTTCGAAAACGAAAGTCAAATCGTAGGTCATGAAATCCTTGACCTTGAGATTTTGCATGTTACTCCACCCTCTCAGTTGTGATATGGGCTAAGAATTCTTCTATTTGCCCTACTGACGGCGGTTCTTTACCCAAATAACTCGTCTTTGCAACAGCTGCCGCGTAACCATACCTTGCCATATCAAGACAACACTTATTTTGAAGATGCGCATACACCATCGCAGCAACAAACGTGTCTCCGCTACCAAGTAAATATGAGTGGTCTATCTGAACCTTTGGTGAGAACTTCCAAACACCATCCTCATTCGCAACAAAATCATGTATCGTTTTGTAGGATAGTATAACCAGTTTTGCTCCTTGTTTAATAAAGTCTTTCGCCGCCTTTATATATTCCTGCTCGGTGCTCAAAATATTCCCAAGTACCTTTTCACTCCTTCGCATGTCATATTTCAGAACATCTGGGAATGCAATTTTTATGGAATCGGTTATGATCTCATCACGCGCTTCCCAAAAAACAAATTTATTGTATTTCTTAGCTATCTTCGTCAGCTCGCCGTAGATACTATTTGGAACACCTCTTGGAATGCTACCTGAAATCACAACTACCTTTACCTTTTGCACCAGTACTTCGTATCTTTTTATAAACTTTTTAACGTCTTCCTCACTTACAGTTGGACCTTCCGAGTTTATCTCTGTCAGTGTATGGTTTATCGTATCCGCGATAGCTATATTCTCTCGAGTTTCATCGTTTATTCTCAAAAAGCTTGTGGTTATAAGTGTGCTTTTTTTTCTGAGTTCTGAAAGAAGTACATTCCCTACGTAACCACCGAGAAAACCTGTCGCGATAGAACTAACACCGTAATGAGACAGGATAACAGCAACATTAACTCCTTTTCCACCGGGGCTCATCGTATTTTTTTCATTCGGAACAATATTCAGTTTGTCGATTTTAAAATTGTCAATTACAAATTCACGGTCTAAAGCTGGGTTGAGACATACCGCCAAAACCTCCATAATTTATACCCCCAATACGTATTCTTTGGGATCACCATAAAACTTTACCTGTCCGCTTTTCATCACAATTAGCACATCACCTAAACCTATAAACCTTTTCAGCGTCCTTGTTGCTAATATTATAACCTTGTATTCGGAAAGTCCTTTAAGCATTCTTGTAACCGATTCTACGTGCTCGTCATCAAGATGGTCAAGCAAACAATCGAGTATAAGGACTGAAGATTGTCTAAGAGATGAAACAAAAAGAAGCAGTCCGATTTTTTCCAGCACATACAAAGAAGAAAGGGGTGTCTTTTCGAATTTATAAAGAGCCTTCAACACTCCAAAATTATCAAGCCCACTAGCATGGTCTTCTATTTTGAATTTATAACTTGAACCAAAAACAAGTCTTATGAGCTCTTTGAAATTCAGATAATCAAGTGATTCGAGAAAGTTTGTATCCAAGTAAGTAACTATCTGCCTAACTTCTTTTTCATCCATTTTAAAAATGCTATGGTCATCAAAATATACATTCCCTGTGTACTCAATGTTTGGATAAACCTCTTGGTTCAGCATAGCAAAGCTTCTGAGGAACGCAGACTTACCTGAACCCCTAGGACCATACAAAACTGCAAGTTGACCGACGTTGAGAGATACATTCACATTTTCAAACAGTACACTGTCTTGTACTTTCGCACTAAATTTTTCACAGGTTAGCTTTGTTATCTTACTTTGAATCTTTCTTTTTCTCATCCTTCTTCACCGTGTCTTTTAATCTTTCTTCCAGTTCTGACTTTGCCTTTTCATCACCCAAGTTGGCAAGTTTTATCAGTTCGTATTGAGAAAGGGTTTTTTCTTTCTTCAATCTGACGACTTTTTGCACTCTACCAGCTCCTTCTGATTAGTTCTTCTTTTCATTTGTATTATACCATAAAACCCAGGTTCTTGCACGAACTGACAGATTAATATTCTTAGGCTCAGGTTAAGAAAGGTGAACAAAAAGTAAAAAATGGGCTACGCTAACCGTAGCCCGTTTTAATCCTGTCTTGCTTTGTTACTTTACGTTCTTTGCTACTTGATGTTGTTTTATTCTTGCTGTTTAATAAATTCTCCCAATCTTCTCATACCCTCTTCTATCTTTTCCACTGATGTAGCAAAACTGATTCTCACAAACCCCGGCATCTCAAACGCGCTACCTGGAACTGTTGCAACCAATTTTTCTGAAAGTAGCTGCTTACAGAATTCTTCATCGCTACCATTGACTTTGAAGAAAAGGTAAAATGCACCTTTTGGTTCAACAAATTTTAATCCGTAATCTTTTGCAAATTTCAGTATAACCTCTCTTCGCTTTTTAAATTCCTCAATCATTGGAGCGTTATCTGTGTTACATGCCTCTATCGCCGCGTATTGTGCTGGAGTATTTATATTCGAACTAACATGACTCTGAATTTTGGAAATCCTCTTTTTTATCTCTTTGTTCTTAGTTGCCGTGTACCCCACACGCCAACCTGTCATCGCATGGGATTTACTGAACGCGTTGACGTATATAAGTAGTTCATCCTTCACAAGCCCATACATAGAAATGTGTTTTCCTTCGTAAACGAGATCATCATATACTTCATCACTAATAACAAATATGTTTCTCTCATTGGCTATCGTAGCGATAAGTTCGAGCGTTTCTTTATCATATATACCACCCGTTGGATTGTTTGGTGAATTCACAAGTATGGCTTTGGTCCTTTCCGTTATGTGCGAGATAATTTCTTCCTTTGTAGGGACAAAACCGTTTTCGAATCTTGTTCTGACAATCACAGGTTTACCTCTTGCTAGCAACACCTGCGGGACGTAACTAACCCATAATGGAGCAAACATCACGACCTCATCATTTTCTTCAAGTATAGCAGAAAAGGCGTTGAAGAGTGCCTGCTTACCACCATTGCTAACAACAATTTCATCGGGAGAATACGACACGCCTTTCTTTTCTTTCAGGTATTTCGATATCGCTTCCCGTAGTTGAGGTATACCGTTACTGTCTGTGTATTTTGTAAACCCTTTTTGTAAAGCTTCAATAGCTTTATCAACGATATTTTTCGGTGTTGGAAAATCTGGCTCTCCAACGGTAAAGTTAATTACGTCTTTCCCTTCAGATAAGAGTTTTTTTGCCAGTGCATCAATTTCCAATGTTTTTGACGGTGCTATACATTCTGTAGGATGCATTTGAATAACACCACCCAATTTGCACGTTCTGTGTGTTTTACTGTTTGACTTACTTTCTTGTATATCTGAATATTGGGAATTTCGTTGCTGAGACATCATCTAACCTTCTAACAGGCGTTGTGTATGGAGCCTTCTTAACAAGCTTTGGATTGTTGTGAGCTTCTTCGTAAATTTTTTCCAGGATTTCCACAAACCTGTCGAGAGTCATTTTGCTTTCGGTTTCGGTCGGTTCTATCATCATCGCTTCGTGAACAATAAGTGGGAAGTAAATAGTAGGAGCGTGCATTCCGTAATCAAGTATTCTCTTTGCAATATCTAAGGTCTTCACACCTGTTTTCCTTGAGAATTCTTCGTTGTCGATTACAAATTCATGCATACAGGTTCTGTCGTATGCAACTTTGTAAAGCCTTGAAAGCTTCTTTCTCAAATAATTTGCGTTAAGAACAGCCATATCACTTACGTGTTTAAGCCCTTTATTCCCCATGGTTAGGATATACGTGTACGCCTTAACCATCACTAAGAAATTACCGTAGAAGCTACGCACCATTCCTATGGATTTCGGTAAATTGTAGTCCAAATCATATCCATTTTCCGTCTTTCTTACAACAGGCACAGGTAAATAGGGGGCCAAATGTTTTTTAACACCTATCGGACCACTTCCGGGTCCACCCATACCATGTGGTGTGCTGAACGTTTTGTGGAGATTTAAATGAACAATATCAAATCCCATATCTCCGGGACGGGTTCTACCCATTATTGCATTCAGGTTCGCTCCATCGTAATAAAGTAGTGCACCAACTTCGTGTGCCATCTTGGCTATTTCAAGTATGTCTTTTTCAAAGAGGCCCAATGTGTTTGGGTTCGTAAGCATTATTACAGCAACGCTATCATCCAAGTGTGCTTTTAATTCATCAAGATTTACACATCCATCTTCGCCAGATTTTAATTCGATAACCTCGAATCCTGCCATCGCAGCGGATGCAGGGTTCGTTCCGTGTGCACTATCTGGAACGAGTACTTTTCTTCTCTTTTCAAGTTCACCCTTATCTTCGAAATAAGCCCTCGCAAGCAAGAGTCCAGTTAGTTCTCCATGTGCGCCCGCTGCCGGTTGGAGTGTCATATCATCAGTCCCTGTTATTTCACAAAGCAGTTCTTTTAAATGTCCCATGAGTTTTATTGCACCGGTAATTGTTTCCCTTGGTTGGAATGGATGGAAGTTTGCAAAAAGTGCTGCCATGTCTTCGTTAATCTTTGGATTGTACTTCATTGTGCAAGAACCGAGAGGATAGAAACCTCTATCAACGGAATAATTCTTAAGTGCAAGGTCTGTGTAATGCCTTACAACATCCACTTCGGATACTTCAGGAAGCATTGGAGGTTCTTTCCTTAGTAAGTGTTCTGGGATTTCACATTTAACTTCTTCGATATCGTAAACAGGTAATTCGTAACCTTTTCTCCCTGGAACGGATTTTTCAAAGATTGTCATTTTGACATCACCTCAACAAGTTTCATCATAGATGTCTTGGTGTTAACTTCCGTCGCACACACAAGTGCACTCGGTCCAAGTGATTTGTATACCCTATCTATTGGTATCGGACCAAGGATACCTTCCCTAACCATAGCATGCCACTTTTCCCTATAATTCTCCGGAACCTTTACCACAAATTCGTTGAAGAATTCACCTTTGAAAACCCTCTGGAACCCTTTTTCTTCGAGCATCTTGGCAAGAACGTGTGCGTTGTTATAAGACCTCCAAGCGACTTCTTTTAACCCCTGTGGGCCCATCGTGGAAAGATAAATTGCATTAATCAAGGCTATATAAGCTTGGTTAGAACAGATGTTTGATGTGGCTTTTTCTCTTCTGATATGTTGTTCTCTTGTTTGAAGTATCATTACATACCCTTTCTTCCCCTCTATATCTTTTGTTTCTCCAATGAGCCTTCCAGGCATCTTCCGTACGTGCTTTTCAAGTGTTGCGAAAAAGCCTATACCAGGTCCTCCAAGGTTTGGAGTAACACCAAGTGCTTGCCCTTCACCAACTACGATATCAGCTCCGAACTTTCCTGGTGCTTCCAGTAACGCTAAAGATACCGGTTCTGCCACGACTATAAATACAACGTTCTGAGGCACAAGTTCTCTGATAGCCTTTAAATCTTCGATAATTCCAAAGAAGTTTGGATAAGCAACTGCTACTGCTGCAACATCCTCGGAAAGCAAACTCTTCAAGTTGGTCATATCTACTTTTCCAGTCTCATCGTATTTAACTTCCAGAATTTCAATCCCCTGAGGTTTTGTGTAAGTTTTAGCAACCGTTCTGTATTCTGGATTTATCGACTGTGCAACAAGCATTTTGGTTTTTCCAGTTATCCTCGTTGCCATTAACAAGCTTTCTGCAAAGGCACTTGCACCATCGTACATGGAAGAATTTGCTACTTCCATACCAGTTAATTCACACATCATCGTCTGGTATTCAAATAACATTTGGAGGGTGCCTTGCGAGACTTCTGCCTGATAAGGAGTGTAAGCGGTAACAAAGTTAGGATTTGAAGCCAAGTGTTTAACAACCGTAGGAATGTAGTGGTAGTACACACCTGCACCTAGGAACACGTTCTCAGGGTCAAACGATACATTTTCTTTGGCAAGCCCTTCCACTATCTTCCGTACTGTAAATTCGTCCTTACCTTCGGGTATGTTGTAACCATCTATTGTCTTGGGCACATCAACGAATAAATCCTCGATACTGTTAACACCTATCTCTTGGAGCATTTGTTTGATTTCTTCCTCAGTGTGCGGTATATACCTGTGCACGTAACTCACTCCCTTCTGAGTTCTGATAATGTTAACTAAAAGTATTGAAACTTTCCAAAAACCGCATTATCCTTTAAAGAGGGGACACCCCCCAACCATCTCTTGAAAAAGGAGGTATCCCGGTATGAACAACTCAACGCTCTCTTGTCCTAAATGCGGTTCTACCAGCTTGTACAAAAACGGTCATGACAAATACGGTAACCAACAATTCCTTTGCAAACTCTGCCATCATTCTTTCAAACTTTCCCATTCTCACAAACGCAAAAACTTCTCTTTCCCTTATCCCAAATGCACTTCTTGTGGTAAATCTATGCAAATTTACAAAGTCCGTCGCTCTTTCGTTGTCTTCCGTTGTAGAACCCGTCATACCAAAGATAGAGTACCTTTTAACCTCCCCGAACCAGTCACTTTTATTCCTGAGAAATTTAAATATTTCCGTTTTCCTATCTACTTCATCTTAAAAGCTTTCGTTTTGTATATGAAACACAATATGTCTTATCGCTCTCTTGCTCATTCTCTTAATATCAAAGTATCTCATGTCACCATATACAAATGGGTTATTAAATTGTGTACTTTATTCTCTGTACTTTTTCCAACATTTACCATCGAAAATGTTTTCTCAGTTCATGCTGATGAAACTGTTCTTGTGTTCAAAGAACAAAAGTACTATGTTTGGCTATTAGTTGATCACGAAACTAACTTAATTCTTTGTTGGCATGTCTCAAAGTATCGTGATATGGGACAAGTCAAAGTGTTGCTCGAGAAGTTCTTTGGTAATTCAAAACCTAAAAACATTGAACTTATTACTGATGGACTTGGTGCATATGAAAGTGCAGTAAAGCTGTTGTTTAGAAATATCAATCACGTAGTAGTACCGCTCGGTAAAAACATGTGTGAATCTAAGTTTTCATTACTGAAAGACTTTTTCCGACTCAAGCGAGGGCTGAAGAATACGAAGAATTTAGCGAAATATATTCAAGGATTTTGTGTAGTGAAGAATCTTTGGAAAATGCACAATGGTAATCTCATTCTTTCACAACTGCATTCTTTCATCACTACAAGTTAACACTATCTGAGTTCTTGCCTGATTTCAAATTATTCACTTTCGTGACCTCACACTACCACGGTAGAATGGAGTCTTAACAACCGTTCCGTCTACGTATTTGTCTCTTATCAACACTTGAACAATATCCCCAAGTTTGATATTCGCATCTGCTAGAGCAAAGGCTATAGGCTTATTCAACGTTGGTGAGAACGTTCCGCTTGTTATGTAACCTATCTTCTGTCCATCTTTATAGACTTCCATTCCATGTCTTGGGACAAGCTTTGATTCAAATGTCAACCCTCTGAGTCTTCTTTTTAGGCCCTCTTCTTTTTGTTTTAGCAGTGCTTCCTTACCGTAGAAATCACCTTTTTCAAACTTCACTGCCCATGAAATGCCCGCCTCAAGCGGAGTTACCGTGTCATCCATATCGTTCCCGTACAATAAAAGTCCTGCTTCAAGCCTAAGAACGTCCCTAGCACCCAAACCCGCCGGTTTTATGCCAATCTCAAGTAACTTACGCCAAACAAAAGGTGTTTCGTTAGCAGGCAGGTAGAGCTCAAAACCATCTTCGCCTGTGTAGCCAGTTCGTGAGATAATACCTTTCACTCCAAATATTTCACCTTCTGCGAAGGAGTAATATCCTATATCTTCGAGATTCAGATTTGTATGTGGCTGGAGCTTTTCTTGAGCCTTTGGACCCTGGACGGCAATCAAACCTGTCTCGTCCGATATGTCCTTAAGGGTGATGTTGAATTTCTGTGCCAGGTTTGACAAGTGATTGAAATCTTTCGTTATATTTGCTGCGTTTACTACAAACATTACCTTCTCAGGTGCAATTTTGTACACAAGTAAATCATCTACGAATCCACCATTTTCATTACACATTGCTGTATAGATGACATCTCCAAATCCAATCGAACCAAAATCATTAGTTACTACATAATTTGCAAAGTTTATAGCATCTGGTCCTTCACACAAAAATTCTCCCATGTGAGACACATCAAACATTCCAACTTCTTTTCTTACCATGTTTACCTCAGCAACGATTCCCTCGTATTGCAACGGCATGTAATAGCCTGCAAATTCTACCATCTTTGCTCCTAACTTTACGTGGTCTTCATAGAGTGGTGTGTATTTCACCTTGGTTCCCTCCTTTTGAATTAGATTACAAGCTTCTTCGTAGTACTCCTCAGGCACTAATACCTCGCATTGAGCACTACTTCCAAAAATTGGATGCACGAAAACATCCGTTTTTTGGACAATTACCGGAATACCATATGCCTCTAAAAACTTCTCGACAAGTTTCGCTTCTACTTCTCCTATTGTACTTTTGATTATTTTCCACATGACTTATACCATCTCCAAAACAGATTTAATCTTCTCTTCAAAATCTATTTTATTTTGCAATTGCAAGTTTTTCAAAACACCTTTATTCTTCCCAGTAACGTTTAGGAACGATTTTTAAGTGTGAAGCGTCTTTTTTGTATCGTCCCACCTTCGCACACGGTCTTCCGTTAACTTCCACAATGTCTGCGGTTATATCTATTTTCTTCTTCAAAAGTTTCGAACCAACCCCATAGACATCCACAGGAACTCCTAATGACTCGAAGAGTTTTATTTTTTCCTCGTCGAACCCGCCCGAAACAACTATCTTCAAATCCTTTAACCCAACCCTATCGAATTCATTTCTTGCTTTCCAAACAAGCTCAGGGCACACACCAAACGATTGAGGACCAATTGGAGTAACGGATTTGTCTCTTAGATTACCCGATGTGTCAAATCTAACTCCCCAGATTTTGTTCTTGCCCGGTCCTATTATCGGTGATGGATCCGTTTCTCCAAGGATAAATGGTTTCCTCATCACGTGTTCGTAATGTTTTTTAACAACCCTGAACGTTGTCCCGATAACATCGTTGTCCCAGTCTACAAGAACTATCCTGTTCACATTTTCGGGCATGTATTTGTCAAACGCAATAGCCGCATCTTCAGTGCTACCATCGTATGCTGCAATTAATGCGTGCGGTATAGTTCCCATGGATTCAACACCCCAGTAATCCGCATTCGCATCGGTTGATACACCAAACGCACCTGCCTTCAGCGCCGCGTATCCATCCGTTGCTTGTACCCAATAATGGTCAAAACGAGCACTAAAGAAAAGTATGGGCTTACCGTTTGCTGCTTCAACAACTTTTTTGACAGCAGTTGCTGTACTCGTTGCGCGGGCTATAACTCCGAGTAAGACAGTTTCTAAGT
This sequence comes from Fervidobacterium pennivorans, assembly GCF_001644665.1. Taxonomy (NCBI): domain Bacteria; kingdom Thermotogati; phylum Thermotogota; class Thermotogae; order Thermotogales; family Fervidobacteriaceae; genus Fervidobacterium; species Fervidobacterium ngatamarikiense. The sequence continues at coordinate 1,804,094 of NZ_CP011393.1, forward strand.
AACCAAAGTAGACAGGGTCACCCTCAATAGTCATCAGTGGCTCACCTTCAGGAACAAATTCCCCATCGTAAACTGCTCGGACTTCTATCTCATTCCACTTATCAACCCAAAGGTCGTTCAATTTCAGTCTGATGTCCCATTTTTTTCTTGTAAGTTCAACAATCTCTTCCACATTCCCTTCAACAGACAAGCTTTGCATCGCTTTGTCCAGGCTGAGTATTTCGTTGTAAAGTTCTTTTGCTTTTTCTTCATCCTTGTAATAACCTGTACAATACCTAAGGATAGCCAACGCTTCGTCAACTCCACAAACTATCGCGTTGTCACGTGGAAAGAATTGGTAATACACTCTCGGATGTCTGTTGTCTTTTTTCAAAACCTCAACGTATCTAGTGAAGTATTTATCCGAATAATATCCCATCCTTATTCTATCTATAGGCACCTTAAAAACCTTGGGATGTAATCTTTTAAAATTTTTATTCTCACTCATCGTCTTACCTCCTTTTCAGTGTATTACTTACTTTGTAATCAATGCAGACTCTGCATAACGTGCAACGCGCACGACAATCTATGGTAGTCTCGCCTGAGAAGTATTTCTGGTACTCACTCCAAAGGAAGTTTTTATCAACTCCGCTATCAAGATGGTCCCAAGGAAAATCTTCTAATCCATAAGGTCCCGTATAGCGCGATATATCTATTTCTTGAAAAAGTTTTGACCATTTTTCGTACGAGAAATATTCACCCCATTCATCATAGTACCCAATTTTATATGCCTTTTCAATGACTGGGAAGAGTAATCTATCACCACGAGAGAGTATACCCTCAACGAAACTTTTTTTCCCGTCGTTAATGTCCAATTTTCCGAATTTTTTGTACGGATTCAATATGTCTTTCACGATGTCCATGTATTCTGGCGGTTGGAGTTTTGCAAACTGGAATGCCGTGTGTGGTTTTGGAATAAGCAGGTTTATCGATGCTGTTATGTCCATGAACCCGACTTTCTTGATAGCCTTTACAAGTTCACCTATTTCTCTTATATCTTCTTCAGTTTCATCTGGAAAACCAACCATGAAGTACAGTTTTATCCTCCTCCAACCTGCTTTTTTAGCTGCTTGAGCGGTTTTTAATATTTCTTCGTATGAGATTTGCTTGTTTATCGCATCTCTCATCCTCTGACTTCCAGCTTCCGGTGCAAAAGTTAGACCCGTTTTCCGAATTGTGGAAATTTTCTCAGCCAATTGTATATTGAAAGCATCAACACGAGTCGATGGTATCGAGAGCGATATTTTCTTATCTTTTACGTACGGAAGAAATTCGTCGACTAATTCGTTAATCTGAGAGTGGTCCAACGCAGAAAGTGATAATAGTGAAATTTCGTCATACCCTGTACTTTCTATTAGCTTTTTTGCAATCTCAACAACTGTATTGGCGCTTCTTTCCCTCACAGGTCTATACACATATCCAGCATGACAAAACCTACATCCACGAGTGCAACCCCTGCTGATTTCTACAACAACCCTATCATGAACACTCTCAACATGCGGAACTATTTTTCTCTCAAAATGTTTTGCAGTATCCAAGTCCTTCAGTATGTTCCTCTTGACTTTCGCTGGCACAAAATCGTATTTTGGTATAACCTTTCGACCAGTGTATGAATAAAAGATAGGGACGTAAATTCCTTCAATCTTTGCAAGTTCTTTTAGGCGCGATTCTCTGTCGAGCCCTTTTGTTTCTTTTACTACTCTCAAAAAATCTTTAAAATGCACTTCTCCATCACCTAAGTAGATAGCATCAAATGCTTCAGCAATTGGTTCACAGTTAAACGCTACGGGTCCGCCACCAACAACTATTGGGTCATTATCCCTTCTATCGTAGCAACGAATAGGAATACGAGAAAGCTCTAATAATTTGAGCACATTTGTGTAAGATAATTCGTATTCAAGAGAAATTCCAAGCACGTCCATTTCATAAATAGGAGTTTTGGTTTCAAGTGTAAAGAGTGGGATGTCGTAGGCTTCCATTTTTTCAATCATATCGGTCCAAGGTAGGAATGTCCGTTCTGCGTAAACAAAGTCCAGTTCGTTCGCAAGCCAATATAGTATTTCAAGTCCATAGTGTGACATTCCAACTTCGTAGACATCCGGAAAAGCTAAAGCGACACGGAGAGTATCCTTTTTAATTTCTTTAACCACAGCGTTGTATTCTCCACCAATGTATCGTGCAGGCTTAGAGACGGTGTTTAAATGTTCAGAAAGAAATCTAAGAATTTTATTATTCAAACGTACCACGATATACCTCCTGTAAGCTCAATCTATTTGATAACTAAAGGATATAGAAATCTTCGCCACACCGGACACATTTAGCTCGACCTCGGCGTAATCTGCCGACTGTTTGATAATAGTCCCTGACGTGATAGAGAGGTTTGAAATACCTTTTGCTTGTATAACGATCTTTGCGAGTCCATACCCTTTTAAATTTAAGTCTCCGGTTATATAAACCCTTCCACCGACTTTTGCCGATCTACTGAGTGTCCAAGAATGAAAAACCTGCCAGCTCTTTGAAATAAAGACACTTCCTTCTTTGTTCAAATCGGGCATTTGTGCAACTCCAATGGGAACAATATAGCCAAGGATATTACCGTAAACATACAACTCTCCAGCGGGGAGTTCTTCGCCTGTTTTCAGCTCAACAACGTAATCGGCGGGTTGCCAGTCGTAACTATAATTGTAAGCTAAATATATCCTATTGACATCCTTTCTAACTACTTTGGTGGTCTTATTTTTGATATTAATACCCTTATCCAAGCCTACCATGTTTCCCAAGATGAAAATCTTTCTACCAGCTGAAGTTGTTTCGACCGCTCCTGCTGACTGAGCTAGGGACATTTTGCTAAAAGTCGTTGCTCTGGTTTCCTCTGGAGCTGTTGACAGAATTACAAACGCCTTTTCGATAGGTGCTCTGAGCTCAAAAAACTGTTCAAGTGTGTCTTCTTTTAAACTGTAGTATATCCTGTATGAACCCGGAATTCTGAAAAGCACATCCGACTTTTCACTAAGCCTTAGAACATTTTCAGTTTTTCCTTTTTCAAGCACCCTTGCAAGTCCAAAAGCGGTATTTGTGAACATATCTCCTGTCTCAGAAATAAGATAATTTTCCAGTATCTTGTAAGTTCCAAGCGGTAATGTTGTAGGCAGTTCGTATTTTGTTTTGGTTACCTTCGATTCAACGTACCATTTCGATGCCGATGTGTGTAAAACCTGCCAGTTCTCTGGGATAACGAAACCATCTGCGACATCTTTGACCAACCAACCATATGAATTGAATAAGACAAGCACATCAGCAAATAGATTGGCTGAGAATACGACCAGCATAACTAACATAATTAACAAGGTTAACAAGAATCTCGATACTTTTCGAGAGATCAAAAATCTTTGGATCATACCAGACCACCCTTTCCTTTTAGCGTTCTTCACGCCATATACAAACTATGTGCCCGAAACCTTATTAATCATGATAATTGAACTCAATGTAGATATTTTCTTCTCCTTCAAATTTCAGCTCTAATTCCACCTTTTGGAAATGTGAAGTGGAGCCCCGTCAAATGAATTAATGAGACGTTATAGAATTAATAACACATTAGAGTATATCAACATTACAAAACTTACTCCAACGAGCATCAAAAGCAAAATTGCTATTACTTTCCAAAATCTCTCAGAACGATACGATGAATAAATAGGAAGCGTGTATCCAAGGAGCATACCTGAGAGTAACCCACCTATATGTGCCGCGTTGTTTATACCGGAACCTGGGATAAATCCAAGTGCGACATTCAATATTATCATCGGTAGCAGAGCGCTCCCCGTTATCGGTTTCAAAAAGAAAGGTGTATCTTTTCTAAAACCAGATGCAAAGAGAGCCCCGACCAATCCAAAGATAGCACCGCTTGCACCTACAGACATTGAATCATGGTAGAAAAAGTGTGTAGCTATATTACCCGCTATACCGGTTAAAATAAAATAGGAGAGGAAACGGTATGTACCGTAAATCCCCTCCGCATAGCTACCGAGTATGTAAAGAGCATACATATTGAACGCTAAGTGCAAAAAACCGCCATGCATGAACATTGCTGTTACGATTCTCCACCACTCACCTTGGTCAACTAATGGACCATATTGTGCACCGAACAAGAGATAAGCACTCTCACCAATTCCAAAAAACGTTTGAGCAATGTAAAATGCAAGCAAGATTATGGAATCTACCAGTATGATATACATGTATAGCTGCCTTCGTGAAGCTATTTTATCGAGAAATCTGAACATACTACTCCTCCGATAGATGAGATTAAGCCAGTGGATTGTATTTCGCAATTATCTCGTTTGTTTTTTCTTCTCTTATACTTTCGACTTTTTGCCATACTTCGCTCATAGCTGTTTTGAGCATATCGTTGAACATTTCCAAATCATCTAACAAATCCTTATCGTATACGATGTCCCGTATTTGCCTATCACACGTTGCCACAATTTTGAGTGCACCACCACCGACTTCGACCTCTACCTGTTCTTGTGCGAATGACTCTTCCAAGTTTTTAAGTTCTTCCTCCATCTTCATCTGTAGCCTCTGAAGTTCCGCAAAGTTTTTTGGAATTCCTGGTGTACCTCCGCCACCACCAAGGTTTCTTCCACCAAAACTTTTCAACTTTTTCATGCTGTTATCCTCCTTTTTGTGATTTGATAATGTTAACTAAAAGTATTGAAACTTTCCAAAAACCGCATTATCCTTTAAAGAGGGGACACCCCCCAACCATCTCTTGACAAAGGAGGTATCCCGATATGAACAACTCAACGCTCTCTTGTCCAAAATGCGGTTCTACCAGCTTGTACAAAAACGGTCATGACAAATACGGTAACCAACAATTCCTTTGCAAACTCTGCCATCATTCCTTCAAACTTTCCCATTCTCACAAACGCAAAAACTTCTCTTTCCATTATCCCAAATGCACTTCTTGTGGTAGGTCTAAGGCTTTTGTGTAGTGAAGAATCTTTGGAAAACGCACAATGGTAATATCAATCTCATTCTTTCACACTTACACTCTTTCATCACTACAAGTTAACACTATCTGTGATTTTTAAGCAATATTATCTGTCCGACATCTCGTATATCTTGAAGTTATCAGTTCTAAGCAACCGCTTTTTCGGTGTAACTAAAAGAACCTCTGCACCGTACTTTGGGAAAACGGTTCGCGTAAATAACCACCTATCTTCTCCAAGGACAAATGCAGCTGTTGAAAACGCATCAGCAATAACAGGGTCATTAGATATCACGGTTGCACTGATTGCTTTATTTGCAGGATAACCCGTTCTTGGGTCCAGTATATGGTGGTACCTCACGTTATCAACGATAAAGAATCTCTCGTAATCGCCACTTGTGGCTACGGAACCTTCACTCAGGTAGACTATCGTTATATTTTCTCCTGGCTGTCCACGTGGGTCTCTGACACCTATAACCCAATTTGTTTTGTTGTATTTTGGACCAAGAATCATTATCTGCCCACCCGTTTCCACAAACCCATGGCAAGATTTATCGAATTCCTTAGCTATTTGGTAAGCACGTTTCAGTGCGTATCCTTTTAATATACCGCCAAGGTCGATCCATGCACCGTTTGTTTTAATTTTCTTGTTAACATAATCAATTGCTATCTTTTGATAACCAGACTTTGAAGCTGCCTCTGCTATCTCACTGGCGCTTGGAACTGTGAATGTTCCCGTTGCCTCCCTTTCTGTAAACTTGCTGAATCCCCATAGCTGGATAAGACGTCCTAATGCAGGGTCAAACGCACCTTCCGTATCACGCGCAATCTTAAGTGCTAAATCTATCACCGATAATGTTTCGTCATCAACTTCAACCCAATCTTCTGAGTGGTTCAGCTTGTATATAATAGATGACTCGACGTATGGATCAAATTTCTTTTCTAATCGTTTCATTTCGGCAAATATCGCTTTGGAAATGGTCGAAGGATTGATCTTCGAAGAAATTCTGATGCGAACATAAGTTCCAAATATGTAATCTTCAAAGTCTGAATACTGACCTGTTTTTCCAGAAATAAAAAGCAAATAGATAGCTGCGATAATTATGAAAAAAACAATAACTGAAAACACAACAATTCTGTTGAGTATCATGATTTCTTTAGGATCTGGTTGTTGCACACCTTACACCGCCCTTCTTCATCCAGATTTATGATTCTCACATCATAGCCTCTTCTTATTATAACAAGACTTCCACACTTTGGACAATATGTACTTTCGTATCGCTCATCCCAGACATTCCCCAGGTATACGTAATTAAGATATTTTTTGGCAAGTTTGTAAGCTTCTATCAGGAATTCCACTCTCGTTGGAGGTTCATCGTATCTATATGCAGGATGGTAACGAGACAGATGGAGAGGAATATCGCTGGATATCCTTGCCAATGTCCGGAATTCTTCTTCAAGTTCATCGAAATTGTCGTTCCCTCCCGTAACTATCAGCGTAGTAACCTCCACATGAACACCCGCGTTATGAACCTTTTCTATAGCCCTCAGTACATCCTCATACCTTCCACCACAAACTTTTTGATAAAATTCGTTGTTAAAGGCTTTAAGGTCTATGTTCATTGCATCGATGAAAGGTATCAATTCCTCAAGTGGCTGGTCGTTGATGTAACCATTTGTAACCAACACGTTCTTGAGATTTTTAGCTTTTGCCAATTTGGCTGTTTCATACACAAACTCATACCATACTATTGGTTCACTGTATGTGTAAGCGATACCTATGTTCCCTTCGTGTATGTATTCTTTTGCTATATCGACTAAATCCTCAGGAGTTATCTTTTTAACGTACGACGGTCTTTGTTGGGAAATCTCCCAATTTTGACAAAACAGACATCGAAAGTTGCAACCCCAAGTGCCTACGGATATTATTGAACCCCCCGGGTAGAAATGGAAAAGAGGTTTTTTCTCTATGGGGTCAAGTGCTATCGAACTGACTTCACCGTAGTTTAGGGAATAAAGCTTACCGTTTACGTTTTTTCTAACTTTGCAAACTCCGACACTGTTTTCTTTTATCACACAATTATGTGGACACAAGCCGCATTTAACCATGTTATTTCCAAGTTGTTCGTAAAACATCGCCTCTTTGAGTTTTATGAACTCATGCACACTACCATATTCGTTGGTGCTCATTCAGACTTACCACCTCTATTAATTTTTAACAAATAACGTCTTAAAAGAATTTTTGAGAGGTCTTACATTCTGTATCACTTCACCATTTGGTAAAACGATTCTTTCATATCCATTTCCGACTGTTGTCTTGGATATCTCACTTTTCAAAGGTTCCTCATCAAGTACATAATCTATTTTTAGCTTTCCTAATTCGTATGTGTTTGGATATATTAGTGTATAATCACCGTCTGGAATATGAGCCTTAAAAACACTCTTGCCATCTGTTCCAAAACCTGCCTTTACTGCTACATGTATACCGAATGGTAGTTCCAAGGAATATGCAAGGGAGTACGGGGCTAACAGATTTTCAACCTTTGTTGGAGGAGTCAACGCTATCTTCAAAATATCGTACTCCATCTGGGTCCGTTCCCAATCATCTTCAACCTTTACCTCTTCCTTTTGTATCACCTTTCCGAAAAGTTTGCTACCGATTTTAACAACCTCTGGGTTAATACCACTTTTTAAAGAGCGTAACTTTTGGATAGCTTTTCTTCTGCTTCCAAATATATCATCGAATGTTCCTATCTTTATTAGTGCTTCTATTGTGGAAAGTGAAAATCCAGATTTCTCTACAAACTCTTCAAATGAATCGAATGTTTGATTTTGCAGGATTTCTGCCTTTTCTGGAGAAATTCCAGGGACAACATAGAGTGGCATTATATACGTCTTTTCTTCTGCCTCTCTGCCACTTTGAACAGGTGAAGACCCAATATACACCTTAGGTGGATGTATCGTGAAACCGAGCGCCTGTAAATTGTAAACAGCTGTAGGTAGAATCGTTGTGTCGTACTTTAGATAGACGTCGTAAAAGAGCTTTGGATAATTGACTTTGAAATATGCCATAAGGTATGTAATGTGCGCATATGCTACTGCGTGGGACTTGTTAAATGCGTACTCTCCTAAACTAAGTATAATTCTTGCAAGTTCTTTACCATCGTTGCCGTAAATTTCTACAAGTTTCTTCGTGAGTATTTCATATATTTCTTTGACCTTGGTTACATCCTTTTTTGCTATCGCCTTTCTTAGTTCGTCTGCCTGAACACTTGTCAACCCTGCTAAGTCCATAGCAATTTTCATTACCTGCTCTTGGTAAATTGGGAAGCCGTAAGTGTCATTTAATTGCGGGACTTTGAATTTTAGCTCTTTTTTGAATTTAAGTTCCTTTATTTCCCTGGTTACACCAGCTTTAATAGGTCCTGGTCTGTTGAGTGAAATTGCTAAAACGAGTTCTTCAAACTTTCTGGGTTTTAAGTCTCGAACAACTTGCTTGGCTATAAAACTGTCAAGCTGGAAAACGTTATCCGTAAAACCGACAGATATATACTTGTACGTCTTTTTACCTTCGTTGGTTCTCTCAAATTCGGGGAGCATTTCGTATAAATCATTCAAATCACTATTCTTAGAAATAACTGAAAAATTCCATAATTGTTTTGCTTCTTCTTTTATGTGCTTTAGGATGGTCAGCGTCTTTAAACCAAGGATATCGAACTTAACATATCCAAGCTTTTCTAAATCCTTCATATCCCACTCTACCGTTTCCGTGCCGGGAGTGAGTGGAAGGTCCATTGGGGTCGTTGAGATTATAACGCCCGCTGCATGTGTTGTTTTTTGAACGGGGATATCGCACAGGTAATCTGATAAAGCTCCATACTCATTTAATATCTTTTCTGGCATTGCTGCGAACGCACTTATGTTGAAGACATTTGCAAATTTCTCTCTTAGGATACTTATCAGTCTTTGGCGTTGCATATCTTCAACGTCTAAATCAATATCTGGATAATCTCTCCTGCCCTCGTTCAAAAACCTTTCAAATAACAACCCGAATTTCATAGGGTTTATCTTCGTAATTCCAAGTCTGTAAGCGAGTAAACTACCAACAGCACTTCCCCTTCCGGGTCCCACCTCTATGTCATTTTCCTTTGCTAAATCCACTATGCGTTTAATTGTGTAAAAATACCCCTCAAATCCAAATTTCTTGACTAATTCAATTTCGTGTCTGAGTCTGTTGTAATATTCTTTCTCATTTTCCAAAAGTTCGAGGAACACATCTTTTGAGTCATTATAATACAGCGTTTGAGTACTTTTCAAATCGTATAAAAATTCGCCTTTGACGTTCAGTTCAAAACCTTTGAAATCCGCTACCGAAGAGACTTTTTCAGGAGCTTTTCCAAAATATTCTACCAATGCCTTAAAGTAATCTTCTTGACCAGGCAGATAGTAAATCGGTGGCTGAGAGATGGACTCGAAGTTGTGCTTGAGAAGTTCCACAAGCTTTGGAGTCTTTCCATAGTTATTGTATATGCTAAACATCTTTTTCAAATCGTTTGTGTCTTTGGCAATGTAAGTCTCCGTACCAACTCTAAGTCCTACGATACCTTTCAATTTGTAAGTCTTAGCCGTTTCCAAAAATTTAACGACACCACAGAATGTAGTATCAGAAAGCACTACCTGGTCAAACCCGTTTTCCAGGCACCATTTGAACAATTCTTCAAATTTTATCACGGAACCTTCAAAAGAATAAGGTGAAGCAACGCAAATAGTTATAAATCAACCACCTCAAACAACCGGTATCACTGATATATTTTCACTGGTCAGATGCATTCAAAATTTCTTGTCTCAACTCTGGAAGCCTCGGATTTCTGAACACGCCGTATCCCATCACCAAAATATCAACGCCTGCTTTAACAAGTTCTACGGCGTTTTCATTTCCAACTCCTCCATCAACCGCAATTTTGAAGTTTAGTTCTCTTCCCTTTCTAATGTCATTAAGCCTTTTTATTTTGTCCAGCATTGTTGGAATGAACTTTTGCCCAGAAAAGCCTGGATTGACTGTCATCACCAATATACCATCCACGTATGGTAAAATTTCATCTAATGTGAACAACGGCGTTGCCGGATTGATAGCAACGAACGCTTCCACACCCAAAGACTTCATATACTCGACCGTTCTGTGGAGATGATAACATACCTCTTGATGGACAGTGATTCTTGTAGCTCCTCTTTCAACGAAACCTTTGATAAGTTCTGTTGGATTAGTAACCATAAGGTGTGCATCAATTGGCAAATTGGTGAATGTTCTAAGAGCCTCTATCATCGGAAATCCAAAAGTTAAATTCGGAACAAAGTGCCCATCCATAACGTCAAGATGTATTTCGTCTATCATCTCCTCCACTCTTTTAACCTCTTCACTTAGGTATGCCAAGTTGGCTGCAAGTATAGATGCGCTTACAATAGCCATAGTTTATCCTCCTTTTCAAACAATTATTACCCTCATTATGGTTATTAAATCTAAATTGAACCTTCACGATACACATCGGAAAAATAAAACGTCATATTTTAACAGAAATCTTTCATCTTTTCTGATATAATTATACACGTGGAAACTAAAAATACAAACAATTTGCGAGGTGAAGGTGTGTCGGTAAGGAGAATTGTTGTGCCTGATGATGTGGCTATGATAGAAGTGCTTGGACAATACGATAACAAGGCGCGGTATCTGAGAAGGAGATACAATGTGGAAATCTCTGTTGTAGACAACGAAATCAGGGTAAAAGGAGAGGATGAAAGGTCCCTCGATATTGTCGAAAAAGTTTTAAGGGAAGTTATCAATATAACACGCGATGGACACTTGCTTGACTGGACAGAATTTGAATACATAGTTGAAGAAAACGAGAAGATAGAAAACCCAAGGGAAGTATACAAAAAATCTGTCGGAAAGGTAAAAGCCAAGACAGAAGGTCAGAAAAGATATTTAGAAGCCATAGAGAAAAACGATATAGTCTTTGCGATAGGTCCCGCGGGAACAGGTAAGACGTATCTTGCATCGGCTGTGGCTGTAGATTATCTAAAATCAGGAAAAGTGCAAAGAATTGTCCTCACAAGGCCCGCGGTTGAAGCTGGAGAAAAACTTGGATTTCTGCCAGGTGACTTGACAGAGAAGGTAGATCCTTATCTCAGACCTTTGTACGATGCACTTATAGATATGCTTGGAATCGAAAAATTTATCTCTCTCAGGGAGAAAAACGTAATAGAAATAGCGCCTCTGGCGTATATGCGTGGGCGAACCCTGAATAACGCTTTTATCATACTGGATGAAGCACAAAATACAACATACGAGCAAATGAAAATGTTCCTGACACGTATGGGGTTTGGTTCAAAAGTTATAGTTACCGGCGATATTACGCAAATAGATATCGAAGAAAGGTCGGGACTTGTAGTAGCGCAAGAGATACTCAAAGATATAGAAGGAATCGCGTTTGTTTACTTAACCGATGCCGACGTAGTAAGACATCCTCTTGTTAAGAAAATCATAAGAGCATACGATAACTTTGAAAGAATGGAAAAACAAGAAAAAAAGGAAAAGCAGAAAACAAGCAGGTAAATATCAGAGCATCAAAAATAGTGTTCACGCGAGGAGAGAACGAGAAGAATGGAACAACGAGCTCATAAGTCAGAAGTAATGTTAAGTGAATCTTTCATGTACGATGGAGTTATTATAGCACTTATCATAAGCGTTGCAAATAACCTCTACGACCTCGGAGTCCTTGACCTTGCAAATGAGTTTATTTTGATACTCATAATATGGTATGGCATTATTGAACATTTCATCCGGAACTCTAATGTCATCAACTTTGATATCAGGTATAGATTACTTTTCTACACAACCCTGCTTGGTGGAGCAGCCTTAAATACTATAGTTTATAAAACATACGGTATTAGCTACATACCAATTATAATTGCTCCAATGATTATTACACTCCTTGTTGACTACGAGTTCGGTGCTAGCGCTGGGTTGATTCTCTCACTTTCAACCGCTTTTCATCACCACGATTTCTTCATGTTCCTACACCTTTTCCCTCAAGTGGTTATCTCTACATACTTGCTAAAGAACACAAAGAATAGAATACAGGTCGCAAAAGCTGGTTTAGTATCGGGTATCGTTAGCTTGTTAATGATTCTTTTACAAGAACCAGTTCGACATTTTTACTTCTCTCTGAAAGACTACATAGTGATATTCTTGAACCCCATATTCTCATCTATTGCCGTTGTTGGCATTCTGCCGTATATCGAAATAACGACACGCATTTACTCCAACATTGGGCTTGCTGAAATTGCGACGATTAACCATCCTTTGCTTAAAACTCTTTCACTCCATGCGCCTGGCACCTATCAACACAGCTTACGAGTTGCTGAACTAGCCGAACATGCTGCAGAAAGCATAGGTGCTAATTCAGTACTTGTCAGAGCCTGCGCGCTTTACCATGACATTGGTAAGGTAAGAAACCCTGAGTTTTTTGTAGAGAACTTAAAGTCACCTGAGGAAAACCCGCACAATACATTACCTCCTGACGTTAGCAAGAGTATCATTATGAAGCACGTTACCGATGGTATCGAAATTGCTCGGAAAAACAGATTACCTATCCAAATAGAACTAGCAATTCCTCAACACCATGGAACAAGAGTACAGAAGTATTTCTATATAAAGGCTTTGACAGAAAACCAAAATACCCCTATAGAAGAATATCGATATCCAGGACCAAAACCAAAAAGTAAAGAAATGGGTATTCTGATGCTGGCTGATATTGTTGAGGCAACATCAAAGAGTCTTAAAAACACTTCAGTCGAAGAAATAAAAAAGGTCATAGAGAAGACTATAATAGAGCTCTTTGAAGAGAATCAGCTCGACGAAACCGGTTTAACACTGGGTGAATTAAGAACCATAATGGATAGTTTCTTGGGTGTCTTTCAAAGTCTTTCAGCGCATAGGATAGAATACCCAACGATAAATAAGGAGATAGAAACTATAGGATAAAAATAGAACAACGAAAAAACAGGATGGTGATATTCTTGGAAGAGTTACTTAGGTTTTTCGAAGTACCTGAAGAAGTGGAGAAAATACTAAGTCCCTACAAAAAGAAACTTTCCGAAATCATTGAAAAAGAAATTGGAAGAGTTCTTATACACTTTATTTTCGTTGATACTGAAACAATCTCAGAGATGAATATGGATTACCGAGGCAAAGAAGGACCAACCGACGTACTAACATTTGTTTATGGGAACTCTCACGAAAAAGTTGAAAATCCAGGAGAGAAAGAATTTGAAACCACAACCGAACCGTATGCTGAAGGATATATATGCTTAGATATTGTTAAGAAAAATGCTGAGGAATACGGTAACACTTTCGAACAAGAACTCTTAACAGTGATCGTGCACTCGATTTTGCACATGGCTGGTTACGACCATGAATACGATACAACAAATGCTGAGGAAATGTTCCAAAAGCAAGAAATGTACCTTAAGAACTTATTTGCTGAATAACCGTTAACTATTCAGCCATAAGGTTTTTGATACCCCATTCGAGCATCTCTGCGTGTTTTCGTTCGACGAAATTCGGGTCAGATTCGAGCTCATATGGGCTGAGTTCACCGTTTATAAGCCTTCTTATTTTATCGATGTAATCTCTCATTTTTTTCACACTATCATGGGAACCGTAATCACCATGACCTGGAATTACGTATTTCGCTTGTGGCATGCTATCTAAGGTCTTCAACCATACGTTCAAGTTGCTGTCACTAACTATCTCTGGGTGTATATCATTAATCACACTATCACCGGTGATTAAGACTGATTCGCTAGGAATATATACATATGATGAGTCTGGGGTATGTCCTGGTCCGTGGATAAAGAGTATCTTTAAGCCATCTTCATATTCAAACAGGTCCTGAAAGAGTACATCGGGCAGTTTGGGTTCAGTGTACTCAATACCCAGACTCTCAAAATACGAAGCATCAAATTGCTCCATTTTTCTTCTTGTAAGTTCGTGTGCTAAAATAGGAACGTCGAAAGCGACATTTCCAAACGTATGGTCTGGATGGTAATGTGTATTAAAAACAAGGCTTATATTTTTCATCGTAAAGTCACGAACAAACTTTGCTATGCTCTTTGCCTTTTCTGGGAAAAGTGACGTATCAATCAAGACAACACCTTTTTTCCCTATGATTATTACGTTATTCGCAGCTTCTTCGTGCTCGATTAAATACACATTTTCAGTAACTTTTTTTACCACATCCAACACCTCGAACCAAGTTAAATTTGTGTTTTCAGATATTATCTTTCGAATCATATTTCTGCAAAGGAGCTGGTATTTCCTTGAAAGTACTGCTATCAGGTTACTATGGATATGGTAATTTAGGCGACGAACTAATGAGAATGGGAATGGAAGATTTTCTAAAAAGATACAAAATAGATTATACTATTGCACTTCCAAAAAGAGTTAGCAAAGACTCTGTTTCACGTTTTAACTTGCTTGAAATCATAGGGGCTATATTTGACGCTGATGCACTCATATACGGCGGCGGTGGGCTACTTCAAGATGTAACAAGCACAAGAAGTTTTTTATACTACGTTACAACAATCTACATTAGCCTGTTAATGGGAAAGCCGGTTATACTGTTTGGTAACAGTTTTGGACCCGTAAAAAAGCCCCTCAACCGCTTCCTGCTCAGAAAGACCATAAAAAATGGTAAAGTATATCCTTTTCCGAGGGATTTGGTTTCTTACAGATACGCCAAAAGACTAAACAAACATACCGAACTCTCGTGCGACCCATCGGTTAGATACCTGGCAACTATTCAAACACTTCCTGAAAAAACATTTGAAGCGGTACTTGTGCCAAGAAAAGTAGAAAACATTGGAAAGTATGATTGCCTGAAAAGGCACTTTGAAAAGGTTATCGTCTGTCCGGTTCAGTACAGCGATGTTGAAACAGCCAAGAAAATAGCGCAAAGACTTGACGCAGAGGTTATTGATAACCCGAACGACATACAAAACGTTCTTTCAATAATTTTATCGTCCAAGTTTATCATATCTGAAAGGTTCCATCCCACACTTATTGCTGCTTACTTTGGCATTCCATTCATCTCATTGGAGAATTCAAAAGCAGAGAGGTTTTTCAAAAAATATACAGACAGAAGAGAGTTCTTTGCTAAAGATATGTTGGAGTTCCCGCAGAGGTATGAAAAAATTGTCTCAGCTCCTTTATATCTGAAAACGCAAATGGATAAAGAATGCGAAGAATCGTTTAAAAAGTTGTATAAAATACTTATAAGAATCAAAACCTTAAACATAACATAGAAAAAAATCAAAGCCCCTTTGCAGGGGCTTTGATTTTTCCATTGCGATAAAAAGTAACGAAACCTAACAGAAAATTATTTAACAGTTGCTTTCTTGGGCTTCACTTCTTTACAAAGTCCGACTGCACACGTTTTATCTTTTACATGTGCAATGAATTCATCTCTGAAGTTGTTTATCAACGAAAGCAACGGCACATTAATGCTCTGCCCTAATCCACAGAACGAGGCATCCGCCGTAACATAAGCTATCTGCTCAAGGTATTTCAAATCCTCTTCAGTTGCCTGGAATCTCGTCATTCTTTCAAGAATATCGCATGCAACTTTTGTTCCTTCCCTACACGGAGTACATTTACCACAAGATTCGTGTCTGAAGAATTCCATGACGTTCAAAGCGATATCCACAGCACAATGTGTATCATCAATTGCAAGTATAACACCTGAGCCAAGGCTGACACCATAGTTTTTCATTGAATCATAATCGAGTGGTGTATCAAGTTTATCTGGTCGGATGAATGTTCCAGCTAGCCCTCCCGTTTGGACCATCTTCAATTCTCTTCCGCCTTTTATTCCTCCACCAAATCCATAGAGCACTTCTCTAACGGTAACACCCATGGGTAATTCCACCATTCCACGCCTGTTAACATCCCCAGCAAGGCAGAAAACCTTTGTACCTGGCGAGTTAGGAGTTCCTATGCTTCTGAACCATTCCGCACCGTTCAGTATTATCTGTGGAACATTCGCCAATGTCTCCACATTATTTATCACCGTAGGTTTGCCGAATAGACCTACCTGAGGTGGATAAGGAGGTTTCAACCTCGGCCTACCTGCTTTACCTTCTATCGACTCGAGTAACGCAGTCTCTTCTCCACATACGTACGCACCAGCACCAAGTCTGACAGTCAAGTCGAAATTAAAACCACTGCCAAGGATGTTTTCACCAAGGAAACCGTATTCGTATGCGTCTTTAATCGCTTTTCTCAAGTTCTCCACGGAATTATAATACTCACCGCGTATGTATATGTATCCTTTCGTTGCTCCAACAGCATATCCTGCTATAATCATTGCCTCGATTACTGTGTGTGGATCACCTTCCATTATCAACCTGTCTTTGAATGTTCCTGGTTCACCTTCGTCAGCGTTGCAGACTATGTATTTCTGGTCTGATTGAGCTTTTGCTGTGAACTCCCATTTCAATCCGGTCGGGAAGCCTGCACCACCACGGCCACGTAACCCACTTGCTTTTATTTCGTTTATGATTTCTTCGGGTTTCATTTGGAGCGCTTTGGAAAGCGCAAAGTAACCGTCTCTTGCAATGTACTCTTCTATGTTCTTGGGATCGATGACACCTATATTCCTTGTGACAATTCTATATTCTTTGACTTGGAATTTTTCACCGGGCTTTAGCTTAGATTTATCAACTGTCAAATCCCAAACCTGCCTACCTTTGAGTAAATGTTCTTCCACTATCTTTTTTACATGCTCTTTTGACTTGACGACGTAATAAACATCATCCGGTAGAACATGCATAACAACACCATCGTATGCCCCTATTGCCACTGTTTCTAAAACACTCACAAGGGAATCGAGATTATAATCTTTTATCAATGTTCTCAAATAGTTTGCAAATTCTCTCGCTCCTAAAAGAATACTGTTACTATCTACAGAAACCAGAACGGTAATTGGTGTCATTTCTCATCACCGCCCTTGAGGCTCTCGATAATCTCTTCAACTTTTTCTACTGTTAAATCGCCATAGTATTGGTCATTAATCATTATCACTGGAGACACCCCACACAATCCAAGACAACCGGTTTCTTCCAGTGTGAAGAGCCCATCTTTTGTAGTTTCACCGAAGTTCACACCGAGTTTCTTTTTCAAATACTCAACAATTTCCCGTCCTCCAGGTACATGGCAGGGCAAACTGGTGCAAACACGGATGATATACTTTCCTCTGGGTTTTGTGGAGAACATCGTGTAGAAGGTCAGCACTTCGTAGACCTTTGAAGGTGGGACGTTGAGTTCTTCAGCTATCATTTCGCCTACTTCAGGTGGTATGTAATGACTTTGGTAGTAATCTTGGACCTTATGAAGCAAGTAAATTAGTATATCTTGCTCTTCAAGTTGCTCACTTTTCAACTCATCGATGATATTTCTTAAAGTCGCGCGATCCACACACCTTCCCTCCCCGAAAGAAAATTAGAAAGCTTGCAAAAATCAAAAGGACCAGTAAACAAAGGTGAGCCTCCCTCATAACGGGGGCTCACCTTTCATTGTTACTTCGTAACGCTTCCCACTATTGCTGGCGTTACTTTGCTTATAGCTCCGAATCTACAAACTTCGATACAGCTACCGCACCTCACGCATGCTTCTTGGTCGATTTCGTGAACCTTTCTTACTTCACCGTGTATTGCATTTACTGGACATACTCTTGCACACGCGGTACAACCTACACACTTCTCTGAATCTATCACGTAGCTTATGAAAGCTTTACATTTCTTAGCCAGGCATTTCCCTTCTTTCACATGTGCTTCGTATTCGTGCCTGTAGTATTTGAGTGTCGACAAAACTGGATTTGGTGCAGTTTGACCAAGACCACACAAGGATGAGTCTTTTATCACCTGAGCTAATTGCTCGAGCTTTTCTATATCCTCCATCGTTCCTTCGCCTTTTGTGATTCTGTCGAGTATATCGTACATGACCTTTGTTCCTTCACGACACGGTGTACATTTACCACAAGACTCATCAACTGTGAATTCCAAGAAGAATTTTGCAACATCTACCATACAATCGTCTTCGTCAAGCACAATCATACCACCAGAACCCATTATGGCTCCGAGTTTACCAAGCGATTCATAGTCCACAGGAGTATCAAAGAACTCGGCCGGGATAACTCCACCACTTGGTCCACCCGTTTGGACAGCCTTTATCTGCTTTCCTTGTGGATGACCTCCTCCAATATCGTAAAGTAGCTCCCTTAGTGTGATTCCCATTGGTACTTCGACAAGACCTGTGTTTTTAATCTTACCCGCAAGTGCAAATACCTTCGTTCCAGGTGACTTTTCAGTTCCGTATTGTCTGAACCATGAAGCTCCTTTGAGAATTATTGGTGGAACAAGCGCAAGTGTTTCAACATTGTTTATGACCGTAGGCTTGCCCCAAAGACCTTTTTGAACAGGGAACGGAGGCTTGACTCTTGGCTGACCGCGTTTTCCTTCAATCGAGTGCATCAAAGCCGTTTCTTCACCACACACAAATGCTCCTGCACCAATTCTTATTTCGATATCGAACGAAAAACCAGTTCCGAAGATGTTTTCTCCAAGGAAGCCATACTCGTGTGCCATTTCTATTGCTCTTTGAAGTCGTTCAATTGCAAGTGGGTATTCCGCTCGCACATAGACAAACCCTTTTTGCGCACCTATCGCATATCCAGCAATAGTCATTGCCTCAACTATTGAATGTGGGTCACCTTCGAGGATAGACCTATCCATGAAAGCTCCTGGGTCACCCTCGTCAGCGTTACAAATCATGTATTTAACATCTGATTTCTGCTGTCTTGCTAATTCCCATTTTAAACCTGTTGGGAATCCCGCTCCACCTCTACCTCTCAAACCGCTGTCCTTAATTTCTTTTATAACTTCCTCTGGTGTCATCTGTGTGAGTGCCTTGTGCAGTGCAAAATAACCATCTCGTGCAATGTATTCTTCAATACTCAGTGGGTCAATGACCCCAACGTTTCTCAGAGCTATTTTGACTTGCTTGGCGAAGAACGGGATTTCTGTTGATGTTTTTTCCTGTATTGTAAGTTTTTCTTTTTCTCCTTCAAACAGATATTCGGGAACAACACGACCTTTTAATATGTGCTCCTCTACTATTTTCTCTGCCGCCTTCGGTGTGAGTTTTTGATAATAGACTCCATCTGGGTAAATAACTGCAAGTGGACCCAAACTACATGCACCCATACAACCGGTCTCAACAATCGAAACTACGGAGTCAAGCCCATATTCTTTTAACTTTCTCTCAAAAGCCTGTTTTACACTCTCTTCGCCAGCGGATATACAGCCACCACCAGCACAGATTAGTATTGTATTAGTCTTAAGCGCCACGCCTTTCGCCTCCCCAAACTAAGAAAGTAATCTCAGTAAGTTCGTAATACTTTTACTTATCCGTTTCCACTTTCACTAAATTATTTTCGAACGTCTTTGTATCTTTTATCAGTCCCAGATGGTATTTGAGGATATCTTTAACTACGTCGGTGTTCATCATCCCATAATAGTATTTCTTTTCACCGTCAGTAACCATCACGGATGGTCTGTATTTGCATGTTCCCAAGCATTCGGCTTCCACAATCTTAACCTCTTCTTGAAATCCCATCTGTTTTGCCAGTCTTAAAAACTCATCGCGTATGTTCAAACCTCCATTTTCTTTGCAGCAGCCTACTACACAAACGTGAATTTCTACCATTTGCAACCACCTTTTTTTAAACTTCGCCTCTTTTAACAACCAAGTCTGAAACGACTTTTCCTTCAAGTACGTGTGACTGAATTATTCTCTTTGCATTTTCTGGAGTCACATTCCCGTAGACTATTGGTTCTTGACCTTCGAGGGCAACTTCTATAGTTGGCTCAACTTCACACAATCCCATACAACCTGATTGTACAACCGCAATGTCGTCTATTTTCATTTCGTTTAGATACTCAACAATCGCTTTCAACGTATCCTTTGCACCTGCTGCAATTCCGCATGTGCCCATCGCGACAACAATCTTTCCTCTTTTTCCTGATTCTCTCATCTTGATATTTTGAAGTGCCTGTTCTTTAATTTTCATTAATTCTTCCAAGCTCTTTACTTTACTCATTGCGACCCACCCCTCCTGTACGCAGCAATGATTTTACTAACCATGTCGGGAGTTACTTTTCCATAGAAATCTTTTTCACCAATCAAAACAACCGGTGCCATACTACAAGCTCCGAGACATCTCACTGGATGGACAGAGAACAAACCATCCTCAGTTACTTCTTCCGCCTTCACACCAAGTTCCTCTAAGAACCTTTCCATAACCCTGTCGCCGCCCTTAACATAGCAAGCGGTTCCAAGGCAGACCTTTATTTGATATCTACCCTTTGGCTTGGTGGAGAAGAAATTGTAAAACGTCACGACACCATAAACTTCAGATACTGGGACGTTCAACTTCTCCGCTATGTGCTCCTGAACTTCCTGTGGTAACCACCCAAAAAGTTCTTGTGCTTTGTGAAGAACACCTATAAGCATACCAGGTTTGTCTTTAACCTTTTCAATGTAAGCGTCCAGTTCTTCGTAAAGTTCTTTATGTTGCTCACATACGGCCACACACATCCCTCCTTCACACTTCGTGATTATTATAACATGATAATGCGCAAAGTTCACCGTTCTAAATGAGTATCTAATTGGCATCTTTTGGGAATTTCTTTCTTTTTCTGCACGTTATTCGTCTTTTTCTATCACTTATTCTTTTTTTCACAAGGCTCTTAAAATTAAAAACCATCTTTGTTTTACTTCTCTTACTCAAAGAGCTAGTGAAATAAGCACGATTAACATTCCCAAGATTTTGAAAATACTTAACGTTTCCCCAAGCAAAATTAGTGCAAAAACAGTTGCAACTACAGGTTTTAGGAAGAATATCCTGCTAGATTGTGTTGCACCAAGTGTCTCCATGGCTTTGAAATACGTAAGATAAGCAACTCCAGTAACCACTAAACCCAAATAGATAACAATTATCCAACCAACGAAGTCGACTTGAGTCGGAATAGCAAATTTTCTGAAAGCCACGAGTAAGGCTATGTATACAAAACTTGAACAAAGTGATGAATAAGCAGTTACAAGTAATGGACCGTATTTTTTTGTATATTTTCTCATTAAAACAGTGTAAAGTCCAAAAGTTAGTGCGGCAAGAATACCAAAGAATATACCAAGCCATGAATCACCTTTGATTTTTCCCAAGCTAAAAATAAATATACCAATAAAACCAAGTCCAATACCAATATATTTCTTCAGTGGATACTTTTCTTGCAGGACAAAAGATGCAAATAAGGAAACAAAAATAGGGTTACTTGCAACAAGAGTTGCAGCAGTTGAGGCATTTGAGTATTTCACCGCTAACTGTAGCGAGGTCATAGAAATAATACTGTTAAGTGCACCTATAATTGTGATTGGAATCACATCTTTAACCTCCGGATCTTGCTTAACGAAGAGTATCAAAAAAAGTCCGCCAATTAAAAAGCGAAAGGAGGTCATGAAAAATGGGTCTACCTTGTCCATCAAAGGTTTGGATACAACTTCTATACTTGAAAAAGCAAGCAATGTGATTAACAAAAACACGTAAGCCAAAACTTTACGTTTTTTCTGTTCGTTATTCATAGAACCATATCCTACCTTTGTAAATTTCTTTACTATCCCATCTTATAATGTTTAAAAATCTTTTTCTTCACGTGCCAGGTGCAAGATACACCACTTTCAAAACGCACCATATCCCCTGCTCCAAATTTTACCTTTGTTCCATCATCAAGCTCAACTTCAACTTCACCTTCAACCACGTAAAACTGTTCAGGCTCATCGTAATACCAGTCAAAAGTGCTTTCTTCTTTGCTCCACGTATTCCATGATTTTGCTTCTTTAATTTCATCATCTGTTGGTTTCCAAATCCTGACTTTTCCCATGGTAATCCCCCTCTTCAACTGGATTTTTTAACCAAATACCTCAAATTTATTCTACACCAACTGCCCGCTTATGTTAATCAAGAATTTGTTAATATTTGAGAAAATAATCACAACGTCTCGCAATGTCTCACAACATCTCAAACTTGTCTTGTTTTCTCTGATGTTTGACAACTGAGAAAAGAAAGGTAGAATTTTGTTGAACTGGCTTTTTTAAAACAAAACAACTTACTGGGAGGGGATGAAGTATGGACTCTGAAAACAGGAAAGTAACTGTTCTTCTCACCGGCTTTGAACCTTTTGGAGGTGAAAAAGTCAATCCGAGTATGCAAATTGTAAAAAGACTATCAAAAAAGCACTTTCAAAATATACATATTGAAACATTGATACTGCCTGTCAGTTACGAGAAAAGTACGAAAGTGCTTGAAGAGTATTACAAGAATCATTATGTAGACTTTGTACTGCATTTGGGGCAAGCCGGTGGAACTTCTGCGATAAGAATTGAAAGAGTTGCGATAAATTTACTCGACTCAAGACATCCCGACAATGACGGACAGATAAAGAGAGAAACTCCCATCTTAGAGAACGGTCCTGACGGATATATGACACGTATCAATGTAAGGGAAATCGCTAATTTTCTAAATGCAAAAAAAATACCAGCTTTTGTTTCTTACACAGCGGGTCAGTATATTTGCAATGAGGTCTATTACTACTCACTCCACTATTCTAGAACTTTTGGTATACCAAAATACGTGCTATTTATACACCTTCCTTTTTTACCTGAGCAAGTAGCAATTAAAGAGGGCAAGAAGGAAAATTTACCTTCTATGTCGCTTGAATTACAGACGAGGGCTATCAGATTACTATTGGAAAACTTGGAGCGTTTCATCTGATTTTGCAGGCTTTACTTGAATATTTTCACACATTCAACATCATCAAAGCTCATCGTTATACTCATGGGAAGTTTTCTCAAAATTCGTCCAATTTCAACATTTTTGGTCACTACTGACCAGTATCTCTCGTGGTCATTAATCAAGAGAGTATAGTTATCTCCACTTGCACTCAGAACAATTTCGTTCACTAATTCTTTCATCTTTTGGTCTAAAAGTATTGTCTCGTACTTCGAGTTCTCTGAATAGTAATTTAGCCCCAATGTACGTCCAAAAGCAACAAATGAATAGTCATCAGGCAAATCTGAATATCGCTTTTTGAGAGCACTGGCCACTGCAAACGGCAAAGCTTCAGGCATTATCCCAGAAATCTCTTTGTTTAGAAAGTCAAGTAATAGCCGCATAGAGTCCTCCGAAGACCTTGTTCGCTCGAATATGGAATACAAACCGTCTGAGTACGCAATAAATGTGAGACCATTTTGTAGTTCAAATTTCCCGCAGTCCTCACTAGTATATGTGTAATCCAAAAGTCCAATAGGAAAAACCGATTTCAACGTCATTTGAGTGAATGTTTCCCCATCGTAAGTTATCAAAGAAGGATGGCCACAATTAATATACTCAACTTCGTTACCAGTTATTTTTAGGAAAAGTCCAGTAACATAGTTATACCCTGAGACTGTTTTCATACTTTCTTGAAGCTCGTTAACTATATCCGATATTCGCAGATTTCTCTGCGCAGCTGAACGTATAACGGACTTCACTGCAGAACACAAGAGAGCTGATTGAATACCATGTCCCGATATGTCTGCAGTGTAAAGGTAAACATCTTCATTAACGGTGAAGTAATCATAAATGTCGCCACCCACTATTTGTGAGGGCATGTATTTCGATGTTATCCAAATTCCATTACAAGCCTGAACTGGTTCTGGCAGCATCAATGTTTGAAGTAAACTGGCAAGATTGAGGCTGTCTCGAAGTTCCTTGTATAAATTTTCTATTTTCTCCCTGTTCTTTTTGAGTTCGATGTGTAAGGCTATTTTCGATATAAGTTCCACATCGATAATTGGTAACTCGATATAGTCCGAGATACCTATTTGGTATAATTCCAACAATGTGACGTAATTCTTCTCTTCAATTATCACAATAACGGGCAAGTCCTTTATTTCACCAGTTGTCTTAATATACCTAACGACATCTTGTGCATTTCTAAGTAACCGATAATAAACAAGAATAAGTTGAGCACCTGCTTTTTTCAAAATTGTGCTAACATCTGAGACAATCCTCACATCATAACCAACAAACTGCAGCAACTCCGCTGTTTCTTGTACAACATCGGGACTGTCTGTTAGGATTACTACACTATCACTTGGCATCCCAGCCACTCCCTATATTCCATAATGATTTTTTGGCACTCTTTCCCGGTTTTTATTATACAATATCCTTTGAAAGAATTGATACTTCAATCTTTCAAATTACAAAAGAGGGGGCATTTCCTATGAGCAACACAGGGCTAAGAGTGAGTATTATAGGCGCAGGGAGTGCGGTGTTTTCAATGAAAATTATATCGGATTTTTGTAAGGTTCCCAGTCTTTCAGACTCTCACATCGTGCTCATGGATATCGACAAAACACGAGTCGAAAATGTTCGGGTACTTGCAAAAGAACTGAGTCAATACTTCGGGGCAAAACTTACATTTGAGATTGCCGATACCATCAAAGGTGCTGTTGAGGGTTCCGACTTTGTTATAAACACAGCTATGGCCGGAGGACATGGTTATCTGGACCTTGTTAGGTCTATTGGTGAAAAACATGGTTATTATCGCGGAATAGATGCCCAGAACTACAATTTTGTTTCCGATTATCTCAACCTCACGAATTGGAATCAAATGACTTTGTTTTTGAAGATAGCTAGAACAATTGAAAAATATGCTCCAAAAGCTTGGTATCTCCAGGCTGCTAACCCTGTCTTGGAAGGTACAACTCTTGTCTCTACACAAACTGGAATAAAAATGGTCGGATTTTGTCATGGGCACTATGGAGTAGAGGCTCTCGCAAAGTTCTTAGGGGTTTCGGAATACGAATGGCAAGTCGGTGGAGTAAACCATGGAATTTGGTTGACAAAGTTCACAACAAAAGAAGGTAAAAACCTTTACGAAGAAATCGAAAAAGTATCTCAGCGCATTAAATATGAGGAATTTAAACCTTCCAATCCTTTTGATGACCAGCTTTCACCGGTTGCTTGGGAAATGTATAAAACTTATGGTTTGTTCCCAGTAGGGGATACTGTTAGAAATTCAACATGGAAATACCACAGAAATCTTGAAACGAAAATAAAGTGGTATGGAGCTCCATGGGGTGGGGCTGATTCGGAAATAGGGTGGAAATGGTATGTGGACCAGTTATCGCAAGTTGTTAATGTAATAGATATGTTTGCAAAAATGTTACTTAGTGGAGTAAAAATAAATCAGCTAAAAACTGGAACTCCTATCGACGATTATCTAAAAGAGATACTAAGTGAAAAGTTGAGCGGTGAGCAACACGTACCATTTATAAAAAGTGTTGTCACTAAAACACCAGGAAGATTTGTTGTAAACGTTTTAAACAACGGCAAAATTAAGAACCTTGATAACGACGTGGCAGTAGAAATCTGCGCTAAGGTATGCGGTGAGAAGTTTGAGTTTGAAGAGAATCACATTCCAGAACGAATTGTGAACTGGTATTTAAAACCAAGAATATTACTTGCAAAACAAGCTTTAGATGCGTTCTTAAGCAAAGATGTTAAACTAATAGCTGATATTTTAGAGAGGGATCCAAGAACAAAAAACAGTGAGCAAGTGGAGAAACTGATATCCGAACTTTACCCGATAGTAATCAAAAAGGCAAAGGAAATAGAAGAACAAGAGTAACTAACTTGCGAGCAAGTATTGAAAAAGGCTGGGAAAAAATCCCAGCCTTATTTTTCTTTAGCATTACTTAAATCTCCAATAATTTCTATAACCTCTTTTCCACCCAGCATTCTCTCAATTTCTTCCATTCGCCCCTTTTCATCTAATTCTACCACCTGACCTGTATCCCCCATCCTGCGTAAAGACAAATGCTTGCTTGCTTTCAAAGCAATCTGAGGCAAGTGGGTTACAACTATCACTTGATGTTTTTTCGAAAGTTCACTCAGTTTCTGAGCTAATTTTACAGCAGTTACCCCACCTATTCCAGCATCAATTTCGTCGTATACCAGCACATCGGTACTGGCCATACTGAGTTCCAACGCAAGCATCAAACGTGATAATTCACCACCAGAAGCTATCTTTCGCAATGGATATAGCGGGCCATCGGAGAGCGTACTTCCAACAAGTTCAACCTCGTCTATTCCGTTTCTTAACATTGTTTTTTCATAGAAGGAAAAATCTATCCTTGCATTCATATTCAAATCTTTCAAATGTTCGGAAATCGCTTTTATAATTTTTCTCGCAGCATCTTTTCTTTTTTCACTTATCTGAAGTGCTAAGTCACGCAGTTCGTTTTCCAATCGCTGACGTTCTTTTTCCGCGTTTTCTAAGATTTCAACTGTCTTTTCAATAATCCTTATTTCCTCGGACCACTTTTTCAAGTTTGTCAGCACATCTTCCGTTGTTGGACCATATTTCCTACGCAATTTCTTATAAACCCACAACCTGTTTTCAACTTCTTCAAGATTTATATCCTCTATCTTAGCCAATTCTTTGCCAATTCTATTGTTAAGCTCTGCTATCGATTCCATAGCATTGTCCAGTAAATCGTGATATTTATCCTCTATCAGTGAATAAACTCTCCTAATGGCGTATTCTATCTCTTCCAGTTGTTGGGAAGCAATGCTATAGTTTTGGACAAGCGTTTGCATGTTAAGTGCCCTTTTGTATTTTTCTTCGAGTTCTTGCTCTTCGTCTTCACTTAGATTCGCGTTCACTATTTCGTCAACTCTTTCCTTTAGTTCTTCAAGTTTTTTCGACTCTGTAGCTTTGTCCGTGGTAGCGATAATTCTAACAACCTGTTGGTATTCATCGTAAAGCTTTTGGTAGTTCTCAAGTATTTTTGAGTTTCCAGCTACTTCATCCAGTATCTCAAGGATAAAATCTCTGTCTAACAACTTCATATGTGAGTTTTGCTTATGGATAGTTATGAGACTTGAGAGGATGTTTTGGACTTGTTCACGGTTAACCAATCGACCGTCTATTTTGTAAAATAATCTCTTGTTTTTTCGCTCAACACTGAACACGTGTTGACCTTTTTTAATCCCAAGCTCATTGAAGTCTATACGAAGGTTCACAACCATATCTGCCGAGAAGGTCTCACTACGGATGTTCTGATAGTCCAAAAACGAACCAATCACGTCGAGAATTAAGCTTTTCCCAGTTCCTGTTTCGCCAGTTATTACGTTGAGGCCTTCTGAGAGATATATATCCACATTCTTTAAATAAACATATTCATTGATGTGTATTAATTCAATCAAGAGCGACTCACCTCAGCAAGATTCAGACGAATGTCCAAAGAGTTTTACTTGTGTTCATCTTTGTCTTTCAAATCTTCTTTGTCAAATGCATATGGTAACAACTCGCCAACAGTGGTTTCCAGTATCTCACCTTTCAGATTAGTCAGTATGACCTTAAAATCCCCGAATTCAGCCATGACCTGCCTACACGCTCCACATGGAGCAACCGGTTTTTCCGTATCCGCTATCACAACCAAAGTGTCAAATTCCCTTTCACCGTTTGCTACGGCAGAAAAAATTGCGGTTCTTTCCGCACAGTTTGTTAAACCATATGATGCATTCTCAACGTTCGCACCTATATAGACTTTCCCGCTCTTTGTAAGCAAAGCAGCACCAACATGAAATTGAGAATATGGAGCATAAGCGTTTTCCATAGCCTCTTTGGCTTTCTGGATAAGTTCTTCAGTCCTCATTGTCCTCGTCCTCCTTGTTCTCATCCTTAGCTGTATCTTTTTCTTGCTTGATACTTACCAAGACCTTTTCTATCTTATTTCTTGAAGCGGCAACAACTTTAAATGCGATTCTACCATCCTCGTAGGTTTCTCCTACCTTGGGAATGTGTTTAAACTTTTCAAGAAGATACCCTGCCAATGTGTCAAATTCCCCTTCCGGAAATTCTATCCTGAGTTCCCTCTCAATATCGTTGAGTGAAAGCGTAGCGTCAACCAAGTAGGAATTATCATCGATTTTCTTGATTCCGATATTTTCTCCTTCGTCGTATTCGTCCATTATCTCCCCAAAGATTTCTTCAAGTATGTCTTCCATAGTGACGATACCAGCTGTTCCACCGTATTCGTCCACAACAATAGCCATATGAACTTTCTTGGCCTTGAATTCTTTTAGCAATTCAGATACAGGCATAAACTCAGGCACAAAGAGAGGAGGTCTCATCAGTTCCTTGACTAGAACTTTGTCCACAACATCCATCCCTCTTTCAGCAATGAAACTGAGCACATCTTTTGCGTAACAAATTCCAACAATATTATCTATTGTTTCGCGATAAACGGGTATCCTTGAGTATTCTTCTTCCACAATGATTTCCATTGCCTCTCTCAATGTCTGAGTTTCCTCAATAGCTACTATATCTATCCTTGGAATCATTATCTCCTTGACCAACGTCTCGTCCATTTCGATTGTTCGCTCTATCATTAATCCCTCTTCGTGGGTGATGGACCCTTCCTCACGTCCCATCTCCAGATAAGAGGCTATATCATCAATTGTTATAAATGGTGTTTCTTGAACCACATTTCCACCCAAAAGTTTAACTATTGCATTGGCAATTGCAATAAACATAGTAATTACTGGCGACAACATCTTTGAGATAAAAATTATGATTTTAATACTTCTTTCGAATATTCTCTCGCTATTTTGTCTTGCCAAAATCTTTGGAGTAATCTCTCCGAATATGAGCAAAAGGAAGGTCATCACAAATGTGGAAAGTATCGCTGAAAGCGATTCTGATTTAATCACTTGCGAAAACATTACTGCAGCCAATGAAGAAGCCAAAATGTTCACTAAGTTGTTCGATACCAACAATGCGGTGAGTAGTTTGTTAAAAAAGTGCATCTCACTTTCTTCTTCTTGCTCTTCTTTACTTTTAGCAAGAAGTTTCAGCCTGTGACGGCTAACAGATGTCAGTGCTGTTTCTGATGCCGAGAAAAATCCCGATAGCATAATCAACAGAACTATGAAAAGCGTATACCATAAATAACTCAGTGGGTCTTCCACGAAAAGTTCACCTCCAATGATTTTTTAAAAAAGAGTGCACTGATTTATATTATACCATAAAGACAATCCAGGGTAACGTTGAAAACCTTAATAGTATGATATAATTAGACTGTGTGGTAAAATTAAATTGGGTACTATCATATATTCAACTAAAAGTATTCAACTAAAAGAGGTGGGGTATATCCAAAGTAACGGACCTGTTTTAGATTTTGAAACCCTCAAAGTTGCACTTCAAAAGTCAAAGATATTCTTACTTGTCTTCAATGCCCATGGAGAAATTTTAAAAGCCTCCGATAATGTTCCTGTTTGCCTAAAAACTGCATCAAGCGTTTTTCATATCTTTCCGGACTTTTCTAACATACTCAAAAGTGTTAACGAAAGTGGTTTTTCACAGGATATTATAACTTTACGCAAACCAAAAGCTGAAAAAATAAAACTTTTAACGTTTAAATCCGAAGAATATTATTGGACCTTAGGTGAAGTAATTACAGAACAGCTACTTATTGATGAGGTTATAACTCAAAAGTTAGAAACGTTAACAATGTACCTTGAGTTTGCTCCTGTTTTCTTCGTTGTTTTAAATGAGAAGGGAGAAATTGCATACGTTAACAATTGGACTCTTGAAAAAACAGGCTACAGTTTGGTAGAAGTTCTTGGAAAGAATTGGTTTGATATATTTATTCCAGAGGATATAAAGAGTATAGTTAAGCAAGTTTTTGACGATATCATGAATGGACGTGTTGAACTCCGTAAAACATTTGAAAACGATATCATAGCAAAAGATGGAAAGACAATTACGGTGCTTTGGGAAAATAAGCTACTCATCAAAGATGGTAAACCCTTCGGAACAATAAGTGTAGGAGTTGATGTCACAGAACAAAAAATCAGAAACTTCGAAGAGGATATACTACTTTCCGTTCTCAGCGCTACTTCAGAAACTAACTATCATGATGCCATAAGTAAATTGACAAAGACATTAGAAGAAGAGCGCAATATAAGAAGAGCGATTGGAAGAATCAAAACGCATGAGGAAACAAAATCTCTGGAGCTTCTGGATAAAATCGAAGCTAATGAGGCAGTCTCATACAAGAGCCTTAATTACGAACGTAGATTGGACGAAAAAATCATAAGCTTAGAAATCTCTTACCAGTCATTGCCCAAATATGCTACAGAAAGATGCTTAGAAAATATTGCAACGGTTATCCTGAACTTTATAGACCGTGTTTATTATATCCAGAAGCTGGAAGAAGCCTCCTTTAGGGATCCTTTGACCAAGCTTTTTAATCGAAGGTATTTTCTGATGATGTTACAAGCTGAAATTAGGCGAATAAAACGATACGGTGGCGACTCGTGTATCGTAATGATCGATTTAGATGGACTAAAACAAATCAACGACACACTAGGCCATGACAAAGGTGACCTTGCGATAACTACGTTAGCCCAGGTCGTGTTGGAAAATACACGAAATACTGACGTGTGTGTGAGATTTGGTGGCGATGAATTTGCAATCCTGCTTCCGAATACCCCTCTAGAATACGCCCGTTCGATTATCCAAAGAATAATTGACAAGCTTGATGCTCTTGATATGAAAGAATTTCGAATATCAATAAGTGCCGGTATTACCAAAATCTTGCCAAGCGATGACGCCGAAGGTATAAGTGTGCTTAAAAGAGCAGATGAATTACTTTATAAAGCGAAAAAGAGTGGTAAGCA
Organism: Fervidobacterium pennivorans; assembly: GCF_001644665.1. Lineage (NCBI taxonomy): Bacteria > Thermotogati > Thermotogota > Thermotogae > Thermotogales > Fervidobacteriaceae > Fervidobacterium > Fervidobacterium ngatamarikiense. Next base: position 1,835,021 of record NZ_CP011393.1, read on the forward strand.
CACCATTTGTGTCGACATTCCTGAAACGCAGATTACTTGCGACAGATGAAACTTGTGTTTCAGCAAAAGCGCTCTCTAACCTCTTTGTACGCCTCAACAATGGTTTCTAAGTCGTATTTTCCTGGTGTAACACTAAGGTGTGAAGCATTTATTGCAGTTGATGCCCAAGAGTATATATCATCATCGGTGATTAAAGTATCGAGTCTTACGTTCAAAAGACGGTAAAATTCATACATCGAACCGTCGAACATATCGATGATAATGTTTGCTTTTTGACAACCATGTTTTTTTGCGATTTTCAACTCATAAGGCAAAAAAATTGCTGTAGCAAGTCCATGTTTTACACCTTTGTCCGTTGTTAGAGAATAACCCAGCGCATGTGCAATCGTCGTTCCTGTTTGAGCAATGACCATCCCTGCCAATGTCGATGCAAACATCATTCGTTCTCTGTAGAATTCATTAGTTAAATCACTCATCAACCTTGGAAGATATTCTTTGATTATCTTTACGCTCTCAATTGCAAGCATGTCGCTGAATGGTGTAGCTTTTGTTGACAAAAATCCTTCAATTGCATGAGATAGTGCATCAAGAGCTGTAGAGAGTGTCAATGATTCATTTAACGTAAGTGTGTATTTATAATCAATAAATGAAATTTTTGGAAAGACGCATTCGTGTGAAAAACCACGTTTTCTACCATTTACAGTCAACACAGAGTACTGAGTAACCTCACTACCAGTTCCTGCCGTGGTAGGAATACATATTATCGGTTTTGCACTTTGGTACTTACTTTTGTTATACAGATCTTCCGGTTTCAAGTGTTTGTTTTCAATAAGCACTGCCACAGCTTTTGCAGTGTCCATTGGGCTTCCGCCACCAAGTCCGATAACTATATCGACGTCTTCGAATCTTTCTGATATCTCCTCTACAACCTCCATAGGAGGATTTTCAGGAGTTTCATCGTATATATAAACATGCTTTCTCTCAAGCACGTCTAAAACGTCGTCAAGACTACCATTTTTTCTCGAACTTTTTCCAGTAATAATGAGAAATGTCTCACCGAGTGATTGGAAAAGTTCTCTATTCCTAAGAACAATATCTTTCCCGTACAGCACTTTTGTTGGCATGAAAAAACCCATTAGACTACCTCCCTTTCATCTCCATTTTTCAACTGTTTTCAATCTTCCAGAGGAATCACAAGAAAAAGCTGGTCCGAAAGGACCAGCAATTGAGTAAACTTTAAAACATATCGATTAGGCTGATATCATCACTGCCCCTGAACAGCAAACCAGAGGGCTATACCACCTAGTACTACACCAACAATACTCAGGATCAAAGATATGTTACCCATTTGATTTGTTTCAAGCGATGCCAACTTTGCCTTTAAGTTATCATTTTCGCTCTTTAGTTGTGCAAGTTCATCTTTCAAATTCTTAACATTCTGTGAACTCTGCAGTTTTAATGCTTCAACATCACTCTTAACTCCTTTAACTTCTGATTTAAGGCTTTCAACATCCTGTGAACTCTGTTTTAATGCTTCAACATCACTCGAAAGCGTTGAAATGTTGTTCTTAACTCCTGTAACTTCTGATTTAAGGCCTTCGACTTTGCTTTCAACTGTTGAAATTTGGCTTTTTACACTTTTTACATCAGAGTCAATTTGCTTTAAATTGATAATCTCAACTTTTAAGTCGTTCATTTCAACCTTCAGATTTGCAACTTCGTCTTGTAAAGAAGAGTCCATTTTTTTAAGTCCGACTATCTCATTGTTAAGAGCATCAACAGTGCTTTTAAATTTGCTAATATCAGACTTCATGCTATTTACGTCTGCAAGAATGCCTGACTGAAGTTTTGAGATTTCGGAAACAGACTGTTTGATAGAATCAATCTCTGAATTTTTCCTCTCTAAATTTGAAATTCTTGTTTCAATGGTTGATAGCGTTGTCAACTGTGAACGAATAGAGTTTACAGAATCCTGTAAATCTTTGACGTTCTTCTCAACTCCGGAAATTCTTGAGGCAAGAGTTGTGACACTCTCCGTAGTTGCAAGCGATGATACCCTTTGGTTTAAAGAAGTTACTGTCTGTTCAAGAGTGGTCAACCTCTTCTTTAGGTTTTCTACATCGCTTCTCACATCATCAATGTTTTTCGACAACTCGTTAAGATTCTGTCCCGTAGGCGTTGTTGAAACTAAACCTCTCATCTCAGTTACTTTAACTGTTAAAGCATCATACATTGCTTTGAGATCATCTAAATCCCTTTTTAGGTAATTTAACTGCTTAGAAGAATCCTGTACATTCAATGACAAAGAATTAACCTGAGCAAGCAAATTATCGATTCGTGTGTTGATATTTTTATCAGCTGTTGCAAGTTCAAGTATTTTATTTGAAATGTCCTTAAGTTGTGCATCGATGTTCGCTGGAAGTGTAACTTGTTGCGATTGCTGAGGTGATGTTGTTGATGTAGGTATCTTCCTTTCAACAGCGGAAATTCTATCGTTTAATATATTCAACATTCTATAGAGTGCAACAGCAAGTTGATACCTAGTTAAAGGTTGATTCCCTTGGAAAGTTCCATCCGGCATACCGCTTAGTATACCGAGCTTAGTTAATTGTTCAACGGCTTCGTAAGCCCAATGGTTTGCCGGTACATCCTTAAACGTTGCTGCGTAAAGGCTACTGAATAATGCAATAGCAATAAAACAAACTAAAAACGCTCTTTTCATGTTTAAATACCCTCCTTTTTTATTTTAGTTTTCTACGCTCTCTGATACCATTATATAACAGCTTCTGCCTTAGACAAGTTCCACAAGTTTTTCCGGAATCTTATCAGCGGGAAGTACGTAATCGGCGTAACCTTCTTCTATAACTGACTTGGGCATACCAAAAACTACGCAGGTTTCTTGGCTCTCGGCTATGACAACACCTTTGAAAAATTTAACTTTAAAGGCTCCCTTTGTACCATCCTTTCCCATTCCGGTAAGAATAACAGCTATAGTATTTTCTTTGTAGATTTCTGCAACTTTATCGAGAGTGTAATCAACGGCAGGTCTTACGTTGTTAATTTTCTCTGTGTTTTTATCAAGATAGATAATTCCTTTTTTGTCCTGATATTTGATACCCATATGATAATCTCCTGGAGCTACGTAAACCCAGCCAGGTTTAAGAACGTCACCTTCTTCTGCTTCTTTGACAGACAGGTTGGAAATTCTATCTAATCTCTGCGCTAGGGACTTCGTAAATCCTGGAGGCATATGCTGAACCAGCAAAATAGGCGCAGGAAAATCCTTCGGAAGAGGCGGGATTACGAGATCCAAAGACCTTGGTCCCCCTGTTGAAGAACCTATAACAACTACTTTTCCTGATACTATAGATTTCACACGAAGATTAGCCAATGGCTTTCTCTTCATAAGGATTTGCGAAATATTTATTTTCATAGCATCCCGAATTTTTTGTACAAGTTCCGGACCCATTTTTCTGAAATCCATGGATACGCTACCGGAAGGCTTGGTTACGAAATCAACAGCACCTAGTTCAAGTGCTAAGAGTGTTATTTCTGCACCTTCTTCTGTCAAGCTACTTACCATTATAATCCGCGTAGGTGCTCTCTTCATTATCTCCTTTAGTGCCTCGATACCATTCAACTTTGGCATTTCAACGTCCATCGTAATTACATCTGGTTTGAGCTTTATCGCAAGTTCAACTGCCTCCATTCCATCCCTTGCCACACCAACAACTTGCATATCGATTTCTTTGTCGATTATATCCTTTAGAATCATTCTCATAAAAGGTGAATCATCAACAATCATTACTTTTATTTTTTCTTTTTCCAACTTCTCACCACCTTGATACTGAGTAATGGGAACGTAACTGTTGATATTATAGCAAAAATCTTTGCAATTTCCAAACTCCAATCAAATAAAATGCCTCCAAAGACCATTATTCCCACTGTTACGGAGAAAAGTGTTGCCCACAACACAACACCCGCACTAACATCTTTAACTATTTTTATTACAGGGTGGTACTCCTTACTATACAAATTCATCAGATGTTCGATAATAGTATTTACAAGCTCTGACCAGATGACAAAAAAAACAGCGAATATAATCCATAATGTGTCTTCCCTTTTCACTGGGAGGAAAAACGTCGCAGCAATGACCAATAACCCTATTGCAAAATGTATCCTTAAGTTTCTCTCTGATATTATTGATTCAACAATACCCTCTATTGCATGTTCGAAAGATTCTTTCAGATTATTCGAACCCAATTGTTCTTTTTCTTTTTCTTTCAATGCGTGGTTTGTATATTTTGTCTGTAAGCGACGCTCCAAATTTGATCGCCTCCACGTTTAGTTCGTAATATTTCGGGTTAACCTCCTCTTTTACTCCTTCAAACAATGTATCAAAATCAACTAAAGCCGTGCTTTTCACCAAAGCTCCTAGCAATATCATGTTTGAAACCATTACGTTGCCAAATTTTTCAATCGCTAATTTGCTTGCTGGAATATCAATTATTCTTTTTGTGACCCTTTTGAATTCATTCGGAATGTCCTTTATATAAGTGCTATCATAAACAATTATACCATTAGTTGCAACAAATTTAGCCTGGTTAACCATGGACGGATGCATTATTATCAAAGAGTCAAATACTACAGCCTTTGGATAAAGTATTGGCTCGTTTGATACCAGAACATCGCAGTAACTCGGTCCACCACGAACTTGTTCACTGTAATTCTGTGTCTGAACGACATACTTCTCCGCCAAGACAAATGCTCTTGATAAAACATAACCAGCAAGTAAGTTACCTTGTCCACCAATCCCGGCAATCCTTATAGAAAAAGGCCTGGTCATTGTCATTCCCCCTTGTTTTGATTAGCGTAAGTAAGTCTATATCTTGTATAGAAATCAGGCTTAGATTCGTCATTTCTAAAGACTCCAATAACAATTTTGTCTTTTAGCTCTTCTTCAGACATTTGGTCAGCTTTCTCTTTCATGACAGTATTATTCTTGAAGAAATCCATCATCTGCCAAGGCTCTCTTAATCCATTGTATCTTCCGTAATACGTATGACAATTCGTGAGAACCTCCACAACAGAGATACCCTTGTGAAGGAGCGCTTCTTTTATGTATTTTACACTGAGCTGATAATGATATACAGTTGACCTTGCAACATACGTAGCACCAGCAGAAAGAGCAAGTTTTACAACGTCGAATTGTTCCTCGACATTACCGAATGGCATTGTTCCAGCGATTTTTCCAGCAGGAGTTGTAGGTGAGTGTTGACCACCTGTCATTCCATAAATCATGTTATTGTATATTATGACTGTTAGATTTATGTTTCTTCTACACGCATGAATGAAATGATTGCCACCAATAGCTGTAATGTCTCCATCTCCACCCATCACAACAACCTTGAAATCCGGTCTTGCGAGTGCTACTCCTGTTGCAAAAGCTATAGCTCTACCATGCAGCGTGTGCATCGTGTTAAAATCAAGATAACCTGTCGATCTTGATGAACAACCTATTCCAGAAACAACGGCTGTCTGATCAGGGTCCAAACCGGTCTGGTCATAAGCTTCCAAAAAGCTTTTGAGTATTATTCCGTTCCCGCAACCTGGACACCATACCGTGGGCCATCTATCTTCCCTTATGTACTTGAGCAGCTTATCTACCTTCACTCTCTCCACCTCCACACACTTCTATTCCACACGTTTTGAAAAAGAAATCGGTCAAAGGATCTGGGTAGCCTTCAATGTACACTACTCTCTTAATGCCAGCATTGATTATAAGGCGTGCGCAAACCGAACATGGCTTGTGAGTCACATAAATTGCGGCACCCGCTGTCGAAATCCCAAATTTTGCGGCTTGCATAAGTGCGTTCTGCTCAGCGTGTAAACCGTAGCAGATTTCTTGATTCCTGCCTGATGGGATATCCAAATCATCCCTGATGCAACCTATCTGATCGCAATGTGGAAACCCAGAAGGTGGTTGATTGTAACCGGTTGCTAGGATTCGTTTGTCCTTTACTATTAGAGCACCAACTTTTCTGTGAATACAAGTGGACCTTTCTGCAATTAACCTGGCTAATCTTTTGAAATAGTCGTCCCAGCTCTCTCTTTCATCTTTTGACTCTTTTATGGTAACATTTTTAAGGTATGACTCCAAATCCATAACTTCACCTCTTTTGTCTATCAGACCAAACATTTAAGATTAGTGACTAATTTTATTTTAAACCAATTAGTAAATAATATCAACTGATAGCAAAATTTACGAACTAGAGCAAGGGGGCGTAAATGTGGAAAAGTTCGAAATTTCAGTTGTTAGAGCAGAAATTGGTAGTATTTTAATATTTACAAGAAACAACATATGTGAACAAATTCAACTGATTGAAGAGGTTTTACCGGAATATGGGGACAACATATTCACAAGACAGATTAAGGAGTATCTTAGTGGTGAAAGGAAGGTTCTTGACTTCCCAGTTAAGTATTCAACTGGAGTTGTCTTTGAAAAGATTTGGTCATATTTGAAAGAAAATGTGACTTATGGTAAAATCATAACATACGGTGAACTGGCTAAAATATGTGGTACAAATGCAAGAGTTGTCGGATATGCTATGGCATCAAACCCACTACCTTTGTATATCCCGTGTCATAGAGTTGTTGCCAAAAATTCTATTGGTGGGTTTACAGCGAGAAATGGTAAATCTATGATTAAGTGGAAAGAATATCTTTTGAAGCTGGAGGGATCACTTTGAAGAAATTCTTGTTCACATTATTTTTAACATTTTTCTTTTTGTCCCTGTTTACACCTCTTGTGATCTACAACAGATATACTGCAAATCTCTCAGCGCCACAGAACAAAATTCCAACAAGCCTGGTTGTTGAATATTCTGACGGGACACCATTGTACAGTCCAAAGACTGTTTGGGTTGATTTTGATGATATTCCAGTACTCGTTAAGGACAGTGTGATAGTATCTGAAGATAAGAGGTTTTACACTCACAGTGGTGTCGACCTTATAGGAGTAGCTAGGGCTCTTTTTACGATAATCACCACCGATGAAATTCAAGGTGGAAGCACCATTACTCAACAGTTAGCAAGAACTTTGTATCTCTCACAGGAGAGGACTTGGAAACGCAAGATAAAAGAGGCAATTATTGCACTTTGGTTGGAACAAAATTACTCAAAAAACGAGATTTTGGAAATGTATATTAACTCCGTGTATTTAGGGAATGGAGTGTACGGTTTCCCAGCGGCTGCGAAATTTTACTTTAACAAAACTCTCGAACAACTAACACCTCTTGAAATTGCAATGCTCACAGCAACTCTTAGATCCCCGGAGAAGGCTAATCCGTTGAAAGAGCTAAATAAGGATTTCACAAAAAACGTTCTGAGAAAGATGAAAGAAGCTGGAGTATTAACTGAACTTGAATATTCCCGTGCACTAGAAGAACTTAGAAACATAACTATAAAAAGTACAAATGATTTTGCACGCTCATTTGACCAGGACCTTTTCTGGATAGTTATTACAGAACTCAAAGAGCTTGGATTCGAAATTGGAGACCTAAGGAATGGCTTCAGAGTTAGGACCACAATTGATAAAAAGTTGCAAGAGCTTTTAGTTTCTAACATCACAAAAGACCAATGGGCAGGATTGATAGTTGAGCACACAACTGGAAAAATAAGGGCGGCGTATGGACTCGGCATAATTAACGGGCGTCGACAGCTTGGTTCGGCTATAAAACCGTTCTACTATTACCTTGCATTTATGGCAGGATACAATCTTGATGACATTCTTTTAGACAAGCCAATCAAAATTGGTCGATGGGAGCCTGAAAACTTTGATAAGAAATTCAGAGGACAGGTTACTATTGAATATGCGCTCGCACATTCTTTGAACATACCATCCATCGATTTGTTTTTGAAACTTGGACAAGGAAATGTTACGAATTTTCTAAAAAACACATTAATGATATCAGGTTTTTATCCTAACGACGCTACCTTGGCACTCGGAACTTTAGAAACATCAGTTGCCGATGTTGCGCAAGGTTATTCAGCGATATTCACTGGTGGTTTAGTCATCAAACCACGCATTGTTGAGTACGTCAAGGATAAGAATGGGTACGTATACTATTCTTACACCCCTGCTTTAGTAAACGTTGTTAAACCTCCTAAGGGCTTTGATAAAAGGACACCACTCGAAGCTTCTATTCTGACACTCAGAGCTATGGAAAAAGTAGTTACCGAAGGAACTTCTCGGTCTGCACAAATGCCTGGAAGAAAAATATACGGAAAATCAGGTTCCGCAGAAAACTATGCATGGTTTGTTGGAGGTGATGGGAAATACCTGTTTATACTGGCGAGGGATAACGTAAAGGAAGTCAGTGGTCTTGTTGTAACCCCAAAGTGGAGAGAGATAGCTGTTAAAACTGAAATAGGATACACTCCTATTTCTTTACCTATTAACAGTAAGATTCAAAGATTCAACGTTATGGGAGATTCCGAAACCCTTGCGGAACCTAAAACTGTTACAGGTGAGGTTTCAGAAAATGCTACAGTTAATCAACAAGAAGTAGCAACATCAACTGTTTTTCAGGAAACAAATCAGGACAATCTGGTAAAAATGTCTCGGGAAGAAATCATTTCCCGGGTGAAAACATCATCAATTACAGCAAACGAGCTTGTTGAAGTTTTGAAATCGTACAGTCCAGATGAAAGAAGAGCCATCCTTTCTGAAGTAAATTCGTTGTCCCAAGAACTTGCCGCAGAAGTCTATCAAAAACTTTTGGATCAAGGTATAGAGTTTTAAATACACCGGAGGTGTTAGGAAATGAAATTTTTCTACAACCTGGAGAGAAAGGATAACTTCGAATACATAGTCTTAAGGGTCGAAGAGAATAATTTGTCAGGAACAGGGGCAATACTACCAATTAGGAAAAACGGTGAAAACTACAAAATTTTCATGGGTGTAATTGAAGAATATAGAAGCATTGTTGAAAAACTACACTGCGAAGATGTCTTTGTCATTACCGGTATACTCGAAGAACATTTTCCAAACCATCCTAAGGTTAAATTCGCCATCCAAGCAGCGGTACTTGAACTGTTCTCCAAAAAATACAAACTTGATATCAACAAACTCTTAGGAGGGCTGAAGTCAACCAAAAATGAGTTGTGTGGTGAACGACTTTTCCCTGAGTACTTGGGCGATGTCTTTCATGCAAAATACTATCCAGAAACCAAAAAAGAAACGAATACGACTTTTGTCCTAACAAAATATCCAAATAACGAGATGGATACTATCCTCAGTGCGCTTTCCTCAAATTATGAGTATCTGGAGGTGATTTCTTGGAGAGAACTTTTATAATACTCAAACCAAACGCAGTTAGAAGAGGGCTTATCGGAGAAATATTGAAGCGATTTGAACAAAGAGGAATAAAAATCGTTGGTCTCAAGTTTCTTTGGATGACACAGGAACAGTGTGAAAAACTGTATGAGCCCCACAAAGGTAAACCGTTTTACGAAGAGCTTGTAAATTTCATGATGAGTGGTCCCGTTGTAGCAGTAGTCGTTGAAGCACCAAGGGTAATAGAAATGGTAAGACACATAGTTGGAGCAACTGACCCACTCAAAGCCGAGGCAGGAACAATAAGGGGAGAGTTTGCATTAACGGTCACTAAGAACCTCATTCACGCAAGTGATTCCGTAGAAAACGCCGAAAGAGAAATGTCAATATTCTTCTCGCCAGAGGATTTGATTGAGTATAAACTTGATATACAAGACGATATTTGATAAAAAGACATTTGAAAAATTGAAAACCTGGGGGGCACCCCAGGTTTTATTTCATTTATTCTCCCCATCACTCTTGAGCAGGTTTGCTAACGCGTATCGTAACTTCATAAGCTACGAAAAACGTCACAAGAGCCGAAACAAAACCAGCTATTGGATTATCAAATATACCGGCAATTAAATAACCCACAGCAGAGACTACCATAACAAAAATAGCGTAAGGAAGCTGTGTAGCAACGTGCTCAAGATGCGGACAACCCGCTCCTGTTGAAGATAAAATCGTAGTATCTGATATAGGTGAACAATGGTCTCCGAAAATGGCACCACCAATCGAGGCGCCAACTGTAACAAGTGCGCTGTTCAAAAGGTTAGCACCTATTTTCTCAGCAAGTGCAATAGCTATTGGCATAGCAACAGGAATCATTATCGCAAACGTTCCCCAGCTTGTCCCTGTAGCGAAAGAAATAGCGGCTGCGACTATAAACACAACAGTCGGTAAAGCCCACAACGGAAAACCACCGCTTGTGACCAGATGAGCAAGATACTTCGAAAGTCCCAGTCCACCATCTTCCGGGGAACTTTTAATAACCGTTCCTATCGTCCAAGCAAGGGTCAATATGACAAGCGCTGGAACCATCGATTTTATACCACTGACAATAGCTTCCCCGACTTTTTGGACTGTAAGTAATCCTCTTACCATAAAGTATATCGATGCAAAAACTAATGTAAACAACGAGGCGTAAAATAGGGCTTTGGATGCATCTGTGTTATTAAACGCCTCTTTGAGCGTCATAGATTTCACAGCTTCTGAAAATGTATGTATGTTTTCTCCATCTATTGCACCAAGGTATGTAGTAACCGGGAAGAAAATCACCGCAAGTCCAACAAGAACAAGTATTGGCAAAATCATATCGATTGCTCTAGCACGTTCCTTGACAACTATACCTTCTTTAACTTCACCTGTTGGTTGACCAAATTCCTCGTTGTAAAGTCCCAAACCTTTGAGCGCTCGGTCTTCACTTTTTGCCATTGGTCCGAAGTCCTTTCTGAGTATGGTTTGAAGAACCATAAGTATTGCCAGTATCGCGTATAGATTTATAGGTATGAGTAGGATAAAGAATGTGAATTCACTGACACCAAGCTTTGAAAATCCATCTGAACCTTTGATGATACTCATTATAGTAACCACCCAACTTGAAATAGGTGCCAAGACGCTTACCGGAGCAGCTGTTGAATCCAGTATATATGCGAGTTTTGCCCTTGAAATCCTTTGTTCATCAGTAACAGGTCTCATAACAGTTCCTATTGTTAAGGAATTAAAATAATCATCAATGAATATGAAGATACCAAAAAGCCATGTTATTATGAGCGTCCCCTTTCTACTCTTAACCTTCGAAGCCATCCATTTTCCAAAGGCATTTGCGGCACCTGTTGCCTGCATCAGACCAACAAAAGCGCCAAGGAGCGCACAGAACAATATGATTCTTATGTTCCACCCATCGTTAAGTGAATTAGCAATACCGTCCGTAGCATCAATTAAAGCAGTAACAGGGTTCCAACCGTTTACAATAAGATATCCTGCAAACACTCCTGCAAAGAGAGAAAAGATAACCTCTTTAGTCAAAAGTGCCAACGTTACGGTAATAACTGGTGGTAACAAGCTCAGCCAACCATAATGTTCCATCTTTTCCCCTCCTTCCAGTGTAATGTGAAATAAATAGCATATATAGTTGTTTTGCTAGATTATACCACTTTTCAGTTACAAAACAAAGCAGGGATTACAATTTTCTGTAAATATCTATCAACTTTGCTATTTACTGAGTTTGTAATTACCACATATCTGTGGTATAATTATCTTAGTAATGTACTTGGTTTATTCACATGGTTTAAGAAATTTTGGAGGTGTGAACATGACAGGGAAAGAACTTTTCAATATCGCTATCAAGGTGGAATCGACGGGTTACACTTACTACTCCAAATTATCCGAAAAAGCTACCGGACAACTCAAAGAATTCTTCAAAGAACTTGCAGAGCAAGAAAGAGAACATGCAAGAAGATTCGAGGAACTAATGAAGAAGTATCAAGAAGACCCATCATTGGCAACATGGCAAAATGAAGAAGTGAGCGGCTATGCAGAAACTTATGCAAAAGCTTTTATCTTCCCGGAGATTGAAAACGAAACAGTCCCGGAAACTATTTTTGGGGCTTTGAGAAAAGCTATAGAGGTTGAAAAAGATTCGATAATTTACTATAACGAAATCAAGCAAATAGTTCCAGACCCAAAACCTGTTGAAGAAATCATCAACGAGGAAAAAGAACACCTTAGAAAGTTGTCCGAAAAACTTCAAAGCGAGGATTTATCAACGTACAGTGAAGGAAGCATGATTTAACAACAAATAACCGTAAAAAAGAACCCGGGCAACCGGGTTCTTATTAATACATTTACATGTAAAGCTGGGATGTTGCTGTGGATTTGTCAAACTTATATAAAATGGGAAAATTTTCCAACGTAGTTTTTTGGTCAGTACTTTTTTACTTGAATCTTTTTCTCTGTTCTCTTTTATTCTCCATAGAAATAACACTCTCTCTAGTTGGGGACGTCATGTTTCACATGCCTACTGTAAATTCCGCGTATTCAAACGGGAAGTACCATTTTGAAAACATCTTTGAACACGTAAAAAAATATATTGAAAAAAGCGATATCGCCTTTTGTAACCTTGAGACTACTCTTGGAGGGTATCCGTATACCGGGTATCCACGTTTTTCCTCACCTGATGAAGTGCTTGATGCTTTGAAATATGCAGGGTTCGATATTATTAACGTAGCTAATAACCACATGCTTGATAGAGGCGTCTTTGGTTTGAGAAAAACACTCGAACAAATAAAAAGACGAGGATTAATATACGTAGGCGCACGTTTTACACCACTTGAGAAACTCTACAAAATTGTTGAAGTGAAAGGTCTTAGGATTTCATTTGTTTCGTTCACTTATTCAACAAATGGAATCCCTATCGATGAAAAGTACAAATATATGTTTATGTATATTTCGAAACAAACGCTTTTGTCAATTCTTGATGAAATGAAAAAGATATCAGAAGTGGTAATAGTCTATTTTCACTACGGGAACGAATACCAAACCGCTCCTACAAAAGAACAAATAGAACTCGCATATCTTGCATTGGACAACGGTGCAGATATGGTTATCGCAAGCCATCCACACGTTCTTCAACATGTAGAACTCGTAGAATACGGTCCAAAGACAAAACTCATAGCTTACTCACTTGGTAATTTTCTTTCAAACATGACAGCACCTGGCACAGACGAAGGAGTTATACTGAATATAACCTATCATCCCGTAAAAGGTGTTCTTAACGTAAATCCTATTTTGACCTGGGTTCACAGATACACAGTAGCAAACAAATTCTATTACAGGATATTACCTGTTGGAGATTATCTTGCATCCACTGATCGATTTTTGAGCAAAACAGATATTAAAAGGCTATCGCAAATAGCTCAGAAAAAATTGGTTGAAAGGAAGGGTAAACGACAGCCAACTTCAACTAATTTCATTAAGAGCACAACGCCTCTGAAAAATTATTTCTACAATCAACTTATGAACTCTCTAACATTTTCTTACTGACCCGAAGAGACCTTAGAGTGCTTCTGAATCCTTATCGATAATCAATAAAAAAAGAGGACGACTTCTTGTCGTCCTCTCTTTTGGCTCCGGCGGAGGGACTCGAACCCCCAGCCTAGTGGTTAACAGCCACCCGCTCTGCCGGTTGAGCTACGCCGGAACACATTTCACATATCAATTTCCATTATACCACATTCGTAAAACTTGTCAAGACCTAACTTTTTTGAAGGTTTGTTTTTCGATTTTGCGTTAAAATGATATTATAAAACCTTTTTCTTGTCAAGAGCTGTTTTTTGGGAAGTAACTGAAGACATCAGTTAAACAGAGAATAAAACTGTATTTAACGTTAAAGAAGTTGAATTTTCACAAGCTGGACGGTATAATTATATTAGATTAAAAAACAACATAGTTAACATCGGAGGTGATAACATGCCAATTTACAGATACGTGTGCGAAAACTGCGGAAACGAAGAAGTTCACATGCATGGATTCAACGAATCTCCAACGATAGTATGCTCTTCATGTGGTGGCAAAATGGCGAAAACGATAGGAAGAGTAGGAATTGTATTCAAAGGTAGTGGTTTTTATATTACTGATAGTAGAAAATCAACAACATCAAAAAGCGAAAACGAATAACTAAAATTAAAGCCCCCGAATTCGGGGGCAAATTTTATCCTCTACAAAGGCTTACTTTATAATCCTTACGTTGGCTGCTTGAGGACCTTTTGCACCATTCTGAACATCAAACTCGACTTTGTCGCCTTCCTTGAGTGTCTTGAACCCTTCGACTTGAATAGCACTGTAGTGAACGAAGATGTCTTCTCCATCTTCTTTTGTGATGAAACCGTAGCCTTTCTTTGCATCAAACCACTTAACTGTACCTTTCATGTAACAACGCCTCCTAAAATCTTATTTACTCACCGCCGTCCTAATTACAGCGGTTGATCTATTATACACTAATAGGATTCGAAAGTCAATAGACTTTTTTGTTATGGAAAAACAATAAGAATGAAATCAGATAGAACATATCTTATCTAAAACCCTATAAACAAATTCTCTTATTACGGGAACAAAAAAGCCCCCATGATTTTGGGGGCTCATTTTCATCCTCTAAAGCTTACTTTGAAAGCCTCACGTTAGCTGCTTGAGGACCCTTTGCACCATTCTGAACATCAAACTCGACTTTGTCGCCTTCCTTGAGTGTTTTAAACCCATCAACCTGAATAGCGCTGAAGTGAACGAAGATATCTTCTCCGTCTTCTTTTGTAATGAAACCGTAGCCTTTCTTTGCATCAAACCACTTAACTGTACCTTTCATGCGATAACGCCTCCTAAAATCTTTCTTTCTAACCGCTCTTCTATTTTTCAGCGGATGATTGATTATACACCCCCGGTGAAAAAAGTCAATACCTTTTAAAAAATATTTTTTTGATTGAAGATAAACTCTTCAAATCCTTATTGATAATGCTATAATTAAATAATGCATATCGCGAAAGTTTTGTAGCTCAGGTAAAAAACACAGCAACTGGGTAAAACAAAGTTTCATAGTAGAACCTGTCCTCTGAAACTAATTTTGAACCCCCAAAGTTATCATAGTGTGGTACAGTGTTTCATAAGTCTTAAAACCTCTATAGGATATATCAGACCAAGTAGGGGAGGAAAAACATGAGAAAAGACAAAAAAACAGAAAAAGAGTACAGAAGATTAAACAAGATTTATCAACTTAGTCGAAGCGGAAAGCTGATGATAGAAAGAATCCGAAAAACGAAACTCAAAATAGGTTTAGTCGCCTCGTTAGTTTTTCTCATAACCTTTGTCACATTCTTCACTTTGATATTTCCTGAAAATAGTGTCTCAACCACCAAAAAATTGGAGAGCATAAGCATCTCTTCAAATAGTACAGCAACTTATTTGGAGACTACCCTGTCAACAACCATAACAGATAGCATTACTACAAACAGCACCGAAACATCTTTTTACGCCAAGATATATTCACCAACAACAAACGAACTCTCAGAAACCAGTTTGGTCTTGTTGGTACCACAAGAGACGAAGACCAATTTATCGAAATTATCGAACAAAAACGATAAAGATAATAGTAGTAAACTAGAGCAAAACAAAGGACAATCCAGTGAAGACGAGCAGAGTTCTTTTAACATAGGACCAATCAACCTTAAAGGTACCCAAGAGAGTAACATTATACAGACCGAAGAAGAATCTACAAAGGAAAGCCAAGGTACGGACATTAAAACAGCGATTACGTCTTCTCCTTCAAAATATCATTACGTTATTGCCTACAATATAAGCGTTTTTGACTCCCCTGAAAACGGAAAAGTTATAGACACGCTAAAATATGCTACATATGTTGAAAAGTTAGATGAAGTTACGTACAACAACGTGAATTTTTCAAAAGTCAGATATAATACACCAAGTGGAGTGAGAGAAGGATGGATCCGTTCAAGTTTTTTAAGCAACACGTTAAAATCTATAACAGGTAAGGAATACAACGAACTAGTATTCGAGCCTTTCAAAAAGATTAAGGCACGAGTCGATGATGTAAGAGGCATATATCTCACACGAACATCATTTAGCAACGTCCAAAAAATCAAGCACTGGGTAGAATTTGCAAAATCAACAAATATAAATGCATTTGTTGTGGATGTTAAAGACGATGACGGTTTTATGCTTTTCGAAACAAGTGCAGCAGCTGAATTTGTTCCTGAAGCAAATGCTAGGGCTTACTATAAAAAAGAAGAGATGAAGGAAATCGTAAAAGAGCTTAAGGACCAAGGCTTGTACTTAATCGCAAGAATTGTTTGTTTCAAAGATCCTTCTTATGCACGTGCTCACAAAGACAGGGCAATAGTATACAAAGACACTGGAGAACCTTACATGGGAATCTACAAAGTACCGTGGGCATCGGCATACGATAGACAACTGTGGGAATACAACGTGAGAGTTGCTATAGAGGCAGTCGAAGTCGGTTTCGATGAAATTCAGTATGACTACGTCAGATTTCCGGAGCTCTCTAAGGAAACTCGCCAGAGGGTAAATTTAAGACAGGTTGGAGATGAATCTTTCGCAGAAGCAATTCAAAAGTTTTTGATTTACTCGAAACGAAAGCTTGAACCTTATAACGTTCCTTTGGCAGCGGATGTTTTTGGTCTCGTTTCAACCGCTGTTGATGATGTTGGTATTGGCCAATACTGGGAAGCTGTTTCAAACGTTGTGGATTACATATGTCCGATGGTATACCCAAGCCATTATGCGCCAGGCTCTTTTGGATTGAGTGTACCTGATGCATATCCTTATGAGACAATTTACAACGCTCTAAAAGATGGAATTAGGCGAAATCTGCACATACCAACTCCGGCAAAGATTAGACCTTGGCTCCAGTCGTTTACTACAACGTGGGTCAGGGGACATATAGTATACGACGAAGAAGCTATCCGAAAACAGATAAAAGCTGCTAAAGATTTGGGAATAAACGAATACATGTTATGGAACGCATCAAACAATTACAAGAGAATGTGGTATAAATGAATTTTTTTGTTCGTATCTCGAACTATATAACATTTTGTGGTATAATAAATTTTGGATGCTCAATACTTAAAAACTCCGGTGGTGAGCACATGCGCTTGGATAAATTTCTTAAAATAAACCGAATAATAAAAAGAAGAACCATAGCCCAAGAAGTTGCAAAAGCCGGACTTGTGAAAAAAGATGGAAAGGTTCTAAAGCCATCTTACGAAGTCAAACCCGGAGACATCTTGGAAGTTTCATATGGAAGACGTACTTTGAAAATTTTAGTTACCGATGATATGAAATGCCGAATTCTTGAGGAGACATTCCGAGGTGACGAAGATGAGAAGTCTAATTGAAAATCACATCGACGATTTTTTGGAAATTCTTACTTACGAAAAGAGATTTTGGAAGGACTTTTGGGAGAAGTTACCGTTCAAGCCAATTACTGAGAATTATGCTAACCACTTCGAAGATTTCTACGAAAAACTGGTTAATCTTTCTCGTAACCAATTGACCGAATTCTCACATGTATATGAAGAAAACAAGGAAAGGATAAAAGAAGAGCTTTCCATAAGACTTCGGAAGAATGCCCGCGATTTGGAATTGTCACGTGAGGATTTTGTGATTTACCTTATAGTAGGCATAGGTGAAAAGGATTGGGTTGTTGTTGATGGTAAGCACGAAAAAGTAATTGTTTTTGACGTCTTTTCGCTTTGGAAAAAAGGGAAATTCCCGTTTCTTGCCGACGCAGTCTACCAAGCTGTTATACATTTCAGACATGGGGCATCGGAAGGAAATTATTATGACAAGTCTGAGATATTCTCAAAATTAAAGGATGAAATCACCAAACTCGACAATGAGAACATCCTGCAAAATATCTGTGAGCTTTTGGATAAATATGTTCCCTATTACAATTGGACAGGATTCTATTTGATGGACGAAAAAGAAGAAGGAGTGCTTGTCTTAGGACCATACGTTGGAGAACCTACAGAACACGTGCGGATACCTGTTGGGAGAGGTATATGCGGACAAGCAGCTGCGACGAAATTAACATTTGTGGTGCAAGATGTTAGTTTGGAAACTAATTATCTTTCCTGCAGTCCTCATGTGAAAAGCGAAATCGTTGTACCTATAGTACGCAATGATGGTAGTGTTTTTGGAGAAATCGATATAGACAGCCACTTTAAAGCACCTTTCGACGAGAGAGACCAAGAGTTCTTAGAATGGATAGCGAAGCAACTACTTGTGAGGGTGGTCCATTGGAAAGATTTCGAAAGAAGAATCAAGATTGCTTACTTGGATAGCTATGTCTCTTATATTTTGAATGAAATAGTGAAGTTCAATATTCCCTTTGATGTAAGCCTTCACGTACATTATGATGCTGAAAAAGTTCCAGAAAACCTGTACAAACTCTGGAGAATTGCTCGAAAAATGCGTAATGCAAAACTCGACAAAATATTGGTAGTAGATAACGTTGAGGAACAAAAAGTCGAACTAAAAACAAGGCTTGGTAATTTTGTATTGAACTACAACGACTTGCAATTACCTGTGCCGGAAATAGTAAGAAAAATGATTGTTGAAGGAGCTCAAGAAGTTTCCAGAATGCTCTTCTCAATCCACCACACTGCAACAAGATTGGCGCAAAGCTTTGTGAACACTAGACTTATAACAGAATATGCGCTGAAACCGGAAAGCAATGTGAATACAATTCTGTACGCGTTCTTAACGGGCATAACTGCAGGTTACTCAGGTTCTTTTAACAGAGCTATGTTTTTCTACTACACGGACGGTCAATTCATCTTACAGAAAGCTCTCGGTCCTAGAAGTGAAGATGAAGCTCACAGAATCTGGGAAGCTATTGAAGACATAGAGTTGAATATGTCGGATTTCTTGGAAACAGTCTCTAAAGATTTTAAATCGGCATTGGAGTTGCTATACAAGGGAAAGGCTATAAGCGAAGAGCAAATAACCAGATACCTAGATGGCGAACCTCATGTAGTAACAAAACGGGATCTACCGAAAATCGCAGAAGAGTTCGATGTTGTTAATGAATTTGCTATCATGACACTTAAGAGTGAGAACAAGCTCGTTGGTTTGCTGTTAGCTGATAACAATTTTGACCATAAACCCATTTCTGAATACCAACTCGCCGTGTTAAAAGACCTAGGGCACCAAATGGTTCTGATTTTAGAAAATAAAAGATTCATTGAAATAATGAAAGAAAAAGCTGAGGTCGACGCATTGACTGGTTTAAGAACTCGCAGAGCGCTGGAAGAATTCATGTCCAATCCTCCCTTGAAACAGTTCTCAGTCGTCTTCATGGATTTGAACAAATTTAAGCTTGTAAACGACATGTATGGTCATGAAAAAGGTGATGAAGTACTTAAAAAATTAGGTAAGTGTATAAACTTGAACATAAGAAAAGATGACTTAGCATTCAGGTATGGTGGCGATGAGGTAATACTCATCATCGACTCAGTTGACAAAAACATTGTTCAAAAAGTTGTGGAAAGAATCTCCGAGTGCTTCGCAAAGTCAGCTGACATGTCCTTCTCAACCGGAGTAGCATTTTATCCTGAAGAAGGCGATATCGGCAAAGTCTTGAAACTTGCGGACGAACGATGTTACAAGTCCAAATCTACGGGAAAGATTGAATTCTAAGGTATTGAAGAATTCATGTTACAGGGAGTTGGTTCTGTGAAAAGCGAAGACAGTATACAGAAAGAAGGAAAAAAGAGAAAAACTAGTGTATTTTTCAGACTATTACAGTACGCTCTACCGTATTGGCATCTCTTAGCTTTGGCTATCGTAGTTGTGATTGTTCTTACATATTTAGCACTCTTACCACCACAAATTGTGAGGAAAGCTATAAATACGTATATACTTTCAGAGTCTTTGCAAACAGCTGAAAAGCTTTCGGGGATATCAAAACAATCCCTTCTGTTCCTTATCGTTTCAGGAGGGATTTTCCTATTTGAGTACCTTTCAATACTCGTTACTACATACATCGGTGGTCGGGTTGTTTACGACTTACGACGTCAACTATATGACCACGTGTTAAAGCTTCCAATGTCTTTTTTCGACAGACATCCTAGTGGACAAATAACGACAAGAATAACGAGTGATACACAAAATGTCCAAGAGTTCTTCACCTCAGTTATAACCAGTATCGTCAACGATGTTTTTTTACTTGCAGGTGTAATCATAATGATGTGGAGAATCAGTTCGCGACTTTTCCTCGATATTATTTACATCTTCCCAGTAATTATCGTAGCAATGGTTGTTTTCAGGTACTTTGATATTAGGGCTTACCGAGCTGTTAGGTCAAACATTGCGCGTATTAACGCATACATTGCTGAAAACTTGGCTGGGATGCCTGTGATAAAATTGTTTAACGCTGAAAATTACAAAAGAAAAGAGTTTGACAAGATAAACAGAGAGCTTTACAGGGCCAGAATGAACCAACTCTACGTTTTCGGTATCTTTCGACCTTTGATAAACTTCTTATATTACCTCACATTATCACTTATCATCTGGTTCGGGTCTAAGTATATCTTAGGCAAAGTGCTGAACTTCGGAGACCTGTATGCGTTTGTTTCTTATATAGATACCTTCATGAGACCTATTGAAGATTTATCGGAAAAGTACGATATTATCCAAAACACTATTGCCAGTGGCGAGAAAATCTTTGCGCTTTTGGACGAGCCACAGGAAGAACAAGGCAATTCTAACGGAAAAAAGACCATAGAAAAAGGAACTATAGAATTCAAAGATGTATGGTTTAGCTATGACAATAAGCGCTGGGTTTTGCAAGGTGTAAATCTTTCATTTTCTCCAGGAGAGTTAGTTGCAATTGTTGGCGAAACCGGTGCGGGTAAAACAACGATAATGAACCTTATAAATGGAATGTACAGACCACAAAAAGGTGTTATTCTAATAGATAATGTGCCACTGGAAGAATACGATATCCATGCTTTGAGAAAAGAGGTATCGGCTGTTCCTCAGGATGTAGTGCTATTCAGCGGTACATTATTGGACAACATAAGGCTCTTCCATGACGAAATACCAGAAGAAGAAGTTTACAAAGCTCTTGAGAAAGTCGAGGCATTAGAAATTATACAAAGATTACCAAAAGGGATATACACTGAGATAGTTGAAAGAGGAAAAGGTATCTCTGCAGGCGAAAGGCAATTGATAGCATTGGCAAGGTCTGTATTGTTCGGTGCTAAAATATTCATACTTGACGAAGCAACAAGTAACATCGATGTGGAAACAGAGCACAGAATCCAGAAAGCAGTCAGAGAGTTGTCGAAAGAAAATACCGTCATAATGATAGCACACAGACTTTCTACAGTCGTAAACGCTGATAGAATAATCGTTGTTGTTGATGGTAAAATCGCAGAAGAGGGCAAACATTTCGAGCTACTTAGAAAGAAAGGTGCCTACTACAAGCTTTACGAAATACAATTCGCGAAAGAGGAGACTGCATGAGTATGATTTTGAGAGCTTCCTATTGGACTTGGAAGTTGCTTAATGGAGAATCCATACCCGATGAGATGCCCACTGCTTACCTTATGCTTGACGGGGAATGTATGTATAACTGCGCTTACTGTACTCATGCAAGAGATTCAGAAAGTGATAATTCGTATTTGTCAAGGGTAGTTTGGAAATTAATAGAACCTAAAGATTTGAATTCGATAAGCCTAAAGTTCAAGCGTGTTTGCCTTCAGACTGTTAATTACAAAGGTTATTTTGAAGACGTACTTGACGTTGTTGAACGTCTGAAAAGGTCGGACACTAATCAAAAACTACTCATTTCTGTTTCCACACGTGTGAAAAGCACAAAGGAAATCGATATACTAATGAATTCAGGAGTTAATGACTTAGGCATTGCTATCGACGTGGTTTCCGAAAAGCTTCACAAATTGTATCGTTCTTGGTCCTTAGAATACACTCTCTCTTTGATACGTTACGGAGCAGAAAAGTATCCAGGAAGAATTACAACCCATATCATCGTTGGACTTGGTGAACAAGACAAAGAACTCTATGAAATATTCAAGCTAATGAAAGCTTACGATGTCAAAGTCGCGCTCTTTGCTTTTACTCCAATACGTGGGACGAGACTTGCTCACTTAACACCACCATCTCTTGAACGATACAGAAAAATCCAAATACTCAGGTTCTTGATGTTCGAAACAAATTATACACCAGAAATAGATTTTGATGAGGATGGCAATCTGAAGATATTAAAATACGATAACTCTATAGATATATCAAAAGCCTTCCTTACATCCGGATGCACCCATTGTACAAGACCTTACTACAACGACAGTCCAAGGAATAAAGTGTTGTATAATTATCATACAATCATAGAGACTCAAAAGAAATGATTCTATAAACCATGATTTTTGGAAAATTTCGCCTAACAAGTGAGGCGATTTTTGTTGAATATGAATCAGTTCTACGACTTGCTTCAAAGGTATGCATTAAGTTACGGATTAATTCTTACGCGTTTAACAGGCATGATGGTAATTGCCCCGCTATTTGCTGGGTTTTCATTACCGTTGGAGATAATGGTTATACTGCTTCTAGCACTTGGATACGTCACATTGCCTAATGTTGCCATTCCTGTTTCTTTGCCTATGCCAATAATCACAATTGCTGGCTCGGCACTGTACAACTTTTTCATAGGTTTCGTTATCGGATTGATAGGATACACCATTGTTAGTTCAGTCTACGTTGGAAGCGAAATTTTTGGTATCCAGTCGGGATTCAATGTAAGTGGTTCGCTAGACCCGACTATGGAAGAATCACCTTTAACAAGCGAGTTCATCTACTTGGTATCAGTCTACATATTCGTCTCTTTAAAAGGTCACCTACTTCTTTACAAGGCTGTTGTCGAGTCTTTTCAAAAATACCCGATTCTTATTTCTGAAATTTCTTTCAAAAACATCAGTGAGCAATATGTAAGAATCTTTACCGATGCGTTTCTGTTCTCCTTGCAAATAGCGTTACCTATAATAGGTCTTATGTTTTTAATAAACGTACTTTTTGGAATTCTCTCTAGACTTGTTCCTCAAATGAACGTTTTTATGGTTGCTATGCCTGCTTCAACGCTGATACTTTTTGCTGTGCTTGTGGGGATGATACCTGTATGGGTAGAATTGATATCACGGATGGTTTACAGATTGGAACCATATCTCAGTCAGCTACTAGCAAAATAGCCAAAATAAATCTGCAACTATTCGCGGACCCTGACAAAACAGAAAAAGCAACACCACGTAAAAGACAAAAGGCAAGAGAAGAAGGTCAGGTTCCCGTCTCGCGCGAATTCATCTCCGGCCTTGGCTTTCTATTTGTAGCAACTCTCTTTTTATTTACCGGTAAGCAGCTACTAAATGCGTTAATAAATGGAACGATATCCACCTTCGAGATATCAGATGTCGAGATAAGAACTTTCGAGGACTTTCTAATATATGGTGTCAAGCCTTTCACATCTGCTTTTGTGTTCCTCTCTTTTCTGGTACTCAGCGCCGCACTTTTTTCCCTCACAATTGGACTACTGCAAACCAGGTTCCTTTTCACACTCAAGCCTCTGAAATTTGACTTTAACCGTCTCAATCCGATAAGTGGGTTCAAAAGGATGTTTTCGCTTAGGTCCCTTTTCGAATTAGCGAAAGCTATTGCAAAATTATTAATCGTGGGTTTCGTTGGCTACAGTGTGATTAAAGGGAATTTCCAAAAGATAATGATAACAGCTGATTCCAGTTTAATTGACGGTGCTTTACTTGTTTGGAGCACCTTTACAGAGCTTATAATCAAATGTTCAATAGCCCTATTAATTGTTTCAATAGGTGATTACTATTTTTCACGCTATGAATACGAACAGAGTATCAAGATGACAAAACAAGAGGTAAAGGAAGAATTTAAAGAAATAGAAGGGAACCCCGAGATTAAAAGGCGTCAGAGACAAATAATGCTGCAATACGCAATGCATAGAATGATGCAAGAAGTTCCGGAAGCAAGCGTGGTTATAACCAACCCGACACATTTTGCGTGTGCATTACGCTATGATCCAGAAAAAGACTTTGCCCCCGTATTGGTTGCAAAAGGTGTTGACCGGGTTGCACTGAGAATAATAGACATAGCAAGGGAAAACGATGTTCCAATCGTCAGAAATCCAAAACTTGCAAGGGAGATATACTATACTACTGAACTTGGAGATGTTATACCAGAAAAGCTTTACAAAGCAGTTGCAGAAGTTCTTGCTTACGTCTTTACACTGAGGGAGAAGAGAGAAACACTCAAGTAACAGTCGAGTAATTGCTCTGGCAAAGATTTGCTTTTCAAGGGGGGAATCTTTTGAAAATTTACTACGACCCTAATTTCACTTTTCAAGAACTTTTGGATTATTACGCCCCTTCAATTTTGGATATAAACGGCGAAAAATTTATTGACTTGCACTCACTAAATATTGTGAATTTTTTGGGCTTGCAGCCAATTAAACGATACAACGAGGAAATCAATGGATGGTTTTTTAACGTCAGCGAGTATGAAACCAACGAAATTCTACCTCTTGAAAACCTTTTACCATTCAACAATGAAAATTTTGAAAAATTCAAAATCTCAAACACGTTATCTTTTGAATATCTTAGGTATAACGAGGTGTACAATAACTTGTTTCTTAAGGTGGAAAATACACTTAACAATCTTGAATGCGTAATATCGCTTAATAACAACTTTCTTACCCAGCATCTTGAGGTCTTTGCAGACGTAGGCTTTGAATTTCTCCTTGAAATAAACGTCGTGCTAACTATTAAAAATTTGGCAAATAGGTACTCTTTCAGTTCTTCTTTTAATCATCCATTTGTCTTTCGAATAGAGCTTTCCAACACTTTCTATGAGCAGGTCTATAAATTTCTGGAGGAGTTTAGAGACTTTAATAAAAAGATTTCTGAACGAATACCAGTCCTTTACAGCCAATTCAGACAACTTCCGAAATCAGATGAACTTGCACGCATCTTACTGAATAGTTCGATAGATAGTTTCACTAAAACAATCTATAATTACGGAAGTATAGAGTTATTCATCGATGATTTGAGAAAACTGGCTGAATTGTTGTCCTTGTTTACTGAGAATTCAAAGTTAGATTAAAGAACTACACTTAACGAGATAAATAACTGTCCAGCAAAATACAACGACAGAACTAATAAATCCCTGTTCGGAATTCTTCTAACATACTTATCATATGAAAGGAATAAATCCGATAAAAAGAAAAGAATTGCCCCAGAAAAAGCCACAATACGTACCGAAGAAAACGCAACCATCGTGCATATTGCTAAAACGTATAAAAAAACCGCAAGTTTTTCTTTGCTTAAGAATCTTTTAAGAAAAAGAAAATAGCCAAAACCACTCAGCAAGAGCGTAACTATAATACCGAATGACGGGATTTCCCACATTTTGTAAAACCCAAGAACATAGAAAATATGGCCTAATAAAAATGCGCCCATACCATGGATGAAAAATCTATCAAATTCTAAGAAAAAATCGCCCAAGGCTCCGGATAAAAGACCAAAAGCGACTAATAATTCAACCTTGTTATTATGATTCAGAAATACAGAATCCGACAATACAGCCAAAAACAGTGTTAGAGTCGTGAGAACCTTGAGTAAAATTGAAAGGTTTTCAAGAACCTTCAATTGTTTTAAAACGATTGTTAGCGATGCAAGTATTGTCGCTGTTGTTAGCAGGAAAAACTTCATCCTTACCACCACCTTTCCAAATATTCATCAATTTTCGATACATTTAAGAATCAATAAAAAACCAGGGGTACGCAGTCCCCCTGGTTTTGGTTGTGTTAGTCTTAGGAAGCTTTTTGCATAAGCTTGAGATATTCAAAATACGGAACATAGTATTTCAGCACGTCTCCTTCTTTAACCTCTTCTACGTTGTTCCACCTTTTTATATCTTCTACAGGAATCCCGAGTTTTGATGCAACAGATTCTAGTGTTTCTCCTGAGTGCACAGTATACGTCATTTCGATATAAGCTCCCCAGTTGTTATCGACCGTCGCTTCGATTTCTTTCTTTTCGAGCACATAGTTCGACATTAATTCAGCCATTTCTATTAGAACTTCTCTGACAACGGGTTTTCCCTTAAACATTTCGTATCCTCCACCACCGCCAGCTCTGTAGTTATTCAAAACAATCTCGTACTCTGCATCCATATCAAGAGGTTTCCCTTCAAACATTAAATCTACAATCCTGTCGCCTTTTGGTCTGTTCAGGACTATCTTGTAAGATATGCCTTCCCACATATCGTAGTTGTATCTCTGAACTTTAGGCTCTATCCAAGTTTTATTCTCCTTTGCTATCCCATCTTCAAAGACAAAATAGTCTGCACTTCTTTCAAGTGCGTCTTTAATATCTTTACCTTTAACCTTTAGCACTTTCAGCGTGTTCGGATATATATAGACTGCGTTTATGTCTCTTAAAGTTATGGGACCATCTTTCCAACCTTTAACGTCGTTAGTGAAGAGTGCAGTAGAAGAGATTTTCGCACCCGTGTAATACATTTGCACTTTATTGACAAACTCGATTAGTGGATTATCCCAAAGCCTTGCAACAAACGGATCAGAAATCCAGAAATCACCTTTTGCTGTTCCTACTGGTGTATCTAACCAAGCTTGTGTTTTTTCTTCGTAGGGCTTTGCAAGCTCTAGAATCTCTTCATCGGGTGGATATTTTGAAACATCGATTAATTCAGGCTTAACCTCCTTAATAATCCATTTCCCATCCTCTTCGTTTTTCTCTAACTTTATGGTTATTTTACCAACCATCTTTCCCCAATTGTATGGCTGAGTTACAGCTACATTTCCAATCTTTGTTGCAATTGCTCTGTGTTGGTGACCTGTTAACAGAACGTCAATACCAGCGACCTGAGTTGCAAGCTCATAGCCTTGGTTCTCTCCAACAAGCGGTTCCGTTGGATTACCTGTAGCAGGGTCGCGCTCTAAACCACCATGGTAAGCAACTATCATTATATCAGCAATATCCCTTAGTTCTTCCACGTAAAGTTTTGCTGTCTCAACCGGATCTTTGAACTTCAGACCTTTAATGTTTCTTGGATCTTCCCAATTAGGTACGAATTTAGTAGTCAAACCCAATATGCACACTTTTACCCCATCTAAGTCAACTATTTGATATGGTATGAAGTACGGAATGTCATATTCGTCCGTTATATTTGCACTAACAAATGGGAACTCTGCCTCACTTATAGCTTTGCTTAACACATCCAGACCATAGTTAAACTCATGATTTCCAATAACGCTTGCCGCAAATTTGAGATGATTCATTACAAGAACCATTGGATCAACATCACTGTTATCAAATTTCGCATGATAGTATTCCATAGGGCTTCCCTGGATTAAATCTCCAGTGTCAATTACTATGACGTTGTCCTCACCATACTTTTGCCTCTGCTCTTTAATTACCGATGCCACCTTCGCTAAGCCGTGATTCGCTGCTTTGTTTGTTGCATAATCAACAGGATAGATGTAGCCATGCAAATCACTGGTGTGCAAAATAACGATTTCCCTTGTTTCAGCGAACAACAAAACAACCGCAAAAAGTAAAAAAATCCCCACTAAAACTTTCCTACCAAACTTCATACACAGCGCCCCCTTTTTTAAAGTGGTGATATAAAAAACGCTTAGTTAGCGCTTGATTGTACGTTCTTTTATTATCTCTAATGCTTTGTTCAACATTACGTCTTCTATACCCTTCACATAGTTAATCCTTTCTTCTGTACTTAACTCTATTTCATAATCCGGTTCTAAGACTACATCACGTTGAGTATCCTCACTTATCACAGCTGTTGGGAACATGAAACTTGTCTTAGCTGAATCATCGAATTTATAATCCACTTCGGTTGTATGATTTATCTTCATCAACGTTGGTTCACCTATGGTTCTATCTTTACGAAGCTTCTTGAATGTATATATGAAATCCAGAGCCGCATTTGATGTGTACCTGTCGAATAAAATCCAAACATCTGCTTTGATAACTGGTTCCCTTGGTTCAAACGTGTGGAAGAATTTTATTCTGAGCAACTCGTTTGTCGTTTTTTCAAAGTCTACGCCGTATTTATTAAGCACGCTTATATTGTAGGCAGTGTTAACTATGGAAATCCATCTCTCGACCGATGTTCTCTCATCCACAAAATGTTCGAACAGTTCTTTGAAGATTGTAAAATCTCTACTAGCAACGCCTCGTAAGTCTACTAAAACTACCTTCATATCTTTGTTATAGACAAGTGTGTTTGTTAAGAACTCTCTGTAAGTGTTGTAAATCGTCCCGGAGAGACTAAACGTTCCAAACTTAAACACTCCAATATTGCCTTCCTTGTAGAACTCGAAAGGTCTTCTCGTTGGGAGAGCTGGAAACTGGACACTTTCACGTGTGTAACTCATAGCAGTCATCGTTTTCACAACAACGGTTTTTTCTGCGCCATCGCTCATGACTTTTATATTATACTCCTTTTGCCTATAAAAAATACCTATTCTATCCTTCTTTTTATCAACTAACTCAGGAATCAACTGTATTAACGATGATAACTGCTGCTCACGAACAGAGTAATTTTCTCCAGACGTGTATGGCAACAACAGGTCTATCAATTCTGAAATCTTCCTCCCGTTTATTTCTAATACCTCGTCACCGGCTATTATATCTTTCACCGCACTCGATGATACAATAACCCTACCGTCAACTACTGTTACTGTAAACGGCAAAACACTATAAACGGGCTCTGTTGGAGGATAAAGCCTAAAATTCTGGTCATTAACAACAGAAAGTGCGGGTTGGATAACTTTAAAAACATCAATAGGAAGTATTTTCTTTCTGTTGGACTTATACTTATAGTATTCACCCAAGACCTTTCTTGCAATTTCTTCTCTATCTTCTGAAGGGTAAGTTTCTTTAATCGTTCGCACAGCATTATCAAATAACCTCTCAACTTTATCTAATGGTACTAAACGTTTTTGGTACTTGTAAAACTCGATTATCCAAGACAAAGAAAGCGTTACCACTATGCCACTTATCAAGAATATAACAAACAACTTTGTACCGGTCTTCAAAATAATCCCCCTTCCGTTCAAAATATCTCCAATCGCATTCTTACATATTATAACATCCGAGCTAAATTATTAAAAATTAGATTTCTTACCTAAAAACGCTTCCTGTCCAAAAGAGAAAACAAATCAAATAGCTTAACGTAGAAAACAAGCGCATACTCAAGTTTCTTGAATGACGTAGTTCAAAATTCATAAGTTATCGGATTTTTTACGTGATATTATTCACAATTATGCTTAACATTTTCTGAACGAGTGATATAATGAAATTGAGTTGTGAATAATTTCACGCTAAGTGCTTGTAAGAAATATTCAGCGTTCGATAGAATTAAAACTACAAGTGAACTGGAGGTATAAGCGATGGATTACTTGTTAACGAGAGAGCAACTTTTGGCGAGAGAATTATTTCGCGAGTTTGCTGAGAAAGAAGTCAAACCTTTTGCACAAAAAGTTGACGAGGAAGAATACTTCCCAACAGAGACGGTAAAAAAGATGGCAGAAATAGGTATGATGGGCATACCTTTCCCAAAAGAGGTTGGTGGTGCAGGTGGAGATTACCTAACTTACATAATCGCTGTTGAAGAAATAGCAAAATACTGTGCGACAACAGCGATAATCCTCTCGGCACACACATCCTTGTGCTGCTATCCAATATACACTTGGGGCACGGAGCACCAAAAAGAAAAGTACCTTAAGCCTCTGCTTAGAGGAGAACGCCTTGGTGCCTTCGCATTAACCGAACCCAATGCTGGTAGTGATGCCGCAAACCAGCAAACAACAGCGAAACTCGTTGGTGATTATTATATACTTAACGGTTCTAAGATATTCATAACTAACGGTGGAACAGCTGATGTTTTTATTGTTTTTGCAATGACAGATAAATCAAAAGGAACAAAAGGCATCAGCGCATTTATCGTGGAAAAAGGATTCGAGGGTTTTAAAGTAGGAAAGCCTGAAAGAAAACTTGGTATTAGAGGTTCCTCAACATTTTCAATTCCTCAAAAGTAAATGGAACTCTCTTTGATTCTTTGACAGGCTTTGACTCTGGAAGAAGGAAAACAATATTTATCAAATTAATAAATGACAGACCAGCAGCAAAAAGTGCTGGAACGGAAAATCCCCACCTGCTCAAAAATCCTCCTATCGCAGGACCAAGTATGAATCCCAACCCAAAAGCAGCACCTATAAGTCCAAGATTTTTTGACCTCTCTTTCTCACCTGTAAAATCACTGATATAAGACTGTGCAATCGTTATGTTCCCACCTGTCAATCCATCAATCAATCGAGCCATAAATATAACCACCAAAGATTTTGCAAAACCTAATGTCAGTAACGAAACAAAGGTTCCACCAACACTAAGTAAAAGTGCTTTCTTTCTTCCTACTTTGTCAGATAGCCTACCTATGAGTGGAGCTGCAAAAATTTGGCCCACTGGATAAACCATGGAAAGTAAGCCTATCATAAAGTCGCCTGCACCAAACTGCTTCACATAGTACGGTAGAAGAGATATTATAAAGTGCAAACCCAATCATATCCGCAAGAACAATGAAAAATAGCGTGGTTATAACTTTTTTCTTATGAATCTCCTTTTGCATTTTTTGTTCCTCTATTACCTAACAAAATTACTTTTACCTAATTAAACTTAATTATTTCGAAAAGTCAATATGTATATTACTGCTTTTGTGATTAATCTTGATTAATCTTGGTCATTAAAGTTGTCTAGAGAGAACCGTTATAATGATATAATTGATTTTGAGTGCAATAAACTAATTTTGAACCTTTTGGGAGGAATTATGATGAGCGTTCTTGCCATCGATTGTGGAACGCAAAGTTTAAGAGCTATAATTTTTTCAGAAAAAGGCGAAGTTTTAGCAGCTGAAAAAGTGGACTTTGAACCATACTATTCACGTAACATCGGCTGGGCTGAGCAATCTCCCGAAATGTATTGGGAAAGCTTAGCGAAAGCTACACAACAACTAAAAGAGAATTTTCCGAATGTATTTAATTCAATAGAGGCTGTGACACTAACTACGCAAAGAGCGACAGTAGTCGTTGTCGACCAAGACGGTAATCCTTTAAGAGATGCTTTCATTTGGCTTGACGAACGAGAAGCTCTAGGAAAACCAAAACTTTATTTTCATGAGAAATTAGCTTTTTGGCTTATCAAAAAACTCCCAACAGCTTACATGGCATACAGAAGAAGCAAGGCTAACTGGATGAAACAATTCGAACCTGAAATTTGGAATAACGTTCATAAGTATCTATTACTTTCGGGATACCTAACCTACAAACTCGTAGGTGAATACGTAGACTCAACCGCCTCACAAGTTGGGTACATTCCTTTTGACTACAAATCAAAAACGTGGATTAATAACCCTCTTCACTACAAATGGAGACTTTTCGGAATTGAAAAAGACAAACTACCCAGATTGGTCAACCCAACAGAAATTTTAGGTTATATCACAAAAGCTGCAGCACAATTCACAGGCTTGAAAGAAGGGTTACCCGTCATTGCCGCAGGTGCTGATAAGCAGTGTGAAACTCTTGGAAGCGGTTGTCTTTCACCAAATGTTGGAAGTATAAGCCTTGGGACAACAGCAACGATTCAAACAACTACACCAAAATATGTCGAAGTAATACCGTTTATTCCACCATACCCTTCGATACTTCCAAATGCCTATAACCCCGAAATCGGAATATCCAGGGGGTTTTGGTTGGTTACCTGGTTCAAAAAGGAATTTGCACACAGCGAAATTAGGGAAGCCGAGGAGCTTAATACGTTTCCGGAGAAAATACTTGACAAATACTTGCGTGAAATTCCTGATGGAAGTGACGGATTGATTATACAACCCACTTGGACAGCAGGACCCGAACGCCCTTTTTCAAGAGGAGCAATTATAGGATTTTCAGACAGGCATACTCGGTTGCATGTCTATAAAGCAATCATAGAAGGTATCGTCTACGCGTTACTTGAAGGAAAGATGAAAATTGAGAAAAAGACCGGGGTTCGAATGGAAAAAATAGGTCTTTCTGGTGGAGGCTCAAAAAGTGACGAAGTGTGTCAAATAACTACAAATATCCTAGGTGTTCCAACATACAAAGTACAGACGAACGAAACCGCCTCACTTGGTGCCGCTATAGCGGGATACGTTGGTATCGGAAAATACAGAACTTTTGAGGAAGCTGTTCAAAACATGGTTAGGATTGAAAAAATATTCTACCCAGACACTGATAAAAACAGGCTCTACATGGAATACTTTGGCAAGGTTTATACTAAAATGTGGAAACACATGGAAAAACTATATCATGAGCTTGGAAAAATAACTGTCAAAACATCTTCTACACAACCAGAACTTTGAAATTGGTATTTTCCCTGGTAAGTTTTTTATTATTTTTTTATCACAAAACACCGACTTTTTTCTTGACAATGCAACCGTAAATTTTGTATAATCTAATCACTCATTTAGCAATCTTAACAATTCCACACTTCTGGATAGGAGGGGTCGTAGGATGAAGAAGGTCGCTTTACTTGCAGTGATTTTGGCAGTTTTGCTAGTAGCGTTCAGCTGTACCAACTCATTTGAGCCAAGATTTGAACCACGCGCACAAGGTGAGTTTAAAGTTTCAGAAAAACTTGGCGTGTCCGGAACGGAAGAAGATTACGTTCCTGGAGAATACGTTGTCCAGTTCGAACCAAGAGAAGATGCGGTTAAAGCATTATCAAGCATTGGTGCTGAAGTAGTCAGGACATATACATTTAGCGACGTCCAAATCGTCACGGTAAGAACAGAAAAACCAGAACTTCTTAATTCTCTTCCAGGTGTCAAGTCAGTTGATAAGAACTATATTTACAGAGCACTTGCAACGCCAAATGATACATACTATCGATATCAATGGCACTACAACAACATCAAACTCCCACAGGCATGGGATATCATGAAATCTGCCAACGTCGTTGTAGCAGTTATTGATACAGGGGTTAGCTTTACTCACCCAGACCTTCAGGGCATATTTGTGCAAGGTTATGACTTTGTCGATAGAGATTACGACCCAACAGACCCTGCGCGAGATGCAAGTCATGGAACGCATGTCATTGGAACAATAGCAGCACTCACGAACAACGGCCTTGGTGTTGCCGGTGTGAACTGGGGTGGCTACGGAATAAAGATAATGCCAATTAGAGTTCTTGGGGCAGACGGTTCTGGAACGCTTGACAACGTTGCAGCTGGAATTAGATGGGCTGTTGATAATGGAGCAAAGATAGTTAGCATGAGCCTTGGTGGTAGCGGTGCTCAGGTTCTTATGGATGCTGTAAAATATGCATACAGCAAAAATGTTACCTTAGTTTGTGCAGCTGGAAATGAAAATAGGTCATCACTTTCTTATCCGGCAGCGTACGTTGAAACTATCGCAGTTGGTGCAACAAGGTATGACAACAAACGCGCTCCTTATTCCAACTACAATTACACGAGATATTATGATCCGTACAAGAAAGCTTATGTATATCACTACCTTGATGTTGTTGCCCCTGGTGGAGATACAAGTGTCGACCAGAATGGCGACGGATATGCTGACGGGGTTCTTAGCACAACATGGACACCCACAGACGGAGACATTTACATGTTCCTCCAAGGTACTTCAATGGCAACACCACATGTTTCAGCAGTTGCAGCTATGCTTTACGCAAAAGGATACACAACCCCTGAAGCTATCCGAAGCAGACTTATTAAAACGGCTTATAAGATTCCTGGGTACACATACAATTCGACAGGGTGGAATAAATACGTTGGATACGGTTTAATCGATGCTTACAAAGCACTGACATATTAATACTCAGAGAATAGTCAAAAAAAGAGAGAGGGGTTCTACCTCTCTCTCTTTTTTTCACACGACTGAGTCTGTCTTTATTCTCCTTGCTTTCCTTCTTGCTGTTTTATCTGTCTCATCCTTTTAAATTCTTCATGTTCTTGCTTTAGTTCATTGATTAGGTCTTCAACTCTCCAAGTCAAGCTTGTTGGAGTGGTACTTGCGAATATCAAGTCTTCGCCTTGAAAGTTTTCCTTAAGTAATTTCATCACCTTGAGAATCTCAGGTTTATCAAATCCGTGTAATATAACTACCTTCTGTTCTTTTCTCTCCATGATAGATCTCCTTTCTAAGCTGCCAATTTTCTGTTGAACAATATTATGAATTGTACCAAGTCTAATTGTATATTTAAGTTTACAAATTGTCAATAATTGTATGATATAATAAGCTCACAAAACAATATGAAGAGTCAGCACTCAGGAGGAGGGGATTTTTTGAAATATATTATTTTCGTCACTTTTGTTTTGATTTCTCTATCATATATATACTATGCAAAGAAAAGGATTTTGCATTCCAAGAAAAGTTTATCCGATGTGCATCATTTAACAGAGAATCCTAAAATTTCTGTAATAATACCTGCAAGAAATGAAGAAAAAAACCTTTCAAAACTTTTGCCGCTTGTTATAAACCAATCTTTGAAACCTTTCGAAATAATCGTTGTTGATGACAACTCCACTGATGGAACGTTTTCCGTTGCAAGAAGTTTTCCTGAGGTAACCGTTATAAGACTAACAGAAGAACCTCCAAAAGGTTGGGTCGGAAAATCGTGGGCTATATGGAACGGATATCTGAATTCTTCTGGAGAATACCTTCTTTTTCTTGATGCCGACGTCGAACCAAGCAATGAATTAATTCAGTCACTTTTTCTACGTCAAAAGGAATATGGTGGCTTAATATCAGTATGGCCATATCAACGTTTTGAAAAATTTTATGAGCACTTGACTTTGCCTTTTAACATAATGATTGTTTACGCAAGTAATAACTTGGGATTTCCAAATAAAGTACCTTCTGGCGCATTCGGTCCGACGATTTTTACATCAAGACGTGATTACGAAATCACGGGAGGGCATCAAGCAATAAAAGATAGTGTTTTAGAAGATATTAAGCTCGGTAAGTTATATATTAATCATGGTATCAAAGTTACAAACTTTCTTGGAAACCATACCATAAAGTTTAGAATGTATCCATCGGGATTTAAGCAACTTTTTGAAGGTTTTTCAAAGAACATGTCTCCTGGTGCTACAATTGGTGGACTTTTTTCGTTTCTTTTGTCACTTATCTTTATGGCTGGCATTTATTCATCGTTCACTTCAGTTTTTACCTTAGATGGAGTGGTGCGCTATTTAACGGTTGCTCTGATTATATACATTATGGCAAAACCAACAGGTGATTACAAATGGTTTGATGCGCTTTTTTACCCTTTGCATTATATCTTTTTCTTAATTGTGTTTTTTAATTCACTTTACTTAACAATATTCAAAAAGCAAGTATATTGGAAAGGGAGGAAAATAGATGTTAGTTGATAGTTTGATTGTCTATATTTTGATTGTCGCACTCCAGTTTTTCTCTGGAAGTATTATGTATTCTTATATAATTGCTAAATTACTCAATTTCGATTTGAGAAAAGTAAGAGATGGCAATCCAGGCTCTTCTAATCTCTGGAGAGTAGCTGGTTGGAAGTGGGGATTTTTAGCGCTTTTACTCGATTATTTAAAAGGAACATTACCACTTGCGATATTTGTTGGTATTTATGGACATTCATTAAATAAATTTGTTATTTCGATAGCAGCACTTTTTGGTATTCTTGGTCATGCATTTTCTCCAATGCTGAAATTCAAAGGCGGAAAGGCAATAGCAACATCCTTCGGAGCATGGTCTGTTCTAACGAAATGGGAAGCACCAACCTCGCTTGGCGGTGTTTTTACGATTTTTTCGATATACCGAAAGATTTCAAAGAAGAAATCCACAACTCCAGAAGAAGATGCACTAAGAGTTCTTCTGGGGTATTTTGTTCTTTTAATTTACGTTGTATGGAAAGTTTCTCAAGGCGCTCTAGAGTTAGTTATTCTATACTTTGGAAATGTGTTGGTTATACTTTATAAACACAAAAACGAGTTGTCTAATTTATTGCATCAATACAGAACAAAAAGGAGTGAAAGGGCATGAAAACTCTAAAGTTAACTTTTATATTTCTGTTATCGAACATCTTTTGTCTTCCTTTATTCTCTCAGAACAGCAATTCAACGAACAATATAGAATATTTTACTCAGAAATTCTTGAATACTCGGTCTTCGAAAAACATTGAAGAGTTGAAGAATTTGCTTAGTCTCTTAGAGAACGAAATCAAAAATAACTCTAATAAATCTTCTAACTATGTGAAAATTCGTACTCTGCTTTCAGAAGTGTATTTCGAATACGGTCAGCTACTCAACGATAATAAGCTCAAAGAAAGACATTACAACCTTGCGCTTCAAGAAGCAAAAGATATTATAAAAGCAGATCCTGAGAACGGCAAAGCCTACTTCATTGCAGCTATGTCATCAGCAGCACTTATAGATTTTGTAAATGTGTTTCAAAAACTTCAACTAATGAATGATTTTGATTTTTATATAGAAAGGGCAATAAAATACACACAAGATAACTTAGATAAAGCAATAGCATACATAGCCAAAGGTGTTAGATTCATGAATCCCCCTTGGCCATTTTAAGATTACAAAAAGGCAGAAGATAGTTTCAAAGAAGCTGAAAAATATGCGGCGAATTATTCCGGATTGTATCTGAACTGGGGACAACTCTATTTAAAAATGAATGATAAAAAGAAAGCGGAAGAAATGCTTAGGAAAGTGTTAACGATGGAACCGCATCCATTTTTCATAAAACAACATGAGGATAATGTGAAAATAGCCAAACAACTACTTGGATTGATTAAATGATTTGAAATAAGGATAGTGTTAACTTGTAGTGATGAAAGAGTGTAAGTGTGAAAGAATGAGATTGATATTACCATTGTGCGTTTTCCAAAGATTCTTCACTACACAAAATACTTGAATATATTTCGCTAAATTCTTCGTATTCTTCAGCCCTCGCTTGAGTCGGAAAAAGTCTTTCAACAATGAAAACTTAGATTCACATTGATTGTTTTTACCGAGCGGTACCACTACGTGATTGATATTTCTGAACAACAGCTTTACTGCACTTTCATATGCACCAAGTCCATCAGTAATAAGTTCAATGTTTCTAGG
The DNA here is from genome assembly GCF_001644665.1 of Fervidobacterium pennivorans. Lineage (NCBI taxonomy): Bacteria > Thermotogati > Thermotogota > Thermotogae > Thermotogales > Fervidobacteriaceae > Fervidobacterium > Fervidobacterium ngatamarikiense. Next base: position 1,872,198 of record NZ_CP011393.1, read on the forward strand.
TTTTGAATTACCAAAGAACTTCTCGAGCAATACTTTGACTTGTCCCATATCACGATACTTTGAGACATGCCAACAAAGAATTAAGTTAGTTTCGTGATCAACTAATAGCCAAACATAGTACTTTTGTTCTTTGAACACAAGAACAGTTTCATCAGCATGAACTGAGAAAACATTTTCGATGGTAAATGTTGGAAAAAGTACAGAGAATAAAGTACACAATTTAATAACCCATTTATATATGGTGACATGAGATACTTTGATATTAAGAGAATGAGCAAGAGAGCGATAAGACATATTGTGTTTCATATACAAAACGAAAGCTTTTAAGATGAAAAATAGAGGAAAACGGAAATATTTAAATTTCTCAGGAATAAGGGTGACTGGTTCGGGGAGGTTAAAAGGTACTCTATCTTTGGTACGACAAGCTCTACAACGGAAGACAACGAAAGAGCGACGGACTTTGTAAATTTGCATAGATTTACCACAAGAAGTGCATTTGGGATAAGGGAAAGGGAAGTTTTTGCGTTTGTGAGAATGGGAAAGTTTGAAAGAATGATGGCAGAGTTTGCAAAGGAATTGTTGGTTACCGTATTTGTCATGACCGTTTTTGTATAAGCTGGTGGAACCGCATTTTGGACAAGAGAGCGTTGAGTTGTTCATATCGGGATACCTCCTTTGTCGAGAGTTGGTTGGGGGGTGTCCCCTCTTTATAAGGATAATGCGGTTTTTGGAAAGTTTCAATACTTTTAGTTAACATTATCAAAATAGCAGGAGGGGAGCAGTTATGATAAAAAACCAGTGGTATGTTGTTATGTCTTCAAAAGAATTAAAAAAGGGACAGCTCATTGGAGTTACTCGGTTTGGTGAAAAACTTGCGATATGGCGTGATAAAGATGGTAAGGTCCATTGTATCTCTGATATCTGTTGTCACCGTGGAGCTTCTATATCCCATGGAAAGCTTCTCAACAACGGCGAAAGGGTTATGTGCCCATTCCATGGCTTTGAATATGATTCAACAGGTAGAGTTAAAACAATACCATCTAATGGAAGAACTGCACCTGTTCCCGAGAATTTTATTGTAAAATCATATCCGACGTATGAATTAGCAGATTTCATATGGATATGGTATGGCGATAAAGAACCAACTCATAATCCGTCCTATTTTGATGATATTGATGACTCCTTGGCTTACACAGAATTTAGTGAAGTATGGAACGTCCACTATAGTAGGGCTATTGAAAATCAGCTCGACCCAATACATGTCCCATTTGTGCACTATAATACAATAGGAAGAGGTAACAGAACAGTAGCTGATGGTCCAGTAGTAAGATGGATAAATGACACTATGTTTTATTTCTACGTATTTAATAGAGTTGAAGATGGAATACCTGCAAGAAAACCTGAAGAAATGAAAATTTCTGAAATGAGTAGTGTATACCTCGAGTTCAAATTTCCAAATATCTGGCAAAATCACATCGACGAAAAGCTTAGAGTAACTGCTGCATTTGTTCCAGTGGACGAAGAACATACGAGGATATATATAAGGTTCTACGTTGGATTCACAGGAATAAGGTTTATTGATAAATTGATCTCCACTCTTGGAACACCTTTCAATAAAAAGGTTCTCCACCAAGACAGAGCTGTTGTTGAAACTCAGATACCTAAAAAGTCTGAACTTAGAATGTCCGAAAACCTTATAACCGGGGATCTTCCAATACTTGAATATCGCAAAAAACGCGAACAGTTAAAGAGTGAAATTACAAAATAGGAGTGGTTTTATGGAAAACACACCTTCAAATATCCAAGGTGCTATAGAATACTCAATAACATCTTTAGAACAGTTGCTCCAACTTTGGACAAAAACTTATAATCATGAGGGTAGACCGGATTGGTCTCATCTAATTCCTTACTACGACGAGAATATACACTTTAGAGATTCGGTACAAGAGATCCATGGGATTGAACAATTCAAAGCTATGGTTGAGCGTTTGACAAAACGCTCTCAAGAATTGCACATGAATATATTAAATGCAGTAATGGAAGGGAATGTCATTTTCGTTGAATGGGATATGATTATCAATTTCAGAAAAACAAAGACTTCCGTTGTTCATGGTGCAAGTCGGCTTATTTTAAATGAAAAGGGAAAAATAATCGACCAAAGGGACTATTACGATCTTTGGGGTGACATTTTTGATAATATACCAGGTTTTGGTAAATTATACCGCAAATTCATGAAGAGGGTGTTTGGATGAAAGATTTCAAGGGTTGTTCTGTAAGAAGGTACTGGTTTCAATACAAGTGGTCAAATATCTTTGAGATGATACGGGACATGTCAGGTAAACCCAAGACATGTTCAGAGCGGTTTGACGGAAGACTGGTTGTTATAACAGGGGCAACATCCGGTATTGGATATGAGACAGCAAAAAAGTACGCTTCAAATGGTGCAAGGTTATTAACAATAAACCGAAACAAAGAAAAATCGGAAACCCTGTGCCGAGAAATATCGCATCGTTACGGGACAGAGTGCAATTACATCCTTGCGGACTTGAGCAAACTGAAAGATGTTAAGAACGTTGTAGAGAAATTGAACTCTCTAAATTCGAGAATAGCTGTTCTTATTCATAACGCCGGTTTATATTTAAACAAGCGAACACTCACAGAAGATGGACTTGAAATGAATTTTGTTGTCCATTATCTTGCTCCATTTATTATCAACTATTTCTTAATCGACAAACTTAAAAGAGATGGTTCCACGAGAATAATATTTGTAAGTTCAGAAGGATACAGATTCGCATCTTGGGGTATTTGTTTGGATAACCTCCAGTGGGAGAAAAAGAAATACTCAGGTTTGAAAGCTTACGGTTCGGCAAAGCTTGCTCAGATATTGAGTATGCACATATTCGCCGAGATTTTCTCTTCCGAAAACATGAACGTGACAATAAATGCTATGCATCCAGGTTTTGTGAAAACAAATACCGGTCAAGACAATGGACCCGTGTACAAATTCTTCAAGAAGAACTTCTTAGATAAACTGTCCCGAGATCCGGTCGAGTCAGCAGAAGCGCTTTATTATCTTGGTGTTTCAAAAGACGTTGAAAGTATAACTGATAAATTTTTTCATTATACTACAATTGAAGAACTCGCACCTCCAGCAAAAGATATGGAATTAGCAAAAATGTTGTGGGAGAAAACTTTGAGAATAATTAGCGAGAAGTATCTAAACTTGGAGGTGAAATAGGTGAAGGGTAAAAAGAGAATAGTAATAGTAGGTGGTGGTATCGCTGGTCTCACTGCAGCAGTATACCTTGCAAGAAGAGGGCACAAAGTGAAACTATTTGAAAAATACGAAAAATGCGGTGGACTTGTTAATACCTTTGAATACGAAGGTTTTAAACTCGAAGGTGGAGCCAGGGCACTTGTTAATGCAGGTGTTATAAAGCCCATGATAGAAGACCTTAAACTGGACATCGATATTCTACCAAACCCCGTGTCAGTTGGAGTAGAAGCCAAGATACTGAGAGTTCGTGGAGAAGAAAGCCTTAACGATTATGCTCGTCTTCTGAAAGAGCTTTATCCGGAATCGGAACATGATGTAGATAATTTGATAAAGGTTGAGAAAGAAATACTCGAATACATGAAAATTCTCTATGGTGTTGATAATCCGCTATTCTCGTTTAACAAGATAAAGGAAGAAGGTAAACTTGCCGAGATGTTACCAAGATATTTTCTTTGGTTCTTTAAATTCTTGAAAACCGTCAAGAAAATTAACGAACTTAAGGAACCGATAGAAGTCTATATATCGAAAATTGTCAAAAACCGTTCTCTGAGGGATATAGTAATACAACACTTCTTCCGCGGTACACCTTCATTCTTTGCTTTAAGTTATTTCTACCTCTATGCTGACTACATATATCCAAAAGGTGGCGTAGGTGTTTTACCACAAAAGCTTACTGAAAAAATTACTGAACTTGGCGGAGAAGTATATACAAATACTTCTATCGTCAAAATCATTCCTTCCAAAAACACGGTGATTGATGAAAAAGGGAATTCCTATGAATACGATGCGATGATTTGGGCAACTGACTTGAAAACATTCTACAAAATTCTTGACACGGAAGGACTTTTTGGCACCACATTGAATAAAATTGAAAACGAAAAGAAGAAAGTGTTGTCATCTAAAGGTGCAGAGTCTGTTCTGACAATCTTCTTCGGTGTTGACGAACCACCCGAGACATTCGAAAAGATATCCACAGGACATCTCTTCTACACGCCATCGAAAGAGGGCCTTGGAGAAATTAATAGGTCTTGGCTAAGGAAAATAACAGAAAATTATGAAAACACAAGCAAAGAAGAAATACTTAAGTGGCTTGAAGATTTTATAAAGTACAATACATACGAAATCTCAATACCGGCTTTAAGAGACAAATCAATGGCTCCGAATGGGAAAACAGGATTGATTGTTAGCGTCTTATTCGACTACGAAATTGTGAAAAAGATACACGAAGATGGATGGTACGATGAATTCAAATCTCACGCAGAAAATTTAATGATTAAAAATCTAAAAGAAGCTATTTATCCTTTCTTAGAGGAAAAAATTATCTTCAAGTTCACATCAACACCACTAACGCTCGAAAGGATGTACAATACATCAGAAGGTTCAATTGTTGGCTGGTCTTTTGAAGAACAAATTCCTGTACCATCAGGAATGTTCAGTTTGAAGGGCGCTATAAAAACTCCGATAGGCAACATCTACAAAGCAGGAAAATGGGCATACGCCCCTGCTGGTGTACCAACTGCTATCATCACTGGGAAACTCGCGGCAGATATGATTTAATATATCAGTTTTTAAATTAAATAGGAGGTGACAGAGATGGTCGACATTTTCACGATTATTTTTCAGATTTTCTGGATGGTTTTGATTTTCTCGTCATTTGCACCACTTTTCAAAAACTTCTCACTGCATTCAGCACGAGATGCCATAATAAGGCAGATTGAACAAAAAAGAAAGAGTAGGGTCATAACATTGATTCACAGGCAAGAGTTGTTTAGCTTTTTCGGATTTGGTATAAGAAAGTTCATAGATATTGAAGATTCTGAAGAAGTACTCAGAGCCATCAAAATGACACCAGATGATATGCCAATAGACTTCATTATTCACACACCCGGTGGTCTGGTCTTGGCAGCAGAGCAGATAGCCAACGCTCTTAGGAAGCACAAAGGCAAAGTAACTGTTTTTGTCCCGCACTATGCAATGTCCGGTGGCACATTGATTGCTCTTGCTGCTGATGAAATAGTAATGGATGATAATGCTGTGTTGGGACCTGTTGACCCGCAACTTGGACAATATCCCGCGGCTTCAATTCTTTCGGTTGTAGAAAAAAAGAACATCAACGATATAGACGACCAGACACTGATTCTGGCAGATATCGCCCAAAAGGCAATGAAGCAGATGAAAGAATACGTAACGGAACTTCTAAAAGAAAAGTATCCAGACAAAGCTGAAAAAATTGCAGAAGACCTGGTTAGTGGAAAATGGACCCATGACTATCCTATCACCGTGGAAAAAGCGCGTGAGCTTGGTATTAAGATATCAACAGACATGCCAAAAGAAATCTATGCATTGATGAGTCTTTACAAAAATCCTAGCTCCGGTAGACCATCTGTTAACTACGTGCCAATTAATTACAAAGAAGACTAAAAATGAAAAGCGGCTCGAAAGAGCCGCTTTATTGATTCAAAAGAATAAAAGAGTTTAGGATTAATACCCTTCAGTCTGTAGGCTTAGAGAGAACAAAGATAAAGGAAAACCATGTGGTGATGAATTGAGACCTAAGTAAAACAAAAATTCCTGACTTTCCCCTGCAGGTTTAGTTAATTCTGAAAATGGCGCAAATACACCAACAGAAGGACAAAGTTTCAATCCTTGTGTGTACATTTCCACAAAGAAGTGAGTGTATATACCATGTTGGAGTATAGTCTCGGCCAATGGATTGGTAACACCAAGCGTAATCCCGCTATTTCTAAGGTAAATGGCATTTCCAAAAAGAAACGCATTATCCGTGAAGAGTGTGGAGGCTATTGACATATCATAAATAGCCTTCTCTGGCTGGTTTAGGTTGAGCGTAACTTTACCTTCAAATGTTGTAGATTTTGTAAGTGCGACATCCACTAATCCTGCGATAAAGAAATTAGATTTAATCTTCTCGGAATTGAAAAGGTCCTCAAGCTTGTCATTACTTAACAATCCAAAAACCTGAACATTATATGGCATTCCAAATGCATAAGATGAAAGTAAAAGTCCAAATCCAATGTTATTCAGATAAACTGCTGGGGAAGTTGTAGTGAACAAACTGAAAACAGAATCGAGTAAACCTATGTTCCTGGTCTTGAAACTAAACGTCAGATAACTGTACACATCTGTTATTGGACTCAACGAGAATCCGCCAAGCCTAAGCATACCAGTAAGATTGTAATCGTTAGTTGGATAGTAGTAGCTTACAAATAGCTGGTAATTATCCTTCATCGTAAGCCAGCCCACATACTGAGAATAGGTCATATCAAACGAAGTATCCGTTAGTATAAAATCAAATACCGGTGTTAAGACCAAAAACGTGTCATTTTCAATATTACCAAATGTGAATATAATATAACCCCTGCGAATATCGTTTTCTATATCGTATTCGTAAATAGGTATCCAGGTGAGTGGTTCTGTCATTTTCTGAATCCTAAACGCAATTTCAGAACCATACTGAAATTTTTTGTCTTGGAACTTGAACTCTGGTTTGTATCTGACCAAATCTGCTTCTTGTTTCTGTGCCTTTATTCTATAGACTCCAGTTCCTGTGTTTACCGAATACGGAATGTAGCTTACGTAATATAATTCGTCTTTGTCAACCACAAAATCGTACACAAGCAGATTTTCACCCAGTTTGTAAAGCTTTCCCTCGGTTAAATCGTAGTAGTAAGGATTGACATATTTTCCATCTACTCTTGTAAAGAGTAATCCATTTCCCCAAAATCTCAAATAGGGACCTTTCATAGCATCGTCTTCTAATACAACTGTGTTTTTAGTAGCCAAGTCGTACACAATTATCTGATAATCAGAAGTAAGCATTGCTAACTTGCCATTATTTACATCCATGTAAGTAACGTATTTATCTATCAACAGTTCCAAATTTTCCCCGGAAATTGTTGTTTTCATTTTCTTAGCATCGTATCGTGCAATATACACATTCCCATCGTCCACGTCAAATGCAGAAATATTCCCCTTGGCTATCAGCTTATTTGAAGTAAAATCCCAAATTTGGTTTTCGTATTTTCCAAAATTTTCACCTTTTGTAAGAACATAAGTTTTGTCTTTATCGTATTTAATATCTAACGCAATTACTGTTTTACTTCCTTGTTCTTTGCCATCTTTACTTAAGAAAACAAGCCTTGGGTTGACACTACCAACATAAGATGTCGCTGGACCAACTTCTACAAAATACACGGCTAACTTCTCGTCCAAAAGGTCCAACTTATATATCTTTGTGTTTGGCACTTTATATATCAGGTCCCCTTCCGAGTAATTCAGCTTCATCAACGACCTTATCCAATCCGTGTAAAGCTCATCAAATGGTTTACCAAAGACCTTTTCAAAACTATCTTTGTACTTTAGCCCTATTTCAATATCTGGAAGAATTGTGGAGGTTAACGCTATATATTTCTTCATCTTTTCAAGCCCGTAAGTGTCAACCAAGTATTTATAGAAACCTGCTGTGAAGTTATAGTAAAGCTGTCCACCTCTAAAGTCATCAGGCGGCATGATTTCCTTGTAGGTGAAAGAAGGAAAACTTTGTATGGCATAGTAATATAACCCATCGGAAACGTAAGGGTTGTTCAACCTACCAGAATTCTTAGAAAACGAACTTTCAGCAAATACCGTCGTCCCCTCTCCAAACGGTCCATTCATCTGTGGCAAATACGGAAATCCCATAATAATACTTACAAGCTTTGTAAACCAATCCTGATATGTGAGATGAACCATATGTGTGAACTCGTGAATAATCAAATATGTATACCAATCTTCAAGCGGAAGCTCAAAGCTTATCCAGCTTTCTGGAGGCCATGTGTACAAAGTTATCGTTTTGTGGAGTAAAGGATTTGTAAAACCATTACTAACTGTTCCCTTGTCTTGTAGAATTATCGTAATCCTTCCTGGGTCATTCCCTATCAAATCAATCACTTGTTGTCGAACGTTTTCAAATATCTTACCTACAAGTTTTGCAGTCTCTTCGTATCCTTCTGGATAAACTATATCGGCGTGTTCAAAGTGGAGAACTCCAGACAAAGCAAGGGCAGAAATAAATGTTAACAAAAATGTCAAAACCAAAAAGCTCTTCTTCACGAGTTTCACCCCCAATATAGATGCAAACCATATTTTTCTCCACAAACAATTTTATCACATCATTATCTCTTTTGAATCTGAACTAGGTGAACAAATGATATATTAAAAACAACAAAAAAAGCGGCTCTTTCGAGCCGCTTTTATTCACTTTGTTCACTATTTCTTACTCTTATTTCTTGCCTTCTGCAAGAGTGTTGAGATCAAGTTTTATTCCAGGTCCCATTGTGGAAGCGATAACTGCTTTCTTTATAAAGTTACCCTTCACACCTGCTGGTCTGAGAGCAAGAATCTGTTCATAAGCGGATTTTATGTTTTCTTTGAGTTTTTCTGGTTCAAATGAAGCTTTTCCAACCGGTATGTGTATATTTCCCGTCTTATCTGTTCTAACTTCAACTTTACCCTTTTTGAACTCAGAAACCGTAGCTGCAACATCGTCTGTAACTGTTCCAGTTTTTGGGTTTGGCATTAATCCTCTTGGACCAAGGACCTTACCAAGCTTACCGATAACCTTCATCATATCCGGGGTTGCGATTGCAACATCGAAATCAAAGAATCCTTCGTTAGCAATTTTGTCAGCAAGTTCTTCTGCCCCAACGTAATCTGCACCTGCTTGTTTCGCTTCCTCCGCCTTATCTCCCTTTGCAAAGACCAGAACTCTTACACTTTTACCCGTTCCATTTGGAAGAGTAATTGTACTTCTTATGTTTTGTTCACTTTTTCTGTAGTCAATGTTTGTCTTTACATGAAGTTCCACCGTCTCATCGAACTTCGCCGTTGCAGTCTTTTTTACAAGCTCTACTGCTTCATCGAGTGGATAAGACTTTTCTCTATCTACAAGTTTCCTTACCTCATTGTACCTCTTGGAGTGTTTAGGCATGTGTGAGCCTCCTCCTTTCCGCTTCAGTCTACAACTTCCAGACCCATGCTGCGAGCTGTTCCTTCGATTATTTTCATCGCAGCTTCAATGTCGTTTGCATTGAGGTCTGGCATTTTGAGTTCAGCAATTTCCCTGATTTGCTGCCTTGTCACTTTTCCAACAATCTTCCTCTTTGGTTCCTGCGAACCTGAGTTAATTTTCGCTGCTCTCTTCAGTAAGAAGCTAGCAGGAGGAGTCTTCGTGACAAACGTGAATGACCTGTCATCGTAAACGGTGACAATCACTGGTATTAGCAATCCAGCCTTATCAGCTGTGACTGCGTTGAACTTCTTACAGAATTCCATCAAGTTAACTCCTCTTTGACCCAATGCGGGACCGACTGGAGGAGCTGGCGTTGCTTTTCCGGCTTCGAGCACAAGCCTAACCTGTGCCACTACTTTCTTTGCCATACAACTTACCTCCCTTTCTGTGGTATTTTCGGGCTCTTTGCCCTCCCACTGCGCACAATGTGCGCAAAATTATCTTTTATTAATTAACCTTTATATCTTCTCCACTTCACTTACATGAACAGTAACTGGTGTTTCTCTACCAAATATGGTAATATTAACCTTGAGTTCTTGTTTTTCTTCGTCAACCTCTTTTACTACACCAACAAAACCTTCAAACGGACCTGTTATAATCTTTACAGAATCGCCAGGTTGTATTTCCAATTCTACCTTTGTAATCTGCGTTTTTGCTTCGTGATGTATTTCCTCAAGACCTGCTAATCTCTTAATATAGTGCACTTCCTGTGGTTTCAACGGGAGCGGTCTTCCACCTGCTGAAACAAAACCCATTACAAATGGAGTACTTCTAACAAATTCCCACGTATGGTCGTTCATTATCATCTCAACAAAAAGATACCCCGGATAGAGCTTTCTTTTCTTTGTCTTTTGGATGACTATCTCCTTTCTAGTTGGATACTCCACAATAGCAACTCTTCCACTGCTCTTTGCATATATTTTCCTACCCTCAGCTAACACTTGACCAGCCTTAACCACAACGCCCTTTTTACAAACACTCGGATTGAAAACATCAACATGAATTATATAAACATCTTCATCGCCAAGAATAGTCCTAACAACTACCTTTTTGACCTTTTCATTTATAGCAACCTTACCATCTACGTCACAGATATATTCATCCGATGCTGCCAAAAACGTTCCCTGGAATACATTTGCACCCACCCGAAGTCCAGAGACAGGTTTGGCAGATTCCGGGATTACGTAAGTCTTTGAAAATTTCTTGTCTGTAGTTTCAATAACTATCCTTCTGGCGTTTGTAACGTCAACTATTGTTCCATCTCTCCTAACCTTAACAGCCGGTTCTTCAGCAATCAGGTCACCTTTTTCTACATCCATTCCGTTACTAACATGTAATTTAGCATCATGACTTACGATATGTCTTTCAAGAGACTTACTCGAAGTGTCTATAACGGTCTCTTCCAAAACAACAACATTAGGGATTATGTTTTCGTATCCCTGTGCTTTTATTTTTGCTTCCAGGTTCTCCTTAACCTTGTTTTCATACCCTGTGATGGTATGAATTATGTACCATTCTTTTTTCATTAGTTATTCACCTCAAAATTTCTTAAGCAGCACGCCAAGTGTTCCAGAAAAGAACAAGTCGACTAAGAAAAGATAAATTGACGAGACTGCCAAAATAAACAAAACTACTCCTGTCGACACCAGGAGTTCTTCTCTGTTAGGCCACGTTGTCTTCTTCGCTTCTGCGATAACTTCTCTAAAGAACTTCTTCAGTTTTTCCATAGTTATCTCCCCCGATAGCCTTTATATTTAGGTACGGTAGTGTTGTGTTTTATAATATTAGAAAATTTGGCAGGGGCGGCAGGACTTGAACCCGCAACACCCGATTTTGGAGACCGGTGCTCTGCCAGTTGAGCTACGCCCCTGCGAAAATAGTCATATTAATAAATCCACCTTAAGTTTTAACTATTAGACCTTCGTTTCGGTATGGAATGTGTGTTTGTTACATTTTGGACAGTATTTTCTGAGTCTGAGTTTATCTTTCTTACTTTTTTCTTTTGTTGTGTAATAATTTCTTGTGCCACACTCTTCACACTTGAGTCCTATCTGAACTCTCATCGTCGTCCAGCCTCCTATATTATAAAAAAATATCTGGTGGTGAGGGAAGGATTTGAACCTTCGAAGGCATTCTGCCAGCGGATTTACAGTCCGCCCCCTTTGGCCACTCGGGCACCTCACCACACATTCAGTGGCTGGAGCCAACGGAGGGACTTGAACCCTCAACCTGCTGATTACAAGTCAGCCGCTCTAGCCGGTTGAGCTACGTTGGCTCGCTTATGCGTTAGTTATTATACCTGAGGGGGGCAAATTTGTCAACGTTTCATCTGAGTTTAAGTATGTTACATTTTTTCAAAGACACTCATCAATTGCCAGTCAATATAATACCATAATCTCTCAGAATTTCAAGGGAGAATTTAGTATTTACACAGTTTAGAGTGTAAACTCAACAGTAGTGTGCCAATAAAAATCCGTGTCATAACGATAGAAGCAAAAAACATCACTCATTTACACCTATATCCCATAAGTTAACAGTATTGCTTAAGTTCCCTCTGAACTTTGCCCAAGAATTTTCAGCTATTCCGAAATATTTCGTTTGAACGGCTTAAATCTTCCAATCTTCCCCACCAAAACATACGGTTCCATCCATACTCAATGTTGGAGATGACCATATTTTACACCATATGTTAACACGCCACTTTTATGTTCCATTAGAATCAAGTGCATGATATAGCAATTATCAACACTAATAGTGCCAAAGTAGATAGTGCCATCTGAAGATATAGCCGGAGCCGAGTAAATGCTTTCACTCATGCCAGGCGCACAAAAAGAAAAGCCATCCCTCAAGGGATGGCTCCAGACAAGAATTTTTGTTTAGCTTTACTCGTATATAATCTCCCAAGTGAATTCTGGCACTGCCTTTTTCAACATTGCCGAAACACCACAATATTTGTCTTGGGAAAGTGTGACTGCTTTTTCCACTTGTTCTCTTGGTGGTTCACCGTTAAATTTGAAATGGTATTTTAGATGAATTTTTGTGTAAACTTTTGGATGGTCTTGTGATTGCTCGTACTCTACCTCCATCCAAAAGCTTTCCATTTTGTCAATCACTTTCATTTTCCTTAGCAAAGACACAACATCCATACCCGTACATCCCATGAGTGAATATAGCATTAACTCTTTAGGTCTTGGTCCTGCATCCCGACCACCAGCCGAGGGGTCTGAATCGATAACCAAATCATGACCAGACAATGTTTTGGAATAAAAAAGCATTCCAGAATAAAAATCCATACGTGCTGTTGCCATAGTCTAACCTCCTAACATAAGATTTTAAACCTTCATTTTTCCAAGCAATATGAGAACCCCAAGGATTATCATAAACGCTCCACCGATATATTTGATCCACATCTCCCATTTCGGTTTTCCAAAACCAACCGTAAGAGCCTTTGAGAGCACAGCACCTATTGTTAGAAATGGTATGGAAATACCAAGAGAATAAATAAAAAGTAAGAAAATCCCTTTTGACACACTCTTTTGCGCAGCGATGAGTAATATGGAAGCAAGAACAGGGCTACTGCACGGAATCCATACAAATCCAATTGCACCACCAAGCACAAGTCCACCAACAAAACCCGCATTTCTGAACTTCCAAACGTTTGCACTCTTACCTCTGAAAAATTGGATTTCTAGCATGTATAATATTCCCAGAGTTATTATACCAATTCCAATAATCTTTTCCAAAATGTTACCGTATTTTGCCAAAAATGTGCCAAGGAGCGAGGAAAAACCTCCGAGCATGCTGAATATAACAGAGAAGCCTATGAAAAACCCAATAAGTCTTTGAAATCTCTTTTCCCCGCCAAGGACTATCCCTATGAATCCCGGAATAAGAGGCAAGACACAAGGACTAAAGAATGAAAGCAAACCATGAACAAGAGCAACCCAAATACTGACATCAGTTTGACTAAGTGAGACCATATCTCTCACCAGCTTTCAAAAAACTACCGATTTTCAACGAGCAAAACCCTTACTACGCCCGTTTCTTTCAGCTTGTTGGCAATTTCGACGCTTGTTGTTACGTAAACCGTATTTATGTCAACATTACTTGGGATACTATCAACTCGCTTGGCGTTCTTATCGTAATTCAAAACGAACTGCGCATCATTTTGCTTAATTTTTACAATCGTTGGTCTCCCTTTGTAGTCGTCTTTCTTTTTAGAATACGCTTCGAAACTTTCTTTGTAATTTTCTTCAACAACCTTTACTATAAACCTTAATGCTTTGAGGAAATTCTCCGCTGGCATATAACCAGGTACTTGTGTTATTTGAGTTTTGTCTTTAAGAAACACAAAAGTTGGTGTACCTCGAACACCAAAGGCTCCAAAAAGTTCGTTGTTAGTGTAGGTTTTACCTAAGAACGAGGTTTTATCGTTTCCGGGTTCTATTCTGACAAATATATAGTTACCCCTTAGAAAATCCTGGACTTGTTTGTTTGTAAGTACCTCTTTGTCAAAAAGCCTACAGTAATAACAAGATTCAGATGTAAAGGCTATCAAAACCATTTTTCCCTCAATATTCGCTACTTTGTGTGCAGTACCAAGGTCTCTAAATTCAAACTCGTAGGCATACGTTGTAACAGCAGAGATTGAAAGAGTAAAAAATGCAACCAATACTAGAAATCTTCTAAGACGGTTAAGCATACATATCACTTCCCTTTAACTACTGTGGGTTTGACTTTGAATCTCTTCATGAAAAATTTTGACAAAAAACGCAGTAACGGACAACTGAACTTCATTCAATCAACCTCCCCTTTATAAAGAAACACTGCTTGAAGAAAAAAAGTATAGGGAAGGCTATTGATAACCTTCCCTACATTCTTCGCTCTTAGCTTATTCCAAGTATTCTATCGATTCTTGCTTTGTCAAAACCGACAATTATCTGGTTTCCTATTTCTATAACTGGAACCCCCATCTGCCCAGATTTTCTTATCATTTCTTCTGCACCTTTTCTATCTCTGGAAACATCGACTTCAGTGAAAGGAATCCCAAGTTGCTTAAAGTATTCTTTCGCTCTCCTGCACCATGGACAAGTTGGTGTTGTATAAATCTTTACTTTGACATGTGCCATAGTCTCACCTCCCAAGATTTATTTTTTTAAATTAGAAGTATTTCTTGGCAGCATGTTCGACAGCTATTGCACCGTCTGCTGCTGCAGTAACTATCTGCCTTAGGTTTTTGACCCTGATATCGCCAACCGCGTAGATACCCGGAACGTTTGTTTCCATGTTCTCATCAGTAATTATGTAACCATAGTCATTCATATCAACAAGACCTTTAAATATTTGGGTTTGTGGAACAAGTCCAACGTAGATAAATACTCCGTCAGCTTTTATAACCTGTTCCTCTTTTGTTTCGTTATTCACAATAACAACTTCTTCGACTTTGTTTGACCCTCTAATTTCTTTCACAACGTGATTTGTTATTACCTTAATCTTTGGGTTGTTCAGAACCCTGTCCTGCAATACCTTTGCCGCTGTCAGGTATGGTAAGTTCTGAACCATCGTAATGCTCTTTACTATTTTCGATAAGAAGTGCGACTCATCACATGCACTGTCCCCACCGCCAACTACAACAACATCCTTATCTTTGAACAAATATCCATCACAAGCGGCACAATAAGTAACACCTCTACCTCTAAATTCTGCTTCACCAGGAACTCCGAGTTTCCTTGGTTCCGTTCCTGTTGCCAAAATAACAACTCGTCCTTTGACTTTGTTACCATCGTCGAGTTCTACAACTTTGTAATCTCCATCCACGTAAACTTTCTGCGCGAATGCGTAATGGAACTCCGCTCCAAAATGCTTTGCATGCTCTGCAAATTTTTGACCTAACGCTTGACCTTCGATGCTTATTTCACCGGGCCAGTTTTCTACAACATGCGTTTGTGTTACTGCTCCACCTTCAAGTGCTTTTTCTATGACAAGTGCAGTTAAACCTGCTCTCCTAGCATATATAGCAGCCGTAAGACCTGCAGGTCCTCCACCTATTATTACAACATCGTAGTAATCTTTTAAATTCGAGCCAAAACTACCAACTTCAAACTCAAATCCAGTCATCCTAATCCCTCCTCTTAAATACTCTTTGCTGTAGCATCGCTTTCTAAAAATTCAGGGCACAAGTGCTTGTGCCCTGAAAGTTTTAACTACTGTAAAACCGTATCTTTTTCCTAATCTTGGTTAGTCTGCCAAATCGAGAACTTGCTGCAAGAACTGTGGTTCTGGATAAGCACCTATAAAGAACCTGTCTGGATTTCTGTTGATTGCTATGTGAGGAACCGAAGAAACACCAAACTGTTCGCTTAAATCAAAGAATTCATTTGCTTCAATAACTTCAGCTGTTACCATATCGCTCGCAAGAGCCATGTTGTGTGCTGTAAGTGCTGCCCTTGGACAGTACGGACATGTTGGTGTAACAAATACGCTTATTTTCACAGGTTTGTCAAGTGATTGAAGTTTTGCAATAGTTTCCGGTGAAAGCTGTGGTTTCGCACCATTCCCAAATGTGATTATGTCTTGAATAAGCGTTCCAAACTCGTGCCCCGATGGAATCCCGTAGAATCTGACACCTCTATCTTTTCCATCTTCGAGCGTGAGAATCAATGCAGGTGCAAATTCAACGTTGTATTCCTTACCTTTGTCACTGTCTTTGTGATACTTTTCGACAACGATTTTATCGGAAAGTTCCTGCACCTCGTCGAGCAATTGGCTCTCTAAATCACAGTATTCACAGTCTTCTCCATGAAAGAAAATCAACTTCACGTTGTTTTTAAGTTCTTTCGCGAACAAGTCCTTTAAATACTTCCTATCCTTTTCCTGTAATAATGCCATATAAAACACCTCCAAGTTCGATTTGCAATATTATTATAGCCCATAACCTCTGAATTAGGGTTAACTAAGTGTTAAAATTAGACAAATTTTGTCTATTTTTATTTGACCACACACAATACTCAAAAAAACGTTAGCTCTTAAGCCACTCAATAACAGCTTTTGTAACTTCCTCTTTCTCAACATCATTGCTAAGCACATGCCCTGATTTTTCAAACACAAGCAATTTACGTTTTTCTGAGCTTATATTCTTATATATAAATTCAGCAGCAGATAGTGGAACTGTATTATCGTTCTTTGCTGCAACAACAAGAGTATCGCTAACTATTCTATGTACACTTTTTCTTGCCATCTTCATTAGTTTATAAAGTTCTGCTGCCTGCTTAGGCCAATTAAATGACCAGTACTGATCCTTTAAATACTCCAAATCTGGGTCGTCATATTTTTCATCATTTTCCCGTGTCATTTTCTCGGTGAAAAGAGAAATCAGTGATGCAAATTTTATCCTCTTATCGAATGTATGAGTTGCAGCTGCAAGGGTGACGAGTTTTTTGGGCTTTAAGTGAGCAGCTAAGATAAGTGCTATTACACCGCCCATTGAAAGTCCTACAATGTAAATCTCTTTACATATGGCACTCAAGTCGTAATAGGCATCGTAGACTCTCCTTAGCCAGTCATGATGAGTTGTTGTTAGAAAATCTTTGCCACATGTGCCATGTCCGGGAAGTCTTGGAACAGAAACCGTAAACCCGGCTTTGTGAAGTTCATGAGCCATATATTCAAAATCATGTGGTGAACCTGTAAAACCGTGAATTAACAATACCCCTTCTTCGCCACCTTGCAAAAATATAGGCAAAGACTTCTTAACTGTTTTACAGTTGACAAACTCCATACTGAATCCCCCTATTCTTTATGAGTTCGATATAAATAATTATATCATACAAACTTATAGCGTTTGCATGTTCCTTGTCTTCGAATATTTTTCAATATAGATAATCATATCATACAAACCTTTCTAATAATAAAGAGCACAAGAAAGCAAAGAATAAACAAAGAACTATAGCTGGACCTGGTGGAAGGTCAAAGTAGTACGCAGTAGCAAAACCAATTAATGAAAACGTCATATTAAATAGTGTGGCAGTAGCAAGTGCATTTTTAAACGATTTTGCCCTCTGTTTCGCAAAGACACCGGGTAACACTAAGAACGCACCCATAACAATCACGCCTGCAAGTTTTAAAGCGGATACAACAACCGTTGAAACAAGCATGAGCACTAAAAGTCTAATTATATGTGTTTTTATACCATAAAATTTTGCCATTGTTTCGTCGGCAAGCCAGTAAGAGATTTCATAATGTTTCAAGCTTAGCATTACTATAGTAAACACAAGAACAAAAAACATAAAATAGATATCATGCTTGGAAATAAGCAAGATGTTTCCGAATAGATAAGACGTCACATCCGCTGTGTAACGAGGTGACTTAGAAAAGAGTATCACTCCAATGGACATAAACACAGGCAATAGCATACCTATGGCTGTGCTTTCAGCAATTCCTGGGTCGTTACTTAATACATATACCAGGTATGCGAAAAACAACGTTGCCAGGACTGAACCGAGCAAAACGTTAAAATCAAATATAACAGCAAACGCAACACCGGCAAAGATTGCATGCGCAAGTCCATCACCTATAAACTCCAACCTTTTGTAGACAATAATGGGTGAAACCATACCTGTCACAAATGAGATTAACACATTTGCAATCAACGCATTTCTCAAGAATTCGTAGTTCATCAAATCAGTAATGAAAGTCATCGTATCACACCCTATTTCTTTTCTTCCAGATTTGAGAAATCAGGATTTTCATGCACGTGTTCTACTTCATAGTGTGAATGAGCCCTGATCCAAATGTCAAACTCACCAAAGAGCTTCTTAACATCCTCTGGCTTAATCTCTTTTGTTGGTCCGTGACAGTGCAACGTTTTATTGAGGCACATCACCGTTTTGCATTTCTCGAAGACCATACCAATATCGTGACTCACCATTAATATCGTAATTCCCAGGTCTTCATTCAGCTCATATAGAAGGTCGTAAAAACGTGCTTTTCCCATTTCGTCCACACCAGATTCTGGCTCGTCAAGTATCACAATATCAGGCTTGCCTACAATTGCCCTCGCTAATGATGCCCTTTGATACTGACCGCCAGAAAGCGTTCCAACAAGCCTTTTTCCAAACCCTTCAAGCCCTACCTTGGTCAGCGTTTCGTCAACAATCACTTTCCAATTTTTCTCTTTTCTAACAGGTAATCTGACGAAATCATAAACACTAATAGGAAACTCCCGGTTAAACGAAGAAAGCTGAGGCATGTACCCTACTTTTCCATTTAATATGACTTCACCCTCGTAGGGTATCATCCCAAGAATAGACCTGATAAGTGTAGATTTCCCAGCGCCATTAGGACCAATAATTCCCACAAAATCTTTTCTGTAGACTTTGAAATTTATGTCCCTTAAAACCTCTATCTCTCCGAACTTAACAGAGAGATTCTTTACAACTACCACAGCTTCATTATTTGAACTACTTGCCATAAACTGCCTCCTTGATTGAGTTATAGGCATTCTCAAACAAGTCAGATATCGTTTTTGCTTTACTTCCCAGTGGGTCAAGAATCTTGTATTGCCTTTCCAATTCGCTTGAAACAACCCTTATTGCTTCGGCTTTGAACTGCGGACCTACGAATACTCCTATCAAATTACTCTTCTTTGCCAGTTCAATTACATTCTTTAAATGTCCTGCCGAAGGTTCTTTCCCATGACCTTCTTCCAAAGCAAGAACTTGTATACCATATTTTTTAAACAAGTATACGTAAGAAGGATGCTCTAAGATAACGACTGCACCTTTCTTGTCCTTGAGAAGTTGGTCAAATTTTTTTGATACTTCTTTTAGTGAGTTTATAATCACTCCTGCATTTTTATCGTAAATCTTTGCGTTTTGTTTATCCATCCGAACTAACTCGTCTCTTATTGTAGGAATGATGTAATCTGTCAAAAAATCAATAGAGAGCCACACGTGTGGATTGAATGTCTTTCCATCGTGTCCATCTTCTTCGCCTGATTCGACCAAATATTTTGCCGGTATACGTTCGCCAACAAAAAGCACATTTCTATAATTTTTCAAATACGCATTATCAAGCCCCAGTCCATTCGCAACAATCAAATCTGCCTTCGAAAGCGCTTTGACATCACTGATGGTCGGATTAAAAGTGTGAGGGTCACTCCCCGGTTTTATGAGCAAACTCACGTCTGATTTCTCACCTACAATCTGTTTAACAATAAGATAATACGGATTGATAGTAGTAACAATGTTTAACGCAAAAACCCAGGTAAATAACAGCAAAGCAAACCCTATAGCTAATGGTTTCTTCATACTATCACCTCTTCAGTTATACTTCCTTCTTATAGCATTCCTCGCATAACCCACTAAATAAAACGAAATGCTCCTGGATTTTGAATTTGAAATGTCCAGAGAGATAATTTTCATACTCATCCATGTGGCATTCATCTATTGGAAACAGTCTTCCACATTTCACACATCTGAAAAAATGTCTGTGAACAGAGGATGAGTAATAGTACGTGTAATTATCAAGAGAAAAACGTTTTAGATAGCCACTTTGGTGCAAATACTCAAGCGCGCGATATACTGTGGTTAAGCTCATATCCTTAAGCCGCTCACTCACTTCATACGCCGTCAAAGGAACGGAAGAGTTTATTATTTCTTTGTAAACCTGTTCTCGGTTCTTAGTCATCCGCACCTTCCATACCCCCCGTTAATGCTCAATGTGTCTTACAATTTGCAAATGATTTTCATTTCCAATCTAAATATATCACGCATCTTAGACTTGTCAACTCTATTTTCGAAAACCTATACCAATCATCACACAATTAATGTCTTAGAATACAGAAAATAAATCTTCTCGTTGAACATTTTCAAAAAAATTCTCTTAGACCACTTGACACTTAAAAACCCTTGTGGTATTATGTTTATCGGCACGTCAAGCCAACGCTGCCAAAGAGGTGACCTGGTAGCTCAGCAGGTAGAGCACCTGACTTTTAATCAGGGGGTCGCGGGTTCGAATCCCGCCCGGGTCACCAGAGAGAGGTGCGAGAGTGGCGGAATTGGCAGACGCGCTGGACTTAGAATCCAGTGGGACTGATAATCCCGTGAGGGTTCAAATCCCTCCTCTCGCACCAGGGGAAGGTTAACGAGCGGGTGTAGCTCAGCGGTAGAGCACTTGCTTGCCAAGCAAGGGGTCGCGGGTTCGAAACCCGTCACCCGCTCCAGAAACAGATAGGTGCGAGCGCACATGCGCTCTTTTTTTATCGAAAGAATCAATATCCAGTTGTTTGGCTTGTAAGCAAAAAGGCAGAAGGGTTCTTGACGAAAGTTGAGTTGTGTGGTATAATATATAGCGAAAATGACAAAGGAAAACAGATGCCGAGGTGGCGGAATTGGCAGACGCACATGGTTGAGGGCCATGCGGTCATTGGGACCGTGCGGGTTCAAATCCCGCCCTCGGCACCAAAAACGATAAGGGCGCCCTTTAAAGGGCGTTGTTTTTTCGATAACGTAAATCAAACTGCTTTGAACGAAATTGTGAAAAAGTAAGTCTAAATATATGGTAGATAAAAGAACGGTATTAGTTTAAAAACAAAGGGGGCGAACGGTCTCGACGGGGGTAAGCCCTCTTTGGAAGCGAGCCGAGGTTGCCTGCCGTCCTCGTAAAAAAACGGCAGGGAAAAGATAAGTGCCAACGAATACGTTCCTCTCGCTGCCTAATTAACAGGTAGCCGTCCACTACGAGGTTTGGCCAGCGCCTCGTAGTTGGGCGTGACCCAGCTGGCCAGGTAGCTCAGATGCGCCTCACGTCTGAAGCTACCTTACCTAGTGAGGCTGGTCAGTCAGTAGCCTGTCTGTGGGCGACTGACTGACGAGAATCAAAACACAGACTGCGCTCGGAGATGCCAAAGAGGGTTTACTTTCGGACGCGGGTTCGATTCCCGCCGCCTCCACCAGAATTAAGCATAAGTAAAAAAGCCCTGAGAAAAATCAGGGCTTTTTTAAATGCATTTGGAATTTTCTTTACCATGGTAAGTTAAGCGGTTTGATTTCCTCTTCATATAATCTTTCTAATTCCCGTTTCAGTTCATCACTTAGTTTAAATTCAGAAGCTTTGATATTTGTCTCAAGCTGTTGAATATTTTTAACACCGGTTATAACAGTCGTTACTGCATCAAAGCTTAGTATAAACCCAATAGCGTATTTAACTAAATCCTCATCTTTGACAATAGCTTTGATTTTGTCAACTATCATTGCCCTTTTTAAAATGACATCTTGACTCCAGCGTGCACGTATACCTTCGAATTTACTATTTGAATTGTACTTGCCTGTCAACCAACCTGAATCCAATGGAACTTTGATTGCTAAGAGAATTCCTCTTTCCTTGACTTTGTCGAAGAGATATTTCGGCGATTGGTGCATGATGTTGAAAAGAATTTCGATAACATCAACATCCCAATTGCTCAGTACAAGCTCAAGCTCTTCTAAAGTGTCTATACTTACTCCGTAGCCACGTATTTTTCCCATGCGTTTAATCCTTTGAAATTCTTCTTCATGCTTTGTTTTGCCTTCAAGAATTTCTCGAGGTGGATTGTGAAGAATCACACTATCGATGTACGTCGTTTGGAGCCTTTGCAAGCTTTCGTTTATTGATCTTTCTATCGCTTCTTCACTAAAATCTGTTTCACCAAGGGCGTTGTGACCGAATTTTGTGTTGATAAAAACATTTTCCCGAACATCTTTTAAAGCTTCACCTATGATTCTTTCGCTTAAGCCATTGGAGTAACCAGGCGCTGTATCAAAGAAATTTATACCTTTTTCATACGCTGCCCTGACAAGTTCTATACCTTCTTCGTAGGTCATAGACCCCCAAAGGGGATTAGCTAACTGCCAGCCACCGAATCCTATTTCGCTTATATAAACATTGAACCTTCTCACGTATCTTTTGTTCATAACCTAACACCTCCTCCAATGTTGAAATGTTGAAATTGATATTACCTTAAGTTATATTATAATATCTCTATATCAACTCCCTGTCAATGAATTGTAATCGTAAATAGCTTGTTGAAAATTGTTTGATTTGCTAAAATGTGATCTAGAAAGTAAATAAAATCTTTCCGAAAGGGAGGCTCTATATGTCTCGAGAAAGGCCACGTAATATCGAGTTTGAGATTACAACAGCTTGTAATTATCAATGTATCCACTGCTATTGCAACGCTGGTCCAAAGTCAAAGAATGAACTTTCTACTGAGCAAGTAGAGAGCGTTATAGACCAGCTTGTTGAAGCCAACGCAGAGTTACTTGATATTGTTGGTGGAGAACCACTTGTTCGTCCGGATATCTACGAGATACTTTCGTATGGTTATAAAAAAGGGTTGCAAATGATGATGAATACCAATGCCTCGTTGGTAACAAAAGAAGTAGCAAGAAAGCTCAAGCTAGCTTGCCCAAGCTTGCTAATTGGTGTCTCACTCGACGGTCCAACGCCGGAAATCCATGAAAAGATACGTGGAAAGGGAACTTTCGAGAAGACGATGAAAGGTATGCTAAATTTGCTCAACGAAGGTTTTGATGTTACTATTCTCTTCGTTGTGAATGCTTTGAACTATAAATACATCGATGACATGCTCAAACTTGCTGAAAGATTGGGAACACACTTATACGTCGACCGCTTCGTTCCTGTTGGGAGAGGATTCTTCCACAAAGACTTATTGATGCCGACAAAGGAACAAATTCAATATGTTGCCGAAAAGCTGGAAGAATACAATGGAAACGTCCAGCTATTTATAGAAGAGAATATCTTTGGTGGAGAGTGTACTGCAGGAAAAACACATGCGTCTATCTTAGTTGATGGAACCGTTGTCCCTTGCGGTCATTTCAGATACAGTCCAAAATTCTACATGGGAAATATAAATGAGAAACCATTTAAAGAGATTTGGTACAGCTATGACCCACAACACGTTGTTCCAAAACAGTGCTCATCCTGTTCACTTTACAAAACAAGTTGTGAGGCAGGGTGTTTTGCATATTCACATTTGATATACTCAAGTTGCGATGAATTAATTTGTAAACTCGTATAAAAGTAAAAGTTGAATTAAAAGAGCCCCGGTTAACCGGGGCTTTCTTTACATTTTAATCACCATTATCTAATTGGTTTGTCTTTCGTCACTTCTTCGAGTGCAAGAAGCCTTTCGTACCTAATTTTAACATATTCTTGAAGTTCGTCTATAATCTCCTGAGCATCTGGCCTTGAAAGTAAAGGTTTGAACCTTCCCTGAGCCTTTATGTATTCTGCAACTGGTTTCGGATTTGTGATTTTCTTTGTTACACGATATACTCCTCTTTCAACTTCGTAAAGTGGCCAGTATAGTGTTTCTATTGCTAGCCTGCTAACCTCAACAGACTTATCATCGTTAACTCTCCAGAACCTAACACACGGTGAGTACGCTGCTATGAACGAAGGTCCATCGAATTCAAGAGCTTTCTCTATTTTCTTCATGAAATCCATAGGTTCTGAAATGGAAACTGTTGCAACGTATACATTCTCGTGTGCTGCCATTATCTCGACAAGGTTCTTTTTAAGCTGTAGTTTTCCAGGAAGTTTCTTTCCAACAGGAGCCGTTGTTGTATCTGAACCCGGAGGCGTCGCGCCTGACCTTTGGTTACCTGTGTTCATATATCCTTCGTTATCGTAAACAATGTAGATGAATTTGTGGCCTCTTTCGACTGCTCCGGAGAGTGATTGCAATCCTATATCGTATGTTCCACCATCTCCACCAAATGCAAAGAATGCATATTTCTTATCTTTATCAATTTCTCCCTTTTTTACAAGCGCTCTGTAAGCTGTCTCTACTCCGCTTATTGTTGCAGCAACGTTTTCAAACGCGTTGTGAATGTATGGAACGTTCCAAGATGTGTAAGGATAAATGGTAGTAGAGACCTCCAAACAGCCAGTTGCAAGACCAACAACAGGTTCGTATCCTTTAGCTATAGCGGTCATAAGAGCAAATCTTACAACATTTGGAGCTGCACATCCTGGACACATTCTGTGTCCCTGTGTCATTCCAGGATTTTTATCGTGGAACAACTTTGCAAGTTCTATAGCGTTAAGTGGCATCTATTACACCTCCTTATTCTCTTAATCCAAGGTATCTTTCTTCATCAGCAATCAAGTTGCCTTTGAAGGCATCTTCAAATGCCTGTCTGATGTGTTCTGGAGTTATGTCTCTTCCACCAAGACCGTAAACATAGCTACCCATCTGCGGTCTTACTGCAACTTCATAGAGCGCTGATTTTACTGCTTCGTAGAGTGGAGCTTCGGCACCGAAGGATGCAGACCTGTCAAGAACAACTACACCTTTTCTTGCGTTAAGCACTCTTTGGAATTCGGACTTTACAAAAGGTCTGAAGACCCATGGTTTTACGAGTCCGACCTTCTTACCTTCTGCTCTAAGTTCCTTTATTGTGTGTTTAATTGTTCCGGCTGTTGAACCAAGAGCAACCATTATATATTCAGCGTCCTCTACCATGAATTCGTCAAGAAGGTCGTATTTTCTTCCAGAAATCTTTGCAAATTCTTCCGCAACTTCTTTGAATACTCTCGGAACGTGCTTCATTGCTTCTATCTGTTGCCTCTTGTGTTCAAAGTAATAATCATAAAGGTCAAGTGGACCGTATGTTACTGGTTTGGATGTATCAAGTAATGGATACATTTTGATGGGTTTTCCAACAAAGTTTTTAACTACATCATCATCAAGTGTTTCGACTACTTCAACGCCGTGAGAGATTATGAATCCATCGAAATTGACCATGACTGGAAGTCTTACATCTGGATGTTCAGCTATCCTGTATGCCATTACCGTATAATCGTAGGCTTCTTGAGCGTTTTCTGCCCAAAGTTGAATCCATCCACTGTCTCGTTCTGCCATCGCATCGCTATGGTCACAGTGGATGTTGATTGGACCAGAAAGTGCTCTGTTGGCAACCGCCATAACGATTGGAAGTCTCAAAGAAGCGGCAATAAATACGACTTCGTGCATAAGTGCAAGACCAACAGCGGCAGTTGCGGTAAATGCCCTTGCTCCTGCAGCTGCTGCGCCAACAACAGCACTCATGGCTGAGTGTTCACTCTCAACAGGAATCATTTCTGTATCAACAACACCATCAGCCACGTATTTGGCAAAGTACTCAACAACAGGTGTTTGTGGAGTAATTGGATATGCAGCAACAACATCTGGATTTATCTGTTTCATTGCGTAAGCTATCGCTTCCGCACCTGTAATTGCTTGTTTTAAAGGCATTTTCGCACCTCCTTACTCTTCAGCAAATTCTGTTTCTGGTTTCATGACTATAGCTCTCTTATCTTCGGGAGCAGGTTGTTTTGTCTTTGGATCTGTACTTTTTGGACAGACATTTGCACAGAGGCCGCAACCTTTACAGTAGTAATAGTTGTAACCTCTCATCTTTGGTTTTCCATCAACGATTTCAACTACTATTGCCTGATCCGGACAGTACAACCAGCATTGCATACAGTGGATACAGTTTTCTGGTTGGTAAACAGGTCTCATTACTCTCCAAGTCCCTGTTTTGTATTGTTTTGAATTTCCTGGTTCAACAATTAAGCCTCCGATCGGTATTTCCTTCCATCCCTTGAGTTCAGGCACTGCAGGTCACCTCCTCATATCCTCTGTGAAGTGCCCTAATGTTCTTTTGAACAACTTCCTCACCAAACTTCTTTAGGAACATGTCCCTAATCTTATCTTCTACATACTTCAGCTCAATAATACCCGTTACCCTTGCAATTGCACCAAGAACAACTGTATTTGGTGTACCTCTTCCAAGTTCTTCAAGCGCGATATCCGTTGCTTTTACAACGCAAATTTTTCCTTGAAATCCCGTTTTTTGCCTTACCCACTCGATAGGTTTAACGGTATTCACTATGAGTACCGTCTCAGATGTTGTCCCTGCCAATATATCTGGGTTACCTAACAGTGTGTCATCAATGACTACAACAAGGTTGGGCTTCTCAACGGAGCAGTGGAGTAGAATAGGTTCGTCAGAAATTCTGTTGAAGGCTTTCATCGGAGCTCCAGTTCTTTCCGCACCGTACTCTGGGAATGCCTGAACGTATTTTCCCATGTCAAGTGCGGCTTCTGCAAGCATTTGGGACGCACTCTTTGCACCCTGACCAGCTCTTCCATGCCATCTGATTTCGAATATCTTCGCCGGCACGTTTTTTACCTCCTTTCGAATTTGCGGGATTTTGGAACTTTTGTGAAATGTGCTGTGATTTTGATTGATAAAACTTTCACATTTATTGACAAAACATTCTTCCAAGACACAACCCCCGAGATGAGATTACCATCTCGGGGGAGGTTATCTTTCCAGAGACCCGAAGCTTTAAATTGACATCAGTTTATATTTTTAAATACATCTTGTAATCTGCATCAGGGAATATATCGTCAACGTACTCGAGCCTCTGTAACTCCCCAATATCTATATTACCACTCTTTAGCATATCATACAAGTTTAAGAATCGTTTAATATGCGTTTTGGTTCTGTTAACTGCATATTCCACACTTGTTCCTGTGGTCATTATAAACGCCCAGTCACTCGATTGTGCAAGTAACAGTTCCCTAACCATCTGATTCAACACGCGAATCTTTAATGGGTCGGTTTCATCTGCATGCTCTTTTGCAACTTCTGTCATCCTCTCAACCATTTCATGAAGGTGCGGGTAAATCCAGTCGTTTGTTCCATTCAACCATACTTCGTTGTAACCGTTCGCACCCCAACTTGAAGCAGCAGGTGTAAGTATCTGAACTTTCTCAATCCAATCGACAACATCACATGCTCTAACAACTCTGAGTTTTTGACTCTTAGCTGCCTCCCTCATAAAGTATTCCAAAAAGAACGGTCCTTCGTACCACCAATGACCAAATAATTCAGCATCAAATGGTGCAACAATTATTGGTTCAAGACCTTCGAAGAGGTTTAATAGGTAGTCTATCTGAGCTTCTTTCTTTCTTAAAAAATCTTTGGCATGTTCGTATGCGGTCGTTTTTGCTTCGTCGATATCGTAATAATCTTTTTTATCAAGAGGTGTATCTTTCGAGGTGATTTTGTGGTATTTTATACCCGTGTTCGTCCTAACTCCACTTGGATCTATATAAGGCCTTATATATTCGTATTCCCTATCGAATCCAATATCTCTGTAGAACTCTCTGTACCTTGAGTCTCCGGGATAACCAATTTGTGCGCTCCATACCTGTTCTGAGCTTTCCGGATCTCTTGCAAATGCAAAAACGTTATTTGGAGTAACAATGGGTCTATAGACTCCGTACCGTGGTCTTTCATCAGCATACCAAAATGCGTGTGAATCAACAAAGAAATACTCAAGCCCATATTCCGCCAAGTATCTATCAAGTCCTGGGAAGTAAGCGCATTCCGCCAACCATATACCGCGCGGTTTAACTCCTATGTGTCTTTCGTAGGTTTTGACTGCTTGTTCTAACTGAGCACGAATTGCCTGCGGATATTGTTCCATAAATGGTAGATATCCATGTGTCGCGTTGCAGGTAATAATGTCCAGGTATCCTCTTGCCATGTATTCTTTGAAACCGTTAAGGATATTTTTCTTGTATTGCTCACGGAATATGTAAAGTGTATCTTCGAGATGTTGCAAGTAATACTGAGCCATTTTGTGCTTTCGCGGATGTTCGTTTGCAGTTCTAGCAACTTCTTTGCGAGCCAATTCTATAAGTTTTTCTAAACGTTTTTCGTATTTATTTTGAAGGTCTGGATTAGCGAGCATCTCCATTAAGGGAGGAGTTATCGACATTGTGAGTTTTACAGGAACTTTGTCTTGCTCTAAGTTTCTGAACATCCTCAATAACGGTATATAAGTCTCCGTAATAGCTTCAAATAACCAGTGCTCTTCCAAGAAAAACGGATACTCTGGGTGATGAACGTAAGGCAAGTGTGCGTGAAGAACAAACATCATCTGTCCTCGTGGCATACTTATATCCCCTTCCCACTAAGTCGAATAACACTGATGCTTCCAGCACTCGAAATCCGAAAAAGGTGCTCCAAACCTTGGACCGAGCCACTAATTCTTTCAACAATAGGTGTTAGCATACCTTCAGATGGCATAACTATTCTCCGCCTCTTTCTGAGGTCTAACCATCTTTCCCTCGTAGACTGACTTGGAGAATTCACTGGAACCCGGCAGAGGTTAGATCTTAGCAAATATTTGTAATTGCCGTTTGAATCGTAGTAGCCAAGTTCAGCCAAGTAATGTGCTCCAGGCATCGGGACGTTCATATAGTAATTCTTTAAAGAAAGCACATCTACAGTGACCTCAAATGTTCTATGCGCATTTGTTCCATTAAATTCTATGAATGTTACATCGTAAACCCTCAAAACAACTTTTTTTACTTCATGGGACTTCAAAAATTCTTTGTTTGCAAGGCTTAGGTCCCAGTAAATGTGCATCCAAAACGGATTGACAGGCATCGCAACAAGTTTATCTTTGTTGTAGGTGTCGGGAATGGATACATCTTCTTTAATTGGTTGTAATGATGTCTGGACTTGACCTGCGGAGGAAGTAGACGAAGAGGGTCTTGACTGCTCTGTTTCTTCAGGTTGGACGGCTTTTATTCTTTCGATATACCTCTCGATAAGCTTGCGCACATCGCTTTTTGTCATCTGCTTTTTAACCGCTAAACCAAGCTCTTTTGCTTTCGCTTTCAGTTCCTGAATCGTCCGTTCCTGACTTAACCATTCTTCCAAGTGCTTTACAATACTCATACCAGGTTCACCCCCCAGGCTTTTGTTGTAGTTTGACCTTCATGTAAAATGTTACTACAACCCGTTGTTATTGTAAAACGTTGTAAAAGCAAGATTTTTACATTTATTTCTGTATAATTACTAACATTGTTCATTTTTTGTCAATAAGTGTATTATTACAACATACTTACTGTAATTTAAAAATGTATTTCCTCTCGTAAAATTGTGAATTTATGAGAAAAAAGGAGCCCAAACAATGAGCTCCTGTGATACTAAATTTTAAGAATATTTAAAAAAGATGCATCAAGCTATTCTAGTATTCTTCTTAGAAATTCCCTTGTTCTCGGTTTTTTAGGATTTCTCAAAATTTCTTCCGGTGGTCCTTCTTCCTCCACAACACCTTGAGAAATAAACACGATCCGGTCAGCCACGTCACGGGCAAAACCCATTTCGTGTGTTACAACAAGCATGGTCATGCCACTGCGTGCAAGGTCTTTCATGACATCAAGGACCTCACCCACAAGTTCAGGGTCTAGTGCAGATGTAGGTTCATCAAAAAGCATGATTTCAGGGTCCATCATCAATGCTCTCGCGATTGCTACTCTTTGTTTTTGACCACCGGAAAGTTGTTCTGGATAGGCATCTATTTTATCAAGTAACCCAACCCTACTAAGTAATGCTTTTGCCTTCTCAATTGCTTGTTCTCTTGGCATTTTTTTCACCTTAGTTGGAGCAAGGATTAGATTTTCCAGTACGTTCATGTGGGGAAACAGATTAAATTGTTGGAAGACCATACCTATTCTTGTTCTGAGCTGATTTACGTCGTATTTATCAATATCCACACCGTCTAAGTATATCTTTCCACCTTGGTATTCTTCTAGTTTGTTTATACATCTCAAAAGTGTGCTTTTTCCCCCGCCACTGGGACCGATGATAACAATTGTTTCTCCTTTTTTGACTAGTAGGTTTATTCCTTTCAAAACTTCAAGTTTTCCAAAACGTTTCACCAAGTTCTCTATCTTAATAATGATTTTTTCCGAGCTATTATTTAACTTGCTCATTTCATTAATTGACCCATTGTTAGTATTCATGCTGTAGCCATCCTCCTTTCAATATACCTAACTATGCGGGAGATGACAAATGTCATGATAAAGTATATGAACGCTATTCCAAAGTAGATGGAGAATGTTTGAAATGTTCGAGATATTATGAATTGCCCGCTTCTCATCAATTCGGAAACACCTATAACAGATGCAAGGGAACTATCTTTTGTCAGGGTTATGAATTCGTTACCAAGTGCTGGTAAAATGTTTCTAAATGCTTGTGGAAGGATTATGTACCTCATCGTTTGCCAATGAGTTAATCCCAGTGAACGCGCAGCCTCGTACTGACCTCTTGGAATAGATTGAATACCTGCACGAACAATTTCGGCGATATAAGCTCCACTGTTTAATCCAAGTGCTGTTATTGCTGCAGGATAAGGTGCTAGTTGTATCCCTAGCTGAGGTAAGCCGAAATAGATAATTGATATCTGAACGAGCAGAGGGGTTCCACGCAAAAACTCTACATACGCGGTGCAAGGGTAATTTATTAGTTTTATTTTAGATAACCTGCCCATACCGATGAAGGTTCCTAAGATTAACCCTATACCAACGGAAAAAGCTGTGAGTTTAAGCGTTTCCCACGCACCTACAAAAAGAAAAGGAAAACTTTTCAGTAACTCTATCAACGCTTCCACAATTTTCCCTCCCACATCAAGACTCTAAACTGTTTCTACATCTCACAAAAAGAACAAAAAACAAAGAAGCCCCCTTTATGTGGAAGCATAAAGGGGGCTTTTAGCTCATTATTCAAACCACTTCTGAATTAATTTGTTGTAAGTTCCCGAACTCTTTAAAATATCAAGGGTTTGATTTACGAAATTCAGTAGTTCCTTGTTTCCTTTTTTAACTGCGATTCCGTAAGTTTCTCCGGTATCTACAACAGTACTTATCAAGAATTTTGGGAATTTCTTTACGTAAGCTTTTGCTGGTGCTTCGTCAAGTACTACCGCATCAACACGACCGTTTTGCAATTCTAAAAACGCATCAGTGAATTTTTGGAACCTAACAACTTGGACTCCGTTAATTTCGCTGACAACCAAGTCCCCTGTAGTTCCAAGCTGAACTGCGACCTTTTTACCAACAAGTTCTTCTAACTTCTTTGGTTCAAACTTTCCGTCCTTTCTTACAACTATCGCTTGGTTTGCCTCGAAGTAAGGCTTTGAAAAATCAACAACCTTGGCCCTTTCTTCAGTAATAGTCATACCTGCAATGATTAAATCAATCTTCCCTTGCAATAGAGCTGGAATTAAACTATCAAACGGTAGGTTCACAATCTCAAGTTTAACACCGAGTCTTTTTGCTAGTTCATTAGCGATGTCCATATCAAAACCGACAACTTGGTTTTTTTCATCGACGAACTCAAAAGGCGGGAACGTTGGCTCAGTACCCACAATCAGCTTTCCTCTTTTCTTAATCTCTGTGAGGCTTTGCGCAAAACTCAGTGTTACAACTATCACCATACCAATAAGTAAAACTACCACAGCGACCCTTTTCATACCACATCCCTCCCCATGTTATAAGATAATGTTAACTAAAAGTATTGAAACTTTCCAAAAACCGCATTATCCTTTAAATAGGGACCACCCCCCAACCAACTCTTAACAAAAGCAGGTTTCCCAAAATGCATAACCCAATGCTTTCTTGCCTAAGAAGAATACGAAGAATTTAGTGATATATATTCAAAGGTTTTTGTGTAGTGAAGAATCCTTGGAAAATGCATAATGGCAATATCAATCGCATTCTTTTACGATTATACTCTTTCATCACTACAAGTTAACAGTATCAACGCAAAAACTTCCCTTTCCCTTATCCCAAATGCACTTCTTGTGGTAAGTCTAAGGGCTTTGTGTAGTGAAGAATCTTTGGAAAACGCACAACGGTAATATCAATCACTTTCTTTCACACTACACTCTTTCATCACTACAAGTTAACACTATCTGTTATAAAATCAAGAAAAGTTTAACAGAGCTAATTTAAAATTCACATCTGCGCAGAAACCATCCAGGTAACTTGACCAGTTTGCATATTGTATTTTCCAAGGGCATTAAAGAAAGAATTCGCAACGCCTAATCCAAGCACCCAGTTACTGTTATCCGGCTGACCGACATATACATAAATCATGCTCACTGGCAACGCAAGTTCCCAAGTGTAAGTAAATGAACCTTCAAAAACACCCTTTACACTTGGAACTGTGAATCTGAATAAGAAGTAATCAACGTCACAGGATTCAACTTTAAAATTAACACTGGCATCTAACCAATCCAAGGAATCGTTTAGGACAAACTGACCGTCCTGTTTTTTCAAAACTCCCCTGTTTTCGTATGAAAGCTCAAACCGTGACCATGAAGCAAACAAGAAGGACGTCTTTTTGTAACTCGCGATTCCAAATGCAACAGTTGGTGTTTCGTATGCACTCAAATCTGATATTTGCTCAAAACTCGGGACATTTGAACTAAGTGCAACGAATAGTCCACCCATAGAAATCCCCAAACCTACGTATACTGGCTGATTCAGCTCGAAGTTCGGATACTCAACCGTTGTGCCAACTGAGAAGTTGAGTCCAAAAATGTTCAAATATCCTTCAACTCCTAAAGTATAAATTCCTTCGGAGCTTCCAGGAACAAGTGTAGCCCTGAGCACATAAGGCTGGGCAACTACACTTGAAGGTTTCGAAACGTTCAGTAACTGAGAGGCATCAACTCCCTGAGCATAGGTAAACACTGTGACAATCACCAAGAATATAAATATAACTTTCTTCATAGTTCCCACCCCTTTTCATTAAGATTTTTTATCAAGCTTGGAGCTTTTTTTCAATCAAAGTGAGGTCTCCAAACTCCGAGAATAGTTCATCAATTGTTTTTAGAAATCCAAGCCTGTTAAGCCTTATATCTTCTTCTTCAACCATCACAAAGACTTTATCAAAGTATTTGTCTATGAACGGCCTAAGTTCTGTTATCTTTCTCAAAGCATCTTTGTAGTTGAGATGTTTGATGTAATCGAGAACCACGGGTTTTACTTCAAGGTATTTTTCAAAAAGTTCTTTCTCTTCGTCTTGAATGAATTTTGCTGAATCAAAATAGTTAGACTCATGCTTCCTGCTTATATTATGGACCCTCTCGAATCCAACCAAAAGATGTTCAAACTCATCAGTGCCGGCTAATTCCATAATCGCCTGTGCTGAAAGAATACCTCTCAAAGGTTTGTTCCAAAGTTCTCTAACAGCACGCGCGATATCGTATCTCAAACGAGCGTTATAAAGTTCGAATCTGTTTTCAAAAAACTCAAAAAGTCCTCCTGGCAACTCTTTATTTAGCTCTTCACATGCGGCAAATATGATTGGCTTCAAATCCAAATCCCAAGAGAACTTTTCCACAATCAAATAAATGTCATCGACCTTGCTTCTCAATCCGTATGGGTCTTTTGAACCGCTTGGTATATTACCAATCACGAAATTTCCAACAACTGTGTCTATCCTATCTGCAATTCCCACAACTGCGCCTTCGATAGTTGTTGGATTGTTAGAATAATGTTCTTCAATTCCCCATGCAACATCGTTTGGTTCTCCATCCTTCAGAGCGTAGATTCTACCCATTATGCCTTGTAGTTCCGGAAACTCGTATACAACATGTGAACCGATGTCTGCCTTACATAGCCTTGCTGTCCTTAGTATTGTACCACTTTTCTTTTCCAAACCCAAAACCCCAATTATTCGTTGTGAGAGTTTTTCTATCCTTTGTACTTTATCGTAGAGTGTTCCAAGCTCCTTTTGAAACACCATTTCTTTGAGTTTCTCGTTGAAAGTTTCAAGAGAAACCTTTATATCTTTTTCATAATAATATCTGGCATCTTCTAATCGAGCGTTGATAACCCTTTCGTAACCTTTCCTCGCGTTACCTTTTACATCTTCCGGCATGTCGATGAATGCCAGGAATAAATTGGTTGTCTTTCCATTTCTCTTTACCGTGAAAGACCTTTGATGGTGTTTAATTGTTGTTCTAATCAATTCTTCTGGAAGCTCTAAATATTTTTCTAAAAACTCACCCTGTATCATCTTTGGGAATTCTGTTAGTATTGCAACTTCCTCTATTAAAGACTCATCTTTGTCAACTTCGAACCCCTGCTTTTCAAAATCTTCAAGTTGCTTCACGATGAATTCTCTACGCTTTTCAATTTGTGGTATGACATAATAATTGTTCATCTTCTCCAAGTAATCCTTATAGGAATTTACCTCAAAGTAGTCATCCTTAACAAAACGATGTCCAATGGTTTTGTTCGATGATTTCAGCCCAAAAATCTCCATATCAAGAGTTCTTCCGTCGTAAACAGCTAAGACATGGTGAGGGATTCTTACGAATTCGTACTTTCCATCTCCCCATTTCATAGGTTTTCTGAATTTCAAACTATAAATTATCTGCGGTACGACCTTCTTTAAAACTTCTTCAGTTTTTATACCTTTCTGTATTTTCGTTATGTAGACATAGTTGTCTACTATTTTGACATCTTCAAGCGTTGATTCGTTCGATTTCAAAAAGCCAAGCAACGCCTTTGTAGGTTGTCCGTCTTTATCATATGCCACATTCACCGCTGGACCTTTCTTTTCAACAACTCTGTCTGGAGTGGTATCAGAAAGTCCATCCAAGACAAATCCAAATCTTCTTGGAGCCACAAACACTTCGAAGTTTTCGAATTGAACTCCTTCACTCTTTAATGTTTCTGGCACCTTCTCTGAAAGCTGTTGAATTATCCCGGGCACTTCCGTTGTTGGAAGCTCTTCAACTCCTATTTCAAAAAGGAATTCACTCATTTTTACCACCCTCCGCTTCAACAAATACCTTTGCACATTTACTTGCCATGGCCCTTATGTCTCTTATAAACGTTTGCCTCTGTGCGACACTTATTGCATTTCGTGCATCAAGCAAGTTGAATGTATGCGAACACTTAAGCAACTGTTCATACGCAGGGAAAAGCAAACCTCTTTCCATTAATCTCTCAAACTCTTTTCTGTATATATCGTAAAGTGTAAAGAGTGCATCCGTGTTGGCTTCTTCAAAGTTGTAGATAGAAAACTGTCTTTCGTTTTCTTTGAAAAGTTCGCCGTATCTAACATCTTTGTTCCACATTACATCATATACGTTATCTACACCCTGCAGATACATTGCTATTCTTTCCACACCGTATGTTATTTCCAAAGGAATTTCCGATAGCGAAACGCCCCCAACTTGTTGAAAGTATGTAAACTGAGTAATCTCCATTCCATCGAGCCAAACTTCCCACCCAATTCCCCATGCACCAAGCGTTGGCGATTCCCAATTGTCTTCAACAAAGCGTATATCGTGCTCTTTAGGGTCTATTCCGAGTGCTTTTAATGATTCCAAATAAAGTTCTTGGGACCTTTCTGGATGAGGCTTGAGTATCACTTGGTATTGATAGAA
Source organism: Fervidobacterium pennivorans (assembly GCF_001644665.1). Lineage (NCBI taxonomy): Bacteria > Thermotogati > Thermotogota > Thermotogae > Thermotogales > Fervidobacteriaceae > Fervidobacterium > Fervidobacterium ngatamarikiense. The sequence continues at coordinate 1,907,861 of NZ_CP011393.1, forward strand.
TCTTTGCATTCTGTTTGGATTTTCCCCGTACCTACCATCAGTGGGTCTTCGACTCGGTTGCACAAAAGCGACATTCCAAGGCCTTTTTCTCAATACACCAAAGAAGGTTGACGTATGGAATGTTCCAGCTCCCATTTCCATGTCATAAGGTTGTTCAATAAAACAACCTTGGCTTGCCCAAAATTCATCAAGGGTTTTTATCACGTCCTGCAAGTACACATCGGGTTCCTCCCTTCGAATTTATAATATTTTACGATTAAAACTCAACCAAAGATTCTCTCGATTACGTATGCCCAAAATGGAAGTGTCACCAACGAAAAAAGAGTTGTAAGAGCGACAGTCATTCCCGCTTTCGGAACAAGTTCCTTTTTAAAAGCACCTATAACCACAACACTGTTAACACCTATCGGCATAGCACATTCAAGAAGGAACACTTTTGCTTCAAGCGGTTCAAAAAAGAACGCTATTGGTAGCAACATCAGTGGTATTAACAAAAGTCTTTCGACAACTACAAAGCTGTAACCTTTAATTGATGAGGTCTCAAATTTTATTCTCGAGATACCAAGACCGACCTGTAACAGTAAAAATGGTATTGCCATTTCCTTAAGCCAGTTAAAAGCTGTAAGGACTCCAGCAGGAAGTTGTTTATATGAAATTCCCGCTATTCCAAATCCCCAACCCAAAATGATAGCATAAAGGAAAGGGAGCTTCAAAATGTTTTTTAACTCAAGCTTGCCCCTGATAAGCGCTGGAAGCAAGGTGCTACCTACAAATACATTTACGAATGAATAAACCACGCCAAGTGCAAGTGCTCTTTCTCCCCAAAGTGCCATTAGTACCGGATAGCCAAGGTAACCAGAGTTCACATACACATTACCCGTGAAGAATATTTCCCTGTCTTCTTTATGCAATCTCGAAATCAAGAATGATATAGCAAACATCACGGAAAAGCCCATTCCATAACGCAAGAGTACACCAGCGGTGGGGATGTAGTCGTTCATAAATGCAAATGTTACAATAGGTGCCATCAACCAAGTAGCAATTTTATTGAAAAGAGTGATATCTTCTTTGAAAAGCTTACCATATATGTAACCAACAAACATCATAATAAAAGAAGGCAATACAGCTCCAAATGCTTGGTATATCAATAACTCTTCCCCTTTCTTTTCATTATTGGTTTTAGAAAGATTTTCGGAAAGAAATCACGACATCTGCTGAAAAGAGTGGTTTATTATTACCTTTTTGAGGTCTCAGAAGCGGTTTTCTAACATTATCAGAGTTTGCCTCAACAACAGTTGAGGCGTTCCAAATAAAACCTGTGCTGAGGCAAGCTGATACAGTTAATTCGTTTGAAATGTTACGAACGAAAGATACATTACCAATAGCACGATATTCTTTTACCTCATCATCTAGCAGATGTGTCCCAGGTATATATGTTGTTCTATCATTCCATGCATTAACAGGTGACCTTTCACCAAGAATGACGAACTCAAAATTTGCGTTAAAACCTGTGATAAAACTTGGAGCGTAACTCACCATAAACGCCAGGTTGTTTTCACCATATTTGTAACCTGCGTACAACAGTTCAAAAGGTAATACAACGTTCTTTCCATCTTTAGTGTAAACAAAATAAGGATAATACGTATATCCATAGAACATTTGGTTTCCAGATTCCGCTGATGGTTGGAATGTATACTTCGTTGCTCCAGCATGATAAAAGCTAAAAATCCCAATACTTGTTTTTTGAACCAAACCAAGTGACCAAGCAATTTTGTCTGGGTTTTGGTAACTTTCTGGATGTATGAATCTATTCATGTTTATGTCATCAACAAGAACTTGCGCATAGTAATACTTGTCAATATCTGTGTAATCCAAAAAGAATCCACTTATATAATTTGTTTCTCCAACACCTTCCGGATATGGCCTTCCAGCATCATTCACGTACTGAATGAAAAATGAAGGAATCGGATTTGCGAAATACTCAAAATTAAATCTTTGTCCAACATACACTGTTATGTCTTCGTATCCGAATCTGAGATTGCCAATCCTCAAAGCATAGACTTTGTAATTTGAGCTCTTTAATCTTTCGCGTTCATCTGTTCCAAATTTGAGTTCACACAGCTGTATCCACCTTGTTATGTAGATGAACTTCCCATTATCGTACGAAATATCTACTGTATTTCTCGGGATACCGACAGATGAAACGAAAAGAGAATATGGGCTTTGAACAACATCCCCTAGATGTGTTCTACCTAACGTGACTGAAAAATTACCATTTCTAAGAGATATCGAACCTTCTTTAAAATCAAAATAAAACCCGGCGTAGTATGACTCAGAAAATGGATCGCTAAAAAGATCGTCATTTTTTGCAACCATAGAAGCTTTGAATTCGAAAGCATCAGAGAGATGTATGATGCCAACATCAAAAGTCCAGGAGGATGAATCGTTGATAACTTCCCTTTCGTTGTACAACGAAAAAAGGTTGCTACCAAAGTTATAGTTACCTGCTAAAGAAAATTCTAAGGCAAAAGCTGAAGTAATATATAAAATCCAGGATAAAAATGAAAAGAAAAACTTTAGATTTCTTGTTCCTCCTTTTTCCATATGACCTTTCCTCCGTGTGTAATGGAGTTTACTTCGGACGGTATTAAAATCCCTTGATTAATAACTTCAAGTATCAAATCAATAGGAAGCGAGGTTTCAAACCAAATCTCCTCAACCCTGATTTCTTCCCATCCTCTGTCTGCAAATCTTTGGATGACCTTTTCGACAGCCTTTTTATATTTTTCAAAATCCATTTCGTATTTTCCCATAACGCCACCTCCGATTTATTTCTTGAAGACAATTTTATCACGTTGAGCTAACTCTGCAAACCTTTCTAATCTGTGATTTTAAATACCTCCCATAATCATTATCATTCAAATCAGTTATGCTCACACACATGTTATGACCATTTGCATGTACAATTTTCCCGTCTCCGATGTACATCATTACATGCCCCTCCATGTAAAGCAAATCACCAGGCATTAATTTTTCATATTCATCGACTGTTGCAACCTGTGGATATCTATTTTCCTGGTCACTTGCATCCCTTGGCATGTCGATATTCAATGCAACATCATAAAGCCGATTGACAAAACCGGAGCAGTCAAAACCATAAGAAGATGTACCGCCCCAAAGATATGGGCTTCCAATCATCTGGAGTGCCAGTTCAACCACGGAGTTGAAACTCTCATTTGGTTCATCAACTACATTATAAACGAATCCATTCGGCAGGAAAAAATCTTTTCCATTTTCAGTGTAGAGTCTGCTCCCAAATGGAAGTAAGAAACTCACAGAACCGCTTATCCTACAAAACGGAACAGAAACTTTTATAATCCTAAAGTTTTTAATTTGCTCATATTCTTTTTCAGTCATAAAATACAGGGTATTTTTATTTACGTAACCTTTATAATCGAGTCTTACATCTCGTATCAAGATGTAATCAAATTTTTCCAAGATTTGAATATCTTCCAAAACCTCCACAATCTCTCCAAAAACAAGCTGATGTATCCGTTCGCTTCTGAATCTTCGTTCCGCGCGAACATCTGTAACAGGTACCACGATTATCGCATTCATTCTTGCACATCCTTTTATGATATTTTTTCAAGCATATTATATCACATTTCTGTTCTTTACTAGGTTTAATCTTTTTCAAAGAGATTAAGCGAGAAAATCTAACAGTGAAAAAGAACGACCAACCATATTAAAGTATTTCTGGCAAAAGTGATACTTTTCAGCTGCTATTCGCTTTGCGATTTTCACAGGCCGTTTTGGTAAAATTCTATCAGGAAATTTCGGTAACGTTACCAGGAAAGACTGAGGTGCAACAGATAAAAAGACAGGCTCGAAAAAATTTTTTACATTTCACAGACGGCGTGCCGGCGGATTCAAAAGTACTTCACAACCTTTGAGGAGGTGGAAAGTGATACTGTTAACTTGTAGTGATGAAAGAGTATAATCGTAAAAGAATGCGATTGATATTGCCATTATGCATTTTCCAAGGATTCTTCACTACACAAAAACCTTTGAATATATATCACTAAATTCTTCGTATTCTTCTTAGGCAAGAAAGCATTGGGTTATGCATTTTGGGAAACCTGCTTTTGTTAAGAGTTGGTTGGGGGGTGGTCCCTATTTAAAGGATAATGCGGTTTTTGGAAAGTTTCAATACTTTTAGTTAACATTATCTGGAAAGTATGAGGAGGATGTTCGTTAGGATTTTAGTTGTTCTTTTGATTGGTTTGGCGGCTCTGCTGTATGCTGAAAAGGCAAAGATAACCATCTGGGCTTGGGACCCAAACTTCAACATTCCGATTATGCAAGAAGCTGCGGCTAGGTACAAGAAAATCAACCCTGATGTCGAGTTTGAGATTGTTAACATGGCAAAAGCAGATGTTGAACAAAAACTGAATACAGTACTTGCATCTGGTGTGAAAACAGGGCTTCCTGAGATAGTACTTATCGAAGATTACAACGCGCAAAAATATCTCCAATCATACCCTGGGGCATTTGCTGATTTGACAAAACACTTCACATGGTCGGAATTCGCTCCATACAAAGTAAAACTCATGACTTTAAACAACAAAGTTTACGGTGTTCCATTTGATTCAGGTGTTGCTGGATTTTTCTACAGAATAGACTACATTGAACAAGCCGGCTTCAAACCATCCGACCTCGAAAACATCACATGGGACAGGTTCATTGAAATTGGAAAAGTTGTTAAACAAAAGACAGGAAAATACATGATTGCAGCGGACCCATACGATGGAGGTTTGATGAGGATACTTTTGCAATCGGCTGAAAGTTGGTACTTTGACAAATCCGGAAAGCCGTATATTGCAAATAACCCTGTTTTGAAAGAAGCAGTTAGACTTTACAAGGAAATTAAAGATTCTGGTATTGCAAAGGAAGTTTCAGGTTGGAACGAATGGGTAGGTGCATTTAACAGAGGGGAAGTCGCAGCTGTTGTAACCGGTGTATGGATTATTGGTTCCATTAAAGCTGAAAAAAGTCAGGCAGGCAAGTGGAGAGTTGCACCTGTGCCAAGAATGAACCTTAAGGAATCCGTTAACGCATCGAATCTCGGTGGTTCAAGCTGGTATGTATTGCAAAACAGCAAATACAGAGATGTTGCTATCGATTTCTTGAAGAAAATATACGCACGCGATGCCGATTTCTATCAAAAGATATTAGTCGAACGCGGAGCAGTTGGCACATGGTTACCAGCTCAAGGTGGTTCTGCTTACAAAGCAAAAGACCCGTTCTTTGGCAACCAACAAGTCTTCCAACTCTTCTCAGAATGGATGAAGAAGATACCACCTGTGGACTTCGGTGTTTACACTTATGAAGCGGACGCTGCAATTATGAGTGTTATGCCCGATGTTTACAGTGGGAAGCTCTCTATAGACGAAGCTCTGAAGAAAGCAGAACAACAATTTTTAAACTCAATTAAGTGATTTTGCATCTCATCCGGGAAGGTCTCCGGACCTTCCCGTTTTTTTAATGCCTTCTTAAACATATCAAGGAGGAATGAAAAAGAATGTCCAAAAGCTATAAAAGAAAAGGTTTAGAATCTGTCTGGGACAAATGGGGCTGGATATTCGTTAGCCTCATGATGGCTGGTGTAATCCTATTCATCTTTTACCCCATTGTATATTCTCTCTATCTTTCAACATTTTCAACGAGAGGTTTTTTAAAAACCTTTGTAGGTTTCGGTAATTACACAAAGCTTTTTAGGGACACTTACTTTATTCTTTCACTGAAAAATATCCTAACAATCCTCGTAATCCAAGTCCCCATCATGCTGTTCCTTGCTTTAATCTTCGCAACTTTGCTGAATGACCCTAAGGTAAAATTCAAAGCTATTTACCGGACAGCACTTTTTCTTCCTGCAGTTACTTCGTTGGTTGCTTATACGGTAATTTTCAGAGTAATGTTCAGTAACGACGGACTTGTGAACCGTGTACTTATGACTATCGGCTTGATAAAAGAACCAATAAGATGGTTGCTAGATCCTTTTTGGGCAAAGGTGACTTTGATAATAGCTTTGACTTGGAGATGGACGGGTTACAACATGATGTTCTACTTAGCAGGATTACAAAATATTCCAATAGAGGTTTACGAAGCCGCCGAAATTGATGGTGCAACAAAAACTGTGCAGTTTTTCAAAATCACTATTCCATTGCTAAAGCCTATTATTCTTTTCACAACAATCACGTCTACAATAGGTACTTTGCAACTTTTTGATGAACCGATGAATTTAGCAGCTGGTGTTGTGACAGGTTCAAGCGTTGGACCTGGGAACTCACTTTTAACGCCTTCGGTTTATATATACAATGTCTGTTTTAAATACTCCCCCAACTTTGGTTATGCCTCTGCTATTTCATACATCATAGTTATAATTGCCGCAGTTCTTGCTATTATTCAGTTTAAAGTGGCAGGTGAGAAAGAATGACTAGAAAATTGAGATACATCTTTATATACTTTTTTCTTACAATCTCAGCTTTCATATCTGTTTTCCCCTTTTACTGGATGATTGTAGGAAGCACCAACAGTTCTGTTGATGTTCTGAAAGGAAAACTTGCTTTCGGAGGGGAATTTTTGAACAACTTGAAAAACCTATGGGAAAACTATAACCTAGGGACCGTGCTTCTGAATTCAGCCAAGATATCTCTCTTCGTTGTGGTGTTTTCAATCGTTGTCTCATCGATGGCCGGCTACGGTTTTGAAATATACGCTTCGAAGTCACGGAACAGAGTATATTCTGCTCTATTACTTACTATGATGATTCCATTTGCTGCTCTTATGGTTCCACTCTTCAGACTTATGTATTTTTTCAATCTAATCGATTCTCATTGGGGTGTCATACTACCGATGATTCCTTCTGTATTTCTAACATTTTTCTTCAGGCAAAGTTTTAAGCAGTATCCGAAAGAAATCATAATGGCAGCGAGGGTTGATGGTGCAAACGAGTTGAGGATATTTTTCTCGATAGTCTTGCCGTCCATGAAGTCGTCATACGCAGCAGCAGCAATATATGCTTTTATGACAAGTTGGAATGCATATCTCTGGCCACTTGTCATCATACAAAGCGAGCAAAATAAAACTATCGTTCTCATGATTTCCAGCATTGCGTCAGGTTACACACCTGATTTTGGAGTTGTTATGATGGCAGTTGTTATCGCAACCTTACCAATGCTTGTTGTCTTCTTTGCTTTGCAGAAACAATTCGTTCAAGGCGTTCTTGGTTCTGTGAAACAATGATTTTGGAAGTATTCCACAAAATAGCAAAAACGGGGGCTGAAGCCCCCGTTTTTGCTCCCAGGCGCTCAATCATTTATTTAACAGCATCAAGCTCAAGTTTTGTGTCAATAGCACCTTCAGTATTATTACTACCAAGTAATTTTTCATCATCTATGCTTAAAGTCTTTCCAAAGAAGAAGTAAAAAGCTTTACTGATTACCGTTGGATTGCTGGCTAAATCTGCATGAGTATAGCCATAGAGAATTTCCGTATTCCCAAAAGCGCTCGCACTTTGGAGTGGTACCGCACCGTCGCTCTTGGAAAAATCTGCCCCAAACACTTTAATCATTAGTGAAGCCACTATGGAATGTCCTAAGACGTTCGTAATACCATTGGACCAAGCACTGCTTACGAGCGAACCAAGATCCGATGTTGGAACAACTCCTGCAAACGTCTTGTAAATTACTCCCGAAGGTATTAGAGGATGGCTGACTCCGTAAACCAAGTATCTATAATTCGGTGCTTCAACAAATACTCCAGCCATGTTAGCAAGTATAAGTGAATCCTTTATCAATGTCCAGTCACTCCTGTTTGAAAGGTCATTCTTGTTCATAACAACCAAATTTCCCAAAGGACTACCAATGTGTGGTGTTCCAGAGAACACAACTTTGGCAACATAGCTTCTGAATGTAGAGTCTTGTAGTGCGTACCTCAGCAACAGACCGCCCATACTGTGTGCAAAGAAGTAAAATTTCGTTCTCATGGCGCTACCAAGCGTACTTATACTTTGAGCTAACACACTAGCGCTATAATCAAGCGGCACATCTAACGTAGGGTATGCAAAGAAATATAAGCCATAACCTGCTGGGATATATTTGTTCCATTTTTGTATCATATCGTTCTTATAATCCGTCCACACACCATTTATCTCACTACTGTCGATTCCATGAATAAGAACAATTGATGGATAGCCACTGTACGGCTTTCTTATTTCATAGAGAGTGGGTGTGGACCTTATCCAAGATGTTGAATCAAAGCTCGAGTATTCAAAGAATGGAATAATTTTGTAGAGAGCTTTGTATATCGGTATCACATAAGCCTTGTAGTACGTATAGTAAGTACCGTACGGGTTGAATGTTGTGTAGTAAAGCACGATACCTTTTGTTGTAGAATCAACGACCTGCTCCTTTTCACCTTTCATCACAATTGCTCCGGATGAGTCCACTGCTTCAACGGTGAATTTGTATTTTCCATACCCTGGAAGCTCCAAATCGAAGGTTGACTTTGACTTGTCTAAAGTAGATTGTTGGAAAACAACATCACCTTGTTCGTTTCTAACTGTAACTATCACTTTTTCAACCGAGTCACCGTAAGCTGTCAACCCTGGAGAAACCTTTTCCACTTCTTCGTTATCAGTTGTCTTAACCAACAATGTTACTGGAACTTTACCTGCATCGTTTTTAAGCACTGTGCTGGTACAAGACGTGAACAGAGAAACTACAACAAGTAGTACAATCACCAAAAAAACTGCCTTAGTTTTCATAGTTTTAGACCCCCTTCCCATTTTGTGAGCTAAAGTACTCTAAAGTACTCTAAATTCATTGAGTTCATATACCTTAGGAATTGTAAAACCGAAATATGACGAATATCGGTAACGTTACCACACTGTTCACAGCATTTTATCATTTTGGACTCTTTTTAACAGAAATCAGTTCTTAAAAACTATTGGCGAATAAGTGTTATGAATTGAAAATAGCACAAAAAAAATTTAAATTTCTCGTCAAACCTTCTTTTTTATTCTTTTAGTGCATCTTTTATCATCCATAATTGTCAAAAATTGTCAAAATTCATATCTTGGGATTTGGAAAGGTGATATAATTATTGCTGGAAGTTTTTACAAAAATAGGAGTGTGGAAATCTGTGAGACAAGAGCAAAGTGATGAAGTATCTAAGAAAATAACCAATGGACATAAATTCAAAATCAGAATAATTGTGATATTCAAATTTTTCCTATACCTGTTTTCATTATTCATAGCTTTCGGTAATTTCTTTATTTTCTTGATTGTTTTTCTTATGTTAAACACACCAATTATTAGGAAGTCGATATTTGGCAGATTACCCACAGATTCAAAAGAACTCAGGAAACGAAATGTCATAAAATACCGCGAAACTTTTGAATATTTGCCGGGGTTGTTGCTTGACATATTTTATCCGTCTTCTCTGGAATCAATGAGTAGGACACAAAGTATAAAAGGGGTTGTTTTATTCGCACATGGCGGCGGATGGATAAGTGGATACAGAAGACAACCAAATAACATTTCTTGGTACAGGTATCTTGTAAGTAAAGGGTTCATCGTAGCAACTATAGATTACGAAAGAGGATATAAAGCCGGTATCGAAAAGTTAATTGCTGAACTACTCCAAGCGGTTGTTTTTTTGGAAAACCATTTAGCAAATAAACATGGGATAAATGAAAAGGTTTCACTAATGGGATTATCGGCAGGTGGTCATCTTGCTTTATTAGCTGCTAGTCGTATCCCCGAAAAGGTTAAAAACGTTGTAGCCTACTATTCACCTTGCGACTTGCTTGATATATGGACTTCTACGTCTATTTTTGCTAGACTTGCTGCTGCAACAACGTTAAAAAGACTGCCTACAAGAGCAAAAGACATGTATGAAAGATATTCTCCCATCAACAACATTACAAAGAACTATCCTCCAACACTTCTTGTGCATGGATTGAAAGATTCTGTTGTGCCATACATCTCCTCTGTGAAAATGTTTAAGAGACTTCGGGAGAAAGGATTAATAGCAAAACTTCTTCTCCATCCAAAAGGTAATCATGGTTTCGAGTTTGTTTTGAGAGACCTAAAGACTGTTGATATAATAGAGAAAACAGCACAGTTTTTGGAGGGAAAGTTATGGTGAGTTTCAATTACACAGGTAAAATCGCTGATTTCACACAAGGATATATAATGAAATCGAAGAAGTTTCGTGGTATATACACTCGTTTTAACACACTTTACTCTAATCCAGAGAGAGGTACAGAAATTGTTGAATACTATCTTTTTGACCCAAAGGAGGCGCCTGTTGGCATATTGTTTGTCTTGCATGGTCTTGGAACATCCAATATCCCATTTTTACTGTGGATGGCGACACACCTTGCAAACGCTAATGTCAGGGTTGTGATGCCAATTTTACCGGGGAACTTTACAAGGGTTGCACACGGTTCTGTTAGTGGAAAAGATTTCTTTGACGCAGATGTTGAGAGAGCGACAAAATTTTGGGAACAGGCAGTTGTTGATGTTCTCTCCGTCATTGACCATCTGAAATCTCAGAACCTGTGGGTCGACAACGCTCATCTGTTTGGTTTCTGTCTTGGCGGTATGATATCGGTTATGATAAACGCCATTCGAAACGATTTCAAAAAAACCATCCTAATGACTGTTGGTGGAGAAATGGCAACCCTTATGTGGCATTCACCTACGCTAGCGTATTTTAGAAGAAGTATTGAAAAACTCAAATCAAACGAAAAAACCAAAGGAAAATTAAAACACTTTATCGATGACCAGAAGAAAATAAAGGAGATTTTTGAGGAACAATTAAAAATGTTAAAACGGTTCAAATCAGTTGAAGAAATGCAATCGAGCAATATACACCCCTACCTAAAATTAGACCCCATTGCATACGCGCAGTTCGTGGATAGAGAAAAGATAATTTTTGTGGAAGCACTTTTTGACAAGGCACTTCCAAAAAGAAGTAGGAAGTTATTATGGGAGGCACTGGGAAGACCGAAGCGGTATATCATACCAAGTGGACACGTCACATGGCTTCCATTTGGCTTCTTCGTTGGACGGTTTATATTACAAAACATGGGAATCAAGGAGTTTAAAAAACAAATGGAACTATTGAAGAAAATAGAACTTGAAGAAAAGAAGTAGAAACCAATCTCTTTTAGAAACCGGGCCAACCAAAATCAAATACTGCACCAAAAGGCAATTCTTGTCTGTTTTTTAAGAGCTTAAATTCTACGGAAATATACTTATCGAATTTTGATTGTGTAACCGTATGGCAGTCAATTATATATTTTATCGTTCGTTCAAAATCTCCAAAGTTCACTTTTAAATAGTAACCGTCTATAGTTAAAGTACTTGGACGTGCTTGTGGGATTTCAGGATGAATACTGTCCCAATAACCACCGTTATCGGTGAGAAATTTTGCCCATATGTTTGCAGATGACATTTATTATCGTTGGTCCAAAGTATCTGCAGCATTTGGACCAGCATTAGTAAGAATGTTAACAAACAAAGGTTAACAACAAACTTTCTCACATATATCATCTCTCTTGATTTCAATAATCCCCCGCCAATCCAAGCGGGGGATTATTATCCGTGAAATTGCATGAATTACTCTGTTAACCAAGCATATATAAGTTTCGTGTATATACGTATGTATTTCTTAAATGATTCCAAAGACCAACATTCATCAGGCTGGTGCATGTGAGTATCTTCTCCTGGGAAGACCGCACCGTATGCTACACCATATGGAACACTTCTTGCATATGTACCTCCACCTATTGAGATAGGTTCGGAGATGTCTTGAGTTTCTTCGCGGTATATCTTCAGTAGCAATCTCATAAAGTCACTGTCTTTTGACACGTAAAGAGGTTTACTATAACTTGTTCGTTCTACTTCAAAACCTTTCATGGCTTCTTTGATTTGCAATGTTATCATATCCACATTGAAGAATATTGGGTGTCTAATGTTTATAATCGCTGTTATCGTATCGTTCTCAAGTTTTAGAATTCCGAGGTTGCACGTAAGTTTTTTACTCACATCATCTTGACCGGATATGCCAAGACCTATACCGTAGTAATCTCTTCCAAGGCGCTCGTATAACGTTCTAATCGTCTCATTTTCCGGACCAAAATCAATTCTTGAAAGTAATTCAAGCATACCAGACGCTGCATTAATTCCTGCTTCTGGGTGAGCACCGTGTGCAGATTTGCCAAGTGATTTAATTGTGATTCTGTTACCATCAATCTTGCATTCGTACTTACACACTCCCACGTAATTAGACACTAAATATGCAATTTCATTCAACTTATCAGACTCTACAATTGCAATACATTCTTCCGGTACAACATTTGCTGCCGTTCCTGCTCTTAGCTCTACCAATTTTGTTGTGTGTTCTTTTGAAATCTTCTTGCTTATTGAATATGTAACTATACCTTTTTCTGCAAAAACTGCTGGAAAATCCCCGTCCGGTGTTACCGCTGCGTCTGGGTAAGGTTCTTTCGTAAAGTAATACTTCAAACATTGAGAACCATTTTCTTCGTTTGTACCAAATATAATACGTACCCTATTTTTTGGTTTATCGACCAATTCTGAAGCTATCTTTAATGCAAAAAGTGCGCCAATGCTAGGTCCTTTATCATCAGAAACACCTCTACCATACATCTTACCATCTCTAATCACCAGCTCAAACGGGTTACTTGTCCACCTTTCTATATCACCTTCGGGGACAACATCTAAATGCCCAAGTACAGCGTAAATTTTCCCACCTTCGCCGTATTCCACATGTCCTGCATAGTTATCGATGTTCACACTCTTAAATCCTAGTTCTTCAGCTATCTTCAAGGTTTCATGCAAAGCTTTTGCAGGACCCTCACCAAAAGGCATTCCATCTTTTGGTTCACTCATCACAGATTTAATCGCTATAACCTTTTTGAGAGCTTCTAAGATTTCATCAAAATATTTGTCAACCTTTTCGTTGATGATTTTACTGACATCCGACATAGCTCATACCCCTTTCTATTTTTTATTCATCAATATTTTACCATAAACATGAAAAACTTTACACTAAGGATTTCCATTGCCTCGGTTTTTAGTGGAGTTCCTTACTTTTAGTTCAACGGGCAAAATTATCTGAGAAATGGAACCAGTTTCGATATTCTTTATTAAACTCTTGAACGCTTCTCTTCCCAATCTGATTTTATCTGTAGCTACCGTTGTTAAAGGAGGCTCTATTATCGATGAAAAACTGATGTCATCGAAGCCAACAATGGAAAGTTCCTCAGGAATTTTAAATCCATTCTCTTTCAACAACTTGATAACCGCGTAAGCAAAGATGTCGTTATAACAGACTACCGCATCATACTTGAATTCTTTTTTCATCCTACGGAGAAACATTTGGAAAGTTTCGTAGGCATTTTCGAAACCTTCGTTCGAGTATATGACTTCGAATTCAATTTTGTTTTCCAAGGTTTGTTCATACTCATTTAGAGCTTTTCTCATCCCCTGTTCCCTAACTCTTGCTGCATATTTGTATTTCTGAGCGTTTAAAAAAAGCACATTTTTATGTCCAGTGTCTAAAAGGTATTTCATTATTCTTATTCATTGAACCAAAGTCAAATAGGTCTAAAAAATTAGGAAAATCAAGTCTGTACTGTTATAATGGTAACTAAATATTTGTTTTTTTCAAAATACTTTGAATTTCATTATCATCTGGTAACGTTATCATATTATAAAAAATATAAGGTAGCACTTTACTTAGCCACTTTACGAAGTTATTCTTAAATTTCCCTAACCATATTTTTGTAGATTCCTGGATAGGACCCCTCAATTTCTATTGCATTAACGGTTTTTTTATAATACTCAATCGGACCAGGGTCTCCTATAATGGCATAAGCATATCCGACGTTGAACATGTCGTGTAGGCAAGCTAGTAAAAGAGCCTTCCCTATTCCCTTTCCCCTGTATTCTTCATCAACACCTGTTGGTCCGAAAAATCCGCGCACTGTAGCATCATAACAAGCAAATCCAACGATTTTGTTCGTCTTCTCATCTATAGCTATGAACGAAGAAATCGGCTTGTTGGAAAACGTCATATCAGTTTCGCTTGCCCAGTGATTGCCAAACTTCGACCTGACCCATTCAACAACAAAGTATTTCTCTGGACCGATTGGGCGTTTGATGACAATTCCATTTTTCCTTGCTTCCTCTAATGTGCTATTAAGCTCGGGTAACTCATACAACTTTACTAACATATCACCCATACGTTCACCCCCTGCTAAGAGGTCAAATTAAGTCCATAAGTATTTTTAAAAAAAGTATTGCGAGAACTCCAAGCATCACAGGTTTGATAATCTTTGCACCTTTTTTCAATGCAAGTCCCGAACCGAGCCAGTTGCCCGCAATCCCGAAGACGGCTGCAGGCAGTCCTATGGAATACAAAACCTTTTTACCAACGATGAAAGTAAGAAGTGCACCTACGTTTGAAGCCAAATTGACTATCTTAGCTGTTCCTGATGCACTCACGTGGTCTAAGGACAAAAAACTTACGTAAAGTATTATCAAAAAAGTGCCAGTTCCTGGTCCAAAGAAGCCATCGTATGTACCTATAGTCAAACCTATCAAACCAGAAACTACAACTGCTCGTGTCTTTGAGACGTTTTCGACTTCCAGTGTTCTTTCTTTCCTTGGATTTGCCAAAAGAACAATTACAGCCGCTAAAGGTATTAAGAACGCTAAGACAAACTTTAAGACATTATCGCTCAATACAAGCGCCAACTTTGCACCTATGTGCGAGCCTATAAGCGCTCCAACAACCGAGGGAAAAGCAACAAGGTAAACTATCGCCCTTCCTTTCGCATATCTAAGTGTGCTGAAAATTGTCCCTATCGTCGATGAAAGTTTATTTGTAGCAAGCGCGTTGTGACTTGGCAAACCTACGAACAAATAAGCAGGAAGTGAGATGAGACCTCCACCCCCAGCTATTGAGTCAACAAATCCTGCTAAGAAAATTAATGGATAAAGTACAATTAAATCTCGAAAAGTTATGTGCATTTTAATCACTCACTTTTCTACTATAATGAACGCTCTATAGTGCCGGAATTTTCACCACTTTTTCCAACAACCAGCCTATTAGATACGCAACTGCTGCCGAAAGCCCACCAACAAACAACATTTCGAAACCGCCTTTATACCACTTTACACCGGTAACAACCTGGCGCAATGCACCAACGAAAAATAACGTTGCCGCAGTTATTAGACACGATGCCAAAAACTGATTTTGAGCCAACAGTTGAGACTGGGACGCAAAGATGTACGCAATCAGTGGCATAAAACCAGCAATGGCAAAAGATAGGAACGTTACAACAGCGCTTTTGAGAGGATTCGTATCATCTTCAAAAATCCCAAGTTCCTCGTGTAGCATCGTGTCTACCCATATCTCTTTATTACTTGTGATTACCTCAACAAGACGTTCTAATTTTTCACCAGTTAGTCCTTTCCTCTTGTAAATCTCTCTAACTTCAAGTTTTTCAGCTTCAGGCATATGTTCTATCTCCCACAACTCACGTTCTTTTTCAGATCTTATGTAGTCTTTTTCCGATTTCTCCGATAGGTAGTCCCCTATCGCCATAGAAATACCATCGGCAAAAAGATTTGCCAAACCGACAATAATAGCAATCTTGGGATTCAAGTTTGCTCCAGCTATTCCAGAAATTGCAGCAAATGTCGTTACTATACCATCACTTGCACCGTAAACAGCTTGACCTATATACTTTCCCTGTTCGGTTTTGTGCCAAGGTTCTTTTCCTATCTCATCAGGTGAGTGTAGCTTTTTGTGAGTTTCTAAATCTCCTTTTTTAAAAGCTTCACTGGCAAGCCTCGGTCTTGACCTAGGTGTGAGCTTTGAGAATACCCATCTAAACACTTCTCGATGCCTCCCTTCTGCAAGTTTACTTATCTCATTATACCATATATGCACAATCTAGCGCACAAAAAACAGTGTATTAACTTGCTTCGTAGTTACTAGATACAAAATGTTAACCTTTTCTTTTCATTAAAACTTATTCAAAACCACTTGACAAAAAATTTTTCTTTGGTATTATTGGTAACGGTCACTGATTGAAGGACCAAAATTGTGTGGAAAAACACGAAGAAACAAAGGAAACGCCCCCATCGTCTAGCGGTCTAGGACACTGGCCTTTCAAGCCAGCGGCACGGGTTCGAATCCCGTTGGGGGCGCCAGTTTTTAAAATAGGTTGGGTGCGTAGCTCAGAGGGAGAGCGTCTGCCTTACGAGCAGAAGGTCGTAGGTTCAAGTCCTGCCGCACCCACCAAGTGGAAAAAATGAATTGAAACGATTATATAAAAACTTAATGGTGGCCAGGTAGCTCAGTTGGTAGAGCAGTGGACTGAAAATCCACGTGTCGACGGTTCGATTCCGTCCCTGGCCACCAGTTTTTTTATATACACGTGGAAACGCTAAAATCATCTGTTGAACAACTAGAAAATTTTGGTATAATCGGAATTAGACCTACAAACATATGAAAAGGAGGAAGTGGTATGAAGAGAACGTACCAACCGTCTCGAATCAAAAGAAAAAGAACCCATGGATTTCTTGCCAGAAAGTCCACACCTGGCGGAAGAAGAGTTCTAAAGAACAGAAGAAGAACAGGTAGATGGAGACTCACAGTCTGAGAAAGTATACATTCAGAAAAAGAGAGCGCCTGAGACTCAGGAGGGATATATCCCTAGTTTTTAAATACGGTAAAGCGATTCAAAGTGAAGATTTTGTAGTACTTTACAAAAAGAATGGACTTGATTACAGTAGGTTAGCCATCATCGTGAAGCGAAAATTTGGAAAGGCGAACCGGAGAAATAAATTGAGAAGATGGATTCGTGAATGTTTTAGATTGAACAAAGATTCTATTCCAAAGGGATATGACTTCATTGTTATAGCAAGAAAAGCGCTATCCGAAAAGTTTGAAAAAAGTAACTATAAAGTCGTTTGCAAAGCACTTTTGGGGAATTTTGAGAGGTTAATTGATGCGGAAAGCAATACTGGGACTTATTAGATTTTATCAAAAGTACATTTCTCCTTTAAAACCCCCAACGTGCAGGTTTGAACCAACCTGTTCCACATATGCATATCAAGCTGTGGAAAAGTTTGGCATTTTTAGGGGGCTCCTCCTGGGTTTCTGGCGCATTCTCAGATGTAATCCTTTGTCAAAAGGTGGATTTGACCCTGTTCCGGAAGAGTTCACACTGTTCCATCTCCCAAAACACGACAAATCCGTGGAACATCAAAAAATAAATAACATTCGAAGGAGGCGGTCAAGTTGAAAAAAATAACCGTCGTTTTTTTGTTGTTAATAGCAATGCTAACGGGGTTGACACTTTTTGCTGGCTTCTTCGTGGAAGAGCGTGTTGACTCTATAGTCATCACCTCAAGATATCTCCAAGTAGAATTGGGAAAAGATGGCAATTTACAGAAGGTTACTCATATGTTGGGCAGAGCGTATTTATTTTTTATAAACGACAACGACGGGTTCAATTTGTTTGATATACAAGGTAAGGAAATTTCCGTTGCAACACCAACATACAACATACAATACGGGGAGAAATCGAAAGATTTGAAGGACTCATACGAAAGTGTCAAAGTCATTTTCCGTTACGAAAACGGTGTTGAAAAGGTTTACTCCTTTGACCAAAGGTTTTACACCTACACTTTTGATGTAGAAATTCGCTCTCCCGAGGAAGTAAAAGTTGCCCTACCGTTAATCTGGGACAAATCAACCGTACGCTCAGCGGTGAATTTCTTTGTCTCATTCAGACCCGATAGAGACTACTCGTCCATCGTCAAATTCTCGGGCAAGTTAGACCAAACACAAGTCATCGGAAAGGATTTGAAATTCACAGTTTACATGGGACCATACAAAAAGGTTGTCGTCAAGCATGTTTTCGGAGAAGACTATGAAAGACTTGCGACACTTATAAGAACCATCCCTGGTGTAGGGACCTGGTACAGTTTTATATCCGATGGTCTCAACGAATTCTTTAGTTGGATAAATTCATTTACAAAAAACTTCGGTTTAACGATTATTATCTTCACAATTATAGTTAGGCTTATCCTTTACCCGTTCTATCATGCACAAACAAAACAGATGATTCAAATGAGAAAACTACAACCAGCTGTAGATGCTATAAAAAAGAAATACAAAGACCCGCAGAAACAACAAGAAGAATTGATGAAACTCTACAAGGAAAATAAGATAAATCCATCAAGTGGTTGTTTGATGTTACTTATTCAGTTACCAATTTTCATGTTACTTTACGGAGTTATTCAAAGCTATCAGGAACTCTTTTCAGTATCTCAAGGTTTCTTGATTTGGAGGGACCTTTCCGTAGGTGGCTGGTCAAACAACTGGCTCTTCTTAGTAATCACAATATTGACAAGTTACTATCTTGCGCTTATCACCAGCCAGGACAGTAGAACTGCTTGGCAACAGATACTCATGGGTGCCATATTCCCATTCTTCTTTATAAGTTTACCAAGCGGTATATTCCTTTACTGGACTATGAACTCGATAATTCAGCTTGTCATCACATACTACATATACAGACGTTACAAGATAAAAGGCATTTCTCAACACGAACTTTGGGGAATCCAAAAAAAGAAGGTATAAAACCAACAAGCCAAACAACAAACCACGCAGTAAGAAAAAGGGGTGGGTGACTTGAAGACGATAAACTACGTAGGTAAAAGTGTCGAGGAAATCCTTGAACAATTCAAAAGTGAACACGATGTTTTGGAAGGGGAGTATGAAGTCAACGTTATTGACAAAGGGACGCACGGAATTTTCGGACTTTTTGCAAGGGATGCAGTGGTAGAGATTACAATCACTAATAAGTACTATGAAAGAAAGTTAAAAGAGTTTTTAGAAGAGATCTTTAAACGCTTTGGAGCTGATTATTACATTGAAATAGCAAGCCGTGGGAAAACGTTTATAGCAACATGCCATAGTGAAGAGATTGGTAAACTAATAGGAAAGCATGGAAAGGGCTTGGGGGCTTTGCAACATCTTGCCAATATATACCTAAACAGGTTAACAGACACAAAAGTTACTGTAATAATCGACGCAGGAAATTACCGCGAGAAGAGAAGAGAACAGTTGGTGAAGATTGTAGAAGCGGCTGTTGAAAGAGCACGAAAATTCGGCAAAGTAAAGTTAGACCCTATGTTTGCATTTGAAAGGAAAATAGTTCATGAGTTGGCAAAAAAACATAAAGATATACACACGTACTCTGAAGGTTTGGAACCTTACAGGTACGTTGTCATTGAGGCAAGAAGGAGGGGGCGAAACAATGAAGATAGGAAGCATTTCAGAAATGCAACCACTTGAAATTGACGGCGGAAAGATTTTAAAACGTGTTTTGATTGGTCCAAGAGACGGTGCTCCAAACTTTGTAATGAGACTATTTACATTGAAACCAGGAGCTTCAACACCATACCACACTCACCCATGGGAGCATGAAATATTTGTCGTCGATGGCGAGCTCGAAGTTGTAAGTAAAAACGGAAGAACAAGGGTATCTAAAGGTTCTTTTGTCTTTGTGGAACCAAACGAAGAACACCAATTCCACAACTTCACGGATAAAGAAACGTCGTTCATCTGTGTCATTCCAAAAGAAGGCGGAGAATAACACGTTGTTGTATAGTTGCCTTTATCAACACAAATTTAACGTAGTTTTATATGTATCGTTTACTTGACACTCTAAAACGTGTGTGCTATAATAACTCACGGTCCTTCACGTCGGGGCGTAGCGCAGTTGGCTAGCGCGCCGGTCTTGGGAACCGGAGGACGCTGGTTCAAGTCCAGTCGCCCCGACCAGTGGTGCGGGTGTAGCTCAATTGGTAGAGCATCGGCCTTCCAAGCCGAGGGTTGCGGGTTCGAGTCCCGTCGCCCGCTCCAGATTTATTGGTAATACTGACGCCGAAAGGCAGGTTGCGGCCGTAGCTCAACAGGATAGAGCATCGGACTTCTAATCCGAGGGTTGTGGGTTCGAGTCCCGCCGGCCGCGCCAAAAAGAAAAATCAATAAAACAACTATTTGTGGTGGCTATAGCTCAGCTGGCAGAGCGCCTGACTGTGGATCAGGTGGTCGAGGGTTCAAATCCCTCTAGCCACCCCAGTTTTTTATATAGTGTGATTATCACGGACGCGCTCGTAGCTCAACTGGATAGAGCGTCGGACTTCGGATCCGATGGTTGCGGGTTCAAGTCCTGCCGGGCGCGCCAAACTTTGAAGAAAAATCCCTGTTCGTTTTTTAAACAGCGATTATAACATAAGGTACGATATTCACCGGTGCTTAGAACAAACTACTGAGCTATCAAGCGCCAAAGAAGGGGAGGTAGAACTATGGAAGTACTAAAAGTCTCTTCAAAATCAAATCCAAACAAGGTTGCAGGTGCGTTAGCAGGTGTTATCAGAGAAAAAGGAAAGGCGGAAATTCAAGCTATCGGTGCAGGCGCTGTTAACCAAGCAGTCAAGGCAATTGCAATCGCAAGAGGGTACCTCGCACCAAGTGGATACGACCTTGTCTGCGTTCCGGCATTTACGGATGTAACAGTGGAAAATGAAACAAGAACAGCGCTTAAGTTCATAGTCTTCCCCAGAGAATAAGTATAAAATTGAAAGTTAAAAAACAGAGCGGTCCGAAAATGGACCGCTTTTTATGTTTGTTTTGTATTTATTTTGTATTTATTATCAATATCTATTTAAGAGAGCTGTCTTAAATGTTTTACCAAACATAGTTCGCACCTCCTCTAGACAACTTCAAAAGTTTCTAAAGTCCCGCTTAAAGAACTTACGTACGCATTCAAATCAAAATATCCATGTCCGGAAAGTGTGAAGACAATTGTCTTTTTCTCATTCTTTTTCGCTTCCTTAATCACATATGCTATCGCGTGTGCTGATTCGGGTGCTGGAACAATTCCCTCCACTTTTGCAAAGAGTTTTCCGGCTTCGAAGACCTCATCCTGACTGACAGCTGCAGCTGATATCAGTTTCTCGTAGAGTAACTTTGAAACAATTGGAGCTGCCCCGTGGTATCTTAATCCACCTGCGTGAATTGATGGCGGAACAAAATCTTTGCCAAGTGTGTACATTTTCATCATCGGTGTCAAACCTGCGCTATCTCCAAAGTCATATCGGTACTCGCCTTTAGTCAGAGATGGACAACTCTCGGGTTCCACCGCAATAATTTTTATATGTTTCCCCTCAAGAATATCAGGAATGAAAGGCAGTATTGTCCCACCGAAGTTGGAACCTCCACCGTGGCATGCAACAATCATATCTGGTATGATTCCTAACTTTTTTAATTGTTCCTTCAGCTCAAGTCCAATTATCGTTTGGTGTAGCAATACGTGGTTCAAAACACTTCCAAGTGCATACTTTGCACCCTGTTCTTTAAAGACAGTTTCAATAGCTTCTGAAATCGCTATACCAAGCGTTCCAGGATGCTCTTCATCGAACGTCTGACCAAATTGTGTTAACTTGCTCGGACTTGGGACAACGTTACCGTTGAATATATTCATGAGTACCTTTCTGAAAGGTTTTTGATTATAGCTAATTTTTACCATGAAGACTCGAACTTCCAAACCAAACTTCGCTCCTGCATACGAAAGTGCACTCCCCCATTGACCTGCACCCGTTTCAGTTACCAAAATTCTTGTCCCTGAGATTTTGTTGTAGTAAGCCTGTGCAAGTGCAGTATTCACCTTGTGACTACCAGTAGGGCTGACCCCTTCGTATTTGTAATAAATCCGTGTACGCGTTCCAAGGTATTCTTCCAGAAAGTTTGCTCGGATAAGTGGGGTGGGTCTGTAAACTGCGTATTCTTTCAAAACAGGTTCCGGAATAGGGATGAATCTTTTGTCACTTATCTCTTGTTCAAGCAATGGTTCCGGGAATATGCTGAGCAACTTCTCAGGTTTCATAGGTTGCCCCGTTTCAGGGTCAAGTGGTAAGTCCAATTTGAATGGTAAATCTGCAAGCACGTTGTAATAACTTCTTGGCATTTCCTCAGGCTTCAAGTACACTACTTCCCTGAGCATACTAACCCCTCCTCGTATAATAAGTTCGGTAAAAATTAAAATTGGTCTTTGAAAATTGAATGCATATTTTTTAACACCTCTGGTAAAATAGTTTCAGGTTGCCCCTCCTTGAGACTTTGTTCTCTTAAATAAGATTGCCTAACTAGAGTACAGCTTTTTACTTGCCGGAAAATGTTTTGCCTCGTTTTCTTATGTACCGCGAGGTTGTAAGGCTGTACTCAATCCGGAGGTGATTCCTTTGGCTATTTTAGCTATTGATGTCTCAAAGAACTATCTTTCTTTCTTTTCTGATTTCATCGGTAGTGGGACTGTTGAGAACTCTCCTCAAGGTATTGTTGAACTTTTTAACAAAGCTTTTGCTTCTTCTTCCGATTTTTCTCTTGTCCTTGAATCAACTGGTGTTTTTTCTTTTAATGTCGCTAACTTCTTCTTTCAAAACAACGTACCTGTCTTTTGGGTTAAAACTGATAACATTAAGCTCTATCGCAAAATTCTCAATCGTCCTAAAACTGACAAAATCGATGCTGAACTTATTTTCTCTATCGCTTCTAAATTTCCTGAGTCTTTAGTCCCTTTTGTCAATAACTCATATATCATCTCTGAGCTTCGTAATCTCACCAGACTTTATTTAAAGTTCAACGAAGATATCGCTCGATTGAAACTTAGGCTCTATTCGTATGTTTCTCTTTATTTCCCTAAACTTGACTTTAAACTAAATAAGACTTTCGAATGCCTGCTTAAAGATTATACAATCGAAGAAATCGCAAACATGCCAATTGAAGAGTTATTTGAATATATTGCGAAAATTTCCAGACACAATGTCTCTTCACAAGTCTTAGCAGAAAAACTCCAAACTCTTGCTAAAGATGCCTTGAGGTTGTCTGTTAATCCTTCAAACACTCTGAGAATATCTATTGTTTCCACTATCGATTTGATACAGCACTATGAAAAACAAATCGAACTAGTAAAGAAAGAAATAAGTAAATTACTTAAAGTAATTTCGAACACACTAACAACAGTCAAAGGGATAGGAGAAATAACTGCAGCTGGAATTATAGCCGAAATAGGAGACATCAATCGTTTCGAAAAAGCCTCAGCGTTAGCATCATACGCAGGGCTTGTATGGACAATCAATCAAAGTGGAAATTACAAATCAGAAAACAACCAACTAACGAAAAAAGGGAACAAGTATCTAAGAACATACCTAGTAATGGCAGCGAACGGAGTAAAGACATACGATCCTGTATACAAAGAATATTATCGCAAAAAGTACGCAGAAGCAACAACACACAAACACATGAGAGCGCTAATATTAACTGCAAGGAAATTAGTAAATTTAGTGTATTATTTACTAAAGAACAACGTACCGTATGTACCGATGAAATAGGTAAAAAGAACGAAATCAAGTATGTGAAGAATGAAAGTGAAATATTAAGTTATTGAAAGTCAAAGTGTTGACTAGGTTTTTTATTTTTCTATTTTTTCTCCTCTTGACTTATTACCGGAAATCTCGTAGGTTGAATGTAGATTAAATAAAAAAGCCGGGTACGATTTTACACGTACCCGGCGATTGTCCACACTTTGTATGTCTTGTTGCTGCCTATTTTCTCCTTAGGTATGGCAACAACAAACTGGTGGACAACCACCGGTTGTCCACCACCAGAACTTTGTTGAATTCATTTGATAATGGTTGACAATCAAAGAAAATCTAATTCTACTTACCAAAACCACACACCGCCCGTTGCCTTTAGATTTTGAGGTATTTTATCACAAATTTTTGGGAAAAGTCAAGAGAAAATTTTTCCACTTATATTCTATGTTTCAACTTCACTGCTGTGCTTTGCACTTCTCAATTAACTCAGTCATATATTTATCTATCATCTCTTCTACCTTTTCCTTCATTCCTGGCATTCCGAGAAATGAAGAATCAACGGTGATTATGATTCTGTCTTTTTGAACCTCTATCGTTCCTTTTCCAAAGATACTAACCTTTGCTTCAAAGATGTTCTCGCTTATTCTAGATATCTTCACGTTGAACTTAGAGATGTACGGTTCTGCTTCTTTCATAGCAACTTCGTAAAGCTTTTCCGGCTCGCAAGAATGCACGTATTCCTTTCTTATCGTCATCCCTCTTCCCCCCTTTAAAGTTCATTTCCAACCCTGATACGCATATTTTGAACAGCCTTTTTGGCGAGTTGTTCTTGTTTCAACCAATATCCGTCAAGAATACCTTTTGAAGCAAGTTGTCCAAGAAATTTGTAATGGAAATCTTTCAAAACACCTGGTCCGACGTTTGAAAGAGGTGTGCCTGGGAGAGGCATAAAAGTGTGGGCATGAATCTTTGCATTGTACTTCTTAACAATCTTCTCAATGAAATTGAACGTTTGTTCTACATCTTCTTTTGTTTCAAACGGAAATCCGAATATGAAATCTACTTTCGCATAAAAACCGTTGTCAGCTAATATCTCAAGCGCTTCTTCTACCTTTTCAACTGTATGTCCGCGACGTATAAGTTGTAGTATCCTATTGCTTCCACTTTGCGCACCTATAACGATATAATCATGGTTTACGTATTTTTTGATAACTTTGACCATATCATCGGTAACGCTCTCAGGTCTGACATCAGATGGAAACGTTCCAAAGTATATCTCTTTCACACCTGTAGATTTTATCTTAAAGAGCAATTCGTCAACAATTTCTGGGTTGGGAGTAACTCCATTCTTGCTACCATACCCAAATGCATTTGGTGTAATAAATCGTGCAATCGTTTTTCCATGCTTTACAGAAATTTTTTCGTATTCAACAATTTGTTCTATGCTTCTATGCCTAACTATCTTGCCAGCTAATCTTGGTGTTTGGCAGTATCCACAATCAAAAGGACATCCACGGGAAATCTCTATTGGCATGAAGAGCTTCTTCTTCTCACATATGGGAGGGTACTTATTCAAATCGACACGATTTTTCACTCCGTCGAAGATTCTATTCTCCGGTAATTCACCTTTCAAGAACTTGATGATATTTTCTTCCCCATCACCAACAAAAACATAATCAAAACCAAGCTCTAATAGTTCGAAAGGTAGTGCCGTTGCATGTGGACCACCAGCAATTACAGTGTAGCCGTGTTTTTTCAGTACCTTAAGTTCTTCTACTACAGTATCCAAATCGAAGGTCATAAATGAAAAAGCAACTGCAGTATCCGATACCGGATACTGCAAGATATCAGCGACATTTTTAGTTTCAAAAATCTCCATATTTTCAATCTCACTAAGCACAGCAGAAACAAGCGCAGCAACACTGTAACGATTATGCTTGGTCGTTCTGAATATGAGCCTTTTAAACATACTTACCTTTTTAAGATTACCTCCAATTATCGTTAACCCCAAATCTTTTTTCTAACTTCAAGAGCAGGTTCAGCAAGCAGTAATGAATGACCGCTATCCATAAAGACTATAGATTTACACTCTTTACCATAAGCTAAATTGACCATTTTTCCACCAAGCTGGCTACTCGCTCTTATACGCCTGGAGACTGTTGACGTAACAGGAACAACCGCAATAACCCTGTCTCTTACAATATACACGTTCTCGTTTATTCTTGCAACTGCTTCGGACATATTTCTAACCCCCTCTTCGTTACGTTTTTACTTTCATACGTTGAACCTTATCGTTATTATATCACCATCTTCAACAATGTAATCTCTTCCAACAAGCTTCATTAATCCGGCATCTTTAACCGCCTTCTCGGAACCAAGCCGAACCAGGTCATCGTACTTTATAACCTCGGCTCGAATAAAACCTCTTGCCAAGTCGCTATGAATAACGCCTGCTGCATCGACTGCTGTTGCACCTTTTCTGAGCGTCCATGCGCGTACTTCGTCTTTACCAACAGTAAAGAAGGAAATCAATCCAAATTGTGTGTAGAGTGCTCTGGATAGTCTTTCTATACCTGTTTCATCTGTGCCCAATTCTTTGAGAAACTCCATCTTCTCTTCTTCGCTCAAGGCGTTCAGCTCCATTTCAAGCTTACCACATAGTTCGACATACGCAAACCCGTTGTCTTGACAAAGTTTTATAACTTCATCCTTTGTTTCATAACTCTTTTCAGAGAACTGTTCCTCATCGACGTTTACTACTACACCTATCGGTTTCAAGGTAGTAAGTGAAAACCCTCCAAGCATCTTTTTTTCTTCATCCGTAAGTCCAATTTTCGATAAAAGTTGCTCGTTCTCTAACGCCTCCTGTATGCGTTTTAACAACTTTAACTCTATCTCTTCCTTTGGTTCGAGCTTTCTCTTTGCGTTTTCTAATCTACCAATCCTATTTGTCACTACATCAAGGTCCCTGAAAAGGAATTCATTCAAAGTTGCTTTGAGCTGGTCAATAGGTTTTTCTACCTCAGGGTATGGTACACTATCGCTTTTAAATGCTCTAACCACGATAAGCATTGCTTCAACATTTTGAATTGCGTTAAATACCGCCGTTCGTTCCTTGATATCTTTTATCTTCAAAGCCAGCGTATCGAAAAACTCTAAAGTTGCATAAGTCACCTTCTTTGGTTCATACATCTTTGCAAGAATATCCACTCGCTTATCATGGACCTTTGCAGTTCCTTTTTGATGCTCTTGAGAAAAGAGGTCTACCTCAAGTCCTGTGAGCAAAGAAAATATTGTCGTCTTACCAACCTGCGAAAGTCCAACAATACCTACTTTCATTCCTACTCCTCCTTAAACACCTTTATTAGTGTTGCGATGCGTTCGTTTCTGTTATGTTTTTTGAGTGTCTCCATGAATTCAGAATTCCTCTCAGCACGAGCAATTGCTATTAATTTTCCGTTATGAAAAACCTGGATTATTTGGTCCTTTTTGAAATTTTCGTATTCTACAATGTCTTCAACCTTTGGCTGAACACCGTTATAAATTTTCTCTTGGCTTTTCACAACTATTCTTGGGAAATCAAGCACTTTTTCCAACGGAATTAAGCTTTTGATAATCAGCTCCCGTAAACTTTCAAAAACTTGGATATCTAAATTCTTTACTTCCGGTATCATTATCGCATCATCGACTACAAATCTTCCAACTGATAATCTTCTGAGCTCTGTTGCAGTTGCTCCGCACCCCAACTTGTAACCTATATCCATGCATAGGCTTCTTACATAAGTACCAGAAGAGACCTTAGTAACAAATTCAACCTCAGGTAAGTTAATTTTTACGTCCCATATGTCGTATATTGTTACTTCACGCGGTGGAAGATTTATAATCTTCCCTTCTCGTGCAAGTTCGTACAGCTTTTTGCCTTGATACTTCTTAGCCGAGTATGCTGGTGGAACTTGTCTGTATGTTCCTATAAAAGATTTTATCGCACCCAAGACTTCCCCTTCAGAAAGTTTCGAAACCTCATCAGAATGTTCTTCCATTATTTGACCAGTTATATCAAAGGTATCGGTGATTACACCCAATTTGAACTTTACCTTGTAGACTTTGTCTTCATGTTGAAGATACTCAAGTAACTTTGTCGCCTTTCCCACACCAACCACAAGAAGACCCGTTGCGAACGGGTCGAGCGTTCCAGCATGTCCAACTTGTTTTATTCGAAGCAGTTTTCTCACTCTCTCAACAATATCGTGAGACGTTGGTCCTTTTTCTTTATCCACAAGTAGTATTCCCGAAACTGTTGACACACCATCACTCCAAGTCTTGCTTATACTATTAAATTACCAGTTTTCCAAGAACCTGATATCGTTTCTAACCAAGTCCCTGATATCTTTTACACCATATTTCACCATTGCAATTCTTTCTATACCAAGTCCAAAAGCTAGTCCACGCCATTCTTCAGGGTCGTAGCCCACGTTCTTAAATACGTTAGGATGAACCATTCCTGCACCAAGCACCTCAAACCATCTGTTGTTAAAGTATATATCAACCTCAAAACTCGGTTCAGTGAATGGGAAGTAACTTGGTCGGAGTCTTACCTTTGTATGTTCACCGAGTAACCTTCTTGCAAATTCTTCCAAGAAATACTTCAAGTGCTTTACCGTAACATCATGGTCAACGTACAAACCTTCCATCTGTGTAAACATTGGAAGGTGTGTGGCATCGTAGTCTCTTCTGTAAACTCTACCTGGTGCGACTATTGCAAGAGGCGGTTTCCTTGAGAGCATGGTACGTATCTGGACAGGCGAGGTATGTGTTCTTAACATGTACTCATCGTTGATATAGAAAGAATCGTGCGCATCCCTTGCAGGATGCCATTCTGGAGTGTTGAGCGCATCAAAATTAAACCAAGGCTGTTCGATTTCCGGACCTTCAACCACGGAAAAACCCATCGAAATGAATATATCCTCTAATTCTTTCTGGACCTTTGTAATTATATGCAGATGTCCACGAGACCTGCGTGCTCCAGGCATTGTTGGGTCAACCCAGAGTTTCTTGTAAAGCTGCTGTTTCTCGGTTTCCATTAACTGACTCTTTCTTTCCTCAAGTAAAACTTCTATTTGGTCCTTTAGCTCATTAACAACCTTTCCAAAGTTCGGTCTTTCTTCAGGTGGTAAATCCTTGAGCTTTTTCATCAACGAAGTAACAACACCTGATTTTCCAAGGTACTTTACCCTCAAGTCATTGAGTTGTTTACTATCTGTTGCATTTGAAATCTCGCTTTTTGCGTTTTCAAGCATACTTTTGAGTTCTTCAGAGTATCCGGAGTATTCAGAAACCATGTGTACGCCCCCTTGTTTATTTTACAGAAATTTATCTTTCAAATTTTCCGAGTGCGTAAACAACTAATCCACCAACAGCAATCCAAAGAAGCATTCCGAAAACGTTACCTGAACCATGATAAGCCGGGGTTATGGGATAAAGTGAACCGGCAAGTAATCCCAGGATAAAATTCAAAACAGAGAGTTTGGCTTTTTCAAACCAAACCTTCAGAACTTTCGAAATAATTCCTATCCCTATCAAAACACCTATTCCAAGGGTGAGTAAAAAAAGGAAATCGGAAATAAGGAGCCCTCCGGTTAAAACTTTTGTCAACTTAGACACGGTCTTAATAGCTGCTTCGTAATATCCCATGAGCATCAGCAGTAGTGAACCACTAACTCCAGGTAAGACCATCGCCGCTCCCGCGATAACGCCAGCAAGAGCTAAAAAGACGTAGCCGAATCCACCTTCTACAGAAGTTACGTTCGATTGACCGCTTTTAAAAAGATACGGAGCCACAACTATCAGAAAACCAGCTACAAACTCAAAAAATCGAAATTGAGAAACCTCATTTCTGAAATTCCATAAAGAGAAAAGTATAAGCCCAAAGAAAAAACTGTAAGTGTAAAACGAATGATTTTGAAATGCCCATGTAAGTAATTTACTTCCGGTTATAATGCCAACGGCAATTCCTAAGACAAGCGTTGCTATAAAATTGATATCTTTCCTACTAATTTTAAACGCCATTATATTGTTTATAACATCGATAAACCTTTCAAAAATGCCCATTATAACAGCTATTGTTCCACCGCTGATACCTGGAATCACATTCGCCCAGCCCATGAATAGACCCGCCACGATTGGTCTAAAAATTTCATCGTACATCCCTGCAGTCCTCCTTTATAACGACTTTTTCGTTTACTTCAATCGCTGTCAATTTTCCACCGTACACACATCCTGTGTCTACACCTATTTTATCTTCGCCAAAATAAACATCTTCAAAGGGTGTATGTCCAAAAATAACTATAAAATCCAGGTTGTGTCGTTTAAGTATAAACTCCTCCCTAATCCATATCAAATCCCTCCGATCCTGTTTCTCAATTGGCACATTTGGTCTAACACCACCGTGAACAAATAAATATTTCCCTTCAATATGGTAGTATTTAGTGTTTCTGTAGAAATTCATGTGCTCTTCATTTGTTTCTAATTGAATAAGATTTCCGTAACTTCGAATTGTCGCCTGTGCTCCGTTTAAGTTCCACAAGAAGATGTCGTCGTTATTATCGATAACATCAAGCAACATCTGTTCGTGGTTTCCTCTTAAAAAGACACACTGCGTTCTCCTAGAGAGTTGGAGCAAAAAGTCAACAACGCCCTTCGCATCTGGTCCTCTGTCTATGTAATCGCCAAGGAAGATTAACTTATCATACTCACCCGGTGATATCCTTTCTATCAATCTTTCTAGAGCTCTTAAACAACCGTGTATATCACCTATCGCCCATACTCCCATTTAACCGAACTCCTCATCGATATTTTGTTTTTGTTATTTTTTCTTTCTTTTTTTGTAATTTCTTTTTTTACTGTATTTACTTGATGAATTCTTTCTTTGCGTATCACTTTCTTTGTTGGCTGCTTGCTGACTTTCTTGCTCTAACTCATCCTGTTCGTTTGAACTCTGCTCTTTCACCACATAAAGCTTATTACCATCTATGACTCCGAATATATCCGATTTTAAAGCCTTGTTTGTTTTACAATGTGGACAGTGTAAGTATAAGCCGAACTTTCCAACTTTGAGCTTGTAGTTACCTGAACAATCTTCACACTGGATATCCGTATCAAAATCTATAGCGAAAAACTCATTCTTGGCTTTTTCCAAATCTTTGTTGAATTCCTTAAGGAACGTCCTGACAACCTCTTTCCAATCCCTCTTACCGTTCTCAATTTCGTCGAGGTCCTTTTCCATCTCTGCGGTAAATCCTTTGTCCACTATGTCAGGAAACCTCTGCTCAAGATAATGGTTCACAACAAATCCAAGAATTGTGGGAACCAGTGTCTTTCTTTTCTTAACAACGTATCCTCTATCCAGAAGAGTTTGAATAATCGTTGCATACGTGCTTGGTCGACCTATACCTTCTGCTTCTAACGTTTTAACGAGTGAAGCTTCCGTGTATCTATCAGGAGGTGTTGTTTGTGATTCCGCTGTTTTAACTTCGACCGAGTACTCTTCGTTAACCTTAAGTTCCTTATGTTCTTCACTGGGTTCGTTGTCCAATGTGTAAATTTTTTCGAATCCATCAAATATCCGTTCTCTTATACTTGCCTCAAAAACGTAATTACCACTCTCAAAACCGTAGCTGTACTGTTTGTAAACTGCGCTACTCATTTGCGATGCAATGAATCGCTTCCAAATCAGTTCGTATAATTTACGGTGGTCGCTATCCAACAGTTCTTTCGCCTTTTCTGGGGTGATATTTATATCAACTGGTCTAATACACTCGTGCGCATCCTGTATTTTTCCCTTCGTCTTCGAGCTTTTCTTAGAAGTTTCGCTTGCAATTTCATTTAGGTATTCTTTCCCGAAATTTCTCAAAATGAACGCTTCTGCAGCCTCTTTCGCCTCGTCAGAAACTCTCGTTGAATCTGTTCTCATGTAGGTTATAAACGCTATGTGACCTTCTTTTGTATCAACGCCTTCGTACAGTTCTTGAGCTATTCGCATCGTTTTGGAAACTGGGAAGCCGAGCTTGCTTGCCGCATCTTGTTGCAACGTACTGGTTATAAACGGTGCAGGTGGATTTTTCTTTACTTCCTTGATATCTATATCCACTAAACGGACGCTTTTTACGTGCTTGACTACATCTTTTGCAATCTCTTCATTTATGTCTGTGGGTTTCACCTTTTTACCGTCTATCTTTGTTAAGTAAGCTTTTAAACCCGCGATATCTATCCAAACCTTGAAATACTTCTGCGGGACAAATCTAAGCCTTTCCCTTTCGCGTTCACAGATTATCTTCAGAGCTGCCGATTGGACTCTTCCCGCACTCTTTGCATCCTTTATGATACGCCAAAGAAGAGGGCTAATCATGTAACCCACTATTCTGTCAAGCACTCTTCGAGCAAGCTGTGCATTGACTTTGTTCATGTCTATCTCCCTTGGGTTCTTAACAGCTTCCTTTATCGCGCGCTCGGTAATTTCGGTGAATGTAATCCTGTTCCTTCCCTTAACCCCAAGGATTGTCGAGAGATGCCAAGCAATAGCTTCCCCTTCCCTGTCCTGGTCGGAAGCGAGTAATACTTCTTTCCCTGAAGTTATCTTCTTTATCTGTTCGACAACACTCTCTTTGCCGGGTATAATCTCAAAGTCTAGTTTAAGCGAATCAAGGTCTACACCGAACTGTTTTTGTGGAAGGTCTCGGATGTGACCTTTTGAAGATATGACTTGATAATCACTTCCAAGAATTCGCTCTATTGTTTTCGCTTTCGCGGGTGATTCAACGATAATAACTTTTTTCTTTTCAGTCTTTGAATCTTCGTTTCCGTGTTGTTCCTCTGTACCCCGTCGGCGGTTCTGTTTCTCTAATTCGTCTCTTTTATCTTTGGTCTTAGATTTTGCCATAACTTTCACCTACTTCCTTATCATTACATATGCATATAACATTTCAAAGTCGAGCAAACAACAATTCAAGATTCACATAACCACATTTGTTTTTTTATTTTCATTTATTTAAGGAAGAATCTTCTGCTAAGATTGGAGTCGTATTCGCTCCAATCTTTTTCCTTATCCTCCTTGTCTATTATCTGCATTACACGATTAATCTTGGAATCCATATTTTCAATAAAATGAAGCACAAGTGCCTCGGGAGTTTTTGGTAACACAGGTGAACCCCACTCAAATTCACCATGGTGGGACGCGATAAGGTGTTTTAATTTTAAGAACTTCTCATAGGATATTCCCCTTGCCTTTTGAGCAAGCATTTCGATTCCTATGACGATATGTCCTACCAATTCGCCTTCAGTTGTCACTTCTATACCATTGGAGTTAACTGCATATTCCTTAACCTTTCCAATATCATGTAACAATGCACCTGTTACGAGCAAATCTCTATCAAGTTGATTGTAAATCCTACAGACACTATCCACAAGTTTCGCAACAGACAACGAATGCTCCAACAATCCACCTTTGTACGCATGATGTATCCTCATTCCAGCTGGTGAACTTTTAAACATCTCCACAAAATTTTTGTCTTCGACAAAGAATCTTTGAAGAATTGTCTTGTAATCTTCGTCTCGGATTGTATCAATCAGCCTTAGAACTGATTTATACATTTCTTCAACATTTTCAGCGCTCCTAACAAAACGCTCAATATCGTATTCGTTTTCAGAAAGTTTCTTTATAGCGTCTTGCTCGTTTAAAACATTTATCTGTACACGCTCTTCGAAATACACAACTTTTCCTCTGACATTAACAACGTGCCCAACCTGGAGTTTTTCGTCGTTAGCTTCGGCGTTGTACCAGTCAACAGCTCGGACGCTTCCGGTTCTGTCTTCCAACGTTAAGAGAAGAAACTTCTTACCATCTTTTGCTTCTTGGAGTTTTTTGCTCTTAATCTTGTATATTCCATCGATTTCTTTGTCAATCCAGTTTCTCAATTCCTCCACGTAAGGAGACCTAAGCTTTTCTAGAGCCTCTCTAAATCCGTTCACAATTCCAACCCCTCGTATTTTCTTGGTACCCGTTCGGAAATTCTGCAGGTTACCTCGTAGTTTATCGTACCTACTAGTTTTGCTATTTCTTCAGCAGTAATTTGGTTAACGCCTTGCTTGCCAATCAAAACAACCTCATCGCCTATCTTAACATCTTCCAAATGGCTAACGTCTACCATAAACTGGTCCATACAGACTCTTCCAACGATTGGACATTTTTCCCCGTGTATTAATACATATCCCTTGTTCGATAAACTTCTCCAATATCCATCAGCGTATCCAACAGGAATAGTCGCAATTCTCATTTCAGTATATGCGGTGAACGTTCTACCGTAACTTACCGTGTCTCCAGGTTTTATGGTTTTCACGTGTGAAACAACTGTTTTCCATGAGAGTACGGGTTTCAATTTATCGCTCCTGACGGTATCACCTGGTTGTAAACCGTAACTTGCAATACCAACCCTGACGTAATCGAAGCAATTGGCAACTTTTGATATACCAGCACCACTGTTGCAAACATGTTTTATCTTGACATCCAAATCGAGCTTCGAAAACTCTTCTGCCTGCTTTTTAGTAAATGCTACATCCGACTCTTCCAAACTATCAGCCACAGCAAAGTGAGTATAGGCTCCCTCAACTTCAAATCCGGCTTTCCGTGCCGCTTCAACAAACTCTGTCGCTTCGGCAGGAAGAATACCTAATCTGCGCATTCCAGTGTCTATTTTTACGTGACATTTTGGCTTGAATGCTTCTTTCGAATACCGCCAAAGTTGTTCCCAAGAGTAAAGTGTTATGGTTATATTTTGTTTGTAAGCTATTTGAAGCATGTCTGGTTCTATGTAATTAAAAACTAGAATGTTAGA
This sequence comes from Fervidobacterium pennivorans, assembly GCF_001644665.1. NCBI lineage: Bacteria > Thermotogati > Thermotogota > Thermotogae > Thermotogales > Fervidobacteriaceae > Fervidobacterium > Fervidobacterium ngatamarikiense. The sequence goes on from NZ_CP011393.1 coordinate 1,942,308, forward strand.
CTTCAAACCGTGTTTTCGCAATTCAACTGCTTCTTCTAAGAATGCTACCGCAAAATAGTCTATTCCTGCCCGCTCTGCTGCTTTGGACAGTATAACTGCACCATGGCCATACGCATTTGCTTTAACAACAGGCATAACCTTTGCTGGTGCACAATGCTCTTGGAAGAAACGGAGGTTGTCGATATAATTTCTAACATTTATCACAGCGTATGTTCTTCTACTTTCCACAAGCAGCGCCTCCCAATCCTTCTATTTAACCATATTTCTCGAACTGTTTGGAAAAACCACCTTCACACCCTCAATAGGTGGTAGTCTATACACCTTCCACCGTGTTCTTATCCTTGTTTCGAAAAACCCGTCTTCAACGTCAATTATATCACTTAAGGGGATTGAAAAGTATATTGTTGAAAGTTTGTCCTTTGAAACCTCCAACTTTAATATAAAACTCTCTATCAAAAAGAAGACGAGTCCAGCGTAAGCTGTCAGAAGTGCAAAGAGCATTAAATTCGATAACTGCAAAGAAAAAAGATAGAGCACAACAGGTGTGCTCAAAATTATCGCTAAAAGTATTAAAGCTTTATACCAGTTTTTTACTCTCAAAACCATAATCATCACTCATTTGCTTTCAAAAAAAGCGGGGTGTTTCCCCGCTTTTTATGCCTCTACCGCTACGGATTGTGATTTGCTTACGTACCTTTTGACCTTACCTGCTTTTAAACAGCTTGTACAAACGTTCATCCTTTTCACCGTTCCGTCTTCAAGTAGAACTCTCACTTTTTGAACATTCGGCTTGAACCATCTGTTTGTGTGCCTGTTGGAGTGGCTGACATTCTTACCTGCTCTTGGTTCTTTTCCGCAAATTTCACACTTTGCCATGACCGCTTCCTCCTTTATTTTGATTTTAATTGCTATATCAGTCGAGTAACACCACGGTAGGAACCACTACGTGGTATATTATACCAATTCTCTTTGCAAATTCAAGTAGTTTTTTTTTGGCACCTAGGTTAATTTTATTTGATTTCTTGGACCTGGACCGTATTTGTTGTCCCTGGTTTACCCCAAGGAATACCAGCAACAATGACAACCTTATCACCAGGCTGAACAAACCCTAATTCTTTAGCCTTTTTCGTAACCTCTTCTATCATTTCATCCGTTGTTAAGCTTTTTTCGAGCATTACAGGAACCACACCCCAAACTAACGATAACCTACAGAACGTTTCATAGGAATTTGTTGCAGCCATTATGGGTATCGATGGTTTGTATTTAGAGACATGGATAGCAGTTGTTCCTGTTCCTGTTGCAGTTATTATGAGCTTCGCATCGATGTTTTTAGCAAGATTCGTCGCTGCGTAGGAAATGGCACTTGGAAGATCCAAACTCGATGAATACTCCTTTAGCCAATCAAGTCTAAATGCTTCATATTCCTCCATAAAGGATTCTGTATTCTTAGCTACTTCATCCATAACTTGTACAGCTTCGCATGGGTACTTACCAATTGAGGTCTCCGCCGAAAGCATTACGGCATCCGTTCCATCTAAAATTGCGTTCGATATATCAGTTACTTCTGCTCTCGTCGGAGTGGCGCTATTTATCATACTTTCGAGCATTTGAGTTGCGGTAATTACAGGTTTTTTATAGAGGTTCGCAACTTCTATTATCCGTTTTTGAGCAATTGGCACCTGAGCTACAGGAATTTCAACTCCAAGGTCCCCACGTGCAACCATCACTGCATCCGCTTTGATTACAATCTCTTCAAGGTTATTTAAAGCTTGTGCGGTCTCTATCTTCGCCACTATAGGGATGTCTGTTAGGCTTTTCGCATCCTCGACATCTTTTGCCTTTCTGACAAATGAAAGTGCGAAGTAATCTATCCTTTCCTCATTTCCAAGTTTGATAAATTCCTTGTCCCTGTCTGTAACAGATGGTATAGAGATGTCAACACCTGGAAGATTGACACCTCTTTTGTGCGTTATCGTTCCTCCACGTTCAATTACGCATAGTATGGCTTTTCTGGACTTATCGACGTCCTTAACCGTTAAAGAAACTGCCCCATCATTAATTAATATCTTTTCCCCAGGTTTGATTTCCTCGTAGAGCTTATCGTAGTTTATCCAAAAACGTTGGGCATTTCCAATAAATTCCTCACCACATACAATCTCTACTTCTTTCCCATCTTCAAGCGTTACGTAATCAGTTTCAAATTTTCCCGTCCTTATCTTTGGACCAGCTAAGTCTAAGAGTATGGCAAATTGATATCCTTTTTCTCTTACCTTTTTCAGTCTTTTAATCCTTTCTCTGTGAATCTCTATTGTCTCATGTGATGAATTTAACCTGAAGACATTAACTCCGCATTCTAAGAGTTTAACAATATTCTCCTCTGATTCACTTGCCGGTCCAATAGTCGCAACAATCTTCGTCTTTCTCACATTCACACCTCCAATCTTCTTTTTGCTTGAGAAAGCTTTATATTTTCCAGGTATTGCCTTTTTCATATTATACCACAAATTCGATAGAAAAAAGCCCGCGACTTGTTGTTGTCACGGGCTTTCTTATCGACTTATTCTACCTGAAGAATTATTCAATGTTCCATTTCATTACACCGACGATAATCACTATAACGTAAGCCCATGTAATTGAGAAAAGCGGTATAAGTGCTGCGCTTTTTACCCAGAAAATGTCAATAACATTCAGAACAATCATTATTGCACCCATTAAGACTGCTTTTCTCATACCTTGTCTGACTCTCAACTCGCCAAAATCCTTGGCAATTAGGAAAGTAAAAACAGCCAAAATTACGTAGGCTACTGGCGATATAGAGAGTCCTAACTTTGAGAAGAAAAGCTTGAAATCTCCTGAAAAGAAACCAAGGGAGATAAGAATGTAGACTGCTGAAACAACGTTTGCAATATTCATAGATGCCTTTGCTTGTTGTATCACCGCTAGTAGTATAGGCACTGCTAAAACTATGTTCGCTATGAACATCAAAACAGAATATGCGTTCACATTTGTCATTTATACCACATCCTTATGACCTTACAATGAGGCTTTGTATTCATCTTCTGTCAAAAGCTCGTCAAGTTCTGCAGGATTCGATATCTCTATTTGAACGAGCCAACCTTCACCTTCTGGGTCTTGGTTTATCAATTCTGGTGTTGCGTTTACCTTCTCGTTGACTGCCACTATCTTACCGCTGACTGGGGCATACACATCGCCAGCTGCCTTGACGCTCTCAAGTGATACTATTCTATCTCCTTTTTTAACTTCCTTACCAACAGCTGGAAGTTCTACGTAAACAATATCCCCAAGTTGTTCCTGCGCGTAGTTTGAGACTCCTACTTTTCCTGTTTCCGTATCGATCCATTCGTGAGTTTTTGTGTACTTCTTCATCCCATCATACCTCCCTTGAGCTTTGTTGTGAATTTATTTGCTAATTAATTATAGCACATCTTGTAAGATTATCCAACATCCAAAAACCTGATTCGCTCTCCATAAATCTCATATACCTCTCTTATTATCTCACTATCTGGATAATTTTCAACTATGCGCTTAGCATCTTCCCGAGCTATTAACATTAGCTCTGTATCTGATATAATATCTGCCACTTTGAACTCTGGAAGGCCGTGTTGGCGCGTTCCAAAGAATTCACCTGGTCCTCGCAATCTCAAGTCGTATTCTGATATCTTGAAACCATCATTTGTACTTGCAAAAAATTGCAATCTGTCCCATGCTTCCTCACCTGCTTCGCTCACGATTAGGAAGCAGTAACTTTGTTTTTCACCCCTGCCAACCCTTCCTCTAAGTTGGTGTAACTGCGCAAGCCCGAATCTTTCAGCGTTTTCAATGACCATTATCGTTGCGTTAGGCACATCAACTCCAACTTCAATAACAGATGTTGAGACCAATATCTTGATTTCTCCTCTTACAAATTTATTCATTACATCACTCTTTTCTTCGTCAGACATCCGTCCGTGGAGCAAGCCCATGGGAATATCAGGGAACGCTTCCTTGCTTAACGTACGGTACATATCCTCCGCTGCTTTCGCGTTGATTGCTTCCGATTGTTCTATCAGAGGGTAAACTATGTAAGCTTGGTCTCCATTTTCAAGAACTTGCTCTCTAACGAATTTGTAGACTTCTTTTGCTCGAGTGTGCCTCAATGTAAACGTTTTGATTTCCTTCCTGCCTGGAGGCATTTCATCAATGACAGACACATCCAGGTCTCCGTAGAGCGTAAGAGAAAGTGTCCTTGGAATAGGTGTTGCCGTCATGATAAGTGTATCGACAACTTTTCCTTTCGATATCAGTTCTTCCCTCTGCTTTACACCAAATCTATGTTGCTCATCGATTATTACAAGACCGAGGTTTGCAAAGTGAACATCTTCCTGAATTAATGCATGAGTGCCAACTACTACATCCAAATCCCCGTTTCTTAGAGCAAACTTAATCTTTTCTTTCTCCCTTTGAGAGGTTGAACCAATGAGCAATGCAACCCTGATACCAAGGTCTGTCAAATGGTTAAAGAGTTTTTGAAAATGTTGGATAGCAAGAATAGAAGTAGGAACCATAAATGCACTCTGATAACCTGCCTCGTAGTTATCTATTATTGCAAGTTCAGCGACTAACGTCTTACCGCTACCCACATCTCCTTGAAGTAATCTATTCATCGGGTCTGGACTTCTCATATCTTCGCGAATTTCTGCATGTGCCCTCTTTTGTGCGTTCGTAAGTCTAAACGGTAACTTTGATATAAATTCCTCAGCAAGCTTACCGGAAAAACTCTTAGGAATTCCACCAACTTGTTTGACATTTCTTTTCGATAGATATAAAGCTGTTTGAAACAAAAGAAGCTCTTCGTATGCCAGACGCTTTCGAGATATCTTGTAATGGAAAGAACTCTTTGGAAAATGCATCCCAGTATAGGCCTTCCAAACATCAATAAGCTTTCTTTCTTCAAGTATTTCTTTTGGTATCAAATCCCTCAAATTACATATGCTGGGCAAGTTATCGAGGATAATTTTTCTTATAGTCTTCTGCGTTAAGTTTTCAGTTAGCGAATATACAGGCAGAATCGTTCTTTCTGGAGAATCACTTAACGAAATCTCCGGATTTTGTATCTCCATCGCTCCAAAAAAACCTCTTTTAACGGTTCCCGTTACATAGACCTCACTACCTACAAGTTGTTTAACTTCCATTTCCTTGAATTCTTGGTTGAACCACTTCAAAATAACCTGGTTTATTCCGTCTTGCAAAAGTGCGCTAACAATTACCAAGTCTCCCTTTTTGTTTTTTTCTACACTCTTCAAAACTCCCTTAGTTGTAATTTTTTCGTTTTCTCGAACATACATTAGTGGTATGACTTTTCTTCTGTCTTCGTAATCCCTTGGAAAGAAACTGATTAAATCTCCTATAGTTTCAATTCCAAGCTTTTTAAGTAGTTTTTCCCTTGCCGGTCCTACACCTTTTGCATATTTTATAGGAAGATCCAATGGTTTAGCAAAATCCGAATCTTCACAAGTGATGGAGTATGTTAGAAAGTTATATTTAAAGCGTTCAACCATCCCTCGAACATGAGAAAGTCTCTTTAGTGCACGCTGTGTTGAAAGTTTTTTTGCCTCGATTATGTAGTCTCTAAATTCTTCGAGCTTAACCCGTATTTCGACGTCAGAAAGAAGGGGGTCATCTATCTTCTCGTAGTTGTCTTCAATATATTCGATGAGAGCGTTTAGAACCTCTTCACTTATTTCTCTTGATATTTCATAGCAATTATCAAGAAATTCTTCAATAAGCAGCATACTAACACCCTCTTTTTGAGGTCTTTAATAATACATAAAAAGGTACGTCCAAAGACCGCTATTTTGGAACCTTATCTTTTTAGTAGCCTTTCCAAAGATTTTCTCAAAATCCTTGTCAGGGTGTAGTAAATAGAAATTCGCATTCGGGAACTTTTCTCTCAAAACTTTTATATCCTTGATTACTTTCCCATCATCTAACCTTTGACCGTATGGAAGGTTCGAAATTACCCAAGCTTTTTCGGTAAATACGGACAAATCTTTAAAATCCAGGCATGAGAATTCAACAGGTAGGGGCGTCTGGAAGATTTTGGAAGCAACTTTCATGTTTGCTTGAGCAACCTGTATAATTTGGCAGTCAATATCGCTCCCTTTGATAATCTTTTGAGAAAGTTTTTCAGAGAGATTTTGAAGATTTTTTAGAGCTTCTTTCCTTGATTTTTTCCATTCCTCCTTTAAAATCATCCAGTTCTCAGAAATGTATTTTCTGTTTAGATTGGGCAAGTTTATTGTACTCGCCTCTATGGGTATCGTGCCACTGCCACAGAACGGGTCAAAAAGAGCAAAATTTTCACCTTTACCATACATATCCCATCTCGAAAGCATAATAATTGCTGCGGCTATAGTCTCTCTAAGTGGTGCTTTACTTGTCTTTAAACGATAACCACGTTTTGACAGTGCTTCTCCAGAGGTATCGAGCAGTAAATGTGCCTCATCATCTTTCAGAACGAGGATGAAACTATAGATAGGACCACTCTCGTCAGTTCCACCTAAGCTTTCAACGATTGCCTTTTTTAAAACAGAAGCAACTGCACCGGTTGCACTAAGCTTTGAATTTGTTATCTTCAGTTTATCTATAACAATTCTTGCGTTCTTCTGGACAATAGCTTTTAAATTTGTATCTTTCACATTATCAAAAAGTTCGTCAAAAGTTTCTGCTTTGAATTTTTTAATCAATATCGAAATCCTGTCCGCTGTTTTCATATACATGTTCAAAAAAGGCACATCTTCCAACCTTGCTTTAAAAAATATCCTCCCGGAGGAGGAATAAAAGACCTTATATCCGAATTTTTTAAGCTCTAATGCCACCGCACCTTCCAACCCCGAAGAACAGAAAGCAACAATTTCAAAAAGTTCACTACTCTTGTTGTGTGCATTGATACTCATGGGAACCTCCGACTCTTGAATTTTTTCTTTTCCTAATTATAGGGATTATTACCCAGTTGGCTTATCATGATTTTCAAATGTTCCTTTCTTTTTATCTGAGAAAATCAAACTGTCGTTGAGGACAACTACACCAGTGCCCTCGAAGATTACACCCTCGTCAGAGTTTACAGAAAATAGCATACGATTGACAACATTGTTATAGATAATATGTCCGAAGACGTTTGTTTTTGAAACCTGGGCTCCAATCCACATCTGCGCCTTTCTATAGAAGAATTTTGAAGGATAACTTGTCCGCTCAAAACATATGAAAAGAGTGGGAGGATTCTTAACGTAGTTTTCAATTACTCCTATCTCCGTACCAATCAAAATACGAAAAACTATATTATCAAACTTCACATCGACTTTTTTATCGATGGTGTGTTTATGTAAAGCATACTGATAGATGTAGACCTTGTTCCCATCAAAGTAGAATGTGTAAGGAACATCAAATTTATACCCGTTTATACTCGTAGTAATCAGTATGTCTACATCATACTCAGTCGTTACTAACGAACTTCCTGAGATGATAATCATCATTCACCATCTCTCTAATTTAAGAATTCAAAATTAAGCGTTCATCATCTCCCGTCTCAGTACCTCATATATAATGATACCAGCACTAACGGACACGTTGAGTGAGTCAATAGAAGTTTTCATAGGGATTGAAACCAACTCGTCACAAGATTGTTTAACAAGTTGTCGTATCCCACTTCCTTCGTTACCAAAAACGAGGGCTAGAGGTCTTTTTAAATCCGCTTGCCATATAGGTTTACCTCTCATGTCTGCTCCAAATACCCAAATGCCTCTTTCCTTGAGTTTTTCGATGTACCTAGAAAGGTTTACCGTTATAGCTATCGGTACCCTAAAGACTGTACCAGCAGATGCTTTAACCGCCCCTGGTGTAACATGTGCACTGTTGTCCTTAGTTAATACAACCATATCTACACCAGCTGCAACACAGGTTCGTACGATAGCGCCAAGGTTTTGTGGGTCTTGGATTTGGTCAAGTAAAACAAGAAACGGATTTTCTGGTAAATCGTTTTCGTCTGCGTATTCAAATTCACCGATGTCAATCACTATACCTTGGTTCTTTTCTTCGCCACACAACCTCTTCAAGACGTTTTTAGGAGCAACAGAATACGGTATCTTTCTTTTTTTAACTTCTTCTATGAGATTTTCTAATTCTCTATCACCACTTTCGGAAAAATACACCATCTTTATCGGTTGCTTACTTTGAAAAAGCTCTTTCAATACATTTCTACCATAGACTATCATCCTTCATTCACTTCCTCAACTTTCTTATATTCTTGCGATTTCACTTTATTCCAGTATTCATCCATCTCCGCAACAGTCATGTTCTCCAGTTTCTTTCCATCTTTCTCAATCTCTTTCTCCATTTTTTCAAACCTTGCGATGAATTTCTCCGTGGCTTTCCTGATTGCTCTTTCTGGGTCCACGTTCAAAAACCTTGCTAAGTTTACGATTGCAAATAGTAAATCTCCCATTTCTTCTTCTATTTCTTCCTCATTTTTTGCGTTTTTCAATTCTTTTATTTCTTCCTCAACTTTGTGCCATACATCCTCAATTTCCGTCCAGTCAAAACCTACGCCAGCTGCATTCTCTTGAACCCTTCGAGCCAAAGAAAGCCCAGGTAAAGCATGGTTCACATCCCCGATACTTGAACGTTTTTTCTGACCTTTTTCCTTTGCCTTTATTTCCTCCCAACGTGCATATGAATACCCCTGTGCATTACCAAATACATGCGGATGACGTCTTACAAGCTTGTCAGAAAGCGTCTTTATAACATCCTCGATTGTAAATGCTTCACGCTCTGCGGCAATTTGTGAATGAAAAACCACTTGCAAAAGTACGTCCCCAAGTTCTTCTTTCAATTCCTCATCATCGTTGTTATCAATAGCGTTGAGCACCTCGTACGCTTCTTCTATTAAGTATGGCTTCAAGCTTTCATGTGTCTGAGCTTTATCCCACTCACATCCGTTTTCTCCGCGCAATGTTGCCATGATTTCTACAAGCTTTTCAAACTCTTTTCCAACCATCTTCTTACTTCCTCCATTTCTAGCTTCAAAGACCTGCTCATCAATGATTTTATCGAATCAATCGGAGATTTTCTATTGTAAATCACTTCGTATACTTCTTTGATTATAGGGAGGTCATACTTGTTTCCGTAATTCTCCACGACAGCCTTACATGTAAACGCTCCTTCCACAATCTCTTTGCTTGCTGCCAATAAATGAACCGGGTCATATCCTTTTGCAACCATCTCTCCATAACGCCTGTTTCGGCTGTGTTTACTTCCACATGTGACTATCAAATCACCTATTCCTGCAAGCCCCATAAAAGTGAGAGGGTTGGCTCCAAATTCCATAGAAAACCTTGCAATCTCATACAATCCACGTGTGATTAAGGCAGCCTTTGCGTTGTCCCAACCACCGAGTCCATCAACGATACCTGCAGCTATAGCTATGACGTTTTTGAGTGCTCCCGCCAATTCGACACCTACAACATCGTCGTGAACGTATACCCTAAAGTAATCGTTCGAAAATTCCCTTTGGAATTCCGAAGCCATTTCTCCCACCACAACAACAGCTGTTGGCAATTTAAGCGCTACCTCCTCAGCATGAGAAGGACCCGATAAGACGGCGTAGTTACATCCTAAGGTTTCATGAACTATCTCCGATACCCTCTTACCAGTAGATATTTCTATACCCTTGGATAGATTAAGAACAATACTAACATCATAATCGATTTTCTCAAGCACGCTCCTTACAAACTGGACAGGAACCGCGATAATTAAAACGTCAAAGTTCTTACCAACAGAAATATCACTAGTTACCGGCACATCTAAATTGACATCTGGAAGATGTGGCATTTTCTTTCGTGTATTCAATAACTTTGCATGTTCTTCGCTATGTGCCCAAAGCAAAACATCATGTCCGTTATCTTTTAGCATTTGAGCAATTGTACATCCCCAACTTCCGGCACCAAGAACGAAATAACGCATACAAAAGCACCTCGAATTAAACGTAGCATTAAGAATATACAAAGCTATTTGCTTTGTTCATCTTTTGACGAAAGAAAATCTGCCAGAACCGATACAGACCATTTAACAGCGGGCGTTCTATAAGGATTCGAAGCACTATCAAGCTTGATTATCCATTCTTTGCTACCTTGTTCTTCAGGATAAGCTACCAAATAATAGTGTTGCTGGAATTCGTCATCTGATGAAATTACTTTTATTATGTAAGCATCATTTCCCGTTGATTTGTAAACACCTTTGACGACCACAACTTTCCTGCCTTCCTTAAACACTTTATTGTGAAGTAATGGTAGCTTTTCTTCGACCACGACGCTTCTAGCATGAGGCATTTCATGCCTACCTCCTATCAGTCTTTCAATTTCTATGTGTTTAATCTTTCTTATCACAAGCGAGTAGATATTTCTGCCATACTTTATCCATTTTTGCTCGTAACGCGTTTTTATTTCTCTGTCTGGATTCTTTAAAAATTCGACAATTTCGAATCCCATTTCCTCTGCTGTTTCCATAGTTTGTTTTGCATACCATTCAACATCTGTTGCAAGCTCAAAAGTTCCACCGTCGATAAGCACATTCGAAAGTGTTTCAAAAAACTCTGGAACGATAACCCGTCTTCTTTCGTGTGATTTCTTGTCCCAGGGAATTGGAAAGTTCATAATTACCTTTTCAACGCTCTTCGGTCCGAAAAATTCCCTGAGCCCAAACCTTGCATCGGTTATTACCAATCTTACATTCTCAAGACTCTCCACCCTCTTGTGAGCCTTTTTCATAGAAGTTATTGAAACCTCGAATCCGACAAAATTCTTTTCTGGATGCTTGATTGCGTAAGATTGAAGATACTCACCGCTCCCGAAACCGATTTCAACGATAATTCCGTTGGTATTGCCAAAGACGGATGACCAATCTATAGGTAAGTAATCAAACAAAGCCGGGCGCACTTCTTTAGAAAAGATTCTGTTTTTTTCTATATTCAAGTCTTTTTCCATGTCCTTCATACAATTACACCTCATCTGTCTTGTTTTGTTTGAACCACTTATATTACTTGAAATAAGCACTTAATTCTTTTGTATACTGTCCTGACGGATATAATTTCTTATATGTTTCGTACTTCTTTGTTGCTTGTTCTCTTTGACCTAATCCGATATAACTAAGAATTTCGTAGTAGTACATGTCTTCCTTAAAGTAGATATCTAGGTCTTCTATACGTGGTTCTATGTAAGAGAAAATCGCTATAGCATTTCCATACTGCCCTTCCACATAGAATCTTAGACCTATCAAGAATAACTCTCTTAAGTCTTTCGTCTGTTTGAGAATCTGCTCAACCACTTCGTTCTGCTGAGCCAAGTTTACTGTCTTTTGCTCAACAACCTCCTGATTTTGTGAAGTAGAACTTGTCGAAGCATATGTAGGCACGAATGAAGTCACAGAAACTTGTTCAAAAGTTTTTGTGGTTTTCTCCGAGTTGGATAGTCCTGTAGAAGCAACAGAAGTTTTATCGTCATTTAAAGCTGAAGAATCAGAACCTTTTTGAGTAGAGGACAATATCTCCAATATTTTTGAGACGTTTGATTTTAGTGCTTCTAGCTCTTTTTTCAAATCAACTATCTGTTTCGAGACATCATCTAAGTTAGTTTTAACGGAGGTTGTCTCTTCTTTTAAGTTTGAAACTTTACTCTCGAACTCTTTTCGTTGAATAGTAACTTCGTTTGTAAGTTCCTTCAAAGACGCTAAAACATTGTCTATTTTCCTTTCTAGCTCCTGGACTCTATCGTCACCCACAACACCTTGTCCTCCAGAGCTATCCTGTCTGCTCTGTTCATTAGTAGTTCCCCACTGTTCTTTAATCTGCAACATTTCTGAATAAAGAATACCTATAGACTGTGAAAGTGTTTCCAGCCGTTTTTGAATTGAATCAAGCACTGAAGAAGAGTTCAACTCACCATTTGTGGATTTTGACGAAGTTGTCGATGAGAAACTGAGCTGATTTATCTGCGCTGAAATTTCCGTCAGCTTTGCCATGATGTTTTTCATACTTTCGTCGAGTTTCGCTTTTGCAATCTCCATTACGCTTTCTTCTATCCTTCCCAAACGCGTTTTAACAATAGAAAGCTCGGAATAGATTTTCCCAAAATCATCGGAGGAAGACAAAGAAGTAGTTTTTGCCGACGATGTTGCTTTCATACTTTCCAATTTTCCTTCGAGAGAAACTATTCTTTCTTTCAGGGCTCTTATTTGCGTGCTAAGCTCTTTTAAAGCTGTATCACCATACTCCGCAATCGTGGTCTGTGAACCCGGGTTACCGATTGAAACTCTTTTGTTCAGGTTTTTGGCAAGCTGTGATATTTGCCTCTCAACATCGGACAATTTTTCGTTTACTAAAGATAGTTGGTCCGATAATGCTTTTGGTAAAGAATCGTTTGAAGCCTGGGTTGGATTTTCTAGCTTTTTGTTTATATAATCAAGGCTGGTTTTCACAACTTCCAAATTTCTTGACAGTTCTTCGTATTTCTTTGTAATATCGTTTGTGTATCCTTCTATTTTTCCTTGGAGATTGGAGATGCTCTTTTCCAATTTTCCAAGTTGCAAAGCCCCAGATTTAGTGAAGTTCATAAAAGACACGACTAAGTTTACCAAAACCACGATGAAGATAACTAGCGTCAACGCAGGAAAAAGGAACGTGCCAAATGATTTTTGTTTTTTAACTTGGGTGAGAACAGGGTGTGTCCTATCAAGCTGGCTGAGTATTTCGGACAACAGCTGTATTTTCTTTTTGTCTCCACGCTTCAACGCCGTTAAAAGTTCCATAGCGATGATTTCTATAACTTGGGGAAACTCTTTCTTTATTTTTTGAATTTCAGCGATAACTATTGGATAGTTTTCTTCATTAAACTCCTTGAGAATCCTTTCAAGTGCCTCTGAAACTTTGCTAACATCTTTTTCTATGCTTTCAACAACGTGTATATAGAGCTCTTGCTGTTCTCTTGGCATGAAATTGAATATCTCAACGGCTCTTGCATAATTACCAGCTTTTACTTCAAGTTCAAACAACAAATGGTTGTATTTCTTACCAAGTGCTTCCAATATGTTTCTAGCAAGAGACAGTTCATTATTTGATATTAAGAACCTTATAAATCTTTCAACAGAATCAAAATTCTTTTCAAAAGCATTGCCGAAATCCGAGTTTCTTTTCTCCACACCCGTTCACCCCTATTCCAAAATTCAAATTTCTTATTTGCTTTCTCTCAATCTTTTGAAAGCCTCTGGGATATAGTTTAAAATGCTGAATGCACTGTTCATGCCTTCCACAGGAACCATTTCACCCGCTAAACCGAATACATACACTCCTGTTTTTACCGCTTCAACAGGCTCAAGGTGTTGAGAGATAAGCCCCGCAAGTAATCCGGAAAGTATATCCCCGCTTCCTGCTTTTGAAAGAGAAGTGTTACCAGTTATATTAAAGTATATTTTTTTGCCGTCTGAAACTATCGATGTTGCGTCTTTCAAGACAGTTATCACACCATATTCTTTTGAGAATTCGTGGACCAGTTCGTAATTTTGTTTGACCTTCTCTAAGGATTTTTTTGTCAGTCTTGAGAACTCACCAGGATGCGGCGTTAAAATCACGGACTTTGAAGAATTTTTTTCCCTTAACAAGTCGATGTTCTGTGACAAAACGTTAAGGCCATCCGCGTCTATTATCAAGGTATTCGATGTTAACAAAAGCTTTTTAATTATAGATAGTTTCTCTTCACTATTCTGCGTATCCCAACCAGGTCCAACGACAAAAACAACATCTTTGCTAACGGTCGCTATGAAATCTTCCAATTTTTCAACGTTGAAATCTTCGCCAATATTCACACATATCAGTGCTGGGTCATGACTCATAGCGCATTGACATACCTTAGAAACGGAAACCACTTTCACCATGCTTGCTCCACTTCTTAGTGCAGAAAGTGCACTTAAAACGGGGGCACCTATATATTTGTTCGAACCTCCGATTATAATTACCTGCGAATATGTACCTTTATTTGACCAGCGAGGTCTGTTGGGAAGTCGCAATTTCTCAGTGGTTATAAGTTCTTTGTTGATGTCGCATGTCAGCATATCCAAACTGGGAATCCCTATCTTTGCGATTTTAAGTTTTCCGCACAGTTCTCGCCCTGGGAATAAAAAGTGTCCGACTTTCGGTAAACCAAACGTCACAGTTAAGTCCGCCTGGACGGCACATCCCATTATTTTTCCATCATCTGCACAAACTCCTGACGGTATATCGACAGACACTATGCATTTTGAATATAAGTTCATCACTTCTATCAATTTCGTGAGTTCTTCATCATTAATTTCCCTATTCAAACCTGTTCCAAAAAGGGCATCAACAACGATGTCAGCTTCGGAAATAATCTTTGATGCTCCTTCCAATCCAAGCTCACTGTAAGTATACACAATTCCCCCATGTTTCAAATATCTCTCGTAATTCTTTTTAGCGACCTCAGTAGTAGGATGACCCACAGATATGACTCTCACAGCCTCGGTGTAGTTAAGAAGATCCCTTGCAACAACATACCCATCACCACCATTGTTTCCAGAACCGCAAATAATAACAAAGCTTTTGTTTGAAAATTCCCCATACTCGTTCCAAATAGCTTGCACTACGGAAATACCAGCTCTTTCCATGAGAATCTCTTCACTAATGTCGAAATCCGTTATTGTTCTTTTCTCCAGTTCCTTCATCTCTTTACTCGTTATCACGAACATCTTCTCATCTCCTGTAAAGTAAGCGATAAATTCGGTAAAATCTTAAAACTTTTCTTACGTATCTTTCACCAGCATCCGATTTCACGTCATCAGGGGCATACGGACCAGTATTGTAGTGAATCAAAGCCGTCTTGAGATCTCCATCTTTTTTTAGTAGGTAATTCAAGTATTTACAACCAAGAGCTATATTTCCCTCTATTGTTGTATAATCAAAGTTCATCTTGAATTTTTTATTTATCCATTCTGCTGTCTCCGGCATCAATTGCATGAGTCCGTATGCTCCCATATTAGATTGTGCACCTGGTCTAAAGCTACTTTCTGCCCGTATTACACTAATTACCAAAAGTGGATCCAAACCATCGGCATATTGGACAACGATATCGTAATATTTCAATGGGAAAAGCTGTACGAAAACAAAAATTAAAAATACAATACTAATGAAAATAAGCACCAAAAATGCACGCACAACTCCGTCTCCTCCTGTATCAATTGTTAAAACACAAAATTCCCAGGTAGCACTGGGAATATACAAGAAATGTTCTGAAGATATTATAGCACAAAGCCCAACTTAAACAACACAGTCTCAGATGGTTAAACCATTAGAATGAGCCTCACAAAAAGAAGTGAGTAACCAAATATTATTATGAACGGACCGAATGGTATAACACGGTTTTTACTTAAAAGCGAGTAAACTATGCCCCCAAATGAAGCACTAAATAAAAGTAACGGCATAAATAAAAAGCCAACTGCAAAAGAATAAACTGGGAGCAAAAACAAATCACCTTCACCTATGCCGTCTCTATACTTGATTTTCAGTACAGCCAGTATTCCCAACGAGAGTAGAGCACCAAAGATATCTAAAATCATGGAGGTTCTAAAATGAAATATGTTTATCAAAAAAGCTGAGGCAAGGGTTGTCATCCACGTGTAGTCAGGTAACAACATGAGTTTCAAATCTGTAAAAATGGCAGGAACAGAAGCTACAAAAATTGCATCCGTCAACAAAGCAACATCCATCGGGAAGAGTATGTGATTAACAAGGAAAGATACGCCAAAGCCTAACTCCACAAGAGGGTACCTTATGGAAATTTGTGCCCCGCAATGTCTACATTTTCCTCGAAGCAAAATGAAACTAAGAATAGGTATATTATCGTACCAAGCAATGCTTTTGCGACAATTTGGGCATATCGAAAAGCGGGGCTCAGTCAATTTGAGCCCCGCTATTGGTCTGTAAATTAAAACATTCGCAAAACTCCCGAAGATTGTTCCTATGACAAACCAAAACAACAAACTTACTTTATCCCACATAGTTCCTTCTCAGGCTGTGTAAGTAACTCATCAAAGAATTCGCGTTTTCCGTAAAGATACCAAAAGTCGTCCTCTTTTAAATCTTCAATAATCTTTCGAGCCTTTTCATACTGATTGGTCTTTGCATACGCAACTGCCAAAACCAAGTTTAAATGTCTTGCTTCTGGGGAGCTCTTCACAACGTTCTCTATCATCTGTATAACCTTTTCGTAATTTCCCTTCTTTAGGTGCACTTTCGCCCATATCTCTATACCGTTTGGATCACTTCTTGGATCAATTTCCATAATTAAACTTTCATATTCCCTTGCTTTTTCTTCGTTTCCAATTCTTTTGTACAGTTCTGCCAACTCGTAGAGTGCGATAATGCTGTTTTCGGAAGTCTCTCTGAATCTTTCCAAAACCTCTATAGCTTTATCTATCTTGCCCATTTTTGAGTATGCATCAGCGAGCATGAAGTAGGTAAACGTATTGGTTGGTGAAAGCTTTATCTCTTTTTCCCAATACTCGATAGCCTTCTCATAATCACCAATATTATAATAAGCCTCTCCTATCATCGAATAAGACTGGACAAGCCAAGGATCAAGTTCGATGGACCTTGTAAGGTATTTAATAGCCCCTTCAACATCGTTTTCTTCAAGTAACAATGAACCGTAGAACTCGTATGCAGGGGCATAATTTTTATCGAGCTTTATTGCAAATTTGAGAATATCCTTAGCAATTTCTGTTTGATTCTTGTCAGCGTATTCAATTGCAAGCTCATACAACCCATCGGCTGTTCCATGCATAATCTTTTCCGGGGTTATTCCATACTTGTCCAAAAACTCTACGACTTCACTCCAAACTATCGGTTCGTAAACAATTTCGTTAAGCGAGGCTATTTTCTCTTCCAACTGTTCTAACTTGTTGATATCTTCGTAAATTTCTTTATGTTCCTCAAAATCTTTTCTCATGTTACGCCAGTCTCCAGAATAGAAAAGATCACGTAAAATAACAAGCATAGGCGTTTCATCCTTGATGTCCACAATTAATGGGTTTTCTGAGCCCAAGATTAGTCTGATAACCATTAACAACACCTCCTAGTTTGTAACTTTGCATTTACATTTTATCATATTTCTTCACAAAAGTAAATACTGTGGTTTCTTTCCAAAATAGACAAAATAAGGAATCCAAACAAGAAAAGCTTATTTAAAACCTTATCAAAATGATTTACCTTGAAAATCCGCAATGTTGGATGTCTTGGCTTACCTATTTCGTCTAAATCCTCATTTTTAAGGAAAAATTAAGCTAGCGTGTGATATAATCTTTTTGTCAAAGAATAAAAACTGAAAGAGGAGGTGCTTTGTATGAAGAACAGTTTCAACATCAAAAAACTAACCTTGGGATTTTTATTGCTTCTTTCTGTCCTTTCACTGGCGATTGTGAACGCTGATTATCAAAGTCCGATAGTGAACGTTGTTAAAGTTGCTGCCCCAGCTGTTGTAAAGATAGACGTTGTTGTACAAACAGAAGTGTATATTGACCCATTTATTAGAGAATTCTACAGGCAGTTTTTTGGAGATATACCAATGCAGTTTGAAGAATCAAACAGCGTGGGTTCTGGATTCATCATTAGCAAAGAAGGTTATATTGTAACAAATTATCACGTTGTTAAGGGCGCAAAGAAGATAACTGTCACCATGTTGAATGGCGATGTCTATGATGCTCAGTACATTGGTGGAGATGAAGAGCTCGACTTAGCCGTTTTAAAAATCAAACCAACAAAGGATTTACCAGTTCTTGAAATGGGAGATTCCGACAAACTCCAAATCGGAGAATGGGCTATCGCAATTGGTAACCCTCTTGGTTTCCAACACACAGTAACGGTTGGCGTTATATCTGCAACAGGTAGAAAGATACCAAAACCTGACGGTTCTGGATACTACTCAAACCTTATCCAAACTGATGCAGCAATTAACCCTGGTAACAGCGGCGGTCCGTTGCTCAACATTTACGGTCAGGTGATTGGAATTAACACCGCAATTATAAATCCAACACAGGCAATGAATATAGGTTTTGCGATTCCAATTAACACAGCCAAACGCTTCATTAATCAAATTATCGCAACAGGACGAGTGGAAAAAGCATACCTCGGCGTTTATGTCCAGACAGTCACAGAAGCACTTGCAAAGAGTTTAGGACTTAAGGTAACGAAAGGTGTCTATGTATCTCAAGTTGAAAAGGATTCGCCGGCCGCTAAAGCTGGTATCAAAGAGGGTGATGTCATAGTAAAACTTAACGGCACTGTTGTAGAAAGTGCTGAGGAACTAACATCTCTCGTAAGAAATTACACACCTGGAACGAAAGTAAAGGTAACTGTCAATAGGGCAGGTAAAGAAATCACATTAGATGTTACACTGGGAACACTGCCAAGTCAGAATGGCTCAACAACAACTACCTCAAAAGAATTCTACGGATTGAAAGTTTCAAACCTGACTGCAGACGATAGGTCAACGTACAGAATACCTGCAGGCTTGAAAGGAGTTATCGTAAAAGAATCTAAAAATTCTTTCATTAAAACAGGAGCTGTTATCTACCGAATTTCTGTGAACGGTTATTCGTACGATATCAAAAATGTCAATGATTGGAACAAAGTTGTAGATAACATAAAGAAAGGTGACTATATCGGTATCTTCTATTACTACAACGGCGTTAATTCTGTTTTCTCGTTCCGATATAACTGAAAAATTTCTATAAAAGCAATTTAAAAATCACATTATCTTCACAACCCCCGCTATTCAAAAGCGGGGGTTTTCGGTATAATTAAATGAACGAAGGCAAACATAGCATTACTTTAAAGGAGGTATTTTGCGAGTGAAGTGCAAGAAATGCTCGAGTCAAGCCGTCATCCATCTAAGAGCACATAACATAGCCCTTTGTAAAGAACACTTCATAGAGTTTTTTGAAAATCGAGTTCAAAAAGGTATTTCACACTTCAAGATGTTCACCAAAAAAGACAGAATCCTTGTAGCAGTTTCGAGTGGAAAAGATAGTTCCGCGGTTCTGTATGCTTTGAAAAGATTGGGTTACGACGTCGAAGGCTTGTTCTTAAAAATGGGCAGACATACAAATGCTGCGCAACGGGTTGTAAAACAATTAGAAGAGGCAACAGGTGTGAAAGTAAACATTCACGATGTTACCCAATACTTTGGAGGTCTCGGCACTGGCGAGATTGCCAAAATTGTTAAAAGGCCTGTTTGTAGTATTTGCGGAATCGTAAGACGCCATTGGATGAATAGATACGCTGTAGAGAATGGCTTCACTGTCTTAGTAACTGGGCATAACATGGATGATGAGGCAACATTCCTTTTTGGGAATATTATGAATTGGCAAACCGACTACATGGCAAGGCAGTGGCCTGTCCTCGAAAAAACCCACGAAAAGTTCGTAAGAAAAGCTAAGCCTTTGATTTACGTCTCGGAGAGAGAAACTTATGCTTATGTGTTTTTAAACAATATACCATTTATGGAACAAAAATGTCCGTTTGCAAAAGGCGCTACCAGTTCTATGTACAAAAAGCATCTTAATCTACTGGAATCTGAACAACCTGGTGTAAAGCATAGGTTTCTGTTCGGTTATTTCGAGAAGTTCAAAGACCAGCTAACTAAAATCCATGAAGTAGAACTTAAAGCTTGTTCAAAATGTGGATACCCAACAACTGAGGAGAAATGCCAATACTGTAAACTCGAGGAACGGGTTGCTTCATATCTCTTATCAGCAGAGCAAAATTCTGTACAGGAAGGTAATATAGAGCAGTAAAAACAACCATTTTGGGATGGTGAAAACTTTGAAATACAACTCCAAGTTTTTCAAGATAAGGGAAAATGAATTCTCGCTACTTGATTACCTACTTATCTTTGTTGTATTAGCGATAATGATTGTTGGTATACTTACACTCAGGAGTGTCGTTAAAGACACTCCCCAACAGGCGCGCTTTACCAAACAAATCGTTTGGAACATCCTCGGTATCGCAATTATGCTTTACGTAGTATTCGAAAAAGAAACAAGAATAAAATCATATGCAAAGTATATTTACGTAATTTCGGTGATGTTGCTTGTTGTTGTCCTTATTTTTGGAAAAACTGTGTACGGTGCACGTCGATGGATTGACATAGGAGCTTTTGATTTGCAACCTTCTGAAATATTTAAATTTGCCGTAGTTTTGATGCTGGCTTCTATATTTTCACAGCATCACAAGACCAAAGCGTTGATATTGTCAATAATATCCGTTCTTCCAGCAGGGCTTATATTCTTAGAACCAGATTTGGGTATGACCTTGCTAATTGGTTTTATCTGGTTCTCTATGTTGCTCGCAAGTGACGTGCAAAAAAAGTATATTTTCACAATCGTTGGGACTACGACAGCGTTTATTCCATTTGCCTTTTTCTTTTTGCTTAAAGACTACCAACGTGTGCGAATACTCGCACTCTTTAATCCCGAAGAACACTTTAAGGAAGGTGCATACAACGTTATAATGTCGAGGTCCGTGATTGCCAACGGTGGGGTTTTCGGAACTGGCTACGAATTGGGAACAGGCACAAACATGCATATTGTCCCTATGCAACACACCGATTTCATCTTTTCGGCTTTTGCAGAGCAATTTGGTATAGTTGGCAGTTTCATCTTGCTGGGGTTATATGCTACAATATTACTGGCGGGTTTAATCCAAGTGGGACGTTATAAAGATGACTTCTGGGAATTTGTTGCAATTGGTGTGTGTTCTGTCTTTGCTTTCCACGTGTTCGAAAATGTAGGGATGAATCTTGGAGTACTCCCAGTGACCGGTATTCCTTTGCCATTTATAAGTTACGGAGGCACTTCAACGTTGGTGTTCTCCGCACTTGTAGGACTTTTGATTAAAGCCCGAGCTGTGTCTAAAAAGGCTCGCCAGGTTATGTGAAGCAAATGAGTAGAAAGCACTTGATACTTAATTCTGAGTTTTGAGGAGTGGTAAAGGATGCCTATCGCTAAGAAGAAAAAAACCAAAGATTTTTCTTCTTTCTTTGGGATGCTGTTCTTCACAATCGTTATTGTATCTGTAATTCTCTCCGTTGGAAACTTTGTTCGTTACTCCCAACTGCTAAAACAATATAACGAACTGAAGGAGTATGTGAATAATAAAGTCTCAGAAATGAAGGCAGAAAACGAAAAGCTCAAGGACCTCCTTGCACCCAACTCACTGGTTGACAAATACATTGCAGCGGCGAATTATCTGCGAGATTTTGGATACGATTTCGAAAAGATACTTGTCGCCTTAAACGATGATCCGACAACCGGTTATTTTATGGTGTTCGTGGTCGGCAATGAAACTAGCTGGTTCACAGTAAAAGACAAAGAAAAAACATACTTCAGCGGAGAGTTAAAACCTGGACTCTCTAACTACAGATTCTTTTATTTCAAAGAGCCTCGGATAAAAACGAATTACGATATAATTGTTCCCCCCAACGCAACTATAACTGTTGGGAAGGCGGGGAAAGTGTATCTGCTCTTCTATGGTGTAGGATTAAAATTCCATCCTACTAAGGTTGTTCAGTTAACGGAAACCTCATACGAAAACTTTGCCGCTAAATTCTCATTATATATTCCGGGCAATCAATAGTGCATAGGCGTTCTTGAGCGAAAAAAAAACCGGGCACTTTTTGTGCCCGATCTTTTCTGGTAGCGGGGGTGGGATTTGAACCCACGACCTTTGGGTTATGAGCCCAACGAGCTGCCAGACTGCTCTACCCCGCGACGTCTATCTATGTTAGCCTTCATTCGATTACACCCAGCTGGTGCCGGGGATCGGAGTCGAACCGACACGGGAGTCTAACTCCCAGCGGATTTTAAGTCCGCTGCGTCTGCCAATTCCGCCACCCCGGCTCCGTTGGATATTATACCACCATGTTTTGAATCCTGTCAAGAGTAATTGTTATGCCTCAGCTATGATTTTCAATACAGCATCCTTCATTACAGAAAGTTTCTTTTTTGCTTCCTCTTTTACTTTATCAACTGTATAGATATACACCTTCAATTTTGGCTCAGTTCCAGATGGTCTTATCGCATACCACGAACCATCACTGAGGAAGAACCTAAGTACATTTGAAGCGGGGATATGCTTTTCAACTTCCCCGATGAAGTTTCCATTCGCATCGTACACCTTTCGCTCCAAATAGTCAATGTATTTAACCAAATCCAACGTTCCAATTTCTTTTGGATACCTCCTTCTAAAGACTTCCATGATGCGTCTGATTTTTTCCATACCTTTAAGCCCTTCGTACACCAAAGAAAAGTTGTCTTCAAGATAGTAACCGTAGGTCTTGTACAGCAACTCAAGAACATCTATAAGAGTTTTGCCTTGCTTTTTGTAATACGCAGCCATTTCTGAAATTATCATCGACATCATCACACCGTCTTTGTCCCTAACAAAATCTCCAGTAACATACCCTATGCTCTCTTCATATCCGAACTGGAAAGAATACTTACCTTCGAGTTCATTTTCAAGCCCACATATGTTTTTGAATCCGGTTAATGTTTCAAATGTCTCAACACCATATGTCTTGGCGATGAGCTTACCAAGGTCGCCGGTTACTATGGATTTGATGATTATTCCGTTTTTCGGGAGTATCCCCTTTTTCTTTCTTTGAGAGAGCAGATATTCTATCAGCAACGCTCCGGTTTGGTTACCGTTCAGCGCAATATACTCCCCGTTATGTTTCACCATAACCGCATTCCTATCTGCATCTGGGTCCGTTGCAAGAATTATGTCTGCATCTCTCTTTTTTGCATATTCAAGAGCAAGATTAAATGCCTTCAAGTCCTCTGGATTTGGATATTCGACTGTTGGAAACTCTCCATCTGGGTTCTCTTGCTCAGGAACGATAAAGTAATTCGTAAACCCGCGTTTATCAAGGACATGCCTTACGAATCGCCCACCTGTTCCATGAAGTGGAGTATAAACAATGGATATATTTTTGTCTATATCATCACAAAGAGCCAAGGAAAGTACCTTTTCAAAATAAGCATTATCAACTTCAGAACCCACTATCTTTATTAATCCTTTCGATATCGCCTCGTCAAAATCTATCTTCTTTATCATACCAAAATTCGTTATCTTTTTTATATTCTCCTCAATAGGTTTGGCTATATCATCGGTAATCTGTGAACCTTTTTCCCAATAGACCTTGTATCCGTTGTATTCAGGAGGATTGTGACTTGCGGTGATGACAATACCTGAAGCAGTTCCAAGATACCGAACTGCAAAAGAAAGAACCGGTGTTGGTCTAATGTCGTCAAATAAGTAAACTTGTATTCCATTCGCTGCCAACACTTGTGCCGTTATCCTTGCGAATTCTTTCGACATCCTTCTCACATCGTAGGCAATTACCACTCCACGTTTTGCGTATCCCTCTCCGCAGCTGTTTATATAATCGGCAAGACCTTGAGTTGCCTGAGAAACCGTGTATATGTTCATACGGTTTGTTCCAGCACCTATCTTTCCCCTTAATCCTGCGGTTCCAAACTCCAAGTCAAGTAGGAACCTCTCCTTTATCTCCTCTTCGTTACCCTCTATCGCTCTAAGTTCTTCCTTTGTCTTTTCATCAACGTAAGGACTTTCAAGCCACTTCCTATATTCAGCCATATAATCCCTCATAAGCCTTAACCTCCCCTTTTCTGAAAGCTTTCCAACTTTCAAATTATCATTTCGCCTCAAACGTGATATTAACTGTGACCATTATTTCTTTTTCCTTCGTAGATGTATCATAAGTTCCGTAGTCGCTAATCTCAACACTATTTGGCGCAAGCACCTGAACCACTCCACTTTTTGCACTTATTACCTTGCCTATTCTCAAGCCTCCACTCTTCGCAATCTCTTCAGCCCTTCTTCTGGCATCTCTAACAGCACTTGAAAGCAGTTGAACACGTTTCTCAGCAAGCTTTGAATAGTAGTATTCTACAGGGTTTGCTTGAAATGCTACACCGAGGTCTAAGATTTCTTGAGTGATATTCTTAACTTTTTCAGCTATACCGCTGACATCGCTTGTTTGAACATCGATATGCTGTGTTAAAACGTATTGTCTTTCCGTTGCCTGCCCCGGTTCCATATAAAGCTCTGTCACACTTATCGCCGATAATGAAATTTCTTCATCAGCTATGCCATACTTTTTAAAAGCCTCCAAAACCCTCTTTTCGTATTCCTTCATCAACCTAAACCCCTGGTTTAATTTGGGTTCTGATACTTTAACCGAATAGCTTGACGACCACCTCGCAATATCTGAAACAACCAGTTCCCTTGCACTTCCCGTTACGGACAGTGTCTTTTGTGGTAATTTTGAAATATAGAAAAAGTAACCGAAGACAGCCATACCAACAACAAAAGTCACACCTAAAACAAATGAAGCCACTACAATTGGCTGCACCTTTTCGGTGTTCCCTTCGCTCCTTCTCATAAAAATCACCTCCCGGTGCTCTGAAACTATTATATCATAACTGATAAAAACATAAAAAGTGTGAAAAAATGCGGGCTTTTAGCCCGCACGTTTTGTGATTTGCTATTTCGTTCCTGTCCTAAAAAGTTCCAACTCATTCCTGAACCTCTACTCCTACTTCTTTTAACCATCCCTTGATATCCATTCCTGACCATGCCATAACTCTCATTTCTGTAATTGCGTTATCAACGATGTCTTTGTAAAGCATCTGAGCAATAATGTCATCGGAAGCCTTGAGTTTTGCTAAAAAGTCTTTCAAATCTTCTTCAGGATTTCCGTTCAGCTTAATCTTTTTGTTGAGAATATCAAGTTCGTAAGTCAGTGTAAAATTCTTAACTACTTTCTTCTCCATTTGCATCACCCCCGAGCTAACTAAGGTCCTGGGGTTATTATATCATAAAAAACCAAAATGTGCAATTAGAGGTCGAAAAGTTAATTTTTCTTATTATTTCTTTTTATTTCATCATTTCTTTTCTTCTTTCTTCCATTATCTTTTTCAACTGTTGTGCGAGTGCTGTCCGCGTTTTCGTATCGAGATGGTCGATAAACAATACACCATCAAGATGGTCATATTCATGTTGGAATATACGAGCAGGGTAACCTTCCAAAAGTTCTTCATGATACACTCCATGCTCATCTTGGTATCGCACCCGCACCCATTTATATCTCCACACATCGGCAAAGACCCCAGGGATGCTCAAACAACCTTCTTCACCGAGTTCTTTCTCGTCAGAGTGTTCTATAATCTCAGGATTAACAATCATCTTAAATCCACTTCCGTCATCCATACCGAAAAATCTGAGAGATATACCTACCTGTGGTGCAGCAAGCCCCACACCATCTTCTGCATACATGGTCATCTTGAATTCCTCCAAGATAGCACGAACTTGAGCAAAATCTGTCACAGGTTGTGCTTTTTTTCTCAAAACAGGATCACCTAAAATTCTGACCTTCACCGTAAATTCCCTCCAGTTCTTCAAGCAATTTTTCGTTCGTCATAAATATCGTTATCGGTGTTACAGATATGTACCCTTCTTGCAACGCTTTATAATCTGCCTTAGGGTCCGGGTCATCCTCTATTATATCACCAAGCATCCAGTAATACTCACGCCCGGAAGGGTCTATACGCTTTTCGAAATAATCTTCGTATCTGCGTTTGCTCTGTCTTGTAAGCTTCCATCCCTTGACTTCTTCGTAAGGTATCGAAGGAACGTTTATGTTTAGAGCTGTAAATTTAGGGATGAGTTTTAGGTCAAATTCTCTCAAAAATTTCACAAGAAACTTTGCTGCTGTATCGTAAAGGGGGTCTTTAAAATCAGCTACAGAAATAGCTATAGAAGGTATACCAGCAATCGCTCCTTCAAGAGCCCCACTCACTGTTCCGGAATAAACCACATCAGTTCCTAAGTTTTCTCCTCGGTTAATTCCGCTTATGACAACATCCGGGGTAATTCCTTTTTCTTTATAAATCACATCCAAACCTATTTTCACACAGTCAGCAGGTGTCCCTGAAACTGCATACATCTCAAATGGTTCGTTTATATCCAATTTCCTTGCCCATAATGGAAATCTAAGTGTTATGCCGTGTCCAACTGCGCTTTGCTCAGATTCGGGGGCACTCACGATTACATGGTGTTCCTTACTTAAATACCGTGCGGCACACAGTATACCTGGAGCAGTGACACCGTCATCGTTTACAAGTAGTATGTTCATTCTCATTCCCCCTTAAAAAACTATTAACACGTTTTATCTTTTCTGTCCGCCAAAATTTGATTTATCAATTCCTTTAATTTTATCAGACCTTCGTCAAATTTGTAAGTCCCTATTATCTTTCCTCTGTAGAAAACCACAACCCCATCCTTAACACCAGCAATTCCAACATCGGCGTCCTTCCCCTCACCTATTCCATTTACCACACAACCTAAAACAGAAATTGTTATATCTTCCTGCACATCAGCCACAAGTTTCTCCACTTCCAAAGCAACAGCTTCAACATCAAAAACGGTCCTTGCACAAGTAGGACAGGCAACTACGTTTGGACCTTTTCTTAAGTGAAGTGCTGTCAATAATTTCTTTGCCGCAATTACTTCGTTCAACGGGTCTCCAGCAATCGAGATTCTTAATGTATCCACTATGCCTTCAAGTATCAATGTTCCAATAGCGATGGATGATTTTATGAGCGAGTTGTAAAGCGTACCTGCTTCAGTTACACCAACATGAAGTGGATAATCTACAATCTTAGCCACATATCTGTTAGACTCTATAGTTTCAATCACATCAGAGCTCTTCACAGATATAACGATATCTTCAAATCCATGTTTTTCTAATATCCTAACTTCCCTAAGTGCAGCTTCTGCTAAGGCTTGTGCAGGTGGTAAATGCTCTAAATCCTTAGGCAAAGACCCACTGTTTGCTCCAACTCTTATCGGTATACCTCGTTCCTTTGCGGCTTTAACTACTTCAGCAACTTTCGATTCGCTCCCTATATTGCCAGGGTTGATTCTTATCTTATCGATACCATGTTTTATAGCCTCCAATGCTATCCTGTAGTCAAAATGTATATCGCCAACCAACGGGACTTCGGCATTTAGTTCTCTCAGTCTCTCTTTAATGACACCAACTTTACGCGCACTTTCCAGGTCTGGGAGAGATATTCTAACAATTTCACATCCGGCATCAACAAGAGTTTTTATTTGCTTTACCGTAGCTTCAACATCCTTTGTATCAGTATTTGTCATTGATTGTATAATTATCGAAGCATCCCCGCCGATAATAAGATTTCCAACCCTTACCGTCCTTGATATTCTCTTAGTTATCAATGTTTTCACAACCTTTCCGACTTTCATGCTTTTCAATCATCTCACAAAGAATCTACTTATGTCGACGAAGGTCATAAAGAACAGGAATCCTAGGAGCAAGAAGAAACCAATTGTATGTATAAGGTTTTCAACGTTTCTGTTTATCTTCTTTCTTGATATCATCTCAACGAGCGCAAATATAATCCTGCCACCGTCTAAAGCCGGAAGTGGGAAAAGATTGAATATACCTAAGTTTATTGTTATCACCGCAACGACTATTAGCACTGTCTCCAAACCAAATTGCACAGCTTGTCCAATGACTTGAACAACGCCAACAGGTCCCGAAACATCCTGAATGTTTCTGCCTACAAAAACCCCAGGTAACGTTTTCCAAATGTACAATGCTAGTCTGTTGCTTCGGGCTATTGCTACAAAAATAGCTTCAAAACCTCGAGGTTTCATTTTAGGTGCTTTCATTTCAAATACTCCGGGAATAGAAAGAACACTTAGAAGTTTTTCTTTCGAAATTGTGATTTCCTTTTGAGTACCGTTTTTTGAAATATAACTAATTTTTACTTTAGCTGGTAAAGGTCTTATAACCTGTTCAACTTCATTCCCTTTGATTCGAAGATAAATCTCATCAGATTTTAGACCCAACGCTGTTACTATATCCATCAAATCCGTTGTTGACTCAACTTTCATACCTTCAACCTCAGATAACGTATCACCTTTTGAAAATATCTCATTATCCTTGGCAAATACATTAGAAAACTGGCCATAGTAAATCCCTATTGCATATCTTTGCGGAATTTCTGATACGTTATCTATCAATCCTTTTAGTTCTCCTAATTCCGATTTTATTGTCACATACTCCTTTGTATACCTTTCCATATATCTCTCAAAAGAAATGTTGTTGACACTTTCCACTTTACCTCCTATATTCCCCTTAACATCCTTCAAGTACAAGAAGTATTCTTTTTGAGTAAGTACCGGTGTCACTCTTGCAGTTATTCGAGCGTCTTTTCTAAGCACTTCAAGTGTTAGTGGTTTACCTTTTCGTATAATGCTGGTCATATCCATCGTATCGAAAACATACTTTCCGTTGAGTTTTAAAACTATATCGTTTGCTTGAAGTCCTGCCTGTTCGGCTGGTGAACCAGGGAGGACTTTATCTATTATTATCGGAGTGTATCCCCATATGGAAATTATCAATACAAATAGCAAATAACCTGCCAAAATCGAAAAGACAGGTCCCGCAAGCACAATTAAAAATCGCTTCCATGCTGCAACTCCGTAAAGTGAATCAGGGTCCTCTTGTTCTTGAGGGTCTTCACCCTTTAGTCTGACGTATCCACCAAGCGGGAAAACATTTATTCTGAAATCTGTCTTTTTCCCTTTCTTTCTGTAAATCGCCGGTCCAAAACCGATTGCAAACTCATGAACTTTAACACCAAACAGTACTGCAAAAAGATAATGACCAAACTCGTGAACAACTACGATAAAGATGAAAACTAAAATGAAAGCGATGATATTAACAAGCAAGCTCATTTCCGAACCTCCCTTTCGATGAATTCTTTAGCGTAACTTTTTGCTAATTCGTCAGTTTTGTAGACATCTTCTATAGACGTAATGATTATGTTTTGGGAATCTATGTACTCTATCGTTTCTCTAACTACCGTTTCAATACCTTTGAATGATATTTTTCCATCAAGAAACGCGTTAACTGCTAACTCATCAGCTGCATTCAGTGCAATTCTCCATGGCAAATCGTCTTTTCTTTTTAACATATCCAATCCGTAGAAGAAAAGTGGATAACGTTCGCGCTCTACATCAGACAATTGAAGGTCAAATTCTAAAACATCAGCTACAGGCGAATGATACTTCCTTTCGGGGTAAGTAAGCGCGTAAGCAATGGGTATTCGCATATCAGGCTTACCTGCATGGATTTTTATAACCCCGTCCTTAAGAAAGACTATTCCGTGGATGAAGCTTGAACGGTTGATTTTTACCTCTATTCTGTCATAATCCAAATCAAAAAGCTCGTGCGCTTCAATTACTTCAAAAAGTTTGTTCACCATCGTTGATGAATCGACAGTTATCCTACCACCCATGCTCCATGTCGGATGTTTCAAAATGTCCGATGGCTTCAGGTCCGCTATGTATTTGAGAGGAACGTCCCTAACCGCGCCTCCCGAAGCGGTTATAAGTATTTTCTCAATGTGAGGTTCGTAAAGCTGGAATATCGCTGAGTGTTCGCTATCAACAGGGATAATCTCAACATCTTTTTCCTTGGCTACCTTCTTAACGAAAGGACCTGCACAAACTAAAGCTTCTTTCGTTGCAAGTGCTATTCTCTTTGCGTATTGCAAGGCAATAATTGTTGCTTTAACACCTTCAAATCCAGGAATTGCACAAACCACTATATCAGGAACCACTTCTTCCAACAATTGTTGCGTATTCTCAAAGCGCTTTCCAAACCCTACATCTTTATTTGAAACGTAGTAATCTATTTTTAAATCTTCCATTATCTTTCGTGCCTGTTCTATGTTTGAACCAAACGAAATGCCAACAACTTTGAAACCCTCAAGTTGTTTTATAACATCGACCGTTTGCGTTCCTATTGAACCCGTAGCACCCAATATTACGACCTTTTTTATAGTGGCTTTTTCTTCCAACGCACGAACACCACCTTACCGTTTTTCACTTCTATCTTCACAAAGTCACTTAAAGCAACATTACTGACACCTATTGGAGCTGTTATATCCATACTTCCGCTGAATTGATATTTGAACCCTTCTATCGAAAATTCGGCATGACACAAAGGTATAAGGGACCAAATCTCACCGGGGACAGCTTTCAGGGTTTGCGTCCCTTTCTTGCCCGCTTTGATAACGCCGACCTCACACTTATCAGATATCGCTATCACATTGTCGTATTTACTCATTAAACCTATCATTGCAAGTATCATATCAATCCTTTCGCCTTGCCAGTTTAGTATTTCAACTTCCGTTGCTCCGTGTTTGAAAACGTAATTCAGTGCGAGCTCAAGGTCGGTTTCGTCTTTCTCTGTAGGATATGTGCAAATCTTAACTCCTTTTGTTTCGAAATACTCGAGCGTATCATCCGAAACTGAATCCATATCTCCGATAACCACATGAGGAATTATCCTTCTTATTCTTAATTCCTCAGCACCACCATCAACTGCGACAACGAGTTCACCAGTTATATACATTGTACCATTCGACTTTCCGTTAAGAATTATAGAGGCTCTCATTCACATACCCCCTATCTTATATACCTCAACACTTCTCAATGCTCATATAAGTATAAGCCCTTTTTCTATGTAAACTTTTGCAAGTAACAGCATTTGACCCCAACCATATGCACACGCATACCTTATGTGTAGCTCTCCTTCATCTTTCACAAACGTTCTATCTTTCACTGTCACTATCGTTTCATCCTCATCCGTTGGTTGAAACGTCATCTCCACAAAAGAACGATAACCATCCTCGTATTCATACCACCAAAAGGAAAAAAGGCGCTTGTGAATCACACTAACTATCCTACCTGTGTCCGTAACGACCTGACCATCGGTGAGCCTGAACCAACGAAAGTATATCTCACCACTGTCCTCGTATATTTTCATTCCATCTGTAAACCATGGATCCCAACCATTGGGGTTATAGAATGTCCTCCACACAACGTCGATGGGTGCTTTGAACCTTTCGTGAAACTCCATTTCATCATTCGAAAAGGACATCTAAAACGACACCTCGACTTTCTTTTGATTAACTTATCAGCAATCTATTTACCAATTTTTCCCATATCGCCTTAACCTTTGCTATATCTTCTGCGTGTTCCGGATTGTCACCTGGAGTTTCCAAAATCAGTGGTAGTGAGTTGAACACTGGATTGGACAAAAATACTTCGAGCTTTTCTCCGATTTTTCCATTTCCTATATTCTCATGTCTGTCTTTTTGAGAACCAAGTTCGTTCTTGGTATCGTTAAGATGGACAAACTTAAGTCTTTTTATTCCCACTTCCCGTTCAATTTCTGCAAGCAGTTGCTTTATGCCATCATCTGTTGTAACATCGTATCCTGCGTCATAGCCGTGGCAT
The DNA here is from genome assembly GCF_001644665.1 of Fervidobacterium pennivorans. NCBI lineage: Bacteria > Thermotogati > Thermotogota > Thermotogae > Thermotogales > Fervidobacteriaceae > Fervidobacterium > Fervidobacterium ngatamarikiense. The sequence continues at coordinate 1,973,842 of NZ_CP011393.1, forward strand.
GTATCAAACGTCAAGCCTATTCTGTCTTCGTATTTGCACAGACTTATTATTTCCCTCATTTGTGCGTAGTTGTATCCTATGTTTCCACCTTTCTTAACAACGTTTTCCAACAGTATATAAACGTTCTTTTCTTTTTCCATAACTATATTCAAAGCTTTTGCAACTCTTTCTATACCTTCCCTCTCACCAAGTCCCAGATGACTTCCAGGATGTATGTTCAAATACTTAATTCCGAGTCTTGCACATATCTTCGCTTCCGTGATGAGTAATGTAACAGACTTTTCCCAAATATCTTCCTTAGGGCTTGCTATGTTAACAAGATAGCCAGCGTGACACATGAAATTCTCTGGGTTCAGATTGTACTTTTTAACGTCTCTTAAGAAGTGGACCACATCATCATCAGATGGCAGCTTCGCGTTCCACTGACGTGGATTGTGTGGGAAAATCTGGAACGCATTCCCTCCTATTTCCACGGTCTCTTTTGGAACTCTTGCAAAACCTCCACCTATAGGCATGTGCGCACCAATTATCAATTCTCTTTTGCTACTCATACTTTCACCTTCTAAACTCTTCGTTATTTTTCCAATCTTCTTCCATCAAGCCCATTACAATTATATCCCAATACCTTCCATCGTGGTATTTTGCTTCTTTGAGAATACCTTCTTTTTTAAACCCCGAACTTTCAAGTAACCTCAGTGAACGTTCGTTATACTCGTAAACCTCGGCTGTGATTCTATGTAGATTTAACTCTTTGAAAGCAAACTCTAAGGCTTTTCTTAGCATAAGCTTTCCAATACCCTTACCTCGGTATTGTGGAGCTACATAAAATGTGATATACGCATTTCTGTTTATGACTCTCAAATCAAACTCAACAAATCCGATTTTCTCGTTGTCACCATCAGCTTTTTCAGAGAAAAATACCAATGTAACTGGTTCTGCTCTCGTTATTCTCCTTTCGGAGAAGTACTTTACATCTTCGCCGCTTAACTCAACCACAAAAGTACTACCAATATGAAATTTTAATTCTTCACCCTTTGGGTTGTTCATGATTGGAACTCCTCCTAACCGTCTAATGTTCTAATCTTCTATGTTCTCGAATTCCTTTATCTTATTCTCGATTTCTTCGAAAGTTTCCATTACTCTTAGCAATTCCTCTTCCAATTTTTCTTTCTCACCCATTAATTCCATCAATTTAACGTAATCTTGTTCTTTGTGCATGCGATTTTCTAAATCACTTATCATGTATGTTATCTCGTTTTCTCTTTCTTTTAGTTCTTCCAGTTGTTTTTTCCAGCTCTTCAACTGATTTCTCAATCTCTTTTTCTCTTCGAAGTCCACGTTTTTTTCTTTTTCAACCTTTTTCTTTTCTTTGGAAAAGAATATCGGCTCGTTAGATTCCAACAGTTCCCCATTTTTGATGGTAAAAAACCTATTGCACACATTTCTAATCAACTCGAGGTCGTGGGAAACCAACAGAACCGCCCCTTTATATTCTTTAAGTGCCGATTCAAGCGCTTCAACCGTTTCCAAATCCATATGGTTTGTTGGCTCGTCCAGAATGAGCATATTCGGCTTTCTTAGCAAGACCTTTGCAAGAGCTAGTATCTGTCTTTCTCCACCACTCAAATCTGCAATTGTTTTAAAAACATCTTCTCCGCGAAATCCAAATCTGCCTGCGTAAGCTCTGATAACGTAGTCTGGTTTATCTGGTATTTCTTCGAAGAGCTCATCGAAAACAGTGTTTTCTAAATCCAGTTGGTCAACAAATTGTTCAAGGTAAACTGCTTTTACGTTGTATCCGAACGTTATTTGACCAGTGTAATTGGTTTGCCCATTGATAATTTTTAATAGTGTCGTTTTTCCAGAACCATTAGGTCCAACAATCGCTATCTTATCTCCTTGATATACTGTGAACGAGACGTTTTTCAGCAAACCGTTCCAAGAAACATTCTTAACTTCCAAAACAACGTAACCTGTATTGTCTGGTTCAGGTATACTTATGGTCTTCTCCTCTTCTTCCAAATACATGTTGGGCATATTTTCCAATTCTTCAAGCATTTTCTCGAGCATTTTTTCTTTACTTTTTGCTTGCTTTGTGAATTTTTCCCTACCCCATTTTTTATACCTATCTATTATCGTTCTCAGTCTTTCGATTTCACGTTGTATATTAACAAGTTGTCTTCTTTGGGTTTCAATAATCCTTTGTCTTTCCAAATGGTAGCTGTCAAAATCCATATCAAAAACCCAGATGCGTTCGTTGTTTATCTCCCAAAATTTCTCACAGGTGTTTCTGAGAAAATCCCTATCGTGTGAAATAATTATATATCCTCCGCGAAAGCTTCTCAGCAGTTCTTTCAAAAACTCAATACTTTCTATATCCAAGAAATTGGTTGGCTCATCTAAAAGAAGAAAATCGGGGTCTTCTACAAATAGTCTTCCTAACTGCAGTTTCGTTCTCTCTCCTCCACTAAACGTTGAAATATCCCTTTCCCAGTCCTCTTCGGGAAACCCTAATCCTTTCAATATGCTCCTCACCTGCTTTTGTTTTTCTGGAGTATCTGCCACCTTCATGTAGTATCCATAAGGAGTTCTTGCTTCAAATGTTCTGTACTGGTCCATGTAAAGTACTTTTCCCTGGACCGTTATTTCACCATGATAATCGTTGAAAATTCCAGCTATCGCTTTCAACAGCGTACTCTTTCCACTGCCATTTTTTCCCATCAACCCTATTCTATCTCTCGCTAGAACGGTTACGTTGAAATTGGAAAAAAGCGTCTTTTCAGGGAATGCTATGGTTAGATTCTTTATCGTTATCATTTCCGGGAACTCCTCTCTTTTTCTAGCCATTTCAAGAACGAGTCTGGTTGCGTTAAAAGTAGTTTGATGGGCTTTGGCAAAAGAACCATTAATAACACCATTACTCCAAACGTTAAAGCAAAAGCAATATACCAGTACGCTCGCAACGTTTCTTCAGTAACAGCAAAGCCTAAAGCCGTTGTAACCAAGATGGTCAAACCTCCAACTAAGATATGGTAACCAAAAGCAAATATCGCATTATCTGAGAAAAGCCTTGGAATGCCAAGTACATACTTTGCAAAGAATCTTCGTAGTAAGCTATTAGCATTTTTTGAAATGTTTACGAAGCGCTCAATAATTATTCCAACTGAGAAAAAGCACATTGCTGTTCCAATTTCACCAAAGAATGTTAAGAGTGGGTTTGTACCATAATAATCTATATTCCACGACGTCGCATCGACATACAAAGCAACTAGCATCCACGTTATCAAACCAACAGAACCGATTAGCCCGTTGAACTTTTCGAGTGTTGTTCTTCTCTTTTTTGCAAGGTTTCCTAAATAAAACATGTAAAGTCCAGAAAATGCCACATCAATTTTGAAAGGAAGTGCACCTGGATAAAAAAATCGCAATAATATCCCCACAGCTATTGCATATGGGAGTATATGAAGTTTTCGAAAAGTTATGAGCATGAATTCAGCTACAAAAAGGAAAACTAAATACCATAACGGCACAATCGGAAGAGGTATCTTATCAAGCAAATCTGTCCGAACAAGCAAGAAATTTTTCAGATAAGTCAAATTATCAGCTTTTCTAAAAGCTTCTGGAACAAGTAAAATCCAAAGAATATAGCTAATCAGTCCAATGTAATAATACGAAATAAGTAATGTTATGCGTTTAGCGAAAAAATCTTTAAAACTCATATCTTTCATTAGATAACCTGTCAAAAATGGAAAGACAACTATGACATACGAAACAAATCCAAATAACTTCCACGGAATCTGAGAATGTGCAAGAATAACCATTATTAATGCCAAACCGCGGGCGTAATCAACCCATAATTCACGATTTTTATTGGTATTCAAATTTTCGACACTCTTCGTCACCTTGCCATCCTCCTGTTTCTTCCTTGCAGAAATTCAACCATCTTGCCTCTCATTTAAATTCAAAACGCCAAGGATTATTGAAGCCACCATCAGTAAACCACCTACAATTTGCGAATTGGTCAGGTGTTCTTTTAGAATGAGAACCGACAAAACCATTGCAAATAACGGTTCTCCAACAAAGATGAGAGCGGACACATTACTACCAACAACCTTTTGATACTTCGCCTGAATTATTATCGCAACAATTGTGGCTGTTATCGCTGTAAAAGTAGCAACAAAGATTGCAGTCACGGAAAAACTCCATTTGTTACCGTTGCCATGGTAGAACACATTGAAGAGTGTGTTCAGTAGTGCTACTGTGAAGAACTGGGGAGTTAGCAACGAATATTCATTAACTTGCCGTGAAAATTTGGTTATTAACACGACGTGGAGCGCATACATAATTCCGCATATTGTTGTGAGAAAATCTCCAAAATTGTATCCACTAATTCCTCCACTCAGTAAATACATACCAATAAGTGCTCCAAGAAAGCCTAAAACTTGTAGTTTTCTCACCTTTTCTAACTCTATGATGTAAGAAAAGAACGGGACGATAACTATGTATAATGAAGTAATAAACCCGCTTTTCGTGGACGTTGTTATTGTTAACCCCCATGTCTGAGTAGCGTAAGCAATAGCCATCACTACGCCGAGCACTGTGCCACGTATCCAATCGGATTTTCCAAAAACGAGTGCCGATAAAAAAGTTGCGATCCAAAATCGGATCGCATTATACAAAAATGGTGAGATTTCTTCATTTAACACAAGTTTTTGTATAGGAAAAGTCAAGCCCCACAAAAATGTGAGCACTAAAAGCCAAAAAATAGCTATGAATTTGTCTTTCAAATTATATTCTTTTACAGTTTCGTTCTTCATACCCGCCTCCTGCTGTCCACATTACTAACTTTTGGCTACCTTTCCAACGGGAGCGAGATAAACAACCATCTCATCTTGGCCATTGACACCAAGGAATCTATCCATGAGCTTCTGAGAATAGGCTGCTATTGCACACGTTCCAGCTTCTATTGCTTCACAAGCAAGGTACAAGTTCTGGCAAACGTGCCCAGCGTCCAAAAGTATTGCCTTGTGAGAAGCAGGACCGTATCGCCATTCTGTCCTGTAGGGTATCGCAGTCCATATAAATACAGCTGCGGCTTGACCAACGAATTCTTGTTCTAATGTTGCGTGTATAATTTCTTCTCTCAGATATCTATCTTTTCTGTGCAAGATTAAACTGTGTTCTAGAGGCAGATATCTGTAGATTGCTTCTTCTAAGCCTTCGACATTTTCAACATATACGTATGTTTCAAACGGATGTCTCGCGCCAGCAGAAGGCACCGTTCTGAACGTAGCTTTAGGTGTTACGTACCTGATTCCTTGTGTAGCCCATAGAAGAAAAGAGAGCTCTACTAACTTAAGTGGTTCGTTTTCGTACTTTCTATGACTTTTTCTGTTTGCAATAGCTTCAAAGAGGGATTTTGTCTTAAATTCGTCAATATTAAAATCTGGAAGATTTATCAAAAACGCATCTTGTGGGAATGGTTTTTCAAAAGGGGGCATCTCTACCCCTTTTCTTTGGTCGCTTGTGTAATTTTCCAAAACTTCCCAATTTGATTTTAGAAATTCTCTACCTATGGAGATGATTTTATCAAACTCATTTTGGTCTTTCGGACTGAAATTCATCAGCTTCCCCCCTTTCCCTTGTTCAGTTCACCAATTCTGTTAAAATCTTGGATTGATACCACATTCTTTCTTAATCCTTTCCTTTATATCTTCAAGTGCAAGGTCCACTTCTTCATCACTCAGTGTCCTTTCCGGATGTCTGAACTTTGCGTAAATTGTGACACTGTAGAACTCATCGCCAACTTTTCTGTAAATGTCGTCTATACCCACCTCTTCAACAAGTGGGTTGTCCTTGTAAATCTTTAGTAGATTCTCAATCTCATATCCGATGGGGATTAGATAAGACACGTCTCTACGCACATACGGGAACTGCGGTAACGGTTGGTAAGTTTTCCCTGCATCCGATGAATAGATGGTCTCAAGATAAATCTCGCCAGCGTAGATTTCGTCTTTGACGTCGTAGAGCTTGTCTGCAAGCTCAGGGTCTAAAAGACCTACAAAACCAATTAATTGTCCTTTGTGGTAGATTCCTGCTGTCGCAGTGGGAACAAAGCCTTTCTTCTCAATCTTTCCAAAAGTAACTTCCAATCCAAATTGCTCGAAGAGTTCTTCCAAGACTCCTTTCATTGTGTAAAACGACACAGTTCTTTTGTCAGTGTAGTCCTTAACCGATTCTCTGCCTGTTGCAACAAAACCAAGAACCTCTTGCTCGTGAGGTTTGCCATCAACGATAGAAAACACCTTTCCAACTTCAAAGAGTCTCACATCTTTCATTTGTCTTTTGTAGTTGTAGGAAAGAGAATCGAGCAACCCGTAAAGAAGAGAGGGTCTCATCGTATCGAAATCGGAAATAATAGGATTGCTTATAGGAACACCTTTGCCGTTGATGTCAAAAATATCTATAACTTTACTTGCAGCGAAAGAAAGTGTATTCGCTTCATTGAACCCCATTGCAGTCATGAGGTTTTTGATTTCAAATCTTCTTTTCTGTTTTTCGCTTCTTCCTTTCTCAGTAGCAACCATTCTCGGAGGTTCCGCATGAAGATGTTCGTATCCATGGATGCGTCCTACCTCTTCCATAACATCCTCTGGGAGAGAAACATCGAAATATCTGAAAGACGGCACGTAAACGTCATAGCCATCCTTCGTTTCTTCTACCTCAAAACCGAGTGGCTCAATGTAGTCACCGATATGTTTCACATCTATACCTAAAACTCTTTTCGTGTAATTCTTTGGAACAAATATTTTCCTTTGCTCTATTTTATGAGGATAGTTATCCACTATTTCTTTTGAAGGTTTGCCGCCGGCGAGTTCCTCGATCAATTGTGAAAGCCTTTCAATAACGAACAACGCGTCGTCAAAATCAACACCTCTTTCAAACCGGTAAGAAGAATCCGAAGAAACCCCCAATTTTCTCGATGCTTTTCTTATCCTGACCGGGTCAAACATCGCAACCTCTAGCAAGACATCTGTTGTGTTGCTTGATATACCGGATTCTTCTCCACCCATGATACCACCAAGTGCGAGAAGCTTTTCACCGTCAGTGATAAGTACCTCACCGCCAGAAAATTCATAAGTCTTGCCATCGAGTAATAGCATCTTTTCGCCAGGTCTCGCATCACGAACCACTATCTTCCCGTTCAATTTTGCAAGGTCAAAAGCATGTACTGGATGCCCTGTTTCAAGCATCACATAGTTTGTTATGTCAACAATGTTGTTTATAGGTCTGATTCCAGATGCAATTAACCTTTTTTGCATCCATAGAGGGCTCGGACCTACCTTAACGTTTCTGATTACCCGCGCCGTATATCTCCAGCATCCATCGGTCTCGATGTATACCTCGACTTTATCGTTCCCCTCTGCGTGTTTTACGCTTGGGATAGGAAAGTGAGGTTTTCGTTTTAACCCGGCAGATAATTCTCTTGTAACACCAAAATACGATAGCACATCGGGACGGTTCGGGGTAATCTCCATCTCAAAATACCAGTCATTTAAATCGAGCATTTTGATAACGTCTGCACCAAGTGGAAGTTCTTCATCCGTCATATAGACATGTTCACTTTTTTGTTCAAGTCCGAGCTCTTCCAAAGAACACATCATTCCCTGAGACGGAACCCCACGCATTACCCTTTCCTGGATTTCTACACCATTTGCAAGCCTTGCTCCTTGGAGTGCTACAAAAACGTACTTTCCTTCTTGAACTGAAAGGTCTGCGGTTAATATTGTTTTATACTCGTTACCTATGTTCACTTTGCAGACCACCAATTTATCAGCTTGAGGGTGCTTCTCAACATTCTCAATGCGCCCGACAATTATCGGACCACGGAGCGGGAAAACAGGACCTTCTTCTCCAATGTCAAACCCGAGTTTTGGTAGATACTCTGAGACTTCCTCTTTGCTAACATCGACATATTGATTAAGCCATTCCAAAGAAATCCTCACAAAAGGCACCTCCTGATTATCCGTATTCTCATATCGTCTTTAGAATATCAAAAACTTCCAAATTATTGTAATCACAATTGCCGATAAAGGACTAATCCACCAAGTATGAATGTTAATTCGTTCACGTTTCCAAAGCTTGTAAAGGAATCCCAAAGCCAGTGAGAGAAATGCCAACCAATAACTCTTTCCAAGAAAGAACACGTAAAAAGCCAATCTTTCCGAGATACCATCTAGGTCGTTGTAATTCTCGTCACCTGGGTAAAAGTTTTTGAACACATAAGTCACTGCCATTGTCACAACAGCCATACCAAGTAAATAAATAGCAAACTCCTTTGAGATAAACGAATAGGCAAACAAATCAGCCACAAGAAAATTCAGAATAAGTGCGATTAGTAATTCTGAGAGTTCAAGGACGTGTAATTTCATTTTGCTATCGTGAATCTTTGTCCTTATGACATCTCCAGCAACGTGGATTACTATCATGATAAGTAAAACAGTGGTACCTTTTGAACTTTTTAAGAGCGTATCGAAAGTGAAAGCAAGAAGGGCAAAAATCGACCAGATGATATGTTCAAAAAGCTTATACCCTTTGTAGTATCTTATCTTAGCGTTATCAGTAAAACCGTGATCTGCTACAAAGTGAGCTAAGAACAAATGTATCATTTAAGGCAACCTCCTTCACACAGTGTCAAATCTTTGAAAATCTATAATCTTAACCTATTTTATAGATTAGTAGTCCTTCACTCGTCATTAAATAGATTTTATTTTCCCAAACGGTTGCATCGTAAACTATGCCAGCAACGTCTTCAACAATTCTGTGAATGCGCCTTGCAGAAAAGTCGATAAGCGTTATAAAACTGTCGCCAACGGCAACGATGAAATTACCAGACCTATACAATCCCAGGTTACCTATCCATCCTTCGCCAACACAAGCATACCTTCCCATCTTATCAAAAACGAGCAGTCCATAAGCACGTGTTGTCGCTATGATGTAATCATCTGCTACTATAGCATAAGTTATATCATAACTATTCCTCAACCCTAAAGGTGCAGTGTATTTGATACCGTAGAAATACCTGTAAACCTCTCGGTTTGTCACAAATAGCAGTTCATTCCCGTCGTATATAACCCTTCCATAAACCCCTTGCAATGTCACCAGAACATTGCCAGTGTTGTCAACAAAATCTATCTTATTGTTATCCCTTGGTTTGGCAAAGATGGCGTAATCTTTTGTAGCAATGAAATCATCTGCCGGAGTTTGCTCAAACGTGACTGTATCTGCAAGTTTTCGATAATAGACCTTTCGTTGTGTGCCATAGCTTACTCCTTCGATTGTTTCTTTCAAGCCTATCACAAACTCTTCCCATACTCGCGTTCCAGCAACATACAATCCTTTTTCATCAGCGGTATACACTATCCCGCCGTAAACAGCAACCTGAGTGCCAGGATAGTTGTAGGTTCTCAAGAATTTAATGTAGGGATTATCACCTATCTTCCATTCATCCACGTAGAAACTCTCGGTAGAGCCGGAGGTAATGAACCGTTCCAGGATTTTCTCTTTTTCGCTTTTAACCCGCTCTGCAAACGTATCGTCTTTGTAAGCAGGAATTTCTGGGATTTCAAAGGCAAAGAACTTCTTTATCTCCTCTATGAATGGTTCAGATGAATAAAAGTCGTTCCAACTTCCGTTAAATATCTTCAACGTCATGTACGGAAGCCGTGCTGAGTTTCTTGTAACCACACCATCTCCTAAATTCAAAGTTAGCTCAGGATAGAACTTTTCAAATAAGCTTCCACCAACATCAATCGACAAAGGAGGGGTATTCCCCATGTAAGCTATTGTTGGTATATCAGTTCGATAAGGAAGATACTGCAAACGTTTTAATAACTCCGAATTCGGTAAGATGTCCGAGTAATAGATATTAATGGCCTCTATGTAAGATTTTAAATAGCCTTGAATCGTTGCTACAACAGATTCCGGTAGACTGTAAAGCAAAGCGGCAGCCGACGGCTTTGATGCATATATAGTTGTTGCCAAACGTGGGTCCACAACATTTGTACCATAAAACGGGGTGGAGACATAAGCCACTTTTCTTATATTCTTTATCTCAGGATGCATTGCTAAGCAATAATAAAGTATAAGTCCGCCCACTTCGTGAGCCAACACATCGAACTGGACATTAGAATATCTTTTAAGTTCCTGTGCTAACCGTTCCGCCTCAAACACAATAGGACTTTGCATAGGTTCCGATTGCTGAAACGTTCTAAATGCGCGGGTATAGTTATAAGATTTCGTGTCGCTCAGCGGGTATTTATATACGTAAATCGACCTGTCTGGAAATACTCCTTGCCATGTCGAAAGAGGAGTCACCTTTGATGACTGGTAATAACCAGCAAAATTCGCATCACTGCCTGGGATAATAAGAAGTGGGGGATAAGCAGAAACCACGCGGTAAACTTCTTGGATACCGGTTTGCAAGACCTTTCCAGGGACAGATACAACTCCCAGCCATCTTGGAACCACGAAAAAGCTCGCCTCAACGAAATAACCTCGACTATCTCTGTCTATGAAGCTTCCAGGGATTATATTGTACACCTTGCCATCACTACTCAGTCCCGCAAATGCGAGTGCGTTTGAATCGTTACTTCCAATCAGATTAGACGGGAAATAGTATCTAACCTTTATGGGCAACGTCGCCATATCGTATCTTCCATCGTTTGGTATCAGCTCGTAAATAGGGCTGACAAAATTTCCGGAACTAACCATTCCTTGAACTGAATTTCCCGGAACTACCCTAACCTTGAACGATTTTTCGTATGGAAACGCACCTGGTGGTATAGAAATAATCAAGTTCTCTACCGTCTGCGTTCCTTCTGATAAAAATGTTTCAGGAACCTTTGGACGTGAAAGCAATATTCCAAAAGCAACGATGAGAACAACCACACCTAAAAATGTGAAAAAAAGCACTTTTCTATGCCAAAACGTGCTTATAAAGTATTTTATTTTTTCAAGCAACCCTTTTATACCCTTTTCCCCTGAGGGCTTTTCCTTTGATGGTGCATCAGTAGATGGTGTTGATTCCTTTTTAGTTTCCTTCCCAAGCTTTAAAATACCTTTGAGCTTTGAAAAATCAAACTTCGGAATTTTTGGCATCGCAATCCCCCACTAAGTTTTTAAACTGATTGTATTACTCAATCAGTCGTCGTAATCTTCAAAGTTATCGTCATCTTGATTGTCCTTATCCTGTTCGCTTTCGCCACCTTCAAAATTTGTGAAATCTTCTGAATTGTCATTCAAAAGTTTCTTGAATTCGCTAATGTCCAAATTTTCAATGAATTTTTTAAATTCTTCTTCATTTTCTGATTCGCTTAAATCTTCAAAAGTAATTGCTTCCGTTGCAATGATTTCGTTTGTCACATAAAGCGGAGCACCAGTTTTTAAGGAAAGTATTATACAATCGGACGGCCTAGCATCAATCTCTATAAATGGATTCATGCCTTCCGCAGCTTCTTGTTCAGAAACAACAAGGTCTCTGAGAACGATTTTGGCGTAGAAGACATTATCTCTAATAGAGTGGATTACAAACCGCTCAATTTTCAAACTGAGTTCATTAACTAAAGTGACAATCAAATCATGCGTCAGAGGTCTATCAAATGGTACCTTTTCGATAGCTATAGCCATTACACTCGCTTCGCATGCACCTATCCATATTGGGAGAATTTTCTTCGTGTTTTCTATCCCGAGTAAGACAACAGGTGTATTCGAAACCTTATCTAACACAAGCGCCTTAACAAACGCTCTTTTCATTTTCAACCACCTCTTTCAACTTTTCCACTCCCTGTCTTATAACGTTCTCAACGTATGCTCTTAGTTCTTCCTCACTTTTGAAATTTTCTGGATAAACAACTTCTCCAAACATTATACCCGTTTTATTACCACTGACTATCAATTTATGTTTTGGAATGACTAGATGGTTTCCCCAAATAGATACTGGCAGTACGGGAACTTTCGCTTTAAAGGCAATCTCTAAACTCCGAGGCTTGAATGGTAAAACTTCTCCATTGGGTGACCTTGTGCCTTCAGGAAAAAGCACAAAATGATATCCTTCATTAAGCTTTCGCATAACTTCCCTAATCGCTGTTGCAGTTTGCCTGACATTTCCTCTATCAATCAGTTCGCTACCAAGGTACTTGAGATAAACGTTCACCATTGGAAACTTCTCAAGCTCTTTTTTTGCTATGAACGGTGTTGGACCAACGTATCCTATTATAAGTGGGATATCCAATATGCTCTGATGGTTGCTAACAACAATATAGTTCGTGTTCACATCAGGCTTTCTACCACACACGAAAACCTTAACACCAAGTAGCTTGAATGCAAGCCTTCCAAATATCTCTATCTGTTTCAAAACAAACCTTCGCCCTTTTTCTTTCCCCAATATCCATCCAATTAGCAAAACTATAGAGCCGTAAACGAATATGTAAAGAAATGCACCCACAAGTAACCACAAACTTCTAAGAACGTTGAAAAGTTTTGCGAATATATTCTCCGACTTTCTATAACTGCTGTTAATTTTTCCCATTGCTCTTCACACCCCACAATTTGGCTATTCTAAAGAAGAAGAGCAAGAGCGAAAGAACAAACGTAGCCCATGCAAATAATGTGTTGTTTAAATTAAACACATACTTATCAAAAAAGAACATGCCTATGGAAACCAATATAAAAGAAGACATCGCAGTTGCTATTAGTCCTATGAATTTAGAGCTGTTTTTAACCGCGTAGAAACCACCAATCAGCCCCACAAGTAAGCCAAAGACTAAGTAAATATACCACTGAAACGTCAAGTAGGAGGTCAGAAATGATTTCAGTAAAAAATTCCCAACCAGGAACGAAATTATGAAACTTCCCACAAAAATTAGTGACTTATACAGCGAATAGAAAATCACAGCAAACACTACCGAAACTATAAGCGAGTAAATTAGGAAATTACTTTCCAAAGAATTTGAGAACTGCGGGAGATATCTTTCCAAAAAGCTAAGCACAGAAGGACTGATATATCCATAACCCACTATTAACCCAACGGCAATGAGTGTAATTACCTCGACCAAATTTGGAAAAAGCAAAACAAACACAGAAAACGGGACAAAGATATACCAACTTGATGCAAAAAACTCACTCAACACTTTCAGATTTTGTATATTAAAGATTAAATCATGCATATTAACACCACTCACAAATCCAATCCCCCTTCCACATACTTTTCTACCTCTCTTTTTACACTCTCATCAGAAAGCTTTTCTTTTGCCTTCTTCTTATTTCCCAATGCTATATAACACAGTGCAAGCTGGACATCCAAATCAAAACTTTTCAAACCTAACTTTTCCGCCTTTTCGAAAAACATCACCGCCTCGTTGTATCTATCAACTTCCATAAGTGCACACGCAAGATTGAAGTAAGCAATGGAAAAGTTCGGACATATGTGTATTGCTTTTCTATACATTTCAATAGCCCTACCCAACATCCCTTGCCTTCTGTATACATTACCAAGGTTGTTAAAAACTTCCGGTATCTCGTAAGGTATAAGCTTATTATAGATTTCTATAGCTCTGTCGTAATTGCCTTCCTCGGTTAGTTTTATCGCCTCTTGGAGTAGAAGTTCTATATTTTCGTTTTTTTCACTCTCTTGTTGTATCTTTGCCATACCCACCACCAATAAATCGTAAAAATGTCATTTGTTGTTTGATTTTGCTATAGAGTTTAGTATCAATTTTTGAGTGTAGAACATGGTATCATAGTAAGATTGCTCCTTAAACGACACTTTTGCACTAAGTTTGATAACTCCAGGTGGGACAGGTTTCAAGTAAGTCCACTTAGCAACCCACAAGATTTTCTTATTCAAAAGTTCTTCTGCACTTGCCACACTGCCAGTAAACCTTGTAAGAATTGGACAATCTCCAATGACTTTGACTCCTTGAAGCCTGTAGGATATAAGTTCACCTGTGCATTTTTCAACTTTCACACTTCTAATATCTCTTTGCTCTGCGTAAATATCTGTTGGGACGTAAACATCACGTTCATACATTGCCAAAGCATATTTGATGTAATGTAGTTCATCACCGAAAAGGTCTTCAACACTGATGTAAGCATATGCGTTATCTTCATCAAATGAAACTAATTCGATGTTCACAAACACAGGTTTGTCATCTTTGAAGAAGTACTGTTCAATTGTATTCCCTTTCCATTTAATAGCGAAAAGTGTAGGATACGAATATTCTATGAAATCCACATCTTTTATTGAATATTCCTTTCCGTTTGCAACAACTTTGTCTTTACCAAGATATATGATATCACCGTATGGTGTCACCTCAAATGACCATACCTTTTCCAGAAGTTTCACTTCATCAACCTTTTCCATAGTATCTATCCTAAATATTTCTATTTTCTGCCTTAAAGCATCCAAGATGTACAGTCTGCTCACAGTTAGCTCTGCGTCCAAACAGAATGTTCTTTGTGGTAGCTTAAACTCAACACGCTCTTTTTTGTTTGGGTTGAATTTTATAACCCTGTCAAAATCAACAATGTAAATAGTTCCGGAACGGTCTGAACCCGCAATGTACGGTACTTGGAGACCACCTAAAACTTCTTGTTCATTTTCATCGTATAACGACTTTTCACCAAGCAGGTATAGATTACCATCTTTGTTGTAAAACACCTGCTTTACATTCTTCGAAAACTTCTTGATTTTCATCATTTTGTTGTTTTTAAAAAATACCAACCTCTTATTCTTTTGGTCTAAAAGCACCAAATTGTCACCGTAAACGCTTAAACTCGTTGGAGTTTGAAAGTATTCTACACCCCGAACGTTTCCTTTTATCGAATCTATATAACCCAGTGTAAATGACTGAGAAGGAGCTAAATTAAGTCTTCTAAAATATCCAACCTTTTCCATTAAGTTATTGATGTCGTCATTTCTAACCAGCACCGTAAAGTTTTTAAAATCTTCCAAAGCTTTGTCCACCAACCCGTTGATAATAGCCAACCTGCCCCTTAAGTACCAAAAATGAGGCAATTCTTCCACATAAACCCTACCAGACATCGACTTAAGTGCTAATTCATACGCACTTTTAAAATCACCAGCGTAGGTTTTCTCCAGAGCTTGAGTAAAATACATTCTGGCTGTTTCTTCGTCAATAACAGCCAAACTTAAAACTGGTATTATCAGTAGCAAAAGATAACCGATTAGTAGAAAATATCTATTAAGCACCTTCACATACATTCCACACATGTGTTGGTCCAAGGTTTCATTTCCCCTTACGCTCATATTTGTCCATCCAACCCAAGAAATAATCAACAACATTCGTTTTTCTCTCGTTGCCATCCAAGAGCCTTTTTATATTCTCTTTGTGTCTGTAGACAGAAAACAATGCGAGAGCTAAGAAAACCACCCAGTAATCTTTTTTGAAAACAAGTGCAAAAAACGCACCCGCAAGTAACCCAATTATCGACCCCAAAGAGACATACTGTGTCATTGCAACAATTGCAATCCACACACCAAGTGCAAACATACCGGCTTGAGGATATATTGCAAAGAACGTTCCAAGTGTGGTTGCCACACCTTTTCCACCTTTGAATTTAACAAACGGGGAGTAGCAATGTCCAATGACAGACATTGCACCAGCCATTACCATTGGATGCTCTCCAAATTGTTTGAATATCAAAACAGCGATAACCGCTTTCATAATATCAAGAAACATCGCCAGTGCACCGTATTTTGTTCCCATATTTCTCAGCACATTGGTACCACCGACGTTCCCGCTACCAACCTTTGTTATGTCAACTCCTTTTAACTTAGGAATTATATAACTGAAAGGTATCGCTCCAATGAAATATCCTAAAATGGCTGCCCAAACTAACGACACACCACATCCCTCCACGCTGAAAGCTACAATTTTAAACTAATCACACTATGAAATTACCGCACATACTTTTCAAAATTGTCCTCACCAACGAGTGTTATAAGAATCTCCTTGTAACTCGGATGTAGATTTATCATATTACTCAATGCTTGCTTGATGGTTTCTAATTCCTCACCTTTGAAGTCCCCACTATCGATTGCCTGAACCAAATCGCTTATAATCTCGGGAATATCAAGGTATGAAAGCACCATTGCAACTTGTGCGCCGAACATAAATCGTTCTTCACCTTCCAAAAGCATGTATCTAAGAAGTGGGTAAAATTGTTCTCCAGCACCAAGTTTTGCTAAGGCCTCGTATATAACCAACTGTGCCTCTTCCAAATCATATAATTCCAACGCCTTTGTGATATCGGTTACCAGTCTTCTCAAACCCAAATCCCCAGCCAAATCTATTAAGTAAAGCAAAGGCACATCGTTCTTTATTCCGCTCTTTATCTTTTCTTTAATTGTTTTTTCTAATTTCGAGGCTATCCTATCACCTAACCTGTACAAGACCTCAGTAACAATTTCTCTTACTTCCGGGTCGTCATCTTCCTTCTCCAGCAAAGATATTATTTCATCGTAGGCATTCTCTCCTTTTTCTTCAACTATCCTTCGTATAAGCTCTTCTCTTTCCCTTTCTTGTACCTCATTTCTTTCTTGGTTGTATCCTTCGTTATCTTTGCCAAAATCATCGAAAATCTTTTCATCACCACTCACGACTCTTTGCTCCTCCTTTTGCTCTCAAAATATTCCACAATATTATATCACAATATTTCGATGTATAAACTACCAAACCGTAGTTAAAAATAACCCCCAAGGCATACGCCTCGGGGGCTGGATTATTTTTGCCTTACAAAGCCAAGTTATTATCTTCTCAAGTTACTTGCCGTTTGGAGCATTTGGTCTGCCGTCATGATGGACCTCGAGTTAAATTCGTAAGCCCTCATCGCGGTAATCATGTCAACCATTTCTTTAACCACATCTACGTTTGATTTTTCCACGTATCCTTGCATAATGGTTCCAAATCCGTCCTGACCAGCAGTCCCTTCAATTGGTTCACCACTTGCCGCAGTCGCTACGTACAAGTTATCTCCTATCGATTTTAACCCTGCTGGGTTGACAAACCGCGTTAAAGTTATCGTACCAAGTTGTTGGATAGTTCCATCAGGTAACTCAACAGAGACTATACCGTCCGGTGAAACAGTAAGGGAAACCGCATTTTGTGGTACCACAATGGCAGGTGATAAAAGCAAACCGTTTGCTGTTACAATTCTACCTTGGCTATCTATCTTGAACTGACCATCTCTTGTGTAGGCAATTCTTCCATCTTGCAGTTGTATCTGGAAGAACCCATCGCCACTAATCGCCAAATCCAACGCATTACCTGTGTTTTCTATGTTTCCTTGTGTAAAGAGTCTTGTCGTCGCTGCAAGTCTGACTCCATGACCAACGTAGATACCTGTTGGTGTCGTTGAGTTCTGAGCGGTTGCGGCACCTGCGTTTTTTGAATAACTGTAAATTAAATCTTGAAATTCGGCTTTGACTTTCTTATATCCTGCAGTATCAACGTTTGCAATGTTGTTTGAAACTGTATCCATCTTGAACTGCTGAGCCCACATGCCCGTTGCTGCGGTGTATAAACTGTTAATCATCTATACCCCTCCTCACCTTTTAATTACCTCAGAGCTCCAACGTTGTTTATGACTTTGTTCAGTAACTCATCGTGAACAACTATCGCCTTCGATGTTGCATCGTAGTGTCTTTGAGCCTCTATCAATTTCACCATTTCACGCACGACATTCACATTTGATTTTTCTACGTATCCTTGCAAAATCCTAACATTCGAATTAGGGTCATCTACATTTACTATTTGTGCTTGACCGGTGAAGAGGGTTTCTCCCATTTTTCTTGGATTTTGAAGTGTGTAGATAGCTATTCTTGAAACAATATTCCTGTTGGCATCGTAAACATTTCCTGATTCGTCGATGTATCCATTCTCAGGGAGTGTAACAATTTGACCATTTGAATCGAGCAAATAATACCCCTGTGTATTTACCAGTTGTCTATTGCTATTTGCAATGAATTCTCCATTCCTTGTGTAAAGCACTTCGTTACCTTTTCTCACCGCAAAAAAGCCTTCACCATTTATAGCCAAATGCGTTGGAATATTAGTTTGTTCTATAATACCTTGAGCGTAGTGTGTACGAATTTCGTCAACGATGATAGCTTGTTCGACATCGCCTACCTTTGAAAATTCGACCCTTCTATTTTCTGGCTCAGGCTTTATACGGTATATCTCACGTGTCAGGTAAGCTCTGAAAACAGGAGTGTCGGCTTTGTAGCCGTTTGTTTCAACATTTGCTAAATTATTTGACAAAACATCCATTTTTGTTACGTCGGCAAGCATACCCATTGCTGCTGTATACACACCACGGTACAAAGAAATCCCTCCAATTTAATCAAATATCACTTTTCATAAGTCACTGCAACATGTTTCAGCAATTCTTCGTCTTCAAGCAACTTACCAGTCCCTTTTGCAACGCACAGTAATGGTTCATCGGCAATCCTACAAGGTACACCTATGTCTTCCTCTATCGCTTTATCAATCCCTCTCAAAAGTGCACCGCCACCAGTTAACACAATCCCATGTTCTACAATATCCGCTGAAAGTTCAGGAGGAGTCTTCTCAAGCACAAGTTTTATCCTTGAAATGATGTTGTCAACCACAGGTCGAATCATCTTATAAACATCCGTTGAGTTGATAACTTCTGTTCTTGGAAGTCCTGTTACCGCGTCTCTTCCTTTTACTTCCAGTTCTAAATCTTCTACGTCCGGATGAACTTTTCCTATTTTTATTTTTATCTCCTCTGCCGTTGTATCACCAATGAGCAGTCCGAAGTTTCTTCTAACCCCTTTAACAATAGCGTCATCGAGTGCATTACCGGCAAGCTTTATGGAATCTCCAACAACGATACCTCCCATACTTATCACGGCGATATCTGTAGTTCCACCGCCGATATCCACAATCATATTCCCCATCGGTTTCATCACATCGAGTCCAATTCCAATAGCAGCGGCAGTTGGCTCAAGAACTATATGCACCCGTTTTGCCCCGGCTTTTAAAGCCGCATCGTAAACTGCTCTTTGCTCAACACTCGTTGTCTTTGTTGGAATGCCGATAACCATGTTGCATTTGAAAAATAACCCTTTGTTGAGCTTTTTCATAAAGTATTTAAGCACTTCTGCTATGATGGTATAGTCTGCGATAACTCCATCCCTCATCGGTTTAACCGCCAAAACTTTGTCTTCAGGTGTCTTTCCGAACATCTCTTTTGCTTCTGTTCCTATAGCCAAAATCTTGCCAGTTTTCCTTTCGATAGCCACCACAGAAGGTTCGTTTAATACGATACCTTTACCCTGTTGGTAAACTATGAAGTTCGCTGTTCCGAGGTCAATTCCCAAATCGTTCTTTGCCATACTCTTCTCCCCTTTCAAAGATGTATAATCCTAATATCAACATTGTCACTCCCAGAATGTTGTAAATTGTCGGTTTTGACTTCATCAACACAAACTCTGATATAACTGTTACCAGAGGGATGAAATATATGAAATTTGTAGTCTTTCTGTCACCTATCACCTCAATTGATTTGTTCCACAACAAATACCCCAGTGCAGAACACACAATACCAAGGTAAATCAAACTAGATACGCTTTTTATTTCGAATTTAGCTTGCATATTTTGTAAAAGGGAGAACGGGACCAGCGTAACAACACCCCAAAATGTGATTGAAAATGTCTGGTCAATTCCCACCACATCTTTTATTCTAACCACATAGTGAGTATAGAATACCCAAGAAATCGCTGCTCCAAACGCAAGAATATCACCTAATGGGTTAAGTTTCATCATCCTTCCGTTCAAAATAACGAGGGCAACTCCAAGAAACGCTAAAACAGAACCCAAGTAATGGTACTTATTCGTTTTAACTTTGTGAAATACGTGAGTAAAAAGCACATACAGAAGCGGGACACTTGAGACAATAACAGCCGCATTTGTTGGTGAGGTATACCTTAACGCTGTGTTCTCAAAAACGAAATACATAGTGATGCCCCAGAATCCTGACCAAAAAGCATTAATATTTGCTATCTTTTTCTTTCTCGTAAATGGTAAAAGTATAAACAGTGCTATCAAAAATCTGTAAAGTGCTGCAGGGAATGGTTCAAAAACATTAACAACAAATTTCGTAGCAACAAACGACGCACCCCAAAAAATCGTTACAAGCACAACTGGAAGATATTTTAAAACCTGTTTCAATTTATATTTGATTGAACCCAGCATGCTCATTTCTCTCTCCTTTGGCGTTTTCATTTTGCGATTCTTTCTAAGATTTCTACAACATCTTCTACGCTCATCGCTTGGTATACTTCAACCAACTTCCGATTATCAAGGTATTTTCCATCAATCAAAACGTCTGCGATTCTATCTGTCCAACCACCCGTTCCACGAAGTAAAATTACAGGCTTTTTATTCGCATAAGCTGCCAAGATTTCTATAGCCGTTCCTATCTCTCCACCCACAGATATCACAGCATCAACACTCTTCACGAGGATAAATGACCTCATCTGAAAGTCCAATCCCGTTTTTATAACCACATCGTTGTATTCGTTAGAATCTTCTCCTTCCCAAGGAAGCACGCCCACACAAAATCCTCCAACCGATTTCACACCTTTTGAAACTAATTCCATCACACCATCTCTTCCTCCGGTGAATACGTTGTATCTTTTGCCAAGTTCCTCTCCCAGTTTCAGACAAAGCTCAGCAATTTCTTTAACCGGAGTTTCTTTAGGATTACCTGAGTATCCTATCACACCCACGTTCTTTACTTGCCGTGTATCCATTAATTTCCCTCCATCGTCTAAAGGTTACCTGAGAATTACTTCTGTTCTATTTTGAAAGTATATCACAAACACGTAAATAATTACAGATGATTTAATCCGATAACTGCTTGGAATTATCCGAAAAGTGGTATAATTATTTTTGATAAAGTTTTACGAAAGGAAATGGTAACATGCTTAACATCTCGAGTGCGTTTGAAGGTTCAAAAGACGCAATGCTTAAAAACCAGATTGAAGAAATCCTAAAAAGGCACGGCATAAAGGCTCAAAAAATTCACATTGAAAGACTCATCAAAAACATCGAACCAATTTCTGAAGCACTGACACCCGTGCTTCTTGAATCCATTGTTTTGGAGAACTTAACAATAGGAGACTCGTATTTCTTCAGAGATATCCAAACTTTCGAAAAACTGAGAAAGATACTCAAAGAAAGACCTTCGTGGAATATACTTTCCATAGGCTGTTCTCGGGGGGAGGAAGTTTACTCAACTGCGATAGTTTGCAACGAAGCTGGGGTAGAGTGTTCCATAAAAGGTATTGATGTCAATTTCCAAAGAATATCACAAGCCAAGGTGGGTTGCTACAATTTCTGGAGTGTGCGGTTTCTTTCAAAAAAACAGATAGAAAAATATTTCGATGTTGTAGATGGTAAATACTGCGTTAAAAAACAATACAGACATAACATTGAATTTTTCCACGGCAATATTTTAGATGCTGGACATAGTTTTTTAGGAAAGCATGAAAGATTTGATATAATTTTTATAAGACGTGTCTTGCTTTACATTGAGCGAATCGATGAGGCAATACAGAAAATTTCTTCACTGCTTAAAGATGATGGATTTTTAATATTTGGTGCGGGTGAATACTTCCCAGAAGTTTTGGAGCACTTCTCACCAGCTTTTAACGATGTGGGAACATTCTATAAAAAAATGTCAAAACAAAGTGAACATACGGAAATCAAAACAATTAAATCCACATTCCTGGGAAGGCACAAAAATTTAACAGAAATCGAAAAACTCGAAAGTGAAAAACAGCAAGAAATCGAAATTGCCAAACTACTCAAAAAAACATTTGAGGGGATAGAATTAGAGGAGCGTATCAAGTTAGTTGAAGAATATCTTTCAAAAAAGGCATTTCAAAAGGCATACGATATCGTAAAAGAATCCTGTAAGAAATACCAAACAAACTACCTGCTTTGGAAATACAAAACGTTGATTGAACTTGAGCTAAACGATATTGAGGATGCAAAACAATCGTTGCAATGTGCTCTTTTTTTAAACAGTGTAGATGACGAGATATGGCAAATCAAACATGCTTTAGACTTTCGAACAAAGTTGAAAAAGTAAGAAATAAAAGAGGTGGTGCGATGTCACAAGAGTTTTATTTTTGTGAGGTGGAACACAAAAACGGAGTTGTCCGGTTAGCGATAGATGCAAGCTTAGTAATTGGCGTCAGTAACGTTGCATTTCCAGCACCAAAGGAGATAGAAGTCTTCGGTTTCGCATTGCACGATGGGTTCCTTTACCCTGTTGTAACACACAGTGGCTTAGATGAACCTGTGTTCAAATATTATTTGATATTAAAAGAATACGCATTTGGTGTCACAAGAATCATCGAAAAAGTCCAAGCAGTTCCTATCCCATTTTCGCCAGATACTCCGTTAAATAAAGACGATCAGTTCAGAAGGCTGAGTGAATACAGCGGAGTAATTGTTGCCGCTGAAGGCTGCACGCAACAACACTATTACGTTTACAACACATATTGTGTCACCCTTCCCAAAACAGCACGGGTGGTAAAACAAGACAGAAAAAACGATGAAAAAGAACGCATTAGAGAACTAAAAAACAAATATGTAATAGTTGGTAACACGTTTGCGATGCCTTTATCAAACGTATTGAATATCCTCTCTGCCGATGTAGTTACACCCTTTAAAATAGAAGAGTGGGATGGATTTATAGATTACAATAAAATTATCCCCGTCAAAAATATCGACACCGGGAAGTTCGTTGTAATAACGCAAAACGTCGCATATAGAACTTCAAGGGTAGCCATCTCAGATGGTAATATTTTGAGAAAAGAAACTTCTAACGAAACGTATCTTGAAACTCCGGAAGGCATATACAAAATCCTTGAGCATTCGTAATTACCTTTAGCAACAAATAAAAGCAAAAAATATACAAAGGGATGATGGTATGGACTTCTTGGAAGTATTCCTTCAAGAATTGAACGAAAAAGGGCAAGAAGCGATAGAGTTGATTAAATCATTCATTGAAAACAAGGACCCAAATTCGATACATGAGATTTATCGCCTTTTTCATACGATAAAAGGCTCTGCAAGCCTCGTAGGTTTCGACAAATTTAAACAACTATTCCACAAAATCGAAGATTACTTCAAGCGACAAATGAACGGTGAAGATGTGATAACAGAAGACTTCATGCTGAAGTTACTCATGGTGGTTCCAGAAGTTCTCAAAAAAAATTCTGACCTCACAGATGATGAATTACAGCATTATGTAGATATCCTAGAGGGTAGAAAAATACAGACAGAAGCAAAAGTTTACGTAACTTCAAGCGAAACCATCCCTTCTGAACTACTTCAAGAGTTACTCTCAAACACACTGAGCGCAGAAAACAGCCTAATGCGTGAGGATATACAAAACGCACTCCGCGAAATTCGACTTGTAAAACAAAAGCTAGTATCTATACTTGAAAATACTTTCTACGTCAAGCTGAGACAAATCCTTGCGAACTTCGACGTCTTGGTTATGCAAGAAGCCTTTTCGAACAAGAAAAAAGTAAAACTCGAACTCCAGATAGGAGAAGAAAGAATCGAAAAGAAAGATTCTGAAATGCTTTTGAATATGCTAACTCACTTGGTTAGAAATGCTATTGCACATGGTATAGAATTGCCAGAGGAACGTACTAAAAAAGGAAAACTTGAAGTAGGGAGAATAATAATCAGAAGCTATGTGCAGGGTAACGAATTGTTCTTAGAAATTGAAGACGATGGAAGAGGATTGGAATTTGAAAAAATCAGGCAAAAAGCTATTGAAAAAGGGTTGGGTAATCTAAAACCGGAAGAAGTTATTTTTGTCCCAGGTTTTTCTACAAAAGACAATGCAGATGAAACAGCAGGCAGAGGTATAGGACTCGATGTTGTGAAAAACTTTGCAACAGCACGAGGCGGAGATGTCGAAGTTGTTTCAGCAGCAGGCAAAGGAATAAAATTTATCGTCCATTTCCCAATCAAGACCTTCTTGGTGAGAGTTCTCGTTGTAGAAGCTGATGAATTGCGGTTCTGCATCGATTTACAAGATATATTGGAAATCGTTAGCAAAGCGGAAATCAAAGATGGACAGCTCAAGCACAAAGACAAATTGTACGATATAACCTTCAGTTGTACATTGCCACGGTTCGCAATCATTACGAAGAATAACAAAGCTCTTTTAGTGAGCAATTTAATAGGCATCTTCGATGGGCAGGTTTCTAATGAAAGCTATGACATGATAAAAGGTTTCGTAAAGAATATCTTTGTCTATCCTTTGCCAATAATATCACCGGAGCAATTCCTTAAACTCCAGAAACCTTCGGAAAAAGTCCGCAAAGTCTTGGTTATAGACGATTCTGTGGTAACAAGAACTATACTCGGAAAATTCTTAGTAAACTTTGGTTACACCGTTTTCGAGGCGGAAAATGGAACTGAAGGCATTGAAATATTTAAAAAGGAAAACCCGGATGTTATTGTATGCGATGTTGAAATGCCTGGCATTGATGGCTTTGAAACAACAAGGAGAATAAGGGAGCTAAACAAGAACGTGCCGATAATAATCTTTAGCACTCTTACAAGTGAACAACTCTCTAAGGGATTAGAAGTCGGAGCGAACGCGTACCTTTCAAAAGATGAACCACCTGAAAGATTGGTACGTTTGATTGAAAGGTTTATCCAGTAATGTTTAAAACTGTGAGAAATTGTTGGGAAAAGGAAAATGTGAGAATTTCCGCGTGCAAGTTCTTGAACATCGTAGATTCTCAGCAAAGGACTAAAATAACTAATATGAATTACCTTTGCGATATCTTAAATCATAATTCGTTCAATCAGGAGAATGTTATATGGCAAATGCAAAGAAAGTAATTATCGTCGGTTCAGCAGGAAGTCCTTCGCAAGCTGTTGAGATACTAAAACTCGGTGAGAAATTGAATTTTCCTGTCATAGTTAATATTCATTTTACAAGTAGTGCAATAGAAACTTTTGCACAGCATATACGTTCTGAAACAAATCAAAAAGTCACAATAGTAAAAGGACCTGTTTTCTTAGAACCTGGAGTATACATACCAGAAGGCGGAAAAGACTTGATTTTTCTAGGCAGTAATGCCGTTACTGTTGTTGATGAAACCACTTCAAAAGAAACGATTCATCCTTCCATATCTATTCTGTTCAGTTCAATGAAGAAATTCGCCAATAAAGATTTCGTAGTAATAGTCCTTGGCGGGTTAGGGGGCGATGGTGCAGAACATGTTAGTGAGCTGAAAAAGAAAGGTGTCTATTTCATAATAGAAAGAACCCCGAAATTTCCATACCTCCCTGAAAATATTGCTAAACAACTTGGAGAGCGGTACGAAAAACTGGAGATTGAAAAAATAAGGGAAATGCTTAAAATGTTTAACGCTGAGGCAAAACAACAAACAAAAGACACCAACGCATGAAAAGTTAAAAAAATAAGGGTAAAGGTGGTGACAATAAGTGAAAAAGGTTCTTGTTGTTGATGATTCTGCAGTTTGGAGAACCTATTTACAAAACCTTCTGGAAATTCACGGATACGCCGTTGAGGTTGCGAAAGACGGACTTGAAGGACTTAATAGATTTTTTTCTTTCCTTCCTGATACTGTTATCGTAGATTACGTGATGCCAAAATTAAATGGTGTCCATTTCACACGATTTATCAGGAGCTTTAGTACATTTAAAAATGTTGGAATAATGATTCTCACAGGCGCTGAAGAAACTATAAACCCATTCTGGGCAAAGAAAAGTGGTGCTAACGCTTTTTTGAAAAAGACAGCATCACAAAGTGAAATAGAAAGAACGGTTTTAGAATTCGTAGCTAAACCATTCTCCATGGAATGGTCGAGAGAGCTTTACGCACTTCACATTGAGCCATTCGGAGAACTTGTTGATATACTTGAAGAAAGCCTTCGTGATTCAACTATAACAAAAGAAATTCTTCAACTTTCCGAGTACATTTACGACGAAAAACTGGTAATGAAGAAAATATACAACCTATTCACGGAGCTGTTTGAGTTTGATAACTTTTACGCTTGCGTCTCGACATACTCACATGCACGAGTTTATGCATTTGGAAACAAAGAGCTCTCAAATCCCAATTCGGTTTTCGAGAAAGCGAAAGAAATTAGATTCTTTAGTTATTTTAAATACATTGATGTTTACTATGAAGATACGGAACGAAAGATAGAAAATGCTATAGGGGAAGTGATAACAAGAAAAGAAGAACCTATAGGTTTCATAATCATAGAAAATCCAAAAGTTCCAGAGGTTGCCGAAAGAATTCTTGCTCTTGCAAATTACAGTATCTCGCTGATTTTTGACCTGATAAACTATCATAAGCTACTCGGAAGTCAGAAAGAATTAGAAGAGATAACCGGGGCTTACGACAGGCATGCGATAACTGGAAAAATAGTAAATTTAATCGATTTCTCAAAACGGAACCAACTGCCGCTTTCATTTGTCAGTATTAAGTTGCTAAACTTAAGAAAACTCTACACTTCGAAAGGCACAGATTACACAAACCAACTGCTGAGAACCTTCGTCAAATTCCTTGAAGAGCAACTTTCCGATACTATCGCGAGGATAGAATTAGGCAAGTTCTTGGCTGTAATACTTGGAAAAAACGTAACACCAGTTCAAAAACAGTTAGAGTCATTCCAAATTATCTTTAATGAATCTGAAGAATATAAGAACTTAAAAGAAATTGAAGTGGAAACGAACCTATTTGTTTGGAATGGCGAAAGTGTCGGTGAAATCCTTGAGAAGTTGTAGCAAAAAATAGACAGGTTATTAAACTTACAAGGAGGGAACAGAGAATGAAGAAGGTATGGCGGCTTTCTTGGAGTTACGCACTGACCGTTTCACTGTTCGTTATAGCATGGAGTAGTATATTGCTTACGATAATTATTCCACGTGTCAACAAAATAGTCGAACAAGTGAGCACGAAATCCTTCTTGCAAGAAGTCGTTTCAATCACAAATGCAGGCGTCTCACAAAAAGTCTTTGAAAGAGAACCAACTTTTGGTTATTACTATCTCATCGATGAAAACGGCATAACTGTTGAACACACAGATAAGCAAAAGGTAGGCTTGGATGTTAGGAAAGCTGTTCCTGGTCTGTTTGAGTATATACAGTCAAATAAGGTTGGAATCTACTCGTACACATACCAAGGTGTTAAACGATACGTCGCTTTTGCTTTCGATGGAAAATACTATTTAGCTCATGCTGCTCGCCATGATGAACTATATGGTGAACTTGCAAGTTTCCTTTCAAGCTTTTTCAAATTCATTGTTCCAATACTTATCGTACTTACCTTTGTAGCTGGCTTTTTCGTTGCGGAATTACTTCTGAAAAGGCAGAGGTATCAACTTCAAGTTTCAAACAACCTTGTGAGAAATATCTCAGAAAATATCATTCATACATTCTCGTCTGTTTCTGAAATCAAGGCTATGGCTGAAAACACAGAAGGAGCAGCAACTCAGTTAGACCGTTCTCTTGAAGAGTTTGCCGCATATTTAGAAGAAAGTCGTGCAGAAACCGAGACAACAATCAACGGTCTCAACGAGTTCACCAACACCATCGAACAGATTACCGAATACACTTCAAAACTCGCTATGCTTACGGAATCTCTTGGAAAACTAACCGATAAGATAACAGACATTTCAGATAGTATAACCGTTTTAGCAATAAACGTATCTATCGAAACAAGCAAACAGAACATTGATAGAGAAGGTTTATCAAGGATTGCTGAGATGATTATGGAACTATCCAATTCTGCACGCAATCTTGCAAAAGAGGGTAGACAGTCACTTGAAAACGTAGAAAACATCGTTACATCAACAACGCTTATAACAGAAAAAATCACCAAAAGACTAACTTCAGTAAGAGAATCACTCAATACTATCCTGCAAGTATCACAAGCATCTACAACGAACGTTGAGAAAATAGTGAACGCATCTAGGACTGCACACGAAGCAGTTGAGGAGTTGTACTCTGGAATAGAACAACTGGAAGAAGCAATCTCCAACATAAAAGATGAAATTGAAAGATTCAAAGCAGAACTGGAAAGGTTTGTTATTTAATTATTTTTAGGGGGAAATTGAATGGACGAACAAGCAAAAAACATGGAGCATCACGGTGAATATGTGTTCTTCGAATATTCTCCAGTTTTCAGACGCATGGCTATTCTCCAAGCTTTGTCAGAAGGTATAACAAAACATTCTGAATTAGCCTTGAAATCAGGGATCGTGCCTTCACTTGTGAATAAATACTTGAAGGACTTCGAGAAAGAAGGGTTAGTCGAAAAGGTAAATAGAACCTACAAATTAACTAACACAGGACTTATTCGGTTAAACTATCTGAGACTGGGTTACCTATCAGAAATTGCACAGATGTATAAGAATATCGAACTCAAGTTCGCAGACATCTTCCTGAAAATCGCTGGCAAAAGGGACCTATGTATCTACGGAGCAGGTGTTGTGGGCAAATTGTTGGTGCATTTAATTTCAACAAGGCAATCCCACAACATCGTTGCCTTCCTGGATGAGGATGAAAAAAAGATTGGAACCAAGATTGAGGGCATAGTTGTTTTACCTCTTGAAACAAGGATTTCAGCCGATGCTTACCTTGTTGCTTCATTCAAAAATGGCGAAATAATGGCAAAAAAGCTACTTGAACGTGGTTATAGAAACGTTTACACCATTGAATTTTCAAAAGACAAGTTAAAACTTGTGTGGAAAGGGTAATGCAAGATGGAAGAAAAAGAATACTTTGACAAACTTTTCTCAGGCATTCAGGATGATATAAAAGAGGAATTTTTAACGATAAAGCGACTGCACGAAGAAAATTTCTCAGAATACAAAGAGCAATTCACTGAAGTATTTTGGAAAGTTTACGAAGCCATTGCGCAGAAATTAGAAGAAACATCTCATATCGAACAAAAGCTTTTCATACGCCTTGGATTAGTTGACCCAAGGTATCTAACCAGAGAAGACTTAGAAAGAATCAAAGAATGCATATCATCAGCTTCAGACGACACCTTTTACTACGTTGATGAATGGCTAATTTCGGCGAAAAGCGGAAAAATACCACCATCAACCTTCGAAGAAGTCATTCAGGACCAGCAACAAGAAAAGCGCACATTCGATTACACATGGATTGAGAAAGAATACGAGAGAAAACTTTTTGAAAGGAGCATAGAGGAAGAAAAACTGAGGGACCTTGTGAAAGGTGTGCAAGGCAAAGGTCCATACACAAAGGGTGTGTATACCATATTTGATGAGATAATTAAAAGTATTGGGAAACTCAAAAAACTGGATAACGATATAAAAACTTTGAAAGAAACCCTCGACAAAGCAAAAGAACAAACTTCATCAATTCAGCAAATACCACAAACATCGAAAGATACAACCACTTCTCTTTTTACCGAACCACAAGTAATCAGGCAGATGGTTAAAAAGGCTATTGGGAAATTGGGCATCCAATATCCAGCACTCACGACAAATTAC
Source organism: Fervidobacterium pennivorans (assembly GCF_001644665.1). Lineage (NCBI taxonomy): Bacteria > Thermotogati > Thermotogota > Thermotogae > Thermotogales > Fervidobacteriaceae > Fervidobacterium > Fervidobacterium ngatamarikiense. Next base: position 2,003,486 of record NZ_CP011393.1, read on the forward strand.
CTAAGGGAAGTCAATTCGATATTTTCAAAGAAATACTCACTAAAACTTTTCGAGGAATTTAAATTACTTGACCCAACAACATTGAAAAGAACGATAAAAGGAACGGAAGTTTACATGCCACCTTATGTTATTTTGGTGCCAGGTTACGGAGAAAATGGTTTTTGCTGGGAACCTATTGAAGGGGTAAATATCTACGGACGAGGTCGAATTGTCGTTCCAATCTTCTCCAGAAAAGGCACAGACCCGTTTTTCCAGGCATTCGGAGAATACAGATGGAAATTAGAAAAAGAACTTTCGTTCGGCAGATGGATGGAAGAAGGTTTAACAGGCGAATACTACCAATACCTTCAAGAAAACAAACTGAAAGGTCAACCAGCTGAATACTTCATTAAGGATTACATAATGTGGATTTCAAAAGAATCAAACGGTATACAGAAACTCGACAAACCAGTGCGTGAAATATTCTGGCGCTACTTGCCTTTTGATGAATCCGTGAAAGAAAAACTATCAAAAGTAAGCTATGTTTACCAACAACTCTGGGAAAGGGATTTGAGAAAGAGGCAAAAAGATAAATGAAGCTATGAAAGATGTGAAATCATGAGAAAAATCGAAAGCTTAAAAAAGGGGGAGAAGTTGTGGCAAAGAACAAACTTTTTAGGTTTGTAGTTATTTTTGTTATCCTGCTGGCTGTCGTTTCTGCTTTGTTTTTATTTCTTAGAGAGGTTTTCTCAGGAAGACTGATTGTCAGAGACTATATCTTCCAAATTGGAAACTTTCGGCTTCGATGGTATAGTGTATGCATTGCTACTGGGATATTCACTGGCTACTTCCTTGCCAGAAGAAGACTAAAGAACTACCCTATAACCCCTGAAGACCTCGACGAGGGTTTATTCTGGGGGGTTATATTTGGAATCCTCGGAGCAAGGGTATACTATGTTGCTTTTAACTGGTCGTATTACTCGAGATATCCTTCTGAGATATGGAAGATTTGGCATGGTGGTCTTGCGATACATGGAGCTTTTTTTGCTGCACTAATAACGATATACGTTTATTCAAAGTTGAAAAAAAGATTCAACTTTGTTCACGCTGCTGACCTTTTCACCTCCGTTCTCCCAGTTGCCCAAGCAATCGGAAGATGGGGAAATTTCTTCAATTACGAAGCCTATGGAAGACCTACTAACCTACCGTGGGGAATGTACGTTCCACCAGAAAAGAGAGTTCCTGGATTTGATATGAATACACATTTTCATCCCACATTCCTTTACGAAAGCCTTTGGGATTTGGCGGTCTTTGTAATACTATACTTCATCGTGGAAAAAAGAAAAAAACAGTTCGGAGAAACAACAGCACTTTACTTAGTTCTATACTCCATTGGGAGATTTTGGATTGAGGGTCTAAGACTTGATAGCTTAATGGCAGGCAATCTTAGGGCGGCACAGATAGTGAGTATGATTCTTATAATCTTCGGTGCCTCGTGGTATGCATACCTAATGGGAAAAAATAAGAACGATGTTCAAAAATAAAGCTCAAGCTCAAAAATGAACTATTTCACACAAGTTTTTTACAATTTTAAAATTTTCTTGAACGTTTTTCGAGAATGAAAGGTCTAAATTTATGGAAAAGATATCCAAAGAGTTTCTTTACATTAGGTGTAGATTTAAAGGCGGGGTCTCCATCTTGTGGTAGCTCAGTTAAGGGGGGATTGTATGGAGAGCAGAGAAAAGATGTTAAGTTATGTAAAGTATGAACATGAACTTGAGACAGAATATCGCGAAAAACTTGCCGAAGCAAAGAGAAAAAGCGATGTCAGGGATGTGTTTGCAGAGTTTATTATAAAGCTTCTCAGGAAGATTAATCCAGACATCCCCGCTTCGCTACAAGAACAAATCCGTTTTGATGAAAAGGAATTCCAGTTTGAATTCGTTAATGAGCTCAAAAAAGTTGTAGATGAACTTTCGGAAGGAAGCGATTTAAGAGCGATAATAAACAGAATGTATGAGGCAGCAAGTCACAGATATAAAAAAATTGAACACGACGAAAATCTTGACTACTTTAGGATTGGTAACAATGCAAAAAAATAAATTTCTCCCCCTCCCCATCCCCCAGTAAAAGACATTGTCCCGTGTGTTGGACTCCAACACACGGGAATTTTTTCTCAGTATCCTTTGTTTTGATATTTTAACTCTTTTAGCGCTTGTAAGTTCAATGCCCTGGGACCTAACTCAAACGTGGTTTTATAAACCTCGCCAAGGATATTTATTGTGACACCAGCAAAACAAGTCTCTTTGATTATAATCCTTGGATTCATTTTCAATACTTCCTGAACTGAAACGTGTTTCAAGACTTTTAACTTTTGCCTTAACTTGCTGATTTCGCTTATAATTTCCTCCCTCCTCGCTTCTAATTGAACAATAAGGCTTTTCAGTTGGTCCTTCTTAATCGTCGCTCCAGATATTTTTTCGAACGCAGTCCGCAGCTTAACAATATATCCGCTCACATCGTTCAATTCATCTAAAAGTAATTTCAGCCTTGGTTGTTTCATATTCAAAATCTATACCAACTTCAACATTCGTTGCTAAGCCATATTTGTTACCAATACTTTTAACTTCTATAAGCTCAACTGCTTTCACATTACCTCCAACAATCAAACCTTCCCCAGTGACTTTAACACTTCTTCCGGCTATCACATCAGAGTTCATTATGTAATCTTGCACATTCACATCCTTTTGCGCAATCACCAAACCTTCTGTAACGAACTGCACAGTAACGCTCCCATCAGCAACTATGGCACCTTTACCTCTGCCAAAAAAACCACCTTTTATATACACGTCCCTACCTGCTTTTATTCTGACACTACCGGAAACCAACCCATTCACCCTTAAATCCTTACCAGCGGTTATCTTAAAGGCTCCATCCAGATTGCATGTAATGATAATTGTTCCTGGAAAATTTATTTTCTGGCTTTTTTCCAAATCCCTTTCACCAATTACAAGAACGTCCCTTACATGCACCACTCCATTGTCATCAACACATGGCTGACCTTCGATGGTAGCTATTATTTTATTATCAACCACCTTTGTGTTCTCGCCTGCATATTTCCTTAAATCAAAATCCTTACCTTTCCGGCTAGGCAATTCTTTTCCTGTCACGGTCTTACCTGGTTCTCCATCTTTCGGAGGTACCTTCTCAGCAAGTACCTGTCCTTCACAGCATCTTGGAAATTCGTCAAAGCCTGTAAAATCTTTTGATGTATTGAATTTGTAATTTATCATCGCATCCACTGGAGGAGTTGGCTCAACACCTTCTGCGACTATTATCTGTTGATATGTTAGCTTCTCTTCGACAATCTTTTCCAGCACGTCCTTCTTAATTCCATAAACCACTCCGGAATTAGTTAGGACTTTCATTAATTCTTCAACTGTAGGCACTTCTTTTTCAAAGCCCGGGATGATGGTTACGTATGCTTTCATTTCATCTTCACTTATCGTTACATGAATCCTCGGATTTTCATATTCTTTAAGTTTCTCCTCAAGATTTTCAATTTTAGGTAGCGTTTTTTGCAAATGTTCATCTTTCTTTTCTACTGTAAGTTCTGAAGAATATTCTTCACTCTTTGACTCTTTTACTTTAGAAACTTTGAAGATTGTCGGCGTCACTACTGCACGGATAGTCCCATCTGTATCTGTATTAACGTCAACATGAACATGCTCATACCATTTCGGTCCGTATCGTTTCTCAAGCTCCTCGAAGACTTCTACAAGCTCTTTCACCTTAATAACTTCCATGCACCTCACTCCCTGATTGCTTTTCCATCTTTTTTTACCTTTCACAACATGGGGCTTGATCAATTCTTTCTAAACGCATACCTTCTCTCACAAGTCCTCCATTTTTCGCGTCACTAAACCCTATCTTGCTTTTCCCTGGAAACTGGATATACTTTATCCACAGTGCATCTTTTCCACAAACAATCAATCCTCCATTTGATTTGTCTACTGAAATTATCGTACCTGGTTTGTATGCACTATACTCATCATTTTGTTCTATCACGCAAGCGCCAAAGAGTTTGACCTCCGTACCGTTTAACCTTGCTCTCACACCTGGAACTGGGTCATACGCCCGTATTTTGTTCCTTACCATCTCAGCCGGCATTGAGAAATCAACGTGCAAATCATTCTTGTCTATCTTAGGGGCGTAGCTGGTTTGTGAGTGGTCTTGCGGAACGAGTGGCACCGGATATCTTTTCAAGAATTCGTCGAGTAATTCTGTTCCATAATTAATCATCTTTTCATACAATTCGCCAAGTGTTTCACATTCACCAATTTCAAACGGTTTTTGCAAAGCTATATCACCATCGTCCATCCCTTCAGAAATTTTAAATATCGTAACCCCTGTAATTTTTTCCCCTGCTTCCAGACATCTTTGCATAGGAGCTGCACCGCGGTATCTAGGTAAAAGAGAAGCATGAACATTATAGAATGGTATAGCATCTAAGAAAGGTTTCTTCAAAAGCCTGCCGTAGGCAACAACAATTCCGATATCAGGTTTGTATTTCTCGATTATCTCCGTTCCTTCCTTCACCAAGCTTTTGGGTTGAAAAACAGGGATATTATGCTTCAAAGCCACCTCCTTTACAGGAGTGGGCAACAACTTCTGACCCCTGCCACGTGGTTTGTCCGCCTGTGATATAACAGCTACCACATTGTAGCCTTTTTCCAGCAAAAATTCCAGATAACGTGCGGCAAATTCTGGAGTGCCAAGAAAAAGGATCCTTAAATCATTTCTCGCATTTTTACTGCTCATCTATTATAACCTCCACTCCCTTTTCCTAACTCAAGGTTGCTTTCATTCCAGTATCTATCAATTTTTATTATACCACAAAAGCAAATTTCAAAATGTGTTGCAAAAATCCATAAAAGTTTTGATATAATTTACAATGTTAGAAATGTAAAACTTTGAAAAGTGGCATACACTGAAACCAAAACAGGGAGGGATAAGGATGAGAAAGTTCGGGTGGATTTTTGTGGTAACGTTAGTTGCACTCTTACTGAGCACATTTACTTTTGCTGAAGTTAAAGCTCAAGATTTGAACAAGATGTTCTACGAAGCGAGAAGAGACCGAGATGTGAACAAGATACAGAACGTGATAAAAACGATAGAGTCAACACCAAATTTTGACAAAGATACAACACTCTTAACAATTCTCGCGGATGCATATTTGGAATACGGTCTGTGGGGAGTTAGCGACAAGGAAAAGGAAAAAACTTACGAAAAGGCCCGCCAATATGCTGAAACGGCATTGAAACTCGACCAAAAGAATGGAAGAGCGTCTTACATAGCAGGTGCCGCAATTGGTAGGCTCGCACAGTACAAAGGCATTGTTCAAAGCCTATTCATGCTTGGAGATTTCGACAGATACATCGACAATGCAATTAAACTACTGAACGAAAACGACGAAGAGCAAAGATTATATAAAACATTTGCTTACATCGCAGCCGGAATGAGGAATAGAGATGTCCCGTGGCCACTTTACAACTATAAAAAATCCGAAGAACAGCTGAATACAGCAGCTAAACTAACTCCTAACTACTCAAACATATACCTTGAACTTGGTTTTTTGTATCTAAAAACCGGAGATAAAACGAAAGCAAAGGAGATGTTTGAAAAAGTTATTTCAATGGGTCCACATCCATGGCTTGTAAAAACCCACGAAGAAGCTGTCAAAACTGCGCAAGAAGAACTGAAAAAACTAAAATAAGCATTATAATGAATACAATAAGAACGCCTCGCCTAATTATGGCGGGGCTTTTGTTTCATTTTTTAGAAGATTTCTTGCGAAAAAAGAAGCTACAAATTGCTCTTTTAGTTTATAAAAGAAAAATTGCGAATAGAAATCATTAAACCGATGCAAGGATTTACACTTTGAACTGTATAATATCTTTGTAAATTACCACACTAACTCAAGGGGAGGTAGGGGTATGAAAGGTTCGCGGTTGTTTTTTGTAACAAGTTTATTCATCGTCTTTCTTTTTATATCAGTTTTCGGTAACGTTACCAGTGAAGAACTAAACAGGATGTTCTACGAAGCAAGAAGAGATTACGACGTAGAGAAGATTCTCAAAGTGATTAAGACTATCGAAGGGATTCCCGGTTACGACAAAGACGCAAGGCTTCTGACTATACTTGCAGATGCGTATATGGAATACGGTGTGTGGGGTGCAAGTGATAAGGAAAAGGAAAAAACGTACGAAAAAGCACGCCAATATGCTGAAATGGCATTGAAACTCGACCCAAAGAACGGTAGGGCTTCGTATATTGCTGGTTCTGCAATCGGGAGATTGGCAAAATACAAAGGTATTGTTCAAAGTCTATTCATGCTAGGGGATTTTGACAAATACATCGACAACGCTATAAAACTTCTTAACGAAAACGACGAAGAGCAAAGACTTTATAAAACCTTCGCACTCATCGCGTCCGGTATGAGATACAGAGATGTCCCGTGGCCACTTTACAACTATAAAAAATCCGAAGAGCTTCTCAATGCCGCTTTAAAACTTACGCCAAATTATCCGAACATATATTTAGAGCTTGGTTATCTCTATCTTAAGACTGGAGAAAAAGCTAAGGCGAAAGAAATGTTTGAAAAAGTTGTCTCGGGTAAAGCTCACCCATGGCTTATCAAAACACACGAGGATGCTGTAAAAAGTGCACAGGAGGAATTGAAAAATCTCAAATGATTGTAACGTGTATTGGAAAGTTAAACATCGATTTCAACTACTCAGTAGACACTATAGAGATTGGCAAAAACCATGTATCCGAGAACGTAGAAACCTCTATTGGTGGTAAGGCAACAAATATCGCAGTTGCACTGCAAAAGCTTGGCATCCAGACTCAGCTCATTGCAAACATAGGAGATGATGAACTCGGCACAAGAGCAATTTCTCAACTACAGTCATTCGGCGTAATTCCTCTAATTAATGTGAAGCCCGGCACACGCACGGGCTTCACGTTTATCGTTGTTGAAGGCGATGGAAAAAACACAATGTTCAACTATCCTGGAGCAAATGGTATGCTTTGCGCTGAAGACATTGCAATGCACGAAAAAACAGTAAAAAGTTCTGACCTTATCTTTTACCAAGTCGGTGCAGGAGAATCTGATGAAATAATATCATATTTGAAGACCTTGGGTAAACCCATCTTTCTCGAATTGTGCGAGTATGTAGAACCGAAAATGCTTGGTGGGATAGACTTCGTTTCACTTAACGAAGAGGAGGCGTTGAAAATCACAAATACGCTAAATACATTTGAAGCCCTAAGCATACTCTTGAACCTTGGGATACAGAACATCTTCTTGAAACTTGGTTCGAAGGGAAGTGTATACGCCAGCAAAGAGAAGATAACGTATGGAGAACCATATACGGTAGATTCAATCGACACAACGGGTGCAGGAGATGCATTTAGTGCTGGGTGCATATATGGGATTCTAAACAATTTCTCGGTCGAAAACATTCTCTCTTTTGCTAATAAATGTGGTGCACTGACATGCACAAGAAAGGGCACGACAACTGCGTTTCCAACGATTGAGGAAGTGCAAAAGTTCAAAAATTAGAAAAATTTTCTCAGGTTCTTAAGTCGGCTAATTCTTCTTTTTTCTATATGACCTTTCTTGATGCTATGCATACTTAACTCTGTAAATTGAGAATTGAAACACCCCCTCCAACCTTGTGCCTATCACAAGAATACGTAGAAGAAAAAAGTACGACTGAAATAAACCAAGTATTCCACCATTGGTTTGTGCCTTTATCCATTGAATGCAAAAGCAAGACATATAAAAAAACCGACGGGGCTACACACCCCATCGGTTTGGTGTTTTGTTAATTGTCGAACTTAATTCTGTCCAAATACTGTCCACCAAGCAAAAGGCATCTCAAAATACATATTAGCAAAATAAGCTCCAATATCATCGAGTACAAATCCCTCCGTTTCTCCCATTGGAATATTTACTCTAATTGGAAGTGCGTGACCATTAACCGTTGCGGTTCCTTCAAGAGTAATGTCGGTATCAGCTGGTGTGTCCAATGCTACAGAGAGAACAAGTAATCCGGATTCTGCCGAAAGGACCTTCTTGTTTGTATTGTATGGTAACTCATATGTATCGTTTGTTAGTAGGTTCTCGATCTTGAGCGAAGCACCTGAAAGCGGTGTGACGAATTGAACTGTAAACGTCGATGTGAACTTGTACGTCTTTGTCGCGTCCGCTGTGAGGTTGATTGTATCGTTAACCTGCCTTTCCTCTGCCATTCTGAATGCTGTGTAATATGCCATGAATCCGTCTGGTGATTCACATCTTTCGTAGCTATCAGGTCCTCCGATTATTACTTCGTATTCACCTGTGTCAATCGCTGGGAAGTGGGCAATACCAAATGCATCTGTTTTTGCGTAATAGGCTTGGTATCTTCCGGAAATATTCTTCTTGAGAGTTACAAAGACTGAAGGAATCCCCCAGCTTTCGTAAGCATCGGTAACAACTATATCAAGTGTCGCTCCACCAGAGGTTGGAAGCGCACCGGCCGCAAATGCATTTTTAACATTGACCAATCCGTATCCTGAATAGTGGTCCCAACCCGGTTCATCAATATCCTTAGCTGTACTTTCAATAAGCTTTCTAATCTGCCATGGTTTTGCATCTTTATATTTTTGGAGTAATAACGCAACAACACCTGTCACGTGTGGAGCTGCCATTGAAGTACCATTGTAGTAATCATATGTTCCGCCATTTTGTTCAGAGACTACAGATTCCCCCTCGTAACCAAGGCTTTTAGGAAGTGGAACTGTGGAAAGAATATTCACACCAGGTGCTCCAATAACTACAGAATCAGCTTTTGTAGAAAATCCAGTTGTCTTGAATGTACCACCGTCGTATTCAACAGCTGCCACCCTGATGACTCCTGGGTAACCGCATGGATATTTAAATGCTGCTTTGTAGTAGTCGTTACCTGAAGAAACAACCATAACAACCCCATGGTCCATTGCATAATCAAATGCTGCTTTCATCGTATGGCTGTATCCGCTACCACCCCAAGAGTGGTTCATTACCTTTGCGCCATGGTCTGTTGCCCAGATTATACCTGCTGCAACATAGTCATCACCAACATAACCATTTCCACCAACAAGAGCTGGGTCATCGAATATAACTATTGGCATTATCTTTGCACCGGGTGCCACACCAACGATACCTTTTCCATCTTTCTTTGCTGCAATCGTCCCGGCTACGTGTGTTCCGTGTGAACCACCGTAGGATGAGTCTGTGCCTGCTGGAAGTTCTTCATTAAATCTTGGTCTGTATCCTTTAATGACTTGCCCTTGCAAGTCTGGGTGTGTCCCATCGACACCAGAGTCAACAACGGCAACGATTACTCCTGTCCCTGAAGCTTCAGGCCAAACTTCTGTTGCACCGACTGCTTCGACACCCCATAGCAACGAGCTAAATTCTTCGTTTCCTCTTGGATTTGTGCTTGTCAATCTTGGCTCGAATTTTGATGCCTTTTCAACATCACCCTTTATTGGGAGTGGTTCAATTAAGCTTCTCTTGTAGCTCGGCTCGACATATCTGATACCTTTTATTTTCGCTTGCTTTATTTTTGCATAAGCATCTGCAACCGTTCCATTGAATTTTATAGACACCATCTTTATCTGTGGCAGGTCTACTACTATCTTTCCGTTGAGCAACCTTGCAACTTCAAGCGCACTATCTTTTGATTCATAACCGACAAGTAATTTTCCTTCAACATATTCATCTGGAATCAATTTTCCGAAAAGTATCGGCTGGTCAAATTTAGATGCTTTATTGTCATTCTTTGCTCCATTGTTAACCTGTGGTGTACATGCAAAGACAAAGAGAAATATCGCAACAATCGAAACGATTAATAATGCACTACTGAATTTTCTCATCATCTATCCCCCCTTTCTCAATTAATGCCAGTTGTAAATGTGTAGTAAACAGAAGGTTTTATCGATAATGATGAACCAAGAAGAACGCCCGTATCATCTGCATGTATCGAATAAGCAACCGATTTAAACTTCTTGTCTGGATCATTCAAACTCAAACCATTGTATATTTTCTGTGCCCAGGCATGTCTTAATGTCCAGCTAAATGTCTTGTTTGCCTGGAGCTTGTCGTATGGATAAGCATCTGCTAATCCAAAGTCAATCCAATATGGACCGTAAACCGGATCTTCAACATTGCCCTTGAAATAATCACTAAATTTGACTTCTACTTCTTCTGTGTCTGTTAATAATCTATAGTAGTAGGCATTATTATTAGATGGATTAATGAATCCAAGACCGTAGTACGTTATGTCATTTTGAATCCAGTCATATATCCACAAACTGTAAACATATTTAAGCGATGTTGTCGGAGATTCTTCATCCGTTGGTTTGTAAGCCTCAACACCAGCAAATTTCCATTTGAATATTGTATCTCTTGATACGTTCGTTGAGCCATTCTTCGGTGTTTCAACTTCTATATTCAGCAATGGAAGTGGTGTCACATAACCAATAACCGTTAGCGTTGCTTCGTAACCATCGTAAACCGAAGATACAGCATACCAGGTCTTCTTTCCAACTTCAAGAAGTGGGGAACTATCTCTGTAGTAATAGTAACTTTCTGGAAGCGTTGCTATTGCTGACCAGTTTTCGCCATCAAATGACCTGTAAACTCTGTAAGCTTTCGGTTGGGTAGTTCCTGATGCAGAGTACCATCTTCTCCATCTTACCTCGATCCAGAGGTTAGAATCATCGTTTGGTGCACCTGCAGGTTCAAATGTATTACCATTTGCATCAACACCTTTTATATTCTCTGGTATTTTTGGCATTGAATAGTATTTAACGGCTTGTCTTCTTGTATATGCATAAATGTCATACTGAGTTGTGTAATATGCAGTGTTTCTTTGAACGATGTATGGAGTTATACCAGTTTGTGGTGTTCTCTTTACGTTAATCCAGAAAATCTTCTCAACTTTATTGTCGTTGTGGTCGTAAACATCAACAACTATCGGTATTTCACCTTCAAATTCTGCAAGTGATAAGGAACCTTCAAGAACGTTACTCGCTGCTGCGTACAACCTTGGGGCCGAGAAATAGCTTGCTCCCGGAATGCCATTTGCCTTCGCGTATATAATATTGATTCCACCATCAAATTCAACAGGTGTTGCTGTTACAACAATATAAATGCTGCTTAATGTAACATCAGTTGCAACGTCTACTGGATTACCATTTTTACTATCATAGAATTTAACATCAACTTCAATAGGAACTTCCATTGTTGTCTGAGCTGCTGTGGCTTTTCTTAATGTCGTTGTAATTTCGGTCTTTTGGTCCCTTAAGCATTTCATTCCAAGTATCGATGTTCTTGCATACCCGTCTTTTGAGATTAAAACGTTAAGGAATTCTTTCTCAGCATCTGATCTGAAGAGCACAGTTGCAATACCCTTGCTATCGCTGTATCCTACACCTCTTAAGTTCCCGTTTGAATCTTTGACTTCAACCTTTGCACCTTCTACAACCGGACCTGAGGTGTATTGTGCGATGTTTACAACGAGTGTTCCAGAGTTCTGAACAACAACCTTAAACGTCTTTTCTGCCTTTGCACCTGCTTTGTCGATAGCTTCAACAGTTATTGTGTACTCTCCTACTTCGGTTGGTGTCCAAGTATAAACACCGTTCGATATGGTTCCCTTACCCGTTGTTTTGAGCACAATATCCTGGAGGTTGTTGTCTGGATCACTAACGTACCCTTTCAAATCCACCGTAACTGTTTGACCTTTAAGAATAGTTTGGTCTGGAATGTTTTGCCACACAGGTGGTTTGTTGAACAAGTTGCCTACTTGCTCACACCCACTCAGTGTGAGAATGAGCAAAAGCACTAAACCGATAGTTAAAAATACCGCTTTCTTCACCTTAATCCCCCCTCTTTTGAGATGTGGTATTACGGGCTAATTTAAGGATTTTAACCCCCCTAAAAGGTGGTACGTGACGTCATATTAAATTATACAATTTTTTGTAAGGTTATGTCAATATTTCCCAAAGCGCAACCGAATGTTAAAAATCAGTTCTTCTAAGAAATCCTTTCAGCAAAGCAATGGTATACTCATAATCTTTCTTGTTAATTACAGAAACAGGCGAGTGTATATACCTTGCTGGCACTGAAACAACACCAGCTGGAATGCCTGTGAGCGCGTATCTTCGCGCGTTTGTTCCACCCACTGTGCGCATTTTGTATTGGAATGGTATGTTCAACTGTTTTGCCGTTTCGATGAGTTTTTCAAAAATTGTTTGATGGACAACATATCCACTGTGCATAAATGTGATAGCTGGTCCATCACCAAGGTGTGTCGACCACAGTTGCTTTTCAAGCTCTGGATCATCTCCGCTTGTTGTTGTCTCAACTGCAATTGCAATATCTGCTTTGAGTTGTTCCGCGATTATCGCTGGTCCCCTAAGTCCTGTCTCTTCTTGGACTGTGAATGCGAAGTATATGTCATTTTCTGTTTCAATATTTTCGTCTATTAAGTCCATCAACACACTGCATCCACACCTATCATCCAACGCCTTTGCGATGATATACTCACCTTGTTCTTCGTAAGGTGTGATAAATGAAACATAGTCTCCTATTTTAACTTGTTTTTCAGCTTCTGCTTTTGATTTCGCTCCGATGTCTATTTTCAGTTCACTGTACTTTGGTGTGTTCGTGTATCCGTCTTTCTGCAGGTGTATAGCCTTGTAACCTATCACACCAACAACTTCTTTTCCAACCCTTACCTTTTTTCCAATGATAACCCTTGTGTCTACTCCACCAACTGGTGCAAAGGAAAGTGTTCCATCTTCATTGATGTTGGTGATCATAAATCCTACTTCGTCCATATGTGCATCGAGTAAAATTTTCTTCCCATTGCCTTTACCTTTTTTAAGAGCAATTAAGTTTCCCATTCTATCGACAAAAAGTTCGTCAACTTTTCCTGATATTATTGATTTTATAAACTCTCTGACATTATCCTCGTTACCAGATGGTCCACTGAGTTCCGTTAGTTCTTTTAGGTACTTAAGCATCATTCTCCCTCCCTGACTGAGCCAATGCTTTGCAATTCTTCATATTCGATTTCTGGCAAGTGCACTGCGGAAAATGCAAGCAGTTTAGCCGTATCTTCAACATCTTTAACGATAATTTTTTCGTAAGGGTTATGCATGTATTTTAATGGGATAGAAATCAATGCTGTCTTCACACCTATTCTTGTTAGTTGAACTTCATCGGTATCTGTACCTGACCTTCCTGCAATCGGTTCTACTTGTACTTTTATATTGTATTTTCCAGATATTTTATTAATATGTTCTACAAATCTTCTGTTTGTCACCGGTCCAACGGCAACAGCAGGTCCTTCACCCATTTTGATTCTTGGATATCCTGGAATATCTTCATCTCCGTGCGTTACGTCGATAACTATCCCATATTCGATTTCCGATATATACGCCCCACTTCTTGCACCCGGTCCACCAATTTCTTCTTGTGTTGAGAATACATGGTAAACTTCCGCATCTGTCTTTATTTTGCTAAGTAATTCCGCTGCTTTTATTATCGCAACACAGCTTGCCCTGTTATCGAGCGCTGGTGCAAAGATTGTTCCGTTCTTTTCAAAACCTTCAACATCGAGTGTTACCAAATCTCCGATAGATATGTTTTTCCAGTTCGGGTTCATCGTCACATCAACAAAGAGATGGTCGTAATCTGGCACTTTTTTTGATTCTTCCGTTGTTTGCAAGTGAGGAGGCATGAACCCAACAACGCCTCTGAGCCTGCCGTTTTTAGTGTGAACCCAAACTTTCTGGCTAATTACTGTCTTTGGGTCCCAACCACCAACTCCTGAAAGTCTCAGAAAACCATCCTCGTAGATTTTTGTAACAACGAATGCAATTTGGTCTGCATGCGCAAAAAAGCCTATTTTTGGTCCCGTACCTTTCTTCACACATACCAAACTTCCCATAGGGGTTCTGAAACATTCATCAACAAAAGGCTTCATTATCTGCTCAATTTCCTTTAATACCTCGTCTTCGTATCCAGAAGGTCCCGGAATCGAAGTTAATCTCAAAAGCAGTTCATTTGTTTTCAGTTCCATCTGCTTATTAGCCAAGTTCTATCCCTCCTATCTTACTGTCGTATTTTCCAACCTCTATTCGTCCTGCTTTTACATGGAGAACAACTGGATAGTTGAATTTCTCAGTAAACGTTCCTTTCAAATCTGAGATTTGGACAAAAGGTGCCTCAAAGCTCAGAGCGATGATAACAGATTCCCTGCCTTCGTTTATCCCCGCCCTCACTGTGCCTTGGCAACGTCCAAAGATAACGACACTACCACCAGCGACAATTTCAGCACCTGCATGCAAGTTGCCTACCAAGATAACATCACCAGAATGGATAATACTCTGCCCACTTCTCAGATTTTTCTTTACCAGCTTGGTTCCAGAACGTGTATCACCTTGATTGACCATATCGACTTTCTTTCTAATAATCACATCATTTTTCCCTTCGGACCCCATTAAAACATGAGAGATAGTGAGTCCAAGTTCTTGGACCCTTGCAACGATTTTCGGGATATCTGAGATGTGTTTTTCGTGCTCTTCCACAAGTAACATGATTTTGTCGCCTTTGGCAAAGAAATTGCCCATAGCTTTTACTTTGTCCTCTATTTTTTGAAGTACATCAACAATATCCGTGTAATCCTTTATGTACAACACAAGACCATCTTTTGTCATCTTGAAATCTACCATCGCCATACCCCTTTGCTTTATTTTAGAATATTATCGTTTCTATCTCATCAATCCACTCAGAGACATCTATCGGAGAGATTTCTTTAACCAACCGCTTGAAGTTAAAGAAATTTTCTCTGAAGATATCTATCTTGTTACCCGAGTTGATTTCAACAGCGCATTCCAAAAGCGCAGCCAGATAATCCGCTGTGCGCACAATTATACCTGTCTCTCCAGAAAATGGTTCAACAGCATAGTCGACGTATTCTTTAAGTGGTGCTAAAGCTTCGCAACCACTAATCCATTCGACAGTCATTTCTTTTTCCACATTTGCCACAAGCTCGTCAAGGCCTGCCACCTTTTTCTTCGTGGGGGTTATTACGTCACCTGTGAACGCTTCAGGAAGGTCATGGAGTAGGCCCTTAGTGATTATTTCTTCAACAGGCTCAGATTTTAAAAGCTTGGCAATCAAGTAAGCTATCGTGACCACGACGAAAGAATGTCCGCTTACACTTGTGCGAACGTTTCTGTGCGTTCGATTCCAACGAACCATGGAAGTGAGGTTGAGAAGGGGTGTCCAAACATATTGAGCAATTTCCCAGTATTTTTTCAGCTCTGTTTGTGGAATTGTTTGAGATATGCTGTTTATCTTCTCCTTAAGTTCTTTCAACGGTTGGCTATAATCGTATAGTTTGCCGTTTTCTTGCGCCTCGAGGTAGCTAATGTAAAGATCAGCAAGTTTATCCAAAGGGTTACACTCTTGTGTTTCTGATACAAGAAGTTTTACAGTTTCTTCATCTGCGATGTTTTTTAAATCATCGAGTGCCTTTTTCCTAACTTCGCTCCACACATGTGGTGCAAACCGTTCTATACGTTCTTTCAACTGCAAAGAGACATCGGAAAGAACGATTTTCGGTAGTTCACGGGATAACCGCCAGCGCAGACTATTTTCAAGCGCTTGACTCCTGTTCAAACTATCCGAGTTTTGAACTGCAACAAAAACAAACGAAAGGAAGAGTGTATTAAAAGAATTATCCGCCTCTGTGAATCTCAACAAGGCAGGACGGTTGTTCCAACGTTGGATGGTAAACAGATTGGTTAAAGAAAATAAAAATGTTCCCTTCCCCAAATAAACCACCCCTCAGCTTTCTTAATTTAGATTATACCACAAGGTGGTTGGGAAATGGAACATTTACTATTCAACAATATAAGTCAATCATCCCAAGTTTAAACACGATCGCGCTTAATTTTTTTAAAACTCTTAAGAATTTGTCTATATAACCATCAAAGTATTACTCGACTTTGCATGAGATTTTTTATTCTTTTCTTTGTACATACGTTCATCAGCAAGTTTTAGGATTTCATATAAACTTCGGTCATTTTCGATAGGAACTATCCCATACGAGAAGCTGATAGCAGATAGGTTTTTAATCCTTTCAAGAAGCATCTCCGGATTTCCGGAATCAACGAAGAGAAGAAATTCGTCTCCACCGTATCTAATAAGCATGTCTGTTTTTCTCATACTTTTTATGCACGCTTGTGCGAACGATTTGAGCACCTCGTCACCTTTTAAATGGCCATATTCATCGTTGATTTTCTTCAGATTGTCGATATCTATAAAAACGATAAATGAATCTCTGCCGGTCCGCTTAACACTTTCTACAGCACTTTCCAACAATTTTAAACCTGCTGCTTTTGAATATGCTCCCGTAAGTGAATCATAAAGTGCCATATTGGACATTTCTTGGTATTTGAGAATATTTTTGTAATGCGTTTCGGCAACGCTTGAAACTAAGTTTAACACTGCAATGTCTTTATTGTTTTGGCCTGAAAAATAAACGCTTATTCTCACATGTTCGGAAGAGAAATTATACAGGACCCCTATTGTGGTGCCTAATATTTTAACAAAGTTAGGGGTCATAACCCTCACACCGCTGGCTCTTGTGTGCATGTAAATAGATTTTGCAAGCTTATCTACAAAATTCCACTCGCCTAATTCACTCAAAAAATTCACAAGATTGACGACAAAATCTATTGGCAAAGTAGGTATTTCTTGAGCCAAAAATGTGTCAACTTTTTCCACCATGCTCACCTCTTTTCATCCTTCCTAAACGATTTATCGGAAAAATGGGTCTAAATTTTTAGAAGGCATTGTATAATAGTTGAGTAAGTAAAAAGGGAGGTTTGAAGATGAGCATTCAGACAAAACTTAGGCCCGCTTATTCGTTAGTTGAAACACTCGTAGCACTTTTGCTTATAAGTATCGTCTTTATGATAATCACAACTGGTATCTCAAGTGTTCTCCAATCTCTTTCATCTATCCAAAACCAGCAAAAGGTGATAGAGCTCCAAAATTTTCTTGCGCGGTATATCTACATCCAAGGGTCCGTCGGGCAAACCACAATCAATTTGGACGAAATTAACAGAGGTTTTCACAAATCAAACGGAACTCAAGTCGCTTATCCGAAAGTTGTAAGTTTCTCATCAACAACAACACCTTTTTTTGTTAAATTCGTTTTTACAATAGAACGAATTCCCGGAAGAACCGAACAATTTATTGTTTACCAATACAAGGCATACTAACCTATCAACGAGAAGGCAGGTGGTCATATGGAATTAACACTTTCTGGTTTAATTGCAAGTATGGTCATAATGGTGTTTGTTATAGCGATGTTAGGTCTAATATTCAACCTAACACTAAATGTGCTCAATCAACAGCAAGAATACGCCGCCTTTTATGCGGAAGTTCAAAGTGTAACAGACATATTAGACAACATTTTGACACAAAGCGTATGGAACGATGAATTGGTGGATGCACAAGGTAGACCCCGGACTACGGAAATTGCCCCAGATGGTAAGTTTGTGTATCTAAAATTCTTTTCACCAGTTGGTATGAATGTCGTTACTGTTAAGAAAAAACTTGAATTTGTGTCAGTAGGCGACAGTGTGATAATACGGTTTGACGGCAAAGACTTGGTCAGGACATCTAAGATAAAATACGTTTCGATTTCACTCCAGACTAAGAAAGAACCCTCAGGTTTAATAATAGACCCAAAATTTCTTGAAGTCACATTCATTCACAATAATGGAAAAATAAAATATTCTGTTCCATTGCTTACTGCTTTAAGCAGTTCTTCTTGACCTTTGGCAAGAAAATTTGAGGAGGGATTCATACATGCAAACAAGAAAAGGTTTTATGACAGCTTTAGTGCTGATTTTCTTGACGGTGGCCAGCATCATGCTTTTGACTCTCTATCAACTCGTTGGTAACTACAGAACAAATGCTATCAGAATGCAAGTCTCATCACAACTTGAGATAGATGCTATCAACCTCTTGAACGTTGGAGCTGGATTTTTGCGAAATCGTTCTGCTGGGATTTTAGGCTTCAACATCCCGTATCAAACAGGCTTACCTTCTTGGTATAACGATTTCAAATCAAAACTCAGCAGGGAATGGAGAGATTTTTTGGAAATCTACGCAGATAACAAATCTTTCTTAATTGCTGAAATAACAGCAAGTGGAAGCTTTGCTACCGACAACCAAATACGTGACGAGTTGGTTGGATATTTGTCAAATAGGAAGCTCTCTAATATCTCCATATACGCTATCAAGTCAAAAAGCCCGTTTTCAGTTCTAATTGTTGCAAGGGCTGAAAAAGTAGGGAAACTTGTATACAGTTATGGGATAGTCACCTCAAAAATCTTAAACCAATACGTTTACTTCACAAATAGAGAACGTCGTCCTGACGGGGTTACAATATATTTCATAAAGGGCGAACTTATCGATGGACCAGTTAGGTCGCACGATTATATAAACATAAACAACGAAGGTGGAAAACCAACGTTCACATCACCAATAGAGATCGTTGGAATAAAAGACAGAAACGGAAACATAGTAAATCCTGCTGATTATAGCAATTTTGCAAACTTGTTAGGAAATCCACCATACAGGTTATTAACATCAACAGATATAGCCGCACTTGATTTTAACGCGATAAAAAATGAGTATAAAAATTCCATAAATACACTTGTGAGAAATTACACTGACATCCGTTCAGAACCTTTGGTGCTTAGCGGAATAAAATTCAACGGTGATGTCACTATCAGTTTTGCCCATGGGCAATCTGGGAGTAACTACGATATAAAAATTTCCCAAGGTAACACCGATTACATCATCTCGTGGAACCCAGCTCCACCGGATGCCAGGATAAGAAAACAAGGTGGCGGTCCAGCAGAGGAATTTAATATAAAGTTTAACGGCGTAGTTTACGCAATTGGAAATATAACTATCGACGGTCCGACTCAACTTTCAACTTATAAAGGAAATTACACTCTTTTCTCTGAAAATGACATCATCATTAAAGACCGTCTTATTCCTTATAATACTTTCGCAAGTCAGTTCACCAACAATGAAGATGGTAACAACGGCGATCCGGTTAGTGAAAGTGTTAGTGTAAGTAAGCTTGCTAGTATAAAGAATTTTGTAAACACACAGGAAACATCTTCATTAAACTTGGTTGCCATCAACAATGTAAGAGTTGGTGAAAAACTAAGAAATATGAAGATTTTCGCAAGCTTGTTTGCATTTGATGGTTCCTTCATGGTTGATAATCACAATACTGGCAGTCCCTCTGGGCAACTCTTTGTGTTTGGAAGCATCATGCAAAACTATAGAGGTCCTGTCGGTACCTTCAACCCAAGAACTGGTGAAACACTTACAGGATATTACAAAACATACGCATACGACCCGAGGATATTGACAGGGGCACATCAGCCCTACGGAACTCCAGCACGTTCTCAGACGGTTTCTGTTAAGGTTGTTGGAATTGCGAAATAAAATTTTGATAAAAATCACTATTTATAGAGTATTTGTGATAGAATTGTATAGCATAACGACAGATAGAAAGATAGACGAAACTATTAAGTTGGAGGTATGTGCATGAATCTGGCAGAAAACGAAAAGAACACTATATTGAAAAAACTCTCTATCCTACCTGTTATTGCGGTCACGGTTATCGATTTACCCGCACTCTTGTTTAGTTACTATGTTTTTGCGGGTATTGGAAATTACCCAATTGTGAACATACTTCTTGGATATCTAATCGATTTGGTTGTGCTACTTCCCGTTGTACTGTTTTTGATTAGGGCTAACGTAAGAAAGGCGTTTGAGGGCAAAGGGTTTAACGTCCCAATATACATGTCTGTGGTATTGTTCACAGCAAACATAGTTGCAGCAACTATCGTCGGACTTTTTGCAAGTAAATTGGCTCCGCTTCCTGAAAGCGTACTTATGCTCAGATTGTCTGGTGCACTTGCGATAAATATGGATATAATTGCACTAGTGTTGTATATTTATTCGAGGATGAACGTTGCTCAAGTGGTTGAAAGTAAGCTGTTTCATAAATTCATGATTCCAACTACCACAAAGTTGAGCGTTGGCGTCATGGCTGTATCACTTTGGATTGGTCCCGCACTGCTAAAATATGCAACACTCGCCTTTGAGATTGAAAATTCTGTGCAATTCAAACTTGTGTTAATAAGCATTGTGCTGAATATTGTAATCGCAGTAGTCACCATCGTTCTTGCAAGAGGTGTTCTAAAAGGTCTGCCGTCGCTCAAACAAGCATTTGAAAAGATTGCATCTGGTGATTTGACATACAGGGTTGAGGTTAAATCTATAGACGAATTCTGGCAAATCAATTCGCTACTTAATCATGCGACGGAAAGTATTTCAAGGCTTATCTCTGAGTCAAAGAACGCTTCCGAAATGACAGAAAACTCACTGGAAACGTTTGAAAAAACTTTCAATAACTTCGAAAATATGTCAATTTCTTTCTCTAAAGCTATTGAGAAACAGCAAGAAGATATTTCCCGTATCTCCGCATCTATCGAAGAGATAAATGCAACTATCGAAGAACTTTCAAGCCAATCACAAGGTCTGAGTAACCTTGCTGCCCAGGCGGCAGAATTAGCAAAGACGCTTGAAGAAAGAGCGACGTTTGGAAGTAAGGAGCTTGAAAATGTCAGGAACATTACCAGTGGATTTGTGAGAGAATACGAAGAATTAAGAAACGGAATTAGAGACCTGAGTTCCGCAACAAAGAACATAGGCAGTATTATCGAAACTGTAAGACAAATAGCAGAACAAACCAATTTGCTCGCTCTGAACGCAGCTATTGAGGCAGCAAGGGCTGGGGAAGCTGGAAGAGGTTTTGCAGTTGTTGCCGATGAGATAAGAAAATTGGCAGAACAAACAAAGTCTTCAACCGATACGATAAACTCAACGATATCGGCCGTGGATACGTATTCCAAAGCTCTGGAAAGTCAGATAGAAAAGCTTTACACGGAAGTTGAACAAACCGAGCAAGGCTACAAGAAAGTTTCAGAAAGTTTTGAACAGATAGCCAGGTCTATATCAGAATTAACGAATGTAATAGACAACGTAGCAGCACATTCACAAGAACAGACAGCAAGCGCGGAAGAGATGAGTTCCGCATCCACAGAGATAGTCCACAGTATACAGGCAATCGAAGAAAGTGGTTCGTATATACTTGAAAGAATGAGAACGAGCGTTGAAGAAATTGGGAATATCCGAAGACAGATTGAGCAACTTAGGGATGTTGTTGACAGATTAGTTTCCGAACTCAACAAATTCAAGGTGTAAAAAAATTCGAAACAGCAAAATAAGCTCCCCAGATGGGGAGCTATTTTATTCATCGCTTGTTACAAAAAGATAGTATTTCTCAGGTGCAATAACCACGGGTGAAATTCTGAAGTTGTAATCACAGTTTACACTGAGCGATAAGGAATTATTTTCATTATCATCCCACATCACTGCTATCAACTCCGGTGCCCATTCGTATGGTTTTCCCGGTTGAAGCTTTCCATCAGGCAAGTCTTTCCAAACGTAGCTACTCATGTTGATTGTTACAATTGATGAATCACTTGTAAAATAGGGAATATCGATAAGTGGGTAATGAAAAACACCACTATTAACGGTTAGGTCGTATATCCACATATCGTAAAGATACTTGATTTTCCCTTCATACTTCTCCACACCAGATATTTTCCAGCTAAATGTAGGAGATAAAGAGACATCTGTTGCTCCATCCAACGGGGAAACATCTGTTATCTCAACCATAGGCAACGGTTCTACACTACCAAGGAATACTTTTGGTCCTTCCATTCCACCGTATTTCGAAGATATAGAATACCAGACTCTACTTCCCGGTCTAATATCACTTGTATCATAGTAAGTATTTTGCCTTGAACTCACAACTGTAAGCTTTTGATACTCTTTGCCATCGTATGACTTATAGATAACGTATCCGTCGGGTTCATCCGTTTTGTTTCTCTGCGAGCTTTCAGACCATCTTTTCCAGGAGAGTTTAACGTATAAGTTTGTAGGACTTTTGCTTTGGTTTGGCATGCTACTATCCTGGGTTGAGTAATATTTTATAGTCGTGTTCAGATTGTATGCGTAAACTGCAGGTTGATTGGCTTCTACCACATAAGGATTGATTTTCAAATTTGTAAATTTGGTCACTGTAAGGGGCACAACAACTTCGTATCTGTTGTCGTTCACATCGTAAGCATCGATGAAGAGATATAGCTTCCCTGAGAAAGGTCTTAAATCTAACTCTCCCTCAAGAATATTAGACTCAGCAAACAACCTTGGAGAAGTAAGATATTCAGCACCTGGCGGAGTGCCAAGTTTGGCATACATGAAAGATACTGGGAAATTTGAAGTTGTGCTTTTCGCCGAAATATAGATATAAGACAGTCCAAGAATGTTGTATATAGAGCTGTCATCGGAGAGTAATTTAGAAATCTTGTTTTTTGAAGTATAGATATCAAACGATAAGTCCATTTCGTTTTGATTTTGTTCTGATGATAATAACTTTGTCCTCCTTAATGTTGTATTAAGCACAAGTGGTGAATGGATGTTTAGAATCTTTATGGTTGTCTTCGCGTGGCCACTTTTCGAGATTTTTACTAAGTATGGTCCTGAGTACAATTTGACGTTAAAACGTGCCTTCCCGTCAATTGTCTGTTTTGTATCAACAACATGTCCATCTCTGAGAAGTTCTACAGTGGCACCATCGACTGCTGGACCACTGTTGTACTCAGATACATACAACGCAATCTCAACACTTTCTGTATCTGGCTTTGTAATGATACATGAGCTAAGTAACAGTGACAACAGTATAATTACTGATAAAAAGAATTTATACATCCCTGCTTTAGTCATTCGTTCCACAAATTCACACTCCCCAATTAATTCGTCGCTATTTTCAAGTCTTTTAATCCGACTTACCAAAAAGTGTCCACCATGCATACGGACCATTGCTATCGTAAATGTAAGTTTCTGTCGCATCTTCCAGAATCTTCCCACCAATCGGTATATGTGTTCCGTTGATTGTTAGAGTTCCAGAAACAGAAATGCTTTCGTAGGCTTTTTGTGACAGTCTCAGTTTAATTAGGTAACGTCCACTCAGCTCTGAGAAATCAACGGTATTGCTTGTCAAATCCTTTGTTATCTCGTATCCAGTTTCCGTTGGTAGCTTTGTCACATCAAGAAAAACGATCTGTGGATTCACGCCAACTTCTGGTATATCTATTTCCAGGGAAGCCTGAGAGGAAAACCTTACGATATCGGACTTACTTTCGTTTAAAGTCTGATGAAAAGTCAACGTCCGTTCCTCTGCCTTTCTGTGAGCTATGCGCATCAGTCCTTCAGAATTTTCTTTCGAATCCGGCCCACTGACTATTACATCGTAATCACCTGCATCTATACTTATAAATTTCGCAATACCTTCTGCATTCGTTTTGGCAAAATACCGAATATTTCGCCCGTTGCTTGCAACTCCTACAAGTGAAACACTCACAGAAGGCACATTCCACTTTCCATACGCATCTGTAACAGTTAAGCGATAATCTAACCCTCCGTCTACTGGTAAATTCTGATTGACTGCGCTGGCATTTACCAAACCGTAACCAGCTTTTTCATCGTAGCCCTTTTCACCTATGTCAACAGCACTTTCTTCAAGTATCTTTCTTATTTGCCAAGGCTTTGCGTTTGGATATTTCTGCAGCAATAATGCCACCAATCCAGAAACGTGTGGTGTTGCCATGGATGTGCCGGTCATGTAACCATAATAGCCGTTGTTTTCCGCCAAAGCAAAGCTCCTTCTGTCGTATCCTCGTGAACCTTCCTGAGGCATTGTTGAAATAATCGACACTCCAGGTGCACACACACTTATCATTGGGCTACCGCTGGAAAAGTCTGCAACAGTATAGTCTCCACCGTTGAACTCCACAGCACCCACTTGTATAACACCAGGATAATTCGCCGGATATTGGTAAGATTGTATAGCTTTTGAATTACCGGCCGCTGCGACTACAACCACCCCTCTTTCGAGTGCATAGTCAAATGCATCTTTAAGTGTCTGTGAATACCCAGCCCCGCCCCACGAATTGTTCAATATCTTTGCTCCATGATTAACTGCCCAAATTATCCCTTTTGCTGCGTAATCGTCTCCTACATACCAACCTCCGTTATCGAACAAAACCACAGGCATCACTTTTGCACCTGGTGCTACGCCTACAATTCCCTTTCCATCAGACTTTGCAACAATCGTACCTGCCACGTGCGTTCCATGTGAACCCCCAAAGGATGAGTCAGTGCCCTCTGCAAGAACTTCATCCGTAGATGGTCGGTAGCCTTCTACAACTTGCCCTTGCAAATCCGGATGGGTTCCATCAACACCGGTATCGAGAACGGCGACAATAACCCCTTCGCCTCTGTGTCCATCGCTCCATGTATCTTTAATCTTAATAGCCCTGAGCCCCCACAGATACAGGTCAAGAGACTCTCCTGAGTAGTTGGTGTATTCAGAGAGAGTGGCAACTAACTTTTTCGTTTCATAGTTATCTGGTCGAGTATTTATCTCAAATGGAACCAGCTTCCTAACATAAACATATTCCGCATATCTTATTCCATATTTTCCTCTTATCAGTTCGTTTCCCAAAAGTTGGAGTGTTTTATCCACGTTTTCAACCTTTACAGAGATTACTTTAATCTCCGGAATATGAACAACCAGCTTTCCGTTAAGTAAATTCAAAATACTATTGATTTTCTCCTCATCAGAATAACCAATGAGAATACGGTCAGCGTAATATTCGTTACCGTTTTCTTCAAAAGAAATTGGAGATTCCGAAGGCAGATTTTCCTTGGCATGAGTTTCTTTGTGCAGGCAAGAAGTTAAAGAAAGTGATAGTAGAACAAGAAAAAGCGAAGAAAAGAACAAGAAAGAAAAAATTAAGCTCGCAAAAGACGTGCTTAATTGCTTTAGAATAATGAACGCTTTAAACCTTTGAAACTTTTTCATCTTAGCGTCTTCTCCTTCCTTATTATCTTTTTACAGCATTTGTTATGTATTGCTTGTTTTACTCTTCTTCATCTCGTACATCCTTTTATCGACTTCTTTGTAAACATCATCTATCGTCTCAAATTCTGAGATTTCTAACATACCATACGATATAGAAATATTCTTTTCTTTCAACGATTCCACTATTCTTTTCATTACCAATTCGGCGTTCTCAACTGTTGTTTCTGGAAAAACAAGCACAAATTCATCGCCACCGTATCTGGCAACTAAATCCATGACTCTTATGTTTTTAAATATTGTTTCAACTAAGGTCTTTAACACTCCGTCTCCATACACATGCCCGTATGTGTCGTTAATCTTTTTAAATTCGTTAACATCCAGGAACACAACCGTTGTCTTAGAGTTTGTTCGCCTACATTTGCTCAACTCTTTTTCTAAAAATTGTTCTAAAAACCGCCTGCTATACGCTCCAGTAAGATAGTCCTTTATCGATAGTTCGAAAAGTTTCGTCCTTTCTGTGTTCAATTCATCCAGTATTTCGATAAACCTTAGTGCAAGGGATATGAAATGAGCTATCTTGTCAAAAATAGCAAGTGTCGATTTTGAAAATTGGTCTTCGCCTTGCTTTTCGAACAAAATAACTCCTTTAGTTAATCCACGAAATGACACCGGAACACCGTAAATTGTGAAGCCCTTGGTTGTGAATCGCCTTATATAGTAAAAGTTGTAACCATCACTAAAAGAAGTGTCTTTTTCAGAATTTCTGATATGGACTTTCAGACCTTTGTCAACTATATACCTGGACAGGGTTTTTTCCTCGGGCTTTATAACAAAACCACTTCTATCATCTTCGTCTGTATACTTAAAGTACGGAAAGTAGAGTTCTCCTGTCGGTTTTAGCAGACCTATTCCAAAGATATCAACAAGTCCGTAGTTAGCAAGTATTTTCTTGATAGCTTCACCAAGTTCATACAAGTTTATACTTTCTTTTGAAAAATGTTCATTGAAAATCTCGCTGAGCTCGGCTAGTATAGTTACTTCTAAGTTCGATAACTCATTAGATACATCTCTGGTTGTTAGCACAGCGTATTTCTTATCGTTGAGGTGTTTTTTAAAATATTTAATCTCAAAATATTTCTGACCAATTTCTTTTCTCCAAACTCCAGAATAATCTGATGCTTTTGCCTCGCGTTGTTTTTTAATCTCGGTTAGGATATCGTAAAACACTAAATACCTCTCCGGGTGAGAAAACAACTCATCTAAGTTTTTTTTATTTCTTATATCAATCCCTGCAACATCTGTATGCTCAAGTAAGATACTATTGATATACACCAGCTCATCATCAATCCAGATTGCAATTCCCAGTTTTTCACCTTCTAAAACTATGCCCAGTCCGCTGATAAATTCATTCAGTGATTTTTCATTCTTTGCTTTTCCTCTTAGTTTTCGTCTATTTGTCACAAAAAGAACAAACAAGATAGCGATAAGTAAGAAACAAACAGCGAAAATCACCTTCAGCAGCACTTTACTCACTCCCTCGAAAAAAAATAATGCCAAGGTTTTTAAAAAACCCCTTGGCATTATTTTATCACAAATATTTGAATTTTGATAACACATCAACACTTACCATTGTTACTCATCTATAACCAACTGCTTTTTATACATCCTCGCATACAATCCATCGTTTTTCAAAAGCTCGTAATGGGTCCCTTTTTCTAATACCATGCCCTGGTCAAGAACGTAAATAACGTCAGCGCTTTGGAGTACCTTAAGTCTGTGAGTTATTATTATCATCGTCGAACCTTTCATCTTGCTTCTTAGAGTTTGAATAATTTCTTCTTCGGTTTCCGGGTCAACTGCAGACAAACAATCGTCAAATATGTAGACATCTGCCTTTTTCATCAATGCTCTTGCTATTGTCAACCTCTGTCTCTGACCACCAGAAAGCATCACACCGCGTTGTCCAACGATTGTATCGTATTTGTCGGGGAATTTTTCAACATCTTCTTCAACTGCTGATAATTTGATGTATTCTTTCACCTCTTCCAAGTCAAATTGCTCCATAGCAAATGCAACATTCTTCGCCACAGAGTCAGAGAAAAGAAAACTCTCCTGTGGGACATAAGAAATAAGTTCGCGGATATCGTATGAATGAATATCGTTGATATCTATCCCGTTGATAAAGACCTTTCCTCTGTCGACAGGGTAAAGTTTGCTGATGATTTTTACCAAAGTTGATTTCCCACTCCCTACAGTTCCGACAATACCAACGAACTGACCACGTTTCACCTCAAAATCAACGCCTTTTAATACATATCTCTCCGTTCCAGGGTATTTGAACCAGAGGTCTTTAACAGATATATCATCTATTTGATGTATTTTGACAGGCTTTTCTGGTTCTACCACTATTGGTTGCGCGTTGCTTATCTCTTTTAGCCTTTGCAGAGAGGCTCGTCCTTGTTGAATAACATTCATAACCATACCGTAAGCAGTAAGGGGCCAAATTAACATCCCTATGTAACTGTTGAAAGCAACGTAGTCACCAAGTGTAACCGTGCCTTTTATAACCATCGGTCCACCGACACTAAGTGCCAAGAAAAATGCAAGCGTTCCTATGAAATGAACCAGGGGCCACATAATACCCCATACGCGTATCAAAGACATCGTTGCTTTGAAATGTTCTTTTGCTTTTTTATCGAAAAGTTCTTCTATCTTTGGTAAAATAGAAAAGCTCTTTATTATCTTTATGCCATCCATAGTCTCTTCCGTATACCCACTTAGTTCCATGTAAACATCCTGTGCGTACCTCGACCTTCTAAAGATAAGCCTTCCGAAAAGCAGTGAGACCAAGATTATTCCCGGCAGTGGAATTAACGCAGTCAGTGTTAATCTCCAATTCGTAGATGTTGCCATGAAGAATATCGTCATTGAGCTCATAAAGAGAGCATCTGTTAATTGGACAACTCCTATTCCAAGCATCCTTTCTACTGTGCTCACATCGTTTGTAAAATATGCCATTATATCTCCCGAACGGTGTTTATCAAAAAAATGCATATCCAAACTCAGAATCTTATCAAAAAGGTTCTTCTTTGCATAATAGTCAAAATAACGAGCACTTCCCATTATAAAATAACGCCACCAAAATCTACCAAATAGCATACCTAACGCAAGTGCAAGTATATCAAGGACAAAAAATCGCACTTCAGAAACATCTTTTATTGTCTGAAGCGCGTTAATGGCTTTCGCTATAGCTTTTGGGACAAAAAGTTGGAGCATATCTATTACGATAAGCGATATGATGCCAAAAATGTAAAAATGCCACCTTTTTTTCAGAAATTCTCTGAACATGCGCATATCACTCCCATTCAAAAGAACTAAGAAAGTTTGTTTTGCGAACGATATTATACCACACATTGTAAAAAAATGGAGCCCCAAAAATGGGGCTCCAGCGATTTTTTTGTCAAATTTAATTACATTGGGTAGTATCCTCTTTCTTTGACAGCGTTAGCAACTCTGCTAATTGCAACGATATATGCTGCAGTTCTCATGTCCGTATTATATTTTTCCTTTGTCTTGTAAACTTCTGCGAATGCGTTGACCATCATCTTTGTGAGTTTCTTTCTGATATCGTCAATGTCCCAGAAGAATGTTTGCAAGTCTTGGACCCATTCGAAGTAGGAGACCGTAACACCACCAGCGTTTGCAAGGATATCAGGAACTATAAGCACGCCTTTCTTTATGAGTATTTCCTCTGCCTCTGGGGTTGTTGGACCGTTTGCACCTTCGACAATGATTTTTGCTTTGATGTTGTCTGCGTTCTTTTCTGTGATTGCATTTTCAAGTGCTGCGGGAACAAGGATATCAACATCGAGCTCGAGGAGTTCTTCGTTTGTAATTGGTTTAGCTTTTGGATATCCTTTGATAAGTCCTTTGTTTGCATCACGGTAAGCAATGAGGTCATCGATATCAAGACCGTTTTCGTTGTAAAGTCCACCACTAACGTCACTGACAGCAACAACCTTTGCACCAAATTCTTCACTAAGAATCTTTGCACTGAATGAACCAACGTTACCAAATCCTTGAACTGCTACTGTTGCTTTGGATATGTCTTTGCCAAGGGCTTTACATGCTTCGTTTGCAACGATAGATACACCACGACCTGTTGCTTCCGGTCTACCCTCTGAACCACCGAGGTCAAGTGGTTTTCCAGTCACAACACCGAGTGCTGTGTAACCAACGTTCATACTGTAGGTGTCCATATACCATGCCATTATCTTTGCATTTGTGTTTACATCTGGTGCTGGAATGTCCTTCTGTGGTCCAACCATCATTTGAATTTCTGAGAAGAACCTTCTGCTGAGTCTTTCGAGTTCCTTTTCTGATAATTTTGTAACATCTACCCTAACGCCACCTTTTCCGCCACCATATGGGAGGTTCATAACAGCACATTTCCAGGTCATCCAGAAAGCAAGAGATGCAACTTCGTCGAGGTTCGTGTCAGGGTGATACCTGATACCACCTTTTGCTGGTCCTCTGGCTGTGTTGTGCTGGACCCTGTAACCTTCGAATATTTCTACTCTTCCATCGTCCATTACCACTGGGAAGTGAACTTCCAAAATCCTCTGTGGCCAAAGCAGGAAGTTACCGATGTTTGGGTCAAGTTCCATGAGGTCTGCCGCTTTTAAGAACTGTTTTTGTGCATTTTCATAGAGTGGTCCAAACGGTTTAAGGTTTCCCATCGTGCTCAGTTTCATCTTTTCACAACCTCCCTGGTTTTTAATGCTGGCGTGCCAATCTACCAGCGTTTCCCAATGTTTTGATACGTTTATCATTTCCAAGTCTATTATCTTTTAGCTTGATAAAACTATCAACTTTCATTTTGTGAAGGGTATCACATTTAGATTGAAAAAAGCCTAAAAATCTTCTTTTTTCTCTTAGATGTTTATTTATCTTTGTTTATGCATCTAAATGCTATAGTTGTTTGGAACCGATGTAAAATAATTTAGAACAGACCAATAATTTCCCCATTTTCGTTTATATCTATATTTACAGCAGCTGGCACTTTTGGAAGACCTGGCATAAGCATAATTTCTCCTGCTAAGGCAACCACAAATCCTGCACCGGCACTGATTTGGAAGTCTCTGATTGTAAATTCGTACCCTTTTGGTGCGTTTATCTTCTTTGGATCATCTGAAATGCTGTTTTGTGTTTTCGCTATTATAACTGGGTAATTTCCAAACCCATTCTTTTTGAGCATGCTCAATTTTGACTTTGCTGTTTCTGTGTATGTAACCTTTCCTGCGCGATATATTTCTTTCGCTATCAGCTCTATTTTCTGCTCAACTGGTAAATCCATAGGAACCAGTGGCTTATAATTACTTGGTGTATTTTCTGCTATCTCCTCAACAGCTTTTGCAAGTTCGATAGCACCTTCTGAACCTTTTGCGTATACTTCATTAACCACACATTTAACCGGGCTGTTTTCCATCACGGCATCTATCTCTGCTTGAGTATCACTTTCAAATTTGTTGAGGGCAACAACAACAGGAACTCCGTATTTTTGCAAATTTTCAACGTGAACCTTTAAATTCTCCATACCTTTTATCACAGCTTCCACATCTTCTTTAGAAAGTTCTTCTTTAGCAATTCCACCGTGGTATTTCAGTGCTCTAATAGAAGCAACCAGAACAACTGCATCAACAAATAAACCTCCAGTCGGCGCCACGAAGTCCAAGAATTTTTGAGCACCGAGGTCCGCTGCAAATCCGGCTTCAGTCACAACGTAATCGGAAAGCAGAAGTGCAAGTTTGGTTGCTATAAGCGTGTTAGTTCCATGGGCTATATTAGCAAAAGGTCCGCCATGAACAAAAGCCGGTGTGTTTTCAATAGTTTGAACAAGGTTCGGATTAATGGCATCTTTTAGTAAAGCAGCTACTGCACCTTGTACGCCAAGGTCTTTCACTCTGATAAGCCCTTTCTTTTCACTTTGTGCAATAACAATCTCTCCGATTCTTCTTTTTAAATCAGCAATGTCAGAGGCAAGACACAATGTTGCCATTATCTCGGAAGCGGCGGTGATTAAGAATCCATCTTCTCTTGGATATCCGTTCGCACTTCCGCCTAACCCCACCACAATTTGCCTAAGTGCCCTGTCGTTCATATCCATAGCACGTTTCCAGTATACCTTTCTTATATCTATTCCCAATTCATTACCGTGATTTATATGCGCATCTATCATTGCTGAAATTAAATTGTGTGCTGTTGTAACTGCATGTATGTCTCCTGTAAAATGCAGATTTATGTCCTCCATAGGTAAGACCTGCGAGTATCCCCCACCGGCTGCCCCACCTTTAACTCCAAAAACAGGACCTAACGACGGTTCTCTCAACGTAACTATCGATTTTTTGCCAATTTTGTTAAGTGCCATTGACAATCCTATACTCGTTGTTGTCTTTCCCTCTCCAGCTGGAGTCGGTGTGATTGCGGTAACAAGTATCAATTTTCCCTTTTTCTTTCCTTGCTGCTCAAGTTCTTTTAAATACTTATGGTCAACCTTAGCAATGTAATTTCCGTAAAGTTTCAACCTCTCCTCAGGAATACCCAAACTAAAAGCTATTTGTCTTATATCTTTCAACTTTGCACTCTTCGCAATTTCAATATCTGACAGCATGTTATCACCTCCGTTTTTAAGTTTACCACACTTTTATTGTTAATAAAAGCTCAGAAAGTTCCAACGAAAGTGTTTTTTCATGCTTTTTTTCGTGTGTTCTTCACAATATGTATATGCTATTCAATTTTGCTTTCAGATATGGTAAAATATTGGAAAACAAAGAAGAATAAGAAACAGGAGGCTTGGTTCATGGCTGTAAAAACAAAAGAAGAAATCTTAAATGAAATAAAGCAAGTTGCCAGCGAGTACGGTAAAGATTTTGTTATAGCATTTTCGGGAGGAATGGACAGCACAGCAGCAGCATTACTTTGCGCCGAAGCGTTGGGAAAAGAACACGTTGAACTTGTTCACGTTGTATATGGTCCTTACACATATTCAAATGCTTTAAAGATTGTTTCTGATTTTGCTCAAAAGTACGGCTTTAAACTTACTTTCGTAGAAAATCTTGGACAAGAAAAGATTTGGAAAACGGGTCCATCTTGCAATATGTGCACGAAAACAGTTAAAATGGGGACTGTCTTGAGTTATGCAAATGGTCGTATAGTGGTCACTGGTTCAAACTCGTCAGATACTTGGGGTAAAACCGGGCTAAGGGTATTCAACGGGATGTATGCTCCACTTGGAGATTTAAGCAAAGACGAAATACGGGAAATTCTTAAAAGCTATGGAGTTACCATAAGAAGGATAGGGGAACATTCGACAAGAGAAGGATGTAAATTAAAACATCTATTAAAGCCAATGACTAATCCCTCTTACCACGGGCAAGCAACAGCTATTGCAAACGAGTTGGTTTTGAAATATTTTCCAGAGGGAAACGAGATTGCAAATGTTAAGATAGTTGGTCCTTTGTCAAAGAACATCGCAGTCATAAACGTTAAACCATTCAGGAATGAGGTCCACGACCTTGCTGACGAGTTAAGAAAAGTGGAAGTTATCGATGAAGTAGTTGTTGCCGATAAGCCATTGATTTTAGTAGTGGTCGCAAATCCTTCGATTTACAGAGTCGAAGAATCAAAATTTTGGATAGCCGAAGGTAAACTTAAACCTGAATTTGCAGTGCCTATCAAAATAGAATGGCATGAATCAAAAAACAACAAACTCAGGACTTTTCATGTTGTGGAGGTGCGTGAATGGACGACTTACGAGAACGAGAAAGAAGAATACTGGGAGAATTACAAGAAAAACTTGGATATCATTTCAAAAATCCAATGCTCTTGTACAATGCCCTCTGTCACTCCAGCTACGCGTACGAAGTAAATCAACTTGGGAGGGATGTGAAAAACAACGAAAGGTTGGAGTTTTTGGGTGATGCGGTGGTTGAACTTGTGGTCTGTGATATACTATATAACAAATATCCGGACGCAACAGAAGGTGAAATGGCAAAAACAAAAGGAGCCGTTGCCAGCGAAGAAGTTCTTACCGAGATTGCGAGCCAGTATGAACTCGGTAAGTACATCTTCCTTGGCAAAGGCGAAGAAAAGACTGGTGGAAGAACACGAAGTAGTATAATAGCAGACACGTTCGAAGCGGTTTGTGCAGCAATTTACCTTGACGGTGGATTAACAAAAGTGATGGAAGTGTTTGGGGAAAAGTTCGAAAAAGCCATAGAAGTTTTCCTAACCGGTCAACGCATCTTTGATTACAAAACGGCTTTGCAAGAGATAACCCAAGAAAAGTATAGAGAATTGCCCGAGTATAGAACGGTTAAACAAGATGAAAATGGAAGGTTTGTTGTTGAACTGTATCTCCAAGGTCAAAAAGTTTCAACTGGTACTGGAGCATCGAAAAAAGATGCGGAAAAAGATGCAGCAAAAAAAGCCTACGAAATATTGACAGCTACTGGTGAAAGTTCTTCTAATTCCAATTAGATGATACCGATTAAAGATATTGATAACAACTGGGGTGATAAAAAATCGACATTGGAGCGTTGCTGAAAACTTTCGAAGACTATCTGACACATGTAAGAAGAAGTTCCGAGAATACAGTTAAAGCATATATGAAAGACATAAAAAGGTTTTTTGAGTACTTGGGAAAGTCTCCCAAGCAAATAGAACGAGCTGATGTTGAACGTTTCATAAAAGCACTCTCCAAAGGCGAAATCACTGGAGAGCTAGTTACTGAATCGACCGTCTCAAGGTATATCTCGTCTCTTAGGACTTTTTTCGATTACCTCGAACTCATCGGTGTTGTTGAGGAAAATCCCATGGAAAGAGTCCGTCATCCACGGCTGAGGAAAAAAATACCAAGCTTTTTGACACTTGAGGAAGTCAAGGCACTTCTTTCCGTTTACGATGAGGAAAAAAAGCTAAAATATAAAGCCATACTTTCACTTTTATATTTCTGCGGGCTAAGGGTAAGTGAACTTTGCAACTTACGTGTTGAGGATGTTTCATTCTACCCACCGTATGTCAAAGTTGTAATGGGTAAGGGAAACAAAGATAGACTCGTTCCAATAAGTGAAAACATCGTTCCGCTTCTTGAAAAATACGTGGAGAAATACAAACCAAAGATTTATTTTTTTGAAAACAAAGGTCAACCACTGCATCCATCAACAGTTTTCAGAATCGTCAAACGAGCTGCACAAAAAGCAGGGATAACAAAACACATACATCCACACACACTGAGACATACATTTGCTACACATTTGGTCATGAATAATGTTAACGTGAAAATCGTTCAGGAATTACTTGGGCATGCAAATCTAAGTACTACTAGTATTTATCTACATGTTGCGGACAAAGAGAAATTCGATGCAGTTAAAAAGTTGGTTATATGAAAAGTGAAGAAAGAGGGTATTATCTTTGGACAAGCGGGAAATCGGGAAAAGCTCGCATGAGCTAGAGATTATCGATAAGGCAAACCCACGAGTGACCCAAAAAACCGAAGCTTTTGAAGAACCTGGAAAATACGATTCCGAAAGGTTCATATCAGAAATAGAAACGCTCCTTGGAAGACAGATTACTGACAAGGAGAAAGATGTATTGTACCGTGCTTTCGATATGGCAGAAGTCGCTTACCAAGGTCTTTACAGAAAGTCAGGTGAACCTTTCATAACACATCCAATAGAGGTGGCAAAAATCATAGCCGCATTGAAACTCGACGTTGATAGCATAGTGGCTGCACTATTGCACGATGCCATCGAAGATAGTGAAGGTCGAGTAACTTATGAGATGATAGAAAAGAATTTCGGAAAAGAAATTGCTCAGATAGTTGACGGAGTCACAAAGGTTAGTAGAATAAACGCTCCGGTTGGAAATGTCGAGCAAAAGAAAAAACTTGAAACTATCCAGAAAATGCTTTTTGCAATGGCAGAAGATATAAGGGTGATATTTGTCAAGCTCGCAGACAGACTCCACAATATGCGCACAATAGATTTCGTCGAAGACGAGGAGAAAAAGAGATACAAAGCGATGGAGACACTCGAGGTATATGCACCTATCGCCCACAAACTTGGTATAAACGTTATTAAGTCTGAGCTAGAAGACCTAAGTTTCAAGGTTCTCCACTACGATGAATATCAAAAGATAAAACAATTGGTAGCACAAAAGAAAGTTGAAAGAGAGGAGAGGCTAAAGAGTTACATCCAGCAACTACAGACTGCTTTTCAAGAACATAACATCGATGCACTAGTCGAAGGAAGGTATAAACACTACTACAGCATCTGGAAAAAGATGATTCAGAAAGGCAAAGACTTTAACGAGCTTTACGATTTAATGGGATTGCGCGCTATTGTTTCAGATGTTACAACATGCTATACCGCTGTTGGTGTTGTTCACAACCTTTGGGTTCCACTACCCGGAAGGTTTAAAGATTATATTGCCGCTCCAAAATCGAATGGCTATAGGTCTATCCATACA
This sequence comes from Fervidobacterium pennivorans, assembly GCF_001644665.1. Taxonomy (NCBI): domain Bacteria; kingdom Thermotogati; phylum Thermotogota; class Thermotogae; order Thermotogales; family Fervidobacteriaceae; genus Fervidobacterium; species Fervidobacterium ngatamarikiense. The sequence goes on from NZ_CP011393.1 coordinate 2,039,200, forward strand.
ACCGTCATTACCCAATTTGGAGAACCATTGGAAATCCAGATTCGCGATAAACACATGCACGAAGAAGCAGAATATGGTCTTATCGCCCATTGGGCATACAAAAGTGGTGAAGGGATTGTAGATATAAAACAAAAATGGATTTTAAGGCTTGCCGAATGGCGTAAAGAACTTTCACAGGGCTATGCCAGTCTGGAAGATTTAAAAAAGGAACTGCAAATGTCAGAAGTCTTTGTTCTAACACCAAAAGGCGAAATCATTCACCTCCCGTACGGTGCAACCCCTATAGATTTTGCTTACGCAATCCACACAGAAATAGGTCACCATTTCGCAGGAGCGAAGGTGAACGGGAAGATAGTACCTATCGATTATCAATTAAACAACGGAGATGTTGTGGAAATCATAGTCAACAAATCATCACCAGGTCCGAGCCTTGATTGGCTTAGATATGCAAAAAGCCCGAGAACTAAAGCAAAAATTAAGAGGTTCTTTAAAGAAAAAGAAAGAGAACAACTTATTGAAAGAGGAAAAGACGTTCTTCGAAGGGTAGCAAAGAAGTTGAACGTCTCTATCGAAGAACTTTTACAAAAACCAGAGATTAAGAAATACTTGACCACACATCAAATCGACGAGGAAGAATTTATTATCAGGCTCGGAGATAAAACAATCACCCAAGAAGAATTGATGCTGATAGTAGGCTTCAAAGAACAACCCAAAAAGAAGATAACAACGGCAAAGAAAAAATCACCAGCATCACTTGTGGTTGTCGATGGGCTCGAAAGCCTTGAAACACTATTTGCAAAATGCTGTAATCCAATCCCAGGCGATAAAATAGTCGGAGTTGCAAGTAAAAGGGGTATCGTAATACATAGGTCCAATTGTCAAAATGTTGTAGGACATGGACCGGATAGAAAATTTCCAGCTCTTTGGCGTTCAGATGTAACAGCTCAATTTGGTGTGTTAGTAAGAATGGAACTTGATAAAAAAGAAAGAGTTCCAGAGTTGCTTTCGAAGACTATGGAAAGAAAAATCGAAGTAAAAAACTTCAAGTTTGAAACAATAGAAGACGATTTTGTGATAATATCACTTAGCGTCATCGTTAAGTCGCTTGATGAACTCGAACAAATAATGGATTACTTCAAATCATCACCAGGTGTTAGAAAGGTGGTTCGAGGATAGATATGCGCGCTGTTGTTCAAAGAGTTACAAAAGCGAGTGTTAGCGTAGACAACGAGGTTGTTGGAAAAATTTCAAATGGTATAGTTATTTTGCTGGGAGTGGGAAAGGATGACACTGAGGAAGATGCCAAATACTTGGCAGAAAAAATCGTGAACCTCAGAATTTTCGACGATGAAGATGGTAAAATGAATCTTTCATTGTTAGATGTTAAAGGGCGAGCACTTATTATTTCTCAGTTCACACTTTACGGTGATTGCCGCAGAGGGCGCAGACCTTCGTATTCTGACAGCGCTCCACCAGATTTGGCAAAGGCTTTATATGAAAAATTCATCGAATTGGTAAAAAACTACGATGTTCATGTGGAAACTGGAATATTTGCTGCGCATATGCTTGTGGAAATACATAACGATGGTCCGGTGACTTTGTTACTTGATTCAAAAAAGGTATTTTGAAATCATCTTTGGTGTCTCTAGGAGGACTATATGCCTGAATACTCGCATAGCAATAAAAACAACTTTTCTGTCGAAAACGATGTGAAGAATTGTCATCTACTGCATGTATGTTGTGCACCCGATTTGGCAATTTCTTATTTGTCCGGTGCACGTGGTGATATTTTCTTTTACAATCCTAACATACATCCAAAAGCTGAATATGAGAAACGATACGCCGAAGTGATTAAAATTGCTGCACTCTTTAAAATGAATGTTCTGAAAGTTCCTTATAATCCTGACCTGTTCTTCAAGCTTACTAAAGGATTACAAAATGAACCTGAAGGCGGGACAAGGTGCGAGATTTGTATAAGAATGCGACTAGAAAAAACAATGGAATACGCGAAAGAAAATGGCTACAAGAGTGTTTCCACAACGCTGACAGCCTCTCCAAAGAAAAATGTAGCGATGATTGTGAAGATAGGAAAAGAGCTGGAAAAAAAATACGGTGTGGAATTTTTGCCTAATGTGTACCGCAAAAGTCCGCTTTACAACGATGCGCAAAAGCTTATAAGGAAAATGGGTATTTACAGACAAAACTACTGTGGTTGTATTTTCTCAATAAGAAATTCCGTTATAGTAGCCACTCAAGAAACTAAAACTGTAAAAAGTGGGGTCGAAGTATGAAAATATACCACAATTTAGAAGAAGTTGAAGAACCTAAGCGGTCGTATGCATCAATTGCTTTTTCATCGAAAGTCAGGGTTGAATATGAACATGCTGGCGAAAAACTTGCCCTCATCCCTGTAACTATTGGAGACCTTACGGTGGTTATCGAAATTGACGATGATAGAGAAGTATTCAATACTTTGTTGAACGAGCACATCAAAAACTCTATCCTGAAACAGTTTCCGTATCCGGAAGAGATTAGAGAGTTAGCCAGACATTTTCGCACAGAATTGAAGAATTTCAGAATTTTGGTTGTAAAATACAATAGTGTCGAAGAAAAGGAATTCTCAAGGTATTCACTGTCTAATATAACATTCGGTGTGGTGTCATATAATAAATTTGATGTCCATTTGTTACCAAGTAATGTAAAAGTCAGACCGAAGCCAGGATACTGTCTTTCACATGTTGTCCAAAAGCCTGAAGAAGGTATCAGGCAAGCATTTTTGATAGCCCGGTGGTTTGGTGGTGGAAGCTACGACCAACTGCCCAAATTAGCGCTTGAAAGCACTGACATTGACCTTGGGAAGTGGACAAATATAGTCAAATACATTGTTCTGTCAGATTTTGAAGAGAGGTATTTTTCTGGTATAATAAAAAAGCTAAACGAATTTAGAAGCGAGACATATTTTGACCCATTTGCTAGGCTTGAAACAATATCACTTGGCATAATACTCGCCAGGTCAGAGGGAGGAGGTAACTTTGAACCAGACAGTCACGATATCATTTAGAGCACTTACTGAAAATATAAAATTAGCACGAGTTGTTATACATACTTTTCTAACATTCCGAGGAGTGTTCGATAAAGATATATTCGATACGGAATTGGCTGTAAACGAAGCGATTGCAAACATTATTCAGCATACATACAAAGGTGAACCAAACTACATTGTGATGACGCTCAATTGGATAGAACCTGATACACTCGAGGTGTTACTCCGCGATTTTGGTCCGAAAGTGGACCCAACGAAAATCAAACCACGAGATTTAGATGATATCAGACCAGGAGGACTCGGAGTTTATATAATTCAACGCATCTTCGACATTATGGAATTCCGAAACGTGAGTCATGGAAATTTACTTTATCTAAAACGCTTCTTCTTAATACCTCCTAAAAAGCAGGAGCTTGGTAATTCAAATAATGAACCCTATCGAGAATATTGAGAAAACCGTCAAAACGGGGGAAAGAAGACAAATGGGCTTGCTCACAGGTTTGACAAAAAATCCATCTTTCATGTCTGCATTTTTTGGCTTTTTGGCAGCACAATTTTTGAAAGTGGTGATATACAAAGACTTCCGCGTATTTGGTAGGTACGGTGGTATGCCCAGTGCTCATGTTGCAACAACCTCAGCATTAGCTTGGGCTGTTGGTTACACTACAGGTTTTGATTCACCGCTTACAGCCATCGCTGCAATTTTCCTTGCTATTACAACAGCTGATGCTGTTGGTTTACGAAGAAATGTCGACCCCAATAAAGGACATACGCTAATGGAAGCTATCTATGGCTTCTTACTTGGGTGGATAGTCGCTCTGCTTACGGTTAAATTGTATCGATAATTTTGAATGAGTTGTAGTGAAATAGCCCAAGTCTTTTTTCGCAATTACATCATAATGCCAGGAGGGTAATTTACAATGTTTTTTAGATTACCGTTTAAAATTTTTGTTTTTGCAGTTTTGTTGCTTGCCATCTCGTTAACAAGTGTTGTTAGTTTTGGACAAGATGGTGAGCAGATAAAAACACCAAATTGGTTTAGAGGTGCGGTGATTAAGAAAAGAGCTGGTATGAATCTAAAGACCGCCCCAGAGTTTGTAGCTGACCTATGGAATGCGATATACACTATAGGCACAAAATACAACGTTCCCCCAACGCTTATAGCTGCTGTCATTTCTGTAGAAAGCAACTTCGCCAACGTGAAAGGTGCTGGAGACGTGGTAGGAATGATGCAAATTTCTATCTCCACAGCCAAAAATATATCGAAACTCCTCGGTCTCGAACAACCAAAAAACGGTTGGGATGAGCTCCTCACAAATTATTGGTTGAATATAACTTACGGTACTGCATACATCGCTTATCTTTACAAAAAGCATGGAACTTTTCAGAAAGCGCTCGAAGAATACAACAACGGAAAAAATAAAACTAAATACGCCCAGCTGATACTACAACAATACAACCTATACGAGAGCCTCCATTCTGCTGAAATAAGAAATAAACAGCAATTGGATACAAATAATTCTCCGACATCTTCTGAAGCAACAGATACTTTGAATACAACCAGTGCAACAAATTCACAACCAACATCAGATGCATCAAATACATCAGTTAACACTTCAGAAATCAAGGTCCCGCCTCTTTTCGGAGTTGCAGGTTATTAAGATATTTTTCGGTAGTTACTTAGGAATGTGGGGTGCATAGTTTGAAAGATGAAAAAATGAAAACTGAAACGATAGTAAAAATTGAACATTTATCTTTTTCTTACCCGAGTTTCAGTCTCAAAGATGTAAGTTTTGAGGTTCGGAAGGGAAGTTTCTTCGGCATTATTGGACCAAATGGTTCGGGAAAAACCACGCTACTCTCACTCATTATGAAATTCCAAAAGCCAAAAAGTGGGAAAATAACAGTTTATGGGAACGATGTGCTCAGGCTATCTCACAAAAAACTTGCACAGCTTATAGCTTACATCGCTCAAGACTTTAACCCTGCATACGATTTCACAGTTGAAGAATTGGTCGAGATGGGAGGAATCCCCCGCTCACCACATTTTTTCGAAACACCTGTTTACGAGGAAGAATTAGAAAATACTCTCAAAACAGTTGATTTGCTTGAATACCGAAAAAGAATATTCTCCACTCTTAGTGGAGGACAACAGCGCAGAGTCTTGATTGCACGCGCAATCTATCAAAACACACCTATCATCATTGCTGATGAATTGGTTAATCACTTGGATTTAGGGCAAGCAATTAAAGTGTTAGATTATCTAAAACAACTTACCGAACGTGGAAAGACGATAATTGGGACATTCCATGATATAACGTTAGCAGCGAAGTATTGTGATGAAATCGCTGTGATGAAAGATGGAAAAATAATCGCTATCGGTAAACCTTTAGACGTTGTAAATAGAGAGATTCTAAGCAATGTTTATGGGGTATCTCTGAATGTAATTAGGCATCCGGACAAAGGCTACCCAGTAATTTTAATTTAAATTAGATTATCACTTAGATTGAAAAACGCATAGCCATAATTTGCTAACCTATCATTATTTCAAGAGTTCTTAGTACGTTTTGTTACATTTGTCTTTGTTTCTTAACGTTGACTTTTTAAAAGTGCTTGTGGTAATATAAGGTTGTAAGACCTCAAAAACCTTTAAACTCGCCCAGTGAGGCGAGAAAGGAGGCGAAAAGATGGAAAAAGACGTTATTTTTGGTAATTCTGAACTCGAAAAGGCTGCTATTTCTAGTTCTCGTTTAGACCTACCTGCCTCGAAAAGGTTCCTCCTATCTCTCCAGCATTTTGTAGCGATGTTTGGTGCCACCGTTTTGGTTCCTCTTCTAACAGGATTAGACCCTCTTGTTGCTTTGTTTACCGCAGGACTTGGAACTTTGTTATTCCACTACATAACTGGTGGTATCGTTCCTGTCTTTCTGGGTTCCAGTTTTGCCTTTATAGCACCTGTTATAATTGTTAAAGAAAAATACGGAGACATACGTTATTCACTCGGCGGTATCGTAGTTGCAGGCACGGTATATTTGGTGTTCTCGTTAATTGTGAAACTGCTGGGAACGAACGTTATCAAAAAGCTCTTCCCACCTGTTGTAACCGGTCCCATGATAATGGTTATAGGCCTTGGTTTAAGCCCCGTTGCCGTTAATATGGCTTCCTCAAATTGGACGATTGCATTTGTAGTGATTATAACGGTTATCGCATCCGCAACGATATTCAAAGGTTTCTTCTCACTCATCCCTGTTCTTACCGGAGTTTTTGTCGGGTATATTACCTCCATCCTTTCTGGAATTGTTGATTTCACCCCTATAACAACTGCTGCTTGGTTTTCAACTCCGAACTTCACATTCCCAAAGTTCGATGCTGGAGCAATTAGCTTGATAGCTCCTGTTGCATTCGTTACAGTTATGGAGCACATAGGCGATATAACAACCAATGGAGCAGTCGTTGGAAAAAATTTCTTCGAAAAACCTGGTATCCACAGAACACTTCTTGGTGATGGACTTGCGACAATGGTTGCAGGTTTACTGGGAGGACCTGCCAACACAACATACAGTGAAAATACAGGAGTGCTAGCCATTACAAAAGTTTATGACCCTTCCATTTTGCGTGGCGCTGCCCTTCTTGCAATGCTGGTTGCTTTCTTCTCAAAATTCGGTGCTGTGCTGCAGACAATCCCCACACCTGTAATTGGCGGAGTGAGTTTAATACTATTTGGTATGATAGCTTCAATAGGTGTGAGAACATTGGTAGAAGCAAAAGTAGATTTCTCGAAATCCAGAAACCTTATTATTGCTGCATTAATCCTCACACTCGGTATCGGAGGAGCGAGCATCAAAATCGGTGTAGTGGAACTCAAAGGCATGGCACTAGCTGCAATCGTAGGTATTATCGCTAATCTTATAATTCCAGAGAAACTGGAAAAATAAAGGAAAGACCGCATAAAGCCGTGGGGGGATTAACTAATGGTAAGCTCAACAGAGAAAAGCATATATACCTTTCCTATCAAAGCCGTGGGGGTTATTGGAGGGGGACAGCTTGGAAAGATGTTAACATTGAAAGCAAAAGAAATGGGGTTCAAGGTTATCGCACTTGATAAAGACCCTAGCTGTCCTGTTTCTTCAATTTGCGATGAGTTGATAATCGGCTCATTGTACGATACGGAAAAACTACACGAACTTGCGAAAAAATCTGAGGTGGTCACATACGAAATAGAACATACAAATACGGAAGTTCTTAGACATCTCGAAAAAATCGGCACCAAAATTCTTCCTTCACCAGCACTCCTAGAATTGGTAAACGACAAACTACAGCAAAAATCTCACCTAATAAAGTATGGTATACCCACATCAAAATTAGTACGCGAAGTGACAAAGACTGACTCTATTGAGTACAAGTCACGCATGAAAGAACTCCCGCCATTTCCGTTTGTTCAAAAAGCACGGAAAGGTGGTTATGATGGAAAGGGTGTTGCAGTAATAAAGAGTGAAAAAGACGTAGATAAAATTTTGGAAACCGATTCATTTTTCGAAGAATTCGTGGAGATAGAAAAAGAAATCTCCGTTTTGGTTGCAAGGGATATTAAAGGGAATATAGTTTCATACCCTGTTGTTGAAATGGTTTTCGACGCTAGGTCAAATATCCTTGATATGCTCATTTCTCCAGCAAGAATACCAGAAGACACATCGCAGAAGGCAATTAGTATAGCCTATGATGTTATCAACTCTTTCGTTTCTTCTAATTTAAAAGCCGTGGGGGTTTTTGCTGTTGAGATGTTCATTACCAAAAGTGGAGACATCCTTGTTAACGAAATAGCCCCTCGCGTTCATAATTCTGGTCATCATACAATCGAGTCGTGTCTCACAAGTCAATTCGAACAACACCTTCGCGCTATAACTGGTCTTCCATTAGGTTCCACTAAACAGCACACTCCAGCTGTTATGATAAACCTCCTTGGTGAACCTGGATACACAGGCAAACCTGTTATAACTGGCCTTGAAGAAGTTTTGAAAATGGAAGGAGCACATCTACATTGGTATGGTAAATCAACAACTGCTCCTTTCAGAAAAATGGGACACATCACAATAATCGACGAAGATTTGAATTCAGCAATTCAAAAGGCTAAAATTCTTAGAGAGAGAGTTAAAATTATTTCCGAAAATACTTGAATTTATCTCATGAGGTGAAAAATTATGGGGAATGGAAATCCTCTCGTTGGAATAATAATGGGTAGCGATTCAGACCTCATTGTTATGAAAGACGCTGCACAAGTTCTCGAAGAGTTTGGTGTCCCTTACGAAATCACAATAGTCTCCGCACATAGAACTCCCGAAAGAATGTTCGAATACGCAAAAAAGGCTGAAGAAAGAGGAATAGAAGTAATAATAGCTGGCGCCGGTGGCGCAGCACACTTGCCTGGGATGACTGCATCAATAACAACTTTACCCGTCATAGGTGTGCCAGTCAAAGCCTCAAATTTGGAAGGACTAGACTCTCTCCTTTCGATTGTACAAATGCCAAAAGGCATACCTGTAGCCACGGTTGCAATTAACAACGCCAAAAACGCCGGTCTACTTGCTGTCTCAATCCTTGGGATAAAGTATCCGCAGCTGCGAGAAAAATTAAAGATGTATAGAGAACGTATGAAACAGGAAGTTTTAACAAAGGCTGACGAATTAGAAAATAATGGATACACCAACTATCTAAAATCCCATTTCCAGAGGTGAAAAAAATGGGTGGAACTCTTTTATACGAAGGAAAAACAAAAATTGTAGAACTCTCAGAAGATGGTCAAAGTGTCATACTAACGTTTAAAGATGATATCACCGCAGGCGATGGTGCTAAACACGATGTGCTAGCTTTAAAAGGTCAATACTGCTCAGAGATTACTGCACGATTGATGCATTATCTAAACACAAAAGGCATCTACACAATGTTTCTTAACTACATACCTCCCAACAAAATTCGAGCTCGCAAGCTTAAAATGATACCTCTTGAAGTTATCGTAAGGTTTAAAAAAGCTGGCTCTTTTGTGCGACGTTACGGTGGAACCGAAGGGGAAGATTTACCAGTTCCCCTTGTTGAATTCACATACAAAAGTGATGTTATGCATGACCCTCTAATGTGTATCGAACATCTTGAAGTGCTCGGTATTTTAAGCATGCAACACGCTACAATAATCATTGACGAAGCAAAAAAAGCAGCAACGCTCCTAAAAGAACTCTTTACCTTACACGGATTCGAACTCTGGGATATAAAATTTGAGTATGGATTCGATGAATCAGGTAACATCTGCCTTGGTGATGAGATTTCACCTGATACGATGCGTTTAAGGAAAGCCGGAGAGATATTCGATAAGGATATCTACAGACGAAATCTTGGGAATCCAATAGAAAAATACGAGGTGGTGCTGAACTTATGCAGAAGTATACTTTTGTAATCGATATCCAATACAAAAGCAACGTACGTGACCCAAGGGGAGAAACGATAAAAAGGGTGCTCAACGAAGAATATTCTATTCCAGTAAGTTCTCTAAGGTTAGGCAAATCCATACATCTTGAGGTTGAAGCTGAAAGCGAAGAACAAGCAAGGCAACTTGTTGAAAAGGCCTGCAGTGAACTTTTAGTAAACCCGGTTACTGAAACGTATGAGGTGAGAAAGCTATGACTCTTCCAAAAGCCCAGGTAGTTGTGTACCCTGGGAGTAACTGTGATAGGGATGCCCTTTGGGCATGTAAATACGTAGGATTTGATGCAGAATTCATAGATATCTATTCTGATATAGATGCTGACTTATTGGTCCTACCTGGTGGTTTTTCATACGGAGATTACCTTCGTGTTGGAGCTGTAGCTGCCCGTGAACCAATTGCTCAAAAGATAAAAGAGTTTGTGAGCCGTGGGGGGCTTGTTATTGGTATTTGCAACGGCTTCCAGATACTTGTCGAAATGGGGCTCTTAGATGGCGCTCTTCTTCAAAATTCTAATGGAAAGTTCATCTGCAAGATTGTAGATTTGGAAATTGTGGACAACTCAACGCCTTTCACCAGCTATTACTTAAAGGGCGAACGTATCAGATTACCTATTGCTCACGGGTTCGGCAGATATGTAAAGACTAACGATGTCAATGTAGCCCTTAGATACGTAGAAGACGTTAACGGCAGTGACCAGTTGATAGCCGGAATAACTAACACCAATAAGAACGTTTTTGGTTTGATGCCACACCCTGAACGTGCAATGGAAAAGATACTCGGCTCGGATGATGGATTGAGGGTATTTTTATCTGCGTTCAACTATATCAAAAATAACGGTGGTGTTAGGGGATGAAGTACTTAGATATCCTTGAAACGAGGTTGGGTAGAAAAGCAACAAGAGAGGAAATAGAAGCGTTCACAGTGATGTGGAGTGAGCATTGCGGTTATTCTCATACAAAAGGTTACATAAGGCAATTGCCAAAAGTGGGAACTGGTGGTAACGCAGGAGTCGTACCACTTGATGATTACCATTTCTTAGCGTTCAAAGTTGAGAGCCACAACCATCCCAGTGCTATTGAACCTTTTAACGGAGCAGCAACAGGTGTAGGTGGAATTATACGAGATGTGCTCGCTATGGGCGCCAGACCTACAGCAATACTTGATTCACTGCACATGGATAAAGTAATCGATGGGATTATCGAAGGAATTTCCGACTACGGTAATTCCATAGGCGTGCCTACCGTGGGTGGAGAGTTAAGGATTTCAGATTTTTACAAACACAACCCTCTTGTTAACGTAATGGCAGTTGGGGTTGGGAAAAACGAGCACCTAATACCTTCAAAAGCTACAAAACCCGGTCAGGTTATCGTTATCTTCGGAGGTGCAACCGGAAGGGACGGTATCCACGGTGCTTCATTTGCTTCGGAAGATTTAACAGGCGAAAAAGCTACGAAACTTTCCATCCAAGTGGGAGACCCATTTGCTGAAAAATTGCTTATCGAGGCTTTCCTGGAAATGGTTGAGAAAGGACTTGTCGAAGGAGCACAAGACCTTGGTGCAGGAGGAGTTCTATCCGCCACAAGCGAACTTGTCGCACGTAGTGGATTAGGTGCTATTGTGCACCTTGAAAAGGTTCCACTCCGTGAACCAGATATGCTGCCAATTGAAATTTTGATAAGCGAAAGCCAGGAACGGATGGCTGTAGTTACATCGCCAGAAAAAGCTGAAGAAGTTCTCAAAATAGCGAAAAAACACTTGCTCTTCGGAGCTGTCGTTGCTGAAGTTACAAATACCGGTAGATACGTGGTAAAATACCACGACCAAATCATCATAGATGTGCCTGCAAAACTCCTCGAAGATTCCCCTGAAGAACCTATCCACGACTATACCCCATCACCGCTCAAAAAATTCAGATGGATAAGATTCAAAGACGTTGATGCACACAACGTGTTTGAAAGATACGACTATATGGTGGGAACAGACACTATACTACCACCTGGTTTCGGTCCAGCAGTGATGAGGGTGAAAAATTCCATTGGATATTCATTGACAATACATAGTCGTGCCGATATAGGAACTCAGGACCCATACTGGGGAGCTTACATAACTGTTTTAGAGGCTATCAGAAAAACTCTGTCTGTTGGAGCAAATCCTGTTGCAATAACTGATGGTATAAACTACGCAGACCCTGATATTGAACCTCTTGGACTCGCAGGTCAAATGAAAGGTTTAAAAGATGCGTGCGAACAATTCAGCGTGCCTGTTGCTTCAGGTAATGCTTCACTTTACAATACCTATAAAAGGAAAGGAATCCCACCAACACTCGTCGTTGGTATGGTTGGAAAAGTGGAAAACTTAAATATCCCTAAACCATCTAAAGGACCTGTCTACGCTGTTGGGTATCCTGATTTTTCAATTGCGCAAGAGAGAAAGTTACAAGAAGAAATCGTAAGATTGGTAAAAAATGGGCATTTTGTTCTTTCAATGCACGACTATTCCAGAATTACAACATTTAAAACCGCTTTGGCAAAACTCGGACTGAATTTGAGAATTCAAATCCCAAGAACTGAGCCTGTGCACCAATTGATTATTGTTTTTGGCGAACCGAAGACAAACTTGCCTGTTCGAAAAATAGGATTTTGCTACTAATAACTTTTCATAAATTCTCTCAAGGTTCTGGCGCAAAGGCGCCATTTTTTTATTTGAGACAGACTAAAATTTGTTGGAACTTTTTTAGAAGTTCCGTTGTATAATAATATCAAGTTTGAAGACCAAGCTTTTTCCAAATCTTCGAAAAGGGGGGATTTTGATGAGAAAGTTAGTTACTGTTGTTGCGGTTTTCATACTAATAGCGTTCCTACAGCTTCCGATATTTGCCGAAACCAGTTCTGGGCATCAACACGAAGAAGGTGAAGAGTGTGCTTGTGAAGTCGCTGAGACAAAGGATATAACCATATCTGTAGAAGAATTGCAAACTACTGATGAGGAGCTCAGAGAACGGCTTTCAAATCTTGAAGAAATAACAAACATGCTGTACGAATTGATTGGTAGTAAACTTAGCAGTGAAGATTTTGAGGCTTTTTCTTACGAATTGGAAAACAGGCTTGCTAATATTGAACAAGAGCTTCTGAATTTAAAGGCAACCGTAGAAACAGGACTTCCAGCTGTTCGTGATATGATTTACGAGCTCTCTTCAAACTTGGCTTCATTGGAGAACAGATTAACAGAATACATCAATCTTGCTGTCGCAGAAGCAAGTGAAGAATTAAAATCAAATATCTTGGAAGAAATCAACCAAAAAATTTCAGATATTGAAGTAACTCTCGATATCCATGACTCGGACATCTTAAAACTCTACGATATAACCTCTACGTTAACCAACAAGATAGAAAAAATAGAAGCGTCCATACCCGACGTTTCTCCACTACAAGAATCTATAGAAACTATCTCTTTGAGAGTAGACTTGCACGATCAAGATATTGTAAATATATTCGATACCCTCAACACCAAAGCATCATTCGAAGATGTTGAGCAAATGATTGTTCCTCTCAAAGAAGAAATGAACAATATCTCATCAGCTTTGCGATCCATTACCACTAAAGTCAACTCACAAGATATAGATATAATCAAATTATACAATTCTATCGCTCAACTCAGCGAAGAACTACAAAGATTGGCTGGTAGGTTGTCACTAATAGAAACAATAGTTCGGGAATTGTATCAAAAGTCAGGAAAATAAATTAGCAAACAAAAAACCAACAAAAGCCCGGGAAACCCCGGGCTTTTTTTAGCTTAAAAGTCTTCCTATCAACTGGTCTGGGCGGTGGGACTTGAACCCACGACCACCAGATCCCGATTCTGGCGTTCTAGCCATCTGAACTACGCCCAGATTACAAAATCACCAAGAATCACCAAACCCAAACTTTATTTTATCACATATAGTAGGATTTATCAAGTTTGTTTTCACAACCATACCTCAAAACATATCTACCTTCTGTTGTTGATCTCCTCCCAGACGCGCTTTATCTCTTCGCTGTTTTCTCTAAGTATTTCTAACACCCTAGGGTCAAAGTGTTCAGGTTTTGTTCTGCCGTCACCTTCAAAAATAATTTTTAAAGCCTCCTCATGGGATAAGGCTTTTTTATACGGTCTTTCTGACCTCAACGCATCGTATATATCAGCAAGCGCCACAATCCTTGCTTCTATTGGTATCTCTTCTCCCTTCAGTCCTTTCAAATAACCGCTACCATCGTATTTTTCATGGTGATAAAGTGCTATATTTCGTGCTATTTCAAAATACTCGGAATCACCAAGAAGTTTACCAGCATACTCAACATGTTTTTTCATAATCTCAAATTCTTCATCGGTCAGCTTACCAGGTTTGTTGAGTATATCATTTGGAACTAGTATCTTTCCAATGTCATGGAGCGGAGCAAAAGCCCGGATTTTATTTATTTTTTCTGGCTCAAGACCTAACTTTTCCGCAAACCACGCCGACAATTTACCAACCCGTTCAATATGGTTACCGGTCGTCTCATCGTAACTTTCTGCAATAACAGATAGTTGGTGCGCAAATGACAAGTAAGACTCCTCTATCTCTCTTTCAAGTTCTAACAATTTGTTGAAGGAATTTTCCAAAGCTTTGTTCATTGCAAGCATTTCTTCAAATGAAGCAGCTATTTCCTGAGCGAGCTCGTTATATTCATTTGCAATTTCTTCTATCTCTTGGATATCAGTTTTTACAGGATAGGGGTTGTAAGTTTTATTTATGAGGAACTCTTTCATGGAGGATATCAATGGTCCAAATGGAGAAGTAACTGCTTCCGCTATCTTTTTGCTACCCTGTGCAACAAAGAATATGGCACCAAAATTGACAGCAAGTATTAATATGAGCGTCACCACAATGGGTGTCAGATAACGATTAATTGTGTATTCAACATAAAAGTATACAGGGGTAAATATGCTGTTTCTTCCAATATCTACAGTGAGTCTTCTAAATACGTAAACTTTGTGTAGACTCATTTTTTCCAAATAGTTACTGTCTGACGGCAACTTTTTAGTGAGAGGCTTTAGTCGTGTAATATACTCCTGCATTTTATCGTCTGGTATTTGTTTCAAGTCTTTGTCGACACTGTATATTGCTTCGCCTTTCGAATCCAACACGATAAGCTTATTAGCTCCAAGGCTTGCCAGCATTTTCGCTATTTTGTCTAAAACCCCTTGGGCGTAGATTTTTGAAACTCTTGCCTCGAATATATCACCGTTGACAATCAGATAAATACTCTTTAGTATTCCGTACGACTTTAATTCATTGTATATGTAGTAACTGTAATTGTATTTTTTAACATCCTCCAAAGATAAAAACCTCGGAACATTGTCTACCTTGGAAAATCTTAATATTCCGAATTCCCCAACGTAAAGATCGTTTTTTAGCGCTTGTGAAAGAAGCGAATAAGGTAAACCCCTTTTAAACCCTCCAAATACATTTCAGTAATCCGAGATATAATCTCATCATCTTTCTTAAGCTCCGACAATGTTTCTTCAACTCTGTTCTCATAAATACTCTGCTGGATATTACGGATATTCAACACAGAGACGTACATTATGTAAATCCCCGACACCATCACAACTACTGCTAACAATATCATTGTTACAATAAAAAGTTTTGTTACTTTTTTGCTAATGAGCTCACTTAACTTCACTTACCTTCCATTCCCTTTCCACCCCTGTTTTGGATAGTTTTAAGTATTCGTTTATAATTATATCACCTTTCCTATCCTCGGAAATGTCCTAAATAGAAAATTTCAGTTCAATAACTTCTATGATATGATATGTTTGTGAAGTTAACGTCTCTTTCTTGTGAAATCTTTTAAAAGCGATTGGACTTTTTGTTATCTGTTGCCAACTATCACTTTTGGAGGTCTGCGTATGGAAAGAACAAAAGTTATGATTGTTGATGATTCCAAAACAGTCCATGCAGAACTTTCATCAATATTAAGCGAGCTCATTTGGAATGGTAAAGATTTAGATATTGAACACACTTACGGATACGAGGAGTTCAAAAAAATCTTTGTCCCCGAAAAATACGCGCTTGTGATAACCGATTTAGTAATGGAGAGCGATGACGCGGGAATTAAAGTTATAAACCACATCAGACACACGTGCAATGATAAAAAAACGAGGATAATCTTGATGACTGCGAATCCTGAGAAAATTCCAACTGATTTGCTTACAAGAGACTACGATATAAATGCTTATATAGAGAAGGAAAGTCTTTCCCCATTTTCAACAAAACTCACAGTTTTGTCGCTTCTCAAAACTTACCAAGATATAACGTCACTTGAACAAGCAATCGTTACCTTAGAAAATGTTGCAGCAAACGCTTCCGAAATGAGTCTTCCAGAGCTGCTTATAAATACCTTTCTCCAGGTGCGCACGTTTTTGTGCTTAAAACTTCCGGATATTAAACTCACCGGAGAAATCTTCGTGAACAACGAGCGTATTTTCCCACCAAAGTTTATGAACAGCGAACATTTGGAATATAGATACGATTTTCACACAAAAGTTCAAAAGGACAATATTCTTTTTGTGGTCTATTCACCAAAACAACTGAACTCACTTGAAACATCATACATAAGAAGCCTTTTGAAAAACCTTCAAACGTCCCTTATTTCCACAAAACGTTCAGATATTGAGGAAGAATTTGTTATCATGCTTTCTAAAGTTATTGAGGCAAGATCAGCAGACACCGGAGACCATGTGAATCGCGTTGCCGAACTATCTTGTTATTTGGCAGAATACCTCGGTTTTAGCTCCAGTGATGCAAAGTTAATCAAGAAAGCCTCAGCATTACACGACATTGGAAAAGTCGGAGTGCCTGATTACATATTAAACAAACCGGGGAAACTCGATGAGAAGGAATTTTCAATTATAAAAGAGCATACCTTAATCGGTTTCGAAATTCTTAGGAATTCTACGTTAAACATCTTTGAGATAGGTGCGGTCGTCGCTCTGGAACACCACGAAAGGTGGGACGGAAGTGGCTATCCCTATGGCCTTCAAGGCGAGGAGATAGCAGTAGAAGCACGAATAGTTCAAGTCGCCGATGTTTTTGAAGCTTTAACACACGATAGGTGCTATCGTCCCGCCTGGTCCGTTGAAAAGGCAGTTGAATACATGAACGATATGAAAGGCAGGCAATTCGACCCAATGGTGATTGATGCGTTCAACAAACACTTAAAAGACATGATTGCTATAGTGAAATCCAACTATAGCGAAGAAGTTTGAGAATTTTCGAATCTTATGGTTTTGCCTCCAAGAAATCTTGGATGTTTTTTATCGCTCTGGCAAAATCTTCTGGTAGTCTTGCTATGAATTTTACACGTTCACCAGTTCTTGGATGGAAAAATGAAAGGCTGAGTGCATGGAGCATCTGTCTGTGAATATCAAATTTCTCATCTTCTTTAGCTTTTCCGTAAACTTCATCACCCATAAGTGGATGACCGATGTATTTCATATGAACCCTAATCTGGTGCGTTCTTCCAGTTTTGGGCCACGCAAAAACTAAGGAAGCCAAGTTCCCAAACTTTCTTATGACTTTGTAATGTGTGAGTGCTGGTTTGCCATATGTACTCTGAGTTACTGTCATCTTAACTCTGAGCACAGGATTTCTGGCGATGCTTACATCGATATCTCCTTCGTTTTTTTCAGGCACACCTTTAACTAAGCATACATACAGTTTTTCTGTGACCCTGTCTTTGAACTGTTTAGTGAGCGATTGATGTGCTAAGTCATTCTTTGCAATTACCATCACACCACTTGTATCTTTATCAAGCCTATGGACAATACCAGGTCTCAGCACCCCGCCAACACCTTGTAAATCTTTACAATGATACAAGACTGCGTTGACAATGGTTCCCGAGGTGTGGGATGGAATGGGGTGGGTTATTATTCCTGGTTGTTTGTTGATTACCAATATATCACGGTCTTCGTATATTATGTCCAGCGGTATGTTCTCAGGCAGGATTTCCGGAATCTGGGGCTTCTGAGGTACCATCAAGGTAATTGTATCCCCAGACTTCACCTTGTAGCTCGGCTTCTTCAAAGTTCCATTCACCAGAACCTCGCCATTCTTTATTGCTTTCTGGATGAATGTTCTTGAAATCCAGTCTGGAGTCTTTTCCATGACGAATTTGTCCAGGCGCCAGCCATCTTCCCTGTTCGTTACCTGTATATCCATTTTTTCCAGTTGAGGAGTTGGTTGTTCTAATTCCTCCATCTCTTCTATCTCTTCCATCTCTTCCATATTCTCGAACTCTTCCATAAATTCCCTCATATATTCCTTTATTTTCCCTCCGGTTGTCTATATTTTCATCATTTTCTATTTGTTTCTTGGCTTTCGATTCAGCGATAAGCATTTGAATCATAATCCCTATGCTACCAATGAAGATAAAGATGTCCGCAACGTTTATTATCGTCGGCCAGTAGTCGAACGTAAGGAAGTCAACAACATAACCGTATCTTATACGGTCAACCAAGTTTCCTAAGGCTCCACCAACGATGAAACCAATAAACATCTCTGTCAGCTTGCTAACTTTGAACAGCAAAGGCACCAAGGAAGTGATAACAATAATTAGCAAGGTGAGGTAAATAACCGCTTCTTTGACTCCTGGAAACAGTCCAAAAGCAATTCCCCTGTTAGTTGCATACGTAAAATGGAAGAATCCAAATAGGTTTTTTATCTCTCCAAAACGAAGGTATAACGTCGCTAAATGTTTTGTAATCTGGTCCAACGTTAGTGAAAGAACTATCCAGAACATCTTATCATTCCTTATCAGTTTTTACTTGACCTTCTTATAGATAAACGGTGAAGCAACTTCTAATCCAAGGTTTCTGTAGTTGAATATTCTTTCCGTGTTTCCTACAAAGAGTAACCCACCAACGCGAAGACTTTCAGCGAACTTTTTGTAAAGTTGTTCTTTTGCTTCCATCTCAAAGTAAATAACAACATTGCGGCACAATATTAAGTCAAAGCCCTTTTCAAACGGGTCTTGCAGTAGGTTGTGCCTTTTAAACTGGACACGTGCTTTTACATTTGGCTTTACTATGTATTTTCCATCTCGAACGATGAAGTATTTTTTGATGTATTCAGGTGGTGTGCTAGCCATTGAGCGCTGTTCATACTCACCTATCTGTGCTCTTGTGAGTACGCCAATATCTATGTCGGTAGCTAAAATTTTAGCTGTTGGAGGCGCTTTGAGCTCTTCAAGTAGTATCGCTAACGAGTATGGCTCTTCTCCCGAAGAACACCCAGCACTCCAAGCTTTAAACCTTGGTCCACTTTCTTGGAGAAGTTGTGGAAGAAATACCTTTTTGAGCTCTTCCCATTTTTCTGGATTTCTGAAGAACTCTGTGACATTGATAGTGAGCTTATCTAAGAACTCATCACGCTTTTTGGTGTCTTTTGAAATAAGGTCTAAGTATTCTTTATAGCTTTTGCAATTGTATTTTCTTATAAGCATCTCTATGCGCCTTTTCATCCTTTCCGGTTTGTATCCGGAAAGGTCTAATCCCATAGTCTCTTTTATTTTTTCAACAAACCATTCGAATTGGTCCCAAGGAAGCTCTTGAATATCACCAGATTGGAAATTCGAAATCCAAGCGAACTTCTTTTCCTTGAAGTCGTCCAACGACATATAAATCACCCACTTTCAAGGTAATTTTACCTGCAATAGTCTTCTGACCATCTATTTCATCGTTTATCAAATTGATTTCCAGATTATCGGCCTTGAGAGTGAAACCAAACTTTGATGAAAGGCTACCGTTTTCATAAAAAACAAGTGTGTATACAATGAACGAGTTGTCACTCAGTAAAACTCCGAGTCCTGTCTTTTCACCAATAAACAAGTATGTTTTATTGCCAGCTCCTAAAGTAATTCCATTTGGTGAATTTTCAAAAAAGATGTCCAAACCATACATTTTTGAACGTTAGGTTGGTACGTGACACATCACTGAGGATTGAAAAATAGTCGTTTTTGTGTATATACCCATTTGAGAAATAGCCTGTGTTAACCCATGTTGCATACCAACCCTTTTTAGCCGGATTGGCAAATGTTGTAAACGGAATGTCGATGTTTAAATCAGAATAGGTGACTCTGTAGGGGTCATTTATAAACTCAAAATACTCAAAGACATCAGCAAATTTGGGAGTGATTTTTATAAAACCTTGCTTCTGTGCGAGTTCAACATCGACTTTGAACTTGGTTTTGAATTTCCAAAATGAAAAATCATATCGGGTTGATAGTTTGTACGTAGTATCAAATGGAGAGACGCCAAAAAAGAGCGTCTCTCCCATTAAAAGTGTATTGATGGTGAGAATAAAAACAGTTGCGAGTAGCAGATGTATCCTAAAAGTTGGAGCTCTGTTCTCCAATGTTTTCAGCTCCATTCTCAAAATTTATACTTTCTGTCAATCAATACGAACATCGAGCTTCTCAACTACTTACCCTTCCAATTTTGCCATTATCGCTTCAAGTTCTGCATCATCGATGTCGAAGTTGCCAAATACTTCTTGAACATCGTCGTTATCTTCAAGTGCATCTATAAGTTTCAGCACTTTTTCCGCATCAGAACCGCTGACTTTGACACTGTTCTTTGGCTTGTACGTGATTTTCGCAGTTCCTTCGAAACCGTTCTTTGCTAGATTTTCTCTCAATGTCGTCAAGTTTTCAGGAGCAGTGTAAACAAGAACTGGGTCTCCCTCTTCAATGTCTTCCGCACCAGCATCAATAGCCAACAATGTAAACTCATCCATATCAGCTATTTTTTCTCTGGGAATTTCTACAACACCTTTTCTTTCAAATATCCAAGCAACGGAACCGCTTTCTGCAAGTGAACCACCATTTTTGCTGAGTATGTGTCTCAATTCTTGAGCGGTCCTATTTTTGTTATCTGTCAAAGCTAATATGTAAAGTGCAACTCCACCTGGCGCGTATGCTTCGTAGATAACTTCTTCGTACTTTTCACCTTCTAACTCTCCGGTACCTTTCTTAATGGATCTTTCAATTGTATCTTTTGGCATGTTTGCTTCTCTTGCTTTTTTCAAGAACTGCTCTTAGTCTTGGGTTTGTTTCTGGATTTCCGCCACCTTCTCTTGCAGCAACAATGATTTCCCTGATAATCTTCGTAAATATCTTAGACCTCTTCGCATCCTGGGCAGCCTTCCTGTGCTTAATGTTTGCCACTTATTGTGACCTGACATACTCTCTTCTTCCCTACTTAGATTTCTCGTTTTTTAAACGCTAACGAATTGACTTTTGTTTTCTATCTTTCTCCAGGCATAATCACCTTGTCTATATATACCATATTCCTGTGCCTCTTGTGCACTCATGAAGAAATCTCTATCGGTGTCTTTTTCTATCTTTTCTATGGGTTGTCCAGTGTGTTTGCTGAGAATTTCGTTTATGAGATGTTTAATTCTTAAAAGCTCTTTTGTCAGTATTTCTACATCCTTGGCAGTTCCCTCAGCACCACCGAGTGGTTGGTGAATCATTATACGACTATTTGGAAGCGAAAATCTCTTTCCTTTTGTACCCGCCGCCAAAAGCACCGCAGCCATCGATGCCGCCTGACCAATACAGATAGTTGCAACATCACATTTTACATATTGCATCGTATCGTATATTGCAAGCCCAGCTGTTACTAAGCTCCCGGTGAGTTGATGTAAAGTTGTATATCTTTGTCTGGGTTCTCTGCCTCCAAGAATAATAATTGTGCTACAACCAAATTCGCTACATGGTCGTCTATAGCGCTACCAAGGAATATAATCCTATCTTTTAGTAACCTTGAATAAATATCGTAAGCACGTTCATATCTACCGGTTGTTTCGATAACTATTGGAACATATTGGTCAAGTATTTTTTTCATTTCTTTATCCATATCCATAAGTTCTCATCTCCCCAAAGGTCTTAAAGGTGTTACTGGATTATTCTGATTGTTCCTTTTCAAACTTCTTACTTATTTTCTTGCTCTTTAAATGATACTTCCTCTATTTGTGCTTTTTCTGCAAGGATTTTTGCAACCTTTGACTCTACTATCTCCATAACTACTTCGTTTCTTATATCCTGTCTGCTCCTTAATTATCGCTTCCGCTCTGTCGGGACTTACTCCCCATTCAACTGAAACTCTTTCTGCATAAGTTTTTATATCTTCCGTATCGACTTTGATATTGTTCTCTTCAGCAATTTTCTTTACAACTAAATTTTCTTTATCATATTCAAATAGTAATTTCTGAGCTCTTCGATAAGCTTCTCCTCACTGCCGTAAGTTCTGAACATATGAATTCGTATTTTCCGTCTTCTTTTAGATTATCTATGATGTTCTCAACAGCCCTTTCTAATTGTCTTCTCACTGATTTCTATCTCAGTAATTTCCGGAATTTGAGCTATTATTTGTGCACGGTAGGATTCCGCTAATTCTCTATCGTATATCTCCTTGCCTTCGGTTCTGAACTTTTCTTTGAGTTGCTCAGTTGTTTCTACATTCTCGATTGCTAAGGATTTTACGAACTCGTCTGTAAACTCTGGAAGAATTCTCTTGTAAACTTCCTCTACCTCAAGGATGTATTTGTAAACAATTTTGTCATCGCCTTTTTCGAAAGTTCTTTCGAATTTTACAACATCGCCTTTTTCCTACCAAAGAGTTGCTTTACAACTTCTCTTTCATCATCCTTCGAAAGAACGTATTCTCTTTCTTCTGCATCTCTGAGTTTCTTTTCTCCGAGCATAACTGTTTCTTTTACTTTGACCAGGTCGCCTTCCTCAGCCTGTCCATCTTTTGGCTCAAGTATGGCATTTTCCTCTATGATATATTTTACCCTCATATCTACGTAACCATCGAGGACTTCTTCTTCTTTGCCTTTCTCAATTTGAGTTTTGTGGGCTCAAACTTAACCTCTGGTTCTGTATGGAGTTCAACAACAACTTTTCCATTTTCGGCAGAGAACTTGGCATCTGCAATTTACTGGTGGGAGGAGCAGTTGAAGTTCTTCTTTGTCAAGTCTATTCTCTATTTCTTTAATTGCCTCGTTTGCGACGTAGATTTCATAGAAGGCATCTTTTAATCTTAGCTTGTAAAC